>JAFYSZ010000005.1 GCA_017559135.1 Bacteroidales bacterium | reverse complement strand
AATCAAGCGATTCAAAGCATCATAGATTTCAACTTCTTTTATTGCAAAAGCAGAATTTATATTCAAAACATCTTTTGCAGGATTAGGATAAATCTCTATGTTTTCTTCAAGCAATTCAACCGAAACAACGCCACTATCTAACGAATCAGAAGAATTATCTATTACAGCCTGAATAGGACAAATTCCAAAGGCTTTAAAGGCAGAACTATCTGTTGTTGGTACATTTGCTGTTATTTCATATCTTGCAAATCCTTCATATCGGTGATACCAAGGAAGGTCTTCTATGTAAACCCACGCTCTATCATAATAACAAGTTTTGACATACGGTTTATATTTAGTGCTATATCTGTAAGGAGCTACTCTTCTGGTGTGCTCAGGGCCTTCTCCCGGTAAAATAATCCATTCTTCATCTGGTACATATATAGACATTAGGGTTGGATCTGTGCAAAAAACACCAATATTATCAATATGAGCACTGCAACTGTTATTGTGCTTAAACGCTACGTAATAATCTTCATATAAAGTAATAGTATCGTCAAAAATACATTCAATAAAAGGATATGCAAAATTATTATGTTGCTCTGGATGTTGCATATAATTTACAAGGTCGAAATTTGGGTCGGCTACACTGCCTGATACGAAAGTTTTTTCATAGAAAGTTTCTGTTAAATCGGTGTTTAATACACTCAACGTTATTGTATCAACTTGATGCATGAGGTTGTGTAAATAATGAAAATACGAATTAAGAGCAACACCTATTATTTTGACACTATCATTTTCAGCAACCTCATATCTTTGTGCTACTGCTTGTAGAAAATCATTAGTTGTAGCGTCGAAAATGAAAGAAAAGGTTTGAAGACCACTAATACCTCCATTATCAACAATATTACTTCTTACAATAGAATTGTCAATTAAAGGAGGAAATATATATTGGTCAAAATAATCATCTCCAACCCAAACTGTATCTAATTGCTGAGCTTTTGAAACAAAAGGCAATAATGCTAATAAAATTACTAATAACTTTTTCATAGCTTTTATGTTTTTAATTAATGCCACAAAAGTATATATAAAAAAAGAATATTCCAAACTTTTTATTTGAAATATTCTTTTTTTTCTTTGTTTTAATAAATTATTTCTTTGTTTTATTTTTTTATTTCTTTGTTTTATTCCACAATTAGTTTCTTTTTCACGCTACTTTTTGCGGTGTTTATTTTTACAATGTATGAACCTGCTTGCGAGTTTCAATCAAGCGATTAAAAGCATCATAGATTTCAATTTTTTTTTGATTGTAAAAGCAGAATTTATATTCAAAACATCTTTTGCAGGATTAGGATAAATCTCTATGTTTTTTTTCTTTTTTATTTTTAATTTTTTCTTTATTATATTTTTATTATATATTATATTATTGTCTCCATATTGTGGAGGTTTGTTTCCATATTGTGGAGTGTCGTCTCCATATTGTGGAATTTTTTAAACCAAAATGCAGTCTGTTATTTCTTTGTTTTATTTTGTGATTAAGCAAACGGCGTATGCGGAAATGCCTTCGCTTTTGCCTACAAAGCCTAATTTCTCTGTGGTTGTGGCTTTTATGGATATGTCTTCGGTGTCTATGCTCATTACCTTGGCTAAACATTCTTGCATTTGAGGAATGTATTTTCCTATTTTTGGGGTTTGAAGGCATATTGTAGAGTCTATGTTGCCTATTTCAAAGCCTTTTGCTTTTACTTTCTCTACACAGTCTTTTAAAAGTTCTTTTGAGTCAATGCCTTTGTATTGCATATTTGTGTCGGGGTATTGAAATCCTATGTCTCTTAGGTTTGCTGCTCCGAGAAGTGCATCGATTATTGCGTGAATTAAGCAATCGGCATCACTATGTCCTACTGCTTCTAATTCGGAAGGAATCTTTATTCCCCCTAAACAAAGATGTTCACCCTCTTTTAGTTGGTGAACATCATATCCTATACCTGTTTTTATTTTCATTTCTTTGTTATAAATCAAAATTCAAACCTACTCTCAATGTGTTTTTCAAAGGATTGTTGTTTAATGCTCCTGTTGCAATAAGGTAACTAATGTCTAATCCCATTACGTTATACTTTATTCCTGCTCCAAGTGTGAGATATTGTCTTGCTCCTTTGTTTTTTGCTTCGTAAAAGTAACCTGCTCTTAGTGCTAAGACGTTATTGTACCAATATTCTGTGCCGACAGAGAGTGAAATCTCTTGTATTTCTTCTTTAAATCCGTTTGGAGCATCATAAAACGATTGTATTGCTCCTTGAAACACTCCTACGTTAGGATCCATTCCGGCATAGATGTTGCCAATAGTGTCATAGACAGGAGGAGTCGGTACGAGCAATTTGTTAAAGTCCAACATGAAAGAAATTTTGTTGAATTGGTCTAAATTTGTTGTGTATCTACCACCTAATCTTAGGTTTGCTGGTAGAAATTCGCTGTCCATATTGTCGGAATACGAGATTTTTGAACCAAGATTAGAGATTTGAAGTCCTAATGCGTATTCGGAAGGACGTGCAGCTTTGATTGCTTTTTGGTAATAGAGTCCTAAATCGGCTGCTCCTGCGTTTGCTGCGTGAGTTTGAGTTGTTCCAACGTTTTGTCCTTGCGTTAAGTCGGAACGAATATAGCGTCCTGTTAGGGATATTGCGAAGTTTTCATTTAGTTTCATTGTATAAGCCAAATCCATTGCAAATTCGTTTGGTTTATATGTGCCGGTTGCCATTCCTTCTTGGTCAAAGAAATCAATAGCACCAAGAGAGAAATATGTAAGCGATGCTCCTAAGGTACTTCTTTCGTTAAGTTTGTAATAACCTCCAAGATATAAGAGCTCAATATCCGATACTAATTCCCTTAGCCAAGGGGAATAGGTAAACGAAACACCTGTTTGATTTTGCATAAAAGCTAATTTTGCAGCATTCCAGTGTACTGAATTTGCGTCAGGTGTACTTGCTACTCCAACATCGCCCATTGCTCCGCTTCTTGCATCGGGTGCGATTATCAATAAAGGAACTCCTGTTGATATTATTCTTGCTCCGTCTATTACCTTTCCTGATAATTGGTCTATTTCTAAGTTATCATTGTCTAATTGTGCAAAGATATTATTGCTTATTAGAATGATCGCTACTACTAAAAGAATTTTTTTCATTTCTATTTTTTATTTTTTTACCAAGTTTAAACGTTTATGTGTTTATTTTATTATTTTTTTCTGTTGAAAATGACGATTTTTTGAATTGGAGATGTGATTTTATCTGTTTGTGTCTTTATTTGCATTCTACAAAAATACACTCCATTTGAGAGTTTTTCTCCTCCTATTGTTGTGCCGTCCCAAGTGATTGGTCCTACGCTGTAAGTGCCAATGTAGGGTGTTGCATCTATTTGAGAAATTAGTCTTCCGTCTTGATTAAATATTAGTAATTCTGCTTCTTGTATTATATTTGCTTGATTGTGTTCAAGAATTATTTGTGTGTTGTCGCTAAATGGGTTAGGATAGTTTTTTAATTTTATTATTTCTCCTCTTTCAGAAGAATTAACAACAAATGTTATTGAAGCGTCTGAGGAGAAATTAAAAATATTCCATACTTTCAAACTAAGAGTATGTTCTCCGTTGTCAAGATTTGTGAAAGGAAAGGTAATAGTTCCTTTATTTGGATTTGTTGGATCTGTTTCAAAATAATCATTTAGCACAAAAGTGTTCGCTGCATTGTCTAAGCGTGCCATAATATCGTGTCCAAGTCCACTTCCTACGGTGTTTATTGCAATTTTATCACTTACGATTGCATATAATTTAGGATTTTCGTCTGTTATTCCTCCGCTTACAAAGTTTGTATCGTTGATATAAAGACTGATTTGTGGACGAGTCTCTTCTATAACAACGCTTGTGTCTATTCCTCCAATGATAAATTCATCGCAATAGCCTGCTGCGTCTGTTTTATCGGTCTGTGCGTAATAACTTAACTTTCCTTTGCCAAAGTTATAGGCTATGTCTTTTGGAATTATTAGGGTATAGGTGAATTTTCCGTTTTCTACGGTTGTGATGCCTTTGTGTAATATGTTTTTTTGTTGTTCAAATTCTATGTCGGTATTTAGTCCTTCGTTGTCAAGTGTGTAATAATTACTTGCTTTGTCCAAAAGAGTGATTTCTATCTTGCCGTTAAAGTCTTGAATAACCTTGTTTGTGTGATCGGTTATTTCGCCTTCTATTGTCATTTGTGAAAGGGCTTTGATTGTGTCAAGACTTGTTTGATTCAATTCTTTATTGTTGATTTTTGTTGTGCGGATATTATATTCAGGAAGGTCAATTCTAAGGGCAGGGTCGCCAAATAATCCGAAACTTCTTTCTTCTACAACAAGCATTGTGGCGTTTTTGGCGTGCATAAACATCTCTCCGAAAGTTAAGCCTTTGTTGTTTTCTTTGATTACCGCAAAACGATGTAGATTTGTGTTGATCTCGTTTCGTGAAGGAATCTTTCGTGAGGCTGAAATCAAGGCTATGCCTCCTCCCTTTTCAGATAAGAGAATAAACTCGCCTGCTGATTGTTTGTCTGTCATATCAAAACGAGTAAATTCGCAGGTTGAGGTTATTACAATAGGCAAAGAATAATAGTTATCCCAACTTGTGATGTCGGTTATTGTGATTAGTCTTTCGCTTGAAAGGTGATCTTCTGAGCCGTGCCCTACATAGTTAAACAATAGACAACCTTTCTTCATTCTTTGATTGATTGCTTTTGAAGCATCAGGATATGTTGCTCCCGAAGAAGAGGAGTATTGTTTGTAAGCATCGGAATATATCTTTTCTACATTGAGAATAGGATTTGTTTCTTTGATTTCGTAGTAGATTGTTTCGGCATTGTCTATAAAATAGCGTTCTCCCCAAGTGTCTGCATCGTCTGCGGTAAGGGTTATGTTGTTTCTCCAACTTCCAAGTCGTCCTTCTGCAAGGTCTTGCTTTGTTATGTATCTTCTACATTTATCTAAAATCAAGTTTGCCTCAGAAGTGTTGTTGCAAATGATACGTCCAATCCCTATTTTTAAAGTGTCGTTTATTGCTCCTTTTGAATAAGGAGAAAGATAGCCTATTACGTCATCTGTTGTGTAAGATGTGCCAGCATCAATTATTGAATTTTGTGATTGATATGTAGGAATAAAGTTGTTGTTTGCTCCTAATATGTTTTTATTGTCGAAAGTGCCATCTCCAAATAAAAGAATATTTTTTGGTGCCTTGCCTTGTGAAGAATATTTGTTGTAAAGCATTCGTGCAAGTTCTCTTATTGCGAGAAAATCCTTTGTGCCTGATGAAAATTCGTTATAAACCTGTGTGGTAGTCGCTACATTAACTGTGATTCCGTCATACTGCCTGTGTAGTTGAGCAAGGCTGTCGGCTTGTTCCTTAAATTCGGGAGCGGTAACTATTACAAAATCTGTGGCAGGCCAAGAGTGAAGATTTTGATTCTCTATTTTGCCTTTTAAAATAGGAGTTGGAAATGAGGTAGAAGAGAAAATGTAAAGTGTTCTTAGAGTATCATTTGGAACAATTAGTCTTAATTCGTTATTTTCTGTTCTTTCAAAATCGCCGATTGAATATACATCGTTTTGATTTGTTACGTCCCAAATTTTTATGTTGTTTGTTCTTACGTTTTCTACTATATAGCAAGTTTTTTTCTCTGCTTCGTTGTCTTGATTAGAATAAAATTTCAGTGCAGAGTTGTTAAATCTAAGTTTTTTTGTGTAATTAACCAATATATAGTCTAATCTGCCTTTATCAACGTTGCTATTGCCACTAAATTGTAAAACAAGGGTAGGAGACTCGGAAGAGATATTTGTTTGAAATTCTTTTGTTGAGAGTTGAGCAGCGTAATCATCGTGCTTTGATGAAATATTTACTTGCCCAATTTCTGTTCCGTTAATCTTACAAGAAAAACTAACAGGATTAGAACTTTCATTTGCTAAACAAAGCGTGATTTTTGTGGGATAATCATTTGAAACCCCTTGTAGAGATAAAGGAAATGAGTTTTGATTTGAGGTTATTGAAAAACTTTCTCCGAACCAATTTCTTCCAGAGCCTAAAAGATTAACTAATTCTCTTTTATGAAGAAAGAAATCTTTTGCAAATCTGCTGTCTTCTGCATTTTCATTGTTGAGTTGCTGCCTTTCGGTAATTCTTTTCTTTTCTCCGATTTTAGAATCAAAAGTAATAAAATAAGTTGCTACATCAGAATAAGGGTGAGAAGTGAAATAAAAATTTTGATTTGTTTTGTCGTATTCGTATTTCATTGTGGATTTTGCGTAAAACAAAACATATTTTTCTTGTTTGTTTACAAAAATCGCTTTTTCTGTTAAGTCTGATTGTGTGTATTTGCTGTTTGTGTCGCTGATCGCACCTTCGCAACTGCCAAATATTGATAAATTGTCAAAATTTATTTCCTCTTCTTCTACTCCCAAAGTAAGAAAATCGTTGTAAGTTAATTTATAAATATTGTTTGAAGGAATATTTACGCTAAACCAATTTCCTGAGGCTAAAACTGATGAATCAGGATAATTTATTGTTTGTGAAATGCAAAATTCTGTTTGAAAAATTATTGCTAAAATTAAAAAAAATCTTTTCATAACCATTATAACATTATTTTTGCGATTTTATTGTTTGACACGCTTTTATTGTTGATGATATTTTATCATTATTTTGTTTGTGTGTCCCACAGACACTATATAAAAGCATAGAAAAAATTATTTTTTTCTTAGATTTAGAAAAATATTTCTTTGAGAAAAAAATGTAAAACATAGAAATATTTTTTAAAATCTTTAACTTTGTGAAACATAATGCTATTTCATCAGTATAATAGGGTGTGAAATGTGATGAAAAAATAAAAAAAATAGAGAAACTTTCTCTGTTTGCATTTTTTTTCGTAATATTGCCGACTCAAATAAGACTAAATTTAGAGTAAAAACGAAGAATAATTTAAAGAAATATGAAGAAAAGAATATTGTCTATTGTGGTATCTTTGGTATTTGCTTGCTCGTTTTTGCAAGCTCAGGATCCACACTTTTCACAGTTCTATGCGAATCCTCTATACACTAATCCGGCATTAGCAGGTTCGGCAGTTTGTCCTCGACTCGCTTTGTCGTACAGAGATCAATGGCCAACCTTGGGAGCATTTAAGACTTTTTCAGCAAGTTATGATCAGTATTTTGATGCTCTTGCGGGAGGGATTGGTTTTACCATTATGAGCGATATGCAAAGTGAATTTTATCGTACTAACACCGCTGCATTGATTTATTCTTTGCGTTTGAAATTGTCAAACGATGTTTTCCTTAATTTGGCAGCACAAGCAAGTGTAACAAATAAGAGTTTGGATTGGGATCAACTTTCTTTTCCTGATATGATTGACCCTCGTTATGGTTTTATTTATTCTACAATGGCGGCTCGTCCAGAAGAGTTATCACATACTTATGTTGATTTTGGAGCAGCATTTGTTTTGTATGGAGAAAATTGGTACATAGGTGGAGCGGCTAATAATCTTACAAGACCAAATGATGGTTTTATTTCTTATAATAGAATCCCTATGCGATTTACTGCAAATGGAGGTATAAGACTTAATTTGAGTAGAGATAAAAGAAGAACTAATGCTTTCTTTGGACAACCGATTATTTCGCCAAATGTGGTTTATAGTTATCAAGCAGGTTTCCAAATGTTAAATTATGGAATGTATTTGGATTGGAGTCCATTTATTTTGGGAACTTGGTATCGTCAATCAATAGGATTTGATAATTCTGATGCGTTGATACTTTTGTTTGGTCTTCAATATGAAAATATTAAGATTGGATATAGTTATGATATAACAGTGTCTAAACTTTCAAATGCTTCGGGAGGAGCACACGAAATTTCACTTGGAGTGCAACTTCCTTGCCCTGAAAAACGTAAGAAAATAAAAGCGATTAAGTGTCCATCGTTTTAGTTGATAAAAATTTATAGAATATAGAAACAATTTAAAATTTTAGATATGAATAAGGCATTTATTAGTAAATTGGTCCTTTGTTTTGGAGTCATTGTTTTGTTTGCAAAGTGTGGTAGTTCAGAACAATCTGCTACAACTGGTTGGTATCTTGATGATCCTGATTGGGGTGGATTTGAATCTGCAAAAGTTTATGAACAAATGACACCTCCTGGAATGGTGTTTATTGAAGGTGGTGCTTTTGTTATGGGGCAAACTACCGATAATGTAAGATATGAATGGCATAATCAACCTAAGAGAGTTACTGTTTCATCGTTCTATATGGACGAATGTGAGGTAACAAACCAAGATTATAGAGAATATGTGTATTGGTTGAATAGAATGTATGGTAGTGATTATCCTGAGGTTTATAAAAAAGCATTGCCTGATACTTTGGCTTGGCGTTCAAAGTTGAGTTACAACGAGCCAATGGTGGATTATTATTTCCGTCATGCTTCTTGGGCAGATTATCCTGTTGTAGGAGTTAGTTGGTTGCAAGCTAATGAATATTGTTCTTGGAGAACAGACAGAGTAAACGAAAAATTACTTGTAGATGCAGGTATATTGGAACAAATAGACCCTGATCAATCAGCAGAAAATGTGTTTACAACAGATGCTTATTTGGTAGGACAATATGAAGGTATTCCTGTTGAAGGAGCATTAGTAACATTGGATCCATTGAATTCAGGAGAAACTCGTATAGTTAAGTTGGAAGATGGTATTTTGTTGCCAAAATTCCGCCTACCAACTGAGGCTGAATGGGAATATGCTGCATTGTCTTTGGTTGGAAACACCGTAGAGGAAAGAATAGTTGAAAGAAGAATTTATCCTTGGAACGGACACATAGTAAGAACAGCAGAAAAGAAATATTATGGTCAAATGATGGCAAACTTCAAACGTAGTAGAGGTGATGCTATGGGTGTTGCAAGTGCGTTGAATGACCATTGGGAATATACTGCTCCTGTAATGTACTACTTCCCTAATGATTATGGTTTATATAATATGGCAGGTAACGTTGCAGAATGGGTATTAGACGTATATAGAGTTAGTACAGGATTAGATGCAAAAGGTATAAATCCTTTCAGAGGTAACTACTATATGACAAAAGTTACAGATGCTGATGATTTGATAGCAGAGAAAGATTCTTTGGGAAGAATTACATATAGAGCGGTTACCGAAGATGAAAATATAAATAGAAGAAACTATCGTCAGGCTGACAATATTAACTATCTTGATGGTGATATGGCTTCTCAACTTAGAGGAGAATGGAAAAAAGCTGCTGGTGGAGAAGATGAAGATGTTAATGTAGGAAGCGAAAGCACTGATGAAGAAGGAGAAGAAGCTTCTGTATCGGATAATGACTCAAAGAATATGTATGATTATTCGAAAAGTTCTATGGTTGATGATAAGGCTCGTGTAGTTAAAGGAGGTTCTTGGAAAGATAGAGCGTTCTATTTGAGTCCTGGACAAAGAAGGTTCTTGGATCAATCTCAAAGTACAGATTGGATAGGATTCCGTTGTGCAATGGACAGAATGGGTTCAAGAGAATTATAGTGTGATTTTAATTGCATAAGGAAATAATGAGAAATCCCTTCCTTTCTGAGGAAAGGGATTTTCTTTTTTGTCTCTGAAATGTTATGATTATAAAAAAGATAGAAGAAATCTTAAAACACTTTGATAACAAACAATTTTCTCCGGCGTATTTGCTCTCGGGAGAAGAGAATTATTACATAGATTTACTTACTTCAAAATTTGAAAACGAAATCTTAGACGAAAGCGAAAGGGATTTTAATCTGACAACTCTTTACGGATTGGAGACAAATGCTAAGGAAATATGTTCTTTTGCAAAGCAATATCCTATGATGAGTGAGAAGAGGATAGTTATTGTAAAAGAGTTTCAACAAATAGACAAGAAAGAATTATCTCCTCTTAGTGTTTATATTGAAAAACCTTTGCCTTCTACAATTTTAGTACTCGTAAATAAAAATAAATCAATAGATAAAAAGTTTTTAGATAAGGTTAATAAATCAGGAACTGTTTTTGAGAGTGCAAAACTCTATGATAACAAAGTTATTCCTTGGATAGAGAATTATGTAAGGAGTAAAAATTTTAAAATAGAGGTTTCTGCTACGAATCTGATTTTTGAATATCTTGGAAATAATCTTCAAAAAATAGCAAATGAGATAGATAAAATGTCCTTGAACTTGGTTGCAGGAAGTCAAATTATGCTTAATGATGTTGCAAATCATATTGGGGTTAATAAGGATTATAATATATTTGAACTTCAAAATGCAATCGGTCAATTACAATACACAAAAATTAATAAAATAGTTAATCATTTGCTTGCAAATACTAATGAAAATCCTATTCAGGCAATGTTACCGAATTTATTTGCTTATTTTGTGAAATTAGGTATTGTTGCTCAACTTAAAGATAAATCAAATGAAAGCATAGCTTCTGCAATAGGGGTATCTCCTTATTTTGCTAAGGATTATATTTATGCAATTAGTGTTTTTCCCTTAGAAAAAATATATCAAAATATAGAACTGATTAAAGATTATGACTTAAAAACAAAAGGTTTAGGCTCGAATTTTGATAATAATGAATTATTTAAAGAATTGATATTTAAACTTACTCATTAAAAAATAAAATTAGAAATGAAGAAAGCGCTCGTTTTAATTTTTACAATAATAACAACAATGGTTTCTGCACAAACAGGTTCTATTAGGGGATTTGTTTATGATAAAGAAACAGGAGAACCGTTAATGCTAACAAATGTTGTTTTAGAAAATACTTTAATAGGAACAACAACAGATGTAAATGGATATTTTGTTTTGTCTAAAATAAAAACTGGTTCTTATAATATAAAAGTAACGCTACTTGGATATGAGACTTATATTGCTCCAATAAAAATAGAAAAAAATAAAGTGCTTGCATTAAAGGTAGACTTAAATCCGTCTGCAACTGAATTGCAAACCGTAGAAATACAAGGAAAGCAAGAAGTTGTAAGAACGGAGAGCCATGTCTCAATAGAAAAAATCACTTCTAAAGATATACAACAAATGCCTTCAATAGGAGGACAAGCAGATTTGGCTCAATATATACAAGTCTTGCCGGGAGTTGTTTTTTCTGGTGACCAAGGAGGACAACTCTATATTAGAGGTGGCTCTGCTATTCATAACAAAGTTTTGCTTGATGGAATGGTGGTTTATAATCCTTTTCACTCAATAGGATTGTTCTCAGTATTTGAAACAGACATTATAAGAAACGCAGATATTTATACAGGAGGTTTCTCGGCTCAATATGGAGGAAGAATTTCTTCTGTTATGGACATTACAACCAAAGATGGAAACAAAAAACATTTTAGTGGAAAGTTAGCAGCCTCTACTTTTGGAGCAAATCTCTTGTTAGAAGGACCTTTATTGAAAAAACCAGATTATTCTCTTTCTTACATACTTTCGGCAAAGAACTCTTATCTCTCAAAAACATCTACTTCAATTTATTCTTATATGAATAAGGAATTGCCATACGATTATTTTGATCTCTATGGTAAATTAACTCTTGCTACGGATAATGGAAGTAAAATCAATTTCTTTGGATTGAATTTTTCCGATAAGGTAAATCAATATGAAGCCATAGCAGATTTTAATTGGGTTAATCGTGCGTTTGGAACAAACTTCCTTTTGATTCCGGGAACTTCATCTGCATTGGTAGAAGGTGTTGTTGCATATTCTGATTATACGATGAATATGAAAGAAACTACTACAAACCAAAATCAAATGAGTAATATAGGAGGGTTTAATGTAGGATTGTCTGTTACAAACTTTTTCGGAGATGATAGATTGAAGTATGGAATGGAGATGGAGGGCAATACAACTCGTACTGCCTTGCAATTAAATGATACAATAACAGATTATTCTACTGAAATAGGTCTTTATGCTATTTATAAATTGATATATAAAAAGATTCTTTTAGAACCAAGTTTACGTCTTAGTTATTACGCTTCACTTGGCAATGTTTTCTTGGAACCGAGATTTTCTGCAAAATGGAATGTTACAAATAAATTTCGTTTTAAATTAGCAACAGGAGTTTATTCTCAAACATTCCTTGATACAAAAAGCGATAAAGATATAGTAAACCTTTTTACTGGCTATTTAACGGTAAATCCTGATTTGAATATTGTTAGTTTATTCAGAGGAGAAGCTATAAAATCATACGTACAAAAGTCAAATCATTTTATTTTTGGAGCAGAGTATGATATATTGCGTAATTTTAACTTAAATGTTGAGTTGTATTACAAAACAATGGATAATTTAGTGTCGGTAAATCGCGATAGATTGTATGCTGATGATGTAGAGCATAATGATAAACCTGAATATCAAAGAAAAGAATACACAGTTGAAAGCGGTAATGCAGTAGGAGCAGATTTTTCTCTAAAATATGATGATGGTAGATTATATATTTGGACTATATATTCGCTTGGAAAAGTAATAAGAGAAGGAGAAACTATGAGCTATTCTCCTCATTATGACCGCAGACATAATGTTAATGTATTGATTAATTATCAAATGGGACAAAGTCGTGATTTTGAAATATCATTGCGTTGGAATTATGGTAGTGGATTTCCTTATTCTCCAACTGCTTCAATGGTTGAAATGCTTAATTTCTCAAATGGTATAAACTCTGACTATATTTCTCAAAATGGAACGCTTACAACAATCTACGGAGAACTTAATTCAGAACGCTTACCAAACTATCATAGATTAGATCTCTCAGCAAAGAAAAGATTTGATATAGGAAAACGATCTGTTTTAGAAATAAATCTAAGCGTAACTAATGTTTATAATCGTAATAACTTGTTTTATTGGAACAGAATCACTTCTCAGAGGGTAGATCAACTTCCAATAATGCCTTCACTCGGAATAACTTATACATTTTAACGCAAAAAGATGACACTAAGTGCAAATAAAACATTAACAGCTTATATTTCCATAATATTTTCAATGATATTTTGGGGTATAAGTTTTGTATGGACAAAAGAACTCTTAAATTCAAATTTTCCGGTTTTTCTAATTCTTACAATAAGGCTGATTATAGCTTCGTTATTGATGTTTTTAACTTTTTTTCTGTTAGGAAGATTAGAAAAAATCAATAAAAATGATATACCTAAGTTTCTTTTGCTCACTCTTTTTGAGCCTTTTCTTTATTTTATTGGTGAAAATTTTAGTATGCACTTTGTAGATGCAAGTTTTGCCGCCATAATGATTGCTTTATTACCGATAGTAAATCCAATAGCCTTACATATTTTTAATAAAGACAAGATCGGTTGGAATTTACTCTTTGGAGCAGTAATTTCTGTAATAGGAATAATGATAATGAGTATAAATCCTGAGGGTGGATTCAAAATCTCATGGCAAGGAACTTTGCTTTTACTTTTGGCAGTCTTTGCAGGTTCGGGATATAGTGTAGTTCTTTCTCGTTTAATCAATAAATACAGCCCAATAACAATAACAACTACTCAAAATATAATAGGAATATTATATTTTCTGCCTTGTTTCTTAATATTTGATTTAGATGAAATTTCTTCTGTCGTTTGGACAAAAGATGCAATCCTTAGTTTAGTCTTTTTAGCAATCTTTTGTTCAGCAGGAGCCTTTATGTTATACTCATATAGTGCAAAACAGTTATCTGTAATCAAAGTAAGTATATTCACAAATGCAATACCTGTTGTAACAATTATTGTTGCAATAATCTTAGGACAAGAACAATTTTCTTTTCCAAAAATATTAGGAATTATAATTGTTGTTTCAGGACTATTGCTTAGTCAATTCGGATTTAAAAAAAGAAGAAAAATATGAAAGTTAAAGTAGGAATGATACAAATGTCTTGCCAAAAAGACAAGCAAGCCAACATTGAAAAAACAATAACAAATATACGTCAAGCCGCTCAACAAGGAGCCAATATTATTTGTTTACAAGAATTGTTTGCATCGCTTTATTTCTGTGATGTAGAAGACTATGAAAACTTTAAATTAGCAGAAGAAATTCCAGGAAGTACAACAAAAATTCTTTCCGACTTAGCAAAAGAATTAGGTGTTGTTATCATAGCTTCATTATTTGAAAAAAGAATGAAAGGATTATATCATAACACAGTAGCAGTGCTTGATGCAGACGGAGAATACTTAGGAAAATACAGAAAAATGCATATTCCTGACGATCCAGGTTATTATGAAAAATTCTATTTCACACCAGGAGACTTAGGATACAAAGTATTCCAAACAAAATTCGGTAACATCGGCGTTTTAATCTGTTGGGATCAATGGTATCCCGAAGCAAGCAGAATCACAGCTCTAAAAGGGGCAGACATTCTCTTTTATCCAACAGCAATAGGTTGGGATATATCACAAGATGAAACCACAAACAAAGAACAATACGAAGCATGGCAATGTATTCAACGCTCTCATGCAATAGCAAATGGTGTTCACACTGTTTCTGTTAATAGGGTAGGACAAGAAGGCAATATGAAATTCTGGGGAGGTAGTTTTATTTCAAATCCATTTGGTACTTTGCTTCACAAATCCTCTCATACCGAAGAAGAAATAACTGTTGTAGAAATAGAAACAGAACAAACAGATCACTATCGCATACATTGGCCATACCTAAGAGATAGAAGAATTGACTCTTACCAAGAAATAACAAAACGTTGTATCGATTAACAAAAACCAAACTAAAAATGAAAACACCAAAAGACTTAGGATTTATATTCCCTGCCGAATGGGCAAAACACGAAAGTACTTGGCTGAGTTATCCTCATAATGAAAATTCTTGGCCTGATAAAATAGAAACAATATTTCCTTCATATAACCAATTCATAGCAGAGGTTTCCAAAGGCGAAAAAGTAAATATTAATGTTTTGGATCAAAAAATGCAAGACACAGTTTTTGCTCAGTTACAAGAAATAGGAACAAAAATGGAGAATATATACTTTCATCAATTCCGAACAAATGATGCTTGGTGTAGAGACCATGGTCCTGCCTTTGTTTTAAAGAGTAATCAAAAAGCAATAGTGAATTGGGATTACAATGCTTGGGGAGGCAAATATCCTTGTGAGTTAGATAATCAAATTCCTTTGCAAATAGCAAAACATTTAGAGTTAGAAGTATTTCACCCTCACATTATAATGGAGGGAGGTTCAATAGATGTAAATGGAAAGGGAAGTTTGCTGACAACAACCGCTTGTCTTTTGAATGAAAACCGCAATCCACAACTCTCTCAAGCTGAAATAGAAGAAAAACTCTGCAATTATTATAATGTAGATAATGTAATTTGGTTAGGTGATGGTATAGACGGAGATGATACTGACGGACATGTTGATGATATTACACGTTTTGTAAAAGAAGACACTGTAATTACTGCAATAGAAAAGAATAAAAATGATGAAAACTACACTCCGCTACAAGAAAATCTAAAACTTCTTAAACAAGCTCGCTTGGAAAATGGAAAACAATTAGAAATTATAGAATTACCAATGCCAAATCCTGTAATATGGGAAGAACAACGTTTGCCAGCATCGTACGCTAATTTCTATATATCTAATTATGCGGTAATAGTTCCTTTATATAAATGTCCGCAAGATCAAGAGGCTATGGATATTCTTAGCAAAATCTTTACAGATCGTAAAGTTATAGGTATAGATTCAACAGATATAATATGGGGATTAGGCAGTTTTCATTGCCTTTCTCAACAAGAACCAGCATTATAAATCAAATAAACAACAATGAAAAATATAATATCAATTCTTATAGCTGTTTTGTTTTGCAATATAGTGATTTCGCAACCTGTTTTCAGCCTTTCGGTTGAGATAGATTACGATTCAATTTTTTCTTTGGACGGAAAATTTTTCGCAGTCAAGCAAAATGGAAAATGGGGTGTGGTAAAAAATAAAAAACAAATTGTCCCTTGTAAATATCAAGGTATAGACGCTTTGGGAGATGGCATAATTTCTTTCATAGATAACAATAAAATAGGCTTTATTGATACATTAGGAAATGTTCTTATTGAAGCAACTTATCCAATCGAAAAACAAACGTATAGAGAAGATAAATCACAAATAAATGTCTTTGATAATGGAGCCTGTCTTGTGGAAGTAGATGGTCGCTATCAGTTGATTAACAAACAAAATCAGTTTCTTATTCCACAAGAATACGAAATCACATCAAGAATTGGTGATGCGATAGCAATCAAAAAGGAAGGAAAATACGGAATAGCAAACTCTAATGGAAAGATTATTCTTTATCCTCAGTATCTTGATATATCAATTTTGATTGAAAGCAAGCTTTATTCCTACAAGCAAATAACCTCTACTGGTATTCCTATGTTTGGCTTAATCAATGGCAAGGGAGAGATTATATCTTCTGCTATTTATGCTGATTTTGGTTTATTTATAGGAAAAGATGCGACTTATCTCAAAGCTTATACCGAACAAGGAGGACAAGCTCTCTTAAATGATGAGGGTAAAATCATATTACCACCAATATATCAAGTTATACTTCCAACTATTTTACCAGATTATTTTCTGATAACTCAAAATCTTGAACAAGGTGTTATAGGAAAAGATAGTGTGATTTACGTTCCGCCTGCATACGAAAGGGTGGAAGTTAAAATAACTAACGATACATTTTTCTTGGCTCATAAAGAAAATAAAACATTTATATATGATGATGAGCAAAATCTTCTTTCTACAATAGAGGGAACAATACTTGATATTGCAAAAGACCAAAAAGGAGAAGTTTATCTTGTGATAGAAAAGAATTTCTCGTACGGCATACAAAATTCACAAGGAAAATGGATAATAGAACCTATATACGATGAAATTCTTTCTGTTGTTGCTGACAAAATTTGTTTCCGCAAAAAAGACAAATGGGGTGTTGTTGATATGAACAATCAAATCATAATACCGTTTCAATATAAAGAAGCAAAACTATCTCAATCAAAACAATTCTTTGTGCTATATGACGGAAAAAAAGACTCCAAACTCCTAAATAATAAAGGAGAAATCATAACTTTTGACGAAACAGAGTCAATAATGATTGCAAATAGTTATATAGAATATAAAATAAAAAAAGAACGTAAAAGAATTTACGCAGAAAGAAACGAAAAACCACAACAATTCCTTTCATTTAAAGGGGCAGCAAACGGAATTGTTGTAGCAAGAACCGCAGAAGGATATTCATATTACGCAGAAAAAGATTTTAAATCACTAACAAATAACTTTTACCAATCAGCAAGCATATTCTTTTGCGATCAAGCCTTAGTATATCAAGACAATCAATTAAAGGTAATAGACAATAAATTTCAGACACAAGCAGTTCTTATCACAGGAGTGATAGACAATATAGATATGCACTTGAATATAATAGGGCTTAGAGCATATACAGGTTCAGATTATTACATTATTAAAAACAAAAACAAATACGGAGTAATAAACATAAAACAATAAATTATGAAAAGAACAATCAAAAAATTAACACTGATATTAGTAGCAATACTAAGCGGATTGAATTTATCAGCACAAACATATCGTTCATTCACAACCGATAAAGTACCATTCAATTCCACAGGAGTGTATTACACATTACCAAAAACAGAATTAATATTCAAAGTAAAAGTAGAAAAAATACAAGAAAGTAAAGGGATATTTGCTGACTATGCCTACCTAATAGGAGCAAAAAATATTATAATCAATGATGCAGTAAAATATTCAATCAAAGATATAGAAATTTCCTCACGTCCAATAGGAGATAACGAAAATATCTATTTTTTAAGCAATACCTCTAATCTTAAAATCAACAAAACACCAGAAGGAGCATTACTTTCAATAGGAGAGGTTGCAGAAAAAACACAAGAAAAAGAGCATTCACATCACCTAAAACAAGAAAAAACTATTTCAATGTCTACAAACTTTGAAACAAACCCTATATACGAACAAAAACTCTTAGCACAAGGCAAATTAGACAACATTCCAAATCTTACACCAGAGAAAGCAATAAAACAAATTGAAGAATTAAGAGAAAAACAATTAGACGTCTTATCAGGAAGTGTTGATGGAACATATATGAATAACTCAATAGAATATATGTACAAACAATTAGACAAAATGATTGATGGATACGTTTCATTATTTGTAGGAGAAAAAAATACAGAAATATTAGAATACACATTTACTATAACACCCGATAAACCACTTATCGTAGAAGAAGACCTATTACAAGGAATATTCAAATTCTCCGAAGAAGAAGGAGTTTTAAGCCTTAATCACAAATCACAAGCTCCGATAGTTGCAGTAAAAATTCATTCTCTTAACACAACAAAAGAATATGAAAAAATAGAAGAACAAAAAAAGAAAGACGACAAACTGCAAAAACTAATAGCGAAAAAAGGAGTAGGATTGTATTATCGCATACCTGAAATGGTAGAACTAAGCATAGACTTTGACGGAAAACGATTTTTCAAAACAACTCATTTAAGTCAATTCGGAGTTGTGTCATATATGATGGACTCTCCAAACAAAATAACCTTCAAACGCCAAACAGGAGCATTGAAATCGGTAGAATAGTTTAAAGAAAACACTATTTTTAAAATAAATTTCAATATATTTTAATCCTATCTTTTTTAATACATAAAAAAGATAGGATTTTTTAATTGTTAATCTTAACAGTCGCTTTTTCGTTTAAAGTTTTACTTCTTTTATATCTACTAATTGATTCATTATCGCGTAGATTGTAAGTCCAGCAGAGGAATGAATATTGAGTTTTTTTGCAATATTTCTGCGATGTGTAGTAACTGTGTTTATAGAAATAGAGAGTTTGTCTGCTATTGCTTTGTTTGTCATTTCTTTTACTACGCATATAATTACGTCTTTTTCTCTTTGACTTAGGATTTCTTTGACCTCTGAGGTCGTTTTGCGTATTAGTAAGGGATTTTCTTTATATTTATTTTCTAAGCGTTTTATTTCTTCAACGAATACTTCTGTTTCTAATTTTCCATGACATTTTAAGTCTTGTTCTAAAAGGAATATGTCGTAGAGTACTGAGTTTATAAGATAGTTTTTGCCTTCGCATTTAAAGTATTTTATGATTAGTTCTTTTATTTCTGATAGTTTTTGATCCAAAGGTCGGCGATGTAACGAGATAATGCTGTCAATGTGCGAGGTTTGAGGCTCTACTTCCGAATTTATGAGTTTTTCCACGTATGGAAATATGTCTTTTTCTTCTGTCTTTAAGTGTTTTTGCAATTCTATACAGTATTCGTCATAGAATTTAAGGATTAGGCTTGCAATTTCGTTTGCAGGCAGACTTCCTATCGCCTCTATGAGTTTGCGTCTTATGGTTGGTAAAAGAAAGTCTAAATAATAGGTGTGTGATTGCTTTAAATAGTTGCAAAGTGTCTGCAAAGAAATGCTATTTAAGTGCCAAATTTTCTCTCCGTTGTTCTTTGTAAAGTTAATTATGGCTAGAAATGTGTTACAATCTATGTTATTTTCTTCACAAATTGAGGCTATATCTTTTTCTTCTACTCCCAAATTCATTCCAAAACGTGAAATAACATTAAGTAACTGATAATCCGAACATATAATCTCAAATAATTTATCTTCCTTTGTATAAAATCTCATATTATTTAAAGCTTTATTTTGCAAATTTATAAAAAAAATACGAAAAACTATAAAAAAAATTTGGCAGATTCAAGAATCCTTTATATCTTTGCACTCGCAAAAACGCAATGATGGTGTCATAGCTCAGTTGGTAGAGCAAAGGACTGAAAATCCTTGTGTCCCCGGTTCGATTCCTGGTGACACCACAACGAAAAGTCTTCAAAAAATTTTTTTTGAAGACTTTTTTGTTTTATTTTTGCACGAAATTTCAGATTAGTTTTAATATTATGATACAAGAAATAAAAATTAAAAATTTTCTTTCATTTAAAGACGAAGTTACTTTTAGTTTTTTAGCCTCAGAAGATAAGTTTGCAGAAGAAAGTCAAGTAGTTCAAATTGACGAAAATACAAGATTGCTAAGATTTGCTGTAATCTACGGCTACAATGCTTCAGGAAAACCAATCTTATTCAAAAGTCTATAAGATATTTAAAGAAGTAGGGTTTTAAACTTAAATGAGTAAGGTGTTTTTTTTCTATGATTTAGAAAAATATTTCAAAGAAAAAAATTAAAAAATCATAGAAATATTTTTTTAAATCATAGACTTATTCTAAGTAAAAGGTGTTTCCGCTTAGGTTGTTTTGCTCTAAGGCTTTGGAATAGGAGATATTTTCTTCTGATATTATCTTAAAGGTGTGTTTTTTCTTATGGGGGTTTGTTAATTTGTCGCTTTTTACTTGTGGGTTAAGGATTTTAAAATATTTGTATGGGCAATTTAATGCTTTTGCAAACATTGGCATATTTGTTATAGTGGAGTCTATTGTGATTGTGTCGCAAATTAATGGTTGATGACAGTCTTTTTGTCTTACATAAAAGCCATATTGTCGTGGGTCTTCGATTAGAATTTTGTAAGCAAGGATTCGGTAAACGTAACGAGATGTTTCTTTGTTGATTGCTAAGCCCCAATAGTCTTCACAGCCTTGTTTTTCCATTTGTCTTTTTACTCCTGATTCTCCACAGTTGTATGCTGCGGCTGTTAATGCCCAATCTCCAAAGCGAGAGTAAGAGTTGTTTAGGTATTTCACTGCTGCTTCGGTTGCTTTTCTTAAATCGTATCTTTCGTCCCATTCTTCACTGACTGTAAGTCCGTATTCTTTTGCGGTTTTGGGCATAAATTGCCAAAATCCTGCTGCTTTTGCTGGGGAAATTACGTCTGATAATGCACTTTCTGCAACGGCTAAGTATTTTAAATCTTCGTGTCCTCCAAATTCTTTTAGGTATTGTTCTATTTCTGGAAAGAATCTCCAACTTCTTTTAAGGATTTGAAATGTTGTTCCGTGTTGATACATTATGGAAGTGAGTTCTCTGTCAAGGGCTTCTCTTACAAAAATATTGTCTAATGGTACTTCTTGTCCGCAAAAGGTTAATTCCTTAGGTAAAGGGGCTGAAAAATTATGCAATTCGCTTTTTATAGCGTCTTTATATACTTGTTCATCGTCTGGTCTGTGTGTTGCCATTATAAAAAAGTTAAGGCTTATTGCACAAATGCTAAGTGTTATTGCACAGATACTTAGTATTAGAGTGTAATTATTTTTCTTCATTTTCGTTATTATTAAAAACGCAGCAAAGATACAATAAAATAAATTAAAAGAATTTTTTTTATTATTTTTGCTTTCTAAATTATGTTAATATGAATAAGAAAAAGTTATTTGCATTTGTGCTTTTTGTGCTTGTCTTTTGTGGATTATCGGCACAAGTTTTGTCGCCTTCGACTAAGAAAGATATAATTTCGCAATTTAATAAACATATCAAGACTATCTCTTGCATAAGTAGTGAGAATTTTGATTTGATGTCGGTTTATAAATATCAGTTAGATCAGGCGGAAGATTTCTTGAAAAAACAGCAAGTCAATAATTTTGATAATGATATTTATGCAAAGAATTTGGAACTCAAACTTTTGATTGAGCAAAATAGGGAGATTGTGGAATTTATGATACCAAGAATGAGTGATTGGTATTATAAGAAGGCTGTTTTTGCTAATTTGAACAATAAAAAGCAAGAGGCATATAATTATTTATTGAAAAGTGTTGAGGCGGATTCAATGAACGTAATGGCTAATTATGAATTAGCAAAAATATATTTGGATTCGTTTCAGGTAAGTAAGGCTACTGATAGATTAACTCATATTTTGAAAGATGATTCTTTGGCTCTGGAAGAAAGTCAGCTTTGTAAAAATCTTTTAACTTTTGCTTATGATAAGAATGTTATTACTTCTTTGGCTTTTATTAAAGAAGGTAAGTATTCTGATGCAGAAGATATTCTTTTACAGTTGCAATCTTATTGTAAAAATGATATTTTGAATATTTGTAAGCCTAATTTGATTGATGAAAACATCAATATATGTAAGAATGGTATATACAAGGATCATATAAAGGTTGCAAAGACGGCGGTTGATAAGCAAAAAACAAAAGTTGCAGGGGATTTCTTGGTGAATACTTATGATTATCTTCAACGAAATAGAGGGGAGATTGCTGATACTTCTGATTTTGATGATATGGTTAAGATTGTTGTTGGCAATTATCTTGCTACTGCAAAAGGATTGGTAGAAGCAAAAAACAATGAGGCAAGAATAGATCTTATTCATAAGGCAAAGGAATTAGCTTCTATGCTTGGGGGAGATTATGAGACTGATGTGCTAAAACAAATTGCGTTGTTGCAAGGCACAACAACTACAACTGATCCTGTTTTAGATTCTTTGGAAAATGCTGCACCTAATACTGGTTATGCAGATAAGTATCCAGAGTTTGTAAAGGATACAACAGCAAATGTAGAAAAGGAAATAGAAAAGATTGAAGAGAAGTTTGTGTATGTAAAGGTGAATAATTATGAAAAAGCTGTTGAGGTTTTAGAAAAAACTAATGAATTACCTTCTATTAAATCAACAAAAAATATTGGTTCTTCAAATATTTCTGCGATAAGAGAGGTAACTGCAAAAAGAATGCATAAGGCTGAATATGCTATATTTCAAGATGATGTTTTAACTGCCGATAGTTTGGTTGATATTACAGAAAAAATGTTGGCAAAATATAATATGAAAAACGATAGTGTGGTAGTTAAGATTATGAATAATTATCTTATAGCAATAGATAAAAGAGTTTGCCAAAAGAAGCAAGAAGAAGTTGATGTGATGGTACATAATATTTTGGATTGTATTAGGAAGAATGATTTTTATTTGGCAGAGGAGTATATAAATATAGGAATGCAAATCAAAGGTAGTAGTGAATGTAAGTTGAATAAGCAAAAACTCAGAGCTTTGAAAAGACAAATTGAACAGCCTTTGGAGTATGTAAAAACAAAAGAGAGTGTTGATGAATTATTAGCACAAGGCGATACTGCAAGATTCTTGAAAGAGTATGCGGCCTTAGAGAATTTTTATATAACTCATAGCCTTAGAGAAATGAGCGTGCAACATAAGCCTATAAAAGATATAATTTTTGAGTTTGGAAGCGATGAATTGGCTGTTAATACAATAGAAAACTTAATGAAATATCGTCAATATGAACAAGGTGTTGAGGCTTTGGCTGCATTAAAAGAGTTTGGATATAAATCTCGTCATACAAAGAAGATTCAAAAACAATTAGGAAAAATGATGTCCTTGGAAGAAAGTAAACGAAACGATAAAATTGCTCAGTCAAATAGACTTATGTATAAGTATGGCGAAGATAAATGGTTTAAATATCTTATAAAAAGTTATAATAAGAATTTAATAAAGTGGAATAAACTACATAAGGAAAATTAAGATGATTACTTGTGATGATGCTATTATAGAAAAAATGGTGGTTCATAGGGTTGGAAACAAAACAAATAATGAACCATTGAAAATTTCGCCTGCACCGTTTATGATTCACGGTGAAATTGGTAGTGTTTTACTTAAATATTTTACTTCAAACTTTAAATCACCTCAAACATATCATCTTTTTTCGGAAGCTGGTGTGGAAAATAATTTGGTGTTTCAAAGTGTGAAAGAAATTTTTCGCGATGTTAATGAATTATATTCACAAAGTGTGAAATTGGCTCAATATTTATTTGAAGTAAGCGAACACCCTAATATAAAATCTGGTGAGTTATATATTACTTATCTTAGTCAGTGTTTTATTGAAGGCGAAGTCGTGAACGCTGTTGGCATTTTTAAGTCAGAAAACAAAGAGACGTATCTAAAAGTCTTTCCAAAAGGAGATGGATTTGAAATAGAAAGTGAAAATGGTATTAATATAAATAAATTAGATAAAGGTTGCATTATTTTTGACAAGGAAATGGAAGATGGTTATGTGGCAACCGTTGTTGATTTATCGAATAGAAATGGCGAGGCTGCTTATTGGACTGATGGTTTTTTAGGTCTTAGAGCAAGACACGACTCTTATTTTAATACAGAACATGCAATTAATCTTTGCAGAGGCTTTGTTACTGAGTTTTTACCTTCGGAATATGAAATGAGCAAAGCAGATCAAGCAGAGTTGTTGAGTAAAACTGCTGATTATATGAAAGAATACAAACAGTTTGATGTAAATAAATATGCAGAAAATGTAATAGGCAATAACGAGCTTCAAGAAAGATTTGAGGATTATAAAAATTCATACGAAAAAGATTTTGATATGGATTTTTCTGACAATTTTACAATTTCCGAACAAGCGTTTAGAAAAGGACAAAGAGGTTTTCGCAGTATATTAAAGTTAGATAAAAATTTTACAGTATATATTCACGGCTCACGAAATAGGATAGAACAAGGCGAAGATGAAGATACAGGACTAAAATATTATAAATTTTTATACGATATTGAAAATTAATAATTATTTTTGCAGTTGATTTTTTAGTAGATATAATTTTTAAAGTAAAGGAGAAAAAACAGATGTCTCAAATTATTGGAATTCATTCAAGACAAATCCTCGATTCAAGAGGTAACCCTACGGTTGAAGTTGAAGTTTACACAGAAGCAGGTGCGTTTGGTAGAGCAGCAGTGCCATCAGGAGCTTCTACAGGAGTACATGAGGCTTGCGAATTAAGAGATGGTGATAAAAACTACTTCTTAGGAAAAAGCGTTTTGCAAGCTGTAAAGAATGTTAATACAACATTAGCAGACGAATTGCGAGGAATGCAAGTTGCTGATCAATCTGCAATAGATGCAAGAATGATTGAAATTGATGGAACAGCAAATAAAAGCAAAATAGGAGCGAATGCAATCTTAGGAGTTTCATTAGCATGTGCAAAAGCAGCAGCTATGGAAACAGGACAAGAGCTTTACAGATATATAGGTGGAGTTAATGCAAGAACATTACCTATTCCTATGATGAATATTTTAAATGGTGGTTCTCACGCAGACAATAGTATAGATTTTCAAGAATTTATGGTAATGCCTGTTGGTGCAACATCATTCTCTCACGCTCTTCAAATGGGAGCAGAAACTTTCCACAATCTTAAAGCTGTTCTTAAAGCAAAAGGATACTCTACAAATGTTGGAGATGAAGGCGGTTTTGCACCTAATTTAGGCTCAAACGAAGAGGCAATTGAAGTAATCCTTACTGCAATTGAAAAAGCAGGTTATAAACCAGGTGAAGATATTTACATTGCCTTAGATCCAGCTTCAAGCGAATACTATTTACCAGAAGAAAACGTATATCACCTACACAAATCAACAGGAGATAAATTAACTCCTTCTGAAATGGTTGCTTATTGGAAAGAATGGGTAAATAAATATCCTATTATTTCAATAGAAGATGCAATGGCAGAAGATGATTGGGCTGGTTGGAAAACATTGACTGATGAATTAGGTGGAAAAATCCAATTGGTTGGAGATGATTTATTTGTAACTAACCCTGCACGTTTAGCAATGGGAATAGAAAAGAACGTTGCAAATTCAATATTAGTTAAAGTAAATCAAATAGGTTCATTAACAGAAACAATAAATGCTGTAAATCTTGCATACAGAAATAAATATACAGCAGTAATGAGCCACCGTTCAGGAGAAACAGAAGATACTACAATTGCAGATTTAGCAGTTGCATTGAATACTGGTCAAATAAAAACAGGTTCTGCTTCAAGAACAGATAGAATTTGTAAATACAACCAATTATTAAGAATAGAAGAAGGTTTAGGAGACCAAGCTATTTACTTAGGTAAAAACTTTAAATTTGCAAGATAAATAATTGCATAGAACGAGGTACAAGTTAAAGTTTGTACCTCGTTTTTTTTATTTTTTATCTAAGAAATTTTGTCAATTCAATAAAAATTCCGAAATTTGCAACTCGATTTTCAAAAAGTAAGAATAAAAAAATAAATTCATATAGAGATGGCAAAGATTTGTGAAATAACAGGAAAGAAAGTATTGACAGGAAATAGAGTTTCTCACTCTAACGTTAAAACTAAAAGAAGATTTTATCCAAATCTTCAAATGAAGAAATTCTATATTCCAGAAGAAGATGTGTGGGTTACATTAAAGGTAACACCTGCTGGAATGCGTACAATAAACAAAAAAGGTTTATTAGCTTGTTTAAATAACTCAATAGAAAAAGGAATTATCAAGTTATAATATAAAAATATAACTACAAAAAGAGAGTTTTGCTTTTCGCAAGACTCTCTTTTTTGTTAAATAAGGAATTTATGGCAGCATCTTTTGACTACAAAATAAGAGTAAATTACGTGGATACCGACAAAATGGGCGTGGTTCATAATAGTAATTATTTTCGTTACTTTGAAATCGGGAGAGTTGAACTAATGCGACACTTAGGTGTTAGTTATAAAACGATAGAAGATAATGGAATAATGATGCCTCTTATAGAACAATACGCAAAATACATAAAACCGGCATATTTTGACGAAGAGTTAATTATAAGAGTAAGTTTAGAACAAATGCCGAGCGTGAAAATAAGATTTGATTACAAGATTATAAGAAAAAATAATAGCGACAAAGAAGAAGTATTATGTGAGGGTTATAATTTATTAGCTTTCATAAGCGAAAAAACAAGAAAACCGCATCAATGTCCTGAGTGGATAAAAGAAAAATTACAAGAAATTTTGTAGATTTCTAATAAATTATTACTTTTGCAGAGTAAATTATCAAATTATTTATTAACAATTAAAAAAGAAAGAGGTATTAATTATGATTATTGTTCCTATTAAAGAAGGCGAAAACATCGAGAGAGCTTTAAAAAAATTAAAGAGAAAATTTGAAAAAACAGGTGTTGTGAAAGAATTGAGAAACAGACAAAAATTCACCAAGCCTTCAGTAGTGGCAAGAGATCGTAAATTAAAAGCTATTTATATTCAAAAGCTACAAAGAGAAGCGATGGATAAATAGTTTAAAAGAACAATAAAAAAGCTCGCAACTCGTGTGTGAGCTTTTTTTTAAAATTGTTAGTTATGAATTTTGAGAATTTTATCAATTATCTAAGAAAAGAAAAAGGCTATTCGGACAATACAATAATAGCATACCTTAATGATTTAAATCAATTCCAAAAAATCATTGAAGACAGTTGTGGAATTACAGATGAAAAACAAGTAACATCTTCAATGGTAAGAATATGGATGGTTTTTTTGAAAGATAAAGGAGTTACAAATCGTAGTATCGGAAGAAAAATTGCCTGTATAAGACTATACTATAACTACCTTTACAGGGAAAAAATAATAAAAGAAAACCCAATGCTAAAAATAGCTGCTCCAAAAATAAAACAAAACAACAGAGACTATGTCTTTGCGAACGAGATGGAGCAATTATTGAAAAGCAAAAGCGAAGACACCTCTCTCTTAGGCGTAAGAGACGCCTTAATATTAGAACTTCTATACTCTACTGGCATACGTCAATCAGAATTACTTGCCCTTTGCGAAGAAGACATTGATTATGACGAATTGCAAATTAGGATTCTTGGAAAAAGAAGAAAAGAAAGAATTATTCCTGTCCATATTGACCTAATGGAAAGAATAAAAGGATACATAGCCTTAAAAAAAGAAAACGGAATAACAACAAATAGTTTTCTTGTAAATGGCAAAGCAGAGCCAATGTCAAAGAAACAACTTTACTCATTCGTATGTAAAGAAGTATCAAAATTAGATTCAACTAGCAAATCCTCTCCACACACTCTTAGACACAGTTTTGCAACAAACATACTCTCAGAAGGAGGAGATTTAATAGCGATAAAAGAACTCATGGGGCACTCTTCAATTGCCTCAACCCAAGTTTACACACACACGACCATAGAAGAATTAAAAAAAGCCTATAAACTTGCACACCCAAGTGCAGAAATAGACTAATTAATTATAAACATTAAACAAAGGAGGTCTTATGAAAATCACAGTAAAAGCGATTAAGTTTAAAATGGATCAAAAATTAGAAGATTTTATCCACGACAAAGTATCAAAACTTGAAAGACAAGCCTCAGGATTGCTCGGAGCAGAAGTAACCTTAAATGTAGACAAACCTGAAAGCGAAAACAACAAAATCGCAGACATCAAAATTGAAATTTCAGGTAAAGACTTATTTGCATCTAAACAAGCAGATACATTTGAAGAAGCCGTAATGCTCGCAATAGATGCTTTAAAAACACAAATAAGTAAATACAAAGACAAAAAATAGTCTAAATTATTAAGAAAATAAATCGCCTAAAAAAATAAATATTTAGGCGATTTATTTTTTTATTTCATAGAAATATTTTTGTATTGAGTATTGATTATCTCAGCGTTTTTTCGTTACTTTGCACCCTAAATTAAATTTTACATAAATATGATGGACATAAAAGATTCTTTGGGCGTAATTCCAGAAGATAAACTTAAATCAACAAGAGAATATGTACAGCAATATATCAGTTTACGCTTGGCTACAATGGGCGTTGAAATGCAAACTGATAATATAGACGAAAGTGAACAAAATTTTATGAGAATATTAAAGGGTTTATTGTCTAATTACAAAGAAAGAGAAGCCCTTTACGACAATTATCTCTGTCCTGCCGATGGAAGAATACAAAACTTTTTAGACCGTTACTTTGCTTCTGTAAAAAGTGTTCCTGACATTAAAATTCCTTTGCGAACATTCACTTTGGACACCTACGGAATCGCAAGAGAACTATCCCTTCCAAATGGAGCAGACGAATATAAATCCACATACGTTACCTCTTACAGAGTAAAACAAGGAGTATTGCACAACCCAAAGAATGATAGAAGAACAACAAAAGGTGTTTTCCATATTGCAGAGGGTGGATTGCCAATACCAAACGATAAAAAAGCAGTTCCTATTGAGACTGCAAAATACATTTTCCACAGAGCCTTTGCCGAAACAGGAGAAGTAATGGAACTACCCTATGCTTCTCAAACCTCTACACCTATTCGCCTTATGGTTTCTTTGCTTTTGAAACCTACAATCTTACCAGAGATTGACGATGTGAGCGAAAGAAAAAATATGGAAATTAGATTCTTTGCACCAGGCTCACTCGTAAGTAATTTAGACTTTGTTGAAAGTATTTTTGGTAATGGAGGAAGTCCATATCACATTAAAAACGATTCCGCATTAGACGTAGAACATTGGACAGGTCATACAGGCTGTATCATTTTAGCCCCACAATTAACCCAACTCACCAAGAAAGAATGCGGATTGCCTCATATCTCAAAAGCAACAGAGCGTCAAAAGAAAGACGGAATGTGTTGGAGCGAAGAAAACGAACTTTACAATGAAGGACAAAGCTTTAAACTTTGCGTAAGAACAGATGAAGGAGTCATAGCAACCGTTATAGCAGACAATTACTTCGGATACTCTAAGAAAGAAGTGAAAACAATGATGTCTTACTCTGCAAACATATATGGAAATGCAGAAGAAGAACACGCAGGCGGTGCATTAGTCTTCCCAGGCTACAATCAAGGCGACACTTACTTTGCAAACCCTATGAAAGTTCGCAATACATTTGAAGATGTAAAGAAAAACTGTAATTCATTCATAGACTTCAAAGAAGAAGGCTATGGAGTAGATAAGAATTTCTCTAACATACTATATCTTCCTGAGAATGCAAACTTCTATGTTCCTACACAAGAAATAAAATGGAAGAACGACAAAGGAGAACACAAACTAAAACTTCTTCCAAATCGCACTTACATACTTCCAAATGGTAGTAAATTCCGTATGGAACGCTATTCAGGAGCATTAAACTATCGTTTAATAGAAACACTTGGAGACGGAATCTTCTGTCATAAGCCTTGCACAGTATCAGGAGGAGGAAAATCAGAAATTTCCAAATCTTTGGAAGACGCAATCCTTGGAGGACCATTCTTTGTATCAGACTTTGAAAGCGACTTTGCGAAAGTAGAAGAAATAATCAATTTTGACTACTCAAAAAGATACGAAAATCACGATGCAATACCATACAGCAGAAGTTTCTTATGCTCACTTCGCTCAATGGGTTCGGTTATCAAACTCCTAACACCAAGTCCTGAATACACAGAAAGTTACAATCAATGGCTAAGAAGCCTTCCACAACACATAAAAGGAATAGCACTTATCATAAAACGTTTTTATAAAGAAGAATGGGGTGAAAATTGGAAACAATATTTCAATGTTGATATTCTAAATGGCACACCTGCCAATGAATTAAAGTTTGGCGACAAGAAAATTTACGCACGTTACCTACGCGTTGGTTTTGAAGAAAACGGAACTTGGAGAACCTTCAAACTAAGACAAGACTTTGTACACTCAGACAAAATACAAATGGAAGACGACATAAGTGCTTCAACCGTTGTACCTACAAAATTGTTATCAAATCTCGGAAAAGCAAAAGATAATCTAAGCGTAAAAATAGTAGAAAACTGCGAATACAGATTTTTCCAACGACCAGACGATGCAGTAATCAGAGGATATGACAAAAAAGCCGAATTAGATTTATCTACACCTAACACTTTCATTTCAAATTACGAACCATTGACACAAGAAGACGCAAGAGAAATGGTTGAAGACGTAATTAACTTTGACAAATTCACAACACCAATGAAGAATCTAATATCTTCAATGCTTGAAGAAAAAGAATCAAAATATTTTGTGAGTTCATCAAATCCAAGACTTGTAAATGGCAAACCTTCAAAGAACGTTCGTTACCTTCAAACAAGAAACGACTTAATCTATCCACAAGAAAAATACATTGCAGAAATGGGTATGCGTCTTGCAAGAAGGATACCAGAAGACAAACCACTATATGTACCTGTAAATGCAGTACTACCAGGAAGAAGAAACAACAGAGCAGAAGAAGGAATCCTACCTCTTGCAGTTTATAACCCTATTCACTACCAAGAACTACCAGAATTATTTATGGATTTCATCTGTTCACTAACAGGAAAAAGCCCTTCAACCACAGGAGCAGGTTCAGAAGGAGCACTAACCAAAGGACCATTCAACGCATTATGTGCAGTAACCGATCTAAACAACGCATTGATTTCCTTTATCCTAACAGGCTATGACGGATTCACCACACCAGCAGGATATATAGGCAGTAAATATAGAGTAGACCACGATATAAGCCTACTAATACCAGAAATATGGTCAAGACTCTCACCAGAAGAAAGAAATCCTAAGTTTTTAATAGAAAATAACTACTTTGAAAAGATAGAAGACTTCACTTACGAAGGAAAAGAAGTTAAAGCCTCAGTATTAGGATACAGAGTAACAGACAAATTCATACATAACTTTTTCGGAAGAGTGTTTGAAAATCCAAATGTTGTCTTTACAGATGAGATGTTAAAGCCAGAACTACAAAGTATGCAAGAATTTGTAGATGGAGTTCATAATATCACAGACAACCAAGCAAGAGTTGCAAAAATGTACTTTGAAGACGGCAGCGTACAAGGAGCAATTCCGCCATTAAAAGCCATATTACACATAATGGCATACGGAGAATACGAAGGCAAGACCCTTTCCGACCCACAAATACGTGAAATGTTCACTCAAAAATACCTATTAAACAGCGATTGGTACGCAGAAAGACTAAGAAACAAACACGTTAGCGACATAGCATTGTGGCAAAGTCATCAAAAATACGTAAGCGATTTATTGAACGAAGCAGTCAATCTACCGGAAGACAAAAAACAAGAACTAAAACAAATACTTGTAAAAACAAAAGAAAGACTAAAATACGTGAAATCGCAAAACTATTATGACAAACTAATAGGCACAATAGGAAAAGACGATTTGTATAAAGGAAACTAACGACAAATCTAAATAAACAAAAAAGGCAATTGAATGATTTCAATTGCCTTTTTTATTGTTGTTATCATATAAAAAAGCGACCATTAAAATTAACAGTCGCTTTAATTAGTAAATTATAACAATTAAATGATTTTTTATTTCAAAATAATCTTAGCAGTTTTAGAAGTTTGACTATTGAAAGCTTTTATCATATAAGCACCAGCAGGCACATTATTTAAAACAAAATTATAATCTCTTGTTGCAAACACCTTTTGTCCCAAAGCATTGTAAACCTCAATTTGTAAATCATTTTCCAAAGAAGATACATTTATATGACGATTATTATTAAAGATATTCACATCTAATACCTCTGTTTCTGAGATAGAAAGAGATTTCTTAATCAAAATCTTAAATCTGTCAGCGTTTTCTCCTGCAATAACATTAGCAGAATACTCCACACCATCGCTTAAATCAATAGTTTCTTCACCATCAATAAGGCTTAGCGAATATCCTTCCGGAATATAATTAGCTTTAAATTTCACTTCTTTGTTTTCAAAAGAACGAACATTCATCGTAGCATAATAAGGCAACGTATTCACCTCTTCTTTCACCAAAGCAATATTATTTGTTACAAAATAAGGTTCTGTAATCTCAACAGGAGAGAACAGTTTGTTAGCATCAAAAATATCATAACCCTCATTTGCTTCATCATTTTGAGCAAACAATAATTCTATCTCTCTCTCCCCATCAATCATTGCAAGACGAATAAATTCCCTTTCAACACTTGCCTTTGCAGAAGAAGTACTTCTTTGACTTGTTTTAAAGTGTGCAGTTTGACTTCCTCCGCTTACAAAATTTACAAAGAAACCTTCTGTTACATTTATCACACCTGAGGTTACTGTTTGCCAACTTTCGCCATTTAATCTATAAGAAACTCCTCCTTGAATAGCGTTTTCTTGATCGGCAATGAATGTTGCGACATCTAATTTAAAGGTATAAGGATTTGCAAGTGCCATCCAATGAGAATTATTTTCACCTGTACCAAGTGTTTTCGTTACATCAATATCTCCTGTGTTGATTTGATAAGCAGGAGTCGCAGAATAGTTGTAATTATATGAGCTATAAGAAGAATTTGCATTAGGACTATACATTCCATCGCCATAATTTGTAAAGATTATCTTATCATTTGACCAAGAATAAGCAAAAAAGCCTTCCCCAGCACTAACATTATCATTAATAGTTGCCCAACTATTATTCCAAGCATTAGTATTGCTGTAATCAAACAAGCAAAAGAAATCCCACTTTCCGAGTTTTGTGAAAATTAAATTTATTGTTACGAAATTTTTCTTCGCAAGGGTTTTGAAAAGTCTGAGGAAAATTGAGCAAAAATCGGAAGAAAATTCACTCAAATCGGAGCAAAATTTATTAAGATCGGATCAAAAAAATTTTTGGTCCGATGAAAAAAAATTTTGGTCCGATGAAAATTTGCTAAAACACGATAAAAATTTGCTAAAACACGATAAAAAATGAAGAAAAACTAAGAAAAAATCGCACTAAATCATAGAAAAAATTGAGCAAGTCAAGTCTTAAAATTCTAAGTCTTTGATTTAGTGGTTTTTAGTTAAAGGCTTATATTTTCAAAATTTCGGACTAAGATTCTCTTCGCCGAAAATATCGCACGCATTTGGCGTTAAGTGGTAGGGAAAGTTTTTTATTCTTCTCTCAAAATCAACTTTTCTACTTCTGAAATAAACTTTGCTTTGTTTTTTTGAATATTGGCGTAGTCTTCAACAAAGGCTTTATTGTGGGAAAGTATGGTTTTGTTGTCTAAGTCTAAGGCTTGTTCTAAGTAATCGGCTTTTGCGATTTCTTCATCGGAGAGAATAAGTGCGTTTTCTCCTTTTTTCATTATTCCTTTGTAGGCTGGAAGGTCAGAAATTACAGGAATACATTCTCCGCTCATTGCTTCCATAAGGCTGATTGGGAAACTATCGCTTTGTGGTAAGGAGATGTAAATCTTACTCTTTGCGTAGTAGTCTGCGTTCTCTTTTTGCGAAAGCCAACCTACGAATTTCACTTTGTCTTTTATGCCAAGAGATTGGGCGAGTTGTTGAAATTCTTTTTCTCTTCCTGTTGCGGCAACGACTAAAAGCCAATCTGCATACTGAGGTTTTGAAACAAAGTTTGCAAAGGCTTTTATCACCTCATCTATTCTGTATAAGGGAGAGTGTAAGCGATTGGAAAAAACTATTTTTTGTTTTTCTACGGGTTGTATTGGATTGATTCCAAGGTTTGCAAGTAGGATTTCGGAGTTTTTTGGGCAGTAGTGTTGCATTTTTTCTAAGAGGTAGGGGCTACCTGCGTTGTATGCTTGGGAGTTTTTAAGGATATATTTAAGCATTGCTTTGTATAGAAAACCTTTTTGAGGCATTAGGAGTATGTCGCTTCCTATTCCTATGGAGAAAACGGGGATTTTTTTTCTTTTGTTTGCTAAAATTGCGATGAAAGCGGTCAGATTGAGTTGATATAATACAAGAATATCGGGCGAAAGTTTTGAAAGGATTGCTTTTGTTGCTTTTAGGGCAGGGAAGAGGTTGCGAAAAGAAAAGTCAATATCTTCATTTATAAGATTTACTTGGTAATCTTGTTCAAAGAATTGGCTCAAACGCTTTGTGTGTATGCTTTTGGGATTGCCAACAATAAGCATTCGTTTATTCTTCATCTGCTTTGTCGAGTTGAGTGTAAATACTATTGTTGCTTTTGAAGGTTTTAACTAATTGTTTTATGTTGGCTACTATTTCAAAGTCTTGATTTTCTGTTTTGGTTTGCAGAATTTGTTGCATTTTTTCAACTGAGGTTGCTACTAATTCACAGTCTGTTTCTTCGTGTTTTGCTTTAAATATTTTTTTATGATAAGTTGGTAGGCTGTCTTCGGTTTTGCAAAGTAATTCTTCATAGAGTTTTTCTCCGTTTCTAAGTCCTGAGAATACTATGTCTATGTCTTCGTATGGTTTTAAGCCCGATAGTTTTATCATTCTTTCTGCTAAGTCAAGTATTTTTACGGGTTTTCCCATGTCGAATAGGAATATCTCTCCGCCTTGTCCCATTGTTGCGGCTTCTAAGACCAATCGGCTTGCTTCGGGTATTGTCATAAAATAGCGAGTGATGTCTTTGTGTGTTACAGTCAATGGTCCGCCTTTCAATATCTGTTGTTTGAAAAGAGGAATCACGCTTCCGTTTGAGCCTAAGACGTTTCCGAAACGTGTTGTTATGAATTTTGTTTTGTTATTTGGTAAAGAGTCTAATTGTTTTATATAGATTTCGGCATAACGCTTTGTTGCTCCCATTACGTTTGTAGGATTTACTGCCTTGTCTGTTGAAATCATTATGAATTTATCAACTCCAAACTCTTGCGAAAGGTCGGCTACGTTTTTTGTTCCTATGATATTGACGCTTGTTGCTTCGTATGGTGCTCGCTCCATCATAGGGACGTGTTTGTAAGCAGCGGCATGGAAAACTATATCAATATTATATCTCTCAAAAATATTTCTTAGTCTTTTTTTATCTCTTACATCTGCAATTTCTATGTATTTTTCTATTTGCGGATACTTGTCTGAGATTTCGTTTTCGATGTGATAGAGAGGTGTTTCGGCTTGATCAAGAAGAATCAAACGAGCAGAAAAACGAGAAAGTTGTCTTACGATTTCGCTTCCTATGCTTCCGGCGGCTCCTGTAATGAGAATAGTCTTGTCTTTCATCTCTTGGCTTATTATTTGGAGATTTATGTTGATTTCTTCCCTGCCTAAGAGATCTTCTATTTGGATTTCTGTGATTTGATGTGTTTGTAATTTTCCTTCGCTCCACGTTTTGATATGCGGAACGGTTAATACCTTTACGTTATTGGCCTGACAGAGTTCAAAAATCTCGTTTTTTCTCTCTGTACTGATTCTATTTGTTGCTATTATAAGTTGATCTATGTCTTTATACTTGATTAAGTATTCTTGTTTTTCTCTTCCGTAGATTTTTTGGCCAAAAATAGTTTTTCCTTGTAGGTTTATGTCATCGTCAATAAAACCTTTTATGTAGTATTTACGAGTTCCGCTCATTAAAGTATTGGCTGTGGCAGTTCCTGTGCGACCTGCTCCAAATATTATGACTTGTGTGTTTAGTTCTGTGTTGATTCCCGATTTATAAGCCTTTTCAAATAGCCAGCGAACAAACATTCTGAACATAAAAAGCCCAATAAAACAAACTCCTGCATTGACAAGAATCAACTCTTTTGGAATATAGTCAATTTTTACATTGAATTTATAAATTAAATTTACAATTAAAAGTAGTATTGTAGGTATTAAGATTGCAAGAAGTATGCGTAACATATCGCTAAACGAAGAATAACGAATCACACTCTTGTTTATGCGGAATAGGTGTAAGAAAACATTTATGCTTATAAAGGTTATGATTATGAATCGAATGGAATAATGATCAAAAGGGAAGTTAAACCAAATTTCTTTTAAGGATAACAAAACTCCTGAAATGATTATTGAAATTAAAATAATGAAAGAATCTATCAAAGAGATGAACCAAGAAGGTATATATCGCTTTGACATAAATCTATCAATAAATTTTAACATTTTGTGATAAAGACGATTCATATTCTATTTGTTTTTTAAGGCGTTATACATTATTTCAATCGGGTGAAGTGCTTTTCTATTTGTGAAATGCTTTATTTGTTCTCTGCAACTTGTACCCGGAGCAGAAATTATTGTTGTTTGCTCGGCTTGATTGATTGCTTTTGTGAGTACTAAATCGGCAATTTGTTTGCTTGTTTGATAGTTGCGTTTTTCATATCCATAACTTCCTGCCATTCCACAACAACCGCTTGGAATAACCTCAACACTATAATTCTTAGGAAGCGAAAGCATTTTTTCCATATACACACTTCCTATAAGGGCTTTTTGCTGACAATGTCCGTGAAGAAGGATTTTTTCTTTCTTTTCGGTGAATTGTTCTTCTCTTATGTTGTTTTCTTCTATTTCTTTGGCTATAAACTCATCAAAAAGATAGATATGACTTGTTAATTCTTTAATATCTTCCTCTACAAGCGAAGGATATTCGTCTCTAAAACTCAAAAGACTTGACGGTTCAATGCCTATCATCACACAGTTGGCATTTACTAAGTTTTTTATCTTGTCTATATTGTTTTTTGCAATCTTTTTTGCTCTTTTTACCATACCTTTGCTGATTGCGGTACGGCCACTGTCTTTTAGGGGAGCAATTGATATTTCGTATCCTAAGGCTGAGAATAGTTTTATTGCGATTTCGGTTATTCTACTGTCTTGCAAGGCCGAAAATTCATCAATAAAAAGAAGAATTTTTTTGAGAGAGTTTTTTGGAATGGAGTTTTTTATTTGCTTTTCAAAGTTTCTTTTCTCTATTGTAGGCAAATCTCTTTCTTTTGCAAAGCCTAAGGTGGTTTTAATCAAAGAACTAAAAATTTTATTCCTTACAAAAAAATTATAAACCAAAGGAATATGTTGAAAATATCTTTGAATTGTTGGCAAATAACTTATCATCAAAATTTGCAAAGGATAACCTTTTGCATCATAGTAGTGTTGTAGAAATTCGCTTTTGAGTTTTGTTATATCTACATTTGAAGGGCATTCGCTTTTGCAAGCCTTACACATCAAACAATCGTCCAAAATTTTTTTGATTTCTTTGTCGGCAAATGGATTTTCTTTGGTTGGGAACGATAATTTTTCTCTTAAAATATTTGCTCTTGCTCTTGGAGTTTGGCTTTCTTGGTTTGTGATTTGAAAAGTAGGACACATCTTGCCTCCTGCTTGCAAAGACTTGCGACAATCTGCCGAACCGTTGCATTGTTCTATTGCACAAAGAAGCCCTTTTTGATTTTCAAAAGAGTAATATGTAGTTATGTTTTGTGGTTTTATTCCCTCGTATCTCAAAGACGTATTCATCTTTGGCGTATCTATTATTTTGCCACGATTAAACACGTTTTCACTGTCCCAAACCTTTTTCATTTCTCGCATCAAACTATAAATTCTCTCTCCATACATAAGAGGAATCCACTCGCCTCTTAGTCTTCCGTCTCCGTGTTCACCACTTAGCGAGCCACGATGTTTTTTTACCAAAAGAGCTACGTCTTTACTAAGATTATAAAAGCGTTCTACGTCTTCTTTGTCTTTGAGATTAAGAATTGGACGAAGGTGCAATTCTCCTGTTGCTATGTGTGCGTGATAAACACATTTGAGATTATAAGAAGAAAGCACATCTTCAAACTCCGAAAGGTAAGAAGGCAATCTTTCAGGCGAGACTGCTGTGTCTTCAATCACAGAAACTGGTTTGTAATCGCCCGCAACATTTGTCAAAAGTCCTAATCCTGCTTTTCTAAGCTCCCAAACCCTGCTTATTTTTTCATCATATATTATAGGGAAAGCGTATGCCGGAGAATTGTCTTTAAAATCCTTTATTGTTTCTTGCAGTTTATTTTGTAGTTTTTCTTCACTTTCTTCTGCAAACTCTATAATAAGAATTGCTTTTGGCTCATCTTCTATAAAGAAAGTATTTTGTTTTTGAGTAGGATTGCGATACGCTGCCTCAATTATGTTGTTATCCATAAGCTCAACAGCCATAGGAGAATGTTTTAGGGCAATTAAATTCCCTGTAAAACTATCTTTCAACTCAGAAAAATGGACGCAGATTACTGCTTTATGCTTTGGAGGAAGCGAAACTAAGTTTAATTTAAATTCTGTGGCAAAACCGAGCGTGCCTTCGCTACCTGCAAAGAGTTTTGCGAGATTTGGATTAGGGTTTTCTATCAAACTATCTAAGGCATAGCCATTATTTCTACGACTAACCTCTTTTTCTGGAAAGTTCTCTATGATTTCTTTCTTTAAATCTTCATTTGAATAGGTTGATTCTATGTATTTGTAGATTTTTCCTTCTAAATCCTCTTGCTGTGCTTTTGCCGAAAACTCTTCTTCGCTATATTGCTTTAACAAAACTTGTTTTCCGTCTGCGAGAATTACTTTTGCTTCTAATAAATGATCTCTTGCCGAGCCATAAACTAAGGAATGAAGTCCACAAGAGTTGTTTCCTACCATTCCACCTATGCAACAACGATTTGCTGTTGAGGTTTCAGGGCCAAAAAGCAAATTGTATGGTTTTAAATATTGATTTAGTTGTTGTAAAACTACTCCTGCTTGCACTCTCACCCATTTTTCTTTGGTGTTTACCTCCAATATTTGATTCAAATTCTTGCTTACATCTACAACAATGCCACCTCCTACTACTTGTCCTGCAAGAGAAGTGCCCGCTGCTCGTGGAATAAGAAAAGTATTGTGCTTTTTACAAAAGTCAAGCAAAAGTTTAATGTCATCTATGCAATCATTTTCGGGAATAAAAACCGCAATAGGTCTTTGCCTGTAAGCAGATGCGTCAGTGGAATAAAGAATTAAGGTTGTTTCGTCTAATTTTAATTCTCCTTTTAATTGCTTTTGTAATTTTTTTAAAGCATCTATCATCAATATATTCTTTTGTAGAAAAATTTACCTATGAATTTGCTTGCTGAAAAAGGCAATAAACGCCAAAGTTTCTTTAATAACTTATTGTCTCTTATGTTTTTCTTAGGGTGAGAATAGCTCCAATAAAGAGGAATCTCTGTTGGAGAAAAATGTCTTTTGAAATCATGCACACTACTCGAACGAGTACTTCTTCCAAGATAATAACTTTCGGCTTTTTCTTGCAAAGCAAACCTCATCATTTCATAATGCAAAGCATAAGAAGTGTAGAAATGATTAAAACTTCTTTCGGTTGCAAAAAGAGCATTTTCAAAACTCTTGTCATCTCTACGAATCAAGGTTGCAGCTCCTATTGCTTGATTGTTAAGATAGGCAACAAAAATCTTACCTGTTTTTAATTTTAAGATTTTCTTTACATCTGTTTTGCTACAAAAAGGACTTCCAAGTTCAAACATTCGTTTTGAATAAACTTTATAGAAATCTCTTATTAAATGCCTGCCTGTTGTTTTAATTTCTATGCCGATTGATTTTGCTTTTCTTATTTTTCGTCTTACGTTTGAGGAAAAAAGACTCATCAAGTCTTCTTGCAAATCAATTTTAAAGTTCAATTTGTCGGCATATACATTAGAGGAAAAAGCATTTCTATCTCTTATTTCCCAATGTATATTTTTTGTACAAAGCAAATTGCCATCGGCTGTTTGCACAAAAGAAAAAAGAGGTGTTTCTTTATAAGAGGATAAATCTGTTTGCACGTATGCTTCATTGCAATAAGGAAGAGCGATGTAACTTCTGCCACATTTACACATAAGTAAAAGTACACGCCTACCATTTGAGTATTCTAACGGTATTTTGTGTACTTTTAAATTATGAAGTCTTTCAAAAGTCTTTATAAAACTGTCTGCGCAAACAAGTTCTATCATATTTTACTTATCTGTAAAAAGGATGCGTTGCAAGAGGCAGTGCTGCAAGAGGGTGATAATCTCCTTTCAATCCTATTGCTCTTGTATTTCTTATGTCGTGAACAATCTTTATGCTTTGATATGCTTGATCTAATCCAAAACCTTCGCCTGCTAAGATTTTTTTGTAACTTTCTGTGTGAAGTTCTGTAAAGCCATCAGAAAATTCTATTTCCTTTCCGTCCATTTCCATCTTACGATAGGTTCTTTTTCCTTGCTCTAAGGCTTGTTTTGGCAAGGTATCAGCATTTATAGACATAAAATATCTTACTCTTGCTTTTTCAAAACGCAACAAACCTGCTGCTCTGTCGTGTTCATATATGTGAACGATGTTTTCTTGTATGTTTCCAAAAATCCAAGAAAGCATATCGTAGAAGTGAACGCCTATATTTGTTGCAACTCCACCCGATTTGCTTGAATCTCCCTTCCAAGAAGTGTAATACCACAAGCCACGAGAGGTAATATAGGTCAAATCCACATCATAAACCTTGTCTTTTGGTCCGTTATCAATCATATTTTTCCATTCTATGATTGCAGGGTGAAGTCTTAGTTGCAAGATATTATAGACTTTTTTGCCTGTTTGTTCTTCCATTTTTTGCAATGCGTCAATATTCCAAGGATTGAGCACAAGAGGTTTTTCACAAATCACATCTGCTCCTGCTCTTAGTCCAAATCTTATGTGAGAATCGTGAAGATAATTAGGAGTACAAACACTCACATAGTCTAATTTATCTTTTGTATGTTTGATTTTTTCAACAAATCTATCAAATCTTTCATACTCTGTATAGAATGAACATTGAGGGAAATAACTATCCATTATTCCTACGCTATCGCTTTTATCCAAAGCAACAACCAAATTATTTCCTGTTTCTTTTATTGCTTTTAGATGTCGAGGAGCAATGTATCCTCCTACACCTATAATTCCAAAGTTTTTCATTTTCTTTCTATTTCTACGATATATCTTGCAAAGATATTATTTTATTTTCTATTTTATTCTTTTTACCTGATTATTTTCAAGTTTATATTCTTGTTTTGTTTCAGGACAAATAGCAATCCCCTCACTATTAAATTCAAGTCTATGCCCATACTCGCTAACCCAGCCTATTTGTCGAGCAGGATTGCCAACTACCAAAGCGTATGCAGGAATAGTTTTAGTAACAACAGCTCCTGCACCAATAAAGGCAAACTCTCCTATGTCGTGTCCACAAACTATTGTTGCATTTGCACCAATTGAAGCACCTTTTTTAACGATTGTTTGACGATACTGGCTTTTTCTGTTTACTGCCGAACGAGGATTTATCACGTTTGTAAACACACACGAAGGTCCAAGAAAGACATCGTCCTCACATCTTACACCTGTGTAAAGAGAAACATTGTTTTGAATCTTACAATTCTCACCAAGCTCTACGTTTGGAGAGATTACAACGTTTTGACCAATGTTACAATTCTTTCCAATCTTACAATTAGACATTATATGAGAGAAATGCCATATTTTTGTGCCTTCTCCAATCTCACAATCTTGGTCTATAACGGCTGTTTGGTGAACAAAATAATCCATAATCCTTAGTTTTATAAAATAAAGTCTTGCAAAAATAATAAAAATATTAGTAATTTTGCCAAATATGAATATAGCAGCATTAGTATCAGGCGGAGTTGACAGCAGTGTAAGTGTTGTACGCCTAAAAGAAATGGGTTACGACCCTACAATCTTTTACATAAAAATAGGAATGGAAGACAAGGACGGCTACATCGACTGTCCTTCGGAAGAAGACATTGAAATAACCTCATACATAGCAAAAAAATATGGTTGCAAGTTTGAAATAGTTTCCTTACAAGAAGAATATTGGGAAAGTGTTGTAAGCTACACAATAGAAGCCGTAAGAAGAGGGCTAACACCTAACCCGGATATGATGTGTAACAAACTAATAAAATTTGGAGCCTTTGAAAGAAAATGGGGACACTGCTTTGACAAAATAGCAACAGGTCATTACTGCACAACAACTCAGATAAACGACAAAGTTTTCCTTTCAACAGCAAAAGACAAGGTAAAAGACCAAACCTATTTCCTTGGACAAATAAACTATTTGCAAGTAAGCAAACTAATGTTTCCTATTGGCGATATGCTAAAAAGCGAGGTAAGAGAAAAAGCCCGTGAGACACGCCTACCTTCTGCCGAAAGAAAAGACTCACAAGGCATTTGCTTTCTTGGAAAGATAAACTACAACGACTTCATTCGCCGATACCTTGGAGAAAAAGAAGGAAAGATAGTAGAGCTTGAAACAGGAAAAATACTCGGAAAACACAAAGGCTTTTGGTTTCACACAATAGGACAAAGAAAAGGCTTAGGACTTGGAGGAGGACCTTGGTTTGTAGTTAAGAAAGATGTGAACGAAAACGTTTTATACGTATCGCAAGGCTACGACCCCGAAACACAATATGGAAAAACAATAAATCTTTCAGCCTTTCAATACATAACAGAAGATGTGTTTGGAGATTTCACAGACGAAAAAGATATTCTCTTTAAGATTCGACACACTCCCGACTTCACAAAAGCAAAACTAAGAAAGATAAACGATATTTACAGAATAGAGTCAGAGGAAAAAATTCAAGGAATAGCAGCAGGACAATTTGGAGTTGTGTATTCTCCTGACGCAAAACTATGTCTTGGAAGTGGAGTGATAATAGAGGATTAAAAAAAAAGAAGCAAAAAATGAAAAGAGTTGTTCACATAACTTCGGTGCATCAACGCTACGACACAAGAATATTTCAAAAAGAATGTCTAAGCCTAAGAGATGCAGGCTATGAGGTAAGCCTTGTTGTTGCAGACGGCAAAGGAGATGAAACCTTTGAAGGAATAAGGATTTACGATGTAGGCAAAGAAAAAAACAGAATAAAGCGTCTTTTATTCACCTCAAAGAAAGTAGTAGAAAAAGCAAGGGAATTAAACGCCGATATTTATCATTATCACGACCCCGATTTGCTTATTGCCGCAAGAAGTCTTAGTTTGAACGCTCACCTTATCTTTGACTCTCACGAAGACTTTCCTGCACTTATGCTTCAAAGAGATTACATTCCAGACTTTTTAAGAAAAACCCTCTTTCTCTTAGCAAAAAGGATAGAGAAAAAGAGTGCAAGGCAGATGAGCGCAGTTGTGTGTGCAACAGACAACATTAGAGATAAGTTTCTCTCATACGAAAGAGTAAATGCAGTAACTATAAAGAATTATCCACGATTGGAAATAACAGAAAACAATACTCATAAAAAAGAAGTTAATCAACCTATTGCCTGTTATGTAGGAGGCTTAACCCCTATTCGTGGAGTAAGGGAAATGATTCTCTCTTGCGAGAAAGCAGGCGTGAGGCTATTGCTTGCAGGACCTTTTGACAGCGAGGAATATTTTAAAGAAATAAGGCAAATGCCAGAGTGGAAGAATGTAGAATATCTTGGCTATGTAGAAAGCACGCAAGTGAAAGAAAAAGTCTATGACAGAGCAAGCCTTGGCTTAGTCTTGCTTCACGATGCCCCTAATCACAGACTTGCAATCCCTATCAAACAATTAGAATATATGTCTTGTGGTTTGCCAAGCGTTAGCTCTAAACAGATTGTTTTTTGCAAAGAAGTAGTAGAGAAAGAAAACTGCGGAATAGTTGTCAATCCGTTGGAGATAGACGAGGTTGCAAAGGCAATTAAAACAATTATAGACAACAAAGACTTAGCAAAACAAATGTCGGAAAACGCCTTAAACGCAGCACAATATCGCTACAATTGGCAAAGTCAAGAGGCAGAGTTAAAAACTCTTTACAAAAATTTATAAAATCAAAGAAAAATCTTAAAAAAGTAAAAAAAATAAAAAAGTAAAGAAAAAAATATCCCCCGAAAAGATACGCACTTAATTCTGTATATTTTGATTTAAAATACACAAACACAACAAACTGCACTCAATAATCGTTTATACACAAAATTGTCTTTAATTTAGCCGTATGCATAATATGATTAACAACCAATATTTGCATCGGCACTATGATTATATTTTGAAATAATTTTATAATTTTGCAAAGTAAATTAGTATAAGATTATGAAACTAGAAATTTGCACCCTATGTGAATATGCATCAGAACACAATGGACGCCTTACTATTGTAGATTCATTTGATGTAATAGTAGCTTCAAAACTTCCTTGGAGAGCCTATTTCCATTTTGTAGCAAAAATAAACATAGAAAACAATCAAAAAAAATATCAGGAAATCCGAATGCGTATCATAAAAGCCAATGATAGCAATGAAATTCTATTTGAAACAAAAGGTTCATACAACCATAGTGATAAGGCTGAAAAGATGAATTTACTTGCAGGTCTTAAAGGAATTATATTTAACTCTCTTGGTGAATATAAATTTCAAGTTTTTTTTGACAATGATCTCTTAATTGATCATTCTTTTAAGTTAATATTGAAAGATGACAAATAGTATGGAAACAAAAAATACAATATCCAGTTTTAGATTACCTCTCTCTGAACGAGAGCTAAAAGCAAAGGGTGAGCCAGCATTTGCTTTCTCTTCCTCTATTTCATTAGTAGATAATGATGGCAATGCTCAGAAAATAGATATGCACAAAACAGAGCAAAATGCAATCTTTGCACAAAACTTCAAATATTGGAATCAAGAAACAGCCCTTCTTTCAACTAACAATGTAGACAATCCGTACTTTCAAGGCATTGTCAATATGGGAGTTGATGCTGTGCCATTCATCTTAGATGAATTAAAAAAAGGCCCAACCACTTTAGTTTATGCATTAGACAAGATTTTCCCGGGAGTAATGAAATATGAAGGTTTTGTTAGTTTAAACGATGCTTGTAAAAGATGGATAGAAATACTCAAACAAGTCTAAATAATCAACATAATAGAGATATCCTATGCGATATATTTCCTGATCTTAGGAATGATGCAAATTTTGAAATACTCAGTCCTCAAACACCAGATTATAATTGTATAGCATGGGCAATGCAATTTGAAGACAGATGGGTTAGCATATTTGATTATCCTAATTATTGGTGGCCAAATGGTGTTGAAAAAACAATGTCGCCAAATGCCTTAATTAAGGCTTTTGAAGCAGTTGGATTTACCTTATGTGATAATAGAGATTTGGAAGAAAGTTTTGACAAAGTTGTCCTCTATAAAAACGAGGTTAAGAATGAATGGACTCATGCAGCCAGAATTATATCGGAAACAACAGAACATAGCAAGTTTGGGCAATCATTTGATGGGACGCATTCACACGAAGTACTTTGTAAAACGGGAATTGGTTATGAAGATTCTTCTTATGGGATACCGTATGCTTTTATGAAACGAAGTAAATCTTTCACTATTAAAGAGAAAAGCCTTTCCGGAACTATTGAAACAAATTTGGAATTATTGCGACAACTTTTAAAAAAGTAAAGAAAAAAAATAAAAATTCATTGATAAAAAAAACAGAACTCGATTTCTGAATGTCAAAAATCGAGTTCTGTTTTTTTTAATAGTGCTATGATTATTTCACAACTATCTTTTGTGTCTTGCTTGCTTTGTTGTTGAATGCTTTCACTACGTATGCTCCTGCTGAAACGTTGTTTAATGTGAAGTTTCTTTCTTTTGTTGCAAATACTTTTTGACCTAAGGCGTTGTAAACTTCTATTTGTAGGTCTTCTTCTGTTGAAGAAACATTCACAAGGCGATTGCTGTTTGTGATTTCTACTTCAAGCTCTTCTACTTCGCCTAATCCAACAGATTTTTTAATCAATACTTTGAATCGTTCTGCATTTTCTCCTGCTGAAACAAGGGTTGAGTATGCTGAGCTTTCGGTTAATTCTATTGTTTCTTCTCCGTCAATTATGCTTACTGAATATCCCTCAGGAATGTTGTTTGCTACAAAGCTTACACTGTCTTGTTCAAAACTTCTTACGTTCATTGTAGCATAATAAGGCAATTCTTTCACTTCTTCTTTCACAAGCTTAATGCCTTCTGTTACGAAATAAGGCTCTGTCATTTCTGTCATTGCAAACAATTTGTCTGCATCAAATATGTCATATCCTTGTTCTGCTTGCTCATTGTGTGCAAAATAAAGTTTTGAAGCGTGATTGTTTCTTACTAATGAAAGTTCTATAAACTCTCTTTCAACAGCCGACTTCGCAGAAGTTGTAGGTTGATATGCTGTTAATTGAGTTTGTGAAAATTCAATTGAACTAACTTCTTCTGCTAACTTAACAAAAAATCCTTCTGTCATTTTAATGTCACCTGTATAAACAATTTCAAAAGCAGATGCATCTGCATTTGCTAATTTATAAACACCTCCTCCTTGAATTTTACCACTATTTTCTGAAAGGAATTTGCTAACGCTTAGTTTTGCAGGATATGGATTTGACAAAGGAGTCCATTTATTAGAGTTTGTATTAGTAATTGTAACATCCAAGTTATTTAATTTATATAAAGCAGGTGTTGCATCGTATTCTTTAATTCCTCCTGCTCCGTTATTTAAATTAAAATCCCAAAGGTCGCCGTAGCTTGTGAAGCTTACAACTCCGTCATAGAAAGGGAAACCTAAATATCCTTCTCCTGTTTCTGCTTCATATTGATAAGTTGCATACACATCTCTGTTTGCACTCCAATTGTTGCGAGAGCCATATTCGTAGAAAGAAACTATAATATCGGAACCTGTTTCTGGCATTATTGTTTCTAATTTGTAATTATTTGCATCGCTTGCTGTAACAAATGGAGCTCCTAAAAATGCCCATTTCTTTTGTCCTATGATAGGTGTTAATATCTCAACAATTCCTGTAACATCATTTGTTGTTGATGTAGTTATCAATTGTCCTTGTTGATCAATTTTCAAAACACCTTTTCCATTAGAATGATCAATGTCTATTGTTGTATTTCCGTTTAATGTTAAAGTGTTATTAAGCACTACTTCGTGTTTAATTGTTATTATGCCTTCATTGTTTCCTGTTGGAACAGAGTTTCTATTCCAAGTGCTCGGTTGTTCAAAGTTTCCGTCTTTTATAGTTTCAAAAGGAACTTCTTCAATAGTAGCATCAAGAGTTACAAACTCTATTACTTCTACTAAACTTTTTGAATTTGAAGAACATACACTTCTTACCTCTACCTTATAAAGAGTGTTAGGTTTTAATCCTGTTAAAGATTTTGAATTAGTTGTAAGCGTTTCAGCTTGTCCATCGTTTAATTTAAATTCATAAGTACCTGCTGTTCCTGTCCAAGTTATAGTCGCTGAGTTATAAGTTATATTGCTTGCAGAAAGATTACTAACTGAGGAACAGTCTTCATCAATGCCAGAAATATCTGGAATATTAATAGCAGCTGTTGCATAATCACTCAAAGACACTCCATCATTACATCTTTTACGAACAGATACCACATATTCTCCTGGCTCTAATAGCGTATAACCACTATTATTGTCGGTTCTTGTATCTACTCCTAAATAAGTTCTATCGCTATTATAAATTGTACCGGATTTTATTATTGAACCATTATCTACTTTTTTCAATTCATACACCCAAGTACCATACTCATCCCATCGAGCTGTATAGAGTTTATAAATGACAATGCCATTTTCTTTTACGGAGGTAACTCTTATATAAACGTTTTGTGGAGGGTTGCAATTAGTTGCAATATTATTAGGACGTCCAAAGACTAAGATAATTTCTCCTGTTTCTCTTGAAAAATATATTTTTTGATTTGCCTCAGCAGTAGTATCTACAACACCATTTAACGTTGAATTAATCTCTACTGTATTATGATTAGTATTGTCGTAACGATTACCACTATCTCTATTAGCTATTTCACTTTCGGTATCAATATTGTTATCATTTACTTCACCTTTTACATAAATATCACTATAAGAGCCATAAACACCGGTGTCTTGATTTTCAGACTTATCAGAAAAATAAGCTAAACCATAAGCATCGGTTCCTTCTAAAGTAGCATTAGCGTATGACAAAGAAATTTCTTGCTCAGCATCACCTCCACCTGCAACAAATCCACAAATACCTCCAGCGTAAGAACCACAAGCACCCGCATTTGCGTTCTCATAACCAGTAGGTGCTACTGCTTTTACAGAACCAACAAATGAACAACCTATAATTTCTCCGTTATTACTTCCCTCATAATGCCCCCACGCATCATTTAATTGACCTACTAAACCTCCTGCATATCCTACTCCTACTACGTTTCCTGTACCAGAAGAATATTTTATTTTACCAAGGCTTTGCCCTGCTATTAATCCTGCATCACTTCCCGATCCTCCTCCAGGATCCACAGTAGAATTAATATTTCCTGTAACATGACAATCGGTAATAACTCCGTCTGAAAGAAGCACACCACAAATCAAGCCTATATTCAGATCAGCTCCTGTTCCAGTTAACATTGCAGAAGAAGAGATGATGTTTAAATTTTTAATTATTCCACTTACTTCTTCAAATAATCCATAACTGCTAAATTGTTCTGTTCCAACAAACTTTACAGAATAAGAAATAGAATGACCATTTCCATCGTATGTACCAGAAAAAATGCCTGTAATTATTGCCTTGTTTGCTTCCAGTGTTCCTAAATCACCTAAATCAATGTCGGCTGTTTGAATGTAATTACCACCTGCTTGAATTGCTAAAAATTGTGCTTTTGTACTAATTTCTGTTTGTGCGAATGCACTAAAACTTAACACGATTGTCGCTAAGATTACTAATAACTGTTTCTTTATCATAACAATGTCTTTTTATTTTTTTGAATAATATACTAATCTGCAAAATTACTACTTATTTTTTTAATAAAAGAAAATAAATAAGCATTTTTATTATGTTTAATTGAACAATCTTTGCTCCTGCAAGGTTATAGAAATGAAAAATAATGAAAAGTTTGCTATCTTGTAATTTTTTTATACTTTTGCAAATTGGAATTGTATGATAACAAAAAAAACACATAAATAGAAATGAAAAAGATTGTTTTAGTCGCATTAGCATTATTAAGTACAAATATTCTTTTAGCATTCGCACAAGAACAAAATGGTTGGTCTATTACTATTGGAGAAGATTGGTCTAGTGGTAAAAATTATGATCCAGCGAATTATGGTAGAATGCTTAGAGGTACTCAAACAGACAACCCAACAAATGAGGAAAATCCTCCTCTTACTCCTGCAACGCTTTTGCTTTTAGGTTTAGGCGGTGCTACTGTTGGTGGAGCGGTTTATAGAAATTCTAAGAGAAAAAAATAGGATTCATTTTAATTTGTGTTGATAATTTCACATTCTGAATTTTTTTTCGGAATGTGTTTTTTTTTTTAATCGCCGCCGTTTTTATTTGGAGCAGAATTGACAGATATTTTGTTGCAGATAGATTTTGATGAATTTCGGCAAGTAACAATCACTTGCCGAAAATTTATCAAAATTCGCTTTATTATAACTTTTATTATATATTATTATT
>JAFYSZ010000004.1 GCA_017559135.1 Bacteroidales bacterium | reverse complement strand
TTTATTTTTTTTCTTTTATTTTTTTTCTTACTCCATTGTGTAGCGAGAGAAAACGTTGTCTTTTGTGATTGTTAATGGGTTTTTCTTTTTCCAATCTAAGAAGGCGTCCCATTTTGATTTGTTTTGTTTTACCCATTGATTTGCTTCTGTATTTGCTCCGTAGGCAAACAGCCAATAGTTGTAGGCTTCAAAGTGTCCTGCTGCTATTAGTTTTTTGTGATAGTCAAATAGGACGTTTGCAAAGTCGGGATATGTTGCGTAAAATTCGTTGATGAATTTTCTTCTTATTTGAACTAAGGTTTTTATGTCTAAATATCTGTGTCCGTTGCAGGCTTTTGTCATTGCGGAACGGAAACTTTCAGGGAAAAGGTTTGGTCTTTCGCCTGAATTTGAGTAAACGATTATAGGATTGTTAAAATCTACTTCTGGTGTTCTGCCATTGAATTTTATTTGATCGAAGTAGCATTCGTAAAGTGTTTGACTCATTTCTTTGCATCGGTCTTCGGCGTGTTGTTCAAGGTTCATAAATATTTCGCCATACATTGCTCCCCATACCATTTCGGTGCTTGCGAAAAATAATAGTGAGGCTCTGAAATAGTTTGATGGGTATTCGGGATCGATTTCTATGCCTTTTTCATAGTAATAGAAGGCATCTTCGTATCTATTGGACTTATAGGATATATTTCCTTTTTCAAGGTAAAGGCAACCTGAATGTGGAAATTTTTTTAGTCCTTTGTCGTATATTGTTATGGCTGTATTGAATTGTCCTTTTTCATCATAGGCGTTTCCTAACATTTGATATATATCGGGTGTTACGTCTGTTCGTTCGCAAAGTGGTTCTAAGGTTTTTATTGCGTTGTTATAGTCTTTTGTTATGTAGTAAACCCAGGCTAATTCGTAGTGTAGTGGTAATGTGTCTATGCCTTCGGCTATTGCTTGTTTGATTGTGTTTTCTGCTTCTACAAGTTCTCCTTTGTCTATTAACAGTACTGCTTTGTTTAGTATGGAGTCTGCTTTTTGTGCTACGATTATGTTAGCATTTAATATAAGTATCAATAAACTAAATAATATTTTCTTCATAGGTTTTCTTTAAATAATGTTATCTAATTGCAAATATACAACAAAATTATATAAAAAAAAGAACTGAGTAATAAATCTACTCAGTTCTTTTGTTAGTTTTGTGTTTATTTTTATTTGTTTGTGCGTCCTGGATATACTTTCAAGGCTTCTTCTAAGCATTTTACTGCTGCTTTTAGGTCTTCTATTTTTAGGCAGTAGGTAATTCTTGCTTGTTTTCTTCCTTTTTCTGGGTCTGAGTAGAAGCCTGTTGCTGGTGCGAGCATAACTGTTTCGCCGTTGTAGTTGAATTCTTCTAATAACCATTGACAGAATTTGTCGCTATCGTCTATCGGCATTTCTAAAATGGTGTAAAATGCTCCTGTTGGCATAGGACAGAAACAACCGTCTATTTTATTGATTGCTTCTACAAGGGTTTTACGTCTTAAATCGTATTCTGCTGCTACTTTATCAAAGTATTCTTGTGGTGTATCTACTGCTGCTTCTGCGAATATTTGTCCAAAGTATGGTGCACATAATCTTGCTTGTGCCATTCTTAGTGCGGAGTTCATTATGTCTTTGTTCTTTGATATGATTACTCCTATTCTTGCTCCGCATGCTGAGTATCTCTTGCTGACAGAGTCTAAAAGAATTACGTGTTGTGATAAGTCTTCCATTTCCATTACTGAGAAGTGTTGTTTTCCATCGTAACAAAATTCTCTGTAAACTTCGTCTGCAAATAGGTATAAGTCGTGTTTTTTTGCTATTTCGCCAAGTAATAATAATTCTTCTTTTGAATACAAATATCCTGTTGGGTTATTTGGATTACAAATCATTATTGCTTTGGTTTTTGGTGTGATAACTTTTTCAAATTCTTCAATTGATGGTAATGCAAAGCCGTCTTTTATTGTTGAAGGTACGGTTTTTATTACTGCATCTGAGAGAATTGCAAATGAATTATAGTTTGTGTAATATGGTTCTGGGATTAAGACTTCGTCTCCTGGGTTACAACAAATTGTAAAAGCAAATTGCAAAGCTTCGCTACCACCTGCTGTGATTACTATTTCATCTGGTGTTATGTTTATGTTATGCTTTGCATAGTATTCACATAGTTTTTTTCTATAAGACATATTTCCTGCTGAGTGAGTGTAAGCAACTATGTCTCTTGGTGCTTTTATTAAAGCATCTAATGCGTTAGGTGCTGTTTCTATATCTGGTTGTCCTATATTTAAGTGGTGTATTTTTATTCCTCTTTCTTTTGCTGCTTCTGCGTAAGGTACTAATTTTCTAATGGCAGATGCTGGAAGTGTTTTCCCTTTTTTTGATATTTCTAACATAATTTATTGTTTGTTTATTTTACTACTTTACCTTTTATCATTAATCTTACTCTTGGTGTTTTTGCATTTGACTCAACAGTGATTGATTTGTTGATTGGCCCAACGCTACTTGTGTTGTATTTTACGGTTATTGTTGCACTTTGTCCTGGCATCAATGGTTCTTTGCTCCATTTAGGTACTGTACAACCGCAAGATGAACGAACTTTTGATAATACCAAAGGAACGCTTCCTGTATTTGTGTACTTAAATTCACAAACACCGTTTCCGTTTTGTTTTACTTCGCCATAGTCGTGTTCTAACTTGTCAAAAGTAATTTCTGCTTGCGAAGTAACTTCTTGTGTGTTTTGGTTTTCAACTTTTTGTGCGTTTGCACCTAACATTAATGCGAATACGAAAATCGCTGATAAAAGAAATCTTTTCATTTGTTTATTATTTTAAGTTTTTATTTTCTTTATTCTTCAAATGTAGCAACAACATTTCCTGTCAGCATTAGGAGTATCCTATCGTTTTCTCTGTCATTTGTGTTTACTACTATACTTCTTTTTATTGCTCCTATAATTTTTGTGTTGTATTTTACGATAATCTCAGAGGTTTGTTCAGGAAGAATAGGATCTTTTGTCCATTCTACCAAAGTACAACCACAAGAGACTTTTATATCCTCTATTATTAAAGGTGTGTCCCCTTTGTTGGTTAATTTAAACACGGCTTCGGATTCTTTACCCTGTAATACATTTCCAAAATCGTGCGAAACAATGTCAAATACTGCGATAGGTCCATCTATTCTATCGGTTTGAGACATCAGTGTTACGCTGTCTATTGAAGCAATTAGTATTACTATTATTTGTAACGCCTTTTTTAAGAATTTCATTTTGCTTTTCTTCAAAATATTACGGCAAAAATACAACAATAATTTGTAATACGAAATAAAAGTCAAAGGAAATAGGATTTATTTTTAGTTTTTCCCAATGTTTTTCGTATCTTTGCCCTTTCATTGTTTTGTTTATGAAAAAAATATTAGTTATCTACACAGGTGGCACCATTGGAATGGTGAAAGACAAAACAACAGGGGCTTTGTATCCTTTTGATATGAAGAAGATATATGAAGCTTTGCCTGTTTTAAGAGAGTTGGATTGCGAAATAGATACAATTCAGTTCGATCCAATTATTGATTCATCTGATATGCACTCAGATGTTTGGATAAAGCTTGCAGATTTAATTAAAATAGAATACGAAAAGTATGATGGTTTTGTGGTTCTTCACGGAACGGATACGATGTCTTACACTGCTTCTGCTTTGAGTTTCTTGATTGAAAACCTATCTAAGCCAATAATTATAACAGGAAGTCAATTGCCTCTTGGAATGATAAGGACAGATGGAAGGGAAAACATAATTTCTGCTGTGGAAATAGCTGCAAATGAAAATATTTCGATTCCTGAGGTTTGTATTTTCTTTGAAAACAAATTGTTTAGGGGCAATCGTACAACAAAGATAAACGCTGAGCATTTTGAGGCTTTCTATTCGGGAAATTATCCTTCTCTTGCAAAGGTTGGAATCAATATTAGTTATAAAGAGCATTTGATTCATAAATATAACAACAAGCCTTTGAAAGTTTATGATAAGATGTGTGAACAAATAGCCGTTATAAGAGTCCACCCTGCTCTTCAAAAAGATCATTTAGAAGCCTTTTTATCTATGCCTTCTTTAAAAGGTGTTATTCTTGAAACGTATGGAAGCGGAAATGCTCCTACAAGCGAGTGGTTTATTAACGCTATAAAGAATGCAATAGACAAAGGAATTTATATTTTGAATGTTACACAATGTAAAGCAGGCTCCGTGGTTATGGGACATTATGAAGCATCTACTGCTTTGTTGGAAATGGGTGTTGTTTCTGGAGGAGATATAACAACGGAAGCTGCTCTTGCAAAAATGATGTTCGTCTTAGGAAATTATGAAGACGACAATATTATTAAACAAATGTTGAAATCTAACCTTAGGGGAGAGATTTCTGCTTAATGAAATGATGACTGATTTTGTAAAAATATTTGATAGATTCAATGAATTGAATATCCTCATCATAGGAGACGTAATGATAGATGCTTATTGGTGGGGAGCGGTAAATAGGATTTCGCCTGAGGCGCCTGTTCCTGTGTGTACAGTTAGTAAAAAAGAAAATAGATTGGGTGGAGCAGCAAATGTTGCACTTAATATTGCGGCAATGGGTGCAAATCCTGTGCTTTGTTCTATTGTAGGCGATGATACGCAAGGACATGAGCTTTGCAGATTGATGCAAGAACAGAATATGGATACCGAAGGTATAGTTTTTTCTTCTAAACGTCCGACAACAGTTAAAACTCGTGTAATAGGGAATAAAGCTCAAATGCTTAGAATTGATGAAGAGACAGATTCAAATATTTCAGAAACGGAAGAAAAAATCTTTTTAGAAAAAATTGAAAGTATAATCAATAATAAAAAAATCAATGCCATAATTTTCCAAGATTATGACAAAGGAGTGCTTACCGAGAATATTATTTCTAAAACTATTGACTTAGCAAAAAAGAATAATATTCCTACGACAGTTGATCCCAAAAAGAGAAATTTTGCATCTTACAAAAATGTAGATTTATTTAAACCCAATTTGAAAGAACTAAAAGAAGGTTTAAAAATAGATTTTGAGCAAGTAAATAGAGAGAACCTTGTTGAGGCGGCTTTATTGTTACATCATAAACAAAAAATAGATAGAGTGTTTATTACTCTTAGTGAAAGAGGTGTATTTATGATGGATTTTTCTCAAAAAGAAGCCAAAGTAACAATGTTGCCTGCTTGTTTAAGAAAAATATCTGATGTTTCTGGTGCGGGAGATACTGTAATAAGTGTTGCAAGTCTTTGTTTAGCATTGCATTTAGATAGCAAAACTATTGCAACTGCAAGTAATTTTGCAGGAGGTCTCGTTTGCGAAAGTGTAGGTGTTGTACCTATTGATAAAAACACGCTATTGTTGGAATTATTAAGGAAAGAATAAAAACTATATGAAGAAATTATTGCTTTTATTTGCTATTTCACTAATTTTTATAGGCAAATTATTTTCTCAATCTGCTCCTCCGAATATGCCTCACTATGACAAAAAAATAGCACACTTTGGAATTTCTTTTGGATACAATCAATTCTATTCAAATATGATAGGAAAGGAAAATCCTCCCTACCAAGATACTATCATGGGTTTTGATTCCGATAGAAATAGTGGCTTTCAACTAATGTTTGTTTCGGATTTGCGTCTTTTGACTTGGTTAAATCTTCGTTTTACTCCTGGTGTTACTTTTGGAGACAGGAGATTAAATTTCTATGAATACAGAAACGATGTTTTTAATGTAAAAAGTACTTCTTTGGAAGCAATATATGTGGAAATTCCTTTGGAGTTTAAGGTAAGAAGTAAGCGTTGGAGAAATATGAGACCTTATCTTATCGGAGGAGGAAAATACACTTATGATTTGGGATCAATAAAAAGAAAAAAAGCTAATCCCGAAGAAACAATGTTAAAGATTGATAACTCCGAATTTTTCTATACCTTAGGTGCGGGAGTTGATTTTTACTTACCTTATTTTAAGTTTGGAGTAGAAATCAAGACTTCTTATTCTCTTACAAATATTCTTATGCCAGATTTTCATACAAGATATTCTGATGTGTTGGACAAAATCCGTACACAAGTTTTTTATATAAATCTTACTTTTGAATAGAAAAAAGAGTGGAAAAAATATTTGAAACATCTTGTCCTTGTGAATTGTTTTTCAGAGAGGAAGATTTGAAAAAATTTCTTTCTTCTTGTGGAATAAAGCCTGAGAGTCTTCACTACAAAGTTCTTCGTAAAAGCATTGATGCAAGAAAGCGTCCTGTTTTTCGCTTAAAGGTAGCGGTAAGTGATCGTCCTTTTGAAGCAAAATCAATAAAAAGAGAATACAAAAATGTTTCTAACGCAGAGAGAGTAATAGTTGTTGGTGCCGGTCCTTGTGGTTTGTTTGCTGCTCTTAAACTTATAGAAAAGGGACTTAAACCAATAATAATAGAAAGAGGAAAACCCGTTAGCGAAAGGAAGAAAGATATTGCAATAATTGCAAGAAATTATGATTTAAACGAAGAATCAAATTGGTGTTTTGGCGAAGGTGGTGCTGGAACTTTTTCTGATGGAAAGCTTTTTACTCGTTCTACAAAGAAAGGTAATATTACAGAGGTTTTAGAGACGTTTGTTTATCACGGTGCTGACGAAAATATTCTTGTAGAAACTCACGCTCACATTGGAACAGACAGACTTTCAAGAGTAATTAAAAATATAAGAAAAACTATTCTTGATTGTGGAGGAGAATATCACTTCAATACAAAAGTAATTGACTTTTTGGTTAATAAAGACAACAGAGTTTATGGAGTGAAAACTTCATTGCAAACAGAAATAGAAGCAAAAGCTGTAATTTTAGCAACAGGTCATAGTGCGAGAGATATTTATCAACTTTTTGCTACAAAGGGTTGGGCTATTGAAGCAAAGCCTTTTGCAATGGGTGTTAGGGTTGAGCATAGTCAAGAGTTGATAAATGCGTCTCAATATAATGATAAAACTATTGCACACTTACTTCCTGCGGCATCATACTCTTTGGTGCACAACGTAAACAATAGAGGCGTGTTTTCTTTCTGTATGTGTCCGGGTGGAATGATTATTCCTGCTTCAACAGAGAAAGGTTCGCTTGTTGTAAATGGAATGAGTTCCTCTAATCGTGGTTCTAAGTTTGCAAATAGTGGCATTGTAGTAAGCATAAATCCACAAGACGTAAAAGAATACAAAGACTTTCCTGCTCTTTCTTTAATGAAATTTCAGCAAGAGTGTGAAAAGAAAATGTATGTCAATAATCAAACTGCTCCTGCTCAAAGAATAAGTGATTTTATTAAAAACAAAGCCTCTTCAAATATTGGTGCAAGTTCATATCCGAGTGGTTTTCATGCTTGTAATATGAATGATTTTTTACCAAAGATTGTAGCAGAAAATTTAAAAGAAGGATTTAAGGTGTTTGATAGACGTATAAAAGGATTTATCTCTAATCAAGCAACAATGATTGGTTTAGAATCAAGAACTTCCTCGCCTGTCAGAATCCTTAGAGATAAAGAATCTCTTCAACACCCTCAACTTTCTATGTTATTCCCTTGCGGGGAGGGGGCAGGATATGCAGGGGGTATTACTTCTTCGGCAATTGATGGGATAAATGTCGCTGAAAAAATCGCTCAACTCTTTGAATTATACAAATAAAGCATTGTCTTTTCAAAAAAAGTCGTACCTTTGCACGCTAAAATTTTATTAAAAACCAATATTTATTTAAATGAAAAAGATTTGTTTAGTGATTATGGCAATGTTTTTTGCCATAGGGCTTAAAGCCCAAGAAACATCTTTGAGTGATACGGTTGCTTTCCCAAATGAAAACCAAGGAACCGTTCCAATCTCAACAAGTTTCAATTACTCTTATTCTCAGAGTATTTATCAATCATCGGAAGTAAGTGCAGGTGTGCTTTCTCATATTGACTGGTATTTGAATGAGAATAATCAAAACGCTACTCGTACAATTAACATTGAGATTTATTTGGCAGAAGTTCCGCAAACAAGTTTTGCAACAAACACTTTTGTGCCTACTTCTCAATTAACACAAGTCTATTCTGGTCCTGTTACACTTTCAGGTACAGGTTGGTTTGGAGTAGATTTTCAAGTGCCATTTGTTTACACTGGTGCAAATAACCTTGTTGTTGGCGTAAAGGCAAGTATGGGTAGTTATTTTTTCATGTACTTTGGTGTAGGAACAGAATTACCTGACTACTCTACACGTTCTCTTTACACAGGTTCAGATTACCAAGTTGTAACACCAGAAAATCCTTCTGGGGTATATTCTAACACACGAGTACCTTCTGCAATATTTACAAGATTACCAGAAGGAGCATCTGTTTGTTTACCTGTTCAAGATTTAGTATTCTCTAATACAGATCAAACTTCAACAAGAGCTTCTTGGTCAAATCCTAACGGAGAAGGAACAACCTTTACTGTTTCTTACAGATTACCACAAGGAGAATTTGTTACAGTAGGAACAACAAGCGACACAACATTTGAAATAACAGGATTAACTTCTTCAACGGTTTACGAAGTGCAAGTTGTAGCAAACTGTGGAGAAGATCAACAAGCTTACCCTACAATAGAAAGTTTTAACACAGCTTGTGCACCAGTAGAATCATTCCCTTGGTCAGAAGATTTTGCAACAAACTTTGTTCAAGGCTCAATAGGAGGAACTGTTCCTCATCATTGTTGGATAAATGTAAACGGAGGAAGTTCAGCTTATCGTTGGGGAGGAGTTGCAACAAGAAGTTCTCTTATGGGATATTTTTCTACTTCTGAAACAACAGCAAATAGCGACTGGCTAATTTTCCCTGCAATGGAATTCACAGGAACAGAGGCGATAACATTCTCTATTGATAAAGACAATGCATCGGATAGAGTAATGTTTGATGTATATTATTTAGATGTTACAAACGGAGACATGACATCAGAAGCCGACACAACAAACTTTACATACTTAGCAACAATATTAAGTGATGCAAACACTCCATCAGGAGAAACATTCCAAGTGTTATTAACAAACGTAGAAAACACTGCAAGATTAGCTTTCGTTAATAAAAATCCTAATCCATCATTCTATATTCCACAAGTAACAATAGAAGAAGTAGAATGTCCAGATGTTTATGGTTTCTCTGCAATCGTATCTAACGTAGATGCAATTCAAGTAAACTTAAACACATTAAATCATGAAGGAAGTGGTTGGGTTGTTGCTTACGGAACAGCAGATTCAATTCAAAGCTTTAACCCAGAAACAGCAACAACAGTAACTATTTACGACGCAGCAGAATTCCCTTATTTAATTCAAGGATTAACTCCTGGAGCAACATATTATTTAGCTGCAAAACAAAACTGTGATGGTGAATTTACAGCTCCAATAGCAGTAACACTACCACAAGCAGGAACAGTTGCAGTAGCGCCTTTCACACAAGATTATAATGAAATAGGAAATGCCCCAGAAGCACAATTCGTAAATGGAACAATAAACGCTTGGGTACACGGAACAGCAACAAACAATCCTGCGGGAGAAGGTGGAGCAATCTACATTAGTAACGATGGAGGAATCACTAATGCTTACACTACAAATGTTGAATCAAGAAACTATTTCACAACCCTTGTAGCTTTCCCAACAGATGGTTCAGTAGCATTCCGTATTTCATTTGATTGGAAATGCTATGGAGAAGGAAGTTCTTATGACTATTTAAAAGTGTATATGGTTCCTGTTGAATATGAATTATCACATGGTGGAGAACCAGCAAGCAGATATGCAATTACTGGTAATTTAAATGGTAGCACAAACTGGAATACATCAAACATTACATTAGACGCAGCAGGTAGATTAGGTACTATGCAAAAATTAGTATTTATGTGGAGAAATGACTATTTAGATGGAAACCCTCCTCCTGCAGCAATAGACAACTTATCAATAACTTCATTATCTTGTATAGCACCAGCAACCGTTGCTTATCAAAGAACAGAAAATGCTTCTGAAATGATAATCAACATCACTTCATCAAACCCAACAGAAACAACATATCAAATAGAATATAAGCCTGTATCATCACAAGAATGGTTAATGGCTACAACAACAGAATTATCACACACATTAACAGAACTTGAATTAGGAACAGAATACGAATACAAAGTTGCTGCATTATGTGATGGTAATATGACCGACTACGTAAGCGGAAGTTTTGTTACAAACTGTGGAGCAGTAGAACAATTACCTTACACAAACACATTCTCTGGAATATTTACAGGAACAGGAATAGGAATCAGTGGACCTCTTTGTTGGATAAACCTATCATCAGAATCAAACTACAAATGGTCAACAACAAGACAAGAAGCAGACGAAGCATCACAAGATGGAAATAGATACGCATTAGCATATAACGGAGACTCTTATGGAGATGCAAGACCTATTGTTAGTGAATGGATATTCACACCTGCATTTGAATTTGACGGAGAACAAAGATTACAATTTGAAACATCTCTATACTATAATTGGGAAAGACCTGCCACAGTAGATATATTTGCATTAGATGTTTCAGAAAACGATTTAACATCAAGAGCCGACACAGCAAACGCAACATATCTTACAAGCGTTACTATTGAAGGTTCTGCTTGGAGCGAAAAAGAAGTAATTTTATCAAACGTAGAAACAACTTCACGTTTAGCCTTTGCAGTTCGTCACCATGCACCTAAATTCTTTATTGATAATGTTAGAATCAATCAAGCACCTCCTTGTCCAGATGTACACGGATTAACAGCAACTACACCTGAGGGTTCTTCTATTGTAGTAACATTTGACACATTAGGAGCAGAAAATGGTTGGATAGTAGCATACGCTCCAGCATCAGAAAACTTTAATCCAGAAACAGCAACACAAATCACAATACCATCAGGAGCAACATTCCCTTATACAATAGCAACAAACGTTGATGGAGGAAATTACTCAATAGCAGTAAAACAAAACTGCGATGGAGCATATTGGAGCAATGCAATAAACCTATTCATACCAATAGTAAACGCTATTCCATACACAGAAAACTTTGACCAAGCCGCAGCAATAACAGAATGGACAGTAACAGCACCAAACTCTGCATATGCTGGTTCATTAAATAAATGGTGTTATGGAACAATACTAAACAACACAATAGATGAAGCAGGCAATTTAACAAACGGAGGAGCATTCTATGTAAGTAATGACAACGGAGTAACAAATGCTTACAATGGTAGTGGTAATGCTATATCAACTCTTAGCACATTCTTAGCATTTGAAGATGATTTATCTTGGGAATTGTCTTTTGATTGGAAAGGATTAGGAGAATACTACTATGATTATATGGAAGTATATCTATTACCACTTGGAGCAAGCTTACCAACATCAATAAATTCTTCTTATAAAATAGGACAAAGCAAATATCAACAATCAAGCGAATGGACAAGAGAATCTATTATCTTAGGACAAGGATACGCTAATTCAGTTTATCAATTAGTATTCTTATGGTACAATGATAATATGACAGAAACTAATCCTCCTGCAGCAGTAGATAACATATCTGTTTCAGTGCGTTCTTGTTTTGAAATTTCAGACCTTACAGCAATTGCGACAGAAGAAGCAGACGGAGTACAAGCAACAATAAGCTTTACTGACACAATAAACCAAGGAGTAAACTACTTATTAGAATACAAATTAAGTTCAGAATCAACTTGGACAAGTGTTAGCAACATAACAAACCCTTACACATTAACAGACCTACAATATGGTTCAACATACAACGTAAGAGTAAAAGCAGTTTGTTCAGAAACAGCATCATCTTTATTTGTCAACACAACATTCAACACTCCTTGCGCAAGTTTAACAGCACCTTGGACAGAAGGATTTGAAACAGGAGTATATAACTCTTCAAATTGTTGGTTCTATGCAAACGGAGAATTAACAGAAAATACAAATCTTGAATACACAGAAGGTATTTGGACAATAAACGGTGCTCCTATTGAATATAATGGTACAAACAAAATGTACTATAACTTATGGGGAAATAACAAACATAAATGGATTATTACTCCAACAATAGACTTAGGAGACACTAATACTCAACTTTACCAATTCTCATTTGATATTGCTGCACATGACTATAATAACAGCAATGCAACAACATTTGAAGATGATGACAAAATTGCAGTAGTTATTTCTACAGATAACGGATTAACTTGGTCAAGTGCAAATGCAGTTATCTTTGCAAATGCAGATGCTGACACAGAACACAACCTAAGTGATATTACACTTTCATTATCAAGAAAAACAATAGTATTACAAGATGCAACAGGAGCTCCATTAGCAGGAAGAATCAAAATAGGAATTTATGCTTCTACACTTTATGGAGACTCTGACCTTAATTTATTCTTAGATAACTTTGAAGTAAACTTAGTAGGCGAAACATCACCTTGTATTCAACCATCTTCATTACTAATAGAAGAAAATAATATTACAGAAAACTCTGCAATCTTATCATGGAGTTCAAACGGAAGTGAATGTGGTTGGGAAGTAAGAGTTGGAGAAAACGGAACAATAGAAAATTCTACAATACCATTCTACAACATTATAGGATTAGATGACAACACAACATATACAGTTTATGTAAGATCAGTATGTAACGCAACAAACCGTTCAGAATGGGATTCAATCCAGTTCACAACACTTCAAGCTATTCCTTGCGATGCACCAACTAACCTTGTAGCAAGCAACGTTACTGCAACAACAGCAGAAATAACTTGGAATGGTACAGTAGATACATACGAATTAAGAATAAATGCAGGATCAATAGAAACACTTACAACTACAAGTAAAACATTAACAAACTTAAATCCAAGTGCTTCTTACACAATAGATGTTAGAGCAATATGCGAAGAACAAGTTTCTGATTGGGTAAGCGTAAGTTTCATAACACTTGAAGCAACAACTCAGCCATGTGATGCACCAACAGCACTTTCTGCAAGCAACATAACAGAAACCTCAGCAGAAATCACATGGAACGGTACAGCTTCAACATACGAATTCAAATTAAACGGAGGCGAAGCAGAAACCCTTACAACAACATCAAAATCACTAACAGGCCTAACAGCAAACACAGCCTACACAGTAGAAGTAAGAGCAATATGTGAAGACCAACAATCAGCATGGGTAACAACAAACTTCACAACACTTGAAGAAATCGTAACACCAGAGCCATGCGATGCACCAACTAACCTTTCTGCAAGCAATATAACAGAAACCTCAGCAGAAATCACATGGAATGGCACAGCCACAACATACGAATTCAAATTAAACGGAGGAGAAGCAGAAACCCTTACAACAACTACAAAAGCATTAACAGGCCTAACACCAAACACTGCGTACACAGTAGAAGTAAGATCAATATGCGAAGAACAAACATCTGATTGGGTAAGTGCAAACTTCACAACCCTTGAAGAACAAGTAGTGATAGTATTAGGAGAAGTAACAACTTCACCAGCAACAGAAGTAGGAAACACAAGTGCAACCTTGAATGGAGCCTTAGTAAGTGCAGGAAACGCAGAAAACTTCACAGTAGGCTTTGCATTAGCAACCGTTGCAGACTTCACACTTGAAGATGCAGAAGTTCAAAACATCACTTCAACACTTTCAGAAAGTGCATTCACAGCAACAGTCAATGACTTAGCAGAAGGACAAACCTACTTCTATCGTGCATACATCACAAACGAAGCAGGCACAGCATACGGAGCAGTAGAAACCTTCACTTTATCAAGCTTAGCAGAAGAAATAGCAGGAGCATTACAAGTAAGCCTATATCCAAACCCAGCACAAGAAAACGCAACAATGGAAATCGTAGGATTAGACCAAGACGCTAAGATAGTAATCAGCGACCTACAAGGAAGAATCCTAAGCCAAGAAGCAATAAGTGCAGGCACAACACGCTACATATTTAATGTTAGCAACCTTGCAAGTGGAGTTTACTACATAAGAATAGTAACTGACAAAGCTGTAAGCACACAAAAATTGATAGTTGAATAAAGACAACAAATCAATAAACTCAAAAGAGCGACTCAAACAAAGAGTCGCTCTTTTTTTTTCTATGATTTAGAAAATTATTTCATAGATTTAGAAAAATATTTCTTTGTTTTAGAAAATTATTTCATAGATTTATTTTGCTGAAATCAAATTGCTCTATTCATCAAATTGTTTTAAGATTTGAATCTGTGATTTCAAGTCCTTAATCTGCTTTGCGTAGAAAAAATGAATGCAACAGCCAAAGGAATTGTGATAATAGTTTGCCAGATTATGTCCTTGTGTTGCATAACCATTTTGGTGTATTGTTCTTTCAGGTCCATTGTCTGTTTTTTTTTCTTCTACACCTCATTAGTCGCAAAACCAAATAAAAAATTACAAAAGTTGGATTTTATTTCTTTATTTCAAATGATGTAGAATAGATTATTGACGAACCGCTTTCGGTAGTGTCGATTCCAATTTCTTTTGTCTCAATATAACCAAAATAGGCTCCTGTTTGCTTATATTCTATCAATGGTTTGCCTGCTTTTTTTGCTATTCTATATGCTTTGTTTGCCTCTTTGTCAGCATAACCTATTGTTATATATAAACAAGTTAAGAATATAAATAATCCTATTATTAAAGCAATTGTTGTTTTTCTTATTTTCATAGTTTTAATGTTTTTAAGCCCTTTCTTCTTTCATACGAAAATATGTAAGCACAAAAAGAAATATTGAGGCTATTGTTAGAAGTATCGGCATATATTGGTGCATTATTTGAGACATTGTGTTAAAGTAATCAAGAAATGGCTCATCGTCATAGATAAAATCATACATAAACAAAGGATTACAATCAACTAAATATGTATTTAGAAAACTCAATCCAGCAAATGCAAGAATTACAACAAGCGTTTTTAGACTTGCATTTTTCTTAAAAAAGTATGAACAAAAGAATGTAAGGGCAAAAATAAAAAGAAGTGAAAAATGATCTATCAACACCCAATTTTTTAGAGAGAGAAAAGAGATAAAATATTGCCAACTTTCAATAAGATTCGTCGGATTGCCAATTAACAAATTGCTTATCGGAATACTTAGAAATAAAGCAAACAATGAAGCTCCATTCAACAACACAAAAATGTATGTAAACGATAGAATATATTTTTCTAAGCAAGAGGCTGGAAAATTTAATTGAGCAAGGAGTGAGTTTTCCTTATTAATATTAAAATCATTTTGCATAACAATATTTATCCACAAAAGTATAAAGTAAGTCATTTCAAAAAAATATAACTCAATATCACAAACTATCTTGCAAATCCAAGGAAAAAAACAAAACAATAAAAAATAGGAAATTGTATGTGTAAGCAATTCTAATCCCTTCATTGCAAAGAGTCTCTTATATAATAGGCTTAGTCTTCTAATACTTAATTCCATAATCTTCTTTCTTTAAATTACTGCATCTATTACTTGTGCTATAATTATGCAAGCTACAAATATTATTGTTAATACTGTGGTTTTACGAATTTTCATAAGTCTTTATTTTTTGTTTTGTTTATATTGTTCATATAATTTTGAGAGTTGCTCAATATTTATGGAGAGTTGCTCCATTGTTTTGAAAAATTGTGGCAAATACTCTTCGGAAAACTGTTTTCTTCTTTGCTCTAATATTCTTTCAACCGCCAAAGGAGAAACGAAATAGCCCATTCCTCTTTTCTCATATATGATTTCATAGTTAGAAAGCACCTCAAAACTTTTCACAACCGTGTTTGGATTTACCTCAAAGTAAACAGCCAAATCTCTACTTGAAGGAATGCGATTGTCGGCCTGGTATTTACCTGCAAGAATTTCATCACATAGTTTATTGGCAAGCTGATGAAAGATTGGTGTTTGTTGTTTTATCATAGTCTTACGCCCTTTCCTCTTTTAATCTCAAATAAGTAAGCAATAAAAAGCCTATTGTAATGATTGAGTTTAAAGTAACATCAAAATAATAGTTATATACGTATGGTGATTTCCCGTTGATAAGATATGTAAGTGCCGTAAAAATAAGACCACACATAAAAATAATAAAGAAAGTAAGGCCTAGGCTATTTTTTTTGAAAAACAAAGAGCCGTAAAACATAATTGCAGATATGCTAAGCAGAGAAATAATACTTTGTAGGCTAAATTGATATTCTATATTTTCAGGAAAGCCTACTTGATTTGGAAAGATTTGTAAACTTAAATAATATCCCAAGTAAAAGGCTCCATATATTGTAATAATTACTCCAAGAAAATGAATAATAAATATTGAGATATATTTTTCTAAATTGGAGGCTGGCAGGTTTATTGTGTGTATTCTTGTGTTTTTGTCTTTATATAACTTAAATGCTATAACGGATATAACTGCATAAATAGTCAAATTTAAAACACTTATGCCTATTATGCTTAATAATTGATTGCTTGCACACATTATTGTTGCGAAAAAAGTTATCAAGAAAAGGAGTAAGAAATACATTCTTTCTTCTTGCCAAATCTTTTTCAAAAGATGCTTAATTCTTATTATACTTATTTCCATTGTTGTAAGGTTTTAGGGGTATTGATTATGAAAATAATTCTCTGAACTTTTCTTTGTTTGCAAGGGCTGCGTTAAAGAGTATTTCTATATCAAGCTCGCTTTCTTGGTTTTCGGTATTCTCTTTTACAAATTTAAGTCCTCTTACATCGTCTTCGCTATATAGCATTTCTTCTTTTGATTGCAGAGTATCGCATATACCAAAGAATAATTTATTGCAAATCTCTTCGTTTGTAGCATTTAGCAATACGTTTGTATCATCAAGAATCAATACAGAGTCTATAAGATTGTGCAAATCCCTTACTTGATGTGTTGAAATAACTACGCAAGTCTCATCGCTCATTGCTCGCAAGATTACTTTTCTGAATTGACTCTTTGAAGGAATATCAAGTCCATTTGTTGGCTCGTCAAGTAATATTAGTTTGCAATGACAAGCTAAGCCAAAGGAAATGAAGATTTTTTTCTTTGTACCGTAAGATAATTTGTACAGGTATTGTTTTGTATCTTCTATTTCAAAGTCTTTTAGGTAGGCTTCAAAGTCTTGTTGCGAGAAGTTTGGATAAAAAACTGAGTTTATTTTGACATATTTTTCTATTGTGAGGTGTGAGTCATACAACTCTTCTGAAATGAAAGACATATCTGCAAGAAATGCTACTTTTCTCTCGGAAGGAGTAAACTTTCCTACCTTTACTTCGCCTTTATCGGGGAATTGCAATCCTCCAATCAGTTTTAACAATGTCGTTTTGCCGACTCCGTTCTTTCCAAATAAACCATAAATGCAACCTTTCTTTAAATTAAGATTAACATTCTCCAAAACCATTTTGCTTTTCTTATATCCAAAGCAAAGATTCTTAATTTCTATCATAATTTTCTTTAATGTGTATTACTGCAATAGTGCACCGCAAAAATATAACTTTATTTTAATCCAACAAAATTTTAAAGAAAAAAAATTGAAGAAAAGAATCGCTATTTTTTATCATTTTGTTCGATATTACAAGACAAAAATCGCTAATTTTATTCGGCAGTATCGAACAAAATTGTATATTTGCAATTGATAAAAACAAAGACCATGATAGACAAAGAACTAATAAAAAGCATTATTTCAGAGGGTTACGAATATATTCCACAGGTTAATATCATTCATAGAGAGATTGAGATGGAAGAATACGGCAATTATGTGTTTGTTGGGGTAAGACAAGCGGGAAAATCTTACACTTTGTACGAACAAATGCAGAAAAAAATTGCAAATGGTACACCTCTTGAAAATTTAGTATACATTAACTTTGATGATGAAAGGCTTTACGGAATGAAAGCCGAAGAACTTGATCTTATCTTGCAGGCAAATTACAGTCTTAGAGAGAATCAACCTATTTTCTTTTTTGATGAGATTCAAAATGTTTGCGGTTGGGAAAATTTTGCAAGAAGACTTGCTAATCAAAAGTACGAAGTATATATCACAGGAAGTAATGCAAAGATGTTAAGTAGAGATATACAAACAATTCTAGGCGGAAGATATATTGATATTGCTGTTTACCCGTTTAGTTTCAAAGAATTTCTATCTGCAAAAGGCATTAAATTAGGCACACGTTGGCAATATGGTCAAAAACGTGGAGAAATAGAACGTGCTTTTGAAGAATATTTTCAATGGGGTGGCTTTCCTGAATTACTTCACTTTAAAGAAAAAAGAGTTTGGCTTAATGGATTGTATAATCGCATCTTCTTTAATGATTTAATCGTTAGAAATAAAATAAAAAACGAAGAAGCACTAAGATTAACCCTTAGAAAATTGGCCGAAAGTCTTTGTCAGCCTTTATCTTTTACAAGACTTTGTAATATGATTAAAGCAGTTGGAGTATCTTGTAGTACTTCTACTGTAATAGAATACATAAATCATTTTACAGATTCTTGTTTAATTTTTTCGGTTCAAAACTTCGCTTCAAGATTTGTAGAAAAGGCAACAACAAAGAAGTTTTATTTTGTAGATAATGGTCTATTAAATCTTTTTTTACTAAACAATCAATCAGCTTTACTTGAAAATATATGTGCTATTGAAATGAAAAAACGCTACGGAACAAGACTTTACTACTATTTACACAATATTGAAGTTGATTTTTATGTACCAGATGAGAATTTAGCTATACAAGTATCTTATAAACTCGCAGATGAAAACACTATAAAACGAGAAACAGATGCTTTATTAAAGTTACATAAACTACACCCTTTGAATAAGGCTATTATAATCACAAAAGATGAAGAAAAAACTATTACTAAAAACGATTTAAACATTGAATTTATCCCCGTTTGGAAGTGGTTACTACAATAAAAAAGGCGATTGAGAAAATTCAATCGCCTTTTTTGGTTTGTTATCTTTAAGACTATTCTTCGTCTTTTGTTTGTTCTTCGTATGCTTTCAATAGTTTTGATTGAACATCTGTTGGAACTGCTTCGTATTCTGCAAAGCTCATTGTGTATGTTCCTCTTCCTGATGTCAAAGACGATAATGCGGTTGAGTAACGATACATTTCTGCTAATGGAACTTTTGCTTTTATGATTGAATTCATTCCTTCTGAGTCCATTCCCATTACTATTGCTCTTCTTGATTGTAGATCGGTCATTACACCTCCCATTAATTCTGAAGGAACTGTTACTTCCATATCGTAAATTGGTTCAAGAATTTTTGGACCTGCTGATTTGAAGGCTTCTTTAAAGGCATTACGTCCTGCAAGTTTAAATGCCATTTCATTACTATCAACAGGGTGCATCTTTCCGTCAAAGATATTTACCACTATATCTCTTGCGTATGAGCCTGTAAGTGGACCTTCTTCCATTTTTTCCATAATTCCTTTTAGGATTGCTGGCATAAATCTTGCGTCAATTGCACCTCCTACGATACATGTATTGAATATCAATTTTCCTCCCCAAGGTAGAGTTGTTTCTTCTGTGTTACGGATTGGATATTTCTTTTGTTGTGGCATTCCTTCGTAGTATGGTTCAATCATCATGAAGACTTCTCCAAATTGTCCTGCTCCTCCTGATTGTTTTTTATGACGATATGATGCTTCTGCACTCTTTGTGATTGTTTCTCTGTAAGGAATTTTTGGTGCAGAGAACTCTACTGGAATTTTATAGACGTGATCTAAATACCATTTCAATGTATTGATGTGGTATTCTCCCATTCCCTTAACGATTGTTTGCTTTAATTCTCTTGCAATCTCTACTCTTAATGAACAATCGTGTGAAGAATATTCGTTAAGTGCCGCTCCAAGTTTTTCATCATCGCCACTATCTACTGCTTTTATTGCAGTTGTGTAGATTGGTTCAGGGAATTGAATTGCGTTTAACTTGTCTCCTGCGTTTTTAGGAGAAGTTAATGTAGCATTTGTTGCAACATCTTTTAATTTTATTGTAGAAACGATGTCTCCTGCACATGCTTTTTCAATTTTTGTACGGTTTTTACCTGAATTTACAAAGATTTGTGCTATTCTTTCTTTGCTTTCGTTTGATGAATTGACAACATCCATTCCTTCGGTTACTTCTCCGCTCATTACTTTCATATATGAAATATTTCCAACGTGTGTTTCGTTTGCTGTTTTGAAGACAAACAATGTTGTTGGTGCTGCTTCATCGTAAGTAATCTTTTCTCCTGATACTAATGTCTTTGTGTGAAGTGCTTCTGTTGGTGAAGGAACGTTGAAAGTGATAAATTCCATCAATCTTCCTACTCCTATATTTTCCTTAGCTGAAATACATGTTACAGGGAATATGTTTCTTGCTGCCATACCAAGGCGTAATCCTCTTCTAACTTCGTCTATCGCAAGGTCGCCTTCATCAAAATATTTTTCCATTAACTCATCTGAACCAGCAGCTGCATTTTCTACTAAGGCAAGTCTTAGTTCTTCTGCTCTTGCTTTTTCACTTTCTGGTATTTCTAATATTTCTGGTTTTCCGCCTCCCTTAGGATATTTGTACATCTTTTGCATTATTAGGTCGATAAAGCTATCAAATCCTACGCCTGCATTGATTGGATATTGAATTACTGTGATTTTTTCTCCGAAGAATTCTTTTAATTCTCTTATTTGTTCATCAAAGTTTGCTTTTTCGTGATCTAATTGATTCATTGCTATCATTAACGGTATTGATAGCCTTTTTGTGTGTCGGAAAGCTATTTCTGTTCCTACTTCTACGCCGATTTGTGAGTTGATAACTACTACTGCTGTTTCTACTGCGTGAAGTGCTGCTACTAATTCTCCTTGATAGTCTGCGTATCCTGGAACATCTATTATATTTATCTTTTTATTGTTGTATTCTGCGTATAAAAGACTTGATACTACCGAAGATTTTCTTTCTATTTCTATGTCTCTGTAATCTGATAGTGTGTTTTTATCTTCTATTGAACCTTTGCGTGAAACGATTCCTGCTTCAAATGACATTGCTTCCGCCAAAGTTGTTTTTCCTGACTTAGCTCCTCCTAATAGAGCTATGTTTTTGATTTCTGAGGTATGATAAATTTTCATAACTATATTTATTAGTTTAAATTATTTGATTGTTTTGAATAGGGCAAAGATAAAAATTATTTTCAGTTCACCAAAAAAATCTCACAATTATTTGATTTACTCGTCTATTATTTTGTTTTACAATCCTTATACCATCTTGTATTTTATTGTATTTAAGAATATTATTATCTTTGCAAAAAAATTCTATGACACAACAAAGATTATATACTTTTTCGCAAGGATTGCAATATGCAAAAGACTATTGTGCAAAGGAAGAACGCTGTCAAAGTCAAGTAATTGACAAATTAACAAGCTTAGGTCTTACAAAGGAGGAAAGCGAAGACTGTGTTGCAGAATTGATTTGCGAGGGATATATCAACGAACAAAGATTTGCAGAATTGTTTGCAGTCAGTAAATTTCATCAAAACAAGTGGGGGAAAATTAAAATAGCGTATTATTTACGTCAAAAAAGAGTTAGCGAACCTTGTATAAACAAAGGTTTAGAGGCTATTAACAACGAGGAATATTTTTCTTTGATTCGTGAAATTTTTTCAAAGAAATATTTTTCTATTTCAAAGGGAAAAAAAATTAAAACAAAGAAATCTTTTGACTATCTTTTAGGAAAAGGTTTTTCATATAACGACATCGCAGAAGCAATTAAAGAAGAGGATTATGATTTCTAAAATTCCAAGATTTCTTCAACAACTTTTCAAAAAGAATGTAGAGTTTAGACAAAATACAAAAGAGAAAGTAATTTTTCTTACTTTTGATGATGGTCCTGTGCCTGAGGTTACGAATAAGGTTTTAGAGATTTTGAAACGCTATAATGCAAAAGCAACATTTTTTTGTGTAGGGGATAACATTAGGAAGTATCCTGAGTGCTATCAATCTTTGTTAGATCAAGGTCATTCGGTAGGAAATCACACGATGTATCACTCTAACGGACTTAGATCAACGTTTGACAACTACAAAACAAGTGTTGATGAATTTGAGACTTTGTGTAAAACGAATTTGTTTCGTCCTCCTTACGGCAGAATTACGAAAGAGCAACTCAGATATGTAAAAAGCAAGGGGTATCGCATAATATTGTGGACTGTAATAAGTTTTGATTACAATAAAAAATACTCACCGACTCGTTGTTTGAGAAATTCGCTCAAACTAAAAGCCGGTGATATAATTCTTTTTCACGACAACCCAAAAGCAGAACGTAATATGCTATTCTGTCTTAAAAATGTTTTGTCGTATTACAGTGAAAAAGGATTTCGTTTTGAAAGAATCGTTTGATTTATAACTGAATCAAAACGTCTTTAACTACTACTTCTCCATATTTTAATCTCACTGTACTTTTTCCTGTGCGAGTAACAGGCATCGCATCTTCGGAAACATGAGTTACAAAGATGTCTAAAATTGCCTCATTGTCAAAAAGGAAATAGGCTTCTCCGTTTGCTTCGGTTTTTCCTGTCTTTTTAACGCTTCCACTCTCCTTACTAATACTGACAGTTGCGTTACTGTATTTTTTAGATGGGTTTTTCGCATCTTTAACAACAACAGTCAATCCACAACCATCAACTTCATCTTCTGCACAAGAAGAAAAAATTGGAGAAATCAACACTGCACAGATTGCAATTAAAAAAAATCTTAACATATTCTTTCCCATAACAGTTTTTTTTTGTAGTATTGCACTTTAATTTAAATAACGAATTGCAAAACTAATAAAAAAAAGTATGAACACAAAGAAAAATCTATTTTTAATCCTTTTTATCGGGATTTTCATGAGTGCTTGTTCAAGCAAAATGGCGAAAGTTGAAGCCACAAATCCTATGGAAAATAAAGAAGAAACAAAAGAAATGACAACTATGGTATTGATTAGTACAAATTATGGCGATATGAAAGCCATTCTTTACAACGAAACGCCTCTTCACAGAGACAATTTCATAAAATTAGTCAAAGAAGGGTATTATGATGGAACACTTTTCCACAGAGTTATTGATGGGTTTATGATACAAGGAGGGGATCCTGATTCAAAAACTGCTAAACCAAATCAAATGTTAGGTCAAGGCGGTCCAGGATATACTGTTCCAGCAGAATTTAAACAAGAATTGATTCACAAAAAAGGAGCTTTGGCTGCTGCAAGAATGGGAGATCAAGTAAATCCTCAAAAAGCATCATCAGGAAGTCAATTCTACATTGCGCAAGGCAAGCGTTACACTTCTGATGAATTGAATATGTTACAAGCAAGAATGGGAAAAAAATTCAATCAAATACAAAAAGATGCTTATGTTAATGAGGGTGGTGTTCCTTTCTTGGATTACGAGTACACAGTATTTGGTCAAGTGATAGAAGGCTTAGAAGTAATTGACAAAATTGCCAAAGTAGAAAAAGATCGTTATGATCGTCCTGTGGAAGATGTTAAAATGACAATAAGCATTGTTGAATAAGTATTATGAAACAAAGATTAAAACAAGCAATTGAAAATTTAAAGCAGTTGAGTGTAAATACTGCTGAGGAATTGGAGCAATTAAGAATACAATATCTTGGAAAGAAAGGTTTAATGAATGAGTTGTTTGCTCAATTCAAGAATGTACCTAACGAGGAAAAGAAAGAAATGGGTGCAATGCTTAATGAATTGAAGACAGCTATTCAAAATAAAATAGAAAGTCTAAGAGAAGTTATTGAGAATAAGAACGAATCAAAAATTAAAATAGACGATTTGACAAAGCCTGCTTTGTTAGAAAAAACAGGATCAAGACACCCGATTTCTCTTGTGAGAGCTGAGATTATTGACATTTTTTCTCAAATTGGATATAGTGTGGCTGAGGGTCCTGAAATAGAAGATGATTGGCACGTCTTTTCGGCTTTGAATTTCCCTGCTGAACATCCTGCAAGGGATATGCAAGATACTTTCTTTATTGAAAACAGAGAAGATGGCAACAATGCGGTTTTGAGAACTCATACTTCTTCTATTCAAGTTAGAACAATGGAAACTCAAAAACCTCCTATAAGAATTATTGCTCCGGGAAGAGTTTTCAGAAATGAAGCAATATCTGCACGTGCTCATTGTATATTTCATCAAATTGAAGGATTATATATTGATAAGAACGTATCGTTTGCAGATCTTAAACAAAGTTTATTGTATTTTGCTCAACAAATGTTTGGAGCAGATACAAAGATAAGATTGCGTCCTTCTTATTTCCCTTTCACAGAACCAAGTGCAGAAATGGACGTTTCTTGTAATCTATGTGGCGGAAAAGGTTGTAATGTTTGTAAAGGAACAGGTTGGTTAGAAATTATGGGTTGTGGAATGATTGACCCTAACGTTTTGGAGGCTTCAAACATAGATAGCAAAGTTTATTCTGGATTTGCTTTTGGTATGGGCGTGGAAAGAATTGCTATGCTCAAGTATGGAGTAAACGATTTGAGAATGTATTTTGAAAATGACGTAAGATTCCTAAACCAATTCAAACAAAATTTTTAATTTATTAACATTATAGAAGCAACGAAAGGTATTCATATTTTTCGTTGCTTTTTTTATTAGATTATGGCAGAGATTAATATAAATTCAATGGCGTTTTTCGCTCATCATGGTTGCTTTGAAGAAGAAAGAATGATAGGAACAAATTTCGTAGTTGATTGTGAATTTGAAACAGATACTACTTTGGCAGAAGAAAGTGATGATATAAATGATACAGTCAATTATCTTGATGTTTATCAACTCATAAAAAAAGAAATGGAAAAGCCTTCGCATCTTTTGGAACACGTTGCAAGAAGAATAATTAATGCTATTCTAAAAACTTATCCAGAAGTTAAAAGATGTAAAGTTAGAGTTCAGAAAATGAATCCACCTCTTGGCGGACAAATGCAGAGTGTGAGTGTTACTCTTCAAGGTGCTCAATCTTGATTTTCTTTTTCTTTCTTGCAAAAAATGTAATCCAAACATACCATAATGCAAAGATTACAACATACATTAAAGGACGTGCAACCCAATCGTGTACGTATTGAAAATCTCCTCCGCTTGCTAAGACATCTGAAAGTAAGTAACATCTAACTATATTGCACAATAGGATTATTATTGAGCCAACAAAAAAGTATAAAAGCCTTTTATACCATTTGTTTGGACAGAAAATCATTACTAAAAGAAACTGCATACATTGTTTTATTGCAGAACAATCGTGAATAATCGTGACTGTGGCATAGGTTCCTAATTCATCGTAGAAATGAAAGCTCATTCCTTCCGCTACAAAGGGATAGGAAGAAAAAGCATTTAAAAGTATATGTGTTCCATTGTATGCAAGACGTGTAAAAAAATCAAAAACATCAGTTGTAAAAGGGCCAAACAGCCAAGAATTCATATTTGCATTCCAATAAAGAAAGTGAAAAACAATTGTAACCGCACCAAAAGTTAATCCGTCTTTTATAATATTTCTGTTATCCTCTATTGCCCAAATATTTTGCAAGGTTTGTTTTATTTTCATACTTGTTTATTTTAATTTTGATCGTTTTATTAAGAATGGGAATAAGATTTGGTCAAAGCCTTTGTTTATATCAGCTTGCACAAAGTCTATTCTCATTTTATTACATTCACTTTTTATGAAATCTAATCGGCTTTTTGTGATTTCACAGTACTGATTGCGAATTTCATCTGGATTTATTTTTAATTCACTTCCACTTTCTACATCAATAAAACGATAATATCCCATTTTATAGTCAAAGTTTACTTCTTTTTTACTATCAAAAACGTGAAAAAGTATTACTTCGTGTTTGTTGTGTCTTAGATGTCGAAGAGAATCTATTAACTCTTCGGCAGAAAAACTATCTGAAAACAAATCGGTAAAAACGATAAATAAAGAACGTCTATGAATTTGTTCTGATAGTGAGTGTAAGGCTTTATCTATGCAAGTAATTTTTGAGAGTTTTTCTTCTTTTGATTTGATTTTATTCTCTAAAAGAGTAAAAAGATACTGCTTATGTGCAAGATTTGTTTTAATTGGAGAAATATAATCTATGTTTTCAGAAACAAAAGATAGTCCAAAAGCATCTCTTTGCTTGTAAAGAATCTGCATAATCACTCCACAAGCATAAATAGAGAACGAAAATTTGCTACTTTCTTCTGGTTTAGAATCATTGTTGTAAGGGAAAAACATAGAAGAGGAAGAGTCTATAACAAACATCGCTCGCAAATTTGTTTCTTCCTCAAATCTTTTTACAAATAATTTATCAGTTCGAGCATATAAACGCCAATCAATGTGTTTTGTACTTTCTCCTGTATTGTACAAACGATGTTCGGCAAACTCTACTGAAAAACCATGAAACGGGCTTTTGTGAAAGCCCGTCATAAATCCTTCTACAATTTGTGTAGTTTTGAAATCAATAGAATTATAAAGAGACTTATCTCTTAATTCTTCTGACATAAAAAATAGAAATTATAAGTATTTTTCTATTTTTTCAACGAATGTTGCCTTTGTTTGTGCTCCTACAAGTTTATCAACAACTTCTCCGTTTTTCAAGAAAATAACAGTAGGAATGTTTCTAATACCAAATTTTGATGTTATTTCGCTATTGCCATCTACATCGCACTTTCCTATAACTGCTTTGCCTTCATATTCTCCTGAAAGTTCGTCAATAATTGGAGCAACCTTTCTGCAAGGTCCACACCATTCTGCCCAAAAATCAATAACTACTAATTTGTCTGATTGTGCTACCATTTCACCGTATGTAGCGTCTGTGATTTGTAATGCCATAACTATAATTTATTTTTATTGTTTAGAATTTAAAAACTAATGTCGCTTGAATAATATTGTGTATTTCTTTCATATTTGTTTCTGCTCCGTCATACCAATAATATTTTGATTCTCCTGAAGAGTGAACATAAGCTAAATCAAATCCAATTTTACTTTTTCTGTATCCAAATCCAAATGTAGCATAGTTCATAGAAGCATCGTTTTGTATTTCTACGTATGGATTACCCTCCATTGCATAACCTGCTCTTAGTGCAAAAGGGCCAAATTTCACTTCTCCACCAATTCTAAAAGTATGTGCTGGACGGAAAATATCTTCTATGCTTGTATTAAATTCATATTCAGCAAGTACATCTTCTGTAAAATCAAATCTCATTAGAGAATAGTCAGAATACTCATAATCTGCACTGATTGAACCAACAATTGAAGAAGAAATATCTCCTAAAACTACAGCTGCACTTGCCAAAAAACGGAATGGAGTTTGTATTCCATAAAAGAAAGTTGGAGCAATTGATCCTGCTGTTTGTTCATACTTAACTATTGCAGAAAAATCATCAGTAACAGAATAATATGTAGGAGTATGAACTGCAACTCCTAATCTTAAAGGAGATATTGGTTTAAATATAGCTCCTAATTTCAAATTAACACCTGCACAAGACAAATCTTGTTGTTTGGTATGCGTATACGAAGCTATTACTTCATCATTTGCTCCCATTTTACTTTCGGTTAAAGTTGTCAAAGTTGTCATATCTGCAAATGGAATACCTGCTGTTATACCAAAATAAAGTTTGTCTTCAAGATTTCCTGACCAAGACATAGAAAATTCATTAAGAGAACCACTATATTGTATTCTTTGGAATTGATTAAACGTACCTGCTTCAAATTCAGAAAAAATTGTGTACGTATTTGTATCTAATCCCACAACACCTGCTCTGATAAATTCATTTTCTGCATCACTATATTCAACAATATCATTCATTACTACTTGGTCAATAAATGAATTATTCAAACCATCTCTACGCATAGCAATATTATTAGAAAAGGTTTTCAATCTATTGATGCCGACAGATAATTGAACATACTTTAACCAAGATTCATCTACCTTTATAGGCAAAACCATACCGAAATTACCAAAGGTTAATTTAGTTTTATCATCTTTTAATCCTAATTCATTTGTAAAAGCAGATGTATTAGCAAAATTTAATCCCATAGAAAATGTCATTTCTGCTACTCTGTAAATACCTAAACCAGCAGGATTGTAATGAGCCGACATAATATCTCCCCCAACTGCACCAATAGCCCCTGCTCTCCCCATATAATTTGCTGTTCCTTCTAGTCCCAATTGACTAAAATACAAAGGAAAAACTTCACTTTGTGCTTTAACTCCTACAAAAGCACAAATGCTTAATATAAATACAACTATCTTTCTCATATTTTCAAGTTTTATTTTTGATTTCTAAACTATCTTCTTATTGAACCGCCACTGCGAGAACCTCCTCTTGAACCTCCGCCAAATGAACCACTTGAAGAACGTGTTCCGCTACTACGATTAAATGAAGAACTGCTACCTCTATTGAATGTTTTATTACTATTACTGCTTCTTGAAGTAGATCTATTAAATATATTAGTGTTTTTATTTGTTTGTCTATTGATTGTAGAAACTTTTCCATTTCTATTAGCACCTTGCTTTATAGTATTATTTGAGCGAGTAGGCTTATTGTACTTTCTTTCATTATTACTATAAACATACCTTTTGTTAGTAGCAGGTTTTATTGTACTATTGTTTCTTGTTATTTGTTTTTTGATAGAACTTCCGCTAACATTTCCTGCTCTTTTAATGCTTCCACCAATTGAACTTCCTCTATACATATTTGAATTGTAGTCCATAGAATTGAAATAACAAACATCATGATGAGGATGATGGTGATGGTGGTGATGATGCCAATGATGAGAATACCAATAAGGATTATAGAACGGATCCCAATACCAAGCAGAATAATAAGAAGGATACCACCAACTATATCCTAAATAAATAGAAGTGCCCCAACACAAAGGATCATGGGTATACCAATATAAATTTGTATAATAATCTGCATAATAGTCGCGATACACAACAGGGTGATAAAATCTTCTTAATCTTGCACTATAAGCATAATCATAATAATCATCTTCGTCAAATTCCGCATAATTAACATCATACTCTGTTTTCAATTCCTCTGCTTGATAAGACTCACTCTCAGCAATACTATCCTCAACCTTTACCAACTCTCTATAATGTTTCTTTTCCTTTTTATGAATAGTATCTTGATAAATAACATTTCCACTATCTTCCGCAATAAATGGTTCATACTCTTTTAAATTTGTAGCATAGACATCGTCATAACCAATTGTAGCGATCGGCATTCCACAACTATTGAAAACAAACAAGAGGATAAAGCCGCAAAATGTAAAACATAAATTTCTAAACAAACTATTATTCTTCATAATAAACTCCTTTTCTAAAAAATGTTAATAAAATATTTGTATCTTTGCAACATATTTGAAAAGACAAAAATACAAAGATTTTTTTGTCTTGCAAATAATTAAACGTTAAATAGAGATAAAAAGTTGTATAAATATGGCAAAAGATTTTGTAAAACGCTCCGAAAACTACTCAGAATGGTATAATGAATTAGTAGTTAGAGCAGATTTAGCAGAAAACTCATCAGTAAGAGGTTGTATGGTGATAAAACCCTACGGATATGCAATTTGGGAAAAGATGAGAGACGAATTAGATCGTATGTTCAAAGAAACAGGACACCAAAACGCATACTTTCCACTTTTTATTCCAAAATCATTCTTTGAAAAAGAAGCAGAACACGTAGAAGGCTTTGCAAAAGAATGTGCAGTCGTTACTCACCACCGCTTAAAACCAAAAAGAGATGGTTCAAAAGGCTTGGAACCAGACCCAGATGCAAGATTAGAAGAAGAACTTATTGTACGACCAACTTCTGAAACCATAATATGGGATACATACAAAGGTTGGATAAAATCATATCGAGATCTACCAATCCTTTGCAATCAATGGGCAAACGTAGTACGTTGGGAAATGCGTACACGTATGTTTTTAAGAACAGCAGAATTTCTTTGGCAAGAAGGACACACCGCACACGCAACAGAAAGCGAAGCAGTAGAAGAAACAAAGAAAATGTTGGAAGTTTATGCAGACTTTGCAGAAAACTATATGGCGATGCCTGTTTTGAAAGGAGTTAAATCACCAAACGAACGCTTTGCAGGAGCAATAGATACTTATTGTATAGAAGCGATGATGCAAGACAAAAAAGCATTACAAGCAGGAACCTCACATTTTCTTGGACAAAACTTCGCAAAAGCCTTTGACGTAAAATTCCTATCCAAAGAAAACAAATTAGAATACGTGTGGGCAACATCTTGGGGTGTATCAACAAGACTTATGGGAGCCTTAATAATGTCGCATTCCGATGACAACGGATTAGTACTTCCACCAAAACTTGCTCCAATCCAAGTAGCAATCGTTCCAATCTTCAAAACAGAAGAAGAATGCGAAAAAATAAACGCCGAAGTAGCAAGAATCCAATCAGAACTCAAAGCAAAAGGCATAAGTATTAAGTTTGACGACCGCAGAGAATACAAACCAGGTTGGAAATTCAGCGAATACGAATTCAAAGGCGTACCTGTACGTTTAACAATGGGTGCAAGAGACTTGGCAGAAGGCAAATGCGAAATAGCAAGACGTGATACATTAGAAAAACAAACCATTGCAGTAGAAGATGCCGTTGCAACAATAGAAAGATTGTTAGAAGAAATTCAAGCAAACCTTTTCCAAAAAGCAAAAACATTTAGAGAAGAAAACACAAGAAAAGCAAACACTTGGGAAGAGTTTGTAAACATATTAGAAAACGAAGGAGGTTTCATTTCTGCTCACTGGGACGGAACACCAGAAACAGAAGAAAAAATCAAAGAACTAACAAAAGCCACAATACGTTGCATACCTTTTGACGCAGAAGAGGAAGAAGGCAAATGTATTCTAACAGGCAAACCTTCACATCGAAGAGTAATATTTGCAAAAGCATACTAAAAAATAAAAAAAGCGAAGAAAAAATTCTTCGCTTTTTTTATTTCAAATTTTTCAATACAGGAGTTTTTACAGTTTTTATTTCCATCATAGGATTTTCGTTTAGTTGCTCAAAAATCACAATTCTATTTTCTCCTTTCTTCAACCAAACGCCAGGAATATAAAGAGTTTGTTGTGGACCTACTTTCCAATAGCGACCAATATTGTGTCCATTTATAAAGACAATACCTTTTCCCCAATCTTCCATATCAATAAAAGTATCACCGATTTCATCAAGGATAAAACTACCTTCATAGAAAACAGGACAATCTTTTAAACGATTTGCTTGCGAACTACCATTCTTTAACACATTTCTGCTTCCCAACTTAGCAAAATCAGGCATCTCATTCATAGGCAATTGATACATTTCCCATTCTCCTTTGATTTCTTGACCCGCAATAGTAATCGGACTAATTATTCCTTTGGTATTATGAACTATTTCGCTACCATAGTTTATGCGTCCCATATTTTCCACCAAGATTTGTAAGGTTGCATTAAATGGAATATTGATTTCCATTTCGTAAGTTTGTGTATTACGATTTAGTTCCCCAACTTTTTCGCCATCAATGTAAATCACAGCATAATCACGCAAACCATTTATAGCAAGCGTTCCACTTATCGGGTGTTTGAAATGACGAGAATAAAGTACATATCCATATCCTTGATTCAATTCTTCAAAAGTCATAGGATTATCTCCAAGAACAGGCTTTATAAGAGAAGAATATCCCAAAACATCTGCTACTTTATTCAATTTGATTGAAGGAATTTCAATAACAGACATAGCATTTGGCACATCAGGAACATTTTTTACATATTTTTTCATAACATTGCGGATAGAATCATATTTTACAGTAGCCCAACCTGCCTCACTTATAGGAGCATCATAGTCATAACTTGTTAAATCTGGCTGAATATCACGTCTTTTATCATAATTTGCACCACTTGTAAAGGCAAAATTAGTACCTCCATGCACCATATAAAAATTAAAAGATACATCATTCTTCAAATATTCCTCTGTTTGACGAGCAACACTTGAAGCAGGAATTTGCGGAAACGGCTCTGCCCAATGAGATAACCAACCAGAATAAAATTCAGCCACCATATAAGGACCTTTGCCATCGTGATATTTATTGACAACCTTTTTCAAATTCTCAATATTGCTTTCACCGTTTGCAGTAGGAAGTGCTCCCGGAGTGCTACCTCCTTCAAATAACCAACTACCATCAGAAGTAAACATAGGAACATCAAATCCTGCATCAATCAATTGCTGTTTTATCTTCGCATTATACGCACGATGCTCCTCTAAACTTATGTCTGTACGTTGCGAAACGTAAGAACCAAATTCATTTTCGCATTGAACCATTACAATAGGTCCACCTTTCGTACATTGCAAATGCCCAACTTCTTTATATAGTCTTTCAATATAAAGCTTAGTGTATTTCAAAAATTGCTCATTATCGCGGCGAATTTCCATACCCTCAATGTTTTGCAACCACCAAGGATAACCTCCAAACTCCCACTCTGCACAAACGTATGGTCCGGGACGAAGAATCACCATCAAGCCTTCCTCTCCCGCAATTTTTATGTACTCTGCCAAATCCTTATCGCCCTCAAAATCCCATTTACCTTGCTCTGTCTCGTGCCAATTCCAAAAAACATAAGTAGCAACAGCATTTAAGCCCATTGCTTTCATCATTTGAAATCTATGACGCCAATATTCGTGAGGAATACGCGAGTAATGCATTTCTCCCGAATAGATTGGAGTCGCTTTACCATTCAAATAAAAATCACCATCCTTGATTTCAAAAGAAAACTTCTTTTGAGCAAACGTTCCAATCGGCAATAAAGCCAAAAGCAACAAAAGACAATATAATTTTCTCATACAAAATTCTATTTATACTTGTTTATATCGGTACAAAGATACAAAATAATAGAAATTATCATTGATAGTTTTTTGTTTTGCGTTGTTTAAGAAGTTTTTCTACTGCAAACAAATCCTCTTTTTCTTCTTTATTTGCTTGCTCAATTGCATAAAGTTTTCTGCGATTATTAAATTCTTCATAAACTGCATCTACTATTTGCTCCATCTGTACATTAGAAATACTACCTGCATCTTTCAAGACGTCTTTGTTTTGAAAATTGAGAAGTAAATCTACATTATTTCGCCAATAATTTAACGTTAAATCTTTTCGTTCTTTTACTCGCAACTCTGCCGAATCAAGAAACAACACAGTCAATCTATTCAACATATCTATTTCATCGTCTTTCAGATAATTCTTAGCAGTATAAATATCTTGCTTACGCACTACTGCTCCTTTCCAAGACGTAAGTGCCATATTTGGTTGTGTTGCATCAGCACGGCTAACAATAATTTCTGCCGCTGTTTGATGAGTAACAGCATAGAGCAACTTATTTTGAGTTTCGGCAAAAAACATTTGAGTGCTTTTATCCGTCTTATCATAATCACTACTCAACGATAATAAATCTCTAACCTTTTGATAAAATCGTTTTTCGCTTGCACGAATATCCCTAATTCTTTCCAACAACTCGTCAAAATAATCAGGACGTCCATCAGGATTCTTTAATCGTTCATCATCTATTAAGAATCCTTTTACCATAAACTCTTTTAAATTACGATTAGCCCAAATACGAAATTGCGTTCCTCGTTTACTCCTAACCCTAAATCCAATCGCCAAAATCATATCAAGAGAATAAAACGTAACATTATAATTCTTACCATCAGAAGCAGTTGTAAAGTAATTCTTTACAACTGAATTTTTATCTAATTCTTTTTCTGACAATATGTTATCTATGTGTTGTCCTATATTTTGCTTAGAGGTGTCAAAAAGTTCTGCCAACTGATTTTGATTCATCCAAATATTACCATCTTTGGCATACAAAACAACATTTGCTTTACCATCTTCGGTATTATATATTATGATATTGCTTTCTTGCATTTTGTATTATAGGTGTATTATTCTTATTTCTATCGGTACAAAGATACGATTTTTTTACCACAAAGTCTCTTTAATAATCTTATCAAAGGCAATATCGTAACCAAAATCAGCAAAAATATTTTTGATAACCTCTTGTTCTTTCGGTGTAATCGGCTTTGACGCATTTCTTCTGCGGTAATACTCTGCATATCCAAAGTAATTATGCAGACTTTTTCTGATTTGAACAATATCTTTCGCCTTTACCTCCTCAAAAGACTTTGTCATACCATACGCCACATCAACTTTCTTGTCCTCAACATAGTATTTGCAATTATTTTCATCAAGCAATCTATGGTTCACAACCCTAAAAATCTCATCATTTTCTTCGCTATACCTTGCCGAAATACGACGAAGACATTTTTCTGCAAGCGGACAAGAATCGCTTAGACAATTAAAATAACCCAAAGGTCTCTTTTCAAAATCAAAATCCTTCATTTCCATAACATTACGCTTTATATAATAACAACGTTTCAAAGACAAAAAAAAGTATAAAACCGTATCAAAAAATTTTTACTTATTGATATGAGTTGTATCACTTAGCGATACAACTCATATCATAATATAGTACATATTGTATCATTTGATGATACGCATCGTATCACTTTGTGATATTAGTCGTATCACGGCATTTAATTTTTTTAAGACAAAGAGAAAATTCTCTTAACCCTTGTTTGCCGTAAGCCGAGAGTTGCTTAAAAAATCTCAAAGCTCATTGCATTCTTTGCGTCTTTGCAGGAGAAAAATTTGCAGATATTTTAAAGTTTTGTATCTTTGCTTTTGTAAACAGAAACCAAATAAAAAAAGGAGGAAACGGCAAACAAAAGAATATTATTAAGACTTAGTTAAATTTTAACGACATATAAAAGCGTTTTTGCTTATTGATTATTCTATGAAATCTCGACAATTTCATCCAAAAACTAATCAAAAGATAAGTCAAAACGCTCACGATGATTTCGTGGGCTTTTCTTATTTGATTAGTTAGGTAGTCGAGAACCTCATAGAATAATAGGAAAAATGTCCCACGTTTTTTTATGTTTTGAAGTCAAAGAAAAGAAATAATATATCGCCATTTGGGACTTGGGCAATCAAAGGAAATAAGTATTAAGTCAAATTAAAAGTTGTGCCCGACACGAATCAGGGTATTAAAAAGATGGAACCAAAAGAAAGTTTAAAACAATTCGTAGAAATAAATAATGGACACCCTTGTGATGATGTAAGATTCTACGAAATAGTTTTTGAAACAATAGAAAATCAGCTTGAAGAATTAGATTTTCGTGAAGTAATGACCGATGAAGAATTTGAGAGATATTTTCCAAGATATGAAGATTTAATATCGTTTGCAAAATATATGCAAAAAAGAAATAATTAAACTATGGAACAAAATATTGTAAATAAGGAAACAGCCCCTAATTCGGTAGTTGCATTTAGGTATTAGTTCAATTATTTTCTATTCCTTTTTTATCGGAATAGCCTGCGGAATAGTTGGTTTAATATTTGCGAACAAAGGGTTGGCTCAATATAATGCGAATCCATCTCTTTACAAAGGAAATAAAATGCTTGTTGCGGGAAAGATAACCTCAATAATTGGCATTGTATTGGAAGTAATAAGTATTGTATTCGGAATATTGGCAATTGTTTTCTCTTTGTCTATTTACGATTCGATATTTAATTTGATTGAAATGTTAAATTAAAATTCCGTAGTATACCTATATTATATATATAAGGTAAAGAAAAACGAGCGTTCGACTTGCTTTTGCGAACGCTCGTTTTGTTTTTTATGAATATTGCTTTTAGAAAAACAACTCTTTATTTAGTCTCCATACTCCATTAGGAAGGCTTTGATGAATTGTTCTAATTCTCCGTCAAGTACTGCTGTGGTATCGGTCGTTTCTACGCCGGTTCTTACGTCTTTTACTAATTTGTATGGGTGTAAGACATAGTTACGAATTTGGCTCCCCCATTCTATTTTCTTTTTACTACCTTCTATTTCGGCTATTTTTTCTTTTTTCTTTCTTAACTCCATTTCATATAGTTGTGAACGTAACATTTGCATTGCTTTTTCACGGTTTTGGAGTTGCGAACGGGTTTGTTGACACTCTATTACTATGTTTTCAGGTTTGTATCTTAGGCGTACTGCTGTTTCTACTTTGTTTACGTTTTGTCCGCCTGGGCCTGAGGAACGGAATGTGTCCCATTCTATGTCGGCAGGATTGATATTTATTTCTATGTTTTCGTCTATTATTGGATATACATAGACAGAAGCGAATGAGGTTTGGCGTTTGTTTGCTGCATTGAAGGGTGATTGTCTTACAAGTCGGTGTACTCCGCTTTCTCCTTTGAGGTAGCCGTATGCGTACTCGCCTTCTATTTCTATACTCACGCTTTTGATTCCTGCTACATCGCCTTCTTGATAGTCTACTTGGGATTGTTTGTAGTTATTCTTTTCTGCCCATCGTAAGTACATACGCATCAGCATGCTTGCCCAATCACAAGATTCTGTTCCGCCTGCTCCTGCGTTTATGGTTATGATTGCTGATAGTCTGTCTTCTTCTGAGGAAAGCATATTCTTAAATTCCAAGTCTTCTATTAGGGTTGTAAGTGATTCTATGTTCTGTTGGACTTCTGTTTCTTCAACAGAGCCTTCGTCATAAAATTCTTTTAATACTTGGAAGTCTTCAAAGGCCGTGTTTACTGTGAGAAAGGATTGTAAACGGCTTTTTTTTTCGTTGAGTTGTTTTAGAAATTTTTCTGCTTCTTTTGGTTCTTGCCAAAAGTCTTGGGCTTGTGTTTTTTGTTGTGCTTGTTCTATTTCTTTTTGTAGGTCATCTACGTCAAAGACACCTCCTTAGAGTTGCTACTCTTTCTTGAAAGGTTTTGATTGCTTCGTCTATTGTCATTGTTTTTTATTTTCCTGTGTGTCCAAATCCGCCTTCTCCTCTTTCGGTTTGGTTAATGCTTTCTACAAGTTGCCATTCTACTGTTTCGTGTTTGCTGATAATCATTTGTGCTATGCGTTCGGAGTCTTTTATTTCAAATGGTTCTTGCGATAGGTTTATGAGTAGGACTTTGATTTCTCCGCGATAGTCAGCGTCAATGGTGCCTGGGGAATTTAAAACTGTGATTCCATGTTTGAATGCTAAGCCTGAGCGTGGGCGTATTTGGGCTTCTGTTCCTGCTGGCAATTCTATGTAAAGTCCTGTTGGGATTAGTGCTCTCTGCATTGGTTGTAGGATAATGGATTCTGTGAGAGAGGCTCTTAAATCCATACCTGCCGATAAGATTGTCTCATAGGCAGGTAGTGGATGTTGTGATTTGTTTATTATTTTTACTTTCACTGTGTTTTGCTTGTTTGGTTTAGTCTAAGTTTGAGTGTAGGCTTTTATTTGTTCCGTAAATTAATTGGCCTTCTTTATTGATTGAGTAATTGGAAGTTTTGCTTTCTTGTGAGAATTCTTGATTGAAATACATCGCTTCCATTTCTAATGGTGAGGTTGAAATAAGTTGATTGATTCCTTCTTCGGTTGCTAACATTTTTCTTATCCTTTGAACTCTTTCCATACGTTCTTCCATTGAGATATTTTGATTGCGACTTATTCCGAAGAGTTTATTGACATTTGTTTCTGGTTGCGAAGGGGTTTCTTCTTTAATATGGGTCGTTATTTCTGGTTGTGAAATAACTGCTGTGGGAGCTGATTGCCATATTCCTGTTAGTTTTGTTGCTGTTTCTGTGCTTGGTGTAGATGGTGTAGTGTTTATTGGATTCATATCCATATCTACTTGTATTATTCTTTTTGTTTCAGCTATTGGTTGTTTAGGTTCTTCCTTTTTTTCTTCTACCTTTACTTCTGATTCTATTTGTTTGATGTATGGTTGTTCGGGACGTGATGGTTGTGGTGTAGAATCTATAGTTTGAGTGGTAGTTTGAGGTAGTGAAGTTGATATTGTTGTTCTTTGTGTTGGTGTATAAATTTCTTTTGATTCAAATCCTGTTGCGACTAAGGTTATAGACAATTTATCTCCTAATGTATTGTCTATTCCCATACCCCAAATGTAATCTACTTCAAAGTTGGTAACTTCTGCTAAATAAGAAGTTATGGTATCTATTTCATCCATTCTTGTTTCGTGTTCTTCGGAAGATACAAAGTATAGAAGTATTTGTTTTGTTGTCGATATATCATTATCATTTAAAAGTTTAGAAGTTGTTGCTGCTTGTATTGCTTCCAATGCTCTATTTTCTCCTTCTGCAATTCCTGTGCCCATAAGAGCAACTCCCGAGTTTTTCATAACAGATTGTACGTCTCTAAAATCTACAAGAACTCTTCCTGTTCCTGTCATCATTTCAGAAATTCCTTTTGCTGCTGTTAAAAGGATATCGTCAGCCATTGCAAAAGCTTTACTCATAGTAAAGTTTCCATATTCTTTTAATTTATCAGTATTGATTGTAATTACTGCGTCTACTTCTTCTTTTAGTCTTTTAATCCCTTCTTGTGCTTGCGTTTTTCGCTTTCTTCCTTCAAACGAGAATGGTAAAGTTACTACCCCAACAACTAATATTTGTTCGTCTGTTGATTCTAATTTTATTTCTTTTGCAAATCGTGCGATTACAGGAGATGCTCCAGTTCCTGTTCCACCTCCCATTCCTGCTGTCACGAAAAGCATTCTTGTATTGTGTTCTAAGTATGATTTGATTTCTTCTTCTGCTTCTTCTGCTGCAATACGAGCAATTTCAGGTGTATTTCCTGCTCCTAGACCTCCTTCTCCTATTTTAATTTTATTAGATACAGGTGATGTATCTAAGGATACTTGGTCCGTGTTGCAGACTATAAAATCTACGCCTTGTATTCCACTTTTAAACATGTGGTTTACCGCATTAGTTCCTGCACCTCCAACTCCTAACACTTTTATATAAGAAGATTGTTCTTTTGGTGCATCCATTTTCAACAAATTAGTTTCGTTTATTTCGCTTTCAAATTGCATTAATTCTTCCATACTTTTATTTTTAAATGACAAATAATATATCAATTTGTAAAATTACTATTTTTTATATACACAAAAATGATTGAAATCAATAGAGTTTTCCACATAAAAATGTTAATAATACTATTCTTTACCTTCACCAATGATACCTCTAAGAAAATCCTCTATCTTTTTCCCAAAGCGTTTTTTCTTTACTACTGATTCTTCTGGATTTATTTGTTCCTCTTGATTTTCTTCCTTTTTATTTTCTTCTATCAAACAACTTGATTGTTTTTCATCTAAATCTTGAATTGCTTTTAGTATCAGACCTATACCTGTTGCATGCATAGGGTGCTTCATTTCTTCCGTTATTGTACCTGAAAGATGTTCTTGCGGTGTTCCTATACGAGCATCTAATCCTAAAATAAATTCAGTGTATTTATCTATGTCTTTTATTTTTGCTCCTCCTCCTGTCAAAACCACTCCTGCTATAAGTTTTTTATCATAACCTGTATTTACTAATTCATAAAGAACTTGTTCTAATATTTGCGTTACCCTATAATTGATAACTTTTGTTAATTGTTCTACTGATATCTCTTTTGGATCTCTTCCTCTAAAACCAGGTATAGATATAATTTCATTAGCCGATGTTGGAGTTTCAAGACACGCACCAAAATTTTTCTTTAAAGCTTCTGCTTGTGATCTTATGATAGAACAACAATCTATTATATCATCTGTTATTACATTTCCCGCTAATGGAATTACAGCTGTATGTCTTATAATTCCACCATGGAAAATTGCTACATCTGTTGTCCCACCACCAATATCAACTAAACAAATTCCCGCATTTTTTTCATCATCATCTACTACGGATTCTGCTGATGCGATAGGCTCCAATACTAACCTTTTTACCTTATAGCCTGCTAATGTTACACTTCGATAGATATTTTGTATATTTGTTACATTTCCTGTTATCAAATGGAAATCACCTGCTAAACATTTTCCACTTCTTCCTACAGGATTAATAGTTGGTGAATCATTATCAACTATATAGTTTTGAGGAATAACATCTATAATTTGTTCACCGTGTTCCATTAGAATTGCATATTGCTCACTTATCAATCTATCTACATCTCCTTTTGTAATAATATGTTCTTCTTCGTGAATTATTATATTTCCTCTGTGCTGCTTTGAACGAATATGATGTCCTGCTATTCCTACATATACTTCTTCAACGATTTCTCCTGACATTTCTTCAGCTTCTTTTACCGCAGTTTTGATAGATTTGGCAGTATCTTCTATATTTTTTACTACTCCTCTTTCTACACCATAAGAGTCCACTCGGCCCATTCCCAATATGTGAATCTCATTATTTTCTTTCTTTTCTGCAATAAAGACTGCAATTTTTGTCGTACCGACATCAATTCCTACTACTATTTTTCTCATATCATTTATTGTGTTTTAATTATTTATTTTCTTACGCAAACAACTTGACCATCAAATTCTAATTTTACTTCACTATAATTATCCCAACCAAATTCTAAAAAACCTTCTTTATATAGATTGTCAAGTTTTAAAAATTTATCATCTATATTTTCCATTCCTCCAAACCTAATTACATAATCACCAACTTTTGGCAACAATTCATATTTTGTTTTTTTGTCGTAATAAATTTGGTCAATTTGATTATAAAGTATGCCATTTTGCCTTAATTTTGACGCAATTATATATGTATTATATATTATTGGTGTTTTTACTGAATCTATTTTTTGTACACCTCTCAATGCTTCACCTATATCCCCATTTACTATTAAAACATTAGCTGATTTTCGTTTCAGTATATTACAAACATTACCTTCATCATCTATATAGTATTGTTCTCCTCTATTGTTGATTATCCTTAATATTGGATTATTTTGTACAACTGATACTTTCAATACTCCAAGCAAATCTAAATATACATCAACAGAATGTACAAAATTCATCTTTTTCAAGAACATCTCTATTTCTTCTTCATCTATTTCTTTCCTTTTATAATTTGTAAAGCTTCCATATTTTTTATTCAACAAGATAGAAACTTGATTTTTTGTTATTAATTGGTCGCTTCCTTTATAAATCACCTCAATATCAACTTTTGAAACATTAAGATTCTTAATCGTAACATTTGCTATGATAACTAAAAGGAATATAGCAAAAATTATCAATATAAGTTTTATTCTTTTATTCATTTTCTTTTAACAATTGAATTATTGGTTCTATCAATTGATCTATATCTCCTGCTCCAAGAGTTACTAATAATTGCGGTTGCAAAGCTGACAACAACGGCAAAAGTTGCTCTTTTGTTACATGATATTTATCCATCTTATTTATTTTGTGCAAAATTGTTTTAGAAGTTACTCCTGGAATAGGTTCTTCTCTTGCAGGATAAATAGGTAGCAAGATTATATCATCTAAATTTTCTAATGCTTCTGCAAATTGTTCTGCAAAATCTTTTGTTCGCGAGTACAAATGAGGTTGAAAAATTCCACAAATACGTTTATTCGGATATAAGTGTTTCAAAGAAGTTATTGTAGCCTCTATTTCTTCTGGGTGATGTGCATAGTCATCATAATAAATAGTCTCATCTGTTTTACACTTTAAGTCAAATCTACGTTTCATTCCTTTAAATGATTTTAATGCAGACCTAAGTTCATATTCATTTACGCCAAGACTTAAAGCTATTGATAAAGCCAATACTGCATTTTCAATGTTATGAATCCCAGGATAAGTCATTTGCATATCGTAATAAACTTTTCCAGGAGTATGATAGTCAAAATAATAACTTCCATTACTAACTCGTATATTCCAAGCATAGTAATCAGATTCTATATCTGCCAATGAGTATGTATTAGTTTTTATTTGTTCGTCTATTTCTACGTTTACTTCTTTTTTCAAGAAGACAAGTCCATTTTTATTAGTTTGATTTGCAAATTGAGCAAAAGCTTGTTCTAAGTTTTCTTTATTTTGATAAATATCTAAATGATCTGGCGAAATTGAAGTAATAGCCGAAACAAACGGATTAAGATTTAAGAAAGATCTATCGTACTCATCTGCTTCCACAACTACATATTCTGATTTTGTATCGCACAACATATTTGTTGAATAATTATTTGCGATTCCTCCTAAGAAAGCGGAGCAACCTATCTTACTATTATGCAATAGATGAGCAAGCAATCCAGAAGTTGTTGTTTTGCCATGAGTTCCTGCAATAGCAATAACTTTTTTATCTTTCACTATTTCACCCAACGCAAACGCTCGTTTATTTAATTGAATCCCTCGTTTAATAATTTCTTGCCGTATTTTATTTTCAGCAGGTATTGCAGGAGTATATATAGCTAAGTCTATTACTTCGGGCAAATGATTTAGATCTTCTTCATAAGTAATATTCATTCCTTCTTTTTCAAGTTCGGCTGTTAGTTGTGTACGAGTTCTATCATAGCCATACACTCTATGTCCATTATTTTTTAAATAACGAGCAATAGCACTCATACCTATGCCACCAATTCCTACAAAATAATAAGTTTTAAAGCCCATCTATTTATTAAGTATTAGTTCTATTTGTTCTACAATTCTTATATCTGCATCTCTTATACCAAGTTTTGTTATGTTTGCAGACATTACTTGTTGCAGATTTTTGTTATTTATCAATTTATCTAATTCTCCTATAAGTTTTTCTCTCGATTCTACATCTTTTACCATTATTGCAGCAGATTTTGTAACAAGAGCATTTGCGTTTTTAGTTTGATGATCCTCCGAAACATTTGGCGAAGGAACCAATATACATGGTTTGCCAACTATACAAAGTTCTGAAATAGCAATAGCACCTGCTCTTGAAATTATAACATCAGCCAAAGAATAGGCTTGTTCCATTTCGTAAATAAATTCATAAACTTTAATATTAGTAGAATTTATTTGAGCAACTCTTTCTTTGGCTTTTTCATAGAACCATTTACCAGTTTGCCAAATTAATTGAATATCATTTTTTACAAAATAGTCAAGATTATTTATTATACTTTCGTTTATAGTTAATGCCCCTAAACTTCCTCCTACAACTAAAACAATTGGTTTTTCTGAAACAACATTAAAAGTTGAAAATGCTTTACTTCTTATTTCAGTAATATTATTTTCTAAAAGCGAAATGTTTTGTCGAATAGGATTTCCCGTAAAAACTATTTTATTTGCAGGAAACCACCTATCCATATTATCGTATGCAACACAGATTTTATTCACTCCACCAGCCAAAATCTTATTTGTTACTCCTGGATAAGAATTTTGTTCTTGAATAAGAGTCGGTATTTTTTGCGAAACAGCAGAACGTAATATTGGCCCTGACGCGTAACCACCAACACCTATGACTATATCTGGCGAAAAACTTTTTATTATCTTTTTTGCTTTCATCATAGATGATAATAGTTTGAAAGGAAAAGAGAAATTCTTCCACAATTTTTTTCTTTGAAAGCCTGCAACCGGCAAACCTACAATTTCATATCCTGCTTGTGGCACCTTTTGCATTTCCATCTTTCCTTTTGCACCAACAAACAAAATTTCCGCATCATTATATTTTGCTTTTAATGCATTAGCTATTGATATTGCAGGGAAAATATGTCCTCCCGTTCCTCCTCCACTTATAATTACTTTCATACTTCTTGTGTTTTTATATTGTCTACTTGTGAATTTTCTTCATCAGTTTTATTTTCTATTTGCTTTTTAGCTTTTTCGGTTTCAGCACTAATATTTAATATTATTCCTAATGCAAAACTACTAATAAGAAACGATGTACCTCCATAACTAATAAATGGTAATGTTTGTCCTGTAACAGGCATAAGACCTGTTGCAACTAATATATTTACAAGAGCTTGTATTATTATTACAAATGATATACCTGAAGAAAGATAACTTCCAAACAAGCCTTTTGATTCGCGAGAAACTTTTATACATCTGTAAAACAAAACAAAATATGCCAATAATATAACTACACACATAAAAGTCCCACCTTCTTCCAATATAACAGCAAAAATAAAATCGTTATGGGATTCACTTAAAAATCTACCTTGAACAGTATTTCCTATTCCTACTCCCGTCACACCTCCTGTTGCTATTGCCATAATAGCAGAATTATATTGATTATCTTCGTTAGGATCATTATTTATAAAATTATCAATTCTATTAACCCAAGTTTCACTTCTTCCAAATTCAAAACCGACATAATACATGCCTAAAACAGCACTTACCATAACAAATCCCAACACAACAACCATTAGAATATGTTTCATTCTTGCACCAGCAATAAACACTAATGCAAAACAAGCTAAAAAGATAATGATTGAAGTTGAAAAATTCTCAGGAAAAATCAAAACACAAACAAGAAATATTTTAAACATCAGTTTCCAAAATTCATCTTTTTGCCTAATTTTATCCCTTAAAGTCTCTAATTCAGATGCTACATAAACAACAAGTATATATTTTACAATTTCTGATGGTTGAAATTGCCCCAAACCAGGTATTTCTAACCACCTATTAGCAGCCTTACCTATAAATTCTCCAACTACTAAGGTAAAAATCAATATAAAAATAGAAAAAGCATAAATCAATTTCAGCCCCTTAGCGTAATTAACATACCGTATTTTATGCACAATATAAACCACTACAATACCAAAAGATATTATAAAAGTTTGTTTGATAAACATAAATACAATATCCCCATTAGTACGATAAACACTCTTGCCTATGCTACTAAAAACAAATATTAACGATAGCACAGACAATATTAAATAGACTATCCATATTACTTTATCGCCTTCTATATGTGGTTTACCTAACTTCACTTTCATTTATCTACAATTCATTAACTAATTGCAAAAATCTATTTGCATTGTTTTCAATATTTTCTTCACTACCATTTGCAGGAGAATAAATAACAACATCAGGTTCGTTAGCAAAATAATATGCCATTTTTACAGCATCAGACAAACTATTTACTTGGATTAAATTTGTCAATCCATTAAATGTTTTAAATATTTTATTATCATTTCCTCCTACCACAATCAAAGTATGCACCTTTTCTTTTACCGAATTAGTTAAAGACACATAACTTTGATTCTCATCTTCAATTTCAAGTATCCATATAATTGGATTACCTATTGTTTCAAAACTAAACCAAGTAGCATTCGGATTTATACTTTTTGAGTCATCAATATAATTTACACCTTTTATATTTGCAATAATTTGCTTCTTATGCTTAGCATTTTCTTTACTTGCAAACATACTTTTCAAAGTTTCATTTCTCAAACGTGAAACCTCTGAATATTGTCTTCCAGCCAAAGTTGAATATATCTCTCTTCCTTGTGTTGCCAATTTATCAATAGTCATTTTATCTTAATTTAAGTGTTACAATTGTTGTTACCGCTAAAATTATAGAAACTATAAAAAATCTTTGTACTATTTTTTGCTCAGGATAACCCTTCTTCTGATAATGATGATGCAAAGGAGACATTAAAAATATTCGTCTTCCTTCTCCATATTTCTTTTTTGTAAATTTGAAATAAGAGACCTGCATAACCACAGATAAATTTTCTACTATGAAAACACCACATAAGATTGGTATTAGCAACTCTTTTCTAATCAAAATTGCAAATACAGCAATTATTCCACCAATTGCCAAAGAACCTGTATCGCCCATAAAAATTTGAGCAGGGTGAGTATTATACCAAAGAAAGCCCATAGTTGCTCCAACGAAAGCGGCAATAAAAATTGTCAATTCCCCGACATTGGGGATATACATTATATTCAAATAATTCGCAAAAATTATATTACCACTCACCCAAGCTAAAATTGCCAAACATGCTCCAATAATGGCAGAAGTTCCCGTGGCTAAACCATCTATTCCATCGGTGAGATTTGCACCATTAGAAATAGCAGTAATAAAGAAAATAACAATCGGTATGAATATCAGCCACGCATAATCCTTATAATCATCACCAATCCATTTTATTAACCAACTATAATCAAACTCATTATTTTTCACAAATGGAATAGTAGTTTTAGTAGAACGAGAAGATTCTTCTTGAAATTCTACTTTTGCTTGTTCATATTGCGATTTATCTTGTAAATTATGTTGTTGTGAATATTGAGCAATCTCTGTTTTTTCCTTTATTGTTATATCTGGGTGAAAATACATCATACAACCAACCACAATTCCTAAAACTACCTGTCCTACAACTTTAAGTTTTCCACTTAATCCCGCTTTATTTTTTCTAAAAACCTTTATATAATCATCAACAAAGCCCAAAGCCCCCAACCAAATAGTTGTTATCAACATTATTATCACATAGATATTATCTAATTTAGCGAATAATAATGTTGGAATAAGAATTGCGGCTAAAATTATAAGTCCTCCCATTGTTGGAGTACCCTCTTTTGCTTTTTGTCCTTCCAATCCTAAATCTCTAACAGTTTCTCCAACTTGCTTTTTCCTTAAAAAATTTATTAGTTTCTTCCCAAAAACAATTGTAATAAGCAAAGAAGTAATAACTGCCCCAGCAGCACGAAAAGAAATGTATTGAAACACTCCTGCTCCTGGAAAATCAAAACTTGAATCTAACCAATCAAATAAATAATACAACATAATATTTCTTTCTTTTTTTCTATCAATATTTTAAAATTTCTTCTTTATCATCAAAATGATGTTTCACTCCTTCTATTTCTTGATATGTCTCATGTCCTTTGCCTGCAACAAGAATTATATCACTCTTATCTTTTGCTAACTGAGATGCTAATTTTATTGCTTGTCTTCTATCAGTAATACAAAATAGATTTTCATTATCCACAACTCCTTTTTTCATATCCTCAATTATATCTTCTGGATTTTCAAAGCGTGGATTATCAGAAGTTAATATCACTATATTACTTCCTTCCTGTGCAATTTTTGCCATTTCAGGTCGTTTAGTTTTATCTCTATTTCCTCCACAACCAACAACCGTTATTAACTTTCCTTCAAGTTTTATTTCATTTATCGTAGATATTACATTAAGCAAAGCATCAGGCGTATGAGCATAGTCAATTATTGCTGTGGCTCCATTTTTCAAACGATAAGTTTCAAATCTACCATTAGCGGCTTTTAGTTTACTTAATCCTACTAAAATTTCTTCTTGTTTCAGTCCACACAATTCGGCTATTGAATAAATAGCAAGTAGATTATAAGCATTAAATTGTCCTACCAATTGAGTAGAAACCTCTTTACCATTTATATTTAATAGTAATCCAAAGAAACTATTTTCAATTATCTTTGCGTTGTAATCAGCCATTCTGCTCAAACTATAAGTAAACTTTCTTGATTTGGTTGACTCCAACATTTTTTCTCCATTCCTATCATCAATATTAGTAAGAGAAAAAGCCTTTTCAGGCAAAGAATCAAAAAATCCCTTCTTTGCATTTATATAATTAGCAAAAGTCTTATGATAATCTAAATGATCATGAGTTATATTACTGAATACTCCTCCATAATATGTCAATCCAAAAATTCTATCCTGATCTACCGCATGAGAACTAACCTCCATAAAAACATATTCACAACAAGCCTCAACCATATCATTCAATAATCTATTCAAAGACAGAGAATCAGGAGTTGTATGAGTAGAAACTATTTCTTTATCCCCAATTTTATTTACTATTGTAGAGATTAAGCCACATTCATAACCCAAATTCTTAAATAAATTATAAGATAAAGTAACAGTTGTAGTTTTTCCGTTCGTTCCTGTTATACCTATTAGTTTTAATTTAGCAGAAGGATTATCATAATAATTTCTTGCAAGCAACGCCAAAGCTTTTGATGAATTTTCTACTCTCAAATAAGTAACATCATTATTGATTTGCTCAGGCATTTGCTCTAAGACTATAACTTTTGCACCTGCATTTATTGCAGAAGCTATAAAATTGTGCCCATCAATCTGAGTTCCCTTTTGTGCAACAAACAAACAACCCTCTGAAACTTTTCGAGAATCAAATACAACCTCGCTAACAGATACCTCATCGCTACCTATTTGCTCCAAAACAATTATATCCGATAATAAATTACTTAGTTTTCTTTCCATTTTTCTTTGCATTATTTACACCAAGTTCCAAAACAATTACATCTTTTCCTATCTTACTTCCAGGAGCTATGCTTTGACTAATCACTTTTCCTCTTCCTTTAAATTTAACTTTCATTCCAAGATTTTCAAGCATATATAAAGCATCTTTAATTGTCAAACCAACCACATTAGGTACAAGTTCTTTATCTGGATAATACGGAGTGAAAGACAAACTATCTTTATACTCTCTTACTTTTATCCATTGAGAAGAAGGCACATCAACACTTAATCCCAATGCCTTACACAAAGCCACATAAGAATCCGTATTACCAAATTTCATAATTGGGACTTTCTTTCCATTTGTTTGTCCTGCATCATTACTCAAACCTATTCTTGTTCCAATAACTCTATCAGCCAAATCTCTAAAAACAGGAGCAGCCAAATCTCCTCCGTGAGTACTCACTCCTTTTGGCTCACTTATTACTACAATACAAGAATACTTTGGCTCATCAGCAGGAAAATACCCTACAAAAGAAGCTCTATTATGAATCTTTACGTCCTTTGAATTGTGATAATTTATTTCAGCCGTACCTGATTTTCCTGCAATTCCATAAGAAGTATTACGTAATCTTCTACCCGTACCATTATTTACAACACCCTTCAATACTCTATGAATAGAATCTCTCGTACTTTGTTTACAAATATTATCAGAAATAACAATAGGTTCAAATTTCTTTTCAACAATTCCATCTCTTAAAACCTCTGTTACAAATTGAGGTTTTACCATCTTACCATTATTTGCAATAGCGTTATAAAAAGTTAACATTTGTAGCGGAGTCATTTGAGTAGCATAACCATAACTTATTCTTAACAAGTCCATAATATTTTCCGATGATTGAATAATAGGTCTTGGTTCGTGAACATCTATATCTAAACCCAATTTCTCAAATTTAAAATACTGTTTCAAGTCTTCAGAAAATGTTTTTCTCTTTGCAGCAGAACCATAATTATCAAAAACCAACTGACTTATCCCAACATTTGAAGATATTTCCAAAGCCCTTTCAAAACTTACATATCCTCTATTAACACCTCCCACATCTTTAATAGGTTTCTTATTTCCAGGAAAATGCTTTACTCCCGTAGGAACCGTATCCGATAAAGTTACAAGGCCTTTATCCAACATCATCATAGCAGTTACAATTTTGAATGTAGAACCCGGCTCCAACGAATTTGAAATTGCAATATTATTGTTTTCAAAATACTCTCCATCAACATCAGTAAAATTTGCTATTGCACGAATAAAACCTGTTTCTACCTCCATTAGAATTACACAACCACTTTTGGCATTATTTTCTTTCAAACAATTCATCAGTGAATTTGCAGCCAATTCCTGCAAACTAACATCAATACTTGTTACAATATCATATCCATTTTTAGCAGTTATCTTTTCATCTTTATTATATGGCACCCAAACACCAGGATTTATCTTTCTCTCCAATCTACTACCCTTTTCACCTCTTAAATATGTATTAAAACCTCCATCAATTCCATTATAACAAGTATCACAATCACCTGTTAATTTTATACCTATTGTTCTTCGTGCCAAAGGATAGTAAGGATAGACCCTCTTTCCTTTTTTTATTTCGTGGACATTATTAGTTAATCTATACGTTACCTGATTTGTATCTTTTTTATTTCTGATTGCCCTACCGATTATAGGAAAAGTTTTCACTATTTGAAACTCTTCATAAGATATATCCCTAACAACAGGTACACCTCTATTTTTTTTCTTATTTCTATACGACAAAAAATATTTCTGATACTCCTCTGAGGTTTTAGCATCCTTTCTGTAAGCAAACAATTTCGCCAAACTATCACACATTGGCTTCAAATCCTTTCTCAAAATACTATCAGAAATTACCCATTCCAATTTCCCCGACTCCTTATTCCTTTGTTTGCCCAAATCAATATACAAATCATAGATTGGAACATCAGTTGCCATCATCAAAAGCTCACCTGTATCATAATCAATAGAGTATATATTTCCTCTTTGAGCCTGATACACCCTTTCTTTCACTATACGATTAGCCTGTTTTTCTTTTTCTCTATCGTGCAAAGCGATTTCTATATACAAAACCCTAATCAATATAGTTATAAGAAGTAAAAGTACTCCTATATATATAAGAGAGAGTCTTATTTCTCTAATCCTTTTATTATAGTCTTTTGTATTACTCATTTTCACTAATCAGTATAACTTTTTTTATTGGTTCCCTTGAAATACCTACTCCTACCGGCGACAATGCTTTTTCCAATTCCATCATCGTTGATAAACGTTGATACCTTGTTTTTACACTTGTGCGTTTCAATTCCAATTCTTTGATCTCCTTATTCGTATTTTCAATTTGCCTTACCGTTGTTTCTATTCTATATCTATTTGCAATATAGACCAACCATAAAACAGCAATCAGCAAAAACAAGAAAATATTTCTTGTAAACCACTTTTTTAATAAAACTTCCCCTCTTATAATTTCTTTAATCTTCATTTTCCTTACTTCTTTTGCGCTATTCGTAATTTTGCACTCCTTGAACGAGGATTTCTTTCCAACTCTTGCTCACTCGCAGTAATAGGTTTTCTATTCACTTGCTCCAAATCATTTAATAGATTGCCATAAAAATCCTTTTCTATCCTACCCTCACAATTACCTGTCTTTATATAATTCTTCACTAACCTATCTTCCAAAGAATGATAACTCATAACCACAAGTCTTCCTCCCTGTTTTAAAAGAGGAGAAGTCTGTTCTAACATTTTTTGAAGCACATCTATCTCTCCATTTACCTCTATTCGTAAAGCCTGAAAGACTTGTGCAAAAAATTTATTTTCTTTTCCTCTTGTCGCAAGCGGCTGTAAAATTTCTTTTAATTGATTTGTAGTAGATATTCCCTCAATTTGTGAAGACTCAATCCTCTTTGCAATTTGATAAGCATTTGATAACTCCCCGTAATTTGCAAAAATCTTTTTCAATTGCTCCAAAGAATAAGTATTAACCACATCTTTTGCAGTAAGGACTTGCTTTCTATTCATTCTCAAATCAAGTTCTGCATCAAATCTTGTACTAAATCCTCTTTCAGCACAATCAATTTGATAGGACGAAATACCCAAATCAGCAAGTATTCCATCAACCTGCATTACTCTATAAAGTTTTAATTGATTTGTAAGATTAGAAAAATTATCCTCAATCATTGTAAACCTATCGTCATCTAAGGCATTTTTCACTGCATCGCTATCTTGATCAAACGCATACAGACTTCCCTCAGACGAAAGTCGTTGAAGAATTGCTTTTGAGTGTCCTCCACCACCAAATGTCAAGTCAATATAAATGCCATCGGGCTTAATATTTAAACCTTCAATACATTCCTCTAACATTACAGGTACGTGATATTGTTCTTTCTGCATTTTCTAAATCTTAATCCTTATTGCAATCGACCTCTTGTAGATTACCAAGCAATTGCTCAGCAGAAGATATATAATCGAACTCATCTTCATCAAGCGAATTATAGGTTTCAGCGTCCCAAATCTCAATAAATTTTCCTGATGCAAGCAAAACAATATCCTTATCAATATTTGCCAAACTTCTTTGTTCGGCAGGTATAAGGATTCTATCACTTGCGTCAAGTTCAACAATATTTGCTTGGGTTAATTTCCTAAATAACCTTTTCGCTTTCGGGTCGTAAGGGTTAAGATTACTTTGAAGTCTTGACACTTCTTCTTGAAAATCGGAGTAAGTAAAAAGTTCTAAGTACGAATTATAAATACTTTTTCTGAGAACAAATCTTGCGTCATCGGAAACAACGAGTTGCTTCTTCAAAGCAACAGGAAGTTTCAACCTGCCGTTTGAATCTATTTTGCAAAACTCTATTCCTACAATTGATGACATAATTCTACTATTTTTCAGTTTGTAAAATTACTACATTTCTCCCAAAAAAATACATTTGTTGATAACTTTTTTCCATTTACTCCCAAAAATTACCATTTTATTTCTTGATTTTACGCCTTAAAGCATAGAATGTTACATATATATCAAAATTTTATTTCACTATATATCAAACACTTAACAACAAATCAAGAATTCCGCAAATCAAAATGAGAACAAAACACTATCTTTGCACAAATTAACCAAAGGATATTATGAGAAAATTATTCAAAATTTCAATTTATTTATTTTCTATTTCAATTCTAATATCGTTCTCAGCCTGCAAAGACAACAATAACCCCGAATTAAAAAAATATACCCTCAACGGCAGAACGCAAGGCACCTATTATCATATAGTATATTTTGCTCCCGAAGATAAATGGTGCGTAAAAAATAACTGGCAACCCTCATCTGAAATCAAAAAAGGCATAGATATGATTCTCACAACAATAGATAACTCTATCTCTCTTTGGAATCCAAATTCCAACCTCAACGAAATAAACAACAATCAAAGAAATACCTTAGATAATATCTTATTAGAGAACTTCATGGCCGCAGAAAAAATTTCCAAACTCACAGACGGAGCTTTCGACATCAGCCTTGGAGCATTGATAGAAGCTCATGGATTTGCGGCAAAGGAAAGAAAAAAACTATCAGATGCAGAAATCGACTCAATGATGCTTTATGTAGGATACGAAAAACTAAGATTAGAAGGCAATAAACTAATAAAACAATACCCACAAACACGCATTGACTTCAACGCAATCGCACAAGGCTACACCACAGACAAGATTAGCCAATATTTAATCCGCAATAACATAAAACAACACATAGTAGATGTAGGTGGAGAAGTCTTTGCAAGCGGACGAAAGCCTGATGGACAACAATGGAGAGTAGCAATAGAAAAACCATCTAAGGATATGTATGCCGAAAGAGAGTATAATAGTTTTGTAAAACTTGAAAACAAATCAATAGTTACAAGTGGTAATTACAGAAAATATGTAGAAGAAGACGGAATTAGACTTTCTCACACAATAGATCCAAAGACCGGACATTCTGTTTCGCACAATCTATTGAGCGTTTCGGTTATTGCAGAAAATGCAACCCTTGCAGACGGATTAGCAACCGCCTTTATGGTTATGGGAAAAGAGAAAGCAGAAGAATTTCTCAAAGCACACCCAGAGTATGACGCCATTTTCATCTACTCAACCACAGAAGGAGAAATAGAAACCTCACACACAAAAAATCTTGACAAAATATTAGAAACCGCAGAATAGATGTTTTTAAAACAAATTGAAAGTTTCTGTAATTTTCCCCTAACACAAGATCAAGAAAATCTTGTAAAAAACCTCTCAAACTTCATTTTTCATAATGAAGACTGCAACATATTTATATTAGACGGCTATGCAGGTACAGGAAAGACCTCAATAATTTCTGCAATAATTAAAACCCTACCTTATTATGGACTAAGATGCGAACTTATCGCACCAACAGGACGAGCAGCCAAAGTTTTAAGCAATCGTTCTTTGCAACAAGCCTACACAATTCATAAAAAAATTTATTATACACAAATAGATAATTACTCAAACATTCGTTTAAAATTAAAAGAAAATAAGAATCACCATACTATATATATAGTTGATGAAGCCTCAATGATAGGAGAAAACGATGGAGTGTTGAACGATTTGTTTTATTACGTCAAAAGCGGAGTAAAAAACAAAGTAATACTTCTCGGAGACAAAGCACAACTTCCACCAATTGGCAGTAGCGAATCATTTGCTCTTAATCCAGAATATTTAAAACAAAAATTTCTTGAACCAATTGCCTATTATCAACTAACACAAGTAGTAAGACAAGCCTTGCAATCGGGAATTTTGAAAAATGCAGCAAACATTCGTTGGGCTTTAAACAACAAATTGCAACTGCCAATCTTTAAAACAAAAAATCTTTCTGACTTTAAACGCATTGAATCAATAGATTTTGAGGATACCTTAGCGAGTAAATACCGAGAATTAGGCGAAAAAGAAGTAGTAGTCGTTACAAGAAGCAATTTCGCAGCCAATCAACTCAATCAATACATAAGAAACCGAATCTTAGAAAAAGAAAACATAATAGATATTGGCGAAAAACTAATGTCAATCCGCAACAACTACTATTGGAATACCGAAAATGAATACTCCGATTTCATAGCAAACGGAGATATAATAGAGATTACAAACATATTTTCATACGAAGAAAAATTCAATTTCCACTTTGCCAACATAGAAGCAAAGATTAACGAAAGCCAAACCCCAATTGAACTAACAATTATGCTCGATACCCTAAGCGAAAAACAAGCACACCTTTCGCAAGAAAGAGAAAGAGAACTCTATGAAAAGATTTTTGCTCACTATCAAAAAGATTGCAACAACAAAGCCCTTATTCACAAAGCGGTAAAAGAAGATAAATATTTCAATTCCTTACAAGTAAAATTCTCAAAAGCCATAACCTGCCACAAAGCACAAGGAGGCGATTGGCATACAGTCTTTATACTAAACGAAGTGCAAGCCTCAGAAGCAGAAACCCACGATTACTTCCGATGGCTCTACACCGCCGTAACCCGAGCACGAGAACAAATCTACTTAGTGAACTTTTCCGAAGAGTTTTTTGTGGGATAAAGAGAGGATAAAAAACTTTCACCACCACTTAACGCCAAATGCGTGCGATATTTTCAAGCAAAAGATTTCTGATCGTAAATTTTGAAAATATAAGCCCTTAACTAAAAACCACTAAATCAAAGGCTTAGAATTTTAAGACTTGATTTCCTCAATTTTTTCTATGATTTAGTGCGATTTTTTCTTAGTTTTTCTTCATTTTTTATCGTGTTTTAGCAAATTTTCATCGGATCTTAGCAAATTTTCATCGGACCAAAATTTTTTTTCATCGGACCAAAAAAATTTTTGATCCGATCTGAGTAAATTTTGCTCCGATTTCAGCAAATTTTCTTCCGATTTTTGCTCAATTTTCCTCAGACTTTTCAAAACCCTCACGAAGAAAATTTTCGTAAGAATAAATTTGATTTTCCCAAGACTTTATTCGCAAAATTTTTGTGCTTTAAGAAATTTGTTATACCTTTGTGGGCTGAAAAATTAAGTAACGAAAAAATTGTGTAACCCTTAAAAAAGGAGGACAAAAAGGAGACAAAGAATAACGATAATTTAGACTAAGTAATTTTAATACGACATAAAAAGCGTTTTTGCTTATATTTGGTTGTATGAAACCTCGAAAATTTCATAAAACTTGCCAAGAAGAAAGCAGAAAACGCTCACGAGTGATATCGTGGGCTTTTCTTATTTGGCAAGTAGGTAGTTTCGAGGACCTCATACAA
>JAFYSZ010000003.1 GCA_017559135.1 Bacteroidales bacterium | reverse complement strand
GCACCTGGCCAGTGGTTAATTTTAAACAACGCTCCAACGATTACGACTGCCGCACCCATACCATATAACTTAGCTGTTGTTTCTTTATAAGCTTTACTATTTACTATTTTGTCTATAAATCCCATAATATAATCTCCTTTTTATAATTTTATTTCAGTTAATTTATTTATTTAGTTATTTTTTATTCTTGATATACGTTTGATGATGTTTTAGGATTGTCGCCTCTTACACGACCTAAGTAAGATTGTACGCAACGGAATCCTATGTAACTCTTGCCAGAGTCTTGATATTCGTATGAACGTGTTGCTGTTTGTATGAAATATTTTTGATCTTTCCAAGAGCCACCTCTAACTGTTTTTCTTTTCATAACAGGTGCGTCATCTTCTGAGGCAAGATATACGTTTACTTGGTTTAAATCATGTGCAAAATTGTATGCTGATTCGTTGTATGCGTCTTCACACCATTCTGCAACATTACCTGCCATGTCGTAAAGTCCAAATCCGTTTGGTGCATAGTGTGCAACTAAGATTGGAGTTACTCCTCCGTCATCTCCATAGTTACCTCTCAACGGTTTGTAGTTTGCTATAAAACAACCATTGCCATTTCTTACGTAAGGACCTCCCCAAGGATAAGGGGCTCCATCAACTCCTCCTCTTGCTGCATATTCCCATTCTGCTTCGGTTGGCAAACGAAAGTCTTCCATTCTTTCATATTCTTTTTTTGCCAAATAATTATTCATCATAAGTGTTCTCCACACTGAAAATGCTTTCGCTTGTTTATATGAAACTCCAACAACAGGATAGTTGTCATAGCGAGGGTGACTAAAATATGAACGAGTTGCTGCATCGTTATAAGAATACGCATAATCATGAACCCAACATAATGTATCAGGATATACGTTAATTACTTCTCTCTTATAGAATTTATTCTTACCACTCAATCCATTAGGACGTGATGCAAATGACGATCCTCTGTATTCTTCTGCTGCTGCTGTTTCAAAACTTTTTTGGCTTGCTGCACGAAGGTCTATCCAATAATATTCGTAATTTAATCTTTTAGCGTCTATCTGCATTGCTCCATAGAATCTTTCTTCAACAGGTATGAACATTTCCGCTAAAGCTTCTCTTTCGTCCGCATTTTCTAATGTCCAATCTATTTTCTTACTCCAATTGATGATAGGAGTTTCTAATTCTTCTCCCCATTGGTCGGCTTCTATCAAGTATGTTTCAGGAAAATCTACTCCTAATAGTTTGTAAGCAATAGAGTCTCTTACCCAATAGACAAATTGACGGTATTCATTGTTTGTGATTTCCGTTTCGTCCATCCAAAATGATTGTACTTGCACTGTTCTGGGTTGCCAATCGTATAGCTTGTATACATCTTCATCGGAAGAACCCATCAAAAAACTTCCTTGCGGAACATCAACCATTCCGTATGGTTGCATATCCAAGAAGTCTGGTCTTTCTTGCACTCCTATGACTTCTCCTTTGTCGGAAGTGCCACAGCTGAACATTAGAAAGGCTGTTGAAATTAACAAAAATATTCTCTTCATATCACAAATTGTTTTCAATTATAATAAAATACGATACTTATGTTTGTAATGTTTCAATTTATTTTAGTTAGATACGACGTGTGTTGCGATAAATTGTTGGTGGTTTCGGTGGATTTTCTATCTTGAAACACCATCTTGCAAATAATTCTAATGATCCGAATGATTGTGTTGAAATTCTCGAAGTAGGAATGTCGTATGACACACCTAATTTAAAGTCTCCAAAGGCAACACCTCCCATTAAAACCATAGCATCTTGAACTCTATATGTCATTCCTCCCCAAATCTTATGCTCCCATTCCATTAACAATGAAGCATCTAATTGATAGGCTGATTTAGATATAAAGTCTGTTTTTAATAATGCTGATGGAAGTAATCTTAATGACGGATAGGCTGGAAGTGCCCATTCGTATCCTGCAAGTATATAATAGAATCTTCTATTATCCCAATTTATTTTATCACTTGATGTTTGCAATATTTTTGATGTTGAAAGTCCTATGTATAATTTCCCTGGTATTTGATAATAAATACCTGCTCCCAAATCAAAAAGAAAGTCGCTTTGTTCTGACAAATCTCCTAAAACAGGGTCCATACTTGTTCCGACTTGATCATCTTCTGTAAAGCCGTCAGCTCCTATTAATTGTGATTTGTCTAATGTGGAATTAAATAATTGTGCTTCTACTCCTATCGCTAGGTTTCCCGTAGGAAATTGTATTCTAAATGCGTAATCTATTTTTGCGTGAATATTATCACGAAATCCTATCTTATCTGATATTATCGTTGCTCCTATTCCTCCGTGAAGAAAACGAACTGGCATATCAAAAGATAAGTTCATTGTTTCTCCTGTTGAGGCTTGTGATGCTTCTCCATAAACATCTGTCAAGCCCATTCCCATCCACTGATTGCGATAGAACCCTGTAAGGCAAATAGCTCCATTGCTACCTGCGTAACCAGGATTATATGACAAACGGTTGAACATATATTGCGAAAATTGAGGTTCTTGTTGTGCTTTCAACAAGAACGGATTCGCTATTGCTAATAACAGAATGCAAGCAAGCGAACCTAACTTCACAAATCGTTTGTATTTATCTTGTATAAACTTTAACATTTACTACTTGTTTTGTTTATTTTCTACTTTTTATAATGTCTATTTAATCTAAAAAGCAGTCGTGCAAAAGTAAAAAAAAACTTTATAAAAAAGAAGTTTTACTTGTTTTTTTGTTAATAACTATTTTTAATTACTAATATTATACATTGATTTTAAATATTTTATATATAATCTTATTTTTATTTCTTTTTAACAATGTAAGCCGATTTATAAGTACTTTTTAAGGTATTAAGGGCTTGTTCTGCCAAATTTATTGATAAAAACGGTCCAACATTTACATAATAATATTCTTGATTGAAAACTTTTTCTGCTAATACGATGTTTTTATATTCTATTGGTAATTGTCCTTTAATCATATCTAAATCTTCTATATGCTCAATTGAAGATATTCGTACAAAAAACAAGAATGGTGATGGGTTTTCATCATTGTTATCTATTATGTCGCTTATTATTTCTGTTTGCTGAGAATTTATAGTATCTATTACTTGCACAATTTCTTGCTTTTCTTCTATTTTATTCTCTATTATATCTTGTTTTTGAGGTTCTTCTTTATAGTTTTTATCTATTATTTCTACTTTAACTTTTGCCACACCTGTCTTATGTAGCATTATTTCTTTGGCTGCAATGTAAGATAAGTCTATTATACCTCTTTTTGGACATCTATCATTAACTTTAACTATAACTGAAAGCCCATTTGACAAATTGGTAACTTTTACATAAGTGTGTAATGGAATAGTTTTGTGTGCCGCCGTGTATTTTTTTTGTGAAAAAATTTCACCGGAAGAGGTTTTTCTATTTTCAAACATATTATGGTAATATGTTGCTTTACACTCAAATTCTTTTTGTGTTTGAGCAAATGATTTTTGCCCAATATTACCAAAACAAATTAGCAATAAAATGAATATTATTTTTCTTATTTCTACCATGATTTTGCGTCTTCGTCAAACCATTTATTTTGTAATTTCATTACTTGCTCTATTACATCTCTTACCGCCCCACAACCTCCTGCTTTATGGGAAATATAATCTGACACTTGCTTGATTTCTTCTGCTGCATCTGCTGGACATGTTGCAACTCCTACCATTTTCATTACATCATAATCAGGAATATCATCTCCCATATATAGTACTTGACCTGCTTCCAAATGTTTTTCTTCTAAAAATTTGTGAAAAATTTCTTTTTTGCGATGTGAGCCTAAATAGACATCTTTAACGCCTAACATTGCCATACGAGAAGCTATACTATTACCACTTCCACCAGAGATAACAGCAACTATGTAACCTTTTCTTAAAGCATATTGTATAGCATATCCATCTTTGACATTTCCGCTACGAACAATTATCTGATCGTTAGCAGACCAAATATTGCCATCGCTTATTACTCCATCATAATCAAATACAAATGCTTTTATATTATGTAGTTTAGCTTTATAATTCATTTTTTAAAAATAAGATTGTTTCATTAAATAATTTTGCACGTAGTCTTTAACTCCATCTTCAAGAGTATAGAAAGGTTTATCGTATCCAACTGATTTTAGTTTATCCATAGACGCTTCTGTGAAATATTGATATTTATCTCTTATGTCAATAGGAATGTCTACATATTCTATATTTATTTCTTTTCCCATCGCAATAAAAGTTGCAGAAGCTAAATCATAAAAACTGCGAGCCTTACCCGATCCAAGATTATATATACTACTTTTAGGTTTATGTGTCATTAAATAATATAATACATCAACAACATCTTTAACGTAAACAAAATCTCTCATTTGCCAACCATCTTTATATTCTTTTTTATGAGATCGAAATAGGTTAACTTTATTATTAGAGAGGATTTGATTGTAGGAATGAAATATAACCGAAGCCATTCTACCTTTATGATACTCATTCGGTCCATAAACATTAAAGAATTTCAATCCTGCCCAAAAAGGAGGTTTTTTATATTGAGTTAGTGCCCATAAATCAAATTCTTGTTTTGAACACCCATAAGGATTGAGTGGTTTGAGTTTTAAAATAAGATTTATATCGTCTTCATATCCATTTTCTCCGCCACCATAAGTAGCCGCAGAAGAAGCATAGACCATAGGAATATTGTTTTCAGCACATATTTGCCAGATATTTTTTGTGTATTCAAGATTTAATTCAACAAAAATATTCCAATCAAATTCAGTAGTGTCAGTCCTCGCTCCTAAATGATAAACACCTTCAACTTGATTTGCATTTTCTTTAAACCATTGAATAAAATCTCTTCTGGCAATTTTCAAAGAAAAAGTTGAATGAGAATAATTGTTAATTTTTTCTATTTTAGAAAAATCATCAACTATAACTACATCAGTAATATTCTCCTTATTTAATTTACGAAGCATGCAGCTTCCTATAAATCCTGCGGCACCTGTTACTACAATCATATTATTGTTTAATTTATTTTTTCATTATAACTATATTCAATTACTTTTTCGTAAACCTCTCTCCAACCAAACCACTCTCTTTTGTTTGACAAACTTTCATTATGCCATATACTTATCATTTCTCCTCCAACATTCTTAACTTCATCATTTAATTGCTTAATTTCTTCCAATGCCTGTTGCGGAGAAAGTTTCAATCCATTTTTTAAAGCCACATCCATATATGCAAAAGGATGTACTTTTAAAGTTGTTTCATAATCCATAGCTAAATCATAAAAATTAAAACAACTACAAATACCAGCTCTAAAACCTATACAATCCGAATATCCCATAGAAAAATCATGTTCTATACTCCCTGTTGCTATTAAGTTTCTGTATCCTTCAGGAAGACAAAAACGCAAGTAATGATAACGCGATCGTTTTATTGGTTTATGCAAAGTCTCTTTAAGCATTTTAGTTTGAGAAGTTATCAATTGAGGATAATCAAAACTATCATAAGATGGATGCACCCCTACCTTAGCATAATCGCATAAACTCTTAATTAATATCCTAAACTTATTATTATAAGGAGTTATATTTTTGTCATACTTCCCATAACCACCATACAAAACAAAAAATATAGTATCAATTTTATGCTTTTCAATCAAAGATATTATGAAATCAAACGTATTATATGGATCTTTTTCTATTTTTAAAAGCACTTTCAATCTTTCAAAACAAAGAGATAATTTTCCCCTTAGCAAATCTCTTAAAAATCCAAATAAGTTTCTATTAAATCCTTTACAAGTATAAGAATAAGCAGAATCTATATCAATTGTATTAATATATGAATACTTTTTATTTTCAGAATATAACTCTGGATAACGCTCCAATATTTTTCTTTTAAATTCATTAGCCCATATATTTACCACAGGTTTTTTCAAAAAATTTTTTTTATAAGCCAAACTATCCTGTGCTTTGTAACGAGAATGCTTATCTTTTACATAAGGCAAGTATTCTTCATAGCGAGAAACCAAATAAAAACAGGCTGCAAAAATATCAAAATCACAAACAGAATCTTTGGAATATATCCTAAAAAGGTATGGAGTATTATTTTTTTCAAAATAATTTACATCTGTAATTTCAATAAGGGTTTGAAAAAGAAGAGGCGTACTTAATAAAAACAACTCATCAGTAATTGGTTGGGTAGTATAAGAAAATTTTGGGCCATCATATTGCACAAAGTACTCTTTATCTATTGTGATAGAATACCTTATAGACATTAACTCTTTAAACAATAAATTTAAAGTATAGCCTAATCTATTAGTTAATTTATCAACATAAATCAACAACATACATTATCTTAATTCAAAATTATCTCCTAAATATTTTTTTCTAACCTGCTCATCATTTGCTAACTCTTGTGGAGTCCCATATCGGAAAACACTTCCCTCAATAAGCAAATACGCTCTATCTGTTATCGATAAAGTTTCATGAACATTATGATCTGTAATCAAAACGCCTATATTTCTATTTTTTAAATCTTTTACAATATTTTGAATATCTTGTACTGCTATCGGATCCACCCCTGCAAAAGGCTCATCTAATAAAATAAACTTTGGATCTGCCGCCAAAGCTCTTGCTATTTCGGTTCGTCTTCTTTCTCCTCCTGAAAGTTGTATCCCTTTACTCTTTCTAATGTGTGTCAAACTAAATTCTTCCAAGAGATCATTCATTTTTCTCTCTCTTTCCTTAGAAGAAAGTTTTTGATTAAACTCTAAAATAGACATTATATTATCTTCAACAGACAAAGTCCTAAAAACAGAAGCCTCTTGTGCAAGATAGCCAACGCCCTCTTGTGCTCGTTTATACATTGGCATATCTGTAATATCCTTATCATCTAAAAACACCTTTCCTGAATACGGCTTTATTAAACCTGTCATCATATAAAATGTTGTTGTCTTGCCTGCTCCATTTGGACCCAACAAACCTACGATCTCACCCATTGACACTTCAATTGAAACACCCTTTACAACAACTCTTTTCTTATATTTTTTGACAATATTTTCCGTATATAGCCTCATATTTCTAAGATTTCTTTTAAAACTTCAAAGAATTTGTTACAAGGAAAGCCTACAACATTATAGTAATCCCCTTGCAAACACTCTATACCAATAATTCCTATCCACTCTTGTATTCCGTATGCACCTGCCTTATCAAATGGTTTGAATAACTTCACATAATATTCAATTTCATCTTCCGAAAGAGCCTTAAACTTAACGTTACTTATCTGAGAAAAATGCTTAATAGTTTTATTAGTCTTTAAACAACAACCCGTAATAACTTTATGCGTTTTAGAAGACAATAATCTCAGAAACCCTTTTGCCTCTTCTACACTCTTAGGCTTTCCTAAAATAAAATTATCGACAACAACTATTGTATCTGCTGTTACAAGGACAGAATTACCCTCAATACTTTTATTGTAATTTTCAGATTTCTTTACAGCCAAAAACTCCGCCACCTCATCTACTGCTATACTTTCAGGAAAAGACTCTTTAATATCTATCGGTTCAACAACGACATCAAATCCCATTTGCTCCAACAATTGTTTCCTTCTTGGAGATTTAGAAGCTAAGATTATCTTTATTGAAAGCAAATCAGATAGACTCATTTTACTAATAAATATTTATAATCATAAAAAGACCTGAAACAAACACCATTTTTAACAATTCAGAAAGGAATCCGTAATCTTGAATTGATTTTGCATTTTTAAGTTCCTTCATAAAAAAGAACATAGGAATACAAATAATCAAAGCACAAATTATTAATGAAGTACCCTTAAAATTAGTAAACAAAAAGAAAAGCGTTAGTGCAATAAAAATTAAAGAAATAATATACACAAAAGTTTTTGTATTCCTTTCTCCAAACGAAATCACAAAAGAGCGACAACCACACTCTCTATCACCTTCCTCATCTTGCATATCACCAATTATTTCCCTTATAAAAGTCAATAAAAAAGTAATCGCAGTTAAAAACACTGTTGCATACAACAACTCTTCCTTCAAAGAAACAACTAACACTTTAAATAATCCACCAGGATTATTCATTAAAGCAAATAACTCAAACAAAACAGGCAACAAAATAACCATTGAGTATAAGATAGCAACCACCAAATTTCCTACAATGAGACTTCTCTTATATTTAAGCGAATAAAAATAAGACATAAAGACAAAAACAATAAACAATGAACCAAGATGCAAAAAGCCATTTAAGTATCCTATTACATAAGCCATCAAAACAGAAACTATTGAGAATACATAAAAAAGATTAAGTACAGTTTTCTCAGAAATAGAACGTCCAATATACAAATCTTTCTCTGCCCTATTTATACCATCTATATCTTGATCAAAATATTCATTTATTAAAACAGAAGCAATTGCCAAAAACAACACAGCAATACAAAACACAAAATATTCAAAAGTAGAAATTGGACTTATTGCTCCTCCAACAAAAGTCTCATAAAAAGAATCTATCAAAAAAAGTCTAACAACAACAAGTGCAATCAAACACAACAACAGACTTTTCCATCGTATCAAATTCAAAAAATCCTTCATCAAACTATTTTTTCTTAATTTCTTCTCTTATCTTCTTACCATTTTTGAAAACAGTCTCAGACAAAACATTTCCCCTCTTATCATAATTTTTCCAAGTACCTGACTTTTGTCCGTTATCATACTCTCCCTCTGCCGATTTCTTGTTTTCAGAATAATATTCAACCCATTTACCATCAGGTCTTCCTTGTTTAAATCCTTGTTCACGTTGTTTAAATCCACTTTGTGCGTAAAAAGCCCATAAACCATCTTTTTTACCATCAACATACACTCCTTTTTCTATCAAAATGCCATCATAATAACGTTCCCAACGTCCATTCATCACCCCTTCCTTATAATCCGCCTTTTGATATATGCTACCATTTTCATCATACAAGATTTCAGTACCATTTTTTATACCATTCAAATAATCAGTTTGAGTTTTTCGAGAACCATCAGCATAAAAAACCTCCCATTTACCACTCATCTTACCATCAATAAAGCGGCCACGAATATTTAACTCACCATTCTCAAAATAGCTCTCCCAAATACCCTCTTCTTTACCTGCAATATAACTTCCTTTATGATGAATCTTTCCATTTTCATAATAAGTATTCCACAAACCCTCTCTCAAACCATTTCTATAATCGCCCTCTCTCCATTTCTCAGAAGTTTCATAATAATAAATCCAACGTCCTGTTTCCTTATCATTTAAATACGCTCCTTCGCTACCCTTTTGACCATTACTCCTATAATAATAAATCCAATTACCATCACGTTTTCCCATTTTCAAACCACCTTCCATATCTTTATTTCCATCAGGGAAAAACCAAATAGCATATCCATCAAGTTCATTATCTTTATAATTAGCTTGAATCTTCCTCTTTCCATCATCATAATATTCAATATACTCTCCTTGTTTCAAGCCATCAACTACATTATATATATATTGTAATTGTCCATTCTCATAAAAAGCCTTACACTCTCCTTTTCCAGATAAGAATTCTTGCTTTTTAACCTTACCATTAGCATAATAATCTACCCACTCCCCTATCTTTACACCTTTATCATTATACTCTCCTATTTTTTGCAAAGCTCCATCTTCATAAAACCAACGCCACGTACCTATCCTTATATCTTCATTTGACAAAGTACCCTCAGTTGCTTTTTTAGCATTATGCCAATACTCCACATACGGCTTTTGAGCAAACAAAGCGTTTGCAGAAAATATCAAAATCAATAAAAAATTAAATATATTCTTCATATTACTTTATTTAGGTTTAGAATAAGTTATTCTCATCGTTATAGGCTTAGTAGAATGTTTTGTTCCATTCAAAATTACCCTATTTGCAGACGAGCGTCTTTCATCTGGCACAAGATAAAGATCAAGATCATCAATATTACCATTTATATAATTCTCAAAATGCATAGTAACATTTATTCTATACGAATTAGTAGAAGGCTCATACATACCATCATAATACGTATCCGACACCTGAGCATCATGAATAAGCACTAAATTCGTATCATTATCCGAAACATATTTTCTATAACACAAAATCTTTTTAATAGGGATCAAACTTTGATTTATATCTGCAACAGGCACATCAATAACCGCCCTATTTATTGCCACATTATTATCAGTTGCACCATTATTAATAGAATCCTTCCAATACTTCATAAAGGCTTGCTCATCTATATCTAATTTTGCCATACTTATACCCATATTTCCAAGATAAATATACTCACTATTTAGACCCAAAGTATCTCTTTCCAATCCATTTATTCCACTACCTGCAAAATCATACTCATATCTCATAAACCTATTACCCTTTTCAGGGAAATTTATCTTGTAAGTTTGCTTTTTAGAATCCTTTACATAATACAAAGTAATCCCCGTAGAAGCAGAAGTCATATCTATATATGCAATAAAGCCATTTTCAGTAGTCTTTTCAGCAACAATCTTTATTCCCTTTATCAATTCTTGAAAATCATCGTTATTTCCCTTGAAATTTTGTATCTTTTGACAAAAATCACTATCCGTTATTTTCAATCTCAACTGAGGATTCAAAGTATCAGTCCCCATTACGACATCACTATTAACATCAATATCTACCTCCGAACTGAAAATCGGCAAAGATTTTACAGCAACATCACTGAAAGAATACTTCTTAGTAGAGTCTATCAATTCACTAACCTCATAAACAGAGACTTTCATTCTTGTTTTCAACAAAGCCGTATCAATAGAATAGCCTCCCGAATAAGCCAAAGTCAAATAAATAGAATCAATACTAAAATTTGTAAAATCCTCTGCCGTAGAAGACAAACAAAGTTGCGTAAAAATATCAGAAGATACCCCACCAAAACTATTATCTCTATACTCTCCCAATACATTATACCTATAATTAGCAGTCATCAACGAATCCTCTCTAAAAAACGAAGAAGACATTTCCACATTTGTCAACAAACCAACAGACAATCTATCACTATCCTCAACCAAATCTATGCCCAAAGTTTCATCTTCATTAACACAAGAAATAAAAGCCAAGAAAGGCAACAATAATAACAGCTTTAATTTACTCATAATACTTAAATTTATTCTTCATCTATAACGGCCAAAGAATCATAAAGATTATTTATCAAATCTTTTTGTTCATCAAAAGGAGCATACTCTATCACTTGCTTTTTATTTGCAATAGCAAATTCTATCAATTCAGGATTTACGCCTTCTTGCGCAACAACCACTGCCTCAGAATACGAAATAGCTGCTTTCATTATATTAAGGTATGTTGGCTCTTTATAGAATTTCCAATCCTTAGCCGTACCACCTTCCATTTTTAACTTTTTAAGGAACCCCTCTACCAAACTTCCTTGAAATTCATCGTTAAATAAACTTATCACAATCTTACTATCATGGAAAAAAGGATTGTTTTTATACTCTGTCCTTTTAACATAAAAAGGCAACAAAGCGGCAAACCAACCCATACAATGAATAATATTTGGTTTCCAACTAAGTTTTTTTATTGTTTCCAAGACTCCTCTTGCATAAAACATTATTCTCTCATCATTATCACCAAACAGACTTCCGTCCGCATCAAAAATATTTGCTTTTCTTTGGAAATAATCTTCGTTATCAATAAAATAAACCTGCATTCTTGCAGACTGAATAGAGGCAACCTTGATTATCAACTGATGATCACTATCATCAATAATCAAATTCATACCAGACAAACGAATAACCTCATGCAATTGATTTTTTCTCTCATTTACGCCACCAAACTTAGGCATAAACAATCTTACTTCTTTACCTTTCTCTTGAATACTTTGCGGAAGAAATCTTCCTGCGTCAGCCAAATCAGATTCCAAATAAGGAAAAACTTCCTGATTGACATATAAAACTTTCGTTTTTACCATTTTCTATAAATATGAATATAATATGCAAAATTACAAAAAAATAACCAAAGAAAGTTATTTATCAATAAAATTTCCTTTCTTTTAACATAGGCACAAATTTAAACTCTCCAAAAGACTGAATATCGATTTCCGTTTCTGTAAGTTTTTTAATCCTATACATAGTCTGAGTATCCTCACCGACAGGTGCGACCATAATTCCACCAATTCTCAATTGCTCAATAAGAGACTTAGGTATAGAAGGAGCAGCACAAGTAATCAATATCTTATCAAAAGGAGCAAAAGTCGGCAAGCCCAAATAACCATCGCCAAAAAAGCAATTAGGTCTGATTTTCAAAGCCTCAAAAACCATTTGAGCCGAATTATGCAAAGGTTTAAACCTTTCAATAGTATAAACCCTTGCTTGCAACTGACAAAGCACACTTGTTTGATAACCAGAACCTGTTCCGATTTCCAAAACCTTTTCAAACGGAGCAACATTCAACAATTGAGTCTGAAAAGCCACCGTAGAAGGTTGCGAAATCGTCTGCTTACACAAAATTTCCAAGGCCCTATCCTCATAAGCCAAAGTATCCAAAGAAGAATCCAAGAAAAAATGCCTTGGCACCCTATTAATTGCCTCCAAAACTCTTTGATCGCTAATACCTTTCCCCTTTAAATACTCCACCATTCGGCGCCTCATCCCCTTATGCTTATAACTATCAACAAACATTCTTCTATCTATTTTATTTAGAAACGAAAAGCAAAGATACAAAATATATTTAAAATAATTTGTACCTTTGCAAACAACAAAAAAATATTAGATATGAAAAAAATTCTCAGCATAATAATCCTATCAAGCCTTATATTATCCTCTTGCGATAACTTTAAAGGCGAACAAGAAGTACCTTCCTTCATCAAATTTGACGGATTCTATATGGTAGAAAACCCAGATTTTATTTTTTCTCAATCAAGCGATTTACTAACATGCGACATCAGAGACGTATGGGTTTATATCGATGGAAATTATCTTGGAGCCTATCCCCTACCTTGCTCGATTCCGATTCTAAAAGAAGGAAAACACAAAATAGACCTAAGACCAGGAATAATATATAACGGAATGAACAACATGAGAGAAGAATATGTATTCTACACATCGCATATTGACTCATTAGATCTAAGACCTGGCGAAGAAATCCACATAGAAAAACAACCAATAATGTACCGAACAGATAGATGTAACATAGCATTCAAAGAAACTTTTGAAAGTTACTTTATCAATTTCCAACAAGCAAACGTAATAAACGAAGAACCAAAAACAATGACCGTGATAAACAACGACAGTGTTGCGTATGGCAACAGCTGCGGAGCGATTTATTATGAAGAACAGGGCCATAACAGATACATTTCCATTGATTCAATTTTCTGCAACAATAAACAAGGAGTAATATTAGAAATAGATTACAACTCAAACATACCATTTGAAGTAGGAATATACGGACGCAGCAGTTCAGCCGAAGCAAATAAATTCATAAGCGCCGTAAGACTGACACCACCTAACAATGGCAAATGGCAAAAATCATACATTATCCTAACAAAAGTATGGAATACATTAGGCTATCCACAAAATTTCCACATATATTTAGAAGCTTTTAATCCAAATAATACGAAAAATTCATTTGTTCACGTTGATAACATAAAAGTTGTACACTATCCTAATTACGACTATAAATAGAACAAATAAATTTTATGAATAAAAAACTACAAGCTACAAAATACATCATCAGCGATGTATTAAGTTCAATGATAGCATGGAGTCTGTTTTTCATCTTCCGAAAAACAAGCATCGAATCAGGCTCATTCGAGGACATAAACGCCGTATTTGCCGACAATAACTTCTATTACGGACTTTTAATCATACCATTATTTTGGATAACACTCTATTACGTACAAGGCTACTACCAAAACACATATAAAAAATCACGTTTAAAAGACTTCTTTCAAACATTTTTTACCTGTTTTTTTGGAGTAATCTTTATCTTCTTCGCACTTTTACTTGACGACAAAGTAACAACCTACAAAAACTATTACCTTTCTTTTTTTATTTTATTTTCCTTACACTTTGTTTTAACCTATTTACCGCGACTAATCCTAACAACAATCAAAGTACACAACGTTCACAAACACAAAATTCACTTTCCAACAATCATAGTAGGCGATGGAGAAAAAGCAATCAAAATATACAACGAACTTCAAAACGAAGAAATCTCCTCAGGCAAAAAAATCATAGGCTATGTCAATAAAAACGGAGAACAAAACAATGTCTCAGACCTAAAATGCTTAGGCTCAATCTCACAACTCACACAACTAATAGAAAAATACTCAATAGAAGAAATAATAATCGCCTTAGAAAAAGAAGAAGAAAACGAAATCTACGACATAATCTGCCTATCGGGACAAGAAGTAGAATTAAAAATTCCAGCAGACAGAAAAGATTTTTTAATAGGGAACATAAAAACAAACGCCATCTTCAACACTCCCCTCATCACAATAACACAAGGACTAATGGCACCTTGGCAACAGATTTTGAAAAGATTATTTGACATATTTATTTCAATAATTGCAATCACAATTCTCTCACCTGTTTACTTAATTACCGCCATAATAGTTTACTCAACAAGCAAAGGACCAATTTTTTACAAACAAGAACGCATAGGATACAAAGGAAAACCATTCTATATGCACAAATTCCGTTCAATGTACATAGACGCCGAAAGCAACGGCCCTATGTTATCAAGCGGAGACAAAGACCCAAGAATCACACCCTTTGGACGCTTTATGCGAAAGGTGCGTTTAGACGAAATTCCTCAATTCTACAATGTCTTAAAAGGCACAATGAGCATAGTAGGTCCACGTCCAGAGAGACAATTCTTTATTGACAAAATCGTACTTCAAGCACCAGAATACAGACTCTTACACAGAGTAAAACCAGGCATAACCTCGTGGGGACAAGTCAAATACGGATACGCCGAAACCGTAGATGAAATGGTAGAAAGACTTAAATACGACCTTATTTACTTAGAAAACCTATCACTAACAACAGATATAAAAATCCTATTCTACACAATAATCATCATAATTCAAGGAAGAGGAAAATAAAGTCTTTACTTTTTTAAAAAAAACAAAGAAATAAAAAAATAACTCTATGATTTAAGAAATTATTTCAAAGAGTTATTTTTTTAAAACAAAGAAAAAATTTCAGAAGTCTATTTAAAAAGATTCTCCCCTACTATTCTTGCGGCACAGGCCACATAATCGTTGCAAGGTTTCTTTTCTTTTGTGCTTCCGGGCTCTAATCCGAGAAGTTTTTTGCAAACAATTTCTCCGTTTTCTTCTCTAAATTTTTCGCCCATTGTTTGCACCATTGCAAAATAGTCTTTATTGCTTGTGCTTTGTTGTTGATATTGCAAAAGCATTCCTACAAGCAAGGACATAGCCGACACACAACCGCATACTTCTCTGTAACCTGCAAGTCCGCGACCAAAGGGTAAGGAAATTTTTTCAGCCACTTCTTTTTCCACAGGTAACAAATCGCTATACGCCATAACGACTGATTGAGCACAATTATAGCCTTCATTGTGGAATTTCCTTGCTAATTCTACTCTTTCTTCGATATTAACCATAATTTTTAGGGTTTAAATTCCAAACAAAGATAATATTTTTTTGTAATTTCGCAAAACTTATGAGTATATTCTTTAAAACGAAACATTATCTAAGATATAAGTTTTTAGCAAAGGACGAATATTCTTTGCATTCACCTTTTATGTTTGATTTTTTCACAAAAGGCTTGAAGAAGTCTTGCAAAAATAAGGATATTTGCTTTGAGGCTCGCTTTGAGTCTTTGATTTCAAAAAGCAAGGCAAAGAGAAAATTTTTGTTTAAGGCGTTTGAGTATCTTAAAGCACAGGGATTTGAGATTATTTATGTAGGAAATGAATCTTTTTCGCAAGAAAGGATAGCGGATTTAAGACTTTGCAAAGAGAATACGGCTATTTTTATTGAGGAGATTTACAAAGAGAGAGAAAATCTTGAACTTTGGAAAGGGATTCAAGCCGATGAGGGTTTTAAACTCTGTTGTGATTTCTTTGATTTTGGGGTTATTTTCTTTACAAGCAAGCCTTTGAAAAAACAAAACTATATTTTGCGAAAGAAATAAGTTTGTTTTGTTAATCTTCTTTTATGTTTTGTACTCCGTAAGGGCTTATTACTTTAACGCTGTCAAAGTCATCTCTTGCTCTTAGGCCTTTTGCGTAGTCTATTCCGCCTTCGCTGTGTCGTCTTACGGGCAAATCGGTGCGTACTATTGCGGAATCTTTTCGCCAATAAAGGTCTTGACAATAGAATGTGTCTAAATCTTTGTGGTTTATAATCACTACGCTGTCTTTTAGGTAGTAAAGATTGTCTGAAAGGCTTTCTGCGTAATGAGATGAAAGGTTTGCTTTGATTGTTTTGTCGTTATTGAGAAAGTTTACATTTAATCCTTGCGGGAAAATCATCTTTGAACTGTCGGCAAAGTTGTATATCTCAATTTTTTTTGCCTTTAATTCGGTATCAACTACACCATCAACACTGCGTAAAAGGTAAGCGTCATTTATTACCTGCGTAGGAGTGTTATTATTCTTTACGTATTGTTGTTTAGGTGTGTCTTTGCTACACGAAAAACAAAAGTATGAGAAAGCAAAGGCAAGAATTATCATTGCAAAACTATGCTTTCTCATACTCAATTTATGTGTTTTGTGTTATTAGTCTCTTGAACGTGCTGTTGTTCCTTTGCCTATCCAACATCCTACTGAGAATCCGTCTCCTGGATTGATTGAATTGAAGAACATATCTGCTTTCAAAGGCCATTGAGAGCGTGCTGCGTTCATCACTCTTTGTGCATCATCTGCAAGAGTTGGGTCTATATTTTTCACTTTCGCTGCTTCATCATACGCAACCCATGCTGCACCACGGATTTTTCCTCCGTGAGAAGCACAAGACACTGAACTCTTCAAGTACATATTTGCAACCATAAGCACAGCCTTTCCTTCTAATGATTTATCGTACTCTGCAACTTTGTAAGCCGCTGTTCTTGCTGCTCCATATTGTCCTGCGTTCATCAATGCTGTTGCTAACATAAACGAAGCCTTTGCTTTTGAGTCGTTATCCTCGAAATTCTTTACTGCTTCTTCTAAATATGGTACTGCTTCTTCATTTCTGTCTTTTTCTATCAACATTTGTCCCATCATAAAAGCTGATTTAGCATTTGGTTCTAACTTATGAAGGTTTTCTGTCGCTTGAAAGAACAATTCAGACTTTGTACATTTTTTTCTATCAAGGTTTGTAGTGATTTTTCTCAACAATTCAACATCGTTAGGATTTGCTGCGAATTTTGGTTCGTAGATAGGAATGATTTTATCGCAAGATGCGAATGGTTCGATGATTTGTTCTGTTAGTGCAAGATAACTTTGTGCATTTTTAAGTTTTGATTCTGCTTTTTTTATTGCTTTTGCTTGTCCTGCTGCTGTTGCTTGCTCTACTTCTGTCTTTGCTTGCTTGATTATTTCTTCTAATGTTTCTGCTGCAAAGTCGTATGCTTCAAACAAAACGTCCATTTGCTCTGCACTTGCTTTGATTGCAGCCAAGTGTTTTACTGTTGCTTCAACATAAAGCGGACAATATTGTGCGTCTAATTGCTTTCCGCCTTTTTCTGCTGCTTCTTTAAAGTATTTAAAGATTTGTTCTGTTTCGTTTGGTCGGTATTCTGATAATATTTTTGCCTTTTGAGCAATGTTATTATACTCTTCACCAAACGCTTGACTTCTTACGTCTTGTAGATTCAAATACTCATCAATGTATTTGTTCTTCATTTCTACATTAGGTGCGGTTGCAATCATAGTTTTTAAGATGTTTGCTCCTCTAATGTATGTGTTTACGTGATATTGAGGACAGTGCTCTACTACTTTTGCCCAAGGCTCGTAAGCATCTTTGTAATTTTTTTGTTTGTAGAACTCTTGGTATAAGGAATTGTTCATTATACATGCCGAACTGTCCTCAGGGGTTTTTCCAAACTTTTGTGCATTTGCTGTTGTTACACAAAACATTGCTGCTATTACAGCTAATAAGGTTACTTTCTTCATTCTTTGTTTATTATTTTATTGATATTTTCTTTTAAAAAACCATCTGTCTTTTGCTGAAAACGAAACTCCTACTCTTAAATAGTCTTCTCGTATCAGATTATCGTGTTTTGTTCCTCTTTTCCCGTATTCAAGATATAGGTTTACTTGTGTGCCTATTTTTTTGATCGGCAATCCAAAACCTAAGGATACTCCTATTTGTGAAATGTCGGTGTTTTGTATTGTTATCATTCCGGTTTGATAATTCAATCCAAAGCGATAGGCTATTTTTTCAAAATATTTACCATATATATTAGGTTTGTATTCGCAACCTATATTAAAATTGTAATTGTCTTTTAAGATTTCGGGATAATTTACTTCATGAATTGAGAAGTGAGACCATTGTGAGTAGCCGAAATCTAAGCCTAATAGAAATTTATTCTTTCTTTCATAGGATAATCCTACGCCAAGACTTTGTGGAAGTTTGATTTTTCCTGTTGTGTTTTCATATTTTATTGAGTCTTTTATTGTTTCTACTCCTGCGGTGCTTGTGAAAGTGTAGTGTCGGTATTGATTATCAGTTGGCAAGTTTGCAGGCAAAACATAGTTTAGTCCAAATGTGAGTGCATCTCCATTTTTTAATGTTTGGAAATATTGTAATCCAAAATTGAGGTTAAAGGATGAGATTGTATAATTGTATTCGACTCTTGATGATAGCATATTTGCTGAATCGGGAAAGGTGAGTGAAGAGCTTCGGTAGTAGTTTCCGAAAAGATATTCTGCATTCACGCCAAGCGAAAGGTTGTCAAAGAATGTTGGTTGATAGGATAGGCCTAACATTACTTTGTTTATTCCACCTTCTCCATCGTATGTGAATTTGTGTGAACCAATTATGCTATCTGTTGGATAACTTTCTGAGGCTGAAAAGTCAATTATTGATACGGGAATCAAGCCTCCTGCCATTTTTAGAGTCTTACTCAGCGGAAAAGCGAACAAAATGTGTGATAATCCGCCTGTATTGCCTGAGGATTTGGCATTTTGTGAACGCAAAACTCTGTTATTGGAATAGAATCCTATGTCAAAAACAAATGATTGTGTGTCAATTGCACTATATGAGGCGGGATTTTGATAGTTTACAAAGTTATTTCTTCTTAATCCGTTATATATGCCTCCTATTGAAGCGTTTATTGTATTTGTAAACCCTACATTATCTCCTATTCCGTATTTTGAATAAGGCGAACTTATGGTATTTTGTGCTCCTAAGTCGAATGCAAAGGCAATAAACATTAAAATAATTACAATTTTTTTACGCATTTCTATTTTTTATATTATAATCCAATATCATATTCAAGCCTTGTAGAACTAAATTGCGTTCTACTATAAAGTTTTTGTTGATTCTTTTTGATATTAACTCGGCATCTCCTCCTGTTAAAACTATCTCAAATTCTCTTTCTTCTTCTTGCAAATAGCGTTCTATCATTCCGCTAATTTCGGAAAGGGTTCCGTTTATTATTCCCGATTTTATGCAATCTATTGTGTTGTTTGAACATACGGACACTTCGTTAAAATCTACTTCTACTAACGGCAAACGTGCTGTAAAAGTATTTAATGCCTTGGATTTCATCTGAAAGCCTAAGGAAATGCTGCCTCCTTTGTAGATTCCTTCACTATTGATGAAATCCATCGTGATACACGAGCCTGCATCTATGATTAAGACTGATTTTTTCGGAAATTTATTGTAGCCTCCTACTATTGCAGCTATGCGATCGTTTCCAAGAGAATATTTTGGCAAGTAATTGATTTCGATAGGTAGCATTAGGTCTTCGCTCATTATGTAAAGTTGTGTTTTTTCTTCTAAATAACTCATCACTTCTTTACTTGCTGTGCCGGATACTGATGAAAAAATAGCCGATTTAACTTTGTATTTCGTTAGCAATTCGGAAAGAAAAGTAATATTCAAACTATTTACTGCTACAACTGAGAGTAATTCTTCGTTTTTATAAATAGCTATCTTTGTTCTTGTGTTTCCTTTGTCTATAATTAACTTCATTGAATCGCTATTGATTTACTTCTTCATTTTCTTTTAAGAATGGAAATGAATAAAGTGAATAAAGACTTGATAGTTCCATTATTTTATCGTAAAATTCTCTCTCCATCCAACATTCTTCTATGTTTAGAGGGTTGTTGTTTGAGTCAAAAATTTCGTAAGTCTTTCTAATCAAAGTCCCTTCTGTATTCCAATAATATTCTGATCGTTCAAAAGCTACTTCTGCACAAGCAGAATTGTAGGTATTGTAATGACGTATGAAGAGAATCAGTTTGCCATTTTCGTCATACAGCCTTTCGTAAATAAAATCCCAAGCTTTGTTTTGATTATATATGTATTCCTTGCAATATGTAAAGGTATTCTCGCCTTCACTCTTTACTACAACAAAGCGTTTGTTGATATTTTCAAGGCTACTCAACTGATTTTGATATTCTACTATATCTTCGCTATCTTTATATATTGCATAGTTATAGGTTAAACTATCATTGTCTATAAGATATATTGCATAGTTTAGTAAATCTTCGGTATGCAATACAAATTCTCTTGCTTTGTCGGATTCGTCTTGTAGAATTTGTTCTTCATCTGATGGTTCGTACTCATCTTCTGCGTCTTCTTCGTACAAGATTTGTGCGTTATAGTCTAAGTAATTGACCGTATCAATATCTTGTGCTTTTATGTTTGTTTGATAAAAGCACAAGATAAAAAGAAAACTTATTATTTTACAAAACTTCATACAAAGTTTTTTTAGTAAATATCTTCACTAAACATCGGATCCCAAGGAGGTAATACGATTGGTTTTTGATCTAAGTATTTTAATATGTCGCTTGATACATATTTTTTATCAACTACAACTCTGAACATATACTCTTCAAACCACTCATCTGTCATTATCAAGTGTCCTTGCCAACCATTACTTGCTCCCCAACTGTTTTCTACAAGCCATTTCTTTGGATTTCCGTTTTCATCTAAATCAACAGCACACAAAGTCATCGCATGAGAAGAGCCACTTGCGAATGTTTGGATTCTTTCCTTTTTGTTCATTCCAAATTCTGTGCCCATAAGTGAGCCATAGTCGTATGTGTTTATGTCTAACAAACCTTTGTCAGAATATAAGAACTTTCCAACATCACAAGAGAAATACATCATTGTCGAATCCTTGATTGAAGCAATAGCAACTTTCTTTATTTCTTCAATAGGAAGGTTTATGTATTTCCAATTTTCCCCATCCATTACGTGTCTATCGTTTTCTATTTCATAAACTTTGTAAAATTCTCTTGAAGGATCGTTCATTAACATCACGTATGTATTCTTTAAATCTTTTCCAACATACTTTTCATAGAACGATTTAGGAGTATATTTTTCTGTTGAGATTTCTTTTCCGTTTGCATCTCTCAATGTGTAAGTAAACTCTTGAACAGGTTCTCCGTAAGCATAAACTAACATTTTGTAGATTTGAGAAAGCATTTCTATCTTTCTGTTTTCTAACTTTTCATATTTGATTTTTTTGTCGTTTTGCTTCATTTGTCTTAATTCCAAAGCATATTCTTTTAATTTCAAGATGATTAACTCATCTATCTTACGAGTATTATTGGAATTATAAGTCTCTGGTTGAACGGTTGAAGGCACAAGTCCGTATTTTGTAACCAAATCAGAAATTCCTGTGAATTGTCCACCATCAGAAAGAGGGTTTTTCAACAACCATTCGTTGTGTTTGCTATCCAAAGGTTCGTCAATGTGTTTTATAATCAAAGAAAGGAATAAATTACTCTTTTCTAATTGATCATAAAAGAACAAATAGTTTTGACTAAACTCAAAAGCACCAAGATTATACTTTGCAATCATAGCACTTCTCATTACATTGAATCCTGTAAACATCCAACAACGACCAGAAGACTTTTGATCAGTAATTCCTTTACTCATTACTCTATGAGAAAAATGCGTATCGTACTTGTTAAGATTGTCTAAATTCAAAACTAACTTTTGAATACTATTGTTAGCAACAGCATTTCTTATTGCTTTGTTTTCAGTTGTTTGTTTATATGAGCTTCTTATTTTATTTAATGAGGCTTCGCTCAATCCTCCTTCTTGTGAAAAAGCCATAAAACTTCCACAAGTTAAAGCCAATGCTAATATGATTATTTTTTTCATTTCAATTATTTTATTATTTATCTAAAACGTCTCCTATTGTATTGTCATATACTTTTTTATAGTCTCTGATTTTTCCGAAAGATTCTTCATCTATAATTATTTCTCCGTCATTTCTTACTTTACCTACGGCACAACAATTAACGCCTGAAATACTTAACATATCGAAAAACTCATTTTCCTTTTCAGGACATATAGTTACTATGGCTCTTCCTTGACTTTCTCCAAATAAGAATGAATCTAATCTTACATCTGATGCAGTGTAGATTTCAAATCCCATATTTCTTACCATAGCACTTTCTAATACTGCAACAAATAAACCACCTTCGCTAATATCATGAGCAGATTCTATTATGCCTTGATTGATTAAATCACTAAGTGTACGTTGCATATTTGCTTCTTTATCCAAATCAAAATAAGGAGCAGGAGATAATTTCACTCCTCTGTAAGAATACAAATATTCTGAACAGTTTATATCATCAACTATTTCGCCTAACATATAGATTGTTGCTCCTTGTGTTTTGAAGTCAAGAGTCATTTGTTTAGACTTATCAACTGTTCCTACCATACCTATAACAGGAGATGGATAAACTGCTTCTGTTTTTCCATTCATTACTGCTTGATTATAGAAACTAACATTCCCTCCTGTAACTGGGGTATTAAATTTTCTACAAGCAGAACTCATACCTTCTATTGCTTTAACAAATTGCCAATAAGTATTCTCGTTGTATGGATTTCCAAAGTTTAAGCAATTTGTAACAGCCAAAGGATCTCCTCCTGAGCAAACAATATTTCTTGCTGCCTCAGAAACTGCAATTTGTGTTCCAACGTATGGATCAGAATATACATATCGAGAATTACAATCGCAAGTCATAGCAATCGCATTATCTGTTCCTTTTACATTTGCCACACCTGCATCAGAAGGACGATTTGTTGACATATTTTTTGTTCCAACCATTGAGTCATATTGTTCGTAAACCCAACGTTTTGAAGCAATATTAGGATGAGAAGCCAAATATTGAGCAATTTTTTTAGCTTCTTTAATATCTGGTTCTTTTACATTATCTTTATTAAACTCAAATGTTTGCTTGTAATATTCTGGTTCAGCATAACTTCTATTATAAACAGGAGCACCACCGCCTAATACCAAAGAAGCAGCAGGGACTTGTGCAACTAAATTACCCTTATGATAGAAATAAAGCATATCTTCATCAATTACTTCTCCTATCTTTGCACAGTTTAAATCCCATTTTGCGAATATTTTTTCTACTATTTCTTCTTTTCCTTTCTCAACACAAACCAACATTCTTTCTTGACTTTCCGACAAAAGTATTTCCCACGCTTCCATATTTTGCTGTCTCAATGGCACTTTGTCTAGATCAATTTTCATTCCCGAAGCACCCTTCTCACTCATTTCGGAAGTAGAACATATAATTCCAGCAGCACCCATATCTTGCATACCTATAATAGCTCCACTCTTACCTAATTCCAAAGTAGCTTCCAATAAAAGTTTTTCTTGGAAAGGATCTCCAACTTGAATAGAAGGAATATCATCAGCAGTATTTTCTGTAACATCTGCAGATGCGAAAGTAGCACCGTGAATACCATCTTTACCTGTCGCAGAACCTACTATATATATAGGATTGCCTTTTCCTTTTGCCACTGCTTTGATTAACTCTTCTTTCTTCATTATTCCAACGCTCATTGCATTGACCAAAGGGTTGTTTTCAAAACTATCATTAAAGAAAACCTCTCCTCCCAAAACAGGAACGCCAAACGCATTTCCATAATGAGAGATTCCTTTTGTTACACCACGCAATAACCATTGTGTATGAGGATTATTCAAATTACCAAATCGTAAAGAATTTAATTGAGCAATAGGTCTTGCTCCCATTGTAAAAATATCTCTATTTATTCCACCAACTCCTGTTGCCGCACCTTGGAAAGGCTCAACTGCACAAGGATGATTGTGTGATTCTATCTTGAAAACACAAGCAATTCCACCGCCTACATCAACCATACCCGCATTTTCTTCACCAGGAGCGACTAATAATTGTTTTCCTTCTCGTGGCAAAGTCTTTAAATACTTAATAGAGTTTTTGTAAGAAGCGTGTTCGCTCCACATTACAGAATAAATACTCAGTTCAACATAGTTTGGACAACGGCCTCCTAAGTATTCTTTAATTTTGTCATACTCCTCAGGCAATAAGCCTAACTCTTTTGCAGTTTCTACTGTTGCAATTTGATTACTTTCCATAAATTCAAAAAATTTTATCCTGCAAAGTTAATATTTTATTTTGAATTTCATATTTTTATGCGTAATTTTGTGATTCAAAAAATACAATTTTATAAATTTTGGCTATGAATTTCACAACACAAATACCAATTTCAAAACACGAAAAAAGTATTACACACAATGATAAAGTGATGTTATTAGGCTCTTGCTTTACAGAAAATATCGGAAACAAACTTTCAATTCACGGATTTGAAACATTAATAAACCCTTTCGGTATTTTATACAACCCTTTTTCGATTTGCAGCAGTTTAAACAGAATAATCAATCTAAAATTCTTGGATTCAGATAATTTAGTCAAAGTAAACGAATTTTGGTTTTCATACGAACATCACGGAGTTTTTAGAGATGAAAACTGCGATAACCTATTGCAAACTATAAATTTAGGAATTACAAAAGCGAATCTTTTCTTAAAGCAAACAAATTGGCTTATCATTACCTTAGGAACTGCTTGGGTGTTCTTTTTAAAAGAGAATAATAAAATATTAGGCAATTGCCACAAATTAAATTCACAACTCATAGACAAAAGACTATTAAGCGTAGATGAAATTGTAGAGAATACTTCTCTAACTATCAACGATATAAGAAAAATAAATCCAAATATTCAAATTATTCTTACAGTTTCGCCCATAAGACATTGGAAACAAGGATATAGAGAAAATCTTATCAGTAAAAGCACCCTACATTTAGCAACAAATCAACTATGCGAAACGATTAATGATTGTTTTTATTTCCCTGCATACGAGATTGTTATGGACGAGTTAAGAGATTATAGATTTTATCAAGCAGATATGCTTCACCCATCGGAAATTGCAGTTGATTATATTTGGGAAAAATTCTCAACTCACTTGTTTTCAGACTCAACAGCAAATCTTTGTAAAGATTATTGCAAACTCCATTCAATGAAACAACACAAGGCTTTTAACCCTGAAAGCCAAGGATATAAAAATCATTTAATAAAAATAGCAAAATTAGAAAAAGAATTATATGAAAAAAGAAACAAACTTATTTAAGATTGAGGCCTGCATAGGAACCTTACAATCGGGCTTAGAAGCCGAAAAAGGAGGTGCAAATAGAGTTGAATTATGCGACAATCTCGCAGAAGGAGGCACAACACCCTCTGCTGCCTTGATTCAAATGACAAAAGAAAAATTACAAATTCCTGCTGCTGTAATGATAAGACCAAGACACGGTGATTTCTTATACTCAGATTTGGAATTTGAAATAATGAAAAGAGATATTTCTTTTTGTAAGAGCGTTGGCGTTGAGGCAGTTGTCTTTGGATTGCTAACAAATGACGGAAGAATTGACTGCGAAAGAACAAAAAAATTAGTGCAAGAGGCTGGGAATATGGAAGTTTGCTTTCATAGAGCAGTAGATTTGAGTCGTGATTATTTTGAAGCAATTGAGCAAATAATAAATTGCGGTTGCAAACGAATACTTACCTCAGGTGCTGCAAACAAGGCAGTTGAGGGATTTGAGAATATCAAAAAGGCACAAGAACTTTATGGAGATAAAATCGAAATTATGGTTGGCAGCGGCATAAATGCCGAAAATGTTTCTAAGTTTCACGAAATTGGAATAAGGAATTTCCATCTTTCTGGAAAGATTCAAATCGATAGTCTTATGACTTATAGAAGAGAAGGAGTGTCAATGGGTGCAATTTCTGCAGATGAAGAATACAAAATCACACAAACAGATTACAGAAAAATAGAAGACGTAAAAAAAGTCTTAGAATCAATCTAATATTTCAAAGAATAAATAAATTAAAACAAAGAAAGAGAGGATTTATGCTAAGAAAACATAAATCCTCTCTTTGATTTATTTATCTATCTCTTTATTATCTGTTTACAGATATTTTCTTTGAAGTAATACCTGAGTTAGATATTATTTTAACGAAGTAAGCTCCGTTGCTAAGATTTGAAGTATTGATTTCAAATTTATTGTTTCCTGTTGCTAATGCAACTTCTCCTAATGAAATCACTTCTCTTCCTAACATATCTACAACAGAAATATTAGCGTGAGTTGATTCTAACATAGATATTTCAAGATTTAACATATCATTAACAGGGTTAGGATATGCTAATGTTTGAAGTATTGCACCTTCTGCTTCTTCTAATCCTACTAATGAAAGGATTTTAATATCTATTGCTTTGTAATCATCGTATGAAGAACCTGTTCCGTTTACTAATCTTGTTTCTGAACCATCGTAAATTTTGTAAGTTGCTCCTCCATCTCCGTATGTGTCAAAGATTTCAAATACATAGCAACCTGTTTCAGTTAATGCAACTTCTACAGTATCTTTTACTACTTGTTGTTGAGGATAATAATCTGCTTCTTCTAACACATTACCATTTCCATCAGAAAGTTTCCAACTGCATTCGTAAGCATATTGGTCTGTTTTTATGATAATTTTAAGTTTATCTCCATTTCCTTCTTTTGGAGCATCTTTTTTAATTGTTGCAGTCTTTTGTTCATCAGAAATAACTGTACCATTTATTGAAACTATGTTTGCAAATACATTTGTGTTTTGACCAACATTTACTGCTACATCTGGCAATTCAACAAATACTTCTTCATCTGTTGTTATGCTTCCTGTCCAATCAAAAGTTTGATTTCCTGTTACTGCTGAGCCGTAAGCGATTTGCATATTTGTTATCGCATTTGCTCCGTAGTTATAAACCTTTAATGAAAGCGATGCTAAGTCATTACAACCTGTTTGACCTTGTGCAGACATTGTTGTAGACATTGCAGCAAGTTCTGGATAGTTTGAAACTGTTGGAATACACATTGAACCTGTGTAAATTTCTTGTTGATCTCTTGCAACAAAGACAACTAATTTCAAATGTCCAAGTTTTACTAATTCATCACTGATTGAACCTGGAATATTGTAAGTATATGTTCTTTGAATCAAAGTTCCAGCAGGAATAACTGCTGAGCCTTCTGGTGCAGTTATGTCATCACCCCATTGACCTGTCAACATATCTCTCAACATATTCATATGAATATATTGACCGTCAGATGTAACTTGTGAAGGGTTTGCACTTGCTCCTGATTGTGGTCCAATAATTGAGTCTTGCAATAAAACAACGTTTAATTTGTTTGATGCAGTTGCTGCATCTGCTGTATAGTAAGCCTCAACGTTTACTGTCATAACTCTTGTTGTAGCATCAATACTTGCTTGTGCTGCAACGTTTACAAAAGATGCTTCTGCAAGAATTTGATTTCCTCTTTGAACAAATTCTCCTCTGTTTAATATTGTAGCACCTCCTGAAAATGAGTGTCTATTTACTGTTCCAGCAGGGAATCCTTGCAAACCTGTTTGATTCATTATTGCACTTCCCCATTGAGTTTGGTACATTGCTGCATAACTTCCAGTATGTATGTTTATACCAAATACTCTTCCTGGATTTCCTTCTTCGTATTCTTTTACGATTCTATGTCCGTCTGGACAATATCCACAGTTTATACCTGTGAATTCTTCAAGAACAACATTCTTGTTAGCAGCTTCTGTTGATACAAACTGAGGAGTTTGTGCTGAAACTGCAAAAGCAGAGAACAATCCTAATAATGATAATACAATTTTCTTCATATTCTTTAATTGTTTAATGGTTTAGGTTGCGAAAATACGCTTTTTTAGTGAATTGACAAATTTTAAGCAAAAAAATGTAAAGAAAAATATTAGTCATTCTTTATTTGCGAGTCTTAATGCTTTTTTATGTATCTTTGCAATCAAATGTTAGCAGATATGATTTCTACATATAAACAAGGAGATGTTTTAAAGACAATTGATTCTCCAAATGATTTAAAATCACTTAGTAATGATGAACTTTTGTCTCTTTCAAAAGAGGTAAGAGAATATATTTTGGAAGTTTTAAGTGAAAATCCTGGACACTTGGCTTCAAGTCTCGGAGCGGTAGAACTAACAATTGCTCTTCATAAAGTATTTAATACTCCCGAAGATCCTATTGTTTGGGACGTAGGTCATCAAGCCTATGTTCATAAAGTGCTAACGGGAAGAAGAAATGAGTTTGTTAATATTAGAAAGTTTGGAGGTTTAAGCGGTTTCCCTAAAAGGAGTGAAAGCAAATACGATTCTTTTGGAGTAGGACACTCATCTACTTCTATTTCTGCAAGTTTGGCTATGGCTATTGCAGACAAATTACAAAAAAAGGACAATCATCACATAGCCGTTATTGGAGATGGTTCAATGACAGGGGGAATGGCGTTTGAAGCTCTTAATCACGCTGGAACAACTGATGCAAATCTATTAGTTATTCTTAATGATAACGGTATTTCTATTGACAAACGTGTTGGGGCTATGAGTCAATATTTAACAATGATTACATCTTCTGCTACATATAACCGATTAAAAAACAGAATATGGAATCTTATGGGAGGAAATACCTCTAACAATAAACCAAAAAGTTTTTTCAAAAAGGTATCTTTTTCTTTAAAATCTTTATTCTCAGGCAAAAGCAATTTCTTTGAGGCTTTAAATATTAGATATTTCGGACCTGTTGATGGGCATGACTTGATTTCTTTGATTAAAACCTTAGAGGATTTAAAAAATATAAAAGGCCCTAAATTATTACACATAATTACAAAAAAAGGAAAGGGACTTCCTATTGCGGAAAACAATCCTACAACTTATCATGCACCGGGTGTGTTTAATCCTTTAACAGGAGAAATTCCTGAAAAGCAGACTTCTGATGAAATTTTAAAATTTCAAGATGTTTTTGGAGAGACTTTGGTAGAACTTGCAAAAGAAAATGAAAAAATAGTCGGCATTACACCTGCTATGCTTAGCGGTTGCTCCATGAACAAATTGCAAAAAGCATTTCCAGAGCGAACTTTTGATGTGGGAATTGCAGAAGAACACGCAGTAACTCTTAGTGCTGGTTTTGCTTGTCAAGGAATGATTCCTGTTTGCAACATATATTCTTCTTTTATGCAAAGAGCTTACGACCAATTTATTCATGATGTTGCTTTGCAAGGTTTACCTGTTATTTTATGTCTTGATAGAGCAGGATTGGTTGGTGAAGATGGGGCAACTCATCACGGTGCTTTTGATTTGGCTTACTTAAATTGTGTGCCAAATATAATAGTTGCTGCTCCAAGTAATGAATACGATCTTAGAAATATGTTGTTTACTGCTGTAAATCAAAAATCTCCATTTGTTATTCGTTATCCAAGAGGTAAAGGTTATTTAAAAGATTGGAGAAATGAAATGAAACAAATAGAAATTGGCAAAGGCAAAAAGGTAAAAGAAGGAAAAGATATTGCGATTCTTTGCATTGGCAACACTATTCACATTGCAAAACAAGTCGCAAAAGAACTTGAAAACAACGGATTAGAGATTGGTTTGTTTGATTTTAAGTTCTTGAAACCTCTTGATAGGGAGTTGGCTAAACAAGCCTTAGATTCATACAACTATATCTTTACTATGGAAGACGGAACTATTAACGGAGGCTTTGGAAGTAGCATTATAGAATTTGCAGTTAGCAACAACTATCACAATAAGATTGAAAAAATTGGTATTCCCGATGAATTTATTGAGCAAGGTAGCGTAAAAGAACTGCAAAAAGTTTGCAAAATGGATTGCGAAAGCGTAAAAGAAAGAATATTAAGACTAAAAAAGGCTTAGTAAATTAAGATATTTCCAATTATTTTGCCGTTTATAGAGATTTTATAACTTCCTGATGGAATATTTTCTATGGTATATGTTAGGTTTTTAGGGCAGGTGCAATTTGTTTGAGCATCTGCCTTTTCTGTTATAACAATTACATTGTCTTTTATTTCGGCTGAAATCTGTATTTCACTATCACAAGGATAGATTTCATTGTATTTATTTATTGTTAATCCAGATTCTGTTCCGTGATAACTGAATGCTGAATTTTTTTCTGTGATTTTTTGCGAAAAATCAGTCAAACAATTTGATTTTTCATTGATTAAAATTGATAATTGAGTGTTTTTTTCACTGCAAGCAGTTATTGAAAATATTATCAACGACAACAACGCAAATAAACTTATCCTTTTCATATTTTATTTCTTCAATACGACTTTCAACGTTTGAACTTCTTCGTTTATTGTTACTCTTAATGAGTATGTACCCGAAGGAATATCGGAAATGTCTATGACTGACTGATCTTTAAACGAAAGTATCAACTGTCCTGATGTATTTAATACATCTACTTGTTTTGCTTTTTTATTCAAGTAAACCAATCCACGAGTAGGGTTAGGATAACAAGAAAGTTTTTCTTTTGTTTCTGTATTTTTTATTGGAGAAAATTTTGCAACATACTTTTGTTCTTTTTCGGTTACGACCACTTTTCGAGGATTTTCATTTTCCCCATCATTCCATTCAACAAATTGATAACCATTAAAAGGCTCTGCTGTTATTGTTTGCTCAGAATTTAATTCGTAATTTCCGCTTCCATAAGTATTTCCCATAGTTTTATCATCTGCTTCAACTACAACATCATATTTTTCTGCTTCAAATATTGCGTAATAAACAGCATCTTCTTTTATTTTAACAAATCTTGGATTTTCTTTCTTGCCATCGCTCCACGAAACGAACTTATATCCTTTGTTTGCTTTGGCGAAAATTTTAACATCTGAGGATTCTTTATATATTCCTGTGCCTTCGGCTACACCCATATTGTTATTTTTCACTAAAACTTTTAATGAAATATTTTTAACAGTTATCGGCACTTCTTTTTCTACATTATTTGCAAGATAATTAGTTTTTTGCGATGTATCATTATCAATTTTTTGAGGTATTTCTATTTCCTTTGGTTTTTCTAATTGATAAACAGGAATTATTATTTCTTCGGGAATTGGGATATTTTCAGCAATTAATGGAATTGGGGTTGGCTGATTTATTTTTGTTGTGTCGACTAACTCTGCATCAATTATTACTTTTCCTATCTTTTTTTCTAAATTTAAAGCAAGCAAAAAACTATCTTGTACAATAGGCATAGTAATATTCACATCTTTTGGTAAATTTTTCCAAGTATTTGCATAAATTTTTAATGGCTTTACACTTTTAAATGTTAAGTTTTTTAGTTTTTTACAATTATTGAAAGCATAGTCATATATTATTTCTATGTTTCTATTAAAGGATACGCTCCTCAAATTTGAACATTGCTCAAATGCTCCAAGACCTATTGTATATAAAAATTCAGGTAGCTGAATTGAAGATAAATTATAGCATCTGTAAAATGCGTAATTGCCAATCGTCTTTATATTATCGCCAAAAATAACTTTTTCTAATTTAGGACAGGTATAAAATACATAATTTCTTATTGTATCTAACTGTGTTAATTCCACTTTTTTCAGATTTGAGCATTCTGTAAAGGCAAATTCTCCTATTTCTTTAACTTCTGACAAATTGATTTCTTCTAAATTACGGCATCTTTCAAAGGCATATTTTCCTATTTTTTTTACAGAAGGTATGTTAATGGATTTTAGATTTGTGCAATTTTGGAATGTATAACTTCCTATCTCATTTACAAAAGATGAAATATCAATATGTTCCAAACTTATGCAATTAGAGAATGAAGCATTACCTATTGACGTAACAGAATTTGGTATATTAATATTTTTTAATTTTTTACAGTATTCAAAAGCGTTGTTATCTATTAGTTTTATGGTGTTTGGTAGAATTACTGTTTCTAAATTATAACAATATTTAAATACAGAATTTTTTATTTCTTCTATTGAATTTGGTATTTCTATTGTTTTTAATGCTATACAAGAAGCAAAAGATAATGTTTCTAAGAGTTCAAGTGATGTTGGCAATGATATTTTTTCAAGTTTTGCACAAGAAAAAAAGGCTTTTACATCTATGACTTTTAGATCGGTTGGCATAATTATTTTTTCTAAATTGCGGCAAAATGCAAATGCAGATTCTCCTATGTATTTTACCTTATTTGGTATTTTTATTTCTCTAAGTTTTTCACAAGAATAGAATGTGTAAGGTTCAATTATTGATATATTTTCAGGAAGTAATATTTGCTCTAACGAAACGCAATTAGAAAAAGCGTGTTTTGATATTGCCTCTATGGAATTAGGCAGATTAATGTTTTGAAGCTTTCTGCAAGACAAAAAAGCTGAACCTCCTATTCTTTTTAAGTTGGAATTAATTTTTACCGTTCTTAGATTAGAACAACCTTTGAAAGATTCGTCTCCTATATCTATTATGGATTCAGATATTATTACTGATTTTAAATCTATACAATTACTAAAAGCATTCTTATCTACTGCGGTTACTGTGTAGTTTATTCCATTATGCGTTACTACATCAGGTATAATCAACTCTCCAGATGGTTTTTCATATCCTATATATGATATTCCAATTGTATTGTTTGTGGGAGCTGTTACTGAAACTGTGAATTTGTTGTCATTAATATTGTAATATAACACTTGACCTGTCGGAGAAACTTGACTAAAATCAAATGCTATTAAGTCAAAATAAATAAATAATGAAAGGATTAATATAAATATTCTCTTCACAATTTATTAGATTTGAGGAGGATAATCAATTGAATAATGCAAACCGACACTTTCTTTTCTCTGTTCTGCCATTTTTATTATCAGGTAACTGTTTGCTATTAAATTCCTTAATTCGCACAACTGCGGTGTTAGGACTGATTTATTATATAACTCTTCTGTTTCTTCGTAAATCAGTTTCATTCTCTTGAAGGCTTTCTTCAATCTTAAATCACTTCTAACTATTCCTACATAGTTAGTCATTATTTGTTGAACTTCTTTAACTGACTGTGTTATAAGACTTAATTCTTCATTTAACACCATGCCTTCTGCATTCCAATCTGGAACTTGATCACAATATTCTGTTTCTGATATTTTCTTTATAGAATCTAAATATGCTCTATGAGAATATACCAATGATTCTAATAGAGAGTTCGATGCTAAACGATTTGCTCCGTGAAGTCCTGTGCAAGAACATTCACCAGAAGCATAGAGATTTTTAATGCTTGTTCGAGAATATTGATCTACTTCTATTCCTCCACAACAATAATGTGCGGCTGGAATTATTGGAATCATTTCTTGTGTAATATTTATACCTATTTCTAAACACTTCGCATAGATATTAGGAAAATGCCTCATTATTTCTTCTTTGCTAATTCCCCTACAATCCAAATACTCGTGTTCATCTCCACGTCTAGTCATTTCTGCATTCACTGCACGAGCAACAATATCTCGCGGAGCTAATGAACCTCTTTTGTCATATTTATCCATAAAAGATTCACCTGCCATATTCTTTAATATTCCTCCTGCTCCCCTCATTGCTTCTGTGATAAGAAATGAAGGTTTTTCTCTTGGATTAAATAAAGATGTTGGATGAAATTGAATAAACTCCATGTGTCGGAGTTTACCTTTTGCTCTGTGAACCATCGCTTGCCCATCTCCAGTCGCAATTAATGGGCTTGTTGTTGTAGAATAGACATTACCATTCCCTCCTGTACACAACATTGTAACTTTTGAAAGATATGTATCTATCGCATTTGTTTTTTTGTCTAATACATAAGCTCCAAAACATTTTATATCATTTCGCCTTCTATTTACTTCTTGACCTAAATGATGTTGTGTTATAATGTCAATGGTATATTGATTCTCTTTTATTGTAACATTTGGGTGAGAGCGAACTTTCTCTAATAAGGCTCTTTCTATTTCAAAACCTGTATTATCTCTATGATGTAGGATTCTATACTCAGAATGTCCTCCTTCTTTTGCTAAATCATAAACACCGGTTTGTTTTTTATCAAAATTAGTTCCCCACTCTATAAGTTCTTTTATTCTATCAGTAGATTCTGTTATTGTTATCTTTACACTTTCTAAATCGCAAAGTCCTGCTCCTGCGATAAGCGTATCACTTATGTGTTTCTCGTATGAATCATTGTCATACATAACAGCAGCAATACCCCCTTGTGCATATTTAGTTGAGCATTCAGAAGCATCTGACTTTGTTAATACACATACTTTTCCGTAATCTGCTACTTTTAAGGCATAACTCAATCCCGCTATTCCTGATCCGATTACTAAAAAATCTACCTTGAATCTCATAAATTACTATTTTAATGCCTCGGCACCACTACATATTTCTATTATTTCATTTGTAATAGAAGTTTGTCGTGCTTTATTGTATGTAAGTTTAAGATCTTTCAATAAATTTGTTGCATTATCTGTCGCTTTATGCATAGAAGTCATTCGTGCTCCATGTTCAGAAGCAGAAGAATCTAAAAAGCATTTAAATAATTGAGTTTTTAACGATTGAGGAATTATTGAATTTATTATTTCAACCTTAGAAGGTTCAAAGATATAATCATTATTTATGTTTGATGATTCTTGTTCAAAAACAATAGGAAGAAATGTTTCGTATGTTAAAATTTGCGTAGAGGCATTTTTGAATTGATTATAGATTATTTCAATCTTATCATATTTCTTATTTATGAAATCTTTTATCAATTCTTCACCTTCTTTTGCTACATTTTCAAACGATAAATTATCCCAAATATCATCGTTGTTTCCTATAAAATTGATTAAATTATTTTGTTTTTTGAAAAAATCTGTTCCTTTTTTACCAAAGGTTTTGATATCTATCTTAATATTGGTATTATTCTTTCTGTAATAATCTATTCTTTGATTTGTTGCCTTTATTACATTTGAGTTAAATGTAGAACACAAACCTTTATTACTTGTCAATACCAAAATTAAAATATTATTCACAACTTTTGATTGTCTTGCAAGAGGCAACTCATCTTTTTCACTACCACAAAGATTTTGAATTATTTCTGTCATCTTTGCGGAGTATGGTCTTAACTTCAAAATTGCGTTTTGCGATTTACGCAATTTTGAAGCCGAAACCATCTTCATAGCACTCGTTATCTGTTGTGTTGAACTAACAGAAGCTATTCTTGTTCTAATTTCTTTAAGATTAGCCATAACTATGCTTTATATTTTCTACTTATTTCTTTTGCTACATTTTCCAACTTGTTCATAATTTGATCGTCAAGTTTTCCTTTTCCCAAAGAATTCAACAATTCTTTTTCATTATTTTCAAGATGGAAAATAAATTCTTCTTCAAAGTTTTTAACTTTATTTACAGGCACATCTCTCAACCAACCATTCGTTCCACAAGCAATAATCGCTACTTGATGTTCCACTTTCATTGGAGAGTATTGTGATTGTTTTAATATCTCAACATTACGCTTACCTTTTTCCAAAACGAATTTTGTCGCTGCATCAAGATCAGAACCAAATTTAGAAAAGGCTTCCAATTCTCTATATTGAGCTTGGTCTAATTTCAATGTTCCAGAAACTTTCTTCATTGATTTAATTTGAGCCTTACCTCCAACACGAGAAACTGAAATACCAACATTAATAGCAGGTCTTATACCTGCATTAAACAAGTTTGTTTCAAGGAAAATTTGTCCGTCTGTAATAGAAATTACGTTTGTTGGAATATATGCCGAAACGTCTCCTGCTTGTGTTTCAATTATAGGAAGAGCTGTCAAAGAACCTCCACCTTTAACAAGATGTTTTATACTTTCTGGTAAGTCGTTCATATTCTTTGCAACATTGTCCTCTTTGATTATTTTCCCCGCTCTTTCTAATAATCTTGAATGTAAATAGAACACGTCTCCTGGATATGCTTCACGTCCTGGTGGACGTCTCAAAAGAAGCGAAACTTCACGATAAGCAACAGCTTGTTTACTCAAATCATCATATACAACTAATGCAGCACGTCCTGTATCTCTAAAATATTCTCCTATTGCAGCACCTGCAAACGGAGCGTAGAACTGCATTGCAGCAGAATCAGAAGCTGTTGCTGCCAAAACTATGGTATAAGCCATTGCTCCTTTTTCTGTTAAAGTTCTAACAATATTTGCAACAGTAGATCCCTTTTGTCCACAAGCAACATAAATACAATATACAGGTTCACCTTTGTCGTAAAATTCTTTTTGATTCAAAATAGTATCAATTGCAATAGCAGTTTTACCTGTTTGTCTATCTCCAATTATCAACTCTCTTTGTCCTCTTCCGATAGGAATCATTGAGTCTACAGCTTTTAGACCTGTTTGCAAAGGTTCTTCAACGGGTTGTCTAAAAATAACACCTGGTGCTTTTCTTTCAAGAGGCATTTCAAATAACTCTCCGTTAATTGCACCTTTTCCATCTATTGGTTCTCCAATAGTATTTATAACTCTACCTAATAAACCTTCCCCTACTTTTATAGAAGCAATTCTCTTTGTTCTTTTAACAGTATCTCCTTCATTTATAGATTCTGATTCTCCCAAAATAACTACTCCCACATTATCTTCTTCAAGATTTTGAACTATCGCTTGAACTCCATTATCAAACTCTACCAATTCTCCTGCTTGAACGTTCATCAATCCATAAACTCTTGCAATTCCATCTCCCACTGTTAAAACAGTACCAACTTCTTCTAATGTAGCATCTAAATTAGAATTAGAAAGTTGTTGACGTAATATCGCTGTAATTTCCGATGGTTTAATTTCTGCCATATTTATCGTTTTTTAGAATATCTTTTCGTAAATATTCTTGTTAAATTCCTTTTTTAATTTTGTTATTTGTTTACTGAAACTTGCATCAAATTGTTTACCATCAACTGTCAAAGAAAAACCTCCCAACAATTTTGGATTAACAAAAAGTTGCAAATCAATCTTTGAAGATAAATTTTCCTCAATTTCTGCTTTTATTTCATTCACTATATCCACATCAAGAACTTGGGCAGTTGTAAATTTCACTGTTTTTATATGTTTATACTCTTTGTAGAGTTCAGTATACCTATCTGCGATTTCATACAAAAACACATCACGTCTTTTAGAAACTAACAACTCCATAAAAAGAATAGACACATTCTCTACTTTTCCTGTAAAAATTTCGTGAATTACATTTTTCTTTTTTGAAGGCTTGATAACTGGATTCTTCAAAATAGCTTTTAATTGAGGAGTCTCTTCACAAACCTTTTTAATCAATAACATATCCTCATAAACCCTTTCTATCAATTCATTCTCTTGAGCAAGAATAAACAAAGACTGAGCATAACGAGTTTGCAATTTAAAACTATTCATTGTTTATTTAAGGTTTATTTCCGACATTCTCTTACTGATAATTTCATTACTTTTAACCTTATCAGAAAGTTCATGTTTTAAAAGATCTTCCGCAATTTCAATCGAAAGGTTTGCTATTTGATTTTTCAATTCGGTCATAGCATGTAACTTTTCGTATTCAATATTTTCTCTTGCTGCTACAACAATTCTTTGAGCTTCTTTTTGAGCTTGTTCTTTCGCCTCCTCAATCATTTTTTCTTTAAGTTCCTTTGTTTGTTGTAACATTAAATCTCTTTCCTTTTGAGCCTCAATCAACAATCTTTCATTACCTGCTTGCAACTGCTTCATTTCTTCTCTTGCAACAGCAGCTTCCTCTAAAGATTTCTTGATTTGTTCTTCTCTTTTACTCATCATATCAATGACAATAGGCCAACCAAATTTCCATAAGATGAATAAAAGAACTCCAAAAGTTATGGTCATCCAAAAAAGAAGACCAATATCAGGTGTTAAAAGTCCCATATATACTAAATAATTATAATGTTTTTGCATAAAACATAGCAACAAAACCAATCGTAGTGCTGCTATGTTATAATTTTTGGTTTGTTATTTCATTAATATAACCAACAAACAAACCACATTAGCGAATAAAGCAACCGCTTCAACCAATGCAGCAGCGATAATCATATTAGAACGAATATCCCCAGTAGCTTCTGGTTGACGAGCAATAGCATCCATACCATTGCGTCCGATATTTCCAATACCGATACCTGCTCCGACAGCAGCAATACCTGCTCCGATACCTGCTAAACCATAACCGATTGTTGCATAATTGCTAACAGCTTCTAATAATAATGTTAAAGATGTCATAATAATTAGTTTTTTTATTTAAAAGTTATTATAATTACCTATAAAAATGCGTCCAAAGTTATAATTTTTTTTGCATACCAAAGAGAAAAAAATAAAAAAAATACTTTACATTATCAAAAACACTCTATCTATCAGCGAATTAGAAAAACAATATAAAAGTTTTACAAGAAAAACATTGTAGAAATTAAACAAAGACGTATCTTTGCACTCGCAAAATCAAAGATTTAGCGAAGTCTTCGTAGCTCAGCTGGTAGAGCAATTGACTCTTAATCAATGGGTCCAGGGTTCGAGTCCCTGCGAGGACACTATTTTCAGTTAAAAAACTGAGCATGCCACCTTAGCTCAGTTGGTAGAGCACCGCATTCGTAATGCGTAGGTCTGCGGTTCGAGTCCGCAATGTGGCTCTTATGGAAATAAAAGAAACAATCAAACAAAAAGCTCAACAACACTTTGAGAATGTTGTTGCAATTCGGAGACATTTACATCAAAATCCTGAACTTTCTAAACAAGAAAAAAAAACCTCAGAATACATTTGTTCAATTCTTGATACAATTGACGGAGTAGAATACAAATCAAATGTAGGAGGTTATGGAATTTATGGTTTTGTAAAAAGCAATAAGCCATCTAACAAAACCATTGCATTAAGAGCCGATATGGACGCTCTACCTATTAAAGAAACGACAAAACTTCCTTTCGCATCTCGTAAAGAAGGCATAATGCATGCTTGCGGCCACGACGCTCACTGCGCAATTCTTTTAGAAACAATAAAGATCCTTTCAGAATTAAGAGACGAATTTGAAGGACAAGTTATGTTTATCTTTCAACCATCAGAAGAGCACTATCCCGGAGGAGCGATAACAATGATAAATGATGGTATATTCAAAGACGTTACACCTTCTGCGATCTTTGCACTCCACACAACACCAGAAATAGAAAGTGGAAAAATAGGAATAAAAGAAGGAAAATATATGGCATCAACAGATGAAATATATATAGAAGTAAGAGGAAAAGGAGGGCACGGAGCAACACCAGATTTAAACATAGACCCAATAGTAGCAACTTCACACATAGTAGTTGCACTTCAAACATTAGTCAGCCGAAATGCCAATCCAACATTACCTACAACCTTCTCAGTAGGCACATTCTTAGCCGAAGGTCGCACAAACATTATTCCATCAAAAGTGTATTTAGAATGTATCATTCGTACATTTGATGACAATTGGAGAAAACAAGCACACAAACTAATACATAGAATAAGCGAAGAAACCGCACAAGCATTTGGAGCAACAGCTGACGTGTTTATCGATCATGGATACCCATACCTATACAATAATCCAAAACTTACAAGAGCAACACGCAATTTAGCGCAAGAATATCTTGAAGAAGAAAACGTTTTAGACATAGATATGAGAATGACTGCCGAAGACTTTGCATACTTTGCACAAAAAATACCTGCAACCTATTTCAGACTTGGAACAAAAAAAGAAAATTGTGAAATAACTAATCTACATACTTCAAACTTTGATATAGACGAAAACAGTATGCAAGACGCCATTGGGTTAATGACATACTTGGCAATAGAAAATTTAAAATAAAGAAAAATAAGAGGGCTTTACTTTATTTGTAAAACCCTCTTATTTTTTCTATAATGTAATTTTGTTGTTCTAAATCTAATTCTGTGTGCATTGGAAGAGACAAAACAGTTTCCGAAAGTCTTTCCGAAGTTTCTAATTCCCCTCCCTGACGAGCAATTTGCAAAAATGCTTTCTGTAAATGTAAAGGAATAGGATAATAAATCATAGCAGGAATATTCCAATCCTGCAAATACGCCTTCAATTCATCTCTTGTACCGTCCTTTATCTTTAAAGTATATTGATGATACACGTGAGTACTATACGGCGTTTCAACAGGAGTTTCTATACTCTCTATATCCTTCAAACCATTCGTATAAATCTGAGCTGCATCATAACGAGCCTTTTGATATTCTTCAAGATGCTTTAATTTTACATTTAATATTGCGGCTTGAATTGAATCTAAACGAGAATTTACCCCCAAAATCTCGTGATGATACCTCACTTTCATTCCGTGATTTGCTATCATCTTCATTTTTTCCGCCAAAGCATCATCATTTGTCATTATCGCACCGCCATCTCCAAAACAGCCAAGATTTTTAGATGGGAAAAACGATGTACAACCTATTGTTCCGATAGTTCCAACCTTCTTTTTCTCTCCATTAGAAAAGATATAATCAGCACCAATAGCCTGAGCAGTATCCTCAATCACATACAAATCATACTTTTTCGCAATTGCAAGAATTTCTTCCATAGGAGCAGCTTGACCGAAAAGGTGAACAGGGATTATCGCTTTTGTATTTAGCGAGATTGCTTTCTCAATATTTTTTGCAGTAACATTGAAAGAATCATAATCTACATCAACAAAAACAGGTCGAAAGCCCAATAATCCAATTACTTCTGCCGATGCAATAAAAGTAAATGAAGGACAGATAATTTCATCAGAGGGTTTCAAGCCCAAAGACATAATTGCAATCTGCAAAGCATCTGTTCCGTTTCCACAAGGAATGACATGCTTTACAGAAAGAAAAGAAGCCAAATTATTTGCAAACTCTTCTACTATTCCTCCCTTAATAAAAGAAGTAGAATCAATAACTGACTGAATAGAAGAATCAACCTCTGTCTTTATCTTTTGATATTGACTCTTCAAATCTACCATTTGTATCTTATTCATAATAGAATAGTATTTTTAGATTATTGTTTCAGCACCAAAATATGCTTGCAATGCCTTTGGAATACGTATTCCATTTTCTGTTTGATTATTTTCCAACAAAGCAGCAACTATTCTTGGCAACGCTAATGCACTTCCGTTCAATGTATGTGCTAATTGAGTTTTATTATTTTCGTCTTTATATCTTAATTTTAGTCGATTTGCTTGATAAGTTTCAAAATTCGACACACTACTTACTTCTAACCAACGTTTTTGAGCAGCAGAATAAACCTCAAAGTCATAAGTTATAGCCGAAGTAAAAGACATATCTCCTCCGCAAAGGCGTAAAATTCTAAACGGAAGTTCTAATTTTCTAAGCAATCCTGCCACATGATTCTTCATTACTTCCAATTGTTCATAACTATGTTCAGGAGTATCAATACAAACAATCTCTACCTTATCAAATTGATGCAATCTGTTAAGTCCTCTCACATCTTTTCCATAAGAACCTGCTTCTCTACGGAAACATTGAGAGTACGCACAACAAGAAATAGGCAAATTGCTTTGTTTTTGAATAGTATCTCTAAAAATATTAGTAACAGGCACTTCCGCAGTAGGAATCATATAAAATCCATCTAACGGAATACCATACATTTGACCTTCTTTGTCTGGCAATTGACCTGTTGCAAGAGCCGAAGCCTCGTTTACCATCAAAGGAGGTTGAACTTCTGTAAATCCATTCTTACTTGCCTCATCTAAAAAGAAGTTTATAAGAGACCTTTGAAGTTTTGCTCCTTGTGATTTATAAACAGGGAAACCTGCTCCTGTGATTTTTGTTCCTAATTCAAAGTCTATTATATCATATTTCGCACAAAGAGTCCAATGTTCTACTGCTCCTTCATACAAATTAGGAATTTCACCTTCTTGATATACTATTTCATTATCCTCTGCTGTCTTTCCGCAAGGAACGTCCTTGTTTGGAAGATTTGGAATCGTTAATAAAATATCCTTTAAATCACTTTCTATCTTTGAGAGTTGCTCACCTAACTCCTTTTCTTTTACCTTACACTCTCCCGTTCTTGCTTTTAATTCTTCTGCTTCTGCGGTTTTGCCTTGTTTAAAAAGCATTCCTATTTCTTTTGCTAAGCGATTCGCCTCTGCTTTTATATTATCTAATTCTGTTTGTGTATTTCTTCTTTGATTATCTAAGGCTATTACATTATCTATCTTAGATTCTGCCTCAGGAAAATGCTTTACGCCCAATCTTTCTACAACAAAATCTCTATTTTCTCTTATAAATCCTATTTGTAACATATAATATTTTTTTACTTGTTTACTACTCTATCAAAAAATACGCTTTTGTTTGACACACTCAATACTATTGCTAACACAGTTGTACATTCTGGCAACATAGATAATTCTTTTGCTGCCAAACCTACCGAAAACATAACTCTACTATCAATTCTGTGATCTGCAATCTGTGAACACATACTTCCGATTGCAATCCCCAAATCATTAGAATTGAAAAAACAAGGCACAAGTTGCGGTTTTTCTCCACAAGAATCAAATCCGCAATAGCCACAATTCAGACCTAATACATTTACTTTGCTACCTATCAATATAACTGCCTGAGATTGCAAAACATTATTAGAATCTCTCAATAGAAATTCTTGACCTGTCTTTTGATTTAATTCTACTAATTTTTCAGATAATTGTTTTAACTCTTCGCCGTGTGCAATTCTGATTTCTAAATTATCAACTCCCCTTGCTTTTGGTGCAGTTATCGCTGCAAGAGATATTGTTTTCGCAAGAGAAATTACTTGCTCTTCTACTATTTCTTTTGGATTAATCATAACTTTCTACTTTTTTAGAAGATATTTTATGAGTTTATCTGTCGCTTTTCCACGATGAGAAATTTTATTTTTCTCTTCTAAGGTCATTTCTGCAAAACTTTCGCCATATCCGTTCGGAATAAAAATCGGATCATAGCCAAATCCTCCTCGTCCATAACGCTCGGTAAGGATACTACCCTCGCATCGACCTTCAAAAATAGTCTCTTTACCATCTTCTATCAAACAAATAACAGTAGAGAAATGTGCTTTGCGATTCGTTTTTCCTTCCATCATTTCAAGCATTAAATCGATATTGTCATCAAAACTACACCTCTCGCCCGCAAATCTCGCAGAATACACACCCGGTTTTCCATCAAGTGCATCAACCATAAGGCCTGTATCGTCTGCAAAACAATCCTTTCCGTATTTTTCCCAAATATATTGAGCCTTTTGACGTGCATTTTCTTCTAATGTTTCGCCTGTTTCAGGAATATCTTCTTTGCAACCAAGTTCCGAAAGAGTGATTATCTTTATTCTATCGCCAACAAGACCTCGTATTTCTTCAACTTTGTGCTTGTTATTAGTTGCTATTACAATTTCTCTTGCCATTTTCTCGATTTTATTTCAAGGTGCAAAGTTAGTTTATTTTAATCGGAATTGCAATAGATGTAACTCTCTTTTCAATCCTAAGAACTCAAATTTAAATAACAAACTATCCTTTTCATATTCCTTAAAGTCCAATTCGCAAGTGTTTAAAATACTCGAACGAGATAAAGGACTCTCAGCTCCAATTACGTCTGTGATTATTTTTTCTGATGTTATCTCTTGATTATTAAACTTATGAGCATAAACAATCTTTGGCATATTTTTTGCACTATACTTATACAAATACAAATTCTCTGCCGCGGGTTTATCAATCAAAACAAAGGTTGCCTTAGGATAAGTTTTCATTTGCTCAACAATTTCTTCATTACAATTAAGCTTAAAAAACTTTTGTGGAACCAATGCAAAACAAGTATTCCACAACAAAAGTGCCAAGCCAATAAAAAGCATCGCTTTATGATTTGCAAAATAATGAGAATAGAGCATAATAATAATAAAAGGAATAACAATCATAAACTCCGCATTTCCATTAGAGAGAGCGGCGAAAAGAAATGAAAATGCAAAAATCAACCAAAGAATTATTGCAAATCTTTTGTCTCTGTAAAGCGAAATCTTATGCCTTTTATTTTTTACAAGGTTTGCAATTCCTAAAACAAAGAAATAAAAAAATAAAACGCCTAAAAAAATAATTATTTCGCCTAAATATTTTATTATTTCATAGACATTTCCATGCACTTGTAAGAACGTGCGAATCAAGTTAATAGCACTAAGCAATAACACTTGTTTTAAATTGGGCGATTGAGCATATCCTTGAACATAATCGTGAAGTACAAAAGAGAAAAGACCGCTTAGGGTTAATTGATTAGTTACTGCAAAACAGCATACAGAGTAAACTATCGGTATTATCAAACTTATCAAAATAAAATAAAGGATATATTTTCCTCTTTTATTTAATATCAAACCTATAAACAAGCATAAATAAACTAAAATGCTAAGTTGATGACACAAACAAGCAACAACTATTGACAAACTCATTTTCAGTAGACGTGAAAAAGTATTTTCTGCAAAAAAAACTTGAAGATAGTAAATTGAAAGCATAGAAAAGAAAAGCGGAAGAATGTATGCTTCGTTGTCAGTTGCAAATCGCATAAATCCAAAGCAAGCCCCACAAAACAAAATTGCAGAAAAAATGAAACTCTCACTACGATTTATTCTTTTTATTATTCGTCTAAACACAAGCAAAGTAGATGCGGCCATTATAGCATTAAAGAGTTGAAAAAGCGTCATAGGCTCTAAATGAGTGAAAGCAAAGAGTTGATAAAATAAACGTGAAATCCAGCAATATAAAAGGTGATGAGGACGGAGTAATTCTTCGCTATGCAAAGAGGAATAGGCGTATGAATAAGAGTCAGAAGTAGGATTGTTTGATAAAAAAAAGATATACAAAATCGCAAAGCCGATTATGGCTAAATAAGAATAATTATATTTTAATTTATTAAATATTCGCAACTTCATTTCAAAGAGTTTTTTTCTTAATTCGATTGTTTATAACGTCAAAATCAATAAAAAACGTATATTTGCAAAAGAATTATGATAAAAAGAGAGGACATAGAGAAGATTATTAACGCTGCTCGCATTGAAGAAGTAGTCGGTAATTTTGTTGAACTTCGCAAAAGAGGTGTCAATTACATTGGTTTATGTCCTTTTCACAACGAAAAAACTCCGTCTTTTAATGTAAATCCTGCAAAAGGCATATTTAAATGTTTCGGATGTGGCGAAGGAGGAGACTCAGTCGCTTTTTTAATGAAGCACGAACATTATACATATCCCGAAGCCTTGCGTTGGTTGGCAAATAAGTATGGAATACAAATAGAAGAGCAAGTTTTAACACAAGAAGAGATTGCTCAACAAAGCGAAAGAGACAGAATATATCAAATAAACGACTTTGCACAAAAATATTTCCAAGAAATTCTATTCACAGACGCAGAAGGAAAAAGCATAGGCTTGTCTTACTTAAAAGAAAGAGAACTTGAAGAAGAAACAATAAAGCGTTGGGGAATTGGATACTGCAAAGAAACGGGAGATGACTTCTCAAAAAAAGCCTTAGAAAAGGGTTTTACAAAAGAAGAACTTGTAAACGCTGGCGTAAGTCTTGTAAACTCTAACGATGGCAGCCTTTACGATAGATTTCGTGGCAGAGTATGTTTTCCAATCTATAATATAGGCGGAAGAGTCTTAGGTTTTTCGGCTCGAACTTTAAGAACAGACAAAGTAAAAGCCAAATATGTAAATTCTCCCGAAAGTTTAATTTACTCAAAAGGTAAAGTACTATTTGGATTGCATCTTGCGAAGAACGAAATCGTTAAACAAGACGAGTGTTTCTTGGTTGAGGGGAATATGGACGTTGTTATGATGAATCAAAACGCAGTAACAAATGTTGTAGCAACTTCTGGAACAGCCTTAACCGAAGAGCAAATAAGACTAATCAAGCGTTACACAAAAAATGTTACTCTTCTATATGACGGAGATAGTGCTGGAATAAAGGCAACTTTTAAAGCAGTTAATCTTTTGTTGGAACAAGGTTTACATGTAAAGACTTTACTGTTCCCAAACAATGAAGACCCCGATTCTTTCGCAAGAAAACACACGCAAGATGAGTTTAAAAATTTCATAAAGAATAACGCAGAGAATTTTATCTTGTATAAAACAAATCTTTTGCTCTCTGACGCACAAGATGATCCTATAAAAAGGGCTGATTTAACAAGAAATATTGTTGAAACAATTGCTTTGGTACCAGATTTGTTGGAAAGAGATGCTTATTTGCAACAATGTAGTAAACTTTTAAATGTAAAAGAAGAAATTCTCGGTTCAGAACTTGCAAAAATTCTTAAAAACAAATCGCTAAAAACAAATTTTAAACAAGAAAATACAGAACAAGAGGTTCAAGAAAATGAAACTGTTGTTGAAAAGCCGATTGATGTAAAAGAAATTGAAAAAGAATATATTGTAGAACGAGCAATTATTTCTTTATTGTTTAACTATGGGAACAGAATAACTACGCAAGAAATTTTTAATAGCGAAGGAATTAAAGAAAAGAAAGATTTGTATGTTGCAAACTTTGTTGTTTGCGATATAATTAGCGATGATATTGCTTTTAAGCACAAGTTATTTAACGAAATATTTACAATTTATAGCGATTTTATATACAATAAAGAATCTATTCCAGAATTAAGTCTTTTTACTTCTAACCAAAATCAAGAGATTTCAAAGTTAGCAACTGATTTGGTAATGAATAAATATTCTATAAGCCCAAAATGGGAAGAAAATGAAATAAAAGTTCCTCAGCCTGACGATATTGAAACCATAGATAAGTATGTTCGTGATACTCTTTTAGACTTTAAGCTCTACAAAATCAATGGATATATTAAAGAAATAGAAGAACAAGTTTTCAAAACACAAGGAGAAGAACAATTAGAATGGCTAAAAACTCTACAAAGATCCATTAATATAAGAAATGATATTGCAAAACAATTAGGAAGAGTAATGATTCCGTAAAAATTAGCAGAATCATCACTCTGAAACTTCAATATTTTACACTAAATTATAAAAAATTAGAGTTATTGCTTGATTATTTTTTGCAATATTGGCTGATTATTTGTGTATAGTATCAGATAATAAACTCCTTTTGGTAAATCACTTATATTTATTGCAGATGTATTATTGAAAGTCATCTGATAAATTACTACTATTCTGAAATGCTTGAATGTCAATTGTTGTAACACCATCACCAATCAAAGCATATTTTAAAGAGGTGCAACTATAAAAGGCTCTTTCTCCTATATAAGTAACACTATTGGGGATAATAATTGAATCTAAGTTTGTACAAAAACAGAAAGCCTGCTCTCCAATTGAAGTAATCGTATTAGGAATTGTTACAGAGTGCAAACGCTGATTATTATAAAAAGCTGCGAACCAACAACCCGTACTATTGTTAATGCCATTGATTGCTGTAACAGTGTAAGTCTTTGAATCATAAGTAACTGTTGCAGGAATTTCAACAACACCAATAGAATCCACACAGTCAATCACTTCAACCTCATCTTCATTTAAGACTTTATAAGTTAAATAGTCAATAGTAAACTGACTTTGTGCCAAAAGCATATTTGCAAACAATGTTGCACAAATCAAAAACAATGATTTTTTCATCTCTTGTCCTCCTTTTAATTTAGTTGTTACACTATAAAGACAAGATTTTTTACCAAAGCGTTTCAGTTTTGAAGAAAAAAAATTTCATAATAATTACAAAATCTAAAAAGTCAATGCTTTTGCAAAATAAATCAAAGAAATAATTTGCTAAAACGCTGTTTTATTTTCATAAATCATAGAAAAAAAATAACTAAAAAATCCGAGACGTTTTTGGCATCTCGGATTTTTTAGAATTGTTTCTAAATTTTATTTTTAGTTGTTTACGATATCTTGGAATTCTATCAACGATTGGTAACGTCTAAATTCAAGATCGTGTTTTGCTTGATACTTATACGCTGGTTCTTGTTGGCATGCTTCTCTTAGATTCTTTAACAAACCTGGAACATCGTCTAATCTTGCATAACAAACTGCTCTTAAATAATGTACTTCTGATGTTTGATCCATGCAACAATCTAATGTACGAATTGCATTTCCTGTATTTCCTGTTAGAAGTTGCAACAACGCTAAATTGTATGTGCATTTTCTTCCGTCAAGTTGTTCTGCTGCTTCTTCGTATCTTGCTTGTTTGATTAGGATTATTGCTTGGTTCATCTCTGCTTGGTCATTTCCTGCTTCGATTGCTCTTTGCACGTAATGATCCGCTAATTCTATGTCTTTATATGCTAATGCCATTAAAGAAAGGTTTGCTAATATCATTCCATTGTTTGGAGATAATTTGTCGGCTGTTTCTAAAAATCTTTTAGAGTCTTCTAATTGATTTAGGTATAAAGCGATTGCTCCTGCGTTATTCCAGCCTGCCCATTCTGATGCGAATCTTTCTGTTGCTGCTGTGTAGATTTGTAGTTTTGTTGCATAATTGTGTGTTAGCGATGCCGCATACATCAATTCGTCAAAGGTAAGATTGTCTGGATTTGTAATCGCCATTTTGGCTACTTCTTGTTCTGTTTTTTGTACTCCTGAGAAATTAAATGCGATTTCACCTCTTCTTAATGTTGGTAGTATCTCACTTTCTATTTGATTAAAGATTACAGACATATTTCTGATTTCTTGTTCTCTTCTTATTCTGTCTGGTTGTGATTTTACTACGTTTATGACTGTGTTCTTTTCCCTTAATGATGAGCCTTCTACTAATCGTAAGAAGTTTTCCCAGTCTTCTCCTTTTGCACTAGAAGTTATGACTACGTCTTGTTTTGCTTCTTCAACGTATTTTTGGATATCTGCTTTTTTTATGTTTTCTATTTTTGCTCTTTCGGTAAGTGCTTCTGTGAGCATCTTATCTACTAAGTTTACAACAGACTCCGCTCTTTTCTTTGAAAGACCAATGTTGAATGTTTCTTCACCTTCTGGCGATGCCCAAGCGTTTACGAAGATTTGACGAGGCACTTGATTGTTTACTATGTAACTCTTCATACTTTCGTAATTTTTCTTGGAATCCATTTGTTTGTTTAATTTGTTATTCCAATTGACATCTGACATATTTACGGTGAAATAAACATCGGTTGCCATTATTTCGTCTGTCCTTACATTGTAATTTGATGGTGCTATGCTTAAATCTCCTCTTATGTCTACTCTATTTGATGTGGAGTTTATACCTTCTGTAATTTTTACATTACCTAATTTTATTGCTCCTGGATTTTCCATCGCTTCGCTCCAAGTTGCATTTGCTTCATTAACTTCTGAGGCTTTATATGCTATTGGATTTAGGAATAATTTGGCACTTTCCATTCCTTGACGATATGCCACAGTATCTTTATATACGAATCTTCCTCCCGAGCCTTTTTCTATGGTTTTTCCATTACCATCTACTTTTGAGCCTTTAAGGTTCATTGGAGAAAGAATCACTTCTCCTGTTTCCCATGTTAAAACGGGTTGCAAGTAAACTACTGCTTTCTTTTGAAAATAGTTTTCTGGTATGTTTCCATTTATGGTTACTATTACTCTATCCGCATGTACTTCCATCGGATTAGGTGATATTTGATACCTTACCTCATTGTGTTTTGTTTGCATCGTTTTTATGCTCCCACAAGAAGCCATTAAGAATACTATTCCGAGGAAAGTCAATATCGATACTGTTTTTCTCATTTTCCTTTCTTATGTTTTTATTAATATTTAGTAAACGTATAAATTTATTCGTTTACTACTTCTATTAGTACATCGTTTTTGCTTACTGTTTGTCCTTTTTCTATATTAACGCTTTTTACTACGCCATCTATTGTTGAACATATCTGATTATCCATCTTCATTGCGTGCAAGCAACACAATGATTCTCCTTTTTTTACTTTTTGTCCTTCTGTTACAAACACATCTAATATTGTTCCAGGTATGAATGCATATATTTCTCCTGGTGCAACCTTTACATATAATTGTCTGTAATGAGTTCTTATATCTTTATTGTCTGCCATTTCTTTTCTTTTTTTGATTAATGAGATTTTTTTCTTTTATTCCATTTTTAGAATGGAGGTAATCCGTGTTTTTTTTCTGGATTTACTTGTACTTTATTTTTGCACATTTCTAAAGCATGTACAATATAATCTCTTGTTTCTGCTGGTTGTATAACGGCATCAACATACCCATAAGAAGCTGCCACATATGGATTCGCAAATTTTTGTTTGTATTCTGCAATTTTTTCCTTACGTGTTTGTTCTGGATTTTCAGAATTCATAATTTCATTCCTAAATACAATATTTGCCGCTCCTTCTGGTCCCATTACTGCTATTTCTGCTGTTGGCCATGCGAATACAAAGTCAGCTTTTAAGTGCGAAGAACACATTGCAATATACCCACCTCCGTATGCTTTTCTTAAAATAATTGTAATTTTTGGAACAGTAGCTTCTGAATATGCGTAAAGTATCTTTGCTCCATGGCGAATAACACCTGCATGTTCTTGATCAACGCCTGGCAAATATCCTGGCAAGTCTTCTAGTGTTACTAATGGAATATTGAATGCGTCACAGAATCTTATGAATCTTGCCGCTTTATCTGACGAATTACAATCTAAAACTCCAGCTAATGCTATCGGTTGATTTGCTACAAATCCTACAGTATCTCCATTTATTCTTGCAAAACCGATCACAATATTTGGAGCAAACAATTCTTGAACTTCCAAAAATTCAGAACCATCAACTATACTCTTAATGATATTTCTAACATCGTATGGTTGTGCTGGGTCTGAAGGGAATATGTTATTAATTTTATAATCTTTAATTTTTGGTTTTTTTGATTCAAATGATTCTGCTTTCTTTGTATTATTCCAAGGAATATATGTAAACAAACTCTTTATTTGATCAAAACATTCTTGTTCGCTTTCTGCAAAGAAATGAGCATTACCAGATATTTCTGCATGAACTCTTGCTCCTCCTAAATCTTCTTGAGATATTTCTTCCCCTAACACTGTCTTTATTACTTCAGGTCCTGTGATAAACATTTTTGAAATTTTATCCACAACGAACACGAAATCTGTTAATGCAGGTGAATAAACCGCACCTCCTGCACAAGGACCTAAGATAACAGATATTTGAGGAATTACTCCTGATGCCATTGTATTACGATAAAAAATATCACCATAACCTGACAGAGCATTGACTCCTTCTTGTATTCTTGCTCCACCTGAATCATTAATTCCCACGATAGGGATTCTTAATTTCATTGCATGATCCATTATCTTACAAATCTTCTTTGCATGCATTAGTCCAAGAGAACCTCCTGCAACTGTAAAGTCTTGGGCATATATACAAACAGGGTATCCATTGATTGTACCTGTTCCTGTTACTACACCATCGCCTGGAAGTTCTTTCTTTTCCATTCCAAAATCACGTCCAGCATGTTGTATGAATAAATCATATTCATGAAATGAACCTTCATCTAATAATTGAACTATTCTTTCTCTTGCTGTGAGCTTTCCTGTAGCTTTTTGCTTCTCTATTGCTTTTTCTCCTCCCCCTTGAAGCACTACCTGCATTCTTGTTTGAAGCTCTTTTGTTTTGTTATTAACTGACATAATAAAAATATTTAGTTTAAACAAATTTACATAAAAATTTCGGCAAAGATACAAAAAAACTTTTTTTCTTTAACAAATTATACTACACTAAAAACAATTTTAATTAAAATTTGTTCTTGGCTTATCGTCCGAAATAAACTATTAAAGCAGAAATATCAGCAGGCGACACTCCACTTATACGACCTGCTTGTCCTATCGTTTTAGGTCTGATTTTTGATAATTTCTCTCTTGCTTCAAATGATAGAGATTTTAAAGAATGATAATCAAAATCGTCTTTTATTACAAGATTTTCAAAGTAAGAAAGTTTATTTACAATTTCTTCTTCTTTCTTTATATAACTTTCGTATTTGACGAGTATTTCAGCACATTCTTCTACCTGATTTCTTATCTCAACAGGAGTTTTATTTATTTCCGTATTAAGATAAGCAACATCACTTTTCAATAGATGTAAATCTACTTGCGGTCTTAAAAGCAATTGAGAAAGTTTTGTTTTTTGAGTAATTGCAGGCGTATTTATTCCTTGAAAACTTTTATTAACCTCTTCTGGAAACGCACTATTGTTTTTGATAAAATTGACTATTCTATTAATGTTTTCTTTCTTGGTCTCCATTTTTTTTAATCTCGCTTCACTTGCCAATCCTATTGAATAACCTATTGGCGTAAGCCTTTGATCAGCATTATCTTGACGCAACAATATTCTATATTCGGCCCTTGAAGTAAACATTCTATAAGGTTCATCAACACCTTTTGTTATCAAATCATCAATCAACACACCTATATAACTTTCAGAACGTTTCAAAATTACAGGTTCCTTATCTGCTATTGTCATACAAGCATTTATGCCTGCTATTAAGCCTTGTGCACCCGCCTCCTCATAACCTGTTGTACCATTTATTTGACCTGCAAAGAATAATCCTTTAATTAATTTCGTTTCTAAATTTGCTTTTAGTTGTATTGGAGGAAAATAATCGTACTCTATTGCATAACCAGGTTTTTGAATTATTGCATTTTCAAAACCAGGCATTGTTCTAAGTGCCTTATATTGTATTTCTAACGGCAAAGAAGAAGAAAAACCATTTATATAATACAGATTAGTAAACCTTGATTCTGGTTCAACAAAAAGTTGATGTTTATTTTTATCCGAAAATCTCTCAATCTTATCTTCTATTGACGGACAATATCTTGGACCTCGTCCTTGTATTCTTCCTTGAAACATAGGCGACTTTTCAAAGCCTTCTTTTAGAATACTATGTACATCATCGTTTGTGTAGGCAAGAAAACAACTCTTTTGTTCTATTTGTTCTAATTTTGAATTTATGAAAGAAAATTGTCCAGAATCATCATCTCCTTTTTGTTCTTGAAGAATAGAAAAATCTATTGTCTCACCCACAACTCTCATAGGTGTTCCTGTTTTTAGCTTTTCTACTTCAAAACCTATTTCTTGCATTTTTTCCGACAATCCTTTTGAAGCTTCTTCTCCTATTCTTCCCCCTTCAAAATTTGTTTCACCAATATGAATTTTCCCATTCAAGAAAGTCCCATTAGTTAATATAACAGACTTCGCATCTATCTTTAATCCAATTTTAGTAACTACTCCTTCAACAACACCATTGTTTATTATCAAATCCACAACCTCATCTTGCCACAATTGCAGATGCGGAACACCTTCAAGATACCTTCTCCACGATATACCAAATGTAACATTATCAACTTGGGCTCGCGGACTCCACATAGCAGGACCTTTGCTCCTATTGAGCATTCTAAATTGCATAGTATTTTGATCGGTAATTATCCCAGACAAACCACCTAAGGCATCTATTTCTCTTACAATTTGTCCTTTGGCTACCCCTCCCATTGCAGGATTACACGAAAGTTGTGCAATAGCATTAAGATTTTGAGTAATAAGTAAAGTTTCCGCTCCCATCAATGCCGAAGCATGAGCCGCCTCACAGCCTGCATGACCTGCGCCAACGACAATTATATCAAATTTTTGAAACATTTATTTTTCGTTTAAAAATGAAAAAAGAACAGATAAGCACTCATCTTCTAACAATCTCATCTTTTTACTTTCGCTTTCTGTCTTATCTTTATTCCCTAAAAGGTGTAAAATCCCGTGAATAATAACCCTATGCAACTCTTCTTTGTAAGGAATATTTAATATTTTAGCATTGTCTTTTATCCTGTCAATAGAAATAAACAAATCACCAGAAACAACATCTGTCTCGGAATAATCAAAAGTTATTATATCAGTATAATAATCGTGATTTAAAAATTCCTTATTTATTTCTAACAATTGTTCATCTGAACAAAAGATATATGATATTTCTCCTAATTCTTTATTATTATTCTCAATGATTGTTTTTATCCATTTCTTTAAAACGGTTCTATTTTTTAGACTACAAGTTGTTTGAAATGCAAAACTAATTCCCATAAATCTTTAATTTATATTTTGATGCATTCTATTAGAGTTAAACTCTTTAATTTTTTCTTGTCTATGCACAAGTAGTTCAGGCTCTATTCCATTTACGAAAAACAAAACTTCTATTCTTTTTCCTTCTTCACTTACCAAAACCTGATCACTCAACTTAGAAACCAAGAAAACTTCAATATCTGTATCTAAGTCTAATTCTTGATTCTTATCAAAAACAATTCCTGAAAATATTTCATCATTAGACTCTATTGAAAAGCTTACTCCTCCAACACATTGTTCAAAACAAAACAATACATATTTATTTTCAATATCATTTTTATAGAACGAAATAATCATATTCATAATCTGCTCTATCGATACTGAGATCATCCCATAATAACAATTTATATTATGCTCTTGACAGATATTTTCTACAAAATTATTTATTTTATAAACCTGGGTTAATAAAACTTTACTCTTATAACTACTTGTATCCATTATTTCTTTTGTGTTTTATTTTCAATATCATAAAAATACTTATTCACCTTTTCCTTATAAAAAGGAGTATACATCGGTTGTATTTGTTTGAATATTTCTATCTCCTTTTTCTTCAATTCCTTAAATTCCAAAAATTCTTTTATTTCCCTATTTTTCTTATCTTTTCCTATCCTTGATTCTCGTTTTTCGTCTTTACCTTGTTTCTTTTCAGCCTTTTCATGTTCAAGCAATCGAGTTAAAATCTTTGCTTGACGATTTATAGTAGTTCTACTTATTTTCTTGTTTACGATTTCTTTTTCGGTTTGTTCCATTTGTTTGGAAATTTCGTTAAGTAATTTTGAAGGTTTTCCTTGTTCCGCCTTAATTTTCTCGGCTTCTTTTTGCAAAAGCTTTCTTATCATTTCTTGTTGTGCAGCTGCTTTTGCTAACGATTCGTTTAATTTAGAGTTTTCCCCTATTTTCTTTTTACCTTGTTGCTGCCCTTGTTCTAATTCTTTCCTTAAACGTTCTAATTCACGATTCAAACTCTCTTGCAAATCCTTTAAACTTTGTTGTTGAGATGATTTATTCTGTTGTTGAGATGTAGAAGGATTATTACACTGCTGTTTTGAATTACTTTTACTATTACTATTTTGTTGCTGATTCTTCATATTTTCTAAGCTTTCTCTCAACATTAAAGCTAAATTATTCATTGACGACATTGCATATTGTTGCCAAGAAAGCACAGAATTATTTTTATAATTAGAATAGTGCACTTGATTGTATTGCAAAAGAGATTCAATAGACTGTTCTATATTATTTTCTATTTTACTCAACTCTTGATTTATTATTGACCCTATTTGAGGTTGTCTTTTACTCATATTAAACAAAGTATCTGATATTGGCTTCATTTTTTCCTTTAAATGATATTGTTTCTTGATAACTTCTTGATAAGAAGGATCTGATACTTTCGTAATTTTTATCTTATTCATCAAATCTTCTTGCTCCTTTGAAATATGCACCAAACTCTTTAATATCTGTCTTACCTGTTCAATATCTTCACCTAATTCATTAGATTGATTTTCCTGACTTTGTTGTTTTATTTCATTTGACATCTGCTGCATTTGCTCGGCAGCAGAGTTCATACTTTCCGATGCTTTTTTATTTTTGTTTTGTTCTAATCTTTCCGATGCTTCTTTTTGATTTTTCTCTATTGACTCTTCCAATTGTTTATTTCTATTAATCGGCTTATAGTCATCTATTTCTTGCGATAGTTTTTCTATCTTATCTAATTTTGCCTTTTGCTCCAAATATTCCTTTGAAATATTTTTTTGTTTCGGCGAAATATTTTCTTTTTTCTTTGAATTAATTTCCTCAGACAAACTTTTTTGTTCACGGGCCAACTCATCTAATTTTTCCGTCAATTCATTTGTCAGTTTTTCCACTTCTAATCGCTTATAAATTTCTATATTTTTGTCTAATTCCTTTGAAAGATTTTCATTATTCAGTTTTATGTTATTCAAACTCTCATTCAGTTTGTTTTTATCTATGTTTTCCTCTGAAAGTTTCTTGATTTCTTCAAGAATTTCCTTCATTTGCTCATCTAATACTCTTTCAAATAATTCTTCCAACTCCCTTTGTTTGTTTAAAATTTCTTCCTCCTGTTCGGAAAGTTTCTCTTCTAATGTATTGTTTTCTTCTATTGATTGCTTTATCTCTTCTATTGATTGCTTTATCTCTTCTTGTTGTTTTATTAATTCTTTAATTTCTTCTTTATCCTGCCAAGAAAGGTCTTGTTTATTTATTACTTTTCTACTTAATTCATTGATCTTATCTTTCAACTCTTTGATTGAAGACAAGACTTCTTGTGTTGTATTTTTAATATTCTCTGAATTTTTCTCTTTTTTTAGTTCTAATTCTTCTTCGGTTGGCAAATCAAATGAAAAAACATTACTTCTTGTTATTTTTCCTCCATTTATAGCATCATTATCCTTTACTTCAAAATAATATTCCAATTTGTCGCCTTGCTTTAAAGTAAGTTGCAGCAAGTCATAATAGAAATCTTGTGCATTTTCTTGTTTACTCACCTCTATTAAATCAAAAGTAAATATTGTATCTCTTTCTCTTATTTGATGTAAACAAAATTTTAGTTGTGCAAATCCATAATCGTCTTTTATCTGACCTTTAAATAATATTCTATCCGGGAAAATGCTATCTTTATATTCTACAACTGCTATTTGAGGATAAAGATCTTCTATAACTTTTATTTGAACCTTTAAAGTATCTGAATAATTCGTGAATTGATTTTGTGTTTTTATATCAAATTCTTCATCATTCATCATTATTTGAGAAAAAGAAAACTCTCCTTTTTTATTTGGAATAAGTATAGATTCTTTATTTTCTTTGATTATTATTATATCTTTTGTGTCTCTAACCAATCCCTCTAAGACTAATTTTGAGCCTTTTGGTACACAAATATCGTTTAAAGATGTAAGAATTGTTTGCCCTAATTTTGTATATGTAGGAGGTATGAGTCTTGCTTTAATATTTACTATAATAGGTTTTGGATTAACTTTTATTAAATACCTTTTACTTGCATATCCATTAGCATTAAAACTGATAAATGTATTTTTTTGCAATTGTGAAATCTTGTATGAAAACGTTGTTTTGCTATTTTTCTTCATTTGAAACTCGTTTTCATTTACCTTTATATTGACTACATCTGGCAAAACATTCCCTTTTACTTTTAAATTTACAACAACATCTTGCTGCTGAAGAATTTCCAAAGGGGAGTTTAGTAAAATAAATTCAAAAGGTGCTGGTTTCTCAAAATATTGATCATATTTTATATAACGATATGTGCTATCTTTTAAAAAATCAGGGAATATTATTGCAGTTAAGAATAAAACCATAACTATTATAAGCGAAGCAACACCTATTTTCTTTGTTTTTTTCTTATCTATTGCCTTGTGAAATGTTATAGGATATAATTCTTTTGTTTTTTGATCAATACTTGCTAATAAAATTTCCGATTCTTCTGTCAAAGACATTTGCTTTAATTGAAGAAGATTTAATAATTTATCGGAAACCTCAGGAAAATGGGCACCTATTATTTGAGCTGCTTCTTCGTATGTAATAGTTTTCCCAATATTCAATAACTTTGTTAAAGGGAATACAACATATCTTATCAACAAAAAGACTGAAAATGCAGAATATACATAGAAAATTATTGTTCTAACAACAATACTATTATATCCTACGAACTCTATTAAAACAAACAATAAGAAAAACAAGACCAAAAGGGCTATGGAATAAAACACGCCCTTGATTAGAATGTTTTTATAATACTTTCGGATAAATCCGTTTAACTTTTTTAGAAGTAAATCATTATTATTCAGCATGATCTTCTTCAGTAGCCATGCCTATGTAAATTGCCGACAAAAGAGTAAACACATACGCTTGAATAAATGCTACCAACACTTCTAAGGCTGTCATAAATAAAGCAAAGAATAATGGCAATATTGAAGTACCATAACCTAATGCAACACTCTTTTCTCCAAAAATAAATATAATGCAAATAAAACTCAATATCATAACGTGTCCCGCAGTAATATTTGCAAACAATCGTATTGTTAATGAGAACGGTTTAGTAAATAATCCTAAGATTTCAACTACCGGCATAATAGGCAAAGGGAATTTTAACCACCAAGGCACACCCGGCATATTAATTATATGTTTCCAATAGTGTTTATTTCCACTCACATTCGTAATTACAAAAGTGAATAAAGCCAAACACAATGTTACTGCTATATTTCCTGTAATATTTGCACCTCCTGGGAAGAAAGGGAACAATCCTAACAAGTTTGAAAAAAAGATAAATAAAAACGCAGTAAGCAAATATGGCAAATATTTTTTGTATTTGTGTTCTCCTATCGAAGGTAATGCGATGTCATTTTTGATAAACGAAATAAAATATTCTACAACAGTAAGCAAACCTTTCGGAGCTTGTCCTTCTCTCTTTTTTGCAATCTTTGCACCACGCAATACTAAAAATATAATCAAGCCTGTAACAATGAATATTGCGAAAACATTCTTGGTAATAGAAAAATCTAATGGTGTCTTACCTGTATATACACCATTTTCATCAACACATATAATCGAACCCTCTAATCCTTCCCCATCTTGTTCGGTTGCTATCTTATATCCCTTGTAAGGAGAGTGCCCATGATGAAATTTACTTGACATAAACACATCTACTTGCCCATCATTTATCAAAATAATTGGGAGCGGTATTGAAACATCTAACGAACCATAGGTAAATATATGCCAATAGTAAGCATCACCTAAATGTTCCATTATTAATTTTCCAGCATCAAACTTTTCTGTTTCTTCATTAGCAACTACGCTTCCAAAAGTAGCGAAAAACAAAGTTAAAAATAAGAATATTCGTTTCATCATTTAATTAATTTGAGGGGCAAATTTACTAAATAATTTTTGTAATGCAACTATTATTCCATTTTTTTATTGTAAAAAATAATAAATCCTATAAAACTTTTTAATCACAAATGTCAATATTGAAAAAATCACACACTTTTTTGGGAATTTTTGTGCAAATATTTTCCCTAACATTATACTTATGATACAAATTTATATAGATTATCATTGTCTCCATATTGTGAAATTTTTATTTTTTTATTTGTTTTATTTTTTTATTTCTATGAAATATTTTAATAATTCATAGAGTTTTTAAGATTTGTTAAACACAAAAACAATAATGTATTTTAAGCAAATAGATTTTTTCTGTAACTTTGCAATTTGTATGTAAAGAAAATTTTAAGTGAAAGATTCATTTTCATCAAGGAGAATAACAATCACGGCAATTTTTATAATTGTTGGAATAATTTATATCGTAAGACTTGCACATCTTCAAATAACAGATGATTCTTACACTCGTCTTGCAAATAAAAATGCACTGAGATATTTAACTCAATATCCATCGCGTGGACTTATTTACGACAGAAACGGGAAATTATTAGTGTATAATGAAGCTGTTTACGACTTAATGGTAATTCCTCGTCAAGTAAAAGAAATTGACACAAATGAATTTTGCTCTCTATTGAAAATTACGAAAAAAGATTTCATAAAAAAAATAGAAAAAGCAAAGAAATATTCAACGTATGCACCCTCAATATTTGAAAAACAAATATCAAAAGAAGATTTTGCACCACTTCAAGAAAAACTATATAAATACGAAGGATTTTATGCGCAAAGTAGAACACTTAGATTCTATCCCGACTCCGTTGCTTGCCATATTTTAGGATACATAGGCGAAGTAAACGAAAAGACAATTGAAGAAAATCCCTACTATAAGAAAGGAGACTACATTGGAATGAGTGGTTTAGAAAAATCATACGAAGAAATCCTAAGAGGGAAAAAAGGAAGCAAAATTACATTAGTTGATGTTCACAATAGAGAAAAGGGTTCTTTTCAAAATGGAATGTTTGATACGATGGCAATTGCAGGAGAAAACCTTTATAGTACAATAGATATTGAACTACAAAAATACGCCGAAAAAATTATGGCAAACAAACGCGGCTGTATTGTTGCAATTGAACCAAATACAGGAGAAATCCTTTGTTTTGTTTCCGCTCCATATTACAATCCAAACCTATTAGTTGGTCGTGTAAGAGGAGATAATTACAAAAAATTATCAGATGACATTTCAAAACCTTTGTTCAATAGAGTTTTAATGGCGGAATATCCTCCTGGAAGTATATTTAAAATTGCACAATCCTTGATAGCATTAGACATGGGAGTAATAACACCTAATACAGGCTTTGGTTGCGATAAAAGTTTAGTAGGATGCCACAATCACCCTTCAGCAAGTAATGTAAGAGATGCCATAAAAATGTCATGTAATCCTTATTTTTACAGAGTATTCCAAAGGGTAGTGCAAAGAACAAACCCAAAGACAGGAAAAATTGATAGTAAATATGGGCTCAGTCAATGGACCGAGGCTGCAAAACGAATGGGATTTGGCACACGTTTAGATATAGATCTTCCAAGTGTTAGAAAAGGATATATACCTGATACAACTTTTTATAACAAATGGTACCCTGGCGGCTGGAATTTCTACACCATTTACTCTAACTCAATAGGACAAGGTGAAGTTGGCGTAATTCCGCTTCAGATGGCAAACTTTGCGGCCTTGGTTGCAAACAGAGGTTGGTATATAACACCACATATAGTTAGGAATTTCGGAGATGAAAACAAAAAAACGAAATACACCAAATATTCAGAAAAACATTATAGTTTAATTGCTTCATCATATTGGGATATTGCAGTTGAAGGAATGTGGGGAGTAGTACATGAAGCAGGCGGAACAGCAAGAAGAGCAAAAATAGACGACATTGCAGTATGCGGAAAAACAGGAACAGCAGAAAATATAGGAGATGACCACTCTGTATTCATTTGTTTTGCTCCAAAAGAAAGACCACAGATTGCAGTTGCCGTGTATATAGAAAATGCACAAGGAGGAGGAGGAACTTGGGCGGCACCAATAGCAAGTCTTATAATTGAAAAACATATAAAAGGGAAAGTTGAAAGAGAGGATATGGAGAAATACTACATTGAAACAAATCCCTGTCAGCCACTTCCTTTGAAAAGAAAAATTAAAACAAAGAAAAAATAATTTTTTTCTCGGAAATAAAATAATAATGGACCGAAAAAATAAAAGTTTACTACGAAACATTGATTGGAGTGTAATACTAATCTATCTGATTCTCGTTTTCTTTGGTTGGGTAAATATTTATGCAGCCGTATATGATGGAGAAAGTAGCGAAATTTTAGACTTTTCAAGCAGATACGGCAAGCAATTAATTTGGATAGGAGCCTCTTTATTGATAGCTCTTTTTGTATTAGTATTAGATCCCAAGTTTTTTTCTCAGACTTCATTCATAATATATGGGATATTCTTACTGATGCTGATTTCTGTCTTGGTTGTAGGTTCAGAAACGAAAGGAGCAAAATCTTGGTTTGGCATAGGAGATTTTGGAATACAACCCTCCGAATTTGCAAAAGGCGCAACAGCATTAGCATTAGCCAAAACCTTATCTTCAGTTACGGCAGACTTCAAAAAATGGAAAACTCGCATAACCGCAATCGCAGTAATAATGATTCCAATGCTTTTGGTATTATTACAAAACGACACAGGCTCGGCATTAGTGTTTTGTTCCTTTGTATTTGTCTTATATAGAGAAGGCATGTCTTCCTATATTTTGATTTTAGGTGCTGCCTGCATATTATTATTCATTTTAGCCTTACTCGTAAATCAATATTTATTGATAGGCATTTACTTTACATTGATTTTATTAGCCTATTTATTCCTCAGAAAAAAAGTAAGAAAAATCAATATCTGGACATTTATAATAATATTCATCGGTTCATCTCTATTCACCTTAGCAGTAGATTTTGTATTTGAGAATGTCTTAGAACAACATCAAAAAGACAGAATAGAAGTCTTGCTTGGCAAAAAAGAAGACTTTAAAGGAGTAGGATATAATGTGAATCAAAGTAAAATTGCAATAGGATCAGGAGGAGTTTTAGGCAAAGGATTTCTAAATGGCACACAAACCAAATTCAATTTCGTACCAGAACAAGATACAGACTTTATTTTTTGTACAATAGGAGAAGAATGGGGATTTGTTGGCTCTTCTTTAACTGTAATTTTGTTTATTCTACTCTGTGCAAAGCTTGTAAAAATGGCAGAAAGGCAACGTTCCAAATTTTCAAGAGTCTATGGTTACTCAGTAGCAAGCATAATATTCTTTCATTTCTTTGTAAACATTGGTATGACAATAGGTTTACTACCCGTAATAGGAATACCACTACCCTTTATCAGTTATGGAGGCTCATCTCTATGGGCATTCACTTTTTTACTCTTTATTTTCATAAAACAAGATGCCCAACGGCAAGAGCTGATTTAGAATATTACAAAATAAATTACTTATATTTCAGTAAATATTCGTATCTTTGGCGACTAAATATGAGAAATAGAAACTATAATAAATCAATAATATTAAGAAAAACATTAAAATACGTTATCATACTCTTTGTCAGTGTAATAATGTATCCAAATAGCGCATTTTCCCAAGACAGGAATAAATTAGAAAAAGAAAAAATAAAGTTAGAAAAAGAGATTGCTTCGATGAATAAAATCTTAAATGAGACAAAAAAAACAAAAAAAATGTCTACATCGGAGTTAAGAGTTTTAGAAAAAAAAATCGCACAACGAAAAAAGTTAATTAAAAATATAAATTCTCAGATGGGAATGCTGAATAACGAAATCAAAAGTACTCAGCAATCAATTGGAGAATTATGTAAAGAAATAGCAGTATTAAAAGAAAGCTATGCACAAATGCTTCGTTATGCACAGAAAAACAAAACAAACACAGACAAGTTGTTGTTTATATTTTCGTCAAAAGATTATAAAGAAGCATATCAACGATACATATTTTTCCGTCAATTTGGCGACTTACAAAAAGATAAACTCGCACAAATCCAATCAAAAACAAATGAACTATCAAAGCGAACCAACGAATTGGAGTTAAAACGCAATAATCAAGAAAAATTACTCCAACAAGAATTAAAAAATTCTAACGCCTTAGACAAAGAAAAGAAAGAAAAGCAAAAGACTGTCAATCAATTACAAAAGAAAGAAAAGCAATTAGCAAAAAATCTAAAAACAAAACAACAACAAGTCAAGAAATTACAACAACAAATTGACAATGCGATTGCTGCGGAAGTAAGAAAACAACAAGAATTAGCAGCAAAGAAGAAAAAACAAATGGAAGCAACTTCCAAATCCTCGACAGCAAATCAAAAAGAAGTTGCAGCAAACAAAGCAGCAATAGAAACAGCCAAAAAGAAAAACTACACAATAGCAACAACACCCGAAGAAGTAGCACTATCAAGTAGTTTTGAAGCAAACAAAGGAAAACTTCCTTGGCCGACTTCACAAGGCGTAATAGTATCTCAATATGGTGTACACAAACACCCCGAAGTTAAAGGAGCTGTTATTGAAAACAAAGGTATAGATGTAAGAACAACAAAAGGCTCTGCTGTAAGATCAATCTTTAAAGGCGAAGTATCAAGAATTGCAAAAGGTCCAAACGGATTATTAGTAGTAATTATCCGTCACGGAGAATATATGAGTGTATATGCAAACCTTAAAAGCGTCAGCGTAAAGAACGGACAAAAAGTAGACACAAAACAAACAATAGGTATTGTAAGCACAAACGAAGACGGAATAAGCGAATACAAATTCCAAATATTCAAAGGAACACATCATTTAAATCCATCAATTTGGTTAAGTAAATAATAAACAAAACATAAAGATGAAAAAAACATTAACATTAAAAGTTTTCACATTAGCATTAGTATTAGCATTTTCTAATCTATTGAATGCACAAAATCCTGTTAAGTGGGATTTCAAAACAAAAACCATTAACGATTCTATTTCCGAATTAGTGATGCAGTGTTCATTGAGTGGAGATTGGCACATCTACTCTCAACACACAAAAGGAACAGAAAATCCAATCGCATTTACATTTGAAAAAAATGGAAACTATGAAAAAATCGGAAATGTAAAAGAAAGTCCAAAACCAATAGCAGAATACGACCCGTTTGCAAAGGACACAACAAGATACTTCAAAAACAAAGTAACCTTTACACAAAGAATAAAAGTAAAAGGTAAAGAAAACTTTCAAATAAAAGGAAACGTAAACTTCCAACTATGCGAAAAAGGAAGTTGTATTCCACCAGAAGATGTAGAATTTTCGTTTAACGTAAAAGGAAATCCTACAATCACAGAAGCAATTGTTGCTAACACAGAAGAAATAGCAGAAACAACGGAAACATCAACTGAATTAGTTACAGAAAACAAAGAAGTAGAAAAAGAAACTACTACAATAGAACAAGCAAACACAGAAAAAGAAGTAGCAACTAACGACAAATCATTCTGGACCGTATTCTTTGTTTCATTTACCGCAGGACTATTAGCCTTAATCACACCTTGCGTTTTCCCAATGATACCAATGACAATTTCTTTCTTTATGAAAGGCAACACATCTAAACGCAAAGCAAGAAGACAAGCATATTTCTTTGGAGGAAGCATCATCTTTATGTTCACAGTCTTAGGATTGATTCTCACACTCATACTTGGACCAAACGCAATGTACATAATCTCTACACACTGGGTGCCAAATCTAATATTCTTTGTAATATTTATGATATTCGCATTCTCATTCTTTGGATTGTTTGAACTAACAATGCCTTCAAAACTAATAAACAAATCAGACGAACAAGCAGATAAAGGAGGATATTTAGGAACCTTCTTCATAGCCCTAACAACCGTTTTAGTTTCTTTCTCATGCACAGGTCCAATCCTTGGAGCAGCACTAATAGAAATGGCATCTGGTTCAAGCAATAGTTATGTATTCTTAATATCTATGATAGGATTTGCATTAGGATTTGCACTTCCTTTCACAATACTTGCAATGTTCCCTTCAGTGCTAAAAAATATGAAATCAGGAGCGTGGTTAAACACAGTAAAAATAGTATTTGGTTTCATAGAAATAGCATTGGGATTGAAATTCCTTTCAATGGCAGACCTTTCAGCAGGTTGGGGAATATTAGATAGAGAAACATACCTTGCATTATGGATAGTTACATTTGCAATGTTAGGATTCTACCTACTTGGAAAACTAAGATTCAAAGGCGATGCACCGCTTGAAAAAATCGGAGTACCACGTTTATTCCTTTCATTGATTGTTTTCTCATTCGTTGTTTATATGATTCCAGGATTATGGGGAGCACCTTTGAAAGCAATCTCAGGATATATCCCACCTCAAACAACACAAGACTTTGACCTTATCAGAATAAATGCAGAAAATGCAACAGTTTCAGCAAACACTTCATCACTTCCTGTTGATAGAAAATACGCAAAAGACTTACATTTACCAACAGGATTTGAAGGATTCTTTGATTTGGAAGAAGCAAAAGCATACGCTAAAAAAGTAGGAAAGCCAATCTTTATTGACTTTACAGGAAAAACTTGTGCTAATTGTCGTGAAATGGAAAATTATGTATGGGTTGATCCACAAGTAAAACAACGTTTGACAGAAGAATACATAATGGTAGCACTTTATGCAGACGTAAACACAATAGAATTGCCAGAAAGCGAATGGGTAACAACAAAAGATGGAAAAACAATCAAGACACTTGGAAAGAAAAATCATAACTATCAAATAGAAGTGTTCAACGAAAACGCACAACCACTTTATGTTTTAATGGACGCAGACGGCAACCTACTTACAAAAGAACCTAAATCATACGACAGAGACATAAATAACTTTGTAAAATTCCTTGACGAAGGATTAGCAAACTTTAAAAAATAAAAAAAACAATAACAACATATAGAAGGGAAGCAACATCTTCCCTTCTATTTTTTTTGAAAAAAATGTTTGATTTCGTAAGCATAGATTTTGAAACAGCAGACAAATACATACCTTGCTCCTTAGGGCTAACGGTAGTAGAAAATTCACAAGTTGTTTGCACAAAAAATTGGTTAATAAAACCGATATGCTTCCCTTATTTTCATTTCTACGCACAACGAATCCATGGAATACACAAAGAAGACGTAGAAAACCAACCAGAATTTAACGCTTTGTGGCAAGAAATCTCTCCTTTTTTAGAAAACAAAGTAATCTTAGCACACAATGCCTCCTTTGACATAAACGTATTAAGGAAAACCCTTTTGCATTACGGTCTTTCAAAACCAAATTCCAAATACTTATGCACCTATCAATTAGCAAGAGTAGTTTGGAATCAATCCGAAAAATTTTCTTTGGACTTTTTATGCAATCAAGAACACATATCGCTCAATCATCACAAAGCAGAATCAGACGCAGAGGCTTGTGCAAGACTATTTCTCCGTCAAGCCGAAATCTTAGGCGTTGAAAACTTTACACAACTCAAACAAAAAACAAAAATAAGACTTACAAAAGTGTAGGCTTTTTATTAAAATCTTGGTTTACTTATCTTTTTTTGCAAAATAATCAGCATAACCGAAAGCAAAATCAAGACAATTCCCAAAGCAAGATTGAGACTAAACACCTCGTCAAACACACATACCCCAATAATCACAGCAGTCAAAGGTTCCAAAGCACCCATTATAGAAGTAGGGGTAGAACCCAAAATCCTAACAGCCACATTCATCAAACACAAAGACATAACCGTTGTTACAACCGAAAGCAAGAGAACATAAAACAACTGATTAAAATTAGTCAAAGGCTGAATAGCAAAACTCTCATCGCTAAAAGAGAATAGGCTAACGCATATCCAACAAAATATTAAAGCATAAAAAGTTACTTTAAAAGTAGGAAGATTTATAGAAGACTTGTTTACCACAATCATATATAAAGCATAACTAAATGCCGAAAGCAAAACAAGAATTACACCCATAGTATTCAACACAATTCCTTCACCCGAATAATACAACAAACACACTCCACCAAAAGCCAAAGCGATAGAAAACACCACAACCGAAGTAATCCTTTCCTTAAAGACCAAAGCCATAATCAAAGCCACCATAATAGGGTGAGTAAACAAAAGAGTAGAAGCCACACCCGCAGGCATATAAAGAAAACTCATAAACAACGACAAAGAAGAAACTGCAAACAAAACACCTAATGAAGAAAGAATAAGAAGTTCTTTTTTATTTATGCGAAAAGATATGCGTTTCACACCCATAATCAATGCTAAAATCAAAATAGCAAAGCCAAATCTATAAAACAAAACAGAAGTTGTAGAAAGATTTTCAGCATATAGATTCAACGCACCCAAAGGATTCATTCCATAACAAATAGCGGACAAAATCCCACAAGCAATTCCCTTAGTTTTTTCTGAAAGCATAAAAAGTAAAGTGTTTATAAAAACAAAAGAGTTTCAAAACTTATCATCTTGAAACTCTTTGCGGTCCGGACGAGACTCGAACTCGCGACCCCATGCGTGACAGGCATGTATTCTAACCAACTGAACTACCGGACCAACTCCTGCTTTATCGGGTTATTCCCTCAATTGCGATTGCAAAGATACAACCTTTTTTTGAACTGACAAATATTTTTGTGATTTTTTTCACTTTTTTATTAAATTATTTGCCTAATCTATTGTTTTATTGTACTTTTGCAAACTGAAAATTATGGGCCTGGGTTGGTTTTGACAGCAAGGCAAATGATTAAGTAAGCATGCAGGCTAAGGTAACACAAGCCTCAACCAGAGTTACAAAACAATAATTGGCGAAAATAACTACGCTCTTGCAGCTTAGTCGAAGTATAGTAGACTACATTTGCGAATCGGTGTAAAGTACATCGAGCAAGACATCTCTCCAAGACCTTTTTTCCGTGGTTAAGGACTAAGAGGTGCAGGCAAAACGGAAATAACCTTAATGGAGCTTTGACATTAGGGTGAAAATTCAAAAAGATAAGGTTAAAACAGGGTGTTTGTCCCTTAGTTTTTTCACGAAAATGAACGACAAAATAAGCATGTAGAAAGCTTAGTTGTTTCTTGTTTGGACCAGAGTTCGAATCTCTGCAGGTCCACTCTTTGTTTAAATAAAATAACTCTTTGAAATAATTTCTTAAATCAAAGAGTTATTTTTTTGTTTCTTAGAGTTATTTATAGAAATACAGAGACTCCAAACATAAGACGATGTGCTCCGCCATGTAAAACCTTGGCATATGTGAATGGAAGGGTATATTCTGAACCGATATCATTAAACATTGGCAAGAAATAAGTTACATTTAATTGAAATCTATGCTTTGCTTTAACTTCTATTCCTGCTTTTAATGCAAAATCAAGAGCAAATGAATTAAATGTTAGATAAGTTCCTTGCGGAATAATAGTTTCTCTGTAATTTAGTTCACATTTATCTGTTAAATAAAATGAAGTGTTTGCTCCTGCTGCTGCAAGAAAATTAACTTTGTTTGTAATTGGTAGTCTATAATTAACAAATATTGGAAGGTTTATTATATTAACAGAATGTTTTTTATCAATATCTGATGTTAGAGAAGTGGTTTTTAATAAATGATTTGTATATCCCGGCTCTGCTGTTAATGAAAAAGTATTCTTCTTGTTAAGCATGTATTCGTATTTGAATGCAACATCAAATGCAACTGCACTTTTTAAAGTACTTCCTGTATTTGTAAGTGCATTAAAATAACTATTCCCCATAGGATAACTTCCAAAATTAAAAGTTAAACCGAAATTGTGTTTTTTCAAATCTTCTTGTTGAGCAAACATTGTGCAACACAACAAAACTCCTACAAGTGTTAGAAATGTTCTTTTCATACTTTTATTTGTTTTTTGTTAATAATACATATTAAACTCTATTTTTTTTTAGTTTATTATTTTTGTTCCTATTTTTATTTCTTACAATTCTGCAAAAGCAATAGGAGTTTAATCGCGACTTTTGCAAAATTGGGGTTGTTTTTTCTAACGTTAGAATTGTGAAAATTTTCGTTTGCTATGATTATACCTCAAAAGATTTTATTAAGTTTTTCAGTTGCAATTTTTTTTCTTTGTTTTAAAAAAATAACTCTATGAAATAATTTCTTAAATCATAGAGTTATTTTTTTATTTCATAGAGTTATTTTAATGAACCATTTTTAAGCCAATAATTGACGCAATAAGCGTAAAGGTAAAGAAAAGCCTAAGGAAAGAAGTTGGCTCTTTGAAGATAAAAATCCCTATTATCACAGCACCAACTGCTCCTATTCCCGTCCAAACAGGATAAGCCGTTCCGATAGGTATTGTTTTTGTTGCCTTAGTTAGAAGAATCATACTTAGAATATAAAACATCACAAAGGCAGCATACCATAAAGTTGCTTTATTGCCCGAAGCGAGATTGCCTTTCCCAAGACAAAAAGTGAAAAATGTTTCACATAATCCTGCTAAAATCAATATTACCCAATTCATATCAGTGTTTCAAGAGATGCAAAGATACAAAAATATGATTATTACGGCATTTTTTTCTATTTTTGCAGTGAGAAAATTTAAAAATATGAAGAGATACAACTTTGATGAGCCTATTGATAGAAGAAAATCGAACTGTGTGAAATATGATTCTTTGCCTGAAACCTACGGAAAAGAGAATTTGCTTCCTTTATGGGTGGCTGATATGGATTTTCGTTCGCCTGACTTTGTTGTTGAGGCAATAAAGAATCGTTGCAATCACGAAGTTTTTGGCTATGGCATTGCTTACGATGATTATTGGAAAGCAGTAATGAATTGGCTCAGCAAAAGATACAATATAAACAGCAAAAAAAAGGATTTACACTTCATTCCCGGAATTGTAGCAGGGATTTCCTACGCACTACTCAGCCTTACAAAAGAGGGAGACAAGGTTTTGATAACGACTCCTGTGTATCCGCCTTTTGTAAACCTGCCTTTGTCTTGCGGACGTAGGCTTGTTTGTAGCAAATTGCAAATAAAAGACGGACGTTTTGAGATTGACTTTGATGATTTTGAAGAAAAAATTGAAGGTTGCAAACTATTTATTATGAGTAATCCTCACAATCCTGCGGGGACTGTGTGGGGAAAAGAAGTCTTACAAAGAATTGCAGAGATTTGTCAAAGAAAGGGAGTTATGGTTATTAGTGATGAAATTCACGCTGACCTAACCCTTGCTCCAAACAAGCATATTAGTTATAGCACTGTATCAAAAGAGGCTGCAAGTCATAGCATTACTTTTATGGCACCGAGCAAAACTTTTAACATTGCAGGTTTAAGCAGTTCGGTTTGTTACATTGCAAACGAGGATATTCGTAAAAAATATTTTGGTTGGCTTGATGCAATGGGTGTTGCCTATGGAAATATTTTTGCATACACTGCTGCCGAAGCGGCTTTCTCACAAGGAGAAGAGTGGCTTGGTCAAATGCTTGATTATTTGCAAGGAAATATAAATTTCTTAAAAGAATTTATTGAAAATAATCTGCCAAAAGTAAAGATGGTATTACCAGAAAGTTCATTTTTGGCTTGGTTAGATTTTAGTCAATACGGCAAAACTCATAATGAATTAAGCAAATTGTTGATAGAAAAAGCAGGTGTAGTTCTCAATGACGGCACAACATTTGCTCCAAAAGAACAAAGTTCTGATTATGACTGCTGTTTTAGAATAAATTTAGGTTGTCCGCTCTCTACTTTGCTTGATGCCTTGCAGAAAATTACTACAATTTTTGAATAAAATCGAGAATAAAATTTGCAGATTAAAAAAAAGGTAGTATCTTTGCACTCTGAAAAACACAAAAGGTCTCTTGGCCGAGTGGCTAGGCACCGGTCTGCAAAACCGTCTACTCCAGTTCGAATCTGGAAGAGACCTCAAAAAAGGAGTTATTCAAGATTTGAGTAACTCTTTTTTGTTTTTATTGTTATAAGTCTAAATTTTGCATTTTTACAAGGCGAGAATAAATGCCGCCTTTTACTAAAAGTTCTTTGTGAGTTCCGCTTTCAACAATGACGCCTTTGTCCATTACCAAAATTTTATCAGCATTCATTACGGTATTTAGCCTATGTGCTATAACTATTGATGTTCTGTTTTTCATCAATGAGGTTAAGGCCGCTTGAACTTCGTGTTCGTTTTGTGTATCTAAGGCAGAGGTTGCCTCATCTAAAAGAAGTATTTCAGGATTTTTTAACACTGCTCGTGCAATGCAAAGTCTTTGTCTTTCACCTCCTGAAAGGCTCATTCCCCTATCGCTCAAATGTGTGTAATATCCTTTATCCATTTTGTTGATAAATTGATCGGCATTTGCGATTTTTGCTGCTGCCACAACTTCTTGCATTGTTGCACAAGGATTTCCAAAGGCTATGTTTCTGAAAACAGTGTCATTGAATAGTATTGCTTCTTGTGTAACAATTCCTATCTTATCTCTGAGCGAGGAAATTGCTAAATTTTTTATGTTTTCGCCATCAAAAAGGATTTCTCCTTCGCTTGTGTCTGCAAATCTCGAAATCAAATCCAACAAAGTAGATTTTCCTGCTCCCGATTCGCCTACTAAGGCTATTGTTTGTCCTTTTTGAATTGTGAAGTTTATGTTTTTTAATACCCTTTCGCTTTTTTCATTATAAGAAAAACCAACATTACGAAATTCTATCTTGTCTTGAAACTCTGTTACTTGCTTTGGATTTTCTATTTCTGTGATTTTTTCTTCTGCATCAAGGATTTCGTATATTCTTATCGCTGCTGCATCTCCTTTTTGCATATTATAATAGGCTGTTGAAAGTTCTTGCAAAGGGGAAATCACTTTTGCAAAAATCAAGGTAAAGCCTATTAGGATTGCTGCCGACATTTTGCCTGCCAAAACTAATTCTCCACCAAACAAAACAACTGCAACAAGTACAAAAATGGCTAAAAATTCTGTTAAAGGCGAGGCTAATTCTTTTCTTCTGAATATTTTAGTCATCACTTTTGTATAGTAATTGTTTGATTCTTTGAATTTTTGTTTTGTTACCTCCTCTGCTCCGTAAGATTTAATTGCTCTCAAACCTCCAAGCGTTTCTTCGCATTGCGAAAGAAGTACTCCCATTTCTTTTTGTCCCTTAATAGAGTTGCGTTTTAGGCTATTGCCAATTTTTTTAATAATAAAATAGGCTATTGGTAAGACAACAACAATAAATAAGACTAATTGCCAAGAAGCAATTATGAGTGCAGAAAAGAAAACTATTACCATAATAGAATCTTTGACCAACATTTGCAAACTACTCACCACACTCCATTCTATATCTGCTAAATCGGAGGTTAATCTCGACATAATATCGCCTTTTTTCTTATCGGAAAAAAAGCTAATTGGCAAAATACATATTTTTTTGTACACATCGTTTCGCAAATCGTTTACAAGTCCATTGCGAATAGGCACAATAAAATACATTCCTAAATAACGGAAAAGTGAAGAAAAGAAAATGCAAATGATATAAACTACACCTATTGCTATCAAACAGGGATATATTCCATAGATTTCTTTGTAAGCATTTAGATGAAAGGAGAAATAATCCATCAAAACGTCTTTATTAAGACTTAATTCAGGACATTGTGCGGGAGATTCAATAACTCCAAATAATACCGAAATGAACGGTATTATCATAACAAAGGAAAAAAGCGAAAAGAAAACGTATATAAGGTTTGAAACTACGTTTAAAACTATGTCTTTCTTATAGTTTAAAATATATTTAAAAACCCTAAATACGTTTTTCATTGCTTTATTATTTTTTAATAACGATAGTGATCTGCTTTATAAGGACCTTCTATGTTTACTCCTATGTAATCGGCTTGTTTTTGTGTAAGTTTTGTAAGTTTTACGCCAATATTTTCAAGATGAAGTCTTGCAACTTCTTCGTCTAACTCTTTTGGCAAACGATAAACTCCTACTTCGTATTTCTTTGTCCAAAGATCTATTTGTGCAAGCGTTTGATTTGTGAATGAATTACTCATTACAAATGAAGGGTGTCCTGTTGCACAACCAAGATTTACTAATCTACCTTCGGCTAACAAGTAAATACAATGTCCGTCTTCAAAAATAAATTTATCAACTTGTGGTTTTATGTTTACTTTCTTTATTCCTGGATAGTTTTCTAACTTTTCAACTTGAATTTCGTTGTCAAAGTGTCCTATATTGCAAACTATGGCTTCGGTTTTCATTCTTGCCATATCTTCAACTGTGATTACATCGCAGTTTCCTGTTGTTGTAACATAGATATTTCCTTCTTTCAACGCATCTTCTAAGGTTGTAACTTCAAATCCCTCCATTGCAGCTTGCAAAGCACATATTGGGTCAATTTCTGTTACTAAAACTCTCGCTCCATATCCACGCATACTTCTTGCACAGCCCTTTCCAACATCGCCATATCCACAAACTACTACTACTTTTCCTGCAATCATAACGTCTGTTGCACGTTTGATTCCGTCTGCCAATGATTCTCTACAACCATATAAGTTATCAAATTTGCTTTTTGTTACAGAGTCGTTTACATTTATTGCAGGAATTAACAATTCTCCTCTTTCCATCATTTGATATAAGCGATGAACTCCTGTTGTTGTTTCTTCGCTAACGCCTTTTAGGGTTTTAAGGATTTTATGCCATTTTTGAGAATCTTCTGCATAAACAGCCTTTAAGGTTTTCAACACTATTGCTTCTTCTGTATTAGAGGCTTCTTTGTCAAGTAAAGAAGGGTCGTTTTCTATTGCGTATCCTTTGTGTACTAATAAAGTTGCGTCTCCACCATCGTCTACAATCAAGTCTGGACCTTCTCCATTAGGGAAAGAAAGTGCTTGATTTGTACACCACCAATATTCTTCTAAACTTTCACCCTTCCATGCAAAAACAGGAACTCCACGTTCTGCAACAGCAGCCGCAGCATGATCTTGTGTAGAGAAGATATTGCAAGAGCACCATCTTACATCTGCTCCTAATTCTGTTAATGTTTCGATAAGAACTGCTGTTTGAATTGTCATGTGCAAAGAACCCATGATTCTTGCTCCTTTTAGCGGTTTTTCTTTTCCATATTTTGCTCTCAATGCCATTAAACCCGGCATTTCTTTTTCTGCAATTTCAATTTCTTTTCTTCCAAAGTCTGCCAAAGACATATCAGCAACTTTGTATTTCAATGTATAGTCTGTCATTTTATTTATTTTATTATTTTTTCATTAACGTATCTATTTCCCAAAATATGTCTGTGTTTTGCATAACACCTGTAAAATTTTCTGCTCCTACACCATAACTAAATATAGGCACTGGAACTGCTGTGTGATGCCAAGAAGTCCATTCGTCTTTTGTTTTATTCTCCTCGGCAGGCAAGGTAAGACCTCCTGTTTCGTGGTCAGCAGTAACTACAATCAATGTTTCGCCATTTTTTTTCGCAAACTCCAATGCTATTTCGACACATTTATCAAAGTCTTTCACCTCATCAATCATATCGTTATACTTATGCAAATGTGCTTGCATATCAATCTTGCTACCTTCGAGCATAATAAAGAATCCTTCTTCATTTTTAGATAAGATTTCGAGTGTTTTCTCTAAACTTTCTGGCAATATATTTCCTCTTTTCTTTGCATCATCTAAATGACCATCGGAAAGAAGTGCATAAAATCTATCGGTTTTTGAATTTTTTATTTGTTCTAAATTATCATAAACCTCATATTTCTTTGATAAAAGAGAGTCTATCAAGTGTAATTTGTCTTTTCGCTTTGAGGAAATAAATCTTTCTTTTCCTCCTCCTATGACAATATCAATGTTTTCTTTGATAAAACTTAGCGCTATTTCATCTTGCAAATTTCTATCTTTGACATTTGCAACAAAACTTGCAGGTGTAGCATGTGTAACATCACAAGAAGTTATTATTGCAGTACTTTTACCAAGATTTTTGGCAATTTTTAAAAGCGATGGTTGAAATGCAGAACGGGAATCTAAGCCTATTGAACCGTAAAGGGCTTTATGTCCGATTGCAATCGCAGTTCCGCCAGCTCCTGAATCAGTTACTTCTTTGTTTGCACACGATGTGATAGAAAATCCTGTATATGGCAGTGTGTAAAGAGTGAGTTTTTTGTCGTTTGCAAGGTATGCAGCGTATGTTTGTGCTATACCCATTCCGTCTCCTATGAGAAGAATTATGTTTTTAGGCTTTGGTTGAGAATATCCTATGTTAAGAAAAAATATACTTAATAGTAAGAAAACTATCTTTTTCATTAGAGTTCTAATTGTTCTAAAAGAGTTTGATATAACCATTTTGTATCTTTGCCCATTGCACGAACTTGTTGTGGAACTATGCTTTGAGCCGATTGTCCCGGCGTTGTATTGACTTCAAGGAAGAAAAGTTTGTCGTCTTTTTCACGATAAATGAAGTCTATTCTGCAAACACCTTTGCAATTTAGTCGTTTGTATAGTTTTTTTGTTGTTTGCTGAACTCTAAGCATTAGTTCATCGCTCACTTGTGCAGGAGTTATCTCGTTTGAAAGCCCATTGTATTTGGCATCATAGTCAAAAAATTCTGTTTGTGAAACAATTTCTGTCATAGGAAATGCTATTATTTCGTCCTTTCCTACTTGCATCACGCCACAACTAAACTCTCTTCCTTCTATAAACTCTTCTATTAAAACTTTATGGTGAACATCAAATGCTTTTTCTATGGCTGGCAATAGATTTTCTTTGCAAGAAACTTTGCTCATACCAATTGAGGAACCTCCTTCTGAGGGTTTTACAAACAATGGGAAGGAAATTGTTTCTGATATTTTGTCTAAATCTAATTTTTCATCTTTAAAAACACTTGTATTCTTTGCTACGTTCACTATATCAAAACTTCTTACAAGTGCATTGCAGACTTCTTTGTCAAAAGTGATAGTAGAAACAAGTGCAGAGCAAGTTGTGTAAGGAAGATTAAGCATATCAAAGTATCCTTGTAGCAATCCGTTTTCACCGGGTGTACCATGAACAATAATCAATGCTCCAAAGAAAGTGATTTTTTCTCCATTCAATGTAAGAGAAAAATCATTTCTATCAACTTCTATGCGTTTGTCTTCGTGCAAATAGTACCACGATGATTTTTCTATCACAATGGTGTAAACATTATACTTTTCTCTATCTATATTTTGTGCGATTTGTCCTGCGGAACGAATAGATATTTCATATTCTCCTGAGTATCCGCCTGCTACAAGTGCTATATTTTTTTTCATATTTTAGGTTTATTATTTTAATTCTGCTTTTCTAATTGAGATTTCATATCTAAAAGCATCGCTTTCATTTCATTTAAGGTTGCTGTTAGTTCATAAGTTGGATCTAAGTATTGCTGAGAGCCTATTTTCAAGACTTTTTTAACACCATCTAATGAATAACCACAATCTCTTGTAAAATAAAGAATTTTTTTCAGAAAATCAATATCCTTTTCTGTGTATCTCCTTATTCCAGAACTTGTTCTGTGTGGTTTTAAGTTGCTAAATTCTTTTTCCCAATAGCGTAGTGTTGAAGCAGGAAGCTCCAACATCTCAGCAACTTCGTTAATTGTATAAAATAACTTATCTTTCATTTTACAAAATTAAGGATTATTTTTCACTATAACGCAGAATGATAAAAATATTTCAAAGAAATAATTTTAGGAAAACAAAAAAAGAGACAATCTCTTGTCTCTTTTCATTTATAATTAACATTGAATTATTAGTGTCTAACAACTAATTTCTTTGTTGAAATAGTAACTCCATCAGCAATTATAGAGTAAAAATAAACTCCGTTAGGCAATTCTGCTGTGTTTATGTTCATTACTGATTTTACTCCTATTTTTGCAGGAATTGTTTTAACGGTTTTGCCTACCATATTGCGAACTGAAATTTCTGCATTAGAGTAATTTGCAGGAATTGAATAAGATACTTTTACGTTATTAACAGCTGGATTTGGATACGCACTCAAAGAAAGATTTGTTGCTTTGGCTTGTTCTAATCCTACTTCGTCATAGTATTTTACATAAAAGCTTTCTAATGTTTCATATTCACCTTCGGTTGCAGAAGCTTTCATTATGTTTACTTTTATAATAACTGTGTTTGTGTTTGCTGGGTAATAGGCAATGTCAAACTCAGTAAATTCTTCATTTGGATTGAGTGTAACAGGTCCTGCAAAGTTTCCTTCTGTGCAATTACCAAAACACATCAAAAATTCTCTGCCTTCTTCTCCAAATGTTTGCTCATAACCGATGTAAGTATCAATTGGACTTTCTGTTATGTTGGTTAAAAAGAAGAATGCCTTAGATTCTTCTCCTGGAACGACTTCTATTCTCAAAGTATCATTAGAAACATATTCTTCTCCTTGATATGTCATTCTGAAACTTTGTTGTGCACTTACTCCAAGCACAATAAATAGCATCGCAATAAATAAATACGTTTTTTTCATATTGATTCTGATTTTTATTTGTTTAACAATTTATAATTCTATTTCGTTTACTTGTAATACTTCTCCTGTTGCGTTGTTAATTATCATTACAACAACAGCACAATTCTCTTTTACCCACAAATCAGAGCCTGTAATCATATAGTTTTTCTCTATTACATCACCTTGTTTGAAAGAATTAGCAAGCGGCATATCCTTTAACGGATTTTCTCTCAATACATGCTTGAAAGTATACGATTGAATTTCGCTCGCAACGTTTTGTATTCCTTCTATTCCGCTTTCTGTAACATATAAAGTCAAAGAAAGTTCGGAATTAACCTCTGATAAAGCATCTATTTTTGTACTTACCAAAATATTTTTGCCTTCATAAATTTCTGCTCCTAAAGAAATATTGAATTGATGTGGTGTATTTGCCATTTTTTCTGCGATTTTGGCAGACCAATCTCCGATACTTGAAATTGCTGTTGCTTGTCTGTTTATCAATATCGCAGGATAACTTGTTACGTTGAACGTTTGCTTTAATTCATCTCCGTAAGGAGTACGGAAATCCAAATTATTATTTTCGTGAGAAGGTCTTGCAAATGAGCCTGTGTGGATTGCAGAAACAATTAAGCGTCCTTGATATTTTGCCATCTCTGTTTCCAACACTTCTGTTCCTCCCGGACAATTCGGACAATTCCAACCAGTAAAATCTTCTACTAAGATTGCTTGTTCTGACTGTTGTTTGGTAATCGGCGTTGTCAAATCGGTTTCTCCTATTACAGGAATCAATCTTTCATCTTCGTCATAGTTTTCACAAGACGCAAAAAACAAAGAACCTATTACCAATATTGTGTTAAATATCTTTCTCATTTCTATTTCTTATTAAAAACTACTTGTTATTGTCATAAATAAACCGTTAGAAGCAGGCACTTCTCTACACACACCTCCTATACAAATGATACCACTTCTTTGTTTTCCATAACTCAACGATACTCTTGTTGTTTTGTATGTTGAACCTAATGATACGCTATAATAATGTGTTTTATCTCCTACTTCATTTCCGTAATTCCATTGGTCAGATAATGCAAAGAACCATTTTCCTGCAAAATTATATTCAGCAGTTGCTTGTAACCAATCGCCTGTTGCCCATTCTCCATAGTTAGCTTCTGTTAGCAACCATTGAACTTCTCCTCTTATAGAGTGCTTTTTAGAAATTTTATATGTAGCATCAGCAACAAATATGTTTGCTACAAGGTCTTCACTCTCAGGGTGACCAAATGCAATTGGGTTAAAAAATTGGTTAGAGTACATAAAATTCAATTTTAAGTCTCTACTAACTTTTTTACCGATTTCAAAATTGATTTCTTGGAAATATAATTCATCTCCAACCTTAAAGAAATTTGAGGTATATCCATCTGTACCCATTTGATTCAAAGCATAACCTTCTATTGGTTGTTGATCAATTGAGTGAACTCTTGAATAATTAAGTTTTAACTCTGTTCCGTATTTACCTCCTAATAAAGTGTTCTTTTTTATCTTGTACATAATGTCTGCTTGTATTCCCATTTCGCCATTAACTTGTGTTGCGTAAGGATACATTGCCATAAGAGAATACGCATGCTGACGAGTAATTGCAGGAAGGTAATTAACATTTAACATATTTCCTGTTTCGCTTCTCTTAGATTTGAAACTCATATTGTCAATACGCTTTGCTTCAAGAGAAATCCCTAATCCCTTTACAGAATATGAAGCTTTCAACAACAAAGCGTTACCTGGCTTGTAAATATATCCATTTACAGCGTTAGGATCTTGTCCTTTGTAAGCATATTCTCCTGAAAGGAAAAAGGCTTTGTGAGAAAGGTCAAAACGAGCAGCCATCGCACCAACATTTTCTGGTATAAGCATCTTATACATTTGGTCATTCAATGTTATGTATTTAGGATTTGCTTGCTCATAAACCGAAACAAAACTTCCTCCAAAGGTAAAGCGAGTTACGGAATTGTTAAGTTTTGTTATCAAATCATTCAAAGAAACTTCTGCATCAATTCCTCTGATTAGTCCATTATTGTTTTCCCAAATATCTTCCCAATAATATCTTTGTTTTCCAATAACTCCCTTGATTGCAACGCCATTTACTGGTTTTGCTACAATTCTTAATCCGTCCATTGCATTGTCTAAGCCCAAGTTTCTTTCTTCGTATGAACGGAATATCAAGCCATTTCCAAATTGTTCGTAGTAATTACCAACTGTTACTTCCAAATAATCTTTTTTATATGAAGCATAACGATATGGAATGCCTGCTCCTTTGTATTGAGCGTCAAATCCAAGTATTGGATTAAGGTATGATTCAAATCTTAAACCAGCAGAGAAATCTCCACTTGTGTAATTGATATTTGCAAAGGCGTTACTCAAAAGTCTTTCATAAACTTTTTCTGCCCCAATTATACTATCTTCTTTTGAGGCTTGAATATCCATTTGAAAATTCCCTGTTACCTTTCCTCCTAATATGCTTTGAGCATAAGAAGACAAAGAAAACAAGGATAGAAATAAAATTACTGATATTTTTTTCATCTAATTATTATTTTTCTTCTGCGATAACTTTACGTATTGCTTCAATCAATCCTTCTTCATCGCCAGGAGCGTAACCTACGTGTTGCCAAACTATTTCTCCTTTGCCGTTTACAACAAATGTATGAGGAGGATTATTTACTCCCATTGCTCTTTTAAATTCACTATTTACGTCTAACAAGATTTCATACTCCCATTCGGAAGTATTTACCAAAGGTTGAACTTTTGCTTGTGTACGACTGTCATCTATTGACACTGCAAAAATTTTCATACCTGTTTCTTCTTGCCATTCTTCATAAAGTTCGGCAAACGTACTTAATTCCATTAAACAAGGTTTACACCAAGTTGCCCAAAAACATATTGCAAATGGTTTTCCATCATTGCTGATTTCTTTTGTGTTTATTGCTTTTCCATCAAGAGTTTTTAAATCTACACTTGGAAGTGTTTGTTGTGCATATATCATCAATGAACATATTGAAGCTATTGCAAATAAAATCATCTTTTTCATATTCGTACGTTTTTGTTAATTATTTCTTTCTATCAATGTTTCTACTAATTGTTCCAATACTTCTCTGTATTGATTTTCTGGCAAATGTTTTAAAATTTCCTTTGCCTTATTACTATAACATTTTACTTGTTCTTCTGTCTTTTTTAGACTACCTGACTCTGCTATATCCATGACAAATTTCAATACTTCTTCATCAGACTTGTCTTTTTGTTTGACAAAATTTATTGCATTTAGTTTAACACTTTCTTCTAATTGGTCAATGTAATCCAAAATCGGCAAGGTAAATTTGCTTTCCTTTATATCGTTTCCGAATTTCTTCCCACTGGTTTGAGAAATAGCGAAATCCAAAATATCGTCCTTGATTTGAAATGCTCTTCCTAATAATCTACCAAATTCTTCTGCATAAAGAGTGTAGTCTTTGTCGGTTTGGGCGGTTTTTGCTCCGATATAAGCCGAAGCTCCTAATAAAGAAGAGGTTTTAAAGTCTATTACATTAAAATAAGATTGTCGAGAAATATCTCCTTTCTCCAAAACATCTTTTTGTAACAACTCTCCCATTGGCAATTCGCGTGCTATTTTGGAATAAATTGGCAAAAGCTCAAAATCTTCCTTTGTATGAATTAGTTGAAGAGACTTTCCGAAAAGATAATCTCCGTATAATATTGCAGCATTATTGCCCCAGCACGCATTTATTGTTGGTTGATTTCTTCTTAAATCGCTATTATCTAACACATCATCGTGAGCAAGCGAAGCGGTATGAAGCAATTCTACAATAATTGCTGAACGAAAAGTAGAATCGCTAACACCTCCACAAGCCTTTGCTACTAATAAAGTAATAAGTGGGCGTATTTTTTTACTTTTTTGAGAAAGAGAATAAGACAATATATCAGAAAGCGTTGCTATATCACTCTCTTTGCACTCTTGATACATCTTTTCAAAAGTGTTTAGTTCGTTTTCTATAAATTTTGCTATGTCTTTTATCTCCATTCCCTTGAAAAAACTAAACGTTTTAACGTGCAAATATACAAAAAATATAGAAACTCCATAATTTTTCTTTGTTTTAGAAAAATATTTCTTTGATTCACGAAATTATTTCTTTGATTTATTTTATTTTTTCTTTGAAATATTTTCTAATTTTGCACACTCACTTTTTTTGATTTAAAACAATGAAAAAATTAAAGATTTGGATGCAAAACGCAAGAAAAGCTTCCTTGGCTCAAAGTATGCTACCTGCTATTCTTGCTGTAGTTATTGCAATAAATGAAGCAGAGTTTAATATTTATCTTGCCATTTTAGCAGTCTTAGGTGTTGTTTCGGCTCACTCAGGAATGAATTTGGCTGATGATTTCTTTGATTACAAAGTAAATACAGCCGAAAGCAGAAAAGAACTCTCACGTCAAGGAATCAGAGCAAGGATTGTAAAATATCCTTATCTTACTTCTAATGAATCAACTCTTCAAGATTTGAAGAAGGCTATTGTGCTTTTTCTTCTTTTTGCAGCAATAATGGGAGGAATTATTTTGACTGTAAGATTTAATTGGTTGATAGTCCTTATTGCTTTCTTAACTTTATTCTTAGGAATTTCTTATTCAGGATTCCCTTTTAAGTTTTCTTACATCGGACTTGGAGAATTGATTATTGGAATCATTTTTGGACCGCTTTTAATGATGGGAGTATATATCGCAAGTGCAAATAGATTAGACTCTTCCGTTGTTTTAGCATCAATTCCTATTGGTTTGTTGGTTGTAAACATTCTTTTCACTCACAGTTTCATTGATAAAAAAGCCGATGAGAGTGCAAACAAGATGACTTTTGCAAGATTGCTAAAAACAAACAAAGCAAATCTAACTGCAAGTGTGTTATTTAATTTTATTCCTTACTTAATTATTGTTGTAGGTGTAGTTTTAAAATATTTACATCCGCTATATCTTTTAATTTTTCTTGTTTTGCCAAGAAGCATTTGGTTGATAAAAAGTTTATTTGACTTTGCAAAATCAGAAAATGCAAACGTTGCAAAACCACCTAAGTATATGGGAAATATGGGAAATTGGGAAAAATTTCAAATAGCAGGTGTCGATTGGTTTATGGCACGTTGGCTTGGTGCGAGAAACATACTTTCGTTATTTTGTATAGTAATAATTTTAGTTAATATCATATTATGGTTAAGCAAATGTTTTATTTAGCCAAATGGTTTTTTGGTGCTAAATTTTTTAATCAAAGAAAACCTCTTCAAAGTGTAATATTCATATCTGATAAATGTAATCTTGCATGTAAGCATTGCAACGTTTACAACTACGAAAATCCGAATATAAAAACCTATGAGCAAATAAAAGAAGAGTTAATCTATTGTTATGAACAAGGATCTCGTTTTATAGATTTTGAAGGTGGTGAACCATTTATCTGGGAAGATGGAGAAAAACGCGTAGATGACCTTATAGATTTAGCAAAGTCGATAGGCTTTTACTCTTGTACGATAACAACTAACGCACAAAGACCTTTTGTCAATTCAAAAGCCGATAGCATTTGGGTAAGTCTTGATGGGGTTGGAGAATATCACGAAAGAATAAGAGGAAAAGGTGCTTTTGCAAATTTAGAAAAGAATATTGCTACATGTAATCACAAGGCTTTGAGTGTAAATATGGCAATAAATACTCTAAACTATGAAGCAGTTGCCAAAACAATAGAATACGTAAAGAATAGTCCTTATATAAAATCCATTTCTTTGAATTTCCACACTCCTTTTGAAGGAACAGAATATCTTGCCTTAGAAATGGGAAAAAGACAAGAAATAATTGATATGATTATTTCCTACAAGAAAAAAGGTTATCCAATTATGAATTCCGTTGCTGGATTGAAGAAAATGAAAAAATTAGATTTTACTCCTCAATGTTGGGTAACAAATTTCATATTTTCTGATGGAGCAAAAACCCCTCAGTGTATAGGAAAAGAACAAGGCGTTTGCGATAAGTGTGGTTTTTGTATGGCAGGAGAAATGAACGCAGTTTTCAATTTCCACCCAAGTACTATTTTTGCAGGACTTAAATTAAGATTATAATATGATTAAACGCCCAATTATTATCCCTCTTATCTTTTTGATTATTGGGATAATAATTGTGGATAGTTTTGTCCCTGTTTTCTTTGTCAATGATCATTATTCTTCTCATTTTGACAAAGCTAAGTCTTTTCGTTATTTAATTACCGATAACTATAAGCCAAAAAAGAATTGGAGCGTCTACGAAGCGAAAGTCATTGAATATTTTGACGGGAACGCTTGGAAAAAGACTCATGGCAAAGTTTTGCTAAATTTTCCAAAAGAAGAAATTTGCTTAAACTATGGAGATGTAGTTGAAAGCAAAGAAAAAATGGTAAGAATCAAAAACTTTGAAGGTTTAGACTTTGATTACCAAAAATATATGAATCACAAACGATTGTATCACAACGTTTACTGCAAGAATTTCAAAGTAATAAATCACAATCAAGGGAATAAAATAATCAAATGGGCAAAAAATGCAAATCAAAATCTTAAAAACAGAATAGAATCTTCTAAATTGTCTGAAAAAAACGCAAACCTTGCTACTTCTTTGTTGCTTGGAGACAAATCAAAACTTGATATAGACATAAGAAATAGTTTCTCTGCAACAGGAATTGCTCATATACTTTGTGTTTCTGGTCTTCACATAGGTCTAATTCTTGGTTTCATTCAGTTAATTACTAAATTCATTTGTCTTTTTGGACTAAGATTTTATTATTTTAGGCAAATACTATTAGTTATCATTGCTTGGGCTATCGCGTTAATTATTGGCTGTACTCCTTCTGCTTTAAGAGTTGCTTTAATGTTTACAATATTTTCGCTTTCCAAGTTTTTGCCACTGCAAACCAATTCTTTAAATACTCTTTACTGCACTGCATTTTTCTTGTTGATTGCAGACCCGTTACTTTTGTTTGATATAAGTTTTCAACTCTCATTTTTAGCAGTTTTAGGTATATTAGTAGGTGTGCCTTTGATTGAAAAACTTTTCTCAAAACATAAAATCAAATCTTATTTCAAACCAATAATTAAAAATGCGACTATAAGCCTTTCGGCACAAGTCTTTACAACTCCTATTATTATTTATAAATTTAAGACTTTCCCTATTTTATTTCTACTTACCAACGTTATAGTTGTACCTTTTCTTGCTTTTTTATTGATAAGCATTATAATTTTAGTTGCATTTGTAGATATACCTTTCCTAAACGCTATTCTATCTTTTGTTGTTGAAATAGAGTTATATATTTTGATAGGAATCGCAAAATTTGTTGAGATTTTAACTAAGGCAATAACTATTTAAATAATTCAAGTTTCGATTTTGAATAAGTATAGTAAACATCTCTTCCGTTGAGTGTTGCTTCTTCTGACATTCCCGGGTAAATTACCACAAGAGGAGTTTCAAAACTAAAAATCATTCTATCAGATACTTTAACAATTGATACAAATGGCAAAATACTATTATAATTCATTCTACCATTTTCGTCTTTTGTGTATGCGGCTACGGATAATTCTCCTAAATATTGGTAATTATTATTTTTTATTGAAACAACATCGCAACCAATACTATAATCTACTTTTTTATCTAAAAGCAAAATAAAATTTTTTAGTTTAGAATTATAATAGACCTTAGGTGTTACAACTACATCTTCTTCACTTGCTTCATATTTTGTATTACATATTTCTAATATGCTACTATTTATTTGTTCTATCCTAAGAGTGTCTGTTTTTACTGCGTAAACTTTTTCTGTATCACTTGATAATTGTGAATTAAACTCTACAATTTCATAACTATATTGAGAAAACGCATTTATACTACAAAAAATGCAAATCAAAAAACTTAGTGTTAATTTTTTCATTATCTTCTTGGTTTTAATAAAGTACCATCTACATCATATATTTCTATGCCTTGTGGAGTACCATCTGAAAGAAAATATTCCCATTTGCCTATTTTTACTCCCATTTTGTATTGTCCTTTTATTATTGTGCTTCCATCTTTTGTGAAAACCTGATAAATGCTATCTTGCATACCATCTTTGTAATAGTGAATCGAGTTTACTTGTCCGTTTTCATACCAAGAAATGCTTTCTCCTTGCGGAATATTTCCTCTTGTATTGATTTTTTGACAGATTGTAAAGCCTTCAAAAAATTTATAAAAGACCTCACCATCTGTTTTTTTGACTTTTATATCACATAAACCATTATCTTTTGCAAAATGCAAGGAAAGCAGCCTATCTTCAGCAGAAACTATTTCTTTTCCTTTGTTATCAAAAACTATCCAGCCTTTTCCTGTTTCAGAATCAGTAAAATCGGCTGATGCAAACTTATTTCCTGATGCAAAATAGAAGTTCCATTTCCCTGTTTTGCTACCTTCTTTATCAAATTCGCCTTCTAATCTTTTTTGTTTATTGTCATAATAATGTATTTCTTTGACTTTTATTTTTTTGCCATTATCTTCTTTAAACAAATAGACTAATTTAGCCTCTCCATTATCATATTTTTCTACTATTTCTTCTTTTGTACAAGAGATAAACAAGAAGAAAAGTCCCAAAACATAAATAATATTTCTTTTCATCATCATTTAGTTATTTATTTTCGGCAAAGGTACAACAAATGCAAAAAAAAATATCAATTTTTAAAACTTTTCTTAATTTTTTATTGTTATTTGAAAGAATGATGTATCTTTGCAAAAGTTTTAAACCTTAAATAGTAAAAAAATGGCTTACAAAATTACAGACAGTTGTGCTGCTTGCGGCACTTGTATTGATGAATGTCCAGTAGGAGCAATCTCTGAAGGAGACATCTACGTAATAGATGGTGAAAAATGCGTTAGTTGCGGAACATGTGCTGACGTTTGCCCTATGGAAGCTATTCAACCTGAAGATTAATTCTCAGAGAGAAAGTAAATTCAAGCCCTATGTATTTTTCATAGGGCTTTTTTTTAATCCCACAAAAAAGAAAAAAATATGGATACATTGACTTTATGCAAAAAAATAGCAGAAAAATCCCTCCTTTTAAGTACAATTGAAAATAACACAAAAGATGCTTTTAAAAATTTCAAGGAATCTGCACAAGAAATAATAAAACAAATGCAAGAAACTGCTCCTGAAACAAAGTTTATTTTTCAAAACAAATCGGAATTGGAGTTTGAAATACGTTTTGGCGAGGATATTCTAATTTTTACTATGCACACAAATGTTTTTGAATTCTCCCGACAACACGAAGTAATGAAACTACCTTATGTAATACAAGACAAAGAGCGATCTTTCTGCGGAATGATAAATATTTACAACTTTTTATCCGATTCTTTTGACTATGATAGAGAATATGACATAGGATATTTGATAGGAAGAGTGTTTATCAACAAGGAAAATCATTATTTCATAGAAGGCAAAAGAGAAGTTGGATTATTATATTCAAACTTTAACACTTCTATAATAAATAAGGAGTCAATTAACAGCATAATTCTCTCTTCTATGGAATATGCTAACAATTTTGATCTATTAGTTCCGCCTTTTGACGAGGTAAAAACGATAAGTATTGGCGAAATGAAGCTAAATTCTTCATCAAAACGCATAATTACTGCAAAAAGATTAGGATTTGAATTTCAGCAAGATAAAGAATAGTCATAGAAAAAAATTAAAAAAAATCATAGAAAAAATTTGGTAGTATTAAAAATAGTAGTAATTTTGCAACGTCAATTAAGGCAAGACGCCCCGTTCGTCTAGTTGGCCTAGGACGCAAGATTTTCATTCTTGAAATCAGGGGTTCGAATCCCCTACGGGGTACAAAAGATTAAAGAAATAGAGAAAGAAAAAAGGAAATGGCAAATCATAAGAGTGCAATAAAAAGAGTTCGTGCAAACGATAAAAAAAGAATAGCAAATCGTTATTACGCTAAAACGATGAGAAATGCTTTGAAAGATTTCAGAATGACTGAAGATTTAACAGAAGCAAGTGCTAAATTACCTAAATTGATTGCTCAAATAGACAAATTAGCAAAGCGTTCAGTTATTCACAAAAACAAAGCTGCGAATCTTAAATCAAAATGTATGAAAAGAGTCGCTTCTGTAAAGTAAAAAATATTTGTAAACAAAGACATAAAACCTCAAACCTCCTTCAATAAGGAGGTTTTTTTGTTATATATTGAATTATGAGATTGATTGACACACATACTCATTTGTATGAAGAAAGTTTTGCTCAGGATTTAGAATCTGTAATAAAGAGAGCAAACGAAAATGGAGTGTATAAGATGTATATCCCAAACGTTGATGAAACCACAATAAAGCCTTTGATTTCTCTTTGCGAAAAATACGACTGCTGTATTCCTATGATGGGACTTCACCCTACGAGCGTAAAAGAAAATTACATAGAATCCTTATCTATTATCAAAGAAACCTTATTTGAAAATCCCAAAAAATTTTGTGCAATAGGCGAAATCGGGATAGATTTGTATTGGGACAAAGAATTTTTAGAACAACAAATCATAGCATTTGAACAACAAATCGCATGGGCATTAGAATTAGAAAAACCATTCATTGTTCACGCACGAAAAAGTTTTGATGAAATCTATCGCAGCCTAAAAACCATTAACAAAAAACAATACAAAAGCATATTTCACTGCTTTGGAGGAGATTTAAGACAAGCAAAAACCGTCATAGAAATGGGATTTAAAATAGGAATAGGAGGAGTTTTAACCTTTAAAAACTCAAAACTATCCGAAATTGTAAAGCAAATAGACATCAAAGACATAGTTTTAGAAACCGATTCGCCATATCTTGCACCCGTACCACACAGAGGAAAACGCAATGAAAGTGCATACATATTAGACATTGCACAATTTGTAGCCGAAGTAAAAGAAATTCCATTAGAACAAGTAGCCGAAATCACAACACAAACAGCCTTAAACATATTTGAAAATGAAAATTAAAAGAATAATTGCATTACTAATTGCAAGCATTGTTTTCAACTCTGCATTGATAGCACAAGAAAACCAAACGCAAACAAATGGCAAGCCAATCATTCAAGTATTTGGCGATTTCTATGCAGGCTTTGGAGAAGAGAAAGAAGAATTAGGCTTTGAATTAAACAGAGCATACTTAGGCTATCAATACGAACTAAAAAAAGGCTTATCAATAAAAGCAGTTATGGACATAGGCGAGTCGAAACAAGTAAACGACTATCAACGCATAGCCTACATAAAAAATGCTCAAATCTCATGGAAACACAACAATCTTTCGCTCAACGCAGGATTGATTTCCACAACACAATTCAATGAAATAGAAAAATTTTGGGGCAAAAGATACGTAGCAAAATCCTTTCAAGACGAATATAAATTTGGACATAGTGCAGACTTAGGGCTATCGGCAGCATATAAATTTGGAGAAATTCTCTCAATTGACGCAATCATAACAAACGGAGAAGGATATAAAAAACTACAACAAAACAATAGTTTTCAATATGGCTTAGGAGCAACAATAAATCCAATAAAGAATTTGTATTTTCGCCTATACGGAGGAGTAAACGATGAAAATCAAGCAAATTTCTCTTTCTTCACAGGCTATAAAAGCGAAAAAATCACTCTCGGAGCAGAGTATAACATTCTAAAAGACCAAAAACAAGGAGCAAGTTTCTTTGGCAATTTCTCAATCAATAAGAATTTTGACTTCTATGCAAGGTATGACATCTTAGAGGAAGAAATCCTACTTACAACACAAGGCAATTCAAGCGTGATAGCAGGATTTGAATATCGAATTAACGATAATATCAAAATTTCACCAAACCTCAAAGCAAGCATTCCAAGAGATAACAACCTCAATACCAAGTATTCAGCATTTATTAGTTGCTATTTTGGAATATAGTCTTAGACTTCTGAAAATATTTCTTTGTTTTAAAAAAATAACTCTATGAAATAATTTTTTAAATCATAGAGTTATTTTTTTATTTCTTAGACTTATTTTTTTGTTTTTAAAGATAATCCATAAAATACGCAACAGCAACTACTTCAAGAATCAACATTGATAAACTCCCTAAAATAAGAGATTTCTTGTCTGTAATTATTTTTTTCTCGATTTTCTTTAATTCTTCGTTATTTCCTTGTAATGTTTTTTGTGTTTCTTGTAATATTTCTTTTATTTCTTCCATTGCATATTATTTTTAATTATTAAACTCTACCAATATAAAGCCTATTGTTAAAACAACAAAGAATAGAATTGAAAATACGAGTTCTACTCTTTCATATATTTTTGATTTTTTGTTAATTCGTTGAAAGATTTCTTGGTTTTCTTTCGCCAATCTTTGATTCTCTTTTAATATTTCTTTTATTTCTTCCATATTATTAAAGTTATATACTTACAACTAAGTTTATTATTGAAATAGTAAACTTAGTTGTAAAAAATTTCTTCATTGTTTTTTACTTTTTTAATTAATAATTTTTTAATACTTGTTTTCATCATTGCTTCATTTGTTTTTTAGTACTAAAAAAATCGTGAAAATTTTCGTTTGCAAAAATATAATAAAAATTTCAGAACTTTATTTCTAATTTACAAGGACTTTTTTAAGATTTACAAGATTTTTAATTTTTGTATTATAATTATGTTATATTTGCAAAAAATTAAAATTCAGCGTTTCTGTTTATGAAAAACAAGACTTGTTTATTCAATTGGCAAGAACAATTTGATAAGGCAAAAAATAAAGAGAAGATAAACTACGATTTGTTGTATTCAAACAATATTGAAATTCTAAAAAACAACTTTAAGCCTTATAAAACCGATTATTACTTAGATATTTTCCTTGAAAGAGGGAGTGTTGTCGTTATGTTGGATATGAAAAAATATGAATTGCAAGCACCTACTCTTTTTCTTGTACAAGAGAATAATGAATTGGAAATTATTTCTTGCAGCAACGACATAAAGATTCACTACTTGGTTATTACTCCAAATTTGAAAGATAATTTTTTAACAAACAATATAATCAGCACCTCTTATCACAACAAAGTTAAAGCAATGCCTTTGTATTATTTGAAAAAGAACGAAGACAAATTTTTCTCAAATCTATTTAATGATATAAAGAAATGTCTTTCTTATACAACAACTCCTTACAGAATAGATGCTGTTACGAATTTGACGCGTACGTATTACTATCTTTCTTTAAAAGAAAAAAAAGAAAATGCATTTTTTAACGACTACGGTATTTGCAAAAAGTTTTTCAGTTTATTAGATGAGTGTGTAACAGCAAACAAAGACACTAATTTTTATGCAGAAAGCGTTCATTTGTCTAAGGGTTATTTTGAGTTTGTGATAAAATCCAACACAGGAAAGACTCCAAAAAGATGGATAGATGAGAAATTGGCAAACGAATGCAAGAAAAGACTTTTAGAAAACGATTATTCAACAGAAAAAATAGCAGAAGAATTAGGATTTAATTCTCTTGCTAATTTCTCAAACTTCTTTAAAAGAATGGTAAATCTTTCACCCTCAGAATTTAGACGAAGAAACAAATAATTAAATCAAAGAAATATTTTTGTGCGTCTCGGAGTTTTTCTGTACTTTTGTTCTCTATTATCAACAAATGAATATTATGAATAGAAATATTCCTGCTTGGGAGGTATCAAACCCTGTTTCAAGACGCATTACAAGGCAAGTAATGGTTGGAAACCTTGGCATAGGTGGAAAAAATCCTGTTAGGATTCAGTCAATGACTAATACCGACACAATGGACACCGTTTCAACGGTAGAACAAACACTAAGATTGGTAGAAAAGGGTTGTGAATTAGTCAGAATCACTGCCTCAAATGTTCAAGCAGCACAAAATCTTTATGAAATCAAGAACGAATTAGCGAAAAGAGGTTGTTTCGTTCCGCTAATCGCAGACATACATTTCAATCCTAAGGCAGCAGAAGTAGCAGCCGCTATTGTGGAAAAGGTAAGAATAAATCCCGGAAATTATACCGATAGAAATATTTCAAAAATCAATTATACAGACGAGGAATATGCTTTGGAGTTGGAAAAAATCACAGAAAAACTTGCTCCTCTTTTGGAAATCTGCAAGAGAAACAAGACTGCGGTCAGAATAGGGACTAATCACGGCTCGCTAAGTCAAAGAATAATGTCAAGATATGGCGATACTCCTTTTGCAATGGCGACTTCGGCAATGGAATTTGTAGAAATCTGTAAGCAATTGGACTTTGAAAATCTCGTCTTGTCAATGAAATCAAGCAATGTCAAGGTTATGCACTATGCAACTCGCACTTTGTGTGCTATGATGAGGGAAAAAGGGTATGATTTCCCTATTCACTTGGGCGTAACCGAAGCCGGAAATGAATTTGAAGGCAGAGTTAAATCTATTTCTGGCATAGGCAGTTTGCTGGCTCTTGGAATTGGCGACACGATAAGGGTTTCGCTAACTGAAATTCCTGAAAACGAAATTGAGGTTGCAAAAAAAATTGTAGATGCTTACAAAGATATTCCTTTTGAGGAAAGAGAAAGAAGGATAAGACTTAATTCGGAGTTTGAAAAACGTCAAAAGCCTAAGGATTTTTCGGGCATTGAGAGAATTGATATTTGCAAAGAAAGTCCCGAAGCAGTGATAGAAAGGCTTAAAAACTCTGCTTATCCTGCGGGAGTTATTGTTCAGACGGACAAAGACTTTAATCAAGAGAGATTATTGGGCAACACAACTGCTTTGATTATGGAATCGATGGCAGATAAAGTAGAGTTGTGCGACAAAGTCTTGCAAGCAGAACTTTTACAGGCAACAGGAGAAGAGATTTATAAGGCAGAATTTATTGCTTGTCCTTCTTGCGGAAGAACAAAGTATGACATTCAATCGGCTTTGGCTAAGGTGAAAGAAAAATGTAAACACTTAAAGGGATTAAAGATTGCTGTGATGGGCTGTATTGTGAATGGACCGGGAGAAATGGCTGATGCAGATTACGGATACATTGGAGGATTGGAAAACAAAGTTCATCTTTATCGCGGAAAAGAGTTGGTGCATTCTAATATTTGCGAAGAAGATGCGTTGAATCTGCTAATTGATATGATAAAAGAAGATGGTAAATGGCAAAATCCCAAGTAAATTGTGTACTTTTGCCGTTTAATTGACTAAAAACAATGTTATGGAAGAGTTTGGCTATCAAAAAATTGAACGATATAACAAAGATACATTAGAAAAGCTTGCTTATCACTACAAAGAGATTATTTCTTTGTTGGGAGAAGACGTAAACAGAGAAGGATTGTTGGCAACGCCTATGAGAGTTGCTAAGGCAATGCAATTTTTTACTCACGGATATGATTTAAAACCTGAGGAAATTTTGCGTTCGGCTATGTTTAAGGAGGATTACAAACAAATGGTAATCGTAAAGGATATTGAAATTTATTCTTTGTGTGAACATCACATGGTTCCTATGGTTGGAAAGGCTCATGTTGCTTATATTCCGAACGGATACATTGTTGGACTAAGCAAAATTCCGAGAATAGTTGATGTTTTTGCAAGAAGACTGCAAGTTCAAGAGAGATTGACTCAACAAATCAAAGATTGTATTCAAAATACCTTGAATCCGTTGGGGGTTGCCGTTGTTATTGAGGCTCGACACTTGTGTATGAGTATGCGAGGCGTACAAAAACAAAACTCGGTTACTACTACTTCGGATTTTACGGGTGCTTTCCTTAAAAATAAAGAAACAAGAGAAGAGTTTATGCACCTTATAGGAGTAAATTTATTGTAATTTACTCCTGTAAGGCTTTTAATTGTTTTTCTAAGTTGTCTATTTGCTTTTTCATTTGTTCTAATTTACGGAAATAGACATAACTTTTCATATATTGTTTGGCGTCTATTGCTGGTGCTCCTACGATTGTTGAGCCTGATTTGACGTCTGAGATTATTCCTGATTGTGCTCCTACTTGGCATTTATCGCCTACGGTTATGTGTCCTGCAAATCCTGCTTGTCCTCCTACAAAACAGTTGCTTCCTACTTTGGTTGAGCCTGCAATTCCTACTTGTGCTGCCATTACTGTGGACTTTCCTACTGTTACATTATGGCCTAATTGACATAGGTTATCGATTTTTGAGCCTTCTTCAACGATTGTAGAACCCATTGTGGCTCTATCTATTGTTGTGTTTGCTCCTATTTCTACGTTATCTTTGATTACGACATTTCCTATTTGGGCTATTTTTTTGAAAGTGCCGTCTGCAAGCGGTGCAAAGCCAAATCCATCTGCTCCAAGTACAGCTCCTGCGTGTATTATACAGTTATTGCCAATGATTGTGTCGTGATAGATTTTTACTCCTGCAAAAATTGTTACGTTATCGCCTATTGTTACGTTGTCGCCAATGTATGTGTGTGGATAAATCTTGCAATTTTTTCCTATCTTGGCATCTTGTGAAATCACAACAAACTCTCCTATATAAGAATCTTCGCCTACTGTGGCTTTTTGGTCGATAACGGCAAGGGAAGAAATGCCTTGTTTGTTGAAACGATATTGATTGTAGATTTCTAAAAGGTTTGCAAAACAAGCATAAGCGTCTTGTACTCTGATTAGTGTGGCTGATATTTTTTCTTCGGCTACAAAGTCTTGGTTTACGATGACTATGCTTGATTTTGTGGTGTAAATATATTGTGTGTATTTGGGATTTGCAAGGAAAGATAAGCCTCCTTCTTCTCCTTCTTCTATTTTGCAAAGTTTATTAACGATTACTTCTTCGTTTCCTTCAACTACTCCTTGTAATAAGTGAGCTATTTGTTTTGCACTAAATTCCATAATTCTATTTTTTATTCGGATAATTTAATATAAGGGCGAAGTTTGTTGTAGGTTTCTTCGTCCATTAAATGTATTTGTTTGATTTCTTCTATTGAGTTAAAGTCTTTTTCGTATTTTTTGCGAAAGCGTATCAGTGCTTTGGCAAGAGCAAAGTCAATATAGGGGTGTCGTGCTAAGTATTTAGGGTCATCGCTATTGATATTTACTTTTCTAATCTCGGTTTTGCCTGCATAGAAATGTGGTTTGATTTGTTCAAAGGTTGCAGAGTCTATGCTATAAACTTCTTTGAGTTGATTGACGCTGATATATCCTCCTAATTTTTGTCCGTACTTGTATATATTTCTTGCTCTCACCTTTCCTACTCCTCTAACTTCTTGAAGGTCTAAGGTGTCTGAGGCATTAAGATCTAAATAAACCGAATCTCTAACAGGAAACTGCGAAATAGTTTGTTCTTTGATTGTAATATTTTTTGATTCGTTGGCTTCTAAGGTGGAAAACTTGTCTTTTACAAAAAAAAATATCAAACCGAATCCTAATGCAATACCAAAAAGAAAATATATTGCTTGTTTGTGTCGGTTTGATATGCGTTTAAAACGAATTTTATTCTTCATTGAATAATTCTTCTATTGCCTTGTCGATTTCTTCTTTGTATAATTCTCTTTTTATCACTTTTCCATTTTCATCGGCTATGATATTGAAAGGAATTGTTTGGAAATCATATTTTGCAGTGAGTTCATGACCATTCCCCCACAAGGAAAGCCATGGTAAAGGATTTGTTTTTGTAAATTCTAACCATTCAACAGGTTGTAAATCTACTGAAATATTTACTATTTCTAAACCTTTGGAGTTGTATTTTTCGTATATCTTTTTGAGTTGTGGCAATTCTTCTTTGCAAGGCTTGCACCACGATGCCCAAAAGCATACTAAGACGTATTTATGTGGCTTTATATCTCTTTCGGTGTATTCTTTTTCGTCTCTATCTATTGCTGTAAAACTCAATATTGAGGAAGAATGTGCTTTTTTCTGACGTTCAGCCAAGATTTTGCATAAATAATTCGCCCAAATATTGCTTTCTTCTACACTAAGACATAGGTTTGAACATAAATCTATGATAGGGTTTTGGTCGTTTAGTTTAAACTGCATTAGTTGTCCTATCATAAGAGAGTAAACTAAGCCTGATTCTTTGTTTGTCTCGATATAGTTTTTGTAAATATTAGCTTGTTTTGTGTAAACTTCTTTTGTGTTTTCAGGATTGCTTAAAAGGATTTTATTTTGTTCCATTAAGTCGTTATAAAATTTTGAAAATTCTTCTGCTTTCTTTGAGCCAGAATAGGTTATTTTCAAATAATCCTCTTTTTGCAAATATTTATCAACTCCACTTATCTTTATTGTAAGGGTTTTGCCTTTTTCTAATGGTAAAGGTATGCCATAAGCGAATTGTTTGCTTGTGTCTTGAATCAACATCGTACAATCTTTGATTTTTTTGTCAAAAGAAATTGTATCAAAGACTATTTGTGCTTTACCATTTGTGATTTGCACGGTTTTTAATGTCTCTTGCTGACGTGAATCTATTTGATCGGGTGTTGCGTATATGATTGTGATTTCTCCTTGCGAGAGTTCTGGGACTTCTATTGCAAGTTCACTCTTGCTTGAACAAGAAGTGAAAGCAAGGAATGCAATAAATAGCGTGAATAAATGGCTAATTTTTTTCATTTTCTTTATTCTTCTATTATCTCTCCAATAGGTTTACGAAGTACCATTTGCATTTGCTTCTTGATAATGTATTGTCCTTTTTTGTTTAGCTTGTATGGTTTAAGCCAACCGCCCATTGCTTGAAATGCTCCTGGCTCTCCTTCTTTTGCAGAGAAGAAATAGTCTGATAATTCTTTTTCTTCAACTTTTTTACCAAGGTAAATGGTGTCTAATTGAAAGGCTGTAAGATCTACTGTAAGGGTTTGAAGTTTTGTTTCTTTGTCTTTTTCTTTTTTAGTAGGTATTGATTTGTAGATTGGTTTGCCTTTATTGTCGTAAACTTTTGCGTAGAATTTCAATCTTGCGTCATTTTGTTGTAATTCTATTGGAACTCTTACGTTTATGATAGGTTGGAAATTTTCTTTGTTTTGACAAGAGTGGTAATCTGGCTGATGCTCTGCGTCAATTACTATATAACCTGCGTTTATTAGGTATTGCTTTTTGTGAGGGATTAAGTGGTAATTGCTTGTTAGTTCTTCAAAACTCATAAATTCTTTATAAGAAATATTGCATGTGTATTCTATTGTGTCTTTTGTATGAGTTATTGATTCTAATGCTCCTTTTGGTATTGTTATGCTTGCGTGATTGCCTGATAGTACTGAGTCTTGTGATGGGTAATAGTAGTCAAAGTATTCTCCAAGACAGCCTTCTGGGTCGTCTTCTATGAGTAATCTTACTTTTCCTACTAAATTGATTCCGTCTTTGGTTCTTTCTTCTTCGCTTTTGTTGTAAAGACTTGTCCATTTGAAGTCAAATGGCATTTTGTATTTGATGTAGTATGGCATTTCGCCACTGCAAGAGTGTGTATAGGTGCTTGGTGTTCGCTTGATTATAAATTCTGTTCCTTCTCTTGAAGAGAAATAGTTGAATATCATTGCTGCTCTGTCGCGAGCTAATGATGCGTTGAGTTCGTTCAATGGTTCTGCATCGTCAAAGGCATCTATTGTCATTTTATAGAACTTGGTATTTGCTTGTGCAAAGGCAATAGAATAAATACTGTCTAATATATTTAAGCCTTCTTCGGTGTAGTAAGCAGAAGATGGCTCAAAACAAATGTATGCTTCGATTTTTTCAGGATAATATGGTTCTGTTGGTTGTTGTTTCTTTGTTGTCTTACCTTTTTTTGGCTTTGGAGGTTGTGAAACCATTAGATAGTTACAACCATCGCCTTGAAGTCCAATTGCTTGTTGTGTTTGATTTGTTGTTTTCGTATTATCGGTTATTGGATTTCTTTCTCTTGCAGGCTGTGCTACAAGAGTTAATACGAATAAGTTTGCTATTAAAAAATATAATACCTTTTTCATTATGCTATTTGCTATTTATAAGTTCTTTAATTATGGTTTCTGTTGTGTAGCCGTTTGCTTGTGCTTCGTAATTGAGGACTATTCTGTGACGAAGTGTTGCAACGGCAACAGCATTTACGTCTTCAATGTCAGGAGAATACTTTCCGTTTAAGACTGCGTGTGCTTTTGCTCCCATTATTAAGTATTGCGAAGCACGAGGTCCTGCTCCCCATTGTAGATACTTAGTTGCGATTTCACTTCCTTTATTTCTGGTTTTTGAAACCAAAGAAACTACATAATCATATACGTTATCGCTAACGGGAACTTGCTTTATAAGGTTTTGAATGTCAAGAATGTCTTGAATTTCTAATATTTTCTCTACCTCTATTGTTTTATCTGTTGTAGTATTTTTTAGAATTTGTACTTCTTCTTCAAATGATGGATAGTCTAACCAAAGCATAAACATAAATCTGTCTAACTGTGCTTCTGGTAATGGATAAGTTCCTTCTTGTTCAATAGGGTTTTGGGTTGCTAAAACAAAGAAAGGTTCTTGCAAAGGATAGGTTTTTGCATTTACTGTTACTTTGTGTTCTTGCATTGCTTCTAATAAAGCGGATTGAGTTTTAGGTGGTGTTCGGTTTATTTCGTCTGCAAGTAATATATTAGCGAATAAAGGTCCTTTTATAAACTCTAACTCTCTGTTTGTATTTAAAATTTCGCTCCCGATTATGTCAGAAGGCATTAAATCGGGTGTAAATTGTATCCTTTTATAGGTTAAGCCTAAGGTTTTTGCAATTGTATTGACTAAAAGAGTCTTTGCTAAGCCAGGAACGCCAACTAAAAGACAATGTCCCGAAGAAAGTATTGAAATAAGTATTTGATTTACTATTTCCTTTTGCCCAACAATTACTTTTGCAATCTCTTTTTTCAAAAGATTGCATTTATCTATTAGTGTATTTAGTTGTTCTACTTGGTTCATTGTTTATTTAATCCAATTTAGTTTGAAGTCGCAAGATTGATATTCAGGATCTATTTTTACGTATGTTTTTTTCAATCTTTTGTTTGCCCAATTTCTTATTGTTTCTGTCTTTTTATTGTCTAAGGCTGAACTATGCACTTTGTCGTAATCAAGTATTAAATCTACTTTGTGTGCATCGGTTTTGCGTTTTACTTTTATTAGTCGATAGGCTTCTGATAATTCGGTTTTGAATTTAATAGGTTTTGTGATTTCTCCTTGTTTCATTGATTCAAAATCAACTTTATCTATATTGAATATAGTTTCATTTATTGCGTCCTTAGAGAAAATTGCACTTGCATTATAGGGATTTACTATTAATCCATCATTTACTTTTGAGGGATCGTCTGAATATTTTATTATTGCTTCCTCAAAGGTTATTTCTCCTTTATCTATTTTTTCTTTTATTTCCTCTAATTCTTTGTAGGCTTCGCCTAATTGTTGTGAAGTTATTTTGGGTTGCAATAATATATGACGACAATTTACTTGATTGCCTCTTCTTTCAATCATTTGAATGATATGAAATCCATATTTGGTTTCTATTATTGGTGAAATCTCTCCATCTTGAAGTGCAAAGGCTGCATTTTCAAATTCTCCTACCATATCGCCTCGTGAAAAGAAGCCTAATTCTCCTCCTTTCTTTGCTGAGGCAGGATCTTCTGAGTAAAGAGTTGCTATTGTTGAGAATTTAGTTCCTTTAAGTATTCTATCTCTGTATTCATTAAGCTTTTCTTTTACTCTTTCTTTTTCTTCCTCAGAAATTTTTGGAATTTTTACTATTTGAGAAAAGATATATTCTTGTTCAATAGTTGGTAGGCTATCTTTTGGTATTGAATTATAAAAATCTGCTACTTCTTGCGGTGTTACAGATAAGCTTCCTGTTAATTTTTGCTCTATTTGAGCTATCATTATATTTTCTTTGATTATGTCTTTGTAATAAGATTTGATTTCACTTAGTGTTTTTCGCATTTGTTTTTCCAACATCTCTTGTGATCCGTAAGCACTAATCATATATCTTATTCTGTTATCCATTTCTCTGTTTACTTCATCATCGGTAACTTCAACAGAATCTACTTCTGCTTGATGCAACATCAATTTGTTTATTAGCATTCCTTCTAATAAATCGCATTTTTGTTCATATTCGTTTTCAATAATGAGTTTACTATTTATTTTTTGTTGTAGGAAAGCTGTTTCTAATTCTGATTTTTTAATCATATTTTGTCCTACAATAGCTATTACTTTATCGACAACTACATCATCATTAACGTTTTCTTGTGCAGAAGCAACAAAACTAAGAAAAAGAGCAAATGCTGATAACAAAAATATTCTTGACATAATTTATTATTACTTTATAGTATTGTAAACATCTTGATAAACTTTGTATTGGTATTTTGTTCTTAGGCTTTCAATCCATTGTTTTTCTAAATATGATTGGTAATCCGAAGTTACTAAACCTCTACATTCGTCTAAATTTTTAGGCTCTACATCTAACCAAGAGTCTAATATTAAAAACATAATTTTTTTGCCTTTGTTTTCATAGAGTTTTACAGTACCTTTTTCTTGTGTGGTATCTGACCAAAATAAATCATCAACAATCTTATTATCTCCTTTTTCATATTTACCCCATTTGAAGACAATCTTTTTGTCAACATCTTCTTTTATCTTCAATTTTCGAGATAATTTTTCTTTAACCTCTGCATTAGTCCAACCTTTGCGTACGGCTTTTTTCAATATCTTCTCAACTTTTGAAGTTTCGCTCTTATCTGCATCAATATTCCACAAAGTTACGCTTGCTCTCTTATTCCAATTGTATTTTTGTTGATTTTCTGCAAAATATTTCTGCAAACCAAGGGTGTCAATCAATGATTTATTCCACACCATTTGATCAGTAATTGAAAAAATCAATACTCCATCGCTAAATTCTTTAATTTCTGATTTAATTTCAGGGTATTTATCCTCTAATTTACTGTCTGCATAATTCACAACTTGCTCTAAAACTACTGTATTATATAGTTTTTCTAAATAATAAGGCAAGTATTCTGCTGGTTGAGTGCGTTGATGTTTTTCTATTTCCTTCGCTAAATCGTACACAGTGAAAGAAAAATCTCCTATTCTAAACAATTCGGAATTGTTTGCAAAGTCTGCGGGAATTGTCCATGTTGCAGAAAACACGGAATCGGTAAGTATTTTCTCTATTTCTTTTAGTCCTTCTTTGTCTTCTACAAATCCGTATTCTTGCATCGACTTATCTGCAAAAGACTCCAAGGATTTAAAACTTCTTTCATCCTTAGATATTCTGTTTTCAATAACACTCCTTTGTTTTTCCAAAGAAGGTATTTCTTTATAAGAGATTGGCTTGATTATATGCCAACCAAAAGGAGTTTTAAATGGTGCAGAAATTTCGCCTTCTTTTAGTTTTGAAAGTTGCAAAACGTAATTTGCTGGAATTGTATTTACTTTTTGATTTTTCAAAACACCACCTGTACTTGCAGAAGACTTATCATCTGAATATACTCTTACAAGTGAATCAAAAGATACGTTGCCTTCTTGTAATTTAGCATAGACTTCGTTTATTATTTTTTCACTTTCTTGTTCTGAACGACTATCAAAGCCAACCAATATATGAGAAAGGTCTACCGTACTAAAAAAGGCAGGTATCTTATCAACCAACTTTATGATGTGATAACCAAAACGGGTTTTGATTGGAGTAGAAACTTCTCCTACATTCATAGAATAGCAAGCATTTTCAAAAGGATAAATCATCGTCATTGAAGTAAAATATCCTAAATCACCTCCATTACCTTTATAATTTTGTTCTTTTTTGTCTTTTGCAGAAGGATCATCGGAATATAACTTTGCTAAAACAGAAAAATCTTCTCCTTTTAGTGCTTTTTCTCTAATATTCATCGCTTGATTATAAGCGTTAAGAGTATCAGTTGGATTAGCGTTTTCTGGCAATGAAATTAAAATATGAGAAGCTCTTATAAATGTTTTTGTTCTTTCGTATGCCTCTTCTATTAATGATTGTGTTACTTGCGCATCATTTAAATACGGAACAATCAATTGCTGTCTGTATTTATCAACTTCTTCTAAATAAGATTGCAATGTATCTAATCCTAATTCTCTTGCTTGTAATAATTTTAGTTTATAATTAATGAAAAGGTCAAGATACGCATCTAAATCTTTTTTATCTATATTCCCAGGAGTATGATTATTCCTATTATACATTTTCAAGAACTCTGACTTCGTTATTTTTTCTCCTGCGATTTCCATAACAACGCTATTATCTGTTTGAGCAAACAAATTCAAATTAAAACCCAAAACAAATAAAGCGAAAAGAACAAATACTTTTTTCATTTCAAAACTATCTTGAATAATTAGGGGCTTCTTTTGTTATTGTAATATCATGTGGGTGGCTTTCTGCATAACCTGCGGCTGTGATTTTAATGAATTTTGCCTTTCTCAAAGTCTCTACATCAATGCTTCCTGTATATCCCATTCCAGCTTTCAAGCCTCCAACAAGTTGATAAATAACTTCTCTAACTGTACCTTTGTATGGAACACGTCCCACAATACCTTCTGGAACTAATTTCTTGATATCGTCTTCCATATCTTGGAAATATCTGTCTTTTGAGCCTTGTTGCATTGCGTCAAGAGAACCCATACCTCTATAAGATTTGAATTTTCTTCCCTCCATAATGATTGTATCTCCTGGACTTTCTTCTACACCGGCCAAAAGACTACCTGCCATAATTGTACTAGCACCTGCTGCCAAAGCTTTCACAATATCTCCAGAATAACGAATACCTCCGTCTGCAATTACAGGAACTCCTCTTCCTTCTAATGCTTTTGCAACATCATAAACCGCAGATAATTGAGGGACTCCAATACCTGCCATAACTCTTGTAGTACAAATACTTCCTGGTCCAATTCCTACTTTTACAGCATCAGCACCTGCATCAGCAAGAGCAATAGCGGCTTCAGCGGTTGCAATATTTCCACAAACAATATCAATACTTGGATATTTTGGTTTTACTCTTTTTAGGGTATCAATCACATTTTTAGAATGTCCATGAGCTGTATCAATAACAATTGCATCAACACCCGCTGCAACAACTGCATCAATTCTCTCGTCCATATCACGAGTTACTCCAATTCCTGCTGCAACTCTCAATCGTCCCATTTTATCTTTACAAGCATTTGGACGTTCTTTTAATTTTATTATATCTCTATAAGTTATCAAACCTACGAGTTTGCCTGCTTTATCAACGACTGGCAATTTTTCTATTCTATGATTTTGTAAGATGTCAGCTGCTTGCTCAAAATCAGTGCCTTGTGGAGCAGTGATAACCTCCTTAGTCATAATTTCTTTTACAGGACGGCTGACATTTCTCTCAAAACGCAAATCCCTATTCGTTACAATACCTATTAATTTTTCGGATTTATCAACAACAGGTATTCCTCCAATAGAATATTCCTTCATCATTCTAAGAGCATCCTTTACAAGAGCATCTTCACTCAACGTAATAGGGTCAGTAATCATACCATTTTCTGATCTTTTCACTTTTAGAACTTCTGCAGCTTGCTTTTCTATTGACATATTCTTGTGTAAGACACCTATTCCTCCCTCTTGTGCCATTGCAATAGCCAATTTTGCCTCTGTTACCGTATCCATAGCGGCAGAAACAATAGGAATATTTACAGAAATATTACGGCTGAACATAGAGTTCACTCTTACATCTCTTGGAATAATTTCTGAATATGCAGGAACTAACAAAACATCATCGTATGTAAGTCCCTCGCCTACAAATTTTTTAGAATCTAAAAACATCTCTTCAAATATATTTTCGTGCAAAAATACTATTTTTTTTAGAATAATCAACTAAAAAATTATTTCAAAGAAAAAATTTAATAAATCAAAGAAATATTTTTTTAATTCGCCTAAATAATTTTCTAAATCAAAGAAATAATTTAAGAAAGTAAAAACTTGGGAAAAATATGTTAAAGATTGAAACTTCCTTTTAGTTTGAATTTTGTTGAAGATTGCCCTATAAAAACCTTAAATTCACCTTTTTCTACAACTTCTTTCATATCTTGATTGTAGATTGATAAGTCTTCTTCATATAAATAAAATACGAGCGTTTGTTTTTCACCTTTTTCAAGATGAATCTTCTTGAAATCTTTTAACAAAATAGCATCTTGACAAACAGAAGTAACTACATCATTTATATAAAGCTGAACAACCTCATCTCCTGCACGATTTCCGATATTGGTTAGCTCACAACTAATTTTTACTAATGCTTCTTTATTAGGATAAGTCTCTATTTTCAAATCACTATATTCAAATTTCGTATAACTTAATCCGTATCCAAATTCATACAAAGGCTTACCCGATTGATCAATATAGTCTTTTGAATATCCTTTACTATAATATATAGGTAATTGTCCTTGATTTTGAGGAATTGAAATAGGTAATCGAGCCGAAGGATTGTAATCTCCAAATAAAATATCTGCTATTGCATTTCCTCCTTCCTCGCCAGGATACCACGCTGTTAGTAAAGCATTTGCTTTGTCGGCAGAAAAATTCATATTTAAAGGACGTCCTTGTATATAAACAACAATAAAAGGCTTGCCTGTCTTTGAAACAGCTTCTAATAACTCTTGTTGTCGTCCTAAAAGTTCAAGGCTTGCTCTGTCATATCCCTCTCCGCAATCCATATCTTTAAGAATCGTATTATTTTTTACTTGTGCTGCACCTGTTTGTAAATAACTTGTCTCAAAATCTCTCACACTTGAACCTCCTACAAACACTATTGCAACATCTGATTCTTCCGTTGCTTTTACGGCTGATTTAATGTCATAATTTATTGTATCTCTTATTGAGCATGCTTTTACATAATTTATTTTTGTTTTAGAGGAAACTTTATTTTTTATTCCTTCTAATGGTGTTATTATCTCATCATAATCTTGAAAAGCAGTGTAATCACCTAACTGATTGTAGCTCATATCTGCATTTGGTCCGATAATGGCTATAGTTTTCAACTCTTTGCTCAGAGGTAATACGCCATCATTTTTTAATAACACTATTCCTTCTCTTGCAACTTGCAAAGCAATTTCTTTATGTGGCTTTGAACGAACTTCTTTCTTAGCTTTCTCCTTAGATACGTATGGATTCTCAAATAAACCCATTTTAAATTTTAATCGAAGTATGTTTGCAACAGCACTGTCTAAGTATTTTTCTTCTAACAATCCATCATTTATCAATTGTAAAAGCCTTTCTCCGTACGCATTTGCTCCTAAATCTATATCTACTCCTGCTTCTAATGCTAATTTTCCTGCTTGTGCAATATCTTTTGCAACGTGATGAGTATTTGCAATACCATCTATGCTGAACAAATCCGAAAAAACACAGCCGTTAAAGCCCCATTGATTTCTCAAAACGTTAGTTAGTAAATATTTATTTGAACTACAAGGTATTCCGTCAATAGAATTGTATGAAGTCATAATACTTGAAACCCCTGCTTTTACAGCTTGTTTAAATGGTTTTAAGTGCTCGGAAAATAGTTGCCTTGTTCCTATCACTGCTCTTTGACCATTAAGTCCTCCTTCTGGAATTCCGTATGCTGCAAAGTGTTTTAATGTAGAGTAAATGTGTCTTCCGTCATTTTGTTTCTCACCTTGCATTCCTTTTAAAAAGGCTACTCCCAATTTTGCAGTCAAAACTGCATCTTCACCAAAGGTTTCTTCTGTTCGCGACCAACGTGGATCTCTTGAAAGGTCTATTACAGGCCCGTAAGCTATATTTGCCCCTTGTAATCGAGCTTCTAAACCAATTATTTCTCCTGCCTTTTTCAACAAATCTTGATTCCAAGTACTCGCCATTGCAAGACCTGTCGGAAAAACAGTCGTTCCTATTGCCATATGTCCGTGAGGGCATTCCTCTGCAAACAAAAGAGGTATTCCTAAGCGTGTTTTCTCAATTGCATAGCGTTGCATTTTATTCAAAAGCTCGGCGGAAGATTCTGGATTCAAACCTGTTTCCATATTTTTCTCAGTCCAAGGATCTGCTCTCAATACTGCCCAAAACAATCCTACGGGCATATTACTATCCATCTTTTGTTTGAATTGTTCAGACAACTCAATACCATTTTTTGTCTTTACATACATCTGCCAACCCATAGGACAAAGAACTTGCCCGGCCTTTTCTTCCAAAGTCATTCTTTGCAAAAGATCCTGTATTCTTTCTTCCAAAGGTGCATTCGCCTGTTTGTATAAAGGTATTTGCGAAAACAAAACACTGGAAAACAATAAAAAACTCAGAAACAAGGTTTTTGTTTTCATTTTATTTTATCTTAAATTTGAGAACTATTGATTCGTTTCTCATATTTTCGGGTATATCAACAAATACCTTTTGTCCCTCAATTTTATATTTTATTTTTTTATCGCCTTTCAAAATCCTCATATCTGATTTAGGTATATTACCTTCCCAAACAATTGTTTTTGGTATTTGTTGTCCTTCTTCAAGTGCATATATTGCATAAATAGTTTCTTTATCTTTATTTGCTGTAAACCAAATGTTACCATAATTGTAATCAGGTGTAGTTCGAGTGTTGTAAATTGCCTCTCCATTTACTTCTAGCCACTTTCCTACAATACTTAACCTGTCAATTATTTCTTGTTCAATGAGACCTTCGGCTGTCGGTCCTATCCCCAACAAAAAGCAACCGCCTTTTGCTGTGATTTCTATAAGGATATTCAAAACTGTTTGAGCAGATTTATAAGGAGCATTTGGCACCCAACCCCAATCATTACTTAATGTAATACAGCTTTCCCAAGGATAATTCAACTGAGTTTCAGGGATTCCTCGTTCAGGTGTTTGATAATTTTCATTTTCCCCTCCTATGTTTCTATCCACACAGAGCATTCCTTTATGTTTGTTGCGTGCTTTATCTACGACTCTGTCAATATTTACCTCATCTCCTGAAACCCAACCTCCATCAAGCCATAATATATCTATATTTCCATAGTTTGACAAAAGTTCATTCAGTTGATTTTCGGTAAATTGCTGATATTTTTGCCACCAATCAATATGTCTTTCTTTTTTATAATTGTGATATCGATTCGGAGTCGCAAATTCTTCATTCCAATACCAAGGACAATGCCAATCAGGCTTTGAAAAATAGCAGCCTATCATAAAATCTTTTTGACGAAAAGCCTCAAAAACATGATAAGTTACATCTTTACGACTATTGTTTGCGAAAGGACCAGCAGTTATCTTAAAATCAGTGTATTTGGTATCAAAATTGCAAAATCCATCATGATGTTTTGTTGTAAAAATCATATATTTCATTCCAGCTTTTTGCATAACATCTGCCCATTGTTCTGGATTGAATTTCACCGGATTAAAATCTTTTTTCAACGAAAAATACCATTTCTTGTAGTCTTCATACGACATATTGCCTTTTCTTTCTATCCAATCAACATCTTCTGAGCAAATAGACCACGATTCCACAATTCCAGGAACAGAATATAGCCCCCAATGAAAAATAACTCCGAATTTCAAATCCTGCCAATCAGATAACTTATTCAAAACCAAAGAATCCACAGGATAAATATATTGTGCCAACAAATTAATTGAAAGCAAAATAAAACTTAAACAGCAATAAATTTTTCTTTTCATAATGTAAAAATAAATGCAATACCTTAAAATTTGAAAGTTAACCCGTGCAAATATACAAATTCTATTTAAAACACTGAAAATAGATATTTCAGAATGTAAAAAAGGGAATTACTATTAAAATAATGCAGTTATTTTTAATTTCTTTGAGATTTTAAAAACTGAATTTGTATATTTGCACAAATTTATCAACATAATTCTTTTTATTGATGAGTTCAGAAGATAAGAACACAATAGAATAGAGATGAAATTTAAATGAACATAAACAATGAATTACGGAAATAATTTGAGCGATTCGGAACTTGTTTTAGCCTCCGATAGTTCTATGTATCATATTCACCTAAAACCTGAAATGTTAGCCGACAATATTATTCTTGTTGGCGATCCTTCAAGAGTAGATTTAGTATCTTCATTTTTTGATACAAAGAAATTTGAAACTAAAAATCGTGAAATTCATTCTTGTACAGGAGAATACAAAAACAAACCAATAACTGTAATTTCTACAGGAATGGGAGTTGACAATATTGACATAGTTGTAACCGAGTTAGACGCATGTGTTAATATTGACTTAAAGACACGTGAAATTTTACCAAACAAACGCAAACTCAATTTAATAAGATTAGGCACTTGCGGTTGCTTTCACAAAGAAATAGGAGTGAATCAATATATTGCATCTAAATATGTAATTGGTATTGACGGCATTATGTATTTTTATAAAAATAATGAAGAAGTCTTAATCAATACTTTATCCGAAAAATTTGTAAAATATATGAATTGGTCAAAGGATTTACCAAAACCTTACGGAGTTGAATGTAGCGAAAACTTATTAGAAAGAATTGCTTTCGATATGCACAAAGCCATAACTATAACAGCGCCTGGTTTTTATGGTCCACAAGGAAGAAAAATAAGACTTGATTTAGCAGACAATACAATTAATTCAAAAATAAGCGGTTTTTCTTTCAATGAAGTAAAGGCTGCAAACTACGAAATGGAGACTTCCTCTCTTTATGCCTTAGGTAAAAATCTTGGACACAATGTTTTAACAATTTGTAATGTAATTGCAAATAGAGAAACAGGAGAATTTACAGAAGATTATCACGTTTCAATGAATAATTTAATAGAATTAGTATTAGAACGAATATGAAATATTTAAACATTCTTTTATTTATCGTTTTATTTTCTATAATTTCCTGCAAAAAAACTGAGAATCATATAGGTATAGAAACGATGTCATCAATAATAATTGATTCAAAAAAAGCAGAAGCTCTTGTACAAATTTTATATTCAGATTCTAACGAACAAGAAGATATTTTGAACCAATTTAATGGAGATATTTTGAAAAAATATAACGTAAGCATAGAGTCCTATCAAGCAAGCATAGAATACTATAAAGATAATCCAAAAGAGATGGATAAATTAATAACTTCTATAAAACTTAAAAGAGCGAAGACCAATGTTGATTAAAGTTTATGGATCGGCTATTTCAGGGATTATTGCAACAACAATAACAATTGAAGTAAATGTAGACAAAGGAATTAACTTTCTTTTGGTTGGTTTACCCGACAATGCAGTAAAAGAAAGCCAACAAAGAATTGCTTCGGCCTTAAATTTTTATGGTTATAAGATACCTGGCAAAAAGATTGTAATAAATATGGCTCCTGCGGACTTGAAAAAAGAAGGTTCGGCTTACGATTTACCCTTAGCGATTGGTATCCTTGGGGCTTCGGAGCAGATTTGTGTAGATAAATTCGCAGATTATATTATTATGGGTGAGTTATCGCTTGATGGATCTTTAAATAAAATCAAGGGAGTTTTACCAATAGCCTTAGAAGCTAAGAAACAAGGTTTCAAGGGAATAATTCTTCCAAAGTGTAATGCAAAAGAAGCCGCTATTGTAACAGATTTAGAAGTTTTTGGAGCGGAAAACATATTAGATGTAATCAATTTTTTTAACGGACAAAATTCTATGGAACAAACTTTCATAGATATTCAAGAGGAATTTGCCAAAAGTTTAAATAACTACGAATTTGATTTCATTGATGTTAAGGGACAAGAAAGCGTTAAGCGTGCAATGGAAGTTGCAGCGGCAGGCTCTCATAATATTCTTATGGTAGGGGCTCCTGGTAGTGGGAAAACAATGCTTGCAAAGCGATTGCCTTCGATTCTTCCTCCATTAACAATTGAAGAAGCCTTAGAAACGACCAAGGTTCACTCAGTTGCAGGAAAAATGAATAGCAATCAATCAATAGTTTCTGTGCGTCCGTTTAGAAATCCTCATCATACAATTAGCGATACAGCTCTTGTTGGAGGTGGCTCTTATCCTCAGCCTGGTGAAATCTCACTTGCTCATAACGGAGTATTATTTTTAGATGAACTTCCTGAATTTAAAAGAAATGTATTAGAGGTTTTGCGTCAGCCGATAGAAGAAAGACTAATAACAATAGCAAGAACAAAACAAACAAGCGAATATCCTGCAAGCTTTATGTTAGTTGCAGCTATGAATCCTTGTCCTTGCGGTTATTATAATCACCCTACACAAGCATGTACTTGTGGAATAGGAGCTGTAAACAAGTATCTTAACAAAGTCTCAGGTCCTTTATTAGATAGAATAGATATTCAGTTAGAAGTAGTGCCAGTTCCGTTCAAAGAACTCTCTACTTTAAAAGAAGGTGAGTCGAGCGAAACTATAAGAAAACGAGTAATTGAAGCAAGAAAAATACAAGAAAAAAGATTTAAAAGCTATCCTAATATTCATTGCAATGCACAAATGAATACTGCTTTAATGAAAAAATTCTGTAAGATACAGCCTTCGGGAATGGAACTATTGAGAAATGTTATGGAACGTTTAGGACTTTCAGCTCGTGCATACGATAGGATTTTGAAAGTAGCAAGAACAATTGCCGATCTCGAAAAATGTGAAGATATTCAAGATGCTCATTTAGCTGAGGCTATAACTTACAGGAATTTAGATAGAGAAAGTTGGGGCCGATAAACAAAATAATTTATTATGAAAAAGAAAGTGTTATTTTTTATTTTGCTATTTGTTTGTAATTCATTGCTTTATTCAGCAAATCAAACGCAAACAAATTTGGAATCAGGAACTTACACAATTGGAGCAACAACTGCCACAATTAATCTTAACATTACTGAAAACCAAACTATAACTATATTTAAAGATACACTTTTATTTGAGGAAGATTTCAATAACTTTTTAAAAGATGGGGTCATTAACAATTCAACAGTGATTGGAGGTGAAAATGTACTTACGGTTTTGCCAAGTTCAATGACGAAAATGCCTGGCTGCAAAGCAAGAAGTATAAAAATAGACACAAATAATCAATGTAACATGTACAAAAGTAATTCTAAATTTAGAACATCTACTATAAATATCCCGAATAATTCTATATTATCTTTTAAAGTAAAAAACGGAGACAATAAATCTATACTTACTATTGACGATACCACTTTTTATTTAAGCAAAGATGCAGATAGTGTAAAGCAGATGTATTTATCAGATTGTTCATTTGTAGAATTTGGACGAATTGGAAATAACTCTTTTTGCATAGATGACATAAAAATTATTTCTCCTCGAGAACCAATAGACTACACTTTAAACACTAATACCCTTAGTTTGCAAGGGCTTATACCTGAAACCAAGTATTATATAGAAATCAAAAATCAAGATTCAAGCGTTGCTAACACCTATTATTTTACAACGAAAAAGAAAATTGAAGATTTTACTTCACAAATATCAAATCCTTATGAGGTTTCCTTAAATTGGCAAAACAATGAAAATAATTTAAACCTTTTGCTTTCAATAGATTCTATTTCTAATCCAGCAGATGATTTATTGATTTCAAAAGTTGCTTGTGCTTCTAATATAAATGTTGTTGAAATTTATAATCCAACAGAAAGAGATATATGTTTGAAAGATTATGAATTTGTAGCGTATGGACACGGAACTCTTATTTCAAATACTACTACTCGATTAACTTATCTATTTTACGAAAAAGATACTATTAAAAGCAATTCTTGTATTGTATTAGCTTTAAATTCTAAAATTTCTCCTATTGATACTAATTTAGTCATTTACCCAGTTTCTTCTCACACAGCATTTTCTGGCGGAAACGATTCTTATTTGATTGTAAAAAAAAGAGATACAAATTTGTATGACACAATAGATATATTTGGAAGAGTGAAAATAATGTCAGAAAACGAGTCTGCTCCTCCTAGATTTCAAGATTCTATTTTAGTAAGAAAAAGCACAGTTCGTTATGGAGTAAAGCATAATCCTGCGAATATCGAAAACATTTATTCGGAATGGAATATTACTACATACAATGCTAATAACCTTAATTCTATACTTGGAACGCACACATTAAATCCTGCAATTGCAATAAATAATCTTGAAAACACTACACTAAGTACAGGGCAAAATTCTCATCAAGTAAACAATGTTAATTTTAATGGAGTGTATCGCTGTCAGATAAAGGAGAATAATAATGTAATTGCCACTACTACTTTTAGAATGGGCAAGGAGATAGAAGTTGTAAATGAAGGAAGTTGGGACGACTCTGCTATTTGGTCAAATGGAATGCAACCAACAAATTTAGACAGAGTGATTTTATCTTCTGGAATTAACATAACTATTCCTCAAAACACAAATGCAAAATGTGCAGAATTAATAATAAAATCTAATTATTCCTCTTGCGATACTACAAACAAGGTTGAAATAATAAATAATGGCAATTTGCAAGTTGGAAAGTATATAGTAAAACCATCTTTCCCTGCTTACACCATTGGCTATAATGGATGGACACTTTTTGGACTACCTATAAATATTGCAAATAAGACTCGACAAGAAATTTATAATAGTTTTAGTATTGGAAATCAAGATGACTTGTATTATCTCAAAGAAAATTACACCTCAACTGCTTCTGCTTGGATTCCATATTATGAAGATGTAGAGGATAGTAATTTCTTTAAACAAAATTTGGGCTATTTGATTGCTTATGCAGAAGCAAAAGAATTGCAATGGGAAGGAAATCTATTTTTTGATAATGAATTGACTTTATTAAATAATGCTTCTTACAATGAGGGCGGTGGTGATGGTTATCATCTTTGTGCAAATCCTTATCCTTTTACAGTTAATCAAAACAATTTCTCTAAGACTAATATTGGTGGAATGTGGATATTAAAACCAGAAACAGGACAATATATTCCTGATAATCCGAATGAAACAAATCCTTTATTGATTCCTCCTTTCTCAGGCTTTATGACAAAAGTCAATAATAACGAAAATTTATTAAAAATTCATAAACAAGAAATTTCAAATTCAGCAAAATACTCTTCTATTATTAATAAATTCCATCTAAACTTTGTTTATCATGGCGGAGAAGATGATTTGAAGATTTATTTCCGCGAAGAAGCTACAGAAAACATAGATGAATATGATGTATATAAATTGTTTAGTTTTGGTTCTGCTCCTGATTTGTATTCAAACTATGCTCAAAAAGATTTATCCATAATTTCTCTTCCTTTGTGGCAAGATTCTGTTACTATACCTTTGAAATATATCGCCAAAAGTTTAGGAGATTACGAATTAAAAATGAAACATAAGCCAGAAAATGTTTTAAGAGCAGAACTATATAACGATAACAATGAATTATTGATAGATTTTGTTCAAGATAGTTCTTACATTTTTCATACGCAATCGAATAATGAAGAGAAATCTCTAACTCTTAAATTGTATTCTTTTGACTTAGCTATCACTAATGCGAATCAAATTCAAGATTTTAAAATTATTCAAGATAAAAATATTGTAAAAATAATAACTCCCAATAAGGTTGAAAGAATTTCTCTATATAATACTGAAGGGAAAATGATCTTGGAATCAACAGGTAATGAAATCATCGTTCCAAAACAAGGTTGTTATATTTTGGGTGTAAGAATTAATGGACAAATTTATTATAATAAAATCATTTATTTATAGAAATGAAAAAAGCATTTTTAATATTGCTATTCTTTTTTACGTACGAAACAATAATTGCACAAGGTCCTCCTTCACCTCCTACGCAACACGGAGAAAATACAGAGTCTCCTTATCTTAAAAGAGGTGTATTCAATAATAAAACAGGAGAATTTGAACCTTACAACACACAAACACCTATTGACACTGCATCGTATTTTCTTCTCCTTATGTCTTCATTATATGTGATATTGAAAATAAAGAAAAAAAATTCTATGAATTATTAAAATATTTCATAGAAATAATTTTTTAAATCATAGAAAAAAATAAATATTTCTTAGACTTATTATAATCCAACATCAGAAATAAACAATCTAATATTATTTAAGAATAATTATAAAAATTTATTCTTAAATAGAATGTTAGAAAAAATTCTTGTAATATATTGATAAGCAAAATATTAAACCATTCTAAAATAATATATTTATCACTTAATCTACTGAGATATATTTATCTAACTTTAATAGAGCAATTTAAAAATAAAAAAAGACTTAAAAAAAGAGGATATGACTATGCTTGCATAGCGGTTTCTATACACGTTTCTTTTTATCCTTAAAATTTTTATCAAACTCCTTTGGTTTCAAACGTTTTTTTTGTACTTTTGCAACTTTATGAATTATAAGCAAATGACAGAAAGAAAAGTTAGAGTTAGATTTGCACCATCTCCAACAGGGCCTCTTCATATTGGTGGAGTAAGAACGGCTCTTTATAACTATTTGTTCGCAAAACAAAATGGAGGAGATTTTATTTTAAGAATAGAAGATACAGATCAAACAAGATTTGTTGAAGGTGCTGAAAATTATATAGTAGAATCTTTTAAATGGTTAGGGCTAAAATTTGATGAAGGAGTAGGAATAGGTGGAGATTATGGTCCTTACAAACAGTCTGAACGTAAAGAATTATACAAAAAATATGCTATTGAACTTGTAGAAAAGGGTTGGGCGTATTATGCTTTTGACACAGCGGAAGAATTAGATGCTTTAAGAAAACAATATGAAAGCGAAAAGAAAAATTTCCAATATGATTGCAACACAAGAAAGGGTTTAAGAAATTCTTTATCGCTTAATAAGCAAGAAGTTGATGAATTACTTGCAAAAGATGTTGCTTATGTAATTAGATTCAAGTTCCCTGAAAATGAAGATATTCATCTTGACGATTTGATCAGAGGACACGTTAAAATGAATTCTTCATTGTTAGATGATAAGGTATTGTATAAATCAGATGGAATGCCTACTTATCATTTAGCAAATATTGTTGATGATCATTTAATGTGTATTTCTCATGTGATTAGAGGAGAAGAATGGCTGCCTTCTTGTCCTTTGCACGTTATGTTGTATAAAGCTTTTGGTTGGGAAGACACAATGCCAAAATTTGCTCATTTACCTTTATTGTTAAAACCTGATGGAAATGGTAAATTATCAAAAAGAGATGGAGACAGATTAGGATTCCCTGTATTCCCTTTGCAATGGACAGATCCAAAATCAAAAGAAGTATCCTCTGGTTATAGAGAAAGTGGATATTTACCAGAAGCCGTAATAAATATGTTAGCTTTATTGGGTTGGAATTCTGGTACAGAACAAGAAATATTCTCATTAGATGAATTAGTTGAAACATTTTCTATTGATAGAATATCAAAACATGGTGCTAAATTTGATTTAGAGAAAGCTAAATGGTTTAATCATCAATATCTTCAAAAGGTTGAAGACGAAAAGTTAGTCATAGATTTCCAAAAAGACTTGAAAAGCAGAGATATTGAAATAGTTGATGAGAGTAAATTGATTGCTATTGTTGGTTTAGTTAAAGAAAGATGTAATTTTGTAAAAGATTTTTGGGATAATAGTGATTATTTCTTCGTTGCTCCTGAAACTTATGCAGAGAAAGCATTGAAAAAGCGTTGGAAAGAAGGGACAAGTGAAAGAATAAGTTTTATTGCTACTGAAATAGCTAAGATAGAAGATAACAATCTTTGGGCCGACAATGCAGAGGAATTTATAATGAAATATATTTCGGACAACGAACTAAATATGGGACAAATTATGAATTCTATTCGTTTGGCTGTTGTTGGAGATACTAAGGGAGTGAATATGTTAGACATATTAAAAATATTAGGTAAAGAAGAAATAGTATCAAGATTAAATACTGCCGCTAAAAAAATAGGGTTGTAGTGAATATAAAAACTGTCAATATTATTGGACGAGGCAATGTTGCTTTTCATTATCACAAGGTAATGAATGAGAAGGGGTATAAAGCAAAAATGATTTCTTCTCGGGAGGAGTTTTCTGCCAAAGATGTGGAAAGCGATATTGTTATTATAGCGGTAAAAGATGATGTTATAAATGAGGTTGTAAATAAATTACCAAAGGTTGAAGGCATATTGTTGCATACTTCTGGATTTACAAATTCTGATTTATTATCGCAAAAAGCAGATAATTTTGGTTGTCTGTATCCTTTGCAATCTTTAAGCAAAAAAAAGGACATAGATTTTTCCGAAGTCCCTTTATGCTTTTGTGCAAATAATGAAAAATGTAAAGATAGTTTAGAATCTTTTGCAAAAAGTCTTTCTACGTATGCTTGTTTTGTTGATGATGAGCAAAGACAATACTTGCATATTGCAGCTGTTTTTGCTAATAATTTCACAAATCATTTATTCGGAATTTCAAAAGAAATATTAGATAGACACAATATTCCTTTTTCATTGTTGTTTCCAATTATTGATCGAACAGTAAATAATGTAAAATCTAATGACGATTTATTTGCTTTTCAAACAGGACCCGCTGTTAGAGGTGATTTTAATATAATAAATCAACATCTTGACAGATTGTCCTCAAAAGAGAAGGAATTGTATTCGGTTATAAGTAATAGTATTATAGATTATCATAAAAAATAATTATGAAAACAATTGTTGTATTGACCGGAGCAGGAATAAGTCAAGAGAGTGGAATAAAAACTTTCCGAGATAGTGATGGCTTGTGGGAAAATCATAATGTTGAAGATGTAGCAACATTTGAAGCTTGGAAAAGAAATCCTGATTTGGTAAGAAATTTCTATAATCAAAGACGGAAAGAATTATATAATGCAGAGCCAAATGAAGGGCATAAACAGTTATTACGTTTAGAAGAAAATTTTAATTTAAAGATAATAACTCAAAATGTAGATGATTTACACGAAAGAGCAGGGAGCAAAAGTGTTTTGCATTTACACGGAGAATTAAAGAAAGTATGTAGCGAGATAGATGCAGATGATATTAGATTGCTTGATGGTTGGGAATTAACAAAAGATATGAATGACAATTATGGGAAGCCTTTAAGACCATATATAGTTTGGTTTGGAGAGTCTGTGCCTAATATTGTTCCCGCAATAGAGTTGTGTGAGAAGGCTGACATTATGATAATAATAGGAACAAGCCTTAATGTTTATCCCGCAGCAGGTCTTTTACAATATGCAAAGAAAGATTGCAAGAAATATCTTATTGATCCGAATACGGTTAAAACAAATGATAAGAATGTTGTTTTCGTGAAACAAAAAGCAAGTATTGGAGTAAAATTAGTTGTAGACGAAATTCTTGAAAAATATTTATGAAGAAAGTATATATAGAGACTTATGGTTGTCAAATGAATCAGGCAGATAGTGAAGTTGTTGCTTCTATTTTAAAGAATAATAATTACGAGGCAACAAATGATATATTGGAAGCAGATTTAATTTTAGTGAATACTTGTTCAATTAGGGAAAATGCTGAACAAAGAGTAAAAAAACGTTTGATAGAATTTGATTCTCTAAGAAAAAAGAAAAGTTGGTTAAAAATAGGTGTGTTAGGTTGCATGGCAGAGAGATTGCAAAAACAATTAGTTGAAGAATGCAATGTAGATATAGTCGTAGGTCCTGATTCCTATCGAGATATTCCTTATTTATTGAATGAAGCAGAAAAGAATAATAAATCATATATTTCTGCAATTCTTTCAGAAGATGAAACTTATGCCGATATTACCCCTGTAAAGCTTGACACAAATGGAGTAACTGCTTTCATATCGATAATGAGAGGTTGTGAAAACTTTTGTTCATATTGCGTTGTGCCATATACAAGAGGAAAAGAGCGTAGCAGGGACCCACAAACTATTATTGGAGAAGCCCAAGACTTATTTAACAAAGGTTATAGAGAAGTTACTCTTTTGGGACAAAATGTTAATTCTTACATTTGGAATAAAGGACAGGTGAACGAAATAAATTTCGCAAAGTTAATGGAATTAGTTGCAAAAATCAGTCCATTATTAAGAGTTAGATTTTCGACTTCTCACCCAAAAGATATTTCACAAGAATTATTAGACACTATTGCTAAATACGATAATATTTGCAAATTTATACATCTTCCTATGCAATCAGGTAGTACTGCAATGTTAAAAAAGATGAATAGAAAATACACAAGGGAAGATTATATGAATAAAATTACTGCGATAAAAAATACTATAAAAGATTGTGGAATATCAACTGACATTATCGCAGGGTTTTGTTCAGAAACCATAGAAGATCATAAAGAAACTTTAAGTATGATGGAGTGGGTTGGATATGATTCTGCTTTTATGTTTAATTATTCTCAACGTTCTAATACCTTGGCGGCAAAAAAATATGAAGATGATATTCCATATAAAGAAAAAACAAGACGATTAGAAGAAATAATTGAACTTCAAAGAAGATTGTCTCTTGAAAGCAATCAAAAAGATGTAGGTAAAATATTTGAAGTTTTGATTGAAGGTGTAAGCAAACGAAGTAAGGAACAATTGTTTGGTAGAAATTCTCAAAATAAAGTTATAATATTTGATAAAAAAGATACTAAAATTGGTGAATATGCACAAGTGAAAGTAACATCTTGCACTTCTGCTACTTTGTTCGGAGAAATTATTTAATAAATATGTATTATGAAAATGAATAGATTTATTTTATTATTAAGTATTGTTGTTATTACATTAACATCATGTACATCTCAAAAGAATTTGATTTATTTCCAAACGGAAAATCAAGGAGATTACAAATATACTTATGAAGGAGAAAATGTTAATTTCTCTCCGAATTATTACTTAGCCAAGGAAGATATGTTATATATTGATGTAATGGCAATAGATGACGAAACAGCAAGAATGTTTGCTTCCAAAGATTCAAGATATTCTACCACAGAAAATAGTATCTATTTAAATGGGTATGTTATTGACAAAAATGGAGAAATTAATTTGCCTGTTGTTGGAAAAGTTAAAATAGAAGGTTTGACTGTTGAACAAGCTCAAAATGCTATTCAAGAAAAGGTAGATCAATATATTCAAGGAGCTGTTGTTAGTTGCAAAATGTTAAATTATAAAGTCTCTATCCTTGGAGAAGTAAATCGTCCTGGCACTTATACTTTTTATCAACCTTGTGTAAGTTTATTTCAACTAATAGCTGCAGCTGGTGATTTAACATATTATGGAAATAGAGAAAAAGTCAAAATTATTAGAAAAACTAAAACAGAAGATATAGTTTATACTGTGGATTTAAGAAATGTAGAAATATTACAAAATAAGCATCTCTATCTTCAACCAGGAGATGTTGTATATGTAGAACCAAATAAAAATACAAAAACATTATCTACATTAAACATTCCTTTAACTACTATTTCTAATTCATTAGTAGTTTTGACATCTGTAATATCTATATTCTCGTGGATACTTTCATTGAATAGCAAATAAAATACAAAAAATTATGAGCGAAGAAAAACAAATTATAGAAGAGAATAACAATTCTATTAACATAATGGAGTTGTTATATAAAATGTTAGAAAAATGGCATTTATTTGTCATCGCGATTGTTATTGCAATAATTGCCTGCATATTTATTACAAAATATTCTACTCCTCTTTATGAAGCAAAGACAACTTTGCTGATAAAAAGTAATAGCAATATGATGTCTAACTTATCAGGTAATTTTGGTTTTAATTTCTACAATCAAGACGCTGTTAATTTCCAAAATGAAATAGGAACGATTCAATCCGTTTCAATGGTAAAAAGAACAGTAAAATCGCTTGATTTATACGTTGATTATTATCTAAAAGCTAATTTCAAATATTATGATATTTACAAAGATTCTCCTTTTGAAATTATTTTAGACTTTTACAATACTCAACCAACAGGAATACCCATAAATGTGGAATTGATAGATAAAAACAAGTGTCTTATTTCATATGAAGAACAAAAAAATGTTCCTGTTTATGATTATATTCAAGATAAAATATTACCAGAATTTAAAGATGTTTCAGCCGCAAGCACAGTAATAAGATATGGTCAATGGTATATAAAAGATGGAATGAAATTTAAAATACTATTGAAGGATCCTGCTGCTTGGGAAGATAATCTTGCTAATATGAAATACGCATTTGTAATTAACGACATGGATGCGTTAGCAAATGCTTTTAATTCAACTCAAATTGAATTAATAAATAAAGAATCTTCTATTATTTCTATTCGATTCAAACATCAAAATAGTAATAAAGCAAAGGATTTTGTGAATAAATTATGCGAAGTTTATATAGATATAACATTTGAAGACAAAAATCACTTAAATGTAGCAACAATAGATTTTGTAAATTCACAAATTAACGCTATTTCAGATTCTTTAGCAATAGCAGAAGCTCGCAAAGAAGCTTTCCAAAAAAATAATAATACATTCAATCTTTCAAGCGATGCGGAATATCTATTTGAAAGAGCAAATGAATTTGAAACAAAAAGAGCAGAAGAAACTACAAAAAAAGCATATTATGACTATTTAACAAACTATATCAATCAAACAGATTTGAAAGATGGACTTGTTGCACCTTCAACAATGGGAGTAGATGATCCATTATTAAGTAAATTAGTCGTTTCTTTAACTGACCTTATTCTTGAAAAACAAAGATTATCTTCGACAATGACTCCTCAATCTCCTAAGATGAAAGAATTATTGGCTCAAATGGAAACTATCAAAAATCAGATTAAGGAAAGTTTAAAGAATATTCAACAAGTTTCACAAATAAACGAAACCGAACTAAATAGACAGCAAAAGGCTCTTCAAATGGAAATTGATCAATTGCCTACCACTCAAAGAAACATGATAAACATAGAACGTCAATTTAAATTTAATGATGAGATTTACAATTTCTTATATACAAAACGAGCTGAAGCTGAAATTGCAAAGAACGCGGCGCTACCAGATCATAAGGTAATAGACAAAGCTACTTTTGCAATCAAAGTTTATCCACGAACAATGACTAACCTTCTTTTAGCATTCATTATTGGTTTTGCTATACCAACAGGATATATTTTACTAAGATATTTTACAAAAAATACTATTGACAGTAAAGACGATTTGGAAAAACTTTCATCTGCTCCAATTATAGGATTCATACCAAATATCCCAGCAGATGGCAATAGACTTATAGTTTACGATAAGCCAAGAAGTCAAATTGCAGAAACGTTTAGATCTCTAAGAACAAATATAAAATATGTATTAGGACAAAATTCGGGTGAAGGTAAAATCATATTAGTAACATCATCTTTACCAAACGAAGGAAAAAGTTTGGTGAGTGTAAATATTGCATCTATTTTTGCTATTTCTGGCAAAAAGACACTTTTAATTGGATATGATTTAAGAAAACCTGCATTACATAAAATATTTGGATTAAATGCTACTCACGGCTTAACATCATATATGGTAGGTCGCTACGAATTAGATGATGTGTTGCAAGCAACCGAATTTGATAATTTTGATGTATTAGTTGCAGGACCTGTACCTCCTAATCCTTCTGAATTAATAGATTCTGATAAAAACAGAGCATTATTAAAAGAACTCAGAAAACGTTATGATTATATTATCCTTGATACTCCTCCTGTAAACCTTATAGCCGATGCACAATGTTTAGCAAAAGAAAGTGATATAAACTTATTCATAGTAAGATCAGAACAAACAAATAAAGCAGCATTCAAAGTATCTCTTGCAGAATTGAAAGACAGAAATGACATAAAAGTGCATTTTGTATTTAATGACATAAAAACTGTTGCGCAAAAGTATGGTTATGGTGCAAGATACGACAAAGGATATTATGGATACGGCTATGGATATGGCTATTTTGATAATGAAAAAATAAAAAAGTAACGTTTGTTGGTTATGAAACATTATAATATACCTATTTTTATACCAGAATTAGCATGTCCAAATAGGTGTATATATTGTAATCAACGTTATATTTCTGGACAATTACAAGCCGTAAAGCCAGAGGAAATAAAACAAATAATAAAGCAACATCTTACTACATTTATAAAACCTTCTCATGTGGAACTTGCCTTCTTTGGAGGCAGTTTCACTGGGATTGACGAAAAAGATATGATAAAATATCTTGAAGTAGTTCAACCATACATTGAGCAAGGAGAAATTAAAAGCATAAGAATATCAACTCGTCCAGATTATATAAATGAAAAAGTTCTTAGTATTTTAAAACAATACAATGTTCACGACATTGAATTAGGGGCACAATCATTAGATGAAGATGTATTATCCTTTTCAAAACGGGGACATACAGTAAAAGATGTAGAACTCGCATCTAACATGATAAAAGAATATGGATTCTCTCTTGGACTTCAAATGATGATAGGCCTACCCTTAGACACCGTTGAAAAATCCAAAGAAACTGCAAAAAAAATAATAGAATTAGGAGCAGAAAGCACGAGAATATATCCTACACTTGTAATTAAAAATACAGATTTAGCAGATTTATATCAATTAGGACAGTATAAAGCACTTTCTATTGAAGAAGCGGTAGAATGGACAGCAGAAATTTATAAAATATTCTCACAGACTAATATAACAATCTTACGAGTAGGTTTACACCCTTCAGAAGCCCTAATAAATGGAGAACAATTATTAGCGGGACCTTTTCACGTATCATTCAAAGAACTTGTTCTAACTAAAATTTGGCAAGAAAGATTTGAAAATCTACCTCATAACACAAAAACAATTTCAGTAAATCCAAGAGAAATCAACTACGCAATAGGATATAGCGGTAGAAACAAAATAAAATTACAAGAAAAAAGCCCTTCTTTAAAATTTATTTCTGATTCAAACGTTGAATTAGGGACATTTGTAGCGCAAAACTAAGAATATTTTGTTGTTTGAAATAAAAGTTCTAACTTTGCACGAAATAGAAAACTAAACTGAATATAAAATATAAACAAATAAAAAATAATAGATTATGGAATTACCTTTTGCAGAATCGTGGAAAATAAAAATGGTAGAGCCAATAAGAAAAAGTACACGTCAAGAACGTGAACAATGGCTTAAAGAAGCACATAACAATGTGTTTATGTTAAAATCAGAACAAGTATACATTGACTGTATAACTGACTCAGGAACAGGTTCTATGTCAGATCGTCAATGGGCTGCAATGATGATGGGAGATGAATCATACGCTGGAGCAAGAAGTTTTTATCGTTTAAAAGATACTATCACCTCTATCACAGGATTTGAATATGTTATCCCAACTCACCAAGGACGTGCAGCAGAAAATGTATTATTCTCACACTTAGTAAAACAAGGAGACATAGTACCAGGCAACTCTCACTTCGACACAACAAAAGGACACATTGAAAGTCGTAAAGCAACAGCATTAGATTGCACAATAGACGAAGCAAAAGATACTCAATTAGAAATACCTTTCAAAGGAAACGTAGACCCTAAGAAATTAGAAAAAGCATTAGCTGAAAACGCAGATAAAATTCCTTTTGTAATAGTAACTGTTACAAACAACACAGCAGGAGGACAACCTGTTTCAATGGAAAATCTTCGTCAAGTAAGAGAAGTTGCAAATAAATACAACAAACCAGTTATACTTGACTCTGCTCGTTTTGCAGAAAACGCATACTTTATCAAAATGCGTGAAAAAGGATACGAAAACAAAACTATCAAAGAAATAGCAAAAGAAATGTTCTCATACGCAGACGGTATGACAATGTCAGCAAAGAAAGACGGTATCGTTAATATGGGAGGATTCATCGCTACACGCAAAAAAGAATGGTACGAAGGTGCAAAATTATTCTGTATTCCTTTTGAAGGATTCCTAACATATGGAGGTATGAATGGTAGAGATATGGAAGCGCTAGCAGTAGGATTAGACGAAAACACAGAATTTGACAACCTTGACACACGCATTCGTCAAGTACAATACTTAGCTGCAAAATTAGATGAATACGGAATACCTTACCAACGCCCTGTTGGAGGACACGCAATCTTTGTTGATGCAGATAAAATCTTAACAAACGTTCCAAAAGAAGAATTCCCTGCACAAACATTAACTTGCGAACTTTACTTAGAAGCTGGTATTCGTGGTTGCGAAATAGGATACATCTTAGCAGACAGAGACCCTGTAACAAGAGAAAACCGTTTCGGCGGATTAGACTTCGTACGTTTATGCGTTCCAAGAAGAGTTTACACAAACAATCACATGGACGTTATAGCAGCTGCTTTAAAGAACGTTTACGACAGAAGAGATGAAATCACTCGTGGAGTAAAAATCACTTGGGAAGCTGAGTTAATGCGTCACTTTACTGTACAATTAGAAAGATTATAGGAAGATAAAACAATCAAATATACAAAACGTCCTTTCTTAAAGAGAGGACGTTTTTTTGTTTCTAAACATAAAATTCCTATTTTTGTAAAAAAATTACAAAAAGATGGAAAAGAAAACACTATACTTAATAGATGCAATGGCTGTTATCTACAGAGCCTTTTACGCATTAAACAAAAATCCAAGAATAACCTCAAAAGGACTTAATGTTTCAGCAATTTTAGGATTTTGTAATACGCTTTTAGATATTATGAAGCAATATCAACCCTCTCACCTTGGAGTTGCCTTTGACTTACAAGGGCCTACGTTTCGACACTTACAATTTGAAGAATACAAAGCAAATAGGCAGGCAATGCCAGATGAAATTCGAGAATCCATTCCTATTATAAAAAACATCATTCAAGCAATGAACATTCCCATTCTTTGCAAAGAAGGATACGAAGCAGACGATGTAATAGGAACACTCGCTAAAAAAGCCTCACTAAAAGGCTATCAAGTCTTTATGGTAACGCCAGATAAAGACTATGCTCAATTAGTTGAAGAAAATATTAAAATGCTAAAATTAGGAAGAGGAGCAAATCCGAATGAAATATGGGGAATAGATGAAGTTTTACAACGTTTTGAAATCTCTAATCCATCACAAGTAATAGACATCTTAGGACTATGGGGTGATAGTTCTGACAATATTCCAGGCGTTCCTTCAATTGGCGAAAAGAAAGCAAAACAACTAATACAACAATTTTCAAACATTGAAAATATATTAGAGAATAGCGACCAAATACAAAGCAATTCAATAAGAAAAGCAATAGAAGAAAACAAAGACCTTGCAATTCAAAGCAAACAATTAGCAACAATTATAACCGATGTGCCTATTGACCTTAACGAAGAAGAATTAGAACTTTCTCAACCGAACTTTGAAACGTGCAACAAACTCTTTAATGAATTAGAATTTACCACTTTTGCAAAAAGATTCAATTCTCACTACCAAATCTCACAACCTCAATCAACAGCAGATCTCTTTAATCCTGTCGTATCAGCACCAACCCTTTTTAATATTTCAACCTATCAAACCTACAAAGAAGTTGCTCACACCTATACCGCAATTCATACCGAACAAGAACTAAAAGATACAATAAACTCACTGCTTCAAGAATCAATAATAGCCTTTGATACCGAAACAACAGGATTAGAAATAGATTGTCAATTATTAGGAATATCATTAGTCAGTCAAAGACACAAAGGATACTTTATTTTCTTTCCACAAAACAAAGAATTACAAGAAAAATTTATTGAAATACTAAAACCACTCTTTGAAAACGAAACCATAGAAAAAGTAGCACACAACATAAAATTTGATAAAAATGTCTTGCTCAACTATGGAATAGAAGTAAAAGGCAAAACCTTTGATACACTCTTAGCTCATTATCTAATAGACCCTGAATCACGTCATAAACTTGACATTCTAAGCGAAAAATACTTAGAATACACAATGATAGACTTTGAAACCGTATTTGGCAAAAACACAAAATCGCCAATAAAAATAGAAAATTTAAATCCAGAACTACTTACAGAATACGCCGTTGAAGATGCAGACGTAACCTTTGCATTAAAACCAATATTAGAAAAAGAATTAAAACAAAACAATCTTTTAAATTTGTTTAACAATATCGAAATGCCACTTGTAGATGTACTGCTCTCAATGGAAAGACAAGGAGTTAAAATTGACATAAATCAATTACATAAATTCTCGCTCTTACTTCAAGAACAAAAACAAGAATTAGAAAAACGAATATACCAATTAGCAGGAAGAGAATTTAACATTTCCTCACCAAAACAATTAGGCACAATACTTTTTGACGAATTACAAATCTCCTCAGACAAAAAAATCAAAAAAACTCAAACAAAACAATACTCAACATCCGAAGAAGTTTTGCAAAAACTAATAAATTACCATCCAATAATACCACTAATATTAGAATATCGTTCACTAACAAAACTAAAAGGCACATACGTAGACACTCTACCAGAAATAGCAAATCCTATAACAAAGAAAATACACACACATTACAAACAAGCCACAACATCAACAGGTCGTTTAGCATCAGAAAATCCTAATTTACAAAACATTCCAATAAGAACAGAATTAGGAAAACAAATAAGAGCGTGTTTCATTCCACAAGACAACGAACATATTCTTCTTGCAGCCGATTATTCTCAAATAGAATTAAGAATAATTGCCTCACTTAGTCAAGACCCAACTTTGTGTCAGGCCTTCCAATCAGGAGAAGACATACATCTTTCCACTGCATCACGAATTTATATGTTATCTCCAAAAGAAATAACACCTGAAATGAGACGTAATGCAAAGAGTGTAAACTTTGGAATCATTTACGGAATATCCGCATTTGGCCTATCAGAACAATTACACATATCAAGAAGAGAAGCACAACAACTAATAGATCAATACTTTTCCTCATATCCTCAAATAAAACAATACATAACTTCTTGCATAGAAACCGCCACATCAAAAGGTTACGCAGAAAGTATTTGCGGCAGAAGACGCTATTTACCAGATCTTAATTCTGCAAACGCAAATCTAAGGAACTTCGCACAACGCAACGCAGTGAATATGCCAATTCAAGCAAGCAGTGCAGATATGATAAAGATTGCGATGATAAATATTTACAAAGAATTTGAAAAACAAAGTCTTAAATCCAAAATGATACTACAAGTTCACGATGAATTAGTTTTTGATGTATATAAACCAGAATTAGAAATTGTAAAAGCAATAGTAAAACAACAGATGATCAACGCATTACAATTAGAAGTGCCGATAGAAATAAGCATGAACTCAGGAGATAATTGGTTAATAGCACACTAAATAAAACAATTATAAATTTTGTGGAACACGATAAAAATATTATTTTCGCAGATTCAAATTAAAAAATAGAAAAACAAATAAATAAGAATAAGTATGAAGAAAAAATTATTATCAATTCTTGCATTAGTAGCAATTTTATTTGCTTCATGCGGGGAAAAAGCAACAAAACAAGAAACAAACGATTCAGCGATGCAAAAAAAAGTAGATGAATTTGCAACAGTTCAATTAACCACAGATCTTAGCAAATTAAATGACAAAGAAAAACAACTAATCAATATTTTCTTTGATATAGCTGAAATTATGGACGAGTTATTTTGGATGCAATCTTTTGGAGATAAAGCCGAAATGGAAAAAATTCAAGATCCTGCAACAAGAGAATTTGCATTAATTAACTACGGACCTTGGGATAGACTCGATGGAATGCGTACATTTGTAAGCGGATATGGAGAAAAAGCACCAGGAGCGAACTTCTATCCAAAAGATATGACAAAAGAAGAGTACGATGCTTTACAAGATGAAAACAAAGGAAGTCTTTACACAGTAATTCGCAGAGACAAAGACGGAAAACTTATAGTAAAATGGTACAGAGAAGAATACAAAACACAAATTGACAAAGTTTGTGCCTTATTAGACAAAGCAATACCTTTGGCAGAAGATGCAGGATTAAAAAAATACTTAGAAGAAAGAAAGAAAGCCTTCCAAACAGATGAGTATTTTGCATCAGATATGGCTTGGATGGATATGAAAAACAGTCATTTGGACTTCGTAGTAGGACCAATTGAAAACTACGAAGACCGTTTATTCGGAGCAAAAGCAGCATACGAAGCATTTATCTTAGTAAAAGATGAAGAAGAAAGTGCAAAACTTGCAAAATTCACTTCAATGCTTCCTCAACTTCAAAAAGAATTACCTTGTGATCCTAAATTCAAACAAGAAGTTCCAGGAACAGAATCAGACCTTAACGTTTACGATGCAATCTATTACGCAGGAGATTGCAACTCTGGTAGCAAAACAATAGCAATCAACCTACCTAATGACGAAAGAGTACAATTAGCAAAAGGTGCAAGACGTCTTCAATTAAAAAATGCAATGAAAGCAAAATTTGACAAGATACTTTACCCAATTGCAGAAAACGTTTTGTCAGAAGAACAATTAGCAAAAGTAAAATTTGATGCCTTTTTCTATAACGTAACCTTCCACGAAGTAGCACACGGCTTAGGAATCAAAAACACAATCAACGGAAAAGGTGGAGTAAGACAAGCCTTAGGAAACCAATACTCAGGTTGGGAAGAAGCAAAAGCAGATATTTTAGGATTATATATGGTTTGCTCATTGATTGACAAAGAAGAAATCACAACAATCAGCAAAGAAGATGCTTTAACAACCTTTATCGCAGGTATATTACGTTCAGTACGTTTCGGAGCAGCCTCTTCACACGGAACAGCAAACATGATGTGTTTCAATTTCTTTGAAGACAACCAAGCTTTTGTTAAAAATCAAGAAGGAAAATACGAAATAAACTACGATAACGCACTAAAAGCTATTGATTCTTGGGCTGCTATGATTTTAGAAATAGAAGGAACAGGAGATATTCTTAGAGCAGAACAATATGCTAAGAAAAATGGTCAAATACGTCCAAGTCTCCAAGAAACACTTGATGTAATCAATGGTAAAAGTATACCAAAAGACATAAGATACGAACAAGGTAAAAAAGTATTAGGGCTATAAACAATGGATATAGCAGTATTAGGAAGTGGCAGTTGGGCAACAGCAATTGTTAAAATAGCAACTCAAAACCACAACAAAGTATATTGGTGGGTAAGAGAAAACGAAATAGTAGAGGGAGTTCGCAACTACGGGCGAAACCCTCTCTTTTTGCGTTCTTGTCAATTAGATACAAACAAAATAGAGATTACAACAGACATTAAAAAAGTTATTTCTTCAACCGATACCATAGTCTTAGTAATTCCTTCTGCCTTTGTAGAAAAATCATTGCAAGAGCTAACACCCGCAGACTTTAAAAACAAAACCATAATTAGTGCAACAAAAGGTATAATCCCTTCAACAAATCAAATAGTTGCCGATTTTTTACAAAATCAATTCAAGGTAGAATTAGAAAATCAAGCCGTTCTCAGTGGACCTTCTCACGCAGAAGAAATTGCACAAGACGGAATGACATATCTAACAATAGGAGCGCATAATGAAATCCTTGCAAAAGAGTTAGCAAACAAGTTTTCATGCCGCTTTGTCAAGACACGCACCTCAACAGACATAAGAGGAATAGAATATTCAGCAGTTTTGAAAAACATATATGCCCTTTCGGCAGGTATTTGCAAAGGAGCTGGATATGGAGACAATTTCATAGCAGTTTTAATCTCTAATGCAGCACAAGAAATGCAACGTTTTCTTGATGTAATAGCTCCTAACGAAAGAGATACTAATAACTTTGTTTACTTAGGCGACCTTTTAGTAACCGCATACTCGCAACACAGTCGCAATCGTACCTTTGGACAAATGATAGGTCAAGGATACACAGTTAAATCTGCACAATTAGAAATGTCAATGATTGCCGAAGGATATTATGCAACTGATTGCATTCACAAAACCAATGAAAATTTAGGTGTAGATATGCCGATAGCAAATTTCGCCTATAAAATATTGTATCAATCCTCACCTTTAAATCAAGAATTACAAGAGTTGAGCGAGAGGTTCAAATAAAAAAAATCATAGAAAAAACAAAGCCCGAATAAATCAATAATTCGGGCTTTATTTTTTCTATGATTTAAAAAATTATTTCTATGAAATATTTATTTTTTTCTATGAAATATTTTTCTAAATCATAGATTTTTTTTCGCTATTAATAACAAATGTTTTTTTTATTTTTGCAAAAAATTATTTTCTATGAAAAAGACGTTACTAATCCTTTTATTCGTATTTGGTTTTGTTGAAATTATTTTTGCTCAACAATGTAAAAGAAATTTAATTTTTTGTTTCTCTATCGCAGACACTACAACTTTTTCTACTAATACAAGAGTTGCAGATGTGATATTGAAAAGTGGAGAAAAAACTCTCTTTAAAGAAATTGTTTTTGTTGGGGACAAACTGACTATTGGCAAGACTTTACCAAACGATTCCTTACTTAGTTTGCAAATAAAGCCATATAGAGGTTTTTATTCTGAAATAAAATGCGAAAAAGAGGTCTTTCAAACTGTTTTTGCGAAGAAAGTAAAAGAGATTAACGACACAGTGTTTGTTGATTTAAAAACAGATACAAACAATACGTATCAATATCTTTACTATTCATTAGATGATAAAACTAATAAGCCTTATCGTATTCCTGCTTTGGCTCAATGCTCTGACGGGACTTTGCTTGCTCTTAGCGATCACCGCCCTTGTTGGGGTGATATAGGATTTGGTGAAGTGGATATTAAGATAAGGAGTTCAAATGATTATAAAAATTGGACGCCAGAGAGATTTGTGGCTGACGGAAAGGGTGGTGAGAAAAATATTTTTGAGTGTGGTTTTGGCGATGTGGCTATTGTTGCTGATAAAGAGAGTAATGAAGTTTTGGTAATGTGTGTTGCAGGTCGTCAAGTCTTTTCTTCTGCAAACAAAAACAATCATAATTTTATGGCAAGGGTAAGAAGCAATGACTCGGGCAAGACTTGGCTTAATCCAGAAGACGTTACTTCAATGTTTATGAATGTAAAAGGAGAATATAAACCGATATTGCCAGAGGCTTACAGTATGTTTTTTGCTTCTGGAAGAATAGTTCAGTCTAATATTTTCAAGAAAAAGAATAGCAAATACTACCGTTTGTACGCATCTTTATTGACAAAAAGTGCGAATGGTAATGATAATTATGTCGTTTACTCTGATGATTTTGGAGAGAGTTGGCGACTTTTAGGAGGCGTTTGCGTAAAGGGCGGCGATGAAGCAAAAGTGGAAGAGTTAAATGATGGTTCTATTGTTGTAAGTAGCAGAAAACCTCATGGGCGTTTTTTTAATATTTTTACTTTCTCTGATATTGAAAAAGCAAAAGGTGAATGGCAAACAGAGGTTTGTAGCAATGAAATTAAAAATGGCATATCTGTTGGAGCAAATTCTTGTAATGGAGAACTATTAAAGGTAAAAGCGATTAACTCTCAAAGTGGGGAAAAATGTAATTTGCTTTTGCAGTCTTTGCCAACGGGTGATAATAGGGAAAATGTTACAATATTTTTTAAGCAGTTAGACAATAACATAAAATATACCCCTACTCTTTTGGCAGAAAATTGGCAAAAAGGTTTGCAAATTAGTGATAGGCTGTCTGCTTATTCTACTATGATTTTGCTAAACAATGGTAAAATCGGTTTTTTGTTTGAAGAAGAACCTAATGATTATAGTATAGTTTATTCTTCCTTTTCAATTGAAGAAATAACTAATGGTTTGTATAGAGCAGATTAAAAAAAATGTGTATCTTTGCCGAAGAAAATTAATTTTTATAATGATGAAGAAGGTTTTTTGGAAAAGATTTTTAGTTTTTTTAATGATTGGTTTTTCGTTTTCTTTGTTTTCTTGCGTTGAAGACGGAGTAACTTTCGATGCTTTTGACTGGGAAGGTAGATGGAGTATAAAAGATGAAATCGTTTTCCCAAAATCTACAAAAGCTTCATACGTTGGAAATATTAAGGCTGTTGATGAAAACAACATTATCATAGGTGGGGAATTGTTTGGATTAAATTCTTCCTGTGAAATTTCGGCAAAAATATCTTCAAAAACAGCAAAATTTGATCAAATTGTTAGTGGAATGTATCGTTTAGTAGGTTCAGGAAACTTAAATGGCGATTCCATCATTTTCAAGTTTGACATAAAAGTAGATGATAAGTCAAAAGGTTACACAAGAACAGCAGTTAAGTTATAAAAACAATAATATCATGAGCGAAGAATCAAAAAAATTGCTACAAGAAGCTAATGCTTCGATGACAGATGCGGTTTCTCACTTAGAGAAGTCTTTGGAAAAATTGCGTGCAGGCAAAGCAAATCCTGCAATGTTAGCCGGTGTAAAGGTTGATTATTATGGTACTCCTACTCCAATTGAAAATGTTGGTAACATAAGTACACCTGATCCAAAACAAATTGTTATTCAACCTTGGGAAAAATCTCTTTTACACCCAATTGACAAAGCTATTTTGGCTGCAAACTTAGGCTTTACTCCAAAGGTAGAAGCAGATGTTGTTAGAATAGTTTTACCTCCTGTTACAGAAGAAAGAAGAAAAGACCTTTGTAAAAAGGCAAAAGCCGAAGGTGAAACTGCGAAAGTTAGCATAAGAAATGTAAGAAGAAATATTCTTGAAAAAGTAAAAAAACTTAAAGATGCAGGTGTTCCAGAAGACGAAATTAAGTCAGTAGAAAAAGAAATGCAAGAAGTTACTGATAAATTCATAAAGAACACTGATGTTGTCATTGCTGCAAAAGAAAAAGAAATAATGTCTATTTAATTTTTCTCAAAGCCAAAGGAGTATTTTGTAAAAACTTCTTTGGCTTTGTTGTATTATTGTAATAATATTTATACATTTGCATCGTTAATTTTTATAGTTATGGGAACTAAGAATATAAAAGTGCGTTATTCTGACGAAGAATTGCAGGAATTTAAAGCGATAATTTTAGAGAAATTAGCTAAGGCTAAGGAAAATCTTGAAACATTGACAGAGGCTTTTGCAAATAATGCATTAGATGCGAGTGATACAGCTCCAACTTTTAAGGTATTAGAAGAAGGAGCTAACATTAGAAGCAAAGAAGAAAATGCAAATATGGCGGCTCGTCAACAAAAATTTATAAAAGATTTAGAAGCGGCTCTCATAAGAATTGAAAACAAAACTTATGGCGTTTGCAGAGTAACAGGAAATTTGATTCCTAAGGAGAGATTGCGTATCGTACCTCACGCAACTTTGAGTGTTGAGGCAAAATTGATGCAAAATAAAAAATAATCTTTTGTGAAAAAGCCTCTTATTTTAATTTTTTTAATTCTTCTCATTGATCAAGTAGTTAAATTTTGGGTTAAACTCAACTTTACACTCGGAGAAGAGTTGTTTCTAATAGGTGATTGGTGTCGTTTACACTTTATTGAAAACGAGGGAATGGCATTTGGAATGTCTTTTGGAGAAGAAATAGGCAAATTAATTCTCACTTTGTTCAGAATTGTTGCCGCAACTTTAATTTTTCTCTATCTTAGAAGACTTATAATCAAGAAAGAAAGTAATTTAATCGTTTATGCCTTTGCTCTAATCTTTGCAGGAGCAGTTGGAAATATCATAGACTCTTTATTTTATGGGCTTATCTTTTCTGAAAGCTCATTTTTTACAACAGCAGAGTTTCTTTCTGAAGCAGGAGGCTATGCTCCGCTATGTTTAGGAAAGGTTGTTGATATGTTTTACTTTCCTTTGATTGACACAACTCTACCTCAATGGATTCCTTTTGTGGGAGGAAATCATTTTGAGTTTTTTAATGCAATTTTCAATGTAGCAGATATTGCGATTACAGGAGGAGTAGGTTTATTGATTATTTCTGCTTTTAAGGTTAAAAATAAAAAAAACGAATCTTCTCCGGAAGAAGTTATAGAAGAAACTAATAATAAACTATAATAATTAAGTGGAATATCTTATAATCTTAGCACTAATTGTTATCAATGGGCTGTTTTCAATGTCCGAGGCAGCAGTTGTTTCATCAAGAAAGTCAAAACTTGATGCAGATGCAAAAAAAGGAAATAAAACTTCTAAGAGAATATTAGAAGTTGCAGAGAGTCCTGAGAATTTTCTCTCAACAGTTCAAATTGCAATCACTGCAATAGGACTTATAACAGGTATGTACACAGGCGACAACTTGATAAAGCCTTTTGCAGACATGATTAGTCAAACAGGACTTGATATAGAATATTCAGAAATTATTGCAAGAGTTGTTGTGGTGCTTGCAATAACATACGTAACATTGGTAATTGGCGAATTATTTCCTAAAAGACTTGCTTTAAATAATCCAGAAAAAATAGCAAGCATTATTATTTCTCCAATGAATTTCCTAAAAAGATTGTTTTATCCTCTTGTTTGGTTGCTTTCTATCTCAACCCAAGGATTGATGTCTTTGTTTGGAATAAAGAAAAAAAAGAATACCGCATCGGAAGAAGAGATTAAGGCTATTGTTAGCGATAGTACAGAAGGCGGAGAAGTAGAAGAAGTTGAAAAAGAAATAGTTGAAAGAGTGTTTTCTTTGGGTGACAGAGATGTAGCAACGCTTATGACTCACAGAACAGAGTTTGTTTGGTTGGATACCGATGACAACTTGAAATCCGTTAAAGAAAAACTCTCTCAACATATACATTATATATATCCTGTTGCTGATAAAACTCTTGATAATATCGTTGGAGTGGTTTATTTGAAAGACTTATTCAATAAATTAGATACTTTCAAAAGTGTAAAGGAAATAATGAGAGAACCTCAGTACTTGCACGAAAGCATAAGTGTTTATGATGCGTTAGAAACCTTTAAGGAAAATAAAATACATTACGCACTTGTTATTGACGAGTTTGGAATGGTTGTTGGAATGGTAACAATGAATAATATATTAGAGTCATTGGTGGGAAATGCTTCTGAACTTGAAACAGAAGATGATGAAGATGAATTTGTAGAAAGAGAAGATGGTACATTCTTAGTGGGAGGACAATATTCTTTCTATGATTTTTTAAGTCATTTTGATTTGGAAAATCTATATCAAGACAATGATTTCAATACATTAGGCGGTTTAATTCTTGAACAAACAGGGACAATACCAAAGGTTGGAGAAAAAATAATATGGGATAGATTTATATTTGAAGTTGTGGACTTAGATTCCACAAGAATTGATAAGATTTTAGTTAGTATAGACCCTGAAAAACTTTCTCAAAACACCGAAGATTAAAAAAATGAAAGAAAAATTGTTATTTTTTTTCTCAAAAAATTGCATTTCAAAAATATCATTGTAACTTTGCAAGTTCATAATAGTAAAAAAGTAAATAATTAATAACAGAAAAAAGAACGCTATGAAAAAAGTATGTGCTTATTTGTCAATCGTAATGATTTTGACATTAGGTTTATCAAACAACGTTTTTGCTCAAGATGCAGCAAAGACTGAAACAGAAACTGTTTCTGCAACAGAATCAGTAACATCAACAGAAACTGCAGCTGCAGTAGAAGAAGCAGCAGCGCCAGCAGTAGAAGAAAAATCTTTCCACCAAGGATTAAAAACAAAATATATCGAAGGTGGTGTGGGTTGGATGACTCCAATTCTTATTTGTTTGATTTTAGGATTGTCATTGGTTATCGAACGTATCCTTTATCTTAACCTTGCAACAACAAATGCAGATAAATTATTGCAAAAAGTTGAAGAAAACATCGTTGCAGGTAATGTAGAAGGAGCAAAAGACGTTTGCCGTAACACAAGAGGACCAGTTGCTTCTATCTTCTTCCAAGGATTGTCAAGACTTGACAATGGTTTAGAAGACGTAGAAAAATCATTAACTTCTTACGGTGGAGTTCAAATGGCAAGATTAGAAAACAACATGGTTTGGATTTCATTGTTTATCGCAATTGCTCCATCATTCGGATTCTTAGGAACAGTTATCGGTATGGTTCAAGCATTCGATGATATCGAAAAAGCAGGTGATATTTCTCCAACAGTTGTTGCAGGAGGTATGAAAGTTGCCCTTTTGACAACAGTATTCGGTTTGATTACAGCTTTGGTTCTTCAAATTTGCTACAACTATCTATTATCAAAAATAGAAGGATTAGTTGCAACAATGGAAGACGCTTCTATAACTTTCATGGATATCTTGGTTAAAAACAGACAAAAGTAATTTTCTTTAAAAGAAAGAAATCACTATCCTTGCGAAAGGAATAAGGATAGAACTTAAAATAATTACTTTAATAAACCAAGGAGGGAAAAATGAAAAAAGATTATAGAAAAGTATATTGGACTATAGCCATAATATGGGGAGTTATAGCTTCAATTTGTGCGATAGCTTATGCTTTGTTATTCGATAAAGATGCACCAATAGACTCTCAAACATCTGCAATGGCAGTATGGAACGTAGCATATTGGTCAGTTATAACATTACTTGGAGCAAGTTTATTGGTTGCAATATTCTTTGCACTCGCACAAATAATAAAAGGATTAAAAGAAGATCCTAAAAAACAAATGGGTATCATTATAGCAGTAGTTGCATTGGTAGTAGTATTTGTAGTTTCTTACTTACTTTCTTCAGGAACAGACGTGCCACAAGAAGTATTTGAAAAAACAGGTTCTGACTATTCAAGTTCTAAACTAATAGGAGCTTGCATGTACACTGTTTATATCTTATTTGGAGGTGTAATAGCATCTGTTTTATTTGCAGAAGTATCTAAAAAAATAAAATAGTAGAATTATTATGGCAAGAAATAAGAAAAAGTTACCAGGTCTTAACGCTTCGTCTATGTCGGACATATCGTTTTTGCTATTGACCTTTTTCTTGTTGGTTTCTTCAATCAATACAGACATGGGTATTCAAAGACGTTTGCCACCGCCATCAGACCCTAACGTTAAACCACCTGATATTCACAGAAGAAATACTTTCGTAGTATTGGTAAATAAGGACGATAAATTACTTTTTAACAATGAATTAGGTGATATTACAGCACTTAAAGACAGAGCAAAAGAGTTTTTAGCGAACCCTGATAACTTACCAAATCTACCAGAAAAGCAAACAAGAAATATTCCTTTATTAGGAGATGTAGAAGTTTCTAAGGGAGTTATTTCATTGCAAAACGATAGAGGAACATCATACGAAATGTATCTAATGGTACAAAATGAATTAACAGCAGCTGTAAATGAATTAAGAGACGAAATGTCAAAAGCACGTTTTGGAAGAGCATACATAGATGCTACAGCAGACCAAAGAGATGCAATTGACAAAGCAATTCCGATCGCAATTTCAGAAGCAGAACCTAAAAACATAGGAGGAAGTAAATAATGGCAAAGTTTAAACAAAAAGGCTCATCAGAAACTCCGGAACTGAACATGGGTTCAATGTCTGATATCATTTTCATGTTGATATTCTTCTTTATGGTGATTACAACAATGAGAGAAAGTTCTCTAATGGTAAAAGTAACAGTTCCACAAGCATCTGAAATCCAAAAATTAGAAAAGAAATCATTGGTAAGTTACATTTACATAGGAACACCAATTGAAGAAAGAAAATTCGGTTCAGCTACTCGTTTTCAATTAAACGATCAATTCGGAGAAATAAGTGATATAGCTACTTTCATAGAATCAGAAAGAGCAGCAAGAGATGAAGCAGACAAACCATTCTTAACAACAACTATCAAATGCGATAAAGAAGTTAAGATGGGAGATGTAACAGACGTAAAACAAGAACTAAGAAAAGTTGGAGCATTACGTATAATGTACGCAGCATCTCGAAGAGTTAAAGACACTTATTAAACACTTCAATTTAATAAAATCAAATAAGAGTTGTTCAAAACGAGCAACTCTTATTTTTTTGTTTGATTTCGGAAAAATAAAACAAAGAATATTATATTTGCAAAAGGAATTAACAAAGTAAAAAACTTTAAAATAAATTGTAAACTATATGTATTGACAATTTATGAAAATAGGATAATTAAAGAAAGATTAAAATAATGACAGATTTTAATAAATTTACATTGTCGTTGCATAATCATCTTACTGAAATTTTTGATAAAAATTTATCAGAAGAAGATAAGCATAAAATAAATCTTCAATTTTGGGAAGAAATAAAAGAATTAAAATGCAACGATTTTAGATTATATTATTATAAAGCTTATTTTTTCAAAGCAGAAAATAATATTCAAGAAGCACAAAACAATATAGATGAAGCTATTAAATTGGTAGATGAAATTGTATGGTATAAAACAATTAAAGACCCAAAAGAATTAATAATTGAAAACGGGAGAGAATTATTTGCATCAGATTATAGTGGAAATGCTTTTTGTATAAAACAAGAACATATAAATCAATATATTGTAAAAGTATTTTTACTTGCTGGTGAAATATATGCACAAAATGATGATGAAGAAATGTCTCTTAAAAATTATCAAATAGGGCAATACTATAATTCTTTTCTTAAACCAGAATTTCAAGACAATGTATCTGTTTTCTCTTTTCGGAAATTTAATGAATATACGCTTTGTGATTTAATAAATAACACAATAACTGTTAGTTCTTCTAAGTCTATGAACGATCCAATGGATAGTATTATCAATTTATGGGCAAATGAAGAAAACTTAGAGAAACTTTGTAAAGAACAAAAGCATATTAAACCATATAGTAAATCATTTGATTATTTTAGAATAAGGTCTTTTTGCATAAATGAAGATAAGACAATAGGAAATGTAGTTATGTGGTCTCATTATGCAGATGAGCATAGAGGATTTTGTATTAAATATAAATTATCAAAACACTTTATTTGTCAAGAAAAAGATTCAAAAAATTATGAACACATGTATTTAAAGAAAATAAAATACTCAAATAAAGTAATTGATTTATTACAAAATAAAATAGAAATTGGTATTGCATATGCAACAAAGAAAAGGGATTGGAAATATGAACATGAAGTTAGACTTATTGTTTATAACCCAAATAATACAGCAGAACATTATGGAATAGAATTAGATAATAATTCTGAAATTGAAGCAATCTATTTTGGATATAGATGTCCAGATGCTACGATAACGACTATTAAAAATTTATTCAAAGCAAATACATATTGTCCAAAGTTTTATAAAATGGAGTTAGATGTAAAAAATGTATATCGTTTAATATATAATGAAATTTAATCAAGTTTTTATATCTTTTTAAACTACTACTATAAACGAATATTGATTTCGGAAAAATAAAACAAAGAGTTAGAAAATTATTTCTTTGTTTTATTTTTTTATTTCTTTGTTTTAAAAAATTATTTCAAAGAGTTAGAAAAACAAAATCAAAGTACTATCTTTGCAAACATAATTTGCCAAGAGTTAAGAGTGCAAATATGAATTTTATTGTTTAATAGCGTTTGCTGTTTGTTCTATTCAAATTGGAACCTGAGAAATTCTGTAACACGAAAGGACTAAACAAGTGCAACGCCTACGATTTACGTGGGCTAACTTGTCGTTCTTTCCGGTTTTCTCAGGACCGCAATTTGAGCAAGTATTGCCCACGTTTTGCGTTCCTAAGAAAGCCTTATTGAAAGAGACGATAGCATCGCACAAAAGCATTTGCTATGAAAAGAAGTCTTATAGAGGAATTGCCTCGTATTGCAAAAGAAGGACGCAAAGAGGCAGAAAATATCCTCGAAAAAATGAATGCGGGCAGTAGAATAAGCCTGCAAACCAACGAAATCGTATTACCTTGTAAGGATTCAAGCGGTCTGTGGAAGGGAACTAACCCTCAAGAAATTGAATCAAAGTGGTGCAACCGTCTTATCTACGGAGATAATCTTCTTGCTATGCAAGCCTTGCTCACAGGCGACAAATCGAGCAATTTAGAAGCACTTCGAGGCAAGGTAGATTTGATTTATATCGATCCTCCCTTTGACAGCAAAGCAGATTATCGTACAAAAATCACATTACCTGGTAATGAAATAACGCAAAAGCCTACAACCTTTGAGCAATTTGGCTATTCGGACCTTTGGCAAAAAGGAACAGTGTCTTATTTGGAATATATGTATCCGAGATTACTGCTAATGCGAGAATTACTTTCTGACAAAGGAAGCATATATGTACATATCGATTGGCACGTTGGGCATTATATCAAAATCCTTCTTGATGATATTTTCGGAAAAGAGAATTTTGTTAATGAAATTGTTTGGAGTTATAGAAGTGGTGGAGCAAGTAAAAAAACTTCTTTACCAAGAAAGCATGACAATATTTTCTTCTACTGTAAAAACCCTAATAATTTTTCAATTAACTTTAAAACAGAAAGACAATATTTAGAAAAACCTTTTATGGGTTCTAAGCAAGATTCATCTGGGAGATACTATGTTGATACGTTACTAAGAGATGTTTTTGAGGGAGCACCTTATATAATTAACGATACTAAAATAGAACAATATAATATGCGACCTGTACTAAATTTATCAAGCGAACGAATTGGGTATGCTACACAAAAACCAGAGGGATTCATTAAAGCATTGATAGAAATAGCAACAAACGAAGGAGATTTAGTGTGTGATTTTTTTGGTGGTAGTGGAACAACGGCGGCTGTTGCAGAAAGATTAGGCAGACGTTGGATTACAACCGATATAGGCAAGCCTTCAAATCTTGTTATGCGTAAACGCTTTATTGATATGAATGCAAAACCTTTTCTTTATCAAGCAATAGGCGATTACAACAAAGAGGCTTTTGCTTTGAATAAAATAAATCGAGTAGGCAATCTTTGTGAGGTTGTTTTGAAACTTTATGGTGCTTTGCCTTTTGAAAGAGAAAGACTTGACGATAGACGTTGGGGATACATAAAAGGAGGAAAAACATTGGTTTTTGTTGATTCCCCTAATAAATTCACAAGCAAAAACACTTTGAAAAAAGCATTTGAGGCAAAGAATAACCTTTTGGGAGGCGGTTGGTCAAAATGCGTTGTCCTTTCTTGGAACTATCATTTCGACATTTCAGAAGGTTTAGAATTATATAAAGACTCTGTTGAAGTGCTTTCAATACCTCCTGATTTACTTGATAGATTAAGAAGAAACGGATTAGGAAAATTGATTGATTCAGGTAGCATAAGATTTACCTCTTTGCAATATCTGACTTTGAAAAACATAGAATTAAAATCTTGGGACAAAGAAGAAGACGAACTAAAAGTAGAATTAGGAAATTATATTCTTCATTCCCCTGATGCAATTCCGCTTGACGAAAAAGACAAACAAACATTAGAAGAAATAATGACTAACGATCCTTTGTCTTTGATTGAATATTGGAGCATAGACCCTGATTATGACGGAGAGACTTTTCGTTCTATTTGGCAAGACTATCGTCAAAACACAGAAAATGACGGAGATGCTTTGCACTGTGTTTACTCCGCTACATTGAGAGTAAGCAAAAAAGCAGAAAGAACAGTTTGTGTGAAAGCCGTTGATGTTTTCGGGTTAGAGAGTATTGTGATTAAAAAACTAAAATAAACGATTATGCAAAACAATGTATCATTACGCTTAGCAAAACGCATTTGGGAGATTGTTGAAAAGGAGTTTGAAAGTGGAGAATTATTTGAAAAAGTCAGCCCAATCACAAAAGAATTGTTGCGATTTTGGTTTTGCGAGCCTTTTATCTCTCAACGACAATTCAATTTTCACAAAGGACAAAAGCAAAGCATACTAAACATAATCTATCTTCACGAGGTGCTGAAAATAAACAATGTTTTGGGGATTTATGAGCAAGTAGCACCTGATTTACTTCTTGAAAGCGATTTGTTTGGAGCAAAAGAAACTCGCAATTCTCTTAAAGAAAGCAGATATGATTTGCCGAAATATCTTGTTAAAATGGCAACAGGCACGGGCAAAACTTGGGTTATGCACGCTCTTTTGATATGGCAGATTCTTAATGCAAAGAATGAGGAGGAGAAAAGTGGTCGTTTCACAAAAAATTTCCTTATTGTAGCACCCGGACTTATTGTTTACGATCGTTTGCTCGATGCTTACAAAGGACGATTAAGCGAAAACGGAAACGGAAGAGATTTCTCGACTAATGATTTTGTAAGAAATAAGGATTTGTTCGTGCCTGAAAATTATCGTGAAGAGGTGTTTTCTTTCATTCAAAACAACACTGTGAGCAAGGAAGAGGGAATTGGCAGTAAAATTACGGGAAATGGCTTGATTGCTATAACGAATTGGCATTTGTTTGAGGACAAAACAGAGAAGAATTACAAAGATGAGTTTGCTAAAATGGCGTATGAATTAAATCCTTTAACACCCGGAGTAAGCAATGGCAATAGTTTAGACACTCTTGATGCACAATATTCAAGAGGGAAAGAGATGGAATTTTTGCAATCGTTAAAAGATATAATGATTATCAACGATGAGGCTCATCATATTCACAATAACGACTTGGTTTGGCAAGAAGGTTTGAACAAAATAATGGAAGGAGATGATAAAACTTGTTTTCAAATTGACTTTACCGCAACTCCATACTTGCAAAAAGGATCAGGACGAAACGAACGCAAAATATTTTTTCCTCATATAGTGTCTGACTTTGAATTAAAGACTGCAATAAACGAAGGATTGGTAAAAACAATTAGTTTAGACCGTAGAAAAGAACTTACAGACTTAGAGGGATTGGATTATAATGCAGAAAGAGATAAAAGAGGTAGGGTTATAGGATTGAGCGATGGGCAAAAAATAATGTTGAAAGCAGGACTTAGCCGATTGGAACAATTAGAAAAAGGATTTGAACCACCTCATCACCCAAAAATGTTGGTACTTTGTGAAGACACTTCCGTTTCAAAAGAAGTGGAATCTTTCTTAACAGGTGCTGAATATGGATTAGCAAAAGAGGCTGTTTTGAGAATAGATTCCGATTCTAAGGGAGAGGTTAAGGAAACAGAGTGGAAAGAAATCAAAGAAAAGCTTTTCAACATTGATAAGCACGCTTTACCAAAAGTAATTGTGTCGGTGCTTATGTTAAGAGAAGGTTTTGATGTGAATAATGTTTGCGTAATAGTTCCTTTGCGTGCTGCGGAATCAAGCATTCTTTTAGAACAAATTGTAGGTCGTGGTTTGAGACTAATGTTTCGAGAACCTGAATATGCAGAAACTAAAAAAGAAATAAGAGATGCTCTTTTGGTAAAGAAAACTGAGCCTAAGGCTTTGCTTGATCTTCTTTTTATTATAGAACATCCAAGATTTATTGATTTTTGGAATAACCTTTCGGAAGAAGGTTTTGAGATTGGAGAAATTGAAAGCGAAATAGAAGAAACAGAACGAGTAACAGGAGATTTAATAACAGTAGGTTTGAAAGAGGATTTCTCACAATGGGATATGTATATTCCTAAAATAATAAAGGATAGTGAGGAAGAGATTGATTTTTCTCAAATAGATGTCAATCAACTCAAACCCTATACCGAGCATAGTTTAGAAACTTTAAGATCGATGCTTGTTTCTAAAAACGAGGTCTTTGTTGCAACAGAAGTAACTGTAAAAACAGTGTTCGGAGAGTTGGAAATAACTGCTAATCTTTTTAATTCTAAATCCTACAACATTTATTTGCAGAAACTTGTAAATAGCATTGGAAGAACGGATGTTAATAAACGAAGAAGAAACAAAGGAAACAATGTTAATTTACAAGTTTTCAGTGCAGATATTATTAGAATTGCAGACGAATATATAAGAACGAGATTATTTGATTGCGATTTTGACCCTTTTGAAAACAACGATTGGAAAATTCTTCTTTCTAATCAAGGTAGCGTTACTCAACATATTGTAAGGCAGTTAAACAGTTTGATTTTCAACTTAACGGAAAATCCTATTTTTACTGATGCTGAAGTGGAGAAAGTGTGTTTTTCGTCTGTAAAAACTTTGAAAATGAGAGAAAACTATTCTAATCCGTCTTGTAAAACGATATATGAGCGATATGCTTGGCCAAGTAATAAAGGTGGATTTGAAAAAGCGTTTAGTGAGTTTTTGGAAAAAGATGGCAAAGTCGAGAGTTGGTTGAAAATAGATGAGTTTAAACATAGTTTTTCCAAAGTTTCGTATTTGCGAGATGATGGAATAATTGCATGGTATAGCCCAGATTTTATAGTAAAGACAAAGGGAAAAATCTACATTATAGAGACTAAGGCAACTAACAACATAAGTCAGCCTAATGTAAGGGCGAAAAAAACTGCTGCTGTAAGTTGGTGCAAAAGTATAAATGCCCTTTCGCAAGACAAAAGAATGGAAAGAGAATGGGAATATGTGCTTTTGAGCGAAAATGTCTTTTACTCCTATAAAGGAACAGGAGCAGACATAGAGGATATTTGCAAACGAAGCGTATTAAGTGGAGATTACTCTTCGGGAATGCTTAATTTTGGATAAAACTCCTTAATCTGCATCATTTTTAGTCTAAATGATGCAGATTTTTTTGTTTTGATGCAGAAAATAATCAAAAATAAAGTAATTTTGTAGTTTGAAAAACGGAATAATAATGCACATATTTGATTACGAAAATGCACCAAAACAGTTATTGACTGCTGATATAGTCAATATATTGTCGGCTTTACACGAATTTAAAGGCAAACAAGAAAGGTATGCTGACGCAAAATCAGATGTATTGACTGCCTTATTAGATATTGCCAAAGTTCAAAGCACAAAAGCGTCAAATAAAATTGAAGGAATTTACACTTCTGATGAACGATTAGAAGATTTAGTAATGAAAAAGACTGAGCCAAGAAATAGAAGTGAAGAAGAAATTGCAGGTTATAGAGAAGTATTAGCAACTATTCACGACAATTACAATTACATTGCCTTACGTCCAAATAATATTTTGCAACTTCATCGAGATTTGTATGGTTTTAGTGGAACAGATAGCGGAGGGAAATACAAAAATGCAGATAATATAATAGCTGAAACAGGACAAGATGGGCAAGAAAGAGTTAGATTTATTCCTGTATCAGCATTTCAAACCTCAGAAGCAATGGAAAATCTTTGCAATGAGTTTAATAATGCGATTGAAAAAGGAGAATACGATCCTTTATTATTGATACCGATGTTTATTCTTGACTTTTTGTGTATTCACCCTTTTAATGACGGTAATGGACGTATGAGTCGTTTGCTCACATTACTATTACTCTATCGTATTTCTTACTTTGTAGGAAAATATATAAGCATTGAGATGTTGATAGAAAAGACAAAAGAAATTTATTATCAGGCTTTGCACGATAGTTCAGTCAATTGGCACGAAAATAAGAGTGATTATACAGCGTTTGTAAAGTATTATTTAAGCATTATATTGAAAGCATATAAAGAATTCCAAGACAGAATAGAACATTTGCAACAACCAAAGTTTTCAAAAGCAGATAGAGTAAAATCAGTCTTTGATAAAAAACTCGGAATAGTTAGAAAATCAGATATTCTCACACTTTGCCCAGATATTAGTCAAACAACAATTGAGCGAACTCTTAACGAACTATTAGAAAATGGTCATATTGAAAAAGTAGGTAAAGGAAGAAGTACAGGATATGTTAAAAAATAACACCTATGTCAAAAAAATAATTTTTTTATAAGAATTTTTCATTTTTTTCTTGACTCGTCCCTAAGAGTATGTATTAACTTTGCATTCGCTAGCAGATAAATCGTACGAAAATGAGTAAAAAAACGAAATTAAAAATCGGAGAGTTTTCAAAAATGATGCAGGTAACGGTGAAGACTTTGCGTTATTATGAGCAGAAAGGATTGCTTTTACCCTATGAAGTGGACGAATGGACAGGTTATCGTTATTATAGTATATATCAAATGCAACGACTTAATATCATTCGTGGGTTGCAACAACAGGGATTCACGCTTGAAGAAATCAAAGAGTTGTTAGAAGATGGCGAACAGATGCCAAGCATTGATCAATTAACACAAAAAATAGAAGAAACAGAACATCAACTACAACTATTGATAAAACGCCGTAGCCAACTGCTTAAATGGTTAGACTCTCACAAACAAATTAAGACAATGGGAAAAGTAAACATTCAATCTTTGCCCGAAATTATAGTGGCAAGCCATAGAGAAATTATTCCAAACTATGATGCCTTAGGAGAATTGTGTGTAAATAAAATTGGACCCGAGATGCAACGTCTTGGATGCAAGTGTCCCCCTCCCGGATACTGCTTTACCATAGAACATAACAAAGAATACCGCTCTACTGACCTTGATATAGAATATTGTGAGCAAGTAGAGGAAATGGGAAAAGACAGCAATATCATACAATTTAAGCACTTGCCTGCCGTAGAAAAAGCACTTTGCATAAAACACATAGGAGGTTACGAACGTTTTCATGAATCTTTTGCCGAAGCATTTAGATATATGGAAGAAAAAGGCTACAAACCTGTTGGGCATACAAGAATTTGCTATATCGATGGAGTATGGAATAAAGATAACCCTGAGCAATGGCTCTCTATTATTCAAATTCCAATTGAGTAAACTTGTATAAATAACAGTGGCGTATGAAAATACGTCACTGTTGTAAACAATAATTTGCTAAAATGTAGAAAAGAATCGAAAAACATTGTAACTTTGCGTTGTTATGGAGTTTAAATGCAAAGAATTTTCGTTAAATCATACACTTTCTTCAATGAAAGTAGGCACAGATGCTATACTTCTTTCTTCGCTTGCAGAGAGAAATTACAAAAAACATATACTTGAAATTGGCACAGGTTGTGGAATTATCTCCCTTGCAATGGCTCAGTTGAACAAAACAGCAAAAATCACATCTATTGACATAGATGAAGAATCAATAAAGCAAGCAGAGGATAATTTTCAAAAAAGTAAATGGGCAGATAGATTGTTTGCAAAACAAATCTCCTTGCAAGATTTTGCTGAAATAAAAGAAGAACAAACAAAATACGACTTTATCATTTCTAATCCTCCATATTTTGTAAATTCTTTGCAGGCTAACACAGCTAAACGCACCTTTGCACGCCACACCGACAAGCTTCCTTTTAAAGATTTTGTAGATTGTAGCCTCAAACTCCTAACTCCCGATGCTAAAATATGCGTTATACTTCCTACTTTGCAGAGTGATGAACTCACATCTTTGTTTGAACAAAAGCAAGTAAAGGTTGAAACTCAAATAAACATATATTCAAAACCCTCAAAGCCGATAGAGAGAATCATAAGAACATATTCGCTTTTTCCAACAAAGCAAACGCAAATAAAAAATGTCTTTATACGAGAAGAAAACGGAGAATATTCCTCTCAATACAAAGACATCGTTAGCGATATTCTGCTTTAAAACTCAAAAATTAAAAGTAAAATCTAATTCCAAAGCGTCTTGTGTTGTCGTTTTTATATTCTGGCAAAACATTAAAGAAGAATTCAAGTCCTGTAAAGTCGAAAGATAATTCTAATTTCCAAGGATTATAGTCTGTGAGTTTGGTTGAGTTAAAGTTTATCTTATTTTCAGGGGTTATATTAAAGTCCCAAAGAAAACTTTTTAAAGTTCTTCCAAATTTTAGTCCAAAATTACAAGAAAAATAATTGTTTAGTTTTAAGTGATACCTTGTATATAGGAATAAATTGCGATCTACAATAAATTGTGCATTGTTTTGAAGATGCAAATCACTTGATAATAGTTGCAATTTATTGTTTAAGCATTCTACATCGTTGTTTAAAAATTTAAAATCCCAATTGTATGCTAATCCTGCAAAGAATTTGTTGCCTTTTTTAGTAGAGTGTTCATAGTAAAGGTTAATAAATTTGAAATTTTGACTAATTAGCGAGGAGTATGGATTATTATAGCGTTTTGAGTTAAAGTTTAAATTAGTTGAGCTACTAAAAACCCAAAGTAAATTTATCTTATCATTCTCTTTTTCTTCGATTTCCTGCGTTGCGTCTTCTAATGAATTATATTGATTGCTCAAAAATACTTCTTCTTTGGACGAATAAAGCGTTATTTTAACATCTTGTGGCAAGGAATCTGTCATTATGGTCAGCGTTTTGTCTTCAAAAATACATATATTGCTCAAAACAATATTGCTGTCCTTTGTAGAAATTTCCAAAACGTCTGTTTCGCTCCTCACTAAGTTAAGATTGCTTTTTGCAGTCAAAGTTAATTTGTTGTAATCCTCCTTAATAGGTTGAGAAAACAAATAAATCTTTTCGTTTTGTGCTAAAATTATCCCTGAAATAAGGATAAAAAAACTAAATAATGCTGTCTTTTTCATATAAATCTAATTTTTATCTCTTTGAAAAATCTATTAAAAATAATTCTTTCTTTTCTCGTCTGGCGTAATCAAAAGAAAAATTTAAGTTATTCTTCTTTTCCTTTTTATAGCAAATCAATTTATCGGTTTCAACCCTTACAATCTCTGGCTCAATTACTTTTTCTTCTTTCACAATCATTTCTTGCTTTGGCTCAGGCTCAACAATCGTGCTATCTTGTTCAATAATAATTTCTTGTTCTATTGTTTGAGGGATTTCAATTGGCGTGATTTTCTTTTTTTCTTTTACAATAGGCTCGCTTTTCTTTGCAGGCATTCTCTCTTGCTTTTTTTCAACAATGGTTTTTGCAATAGGCTTGTTTTCAATAATAATTTCGCTATTATCAATAGGAGAATAAGAAAACCAAACTATACAAAAACAAGCCGCAATCGAAGAAATAGCCGACCAAAACACAATAGTCTTTTTACGATTGCTTTGTTTAGCCTTTTTTTCTATTGCAGAAAAAATCTTTTCTTGTCTTTCAATATTTTTTTGATGTTGTTTTATAGAAGCAAACAACTCTATCAATTCTTTATCTTCTTTTTTCATAACTTAGATTTTTGTTTTACTTATTAAATCTCTTAATTTTGCGTATGCACGTGAAAGAGTTGTGCGAATATTTGCCTCACTCATTCCTGTTTCTTTTGAAATTTCTCTTATCCTTTTGTTGTTAAAATATTTTTGATGCAGTAATTCTTGTTGATTTTTGGGCAATTGATTTATTAGTTTAAGGAGTTTATTATACCTTTCTTCGCTATCTTCTTGAAATTCCTCATAATTCAAATTCATAACCTCATCTTCTGAAACTTCTTTTTTTGTTTTTCTTAAATAATCCACACACTTACACTTGCAAATGTGTACAAGAAAAGCCTCAATATTATCAATAGTATTTATTTTCTCTTGCTTTTCCCAAAGAAAACAAAAAACCTCTTGCACAATATCTTCACTTGCAAAATCATTTCTTAGAATAGAATTTGCAAAAGCGTGTAATTTAGGTTGATAAGTAGTAATTATTTCCTTAAATCTATCAATTTTCATTTTTAAAATTATGCTTTCAAAAAGTAGTCGTTTTACTTGGAAAAATGTTACACGAAGATAGCAAAAAAAACTCTATGAAATAAAAAAATAAAACAAAGAAATATTTTCGTAAAACAAAGAGTTATTTTTCTTTTTGTAACTTTGCAAAATATTATAGAAAGATATGGAAGAAAAAAAAGTAGAAATAATGTCCCCAGTTGGCTCTTACGAAGCACTTTACGCTGCAATAGATGCTGGAGCCGATAGTGTATATTTTGGAGTTGAAGGATTAAATATGCGATCTCGCTCTGCAAACAATTTTACGATAGAAGACTTAAAAAATATTGCAGACATTGCAAGTCAAAATGGCGTAAAGACCTATTTAACCTTAAATACTATTGTTTATGACAGTGAATTAGGTTATATGCGTGAGATTTTGAATGCGGCAAAGCAAAGCGGAGTTTCGGCAGTCATAGCAGCAGATTTAGCAGTCATTAGTTATGCTCGCTCAATCAACTTAGAGGTGCATCTTTCTACTCAATGCAACATAACAAACCGTGAGGCAGTGAAATTTTTCTCACAATTTGCAGACGTAATCGTTACTGCTCGCGAACTTTCTCTTGATAAAGTGAAAGATATTACTACTTGGATAAGAGAAAACAACATAAAAGGACCGAGTGGTCGCACATTGGAAATAGAATGCTTTGTTCACGGGGCTTTATGTATGGCGGTGAGTGGCAAATGCTATATTTCATTGGACAATGCTAATCAATCAGCAAATAGAGGTGCTTGTTTACAATTCTGTCGCCGTCCTTACAAGGTTACAGACTTAGATGGAGGTACAGAACTTATGATAGACAATCAATATATTATGTCTCCAAAGGATTTAAAGACTCTAAACTTTTTGGATAAGGTGCTTGACGCTGGCGTAAGGGTGCTAAAAATTGAGGGAAGAGGCAGAAGTCCTGAATATGTTAAGGTTGTAACCCGCGTTTACAAAGAAGCAGCACAAGCATGGCTTAATGGAGAATGGAGCGAAGAGAAATTAGAAAAATGGAACGAAGACTTAAAGAAAGTTTACAATAGAGGATTTTGGGACGGCTATTATTTAGGACAAAGAGTTGGCGAATGGACAAAGAAATATGGCTCACAAGCAACCACAAAAAAGACTTTCATAGGCACAGTTACTAATTACTTTAAGAATATCTCTGTTGCAGAAATAAAAATTGAGACAGGAGAATTGAATGTTGGCGATAACATTTACATAATGGGTACTACAACGGGGGTATATGAAGACAGAGTAGAAGAAATCAGAGTAGATTTAAAGCCAACTCAAAAAACAGTAAAGGGAGACTTCTGTTCAATTGCTACAAAAAGTGTTGTAAGACGTGGAGACAAACTTTACTTGATAGAAAAGACTGATGTATGTTAAAAAAGTTTAATTATCATTCTCATTCTCTTTATTGTGACGGAAAGGATACTATGGAAGATATGGTTCTTTCCGCAATTGAGAGAGGAATGCACTACTTTGGTATTTCATCTCACTCTCCTATTTGTTTTGAGAGCAAAGTCGCTTTGAAAAAAGAAAGAGTTGAAGAATATCTTTTGCAGGCTAAGGCTTTGAAACAAAAGTATAGAGATAAAATCAACCTTTTTATCTCTATGGAAATGGATTATATTACTTCTATGCAGGAGAATATAAGACAGATGTCAAAGGATTATGATTTGGATTACTTCATTGGTTCGGTGCATTTTGTGAAAGGGAAAACGAATGATAAGATTTGGTTTATTGACGGTAGCAATAGAGAGGTTTATGACAGAGGTTTAGAGGAGGTTTTTGCAGGAGATATAAGACAAGGCGTTGAAACCTATTTTGAACAAGTGATAAATATGGTTAAAAATCAAAGACCTGATGTAGTAGGGCACTTTGATAAAATAAAAATGCACAATAACGAGAGATTTTTCTCTCAAAAAGATAAATGGTTTGAGGATTTGATGATGCAAACTCTTGATACCATAAAAGAAAGTGGCTCAATTTGTGAAATCAATACAAGAGGTATTTACAAAAAACGTTGTGATGATTTTTATCCCGGCAGAGATTGGATAAAGAAAGCCTTAGAGATGAAAATTCCTCTAACAATTTCAACAGATTGTCATAAGAAAGATGAGGTGGATTTGCTTTTTGATGATGCGATTGAGTACTTAAAGCAAATTGGAGAAAGATATGTTTGGTATTTTGACGGAGAATGGAAAGCTCAAAAGATAATTTAATAGAAATTATTAAGACAGAAGACGGCAGTATGTCGCTTTTGAGAAAAGATATAGAGGAAAGTTATCATTCTTGTTTTGGTGCTTTGAGTGAAACTAATACTATATATGTGGATTATGGCTATAATTATTTTTGTAGTTTAGATAGCAAATCTCAAATTAATATTTTGGAAATAGGATTCGGCACAGGCTTGAACGCTATTGCGACTTTGAAAAATTCTAACAATAGAAAAATTTTCTATCAAACCTTAGAACTTTATCCTATCTCGCTTTCAGTTGCAGAAAAGCTTTCTTACGGTAAAGAACTCTTGCTTGAAGAAGAATTTATCGCTATGCACAGGTGTGAATGGAACGAAATAGTGGATATTTCTTCGGATTTCAAGATAAAAAAGTGTGAGACAAATGCTTGCGACTATGTTTTACCTGAGGATTTTTTTGATGTGGTTTATTTTGATGCCTTTTCGCCAGAGAAAGATGCGGATTTGTGGTCGGAGGATATGATGCAAAAAGTCTATAATGCTTGTAGAAAAGGTGCAGTCTTGACAACGTATTGTTGCAAAGGCGAAATCAAAAGACGAATGAAAAAAGCGGGTTTTTCTATTACTAAATTACCAGGGCCAAAAGGCAAGAGAGAAATTTTAAGAGCAGAGAAAAAATAAAAATAGTAAAGTTTTCTAAAAGTTTTTCATATCTTTGCAGTTGATATGATAAAGAAACAGATACCAAATTGTATAACATTAGCTAATCTTTTATGTGGAACTCTTTCCATATATTTCCTTTATGTGTCGGATAGTTTGATTCTTCCTTCTGTTTTCATACTTATGGGAGCGGTGTTTGACTTTTGCGATGGGCTTACTGCAAGATTGTTGAAAGTTACTTCGGCAATAGGAAAGGAATTGGACTCTTTGGCTGATGTTGTAACCTTTGGGCTCGCCCCTTCTTTGATTACGGTTGAGGTTTTAAAAGATAGTCTTTTGGCTAATCATTATTCTTTATTTATTGCTAACATTTTGTGTCTTATTCCAATGTTTATGACACTTATGTCAGCTTATCGTTTGGCTAATTTTAATGTTGATGAACGACAAACAGTGAATTTCATTGGGCTTCCTACGCCTGCAAATGCTCTTTTGTGGTTGAGCCTTCCTGTTTTGAGTTATTTATCTCATCAAAAGATTCATTTGTGGGGGATTTATCAGCAAGATATTTATGCAAGTCTTGTAGATATTCTTTTAAATCCTTGGTTCATCATTGTTTTTAGCATAATAATGGGGGTTATGTTGGTTGCTCCTATTGAGATGTTTTCGTTTAAGTTTAAGAATTTTAAGTGGCAAGACAATAAAGTAAAGTTTATCTTTTTGGCAATTTGCATTTTGCTAATCTTTGCTTTGAATTGTTTTGCTATTCCTTTTATAGTGTTAATGTATATAATCATTTCTTTAATATCAAATTTTACAAAAAAATGGAATTTAGAGCAGAAATAGATGTAATGCCTTTGAAAGCATTATTAGATCCACAAGGAAAAGCAGTTGGTGCAAGTCTTAAAAATATGGGATTGGGAGTTATTACCAACGTTAGAATAGGAAAACATATTACTTTAAGCATTGAGGCTGCAAATGAAGAGGAAGCAACAGCAAAAGTAGATAAAGCTTGCAAAGATTTGTTGCATAATCCTATTATGGAGTACTATACTTTTAAAATAGAAAAGGCTTAATATAATATTATGCACAATCCTCTCGAAATTAAGATTAGTGATTTTGATTATCCCCTGAAAGAAGAGAATATTGCGAAGTATCCTTTGAAGCAAAGGGATAATGCAAAATTATTATGTTTGAATTTCGATAAAGAGATAGAAGAATATCATTTTTCTGATATAGCAAACTTGTTGGATAGCGACACTTTTTTGGTCTTAAACGACACAAAAGTAGTGTACGCTCGTTTGTTGTTTCAAAAAGAAAGCGGTTCTATCATAGAAATCTTTTGTTTAGAACCATTGGATAAAGACATTCAGTTAGCATACGCACAAAAAGGAAGTTGCGTGTGGAAGTGTTTGGTTGGAAACAACAAAAAATGGAAACAAGAAACCATTTCTTCATCGTTTGTTGGTGATAATATCAACTTAACTCTTACTGCAAAGCGTCTTTATCAAGAAAATGAAACTTGGATTGTAGAGTTTTCTTGGGATAATAAGGATTTGAGTTTTGCAGAGGTGCTTCAATATATGGGACATGTGCCTTTGCCTCCTTATCTTAAACGTAAAGATGAGGAAAGCGACAAAGAAGATTATCAAACCATTTATGCACATCAAGAAGGCTCGGTTGCAGCTCCAACAGCTGGCTTACATTTTTCAGAAAGTACTTTTCAAAAACTTGCAGACAAAGGAGTAAAAACTTGTTTTGTTACTTTGCATGTGGGAGCAGGTACTTTTAAACCTGTAAGTACAGAAACAATTAGTCAGCACGTTATGCACACCGAACAAATCGTTTTGAAAAAGGAAAATATCAAAGACTTGATTGAGGCAATTGATAAAAAAATTGTTTGTGTTGGTACTACTTCTGTTAGAACGATTGAAAGTCTTTATTGGCATGGGGTTAAAGTTCTGAAAAACAATGGTGCGTATTCTAATATTGATGTAAAACAATGGGATCCCTATCAAGAAATTTGTAAAATCACAGCAAAACAAAGTTTACAAGCCATATTAGATAGTATGGACAAGGAAAACAAATCTGTTTTGATAGGTCAAACTCAGTTAATGATTGTTCCAGGTTATGATTATAGGATTGTAAAGGGAATGATTACTAATTTTCATCAACCAAAAAGCACTTTGTTGTTGTTAGTCTCTGCAATGATTGGAGAAAATTGGAAAAGGGTTTATGATTTCGCTTTGAAAAACGATTATAGATTTCTTTCGTTTGGCGATGCGTGTATGTTTACAAAATAAAAGCAAGAATAATATAATGAAATACAAAAGGATATTACTCAAATTAAGTGGTGAATCCCTTATGGGAGAGCAAGAATATGGAATTAGTCCAGAAATGTTATCGCAATACGCAACTGAAATCAAGCAGGCTAAGGAATTAGGTGCTGAAATTGCAGTTGTGATAGGTGGAGGTAATATTTTCCGCGGATTACAAGGTGCTGCAAAAGGTATGGATCGTGTTCAAGGCGATTATATGGGTATGTTAGCAACTGTAATCAATAGTATGGCTTTGCAATCTGAACTTGAACAACAAGGAGTTGCCACAGAATTATTGTCAGGCTTAGCAATAGAGCCTATTTGCAAAGAAACCTCTCGCAGAAGAATGATTTCTTCTTTGAAAGAAGGTAAAGTAGTTATAATTGCAGGCGGAACAGGAAATCCATACTTTACAACCGATACTGCTTCTACGCTTAGAGCAATAGAAATGCAAGCAGATGTGATTTTAAAAGGTACAAGAGTTGATGGAGTTTACACAGCCGATCCTGAAAAAGATGCAACTGCTACAAAATATAGTTCATTGACATACGATGAGGCTTTGAGTAAGAAATTAAAAATAATGGATTTAACTGCTTTTGCACTTTGTCAAGAAAATAAAATGCCGATTTATGTTTTCGATATGAATACAAAAGGTAATTTACAAAAGGTTGTAAAAGGAGAACATATAGGAACAATAGTAGAAAACTAAATAAATAATGAATATGAAAAGCAACAAAATTAGATTATCAGCCTTATTTATGGCAGTAGTTATGTGCTTTGCAAATTATAGCTTTGCTTGCACAAACTTTCTTATAACAAAAGGAGCCTCAAAAGATGGTTCAACAATGGTAACCTATGCAGCAGATTCTCATACCTTGTATGGAGAACTTTATTACAATAGAGCTGCTCAATATCCAGAAGGAACAATGATTCAAGTCATTGATTGGGATTCAGGAAAGCCTCTAATCCAAATTCCACAAGTAGCAAACACTTACACAACCGTTGGAAATATGAATCAATGGGGCTTGGCAATTGCAGAAACTACTTATGGAGGTAGAGAAGAGTTGGTAGATACAACAGGAGGTATTGATTACGGAAGTTTAATCTATCTTACACTTCAAAGAGCAAAGAATGCAAGAGAAGCAATCAAACAAATAGCAGAATTTGTTGATACATACGGATATTTTTCATCAGGAGAAAGTTTCTCAATCATTGATGAAAACGAAGTATGGATTATGGAATTGATCGGAAAAGGTGCTCCTGTTTACAATAAGAAAGGAAAAATTGATAAACGTTGGACAAAAGGTGCAGTTTGGGTAGCAATGAGAGTGCCAGATGGCTATATCTCTGGCCATGCTAATCATGCAAGAATCACAACCTTTGCACAAGAAACAAAAGGTAGCTTTAAATCAATTTCTTCTAAGAAAATGAAAGAAATTTTCCGTCCAGAAGTAGAAGTGGTTTACTCTCATGACGTAATAACTTTTGCAAGATTAAAAGGATATTACACAGGTGAAGATAAAGATTTCTCATTTAGCGATACATACGCACCACTTGATTTCTCAGGAGCAAGAGGTTGCGAAGCGAGAGTGTATGCTGCATTCTTACGTTGCAATAAAGATATGATAAAATATGAGAAATACGCAATGGGACACGACTTAAAAAATCGTATGCCTTTGTGGATAAAACCAGAAAAGCAACTTGACGTTAAAGAAGTAATGGAATTGATGAGAGATCACTATGAAGGAACTCCTATGGATATGACAAAAGATCTTGGAGCAGGTCCTTTCGCTTGCCCTTACCGTTGGAGACCAATGGGATTCAAAGTAAATGGTCAAGAATACGTTCACGAAAGAGCAACATCTACTCAACAAACAGGATTTTCTTTTGTAGCACAATCACGTTCTTGGATGCCAGATAATGCAAAAGGTATTTTATGGTTCGGTGTTGATGATACATATTCAACAGTTTATGTTCCAATGTACTGTGCAATAGAAAAAGTTCCAAAATGTTTTGAAGTAGGAAATGGAAGCATGGTAGAATATTCAGAAACTTCTGCTTTCTGGTTATTTAACCTTGTAACAAATATGGCTTATTCAAGATATTCTGATATGATTCAAGACATTCGCAAAGAACAAGGCAGACTTGAAGGAATGTTTATTAAAGAAGTGGCACAATTAGACCAAAAGATAAAGAAAATGTCAAGTGCTGATGAAATAAAGAAAGCAACTACTGAATTTTCTCTAAAATCTGCTGACAAAACTATGAAGTCTTGGAAGAAATTAAGCCAATTCCTTTTAGTTAAATACATAGATGGAAACATCAAAAAAGAAACTAATGGAAAATTTGAGGAAAGCCCATATAGAAAAGGACAATGTGTATTCCCTGAACAACCACAATATCCTCAAAAATGGTACGAAATGATAGTTAAAGACCACGGTGATGTAATCAAAGTGCCAACAACAAAATAGTTATTAAGGAATAATGGTAATTATGACAATACCCACAACAAATAATTCTTGTTGTGGGTATTTTTATTTTAGTGAAAAACTTCGTAAATCTTTCCTGGTAAAATTTTAATAAATCCTCTTAATTCTAAACTCATAAGAGTGGAGTTTAATACTGAAAATCCAAGCGAACAATTTTCATTTATGGAGTCTAAACCCACTTTTTGATTTTCTTTTATGTATTGATATACTTTTAATTCGATTGGATTAAGTTCTCTTTCTCTATCATCTCTTTCATTTTTAATGATAGGCTGCTGAAATTCACTGGTTTTATCCCAATTCATAGTCTCTGCAATTTTTTCTAAATCGCATAAATCTATTGCTTGATTGAGTGCTATCAGTTTATTACAACCTGCCGAGTTTACATCGCCTAATCTGCCTGGTACAGCAAAGACTTCTCTGTTGTAATCTTGTGCTAAACTCGCAGTAATTAAAGAACCGCCTTTTGTTTTGCTCTCTACAACAATGCAAGCATCGCAAAGTGCTGCTATAATTCTATTTCTTCTTGGGAAATTATGAGGAGAAATATCTGTACCTGAAAAGAAATCAGAGACTAATGCTCCTTTTTCACACATAGATTTTGCTAAATCCCAATTTTGTGTGGGATATATTTTGTCTAATCCATGTCCTAAAACTCCAAATGTTGGAATATCTTCGGCAAGTGAACGTAAATGTGTTATAGAGTCTACTCCGTACGCAAGCCCACTGATAGTTGCAACATTATATTGGCGTAAATAGTGTACGATGTTTGAAGTTATCCATTTTCCATAATCACTTGGATTTCTCGTGCCAACAATTGCAACTGTTCTTTTTGTATCCAAGTTGCCATTTCCTCGAACGAATAAACAAATCGGTGGATCGTCTATTTGTTTTAAACGAAAGGGGTATTCTTTATCTTTAAAAAAATAGGCCTTTATACCATTCTTTTCAATAAAGTTTAGTTCTTTTTCACAATCTGAAAACATTGTTTTGTTCAAGATTGCATTTATAGTTTTTTCTCTTGAACCAAAAAGCGTTTTTAAGGCTTTTGGAGTTTCGTTAAACAACTCCTCTGCCGTAGGGTAAAGTTCCAGCAATTTTTTTGCAACAGCTGGACCAATACCATAGGTTTTTGACAGAGCGAGAGAATAAATGCTTATCATTTATTACTCAATATAATTTATATAATCATCTAATTTAAATACCCAAGCTCCCTTTGTTGTTATATTTGCAGGAGTTATTTGGCGAGTGTCAAGAGTTATTGTTTTGTTTTCAGAATTGTATTCCCAAGGTATTTCAATATTTGTTTCGCCTAAAAGATATATTTTCATATCAGCCTTAGGTGCTTTGTCTAATTCAAAACTTATAAAATTATCTATTGGTTTTAGACTGATAGCGTAAAGATTTCCATTATTTTTTGTAAAACAAACATAAGTTTCTTCCCAAGATACTTTTCCATTCCATTGAGATTTTATTGGTTGCTTTTCAAAATTTGAACTCTTCCACGATAAATTTACAACGGCTTCATGAGTTTTTTCTTGATAGCCAAGTTTGAATTTATAATTTTCTCCTTTTTTGAGTTTTATCTTTTGATTTACTTCTTGTTTTTCAGATTTTAATTTTAGAACTGTTTCCTTTTTTGAATTTATTATTTCCAATACTGCCTCTTCATCAGCTTCTAAATAAATTGTATAAGTATCTGTTTTTTCAGGAACGATATTTGTTTGCCATAGAATAGAGAAATTATCTTCTGTTACGCCTTGCATCGGTGCGTTTCTAACCCAATTAAAATTTATTTCTTCATCTATTCTACTTATTGTCTTAGTTTGATTTTGGTAAACGGTTTCAAATGCACGACTTCCATATATTGCTTCTTGGTTTACTTCAATCCATTTTCCTAAATCTAACAAACGTTCTTGTTGTAACAAAGGAATCTTTCCGTCTGCACTTGGTCCTACATTTATTGTCAAGCCTCCACCGGCTGCAACTAAACGTGCAAAATGTTTTATCAAATCTTCACTTGTCAAATATGTTTCTAAATCTGCGTTTCTGTTCAAAGCGAAAGAGCGACTAAGACCTCTACACTCTGCCCAAGGACGAGATTTGTCCATAATGCCAGAAGAGTATTCTGGTGTTGCGTATCCGTGATTGAAACCAATACCCCATCTGTCATTTACAATACCTTCTTCCCCTACTACGTCATAATAATATTGCACCATTTCGTTACTGCGGAATGAAGTGTGATTAAAATCCCAATCTCCATCAGAAAAAATAACGGCAGGCTTGAATTTATCAACCAATTCTTTAAATTGAGGAATTAAATGCTTATCAACATAATTGTCAATGCTTATATTTGTATCCACAGTCCAACGATACAAAGGATTTGTCCATTCTGTAAGCGAATAATACAAACCAAATTTTACGCCACGCTTTCTAACTTCATCAGCAAGTTCAGCACAAAAATCTCTATTTGGCGTTGTAGTTGCACTTGACCAACCTTTTGCATACTTACTATCCCACATACAATAACCATCGTGATGTTTTGAGGTAAAAAGTATGTATTTTGCTCCCGATTTTGCAAAAAGGTCTGCCCATTCCGCTGCATCAAAAAGTTCCGCCTTGAATAAATCTTTGTAATCTTTATAATTAAAATCTTCTCCAAATACTTCCTTTTGGAAATTTATACGAAGGCTATCACCAGATATTAGTCCTTTGTAGAACCATTCGGCATATTGTTCTTTATCACTATAAGATGGAACACTATATAGCCCATAATGAATAAAGATTCCTAATTTGGCATCGCTAAACCATTGAGGATATTCTCTATCTTTAAATAATTCGTTTTCTTGTGCTTTGATAGATAACGAACAAACTATCACTAATAAAATCAATACTAATTTTTTCATATTTATTACTCTATTATAATTTCAAAAATCTTTCCTTCTAAATCTTTTTTGTTGAACGGAATCAAGCCTTGCTCAAAAACCTCTGGCAACCACCAAGTAGAATAATGAAATTCTTGCGTAACGATTGGTAACATCTGATTATTAGGAATAGATGTTACGCTTTCGTTCATATATCCTACTACTTTCATATTATTTTCCTCTGGTCCGACTCTCCAAATTATCTCTGTGGGCGTCCATTCTATTTCAAAAAAATAATAATCTTTTGAGAATATGTCATTACTTAATTCTATTCGTGAGGTTAAAGCTCGATATGTTTCAAACCATCTATGTAAATTAAAAGTGTTTTCTTTGTATTTTATTGTTTGAATACCTTCTTTGTTGAAATTTTGAGGGCAACCACATGCCATATCCCAATTTGTACAAGCTAAAACAAAGTTCCCATTGCCTATTGGATTATCTTTTTTCATTTCTTCTTCGTTCCAATATTTTGAAGTCTTTATCATCTCAATATCAATCTCGGAATAATGAGTTTTTAGTGAGCGTTCTGCTTCTTTATCATTTTTACTTTGTTTTACATATCCTTTATTTGTACAATCTCTTCTTTGATTCCAGTCACTTTCACTTTGATATGCTAACCAAAATGCGTTTGTCAATCCTGTCCAAACTTCATTGGGATTGACAAGTGGAGGAAATTTTATTTTCGCTCTATATTTTCCGTATGTAAATCCTACTCTCGCTCTTATGCCTACGCTTTCCTTTTTTGCAGTTTCAAGACTTTCGTTGCCGGGATTTGATATGCTGATATAATCTCTGTTATTTGGAATACGGATTGTTGCTCCTGGTTTTGTAGTTATTGAAGGGTGGATGTTTAATCGACTATTTTCTTTTGCGAATTTTTGTTTTGCAAGATTATAATCCTCTAAGGTGTAAGCATTTTCGGATAAAATATCTGAAATAATAGGTATTTGTTCAATATTTCTTGTTTTATTTATGTCATGATAGTATTGTTCAAACATTGCTCTTTGATATAAATCAGCAGTGTTGCCAATTAGTGTTGTATCGTGAGAATATACTTTGAAATTACTATTAGGACAATTGTAAACATCAACAAATACGCCTTGTTTTGCATTTAAAACTGCCCTTGTTTTTAAGACTTTCTCGCTTTTTAAGACATAAACACCATCTAAATCATTGTCTGCAAAAAATGAAAAAGGATTTTCAAAATCGTTTGTTGCAGGATTTTGTTTTGAAATGTCTTTTATGTATTCTGGAATAGAGTTTAGTCCTTCTTTATCTGCGACAACTATCATAAATTCATAAACTCCTGTTCGTGGATTGCGTCTTTCTCTTCTGTTTACATCGCCTTGTTTGCTATTTTCGTGATTTATCACCCAAACGATGTCTAAAATCATTTGCTCTCTCAAAGGAACTTTATTCTCTTTTGCCTTATTCTTAATAGAAGCGAGCCATTCAGGAGTTTCATATACAAGTTTTATTCCATCTTCTATATCTTTGGGTGTTAATTGTCTTGGAATCTTTTTCCCATAGTAAAGTTTTTCATCGCGAGGATTACCTACAATTTGAAAACTATCTATTATCTCTTCTGTTTTAAATGATTTAAAAGTTGTTTGTGTACTTCGCCAAGAGCCATAGAAGTTTTCACTTGATTCTTTACGGTTTTCAGCAAATTTATAACTTGAATTTTGATAATAAATCTTGTAAAACAATTCTTTATTCTTTGGATTAGAGACTTTTGCCTTAAAAACAAAATACTCTTTCTTTGAAGGCAAAACCACACCTTCTAAAACAGAATTGTCAAACGACATATCTACTTTTACAGTATCTGTTTGAGAAAAATTATTCAAAGCATCGAAACTCTCAATTATGTTTTCTTCCTTCTTACACGAAGAAAAAACAATAAAAATCATTAAGAGTGTTAGTAAAAATCTCATTTGCTTTAAATTATTTCTTTGAATTAAGGAGCAAATGTATAAATTTTTTTTGATTTTTAAGTGATTTAACACAACATTACGCTTATTTATTTGTTTTAAATAAAGAACTAAATAAATTTTACGCTATGAAATTATACGATAACATTTTAATAGTAACAGATTTTAATGAGACTTCTTTAAATTTGTGTTTAAGAAGTTACAAACATTTATTTTCAAAAAACTCTTCCTTGCATTTGCTCAATGTTGTTGAAGACAACGGATTTTTTAGTAGACTATTCGCCTCCTATAATAATACGTTAGAAGATTGTGTCAAATCAAAATTCCCTTTAATCAAAGAAAGTATCAAAAATTCTTTTGGAATAGATATTATTCCTCACGTAAAAAAGGGAAATATCTCAAAGGAAATAGTAAATTTCTGTAAAGAAGAAAACATTGACTTGATAATACTTTTAGTTTCTAATGAAGAATCAACAGAAGTAATAGGAGCAAATACTCATAAGTTGCTAAGACTAACACATATTCCTATTTTGGCTCTTAAACAAAGTTATCAAGAAAAAGAAATCAAAAACATATTGATTCCATTGGAACTTTACCTAAGCAGTCGTCAAAAAGTAGCAGACGCAATCGCTTGGGCAAAACACTTTAATGCAAAGATAACAATATGTTCTGGCATTTGGGACAAAGAAAAAGAAATTATATTTAGAGTAAACAAAATAGGAGAAAACGTAAAGGAATTTATAAAATCAAAAGATATTGATTGCGATTGGGTAATCTTTGAAAACTTACATAGTAGTAAAGATTTTACAGAAAAAATCATTAATTATGCAAACTCTTCTAACACAAACATAGATATTGTTATGGTTATGAATAAAGATGAAAGCGAAGAATTTAGAATAGACGATAGAGGTAGAGAAATCATACGTCTATCGCGAACTCCTGTTCTTTGTATTCCGTTAAAAAAGACAGGAATGTCTGCTAATTTTCTATAAAATTAAGAAGGATTTTCCTCTTTAATCAATTTGATTAGCATAAGTAAAGCTTGATTGCTTACTCTTTCAATAAAATTATCGCGAGTAGTCGGAAAGAAATGCTTTTCGACTACTTTCTTTTTATGAGAACAAACGCTAATCCATACAGTTCCAACAGGTTTTTCTTCACTTCCTCCCTCCGGTCCTGCAATTCCTGTTGTAGAAATCGCGTAATCTGTTTGCAAAGCCCTCATTACTCCCGCTGACATTTGCAATGCTACTTCTTTGCTAACTGCTCCGTATTGTAAAAGAGTATTTGTTTCTACTCCTAAAATATTTTCTTTTGTTTGATTAGCGTATGCGGTTACGCTTCCTTTAAAATATTTTGATGAACCTGCATTTGAAGTAATTAAATGAGCAATATATCCGCCTGTACAACTCTCTGCAACACTTAAAGTTTTGTTTAAAGAAATTAACTCTTTACCTAAGATTGCTGCAACATTGTCTATTTCAAACCCCATAAAGTATTCTTTTGTCAAAGCAATAAGTTGATTTACTTTTTCATCAAGAATTTTTTCTAAATCTATATCTTCATCGGTTTTTGCAGTAAGTCTTAGACGTATTGTATTGCTTTTTGGCAAGTATGCTAAGGATATATATTCAGGAAGAGTGTCTTCAAAATCGCAAATCATATCTGAAAGAAAACTTTCGCCAATATTTGCATACAAAAGGGTTTTATGAAGAATTTTTGTACATTGATTAAAAAAGTTTTGCATAATTTCAATCACTTTTCCCATCATTAATCGCATTTCAAAAGGTACTCCCGGCATTGAAACAATCAATTTGCCATTTTTTTCAAAACACATACCCGGTGCGGTGCCAACAGGATTAAATATTACTTTGCATTTTTCAGGCACTAAGGCTTGTGCACGATTTGTTTCAGTAAAAGGAAGTTGTTTTCTATTAAAATATGATTCTACGTGTTGCTCTACTTCTTTGTTTATAACCAAATTGCTATCAAAATATTCGGCTAAGATTTTTTTTGTAATATCATCTTTCGTAGGTCCAAGTCCTCCTGTTATCAATACACAGTCTGCTCTTTTCAAAGCAATGTCTAAACTTTCTCTTATTTGATTTCCACTATCTCCAATAACGCTTGTCGCCAAAACATTAAAGCCATAGGAATTTAACTTTTGAGCCATTTGACTTGCATTAGTGTTTACGACTTGCCCTATCAAGAGTTCATCTCCTATATTGATAATTTCAACTTGTACCATAATGATTTATCCCCTTTGTTTTACCTTATAATCTTTTTGAACTAAATAATCCATCACTTTTTGACGAAAATCACCTTGCAAAAGTATCTCTCCATTCTTCACACTGCCTCCAACGCCACATTTATTCTTTAATTCTTTGCCTAAAATTTCTAAATCTTCACTCTTTCCCACGAATCCTGTAATTAAAGTTACTTGTTTTCCTGCTCTTTGCTTTTTATCCAATTGCACATATAACTTTTGCTGATTATTAGGCAAGGTTTCTTGTTCAAATTCTTCTATTTCTTCGTATTGAAAGTCAGGATTAGTTGAATAAACAACTCCTATTCTATTACTATTCTTCTTACTCATATTTTTTATTTAACTATTACTTTTAACGATGATGGGATTACTTCAAATTCTAAGTCATCTTGAATTTCCATATACTCGCCATCAATATTTATTCCTAAGGTTTGCGAATTAAAAACTTTAACTTTTCTTGCTTTGTAGGTATTTACATAGATTGACATATCAAAATTTTTGAAGAAAAGCAGTTGTGCTGTCCACGGAAGTAAGGGTAAAGGCGGTTTTTTAACAACTACTATATCTAATAAGCCATCATTTAACTCTGCATGAGGAGCAATTTCTGTATTAAAACCAAATTGTGTTGAGTTTGCAAAACTTATGAAAAGTGCTTGCGTTTCTACGATTCTTCCATCTATCTCTAATTTATAGTTTTTAGGCAAATAAGTTGGGTAATGTTGCAAAACCAATTTCAAATAAGGCTGAAATCCGCGTGAGCGTACTTTTGAAAATTCTTTTGCAATCAAGGCATCAAATCCTATACCTGCAATCGAAGCGTAAATAGTGTTATTGAGGCTTATAGTATCAATATCTATGATTTTTTTATTGTTTATAGTTTGCATTGCTTCTTTTATAGAAAGCGGAATATTCAAACAGCGTGCTAATCCATTTCCACTGCCTGTTGGGATAATACCTAAGGTTGCTCCTGTTGAGAAAAGTCCCTTTACACAATCGTTTATCGAACCGTCTCCGCCGACTGCAACAATTATATCATAGTTTTTGATTACCGAAGCAATAGCAATAGCAGTTGCATGATGAGGATAGGAAGTGTATGCAATCTTATAGTCAAATTTTTCTTTATCAAGATATTTTTCAACTGCGTTCTCTATCTTTTTTTGTTTGCCTACCCCTGAGATTGGATTGACAATAAACAATATTTTATCTTTTTCCAAAGAGGACATAACTAATTCCTATTTTGAAACCATTGTTTTATTCTCTATAATCGTATTGTTATATTGTTGTATAAAGGCTTGTGTAAATTTGAGATGCTTTTGAGTTATTTGTTTTTGCTCATTTGCTATATTATTTTTTAGACCTTTATCTTTTTCTACATCAAAAAGTTCTATTGAACCGTCTTGTTTGTATTTACTTAAATAGTTTCCTATCATTAAAAGATACTCTCCGTTAGAGTAATAGATGTAATATTTATCTTTTTCAGAAAATGGACTTCCTCCAAAAGTAAATATTTTTTCATTTTCAATATTTAGTAAATCTATTACTGTCGGATACACATCTATTTGTTGAACAAATTGTTTGCTAATAATGTTCTGCTTCATTTTTGGATGATAAACAATCATTGGAATTTTGAATAATCCTAATTGTGTCTTGAAATCTTTTCCTTCTGTCAAGCCACTATGATCGGAAGTAATGATAAATAAAGTATTTTCAAACCAATCGCATTTTGATGCTTCATTAAAAAATCTTCTTAAAGCATAATCTGTATAAGAAACCGTTTCGTGAACAATTAATGTGCCTTTTGAGAATTTGTTTTTATGCTCTTCGGGCATTGTATATGGGTGATGAGAAGATAAAGTAAAGAATGTCGCATGAAAAGGCTTAGTTAAAGTATCTATTTGTTTAACACAATATTGTAAAAAAGGCTCATCAAAAATTCCCCAATTACCATCGTAATCTTTATCATTGTTATACTCGTTCATTCCGTAATAATAATCATATCCTACTTTACGAGTGAAATTGTCAAAGCCCATTGTGCCGTTGTATCCACCGTGAAAAAAAGCTGTTGTATAGTTTTGATTCTTTAATGTTGAGGCTATTGAACCTATTTCATTGTTTCCATAAACACTTGTCAGATAACTCTCTTCCATCATAATAGGTAATGAAGATATTACAGCAGGAATTCCGTCTATTGATTTCTTTCCATTTGATATTCCTTGAAAAACAAGCGAATGTTGTGCCAATGAATCCAAGAAAGGTGCGTAACTAACTTGCGAACCATTGTATGTTTTTAAGTATTCGGCAGAAAAACTTTCTAATATTATAACACATACATTTGTTTTGCCTATTTCAAGCGGAGAAGTAAAGAGTGTATCTCCCCAATTATGCGTTTCAAAAGAAGTTATTGGCGAATAAATTTTGTTTAACTCGTTTTGAGTATAAAATTCTTTTTTTTCAAGACTTGGTTTACCAAATGTACGATAAAGAGTAAATGGGGTATTTAAAACCAATGCAGTGTTTTGAGTTGTAGTATATTGACTTGCGTGCATAAGTCCAAGAGGACGCGTTTGCAATCCACCTCTTTGTAAAAAAATTATCAGAGGTATAGCAACAATAAACACTATACTTCTTTTTAAAACTAAGGTTTTTTTGAATTTTTCCTTGTGTGGTTTTTGCTTTTTGTTGATAAGAGAGTTTAAAACAAACAAAACAACTAACATACAAACAAAAACAGTTGCTATATGCCAATAATCTCTAAGGAATTGTGGAATTAGTTCTTTGAAATCCCCTCCTACGCCTAAATATCTTGTAATATCTGCGGTTAATCTTTTAAAAGAGAATCTATAATATCCTGCATCAATGAGATTAACAGCCATCATAAAGATATTAGCCAAAATATAAAATATGTTAGAGGTAATTTTGAACCATTTTTTGTGCCATTGATTTACCAAAGGCAAAAGATTCAAAAGCAGATATGGCAAAAGAAAAATACTGATTGAAGAAAGGGCATAACGAGTACAGCCAATAAAAATATTAAAACCTTCTTTTACTCCATCTATTTCAAACAAACTTCTATTAAAAATGTAGAAAAACAGTTGCGTTATATAGATACAGGCTAATGATAAAAGATATTTATATACTATTTGTTTGTAATGAGTAGATTTTTTTGCCATTTTAATTATTATTTTTTAGGTTTATATTTTGATTGTTGCAAGATTAGTTTTGAATCAAGCGTGTTAAACAAACTATCTATGCCGATTTCGTTTTCTTTCATATAGGATTCTACAATTTTATATCCAATATAATTTCCTATTCTTGCAGGAGAATTTGCTATGTTTTTAGTTGAGGGACCAGGAGCAATAAGATGAAAATATTTTGTACGATCTTTGTTATACAGAAGTTGATTTTCTATTATGTATGCCCAAATATTTGCTTCGTTTTTCTCAACCCATTCCAATTGTTCTTTGGTATATTCCATTATGTAATTGAATGGCTTATTTTTTAATATGGATTGTGTTGCGTAAATGTACTTGCCTTCTTCTATAATGCAGTCTAAAAGTGTTGCCTCAGGATTTTGACTTTGTAAAGGAATGTTTCGGAAAGTGATTTCTTTCAAATAAGTATTTACATAGTGAGGGGCAATATTTTCTTTGCCTAAGGAGGTGTGAAGATATTGTGGTATAGTTTTGTAATATGGGTGATTTGATAATTTTTCTATTGAATAAAGGTCAAGACTTATTGATGAAAATTCGGGATAGACCAAAATTCTGTTTTGAAACGCTTGTGAATATTCGGCAGGTCCTACAATGAGAGTGTAAATTTGAGAATTAAGCGTATCTTTCTTTATTTTCTTAATTTCATATAAAGCAAAAGATAGTTCTTCTTCTAATTGCGAAAGATCGGGATATTGAATTTTCACAATATTATAGGCTGTATTCATCTCTTTGTCTTTAATAAATTCTTTTACGACATCAAGATATTCTTTATTTTCAAGACTTGTAGCAAACATTGACTCATATTCTTTTTCTATACCGAAGAGATATTTATCTATATCTTTACTTTTGTTTGCTGAAAATAAGGCTTGCTCAAATCTTTGTATATGAACGTTTTCTATCTCTTTGTTTTCTTTACACGAAACAAAGAAAAAAAATATTAAAACAAAGAAAAAAAATTTTTTTTCATAGAAATATTTCAACAATTCTTTGACTCTCATAACTTATTGATTATTAGCGGTTGTGTAAGCTTGCCATTTTTCAATCACATCTGTCATATCTTGTGGCAAATTGCTTGTAAAATTCATTCTTTCAAGTTTTGTTGGATGTAAAAAGCCTATTGTGGTTGCGTGAAGAGCTTGTCGCGAAATTATTTGAAAGCAATTGTTAATGAATTGTTTGTATTTGCTAAATGTTGTGCCTTTAAGAATTTGGTCTCCTCCGTATGTAGCATCAGCAAATAAAGGATGGCCAATATATCTCATATGTGCACGAATCTGATGTGTACGTCCTGTTTCTAATTGACACTCAACTAAGGTTACATATCCAAATCTTTTTAGGACTTTCCAATGAGTTATTGCATGTTTTCCGTAATCTCCTTCTGGAAATACTGCCATTACTTTTCTGTCTTTAAGGCTTCGTCCTATATGTCCTTCAATAGTGCCTTCGTCTTCTTTTAAATCTCCCCAAACAAGTGCAGTATATTTTCTTTCTGTTGTGTGATCAAAGAATTGTTTTGCAAGAAAAGTTTGTGCATATTCGTTTTTAGCAACTAAAAGCAAGCCCGTAGTGTCTTTATCTATACGATGAACAAGCAAAGGCTTTACTTCGTTTGATTCATTCTGTTGAAAATGATAGGTTAATGCGTTAAGAAGTGTAGAAGTATAGTTTCCATATCCTGGGTGCACTACCATAGAGGCAGGTTTATTAACAACTATTACGTCTTCGTCCTCATAAACTATGTCTATCGGTATATTTTGAGGAATTATTTCTATCTCTCTTGGCTCGGTTGTAAGGAAAACTTGTATTAAATCTCCGGGTTTTACCCTATAATTTACCTTTACAGTTTTGTCATTTACCTTTACACAATCAGCTTTTATTGCTAATTGAATTTTATTGCGTGAGGCTCCTTCTATTCTATCTACAAGATATTTATCAATTCTTAAAAGGCTTTGTCCTTTATCTACTATTACTCGGTAATTCTCGTATAATTCTTGTTCTTCTTGCAAATTTTGTTCTTCTTGCATTACTTTGTCTTTACTATTTTTCTTGTTTCAACAATTCCTTCCTTATTTTTTACTTTTAGGATATAGATTCCTTGCGACAAAGAGGAAATATCTACTTCGTTTTCATAGGTAGAAAATAATATTCTTCCACTTATATCTAATATTTGTTTATTTGCGTCTTGTATTCCTTGAAAAAATATTTTTGATGAAGTTGGATTAGGATAGAAATTAAAGTTTAATCGTTTGTTTTCGTTTTGTAATCCTACTAAGGCTTTGTATCCGAAATATGGTCGTATCATAACTGAGCCTTTGATGAAGGATTGTTGCCAACTTACTCCTGTTTTAGAATAAGTGTATTGAGAAGAATTGGTATTTCTGTCAAATCCTATGTTTAAATAATCATTCCCTTTTGTTTGAAGACTAACAAAAAAATCTCCTTCTTCTAAGAATACTGCGTCTTCTAATTCAAATCGAACAAATTTATTTAGACTATCGCTTATAGGTGTTAGTTTTTCTGTTTTATATAGTAGTTCTGAAGGCTGATTTTCAAGAGAGGAGTAAATGCAAATGTAAAATGGTTTTAGATTTGCTTGATTGAGTGCTAAGTTAAAGTAAATATCTACTGCGGTTAGAGTGTCTGCGGTGTTTAAATGATAAGATACTGCTAATTGTGCACCCGAAATAGGCTCTACTCCTATGCCATTTTCTGCACTTTCGTCATCGTATGCAAAATAATTCTCAAATTTTTGTACAAATTCTATTGTGTCATTTGCTGAAAGTATGTCTTGACCTACTCCTTCTTTAATTGTGTGAGTTATTGTAAATGTTTTCCATTCTTCATTAGTTAAATTAAAATTATAATTCACATTAGGTGTTGCGTGAGATGCTGCATTTTGATATGTAAAATTAGCAATGTATGGAGCAATATTCTCAAAGCCTCCGTCATAGGTGTGTATTATATTTCCTATCTCGTCTTTTACATAGTATTTGTAAATAGAACTTAATGGTTCTGAATATAAATTAACAATTTTTATTTGTAAACTATCTGCCATTTCTTGCAAAGTATATTGGTTTGCTGGCATAGATTGATAGCGTTTAAGCATTGAGGGGGCTGGATCTACAAATGCTATTTCTCTTAGCGTAGTATCTTCTATTTTTCTGTCTTTATTTATGTATATATAGTCAATATTCCATTGATCGCAATTACCTATGTATGCTGTTTGTGGATTATTGTTTAAGGATGCTATGTTACGAAAACGAAAACGAAAATCTTTGATAAAATATTTATCTTCTACAATGGGTATCATAACATATTTATAATATGTATTCTCGTTTGCAAATAATGTATCTAAGGATATGCCTCCCATTGACCATATTTTTTGCCAACCATCTTCGTTACTATAAAATTCTAATATGATTGAATCAAAAGAAGATGGCGAAGAACCTATTGTTTCCCAAGGTTGTCCGCTTCCTCCTGCGGGTTGAATATAAAAACTAAAATAAATAGAATCTGATTTTGATAGTTTTTGTCTTGTAGGAGTGATAATAGAGTCTAACCTTATTGGTTGAGATAAAAGTGTATCAGCTTCAAAACTTGTTGTGCTTGCATTGGGATAAAGTCTTCCGTAAATGTCTATTGCATCTAAGGTTACAACCCCTACTGTTGGCGGATTGAATTGATAATTACTATTAACTACAACATTGTTTGATTGCCATTTTAAATTATCTGGCAAACCTTGGTAATTGGAAAAGTCGTCTACAAAAGGTAATTGGTTATAATTTACCTCTATGTTCTTATATTGAATCTTATTTCCCTCCGATGCGGGAACTAAAATAAGTTGTGCTTTAATCAGGGAAATGCTTTGTAGAAGCAAAAATACAATTAAAAGAAAACGTTTCATATTTTAATAGTATTAATTGAATCAGCAGGGACCCAATCCTCATATTGATTTTGTTCTAAAATCAATTGTTCTTCAAAATCTCTTTTTGCTTTCTTGTAACTATTTTTTGTATCGTTTATAAAACGCATAGATACAGTTGTTCCTAATGATAATCCTTGGAATGTTGGTTGATAACTGACTACTCTTGAATGATATTTTTCTTTTTTACCTTCAAATTCTTTCTTCCCAACATTCAATCCTGCTGCCCATAACATCTTTTCTGCTTCTTCTTCTGTTTTTCCTAAAATATCTGGCATATTAGTTGTCGTTTGAGACTCTGTCATTTCTACGACAAGATCAATAATATCTCCTCTTGTTACCTTCGTATATTGTTTGATTGGCTTACCATTTCTTTTTTGCTCTATAACAATATTCGGAATATCGCCTTGTACAAAATTTATATTACCTATTTTAAGTCCTATATCAGTAATTGTTTGAACAGCTAACTTTAAACTCATATCTATACACGAAGGCATTTCAACCTCATCTCCCGAAAAAGAAGCAACAGTTAAGTATATTTTTCTTCCTTTTTTAGCTTTTGAACTCGCAATAGGCTCTTGGCTCAATATTGTTCCAGCAGGAGTTTCTTCTTGAAAGATAGAATCTATTATAACTACATTAAATGGTGCCATTTCCTCCATTTTTTCAACTTCTTGTAACAATTTACCACTTATATCTGGAACAATATATTCGTTACCATGCCTTGTGTAAAATTTTAATAACAAAAATACTAACAGAAGTAAAAGAAAAAAACTTCCTAATATCAATCCTAAGTTAATAAAAAAGGATTTGCTCTTCAAAAAATTTTTAAATGACATAATTTATCTTTTATTCATTATCTCTATTTCCTAAAAATATCATAACATAATGCAATAAAGTAGCCAAAGAAGATAAGGCTGCAACCACATAAGTATAGGCTGCTAACTTTAAAGCATGCTTTGCTTTTGGCAATTGCTCAGAAGCAACAACACTACCCAACCAATTAACTGCACGATTTGAGGCATTTATCTCAACCGGTAAGGTAACAAAACTAAATAAAGTCGTCGCTCCAAAAAGTATTATGCCTATCAAAAGTAGACTTGGAAAAGTATTGACAAGCAAAATGCCTGCAATAAGAACCCACATCACCCATTTTGAAGAAAAATTAACAATTGGAACTAAACTTGTACGAAGTTGCAACCACGAATATGATTCTGCATGTTGTATTGCGTGTCCTGTTTCATGCGCTGCAACGGCTGCGGCGGCTATATTATCACCATAATAAACATCTTTCGACAAATTTATTACTTTTCTCGAAGGATCGTAATGATCCGTAAGAAATCCATCTGTGCATTGCACCGTTACATCTAATACATCATGTTTTTTCAACATTATTTCGGCGATATCCTTCCCTGTAAGATTGCCTTGAAGTCTTATTTTAGAATACTCTTTAAATTTTGAAGTCAATCTACTTGAAACAATCACGCTTAAAAGAGTCAATCCAATAATTAATATCCAATACATATTGTTTTAATTTAATTTTAAAAGGCAAAAATAATAATTTTTGTTTGATTTATTGTTTTATTAAACGAATAAAGAAAAGGTTTTTGTATTTTTGCGGTAATATTTTAAACTAATTTGACAATTTTTTATGATAAAATCAATGACTGGCTTTGGAAAAGCCTCAAAAGAAATAGGAAACCAAATTTTAAAAACAGAAATAAAATCGTTAAATAATAAACAATTTGACGCAAGCATAAAAATACCTTCAAAATGGAGAGAATTAGAATTAGAAATTAGAACAATTCTGCTTGATTCTCTCATAAAAGGGAAAATAGATTGCTGTATAACGATAGAAACTAATAAAGGAATCTCTGTAAACAAAATAAACGAAGAATTAGTTAAGCAAACATATCAACAACTACATCAATTAGCAACAGAAATTGGTGCAAATACCGATAGATTATTTGAATATGTTTTATCCTTACCTGAAATTAGAAATAGCGAAGTAGAAAGTGAACTTTCGGAAGAAGAAAAGTCTATGTTCTTTTCAATGATTAAAGAAGCTATTTTAAACTTTAATAACTTTCGCGAAACCGAAGGAGCAATTTTAGAAAAAGACTTTATTGAAAGAATCAATATTATATCAAATCTTCTCAAAGAAGTAGATGTATATGAACAAGAACGCTGTAATAAAATCAAAGCAAAACTCACCTCAAAACTAAAAGAAATTTCAATAGAAGAAATAAACGAAAATCGTTTAGAACAAGAAATGATATATTATCTTGAAAAACTTGACATAACAGAAGAGAAAGTAAGACTATCTCAACACCTTAAATACTTTAAACAATGTATGGATACAGAAACTAATCAAGGTAAAAAATTAGGATTCATAGCCCAAGAAATAGGAAGAGAAATAAACACACTTGGATCAAAAGCAAACAACGCTGATATACAGACAATCGTTGTTAAAATGAAAGATGAATTAGAAAAAATAAAAGAACAATTAGCAAACATCTTATAATGAGAAAACTTTTCTTTATACTGATTTTCTTTCTGACTTGTCCTTATCTTTATTCTCAAACTCCAATAGAGTTAGAGCAAGCAAGAATGCTAAAAGACAAAGGAGAAGTAAACGCAGCAATAGATATGTATAAAGAATTCATTAAACAGAACAAAGATAATAAAGAATTATACCTCTTAATCAGCGATTGTCTTTTTGAAGTTGGAGAAGACAAAGAAGCAGAAACCTATTTAAAAAAATCAATCAAACTTTTCCCTGACTATTACAAAGCAAAAGTAGCTTTATATATATTGTATGAGCAAACAAACCAAAACAACAAAAAAGAAAAACTACTAAGAAACATTTTATCTTCCTTAAAAGCAAATAATTCCGACATACAATCTTTGGGAAATGAGTTCATTTCAAAAAGACATTGGGCAGAAGCAAAACAAGTTTTCTTAAAAGGAAGAGAATTAATCTTTGATAATACAGCCTATTCTTGGCAATTGAGCAATATCTTCTTACAAGAAGGAGATTATCAAAATATTGCAAAAGAATATTTAATACAATTAGAAAACAATCCTAAGAGTTTAAAACAAATTCAAACCAATCTTTTAGGCCTTTTCGCAAACAACAACGAAATAGCAAACATTATAGAAAAAGAATGGGAGACATATTGGAAAAAACATAAAGAAAATCCATATTTTGCTCAATTTGGAGTTTGGTTATACAATCAAACAAAACAATATGACAAATCCTTTGAATTAGTAAAACTAATAGACAACAAATTTGAAGACGGAAGCGGAGCAACAATGCTAAGTTTTGGAGAGGATATGCTCAATTCCAACAATCTTGACTACGCATTAAAAGCCGTGAACTATATGTTAAAAAAAGGAAAAGATGCTGTTTTTTACCAAAGATGCAAAATCCTATCACTATCTCTCTCTTACAAACAATTCATCTCAAAAAATCCTAAAACAGAAAAAGACTTCACAACATTAGAAAACGCTTACAACAATTTTTTTAAAGAATTTTCCTACTCAAAACAGACATTTGAAATAATATTACAAATGGGAAATTTCTTTGCTTTCTACATTAACAAACCGCAAGAAGCAGTTGATATGTTAGAAGAATCAATTAACAAAGGATTATCCACAAATCAAAAAGGCGAAATAAAACTTTTATTAGCTAAAATATACAATCGCTACGGGGATATGTGGCAAGCAAGTCTTTATTGCTCACAAGTAGAACAAGATTGCAGAAATAATTATTTAGCAGACGAAGCAAAACTTCTAAAAGCCTTATTTTCTTTCTACAACAACGAAATTCCTTGGGCACTTTCGCAATTTAAAGCACTTCGTTCCTCAACAACAAAACTTATTGCAAACGATGCAATGAGTTATAGCATACTAATAGAAGAAAATATCGATCAAGACAGTACCTATAATGGACTTAAACTATACGCAAATGCTGAAAGAGAATTAGAATACAATAACATAGAAGGTGCCAATGCCTATTTAGACACTTTAACTTCCTCATATCTCTATCACCCTTTATTTGACGAAGTTTTACTTTTACGGGCAAAGATAAATATTTCAAACAATAATTTTAGTAAAGCAAAAGAATATTTAGACGAATTGCTAAAAAAATACCCATACGAACTCACTGCCGATGATGCTTTATTCACTCTTGGAAATATATACCTAAATCAATTAAATGAAAAAGCCTTAGCAAAAGAAACATTAGAAAAAATCATTCTTGATTATCCGAACAGTATTTATGTAATAGAAGCAAGAAAACTTCTAAACGAATTATAATTTTTTTGAAATATGAAATTACTAATATTAACCCAATATTTTCCGCCCGAAATAGGAGCTCCACAAAACAGATTGTATGAGCTTGCCTTACGATTGCAAAAAAAAGGAGTAGAAGTTAGCGTATTAACTGCAATGCCTAACTATCCACAAATGAAAATTCATCAAAATTACAAAGGCAAATGCTATTGTAAAGAAACCCTTAACGAACTTAAAATTCATCGAGCATGGATTTATGTCTCACAATCGAAATCTATAATATCTCGATTATTGAATTATTTCTCATTTGTGATAAGTGCGTTTTTTATTGGAGCGTTTAAATTAAAGAAACAAGACGTCTTAATGGTAGAAAGCCCTCCCCTATTCCTTGGAATCACAGCTTACTTACTTGCAAAACTAAAAGGAGCAAAATTATTGTTCAATGTATCAGACCTATGGCCCGAAAGTGCAGAAAAATTAGGCATAATCTCTAACAAATTCCTACTATCAATGGCAACAAAGTTAGAAGAATTTTGTTACAAGAAATCCTCGCTCATCAGTGGTCAGACACAAGGAATCGTAAACAACATTTCAACAAGATTTCCTAATAAAAACGTCTATTGGTTAAAAAATGGAGTAGATATAAACTTCTATGACGTAAACAAAGAAATAGAAAAAGACGCTTGGAAAAACGAAAACAACTATTCAAACGAAGACTTCATACTCTTTTATGGCGGAATAATAGGACACGCACAAGGATTAGAAGTAATATTAAATGCTGCAAAAAAATTAGAAGAACATAAAAACATAAAATTTGTTCTACTTGGCAACGGACCTGAAAAAGAAAAACTAATAAAACTAAGAGACGAATTAAAATTAACTAACTTTAGATTTTTTGATGCCGTACCAAAAAGCGAAATGCAAAGAATAATAATGAGTACAAACGCAACTATCATTCCATTAAAGCGTTTAGACTTATTCAAAGGAGCAATCCCATCAAAAATTTTTGAAAATCTCGCATTAAAAAAGCCAATTATCTTAGGAGTTGAAGGAGAAGCCGAAGAATTATTCATAAAACAAGGAAAATGTGGAGTATCTTTCATTCCAGAAGACAGTGAGGATTTAGCAAAACAAATATTAAAACTATACAACGACAGAAATCTTGTTGTAGAATTAGGAGAAAACGGATTGAAATACGTTAGTGAAAATTTTAATAGAGACAAAATTGCCGAAGAATTTTACAATCAAATAAGTAATTTATGAAAATAATAACAATAATTGGTGCAAGGCCTCAAATAATCAAAGCCTCAGCGATCAGTAGGACTATAAAAAAATATTTTTCAGACAAAATAGAAGAAATAATTCTACACACAGGACAACACTATGACGAAAATATGTCCGAAATCTTTTTCAAAGAATTAGAAATCCCTGCACCAAAATATCAACTCTCAGTAGGTAGCGGCAAACACGGCGAACAAACTGCGAAAATGATTGAAAAAATAGAACAAGTCCTTGAAACAGAGAAGCCAAATGCCATAATAGTTTACGGAGACACTAATTCCACACTTGCAGGAGCAATTGCAGCCTCAAAAATACATATTCCAATTGTACACATTGAAGCAGGATTACGCTCCTTTGACAAATCAATGCCCGAAGAAATAAATAGAATACTTTGTGATCACTGTTCCACACTACTTTTCTCTCCAACAATTCACGGATACAACAACTTACTAAAAGAAGGCTTTTCATCAGAAATAACAAATAATCCTTCGGCAGACAAACCCAACATATTCCATTGTGGAGACATAATGTATGACAACACACTCTACTTTTCACAAAAATTAGAAGATACAAAATCAGAATATGGCAACAATTTTATTCTTTGCACCATTCATCGTAACACAAATACCGATGACAAAGAACGATTAAAAAACATTTTTGATGCCTTACTTACTCTTTCCGAAAAACGAAACATTATTTTGCCGTTGCACCCACGTACAAAAAAAATGCTCCCTCAAATGTTGAGCGAAGAATACGTAAAGAAAATATATTCAACCTCATCAATAAAAATAATAGAACCTGTTTCATTCTTAGAAATGATAAAATTAGAAAGTTCTGCTGAGATAATATTAACCGATTCGGGAGGAGTACAAAAAGAAGCTTTCTTCTTAAAGAAACCTTGCGTAATTTTACGTTCAACAACTGAATGGAAAGAAATAGTAGAAGTAGGCAATGCCGCAATATGCGATGCAAACTACTCCTTAATACTTGAAAAGACCTATCAATTCCTCAACAATCCTCCAACATCTTATCCTCCTATTTTTGGAGACGGACAAGCAGCCAAATTTATTTGTGAACAAATATTAAAAATAAAATAATTTTAAATTATGTATACATTAGAACAACTTGAAAAAGAAGCAATCGCTTTAATTGAACAAGAATCTTTTTTAAACGAACCCTCAACTCTTTACGACCCAATTGAATATGGAATGAAACAAGGAGGCAAAAGAATTAGGCCACTACTTACTTTGATTGCCGCAGATATGTTTTCCTCAGATGTAAACAAAGCCAAATCAGCAGCAATAGCCGTTGAAATTCTACATAACTTCACTTTGTTGCACGATGACATTATGGATCAATCTCCATTGCGTAGAGGAAAAGAAACTGTTTATAAAAAATTCAACTCCAACAAAGCAATTCTTTCAGGAGACACGATGTTTGCACTTGCTTTCAAACACTTGCTTAATTACGAAAACGAAATAGTGAAAGACTTAGTTGAAATACTAACTCAATCTTCAATAGAAGTTTGCGAAGGACAAGCATTCGATATGGAATTTGAAACAAGAAACGATGTTAAAATCGAAGAATATATAAAAATGATTCGATTAAAAACAGGAGTTTTACTCTCTTGTGCATTGCGACTTGGTGCAACAACCGCTCATTGCACAAAAGAAAATCTCTCTTTGCTTGACGAATTTGCTCAAAACATAGGAATTGCTTTCCAAATCCAAGATGACATACTTGATTGTTGGAGTGATTTAGAAGTATTTGGTAAAATCACAGGCAAAGACATCGTAGACAACAAAAAAACCTTCCTTTACCTAAAAGCACTTGAAATAGGAAGTGAGAGACAACAAAACATATTAAAAGAACTATACTCTTCAAAGAATTTTGAATCAACTCAAAAGGAACAAGTCGTCAAATCAATTTACGAAGAGTTGAAGATAAAGGAATTAGCACAAAAAGAAATGCAATATTATCATAATTTAGCACTTGAATCGTTAGATAAAATAAAAATAGATAACGAAAGAAAAGAAAATTTGAGATTATTTGCAGAAAAACTAATGAAAAGAAATAAATAAACAACGATATGAATAATTTAGATAAAGAATTTAGACTTTACGCAGTAAAACACAGAGGAATAAGTAGCATAACTTTTGACAAGTATAGCAAGTTTAGCAGTACTAAAAGTGCATATATCAACCCTACAATCGTAGAAGAAAGAAGATTAAACGTTGCTCAAATGGACGTTTTCTCACGTTTGATGATGGATAGAATCATTTTCTTGGGTACTGCAATAGATGACGATGTGGCAAACATAATTCAAGCACAATTATTATTCCTTGAAAGTGTTGATTCTACCTCTGACATTCAAATTTACTTGAATACCCCTGGCGGATATGTAAATGCAGGACTTGGAATCTATGACACAATGCAATATATCAAACCTGACGTTGCAACAATCTGCACAGGGCTTGCCGCTTCTATGGGTTCGGTGCTTTTATGTGCAGGACAAAAAGGTAAACGCACTGCCCTTGAACATTCAAGAGTGATGATACATCAACCTCTCGGCGGAGCACAAGGACAAGCCTCAGACATAGAAATCGCAGCAAGGGAAATACTTAAAACAAAAGAAGAATTGTATTCAATAATCGCTAAACACACTGGAAAATCTATTAAAAAAATTGAAAAAGACGGCGATAGAGATTATTGGCTAACAGCAAAAGAAGCCTTAGATTACGGAATAATTGACGAAATCTTGATAAACAAGAAATAAAATACATAAAGGCTGTATTATAAAAAAGACTTGAAGAATTAAGATATTCATTCGAGTCTTTTTTTCTTTGTTTTAGCAAAATAAATCATAGAAATAATTTTCTAAAACAAAGAGTTATTTTTGCGATTCTTTGTTCGAGAGAAGTTTTTCAAACTTTATTCTTTCCATTGCTGAGATTTTACGAACTTTATTAAAATCTGTTTTCTCTATTTCGCCTGTTTCAATTTTAGAAAGTAACATATTCATTTCTTGTGTCAAGGAAAATTCGTTTTTTACCTTTGGAGCTTTAATGTTTCTTATGCAGGCATTTAGACAAATATCACAACCATAGATGTAATTGTTTAATTTAATTTCGCAAGGTATAGAATCCTTGTTTTCAATGGTTTGATAAGAAATACATTTGTTTGAATCAAGCCCTATTTCTTGGTCATTCAAGGCTTGATTTGGGCAAGATTCTATACATTTTCTACAATTACCACACTGATTCCTAACCTCTTGCGTATAATCGCTTTCATAATTACAAATGATTTCAGCAAGAAATACTTTACTTCCCCATTTCTCGGAAATAAAACAAGTATTTTTGCCAATCCAACCAAGTCCTGCTTTTACCGCCCAATGCTTTTCCATTACGGGTGCTGTATCTACACAAATTTTTGCTTGAAAGTCTGGGAATAAGTCTGTTAAATATTCTAATAAGATATAGAGTTTGTTTTTTATTACTTTGTGATAATCAAGTCCTTGTGCGTATGAAGCAATTTTATGTGTGTATTGTTCTATTTGATTCTCAGTATTGTAAGATATTATAAAGGAAAAAACTGTTTTTGCACCCTCTAACAATTCGCAAGGATTGAATCGTTGTGAGTGATAGTTGTTTAGATAATTCATATTGGCATTATAGCCTTTTTTTATCCACTCATCGAATTTGCTTGTAGGGAGTTGTTCAACTTTTGCAGCTCCGCAATCATTGAATCCCAAAGAGATAGCTTTTTCTTTTACAATATCTAATGGCAGAAACCTCATCATCTTTTTAAAACCTTATGACTTAATCCGTATTTTGTGGCTAAGCGTCTTAATTCTTTAATAAATGATGGTGCTACTTTAAATTTTTTTGATAACATTGTGAGTTTCAAATCTTCTATTGTCGATATTATATTTAGTCTTAGCGAGATTTTGCCTTTATTTTTTTTGCACAAGGTTTCTATTTCTTTGATAAAATCTTGTGTTATATTGTTGTAGTCTATTGTTATTTCTAATTCTTTGGCATTTTCTTCCATATAGTTATTCAAAAGAGCGACATCTTTTACGTATAGTTCAAGTTCTTTTACTATTGCATCTTTCGGCCAAGTTTTTTCTTTGATTGATGCGTGTATTATAAGGTATAAGCCTTCTTTACAGAAGTTTGCGTATTTCACATAGTTGTTTCCAAAGAATCTGAATGTGTATGCTCCTGTTTCATCTTCTATTGTGAGCGAAGAAAAAGGCGTTCCACTTTTACCTATGCGGTTTTCGGCAGATATGACTATGCCTGCTAAACATATATCTTTGTCTTTGAGAGGAGTTAAGTCTTTTAGGGTTTCTAACTTGGTATCTACAAATGTTTTTACAGTTTCTTCATACTCATCTAAGGGGTGTCCAGAAATGTAAAAGCCTATCATTTCTTTTTCGTTTGCAAGACTTTCTGTTTTTGTCCAAGCATCGCATTCGGGAATTTCAAAAATGTCATCAACTTTTATTTCTTCTTCGTCAAATAACGATACTTGTGCTGACATACTATCGGTTTTTAATTTGTTAGATAGCATTATCATTTTTTCTAATACTGTTATTTCATCAATATTTGCAAAGTATTGTGCACGATGAACACCTTCAAAACAATCAAATCCTCCCGCTTTGATTAGTGATTCAAGACATCGGCGATTGATTATGCGTAGATTTACTCTTTTTATAAGATCAAAAGCAGAAGAATAAGGACCATTTTCGTTTCTTTCTCGGATTATTTCTTCTGCGGCAGCTAATCCTACTCCTTTTATGGCGGCTAATCCAAATAAAATCTCACCTTTTTTGTTTACCATAAAGTTTAAATCCGATTCATTTACGTTTGGTCCTAAGACTTGTAGGTTAATATTTTGACATTCTTCTATATATTTTGTTATTTTCTTAATATCAGAAAGGTTATGTGTAAGTACCGAAGACATATACTCGGCAGGGTGATGTGCTTTGAGGTATGCTGTTTGAAAAGCAACGTAAGCATAGCAAGTAGAGTGTGATTTATTGAAAGCGTATTCGGCAAATTTTTTCCAATCCTCCCAAATCTTTTTTACTTTCTCTAATTCCAATCCGTTTTTCTCACAACCGACAATGAATTTCTTTTCTAATTCTTCCATTACCTTGATTTGCTTTTTCCCCATCGCCTTTCGGAGTTTATCTGCCTCGCCAGGAGTAAAATTTGCTAAGGCTTGGGAAAGCAACATCACTTGTTCTTGATATACAGTAATGCCATAGGTTTCAGAAAGATACTTTTCCATAATTGGAAATTCATATACTATTTCTTCCCTTCCGTGTTTACGATTTATAAAGTTTGAAATGTATTGCATAGGTCCCGGACGGTAGAGTGCATTCATAGCAATCAAGTCTTCAAATCGGTCAGGTTTTAGATTTTGCAGGTGTCCGCTCATTCCATCTGATTCAAATTGAAATGTCCCTACGGTTAATCCTTTTGAAAATAGGTCAAGGGTTTCTTTATCGTCAAGTGGTATTTTGTCAGGTTCAACAATTATTCCTTTGGTTTTATGGATATTTTCACAGGCATCTTTAATTATTGAAAGATTGCTCAAACCAAGAAAATCCATCTTTATCATTCCTACGCTCTCTATGAGTTTTCCTTCAAATTGTGTTGCCATCATATCGGAATCTTTACTATCGGCAATAGGAACATAATTGGAAATATCATCAGGACCAATGATTACTCCACAAGCGTGTATGCCTGTACTTCGGATTGAACCTTCTAATTTTACGGCAAGTTTGAGAACTTTTTTTATTAACTCTGTTCCACTTTCTAATTCTTGTTTTAGTTCGGGCGATTCGTTGAATGCTTGTTCTAAACTAATGCCTGGACGATTTGGAACGTAATCTGCTAATCGGTTTGACTCAGAAAGAGGGAGTTCAAGCACACGTGCAACGTCTTTTATCGACATTTTGGCTGCCATTGTGCCGAAAGTCGTAATTTGTGCTACGTGATCTGAGCCATATTTGTCTTGAACATATTGTAATGTCTTTGCTCGCCCTTCATCATCAAAGTCTACATCAATATCTGGTAAGGATATACGATCGGGATTTAAGAATCTTTCAAAAAGTAGTCCATATTTTAATGGTTCTATTGCAGTAATACCAAGACAATACGCAACAACACTTCCTGCCGCTGAACCTCTACCTGGCCCAACTATCACTCCTAAGTTTTCTCTTGAATAGTTAATAAAGTCTTGTACGATTAAAAAATACCCAGGAAAGCCCATCCATTCTATTGTTCCTAATTCGCTTTCAATTCTTTTGAGAACAGTTTCGTCAAGTGCATCTGCATAACGTTTTTTTGCTCCTTCCAAAGTAAGATGTCGTAAATACGCTGCATCAAATTTTGTTCGGATTATTTTTTTGTATCCCCCTTTTTCTTTAAGTAATGATTCTATTTTTTCTTTCTTTTTTTCAGGAGCTTTATCTTCTTCCGAAGTTTTGGGATTGTTTATAAAATCAGAGTAAAGTTTGTTCTCTATTTCTTCTTGTGGGTATTTCTCATAGTAATCTTCTATTTTACCAAAGGAAGATGGTATGTCAAAAACAGGAAGTATTGGTCCGCGTTCTAATTCAAAGACTTCTATCTTATCAACTATTTCTTGTGTGTTGTCTATTGCCTCTGGAAGGTCGGGAAATGCTTCTAACATTTCTTCTCTTGTCTTTAAATATTCGTTACCTGTATAAGACATTTTACTTTCTGCATATTCAGAAAGTGTTTTTCCTGTATTTAGACATATTAATATTTTGTGTGCTTCGTAGTCATCGTCATTTACAAAGTGAACATCGTTTGTTGCTATTATTTTTATATCAAATTTTTTAGCAATTCTTATAAGTTCTTTATTTACTTGTTGTTGTAATTCTATTCCATGGTTTTGTAGTTCTATATAATAGTCGTCTTTGAAAACAGATTTGTATTCTAATGCGGTTTTTTCTGCCCCTTCTATGTCGTTATTCTCTATTAATTTTGGCAAAACACCTCCTAAACATGCTGAACAACAGATTAGACCTTCTGAATATTCAAATAAAAGTTCTTTATCTATTCTTGATGTTCGGTATTTGGCTTCTTTTGCAAATGCTAATGAATCTAATTTTACTAAGTTTTGATAACCTTTTTCGTTTTTGGCAAGTAGTATAAGGTGATGTCCACTAAAATTTTTCCCATCTTTAATAAATCTACTTTGTGGTGAGACATACATTTCACATCCTAAAATTGGTTTTACTCCTTTCTTTTTGCAAGCATTGTGAAATTCCAATACTCCAAACATGTTTCCATGATCGGTAATTGCAATTGAAGTTTGTCCTAATTCTTTAACGCGATCAAGTAATTTATTTATGTTACATGCTCCGTCCAATATTGAATATTGGGTATGAACGTGAAGATGAGTAAAATTATTCATTATTATTTATATTTTCGTATTTAAGTTTCCATCGTCTATGACTCCACAACCAATATTGCGGTGTTTGTTTTAAAATATCTTCTAATATTTTTGCGGATTTTTTAACTATAAAACCATATTCTGTTTCCTTTGGAGAAGTTGCTATTTCCTTGATTTCAAATTCGTAATATCCCCTTTTTAATTTATTGACTTTATAGAAAAAAACAGGATAATCATATTTTTTTGCAAAGTATTCGCAACCATAGATAAAGGCTGTCTTACGATTGAGAAAATCAATCCAATAACATTTGTTTATATCATTTGGACTTTGATCGGAAAGAAGCATATAAACACAAGGTTTATTGTTGTGATATTTTTCAAAAACGTTGCGTGAATTGTCTGCATAACAAACTTCTGTGCCATATCTCGTACGTTTTTTGTGCATTAGTTTTTCAAAAGTTTCGTTACTCATTCTTTTGCCTACTCCTACTCCATGAAAATCAAATTGCATTCCAAGACTTGCAACCATATATTCCCAATTGTTATAGTGAGCTGAAACTAAAATAATGCTTTTATTTTGATCATAATATTTAGATATGATTTCAGGATTGGTGCATTTGTATCTTTTCATTAGATTTTTCTTGGAGATTGTGAGCATTTTTACTGCTTCTAAAAATAAATCTGCAAGATGTGAGTAAAATTTGTTCGCTATTTCCTTTATTTCTTTTTCTGTCTTTTGAGGAAATGAACGAGAAAGATTTTCTACTACAACTTTTTTCCTATAACCGACTACATTGTAAAGCAAAATCTTAACAATGTCTGAAATCCAATACAATACCCTCATCGGTAAAAGGGAAATAGGTATTAGAAAACCATAAAATAAAATGTAATTTAATATCTTCATAAGTTGCAAATGTAGTGATTTTTTTGATTTTTTCTTTGATTTAATTTTCAAAAATGATAACGGTAAAATTTTTCTATGATTTTTCAAATTATTTCTATGAAAAAATTATTTTTTTCTATGATTTATTTTAATATTTCATAGAGTTTATAATCGGCAATAATACAAGAAAATAAAAAAAGGAGAAAGTCTTTTTACAAGTCTTTCTCCTTTTGTTTATTGGTTTTTATTATTAACTACCAAAGTTATCGTAAAGAATGTTTTCTGGTGGTACTCCCAATGAATCTAACATTTTGATAACTGCTGCAATCATTGGTGGTGGTCCGCATAGATAGTATTCTATTTCTTCTGGTTCTTTGTGGTTTTTCAAGTAATTGTTATAGATTACATCGTGAATAAATCCTGTGTAGCCAGTCCAATTATCTCCTTCATCAGGTGCAGATAGTGCAACGTGGTATTCAAAATTTGGATTGTTCTTTGCGATTTCTTCGTATTCGTCCATATAGAACAAGTCTTTTATCGCTCTTGCTCCATACCAGAAAGTCGCTTTACGTGTTGTGTGATGAGTTTTAAATAAGTCGAAGATATGTGAACGCATTGGTGCCATACCTACTCCTCCTCCGATAAACATCATTTCTTTATCAGTATCTTTTATGAAAAATTCACCATAAGGTCCAGAAATTGTTATTTTGTCTCCTGGTTTCAAACTCCAAATGTATGAAGAACAAATTCCTGGATTAACGTTTGCCCAACCGCCTTTTTCTCTATCAATTGGTGGTGTTGCAATACGTATATTCAACATAATGATATTGTTTTCTGCCGGGTGATTTGCCATTGAGTACGCACGGAAACAAGGTTCTGGGTTGTGCATTACTAAATCCCATACTTTGAATTTGTCCCAATCAGCGTGATATTTAGGATCTATATCCATATCTTTGTAATTGATTGTACATGCAGGTACATCTATTTGGATATATCCTCCACTACGGAAATTTAATGTTTCGCCTTCTGGTAATTTTACAACGAATTGTTTGATGAATGTCGCTACGTTGTTATTGCTAAGTACTTCACATTCCCATTTTTTGATACCAAAGATTTCTTCTGGTATCTCAATTTTCATATTTTCTTTTACTTTTACTTGACAACCTAAACGATAGTTTTCTTGTTGTTGACGACGTGTAAAGTGAGGCTTTTCAGTTGGTAGCATTTCTCCACCTCCTTCTATTACTTTACATTTACACATTCCACAAGTTCCTTGTCCTCCACAAGCAGAAGGTAAGAATATTTTTTCGTTCGCAAGAGTTGCCAAAATAGAAGAACCTGTTGTTACTTCTATGTCTTTTTTGTTGTTGATGTTAATTTTAACATCTCCTTGTGGTACAAGTTTCTTTTTTGCATATAGCAAGATTGATACCAACAATAATACAACTATTAAAAAGACTAAAACGCTTATTATTACTATTTTTCCCATTTCTTAATCCTTTTTTATAGTTTTATTCCAATGAAACTCATAAAGGCAATTGCCATAAGTCCTGTTATGATAAAGGTTATGCCTAGTCCTTTTAATGGTTTTGGTATTTGAGAATATCTTATTCTTTCTCTTATCGCAGCAAGTCCTATGATTGCAAGTAACCAACCGATTCCACTTCCAAGTGAGAATGAAAATACTTCGCCTATGTTAGCATATTCTCTTTGTTGCATAAATAAACTTGCTCCCATTATCGCACAGTTTACTGCAATCAATGGTAAAAAGATTCCTAATTGTGAATAAAGGCTTGGAGAGAATTTTTCAATGAACATTTCTACTAATTGTACTATCGCTGCTATAACTGCTATAAATAGAATAAAACTTAAAAAGCTTAAATCTACTTCTGCAAAAGCAGGAGAAATCCAAGTTAATGCTCCTTCTTTTAATAGATATTCATTGATTAAATAGTTTACAGGAACTGTGATGAGTAAAACAAAACACACAGCTATTCCTAATCCCATAGATGTTTTTACTGTTTTACTTACAGCAAGGTATGAACACATTCCAAGGAAGAACGCAAATACCATATTATCTATGAAAATAGACTTTACGAATATGTTTATTATTTCTTGCATATCTTTATGTTTTATTTGTTAATTACTTTTCGCATAAGTCTTCATTACGACTTCTGTGAACCCAAATTATTATTCCAACAAGTATTAGTGCCATTGCAGGCATTGTCATTAATCCGTTGTTTACATATCCTGCTTCAAAGAAACTTTCTGGCATTATTTTATAGCCCCATAATGAACCTTGTCCAAATAGTTCTCTGATAAAGCCTAAGATTATTAGAATAACTGCATATCCTAATCCGTTTCCTATACCATCAAGCAATGAAGGTAGTGGTTTGTTAGCAAGTGCAAATGCTTCTAAACGTCCCATTACGATACAGTTAGTAATAATCAACCCTACAAAGACACTTAATTGCTTACTTACATCATAAACAAACGCTTTTAGGAATTGGTCCACCAAAATTACCATTAAAGAAACTATCACTAATTGAACTATGATACGAATTCTTGAAGGGATTGTGTTTCTTAATAAAGATACAACTACGTTTGATAAAACTACAACAACTGTTACAGATAATGCCATAACAACTGCTGGCTTTAATTGTGTGGTTACCGCCAAAGCAGAGCAAATACCTAAAACTTGCACTGCGATTGGATTTTCCTTACTTAAAGGATTCTTGATAAGTTTTAACATATTTGCCATATTACTTTGTTTTTAGTGTTTTGAAATATTCTACATAATTTGATAAGCAATCTTTCAACATATTTGAAACTCCGTTTGAAGTGTTTGTCGCTCCTGTTACAGCATCTGCTTCAAATGTATCATTTGTTTTTTTGCTACTTTTAACAACAGAAAGTTTCACCTCATCATTTTCAAATATTTGTTTACCCTTGAATTGTGCAGGGAATGCAGGATTTGTGATTTCTGCTCCTAAACCAGGAGTTTCTCCTTTATGATCAAAAAGCACACCTACAATTGTATTCAAGTCATCGGCAATTGCTACGTTTCCCCATATTGCATCATAAAGTCCTTTTCCATGAACAGGAACTACATATACTGTCTTTCCGTCTTGATTACAAACAAAGATAGGGAGCATTGCCTCATCTCCTTTTGCAAGTTCTTTTGATAGTTCAATATTAAAAGGTCTTGCTTCTCCTTTTAATGTTTCATTTTCGTATGTAGAAATAACTTCTCCTTTTTTATTTACTGCTAACTCTTGTACAAAATATTTTTTATACAATTCTTCTGCATTTTTTACATCGTTTTCTATTCCAACAGCAGTAAGAAGTTGTTGTTTTTTCTCAATTTCTTGATTTTTCTTTTGGAAAGGACGTAAACCAACTGCTGCAACAGCCAAGACAGCGGCTGCAACGACAACCAAAATGGTTGAATACATAAATATGTATGAATTACTCTCTTTATTTGCCATCTCTCTTGGTTTTTATTTGTTATTAACTAATTTTGCTCTCTTAGCTCTTCTTCTTATGTTGGCATCTACTACATAGTAATCAATCAATGGAGCAAATACGTTCATAAGTAAAATTGCTAACATCATTCCTTCTGGATAAGCAGGGTTTACAACTCTGATTAAAACAGCCATTATACCTATTAGGAATCCGTAAATATATTTTCCTGTATTGGTATGAGCAGCAGTAACAGGGTCAGTTGCCATAAATACTGCACCAAACATAAATCCTCCTATTAGATAATGATAATAGAAAGGCATATTCATATAATCATTTGCACCAACAGCGTTAAATATCAAGCCCATTACAGCTCCACCTGCGAAAACTGACAGCATAACTCTCCAAGATGCAACACCTGATAAAAGAAGAATCAAAGCTCCTATTAGAATTGCAATAACAGATGTTTCTCCTACACAACCAGGCATAAATCCTACGAACATATCCATTATAGATGCTGATGGTAATTGTGCACCTGCAATCATTTCTCCAAGAGGAGTAGCTCCTGAATAAGCATCTGCTTTTTCTGCAATCCAAACTGTATCTCCTGACATTTGAATAGGGTAAGAGAAGAAAAGGAATGCTCTTGCTACCAAAGCAGGATTTAAGAAGTTATAACCTGTTCCTCCAAATACTTCTTTACCAATGATAACAGCAAAAGCAACTGCTAATGCTAATTGCCACAATGGAACATCAGGAGGACAAATCATAGGAATCAAAAGACCTGTTACGAAATATCCTTCACTAACTTCGTGTCCTCTTATTTGAGCAAAAATTACTTCTATGCCCAAACCAACAATGTAACTAACTAATAATAATGGAAGAACCTTTAAAAATCCATATCCAAAATTATTCCAGAAATTTGCACAATAGTCTCCTGCAACTATATCACCTATTGATAAATAGTGTTGATAGCCTATGTTATACATTCCAAACAATAAAGCTGGTAACAACGCAATAAAAACTGTAATCATAGTACGTTTGTTATCTACTGCGTCTCTTATGTGACAGCCCTTCGTTGTTGTAGTGGCAGGAACGAACATTAAAGTATCAATAGCATCAAATAAAGAATGGAAAGCATGAAGTTTCCCTCCTTTTTCGAAGCTTGGTCTCATTTTATCTAATGTATTCTTTATAAATTTCATTCTCCCATCTCCTTTCTCATTAGTTCTAAACCATTTCTTACTATATCTTGTATATCAGTCTTAGAAGAATCTATCAATTCGCATAAAGCAAAATCCTCAGGATCTACTTCATAGATTCCTAATTGCTCCATCATATCAATATCTTCTATGACACAAGCTTTTATTAACTGCATTGGATAAATATCCATCGGAAATACTTTTTCAAACTCCCCTGTTACCACAAAAGGACGTCTTCCTCCGTGAAGATTAGTATCAACTTTGTATTTACGATTGCAACAATTTGTTAAAAATCCTGCCAAGAAAGTTCTTGAAAAACTAAATTTCTTAGTTCCAGGAGCCAACCAACCCATAAATTCTGCCTCATTGCCTTCTTTAATTATGGTAATTTGATTGTCGTATGCAGAAATAAAACCATCTTTCTCAATTCTTGTTCCAGAAAGAACATTTCCGCTTATTATTCTTAAATCAACAGCAGTTGTATTGTTATAAATCAAAGAAGATATATTAGCACCCTTTCTTACTTTGTAGTACTGTGGATGAGAAACTTCTTGACCTGTCAATGCAATTAAACGTTCTGTATTGTATTTTCCTTCTAAAAACAAACGTCCTATCACAACTAAATCCTGTGCATCTAAGTACCAAACTCTCTCAGACTTGTTTATAGGATCTAATTTCTCTATTTGAACAGAAACATTACCACAAGGGTGCTTTCCTTCAAAAGTATTGATTTGAACATTTTGCAATTGAGCCAATTCTTCTGACTTTCCTTTTTGAGCAGGAAGGTTTACATGAATTGTAACACCTGTCATCTTTTTCAAAGCATCAATTCCCACTTGCAATTCTGCTTTTAAACCTTTCAAAAGTACAGAATAATCAGGAGCTAATGGTGCTGAGCTAAAACCAGAGACGATAATACATTTTGGAGTTGTGTCAGGATTAGGTACAACCGAATAAGGTCTTTGGCGAAGCACTGTCCAAACACCTGAATTCAATAATTTTTCTTTGATTTGTTCGGCAGCCAATTCACTAATATCTGAAATACCAAAATCTAAGTACTCAATTGTTTCATCAGCACTTATTATAACTTCTTCAATGACTCTTTTTGCTCCTCTTTTCACTTGTTTAACAACCCCACTTACAGGAGAAGTAAACAAAACCTTTTCTTTGCCTTTCGCATAAAAGAGAGGAGTACCAGCTTTTACTCTTTCACCTTCTTCAATCAAAAGTTTAGGAATTAAGCCGATGAAGTCCTTAGGTTTGAGAGCGTATTCGCCCACAAATGTTTCTACAACCTCAGGCATTGGTTCTCCATATAATTTCAGATCCAAGCCCTTAGTAATTTTTATAGCCTTAGACATCGCTTGTTATATTTTTAATAATTTGTATTAATTTTAAAATAATCTTGCAAAAATACAATTAAAATTCGGATTATCAAATGAGAGAGAAATATTTCTTTGATTTAGAAAATTATTTAGACGAAACCTATTGACAAAATTATAAAATTATAATATTCTAGTAAAAAACATAAAAAGATAGTACATATTATTGATTTTTAATAAGTTTACATATTTTTAAATCAAAACATCAATCGTATGTAACCTTGTTAAAACTTGTAAATAATCGACACAAATAGAAATTGTTCATTCTTCAATACAAATTTCTAAATTTTTTCTAAGAAAAAAATAAAAAAAGCATAGAAAAACTTTAAAAAGTCTATGAAAAAAAAGATTTTTTCATAGACTTTTTAAATGCAAAATTTACAATAAAAATAATAAATAAAAAGAAAAAATTGAAAAATTATGCTAATAATTGATTATATAAGGTATTCTTGCTTGAATTCCTTGATTTTCAGATAATTTTTGCAATTTTTTACTAAATTGTTTAAAGACATCTTCTTTCTTTACAAGTTCTTGTAAATCAGAATCATCAGATAAAGTTTCTAATAATTGAGTTAAAATATCCTTTTGTTTAGGATAAGCCACTAATCCATAGTTTTCTATTCCTGCTTTTTGAGCTGCAATAGAGATTGCTTTGTCTAATCCTCCAAATTCATCAACTAAACCTATTTCCTTGGCATCTATTGCCGACCAAACCCTACCTCTTGCAATTGAATCTACAAATGTTTTTTCTAACTTACGACCTTGTGCGACTTTTGTAATGAAATTATCATAGAAATTTTCAACATTTTGTTGTAACATCTGCTTTGCTTGAAGCGATTGAGGAGTTGTGAGAGAGAAAACTGCATTATCGTTAGTTTTAACCGTATCAAAAGTTAATCCAATATTATTTTTCAATGAGCGAGAAATGTTTGGCATTATTCCAAAGACACCTATTGAGCCTGTAATCGTAATTGGTGAAGCTACAATCAAGCTTGCGTTTGAGCTCATCTCATATCCTGCCGATGCAGCAACATCTCCCATTGATACGATAACAGGTTTTACTTTTTTTGCTTTGATTACTTCATTTGTAATAAGTTCTGAGGCTATCGCATCACCACCTGGAGAATTTACTCTCAATACAATTGCTTTTATACTATTATCTTTTGTTGCTTTTTCAATAACTCGCATCAGTGTTTCGCTACCTATTGAAAGTGAAGTACCTTTTCCTTGATTCACATCTCCGTATGCGTAAATCACGGCAATATTATCTTTTTGTTTTGTAAATACAGGAGGAATAGTTTTACGGTATTTATTATATTTTACAAAGTTTACTTTTGCAGAAGGTGAGTTTATTGAAAATTGTTTTTTGACTTCATCTATTATTTTTTGTTCTACATCTATTTTAAAACTAAGTTCATCTACTAATCCATTGTCTAAGGCTTGTTTTGGAATAAAATATTCAAGTCTTGACACCTTTGCATTAAAACTATCTATGCTTTGAAGATTTCTTTCTTTGACAATGTTTTGCGAAACATAGTTCCATATATCGGAAATGTAAGATTTTATTTGTTCTCTATTCTCTGCCGACATTTTATTAGTGATATATGTTTCTCCTGCACTTTTGTAAGAATTGTTTCTCGGACGAATGAGTTCTACATCTATGTCTAATTTATCAAAAAGGTCTTTATAATACATTACTTCCGCACCTATACCTGTCAAAGTAATATTTCCCGCTGGATTAAGAAAGATTTTATCTGCTATTGTTGCTAAATAATATGCATCTTGCGTTACAAACATATCGCTATATGCGTATATTTTTTTTCCAGAGGTCTTAAAATCTTGTAAAATCTGTCTTATTTCTTCCACAGTCGCCCAACCTTTTGCTTGAAGCATTGACATTTGTATAAATATTGCTTTTATATTTTCATCTGTCTTTGCTTTTTTAATAACACTTATAAATTCGGTTAATCCAATAGGCTTTATAATTTCGTCAGATAACATATTAGTTGAAAAAGTTTCTAAATCCTCTACTTCTCTATCATAAATCGGATTATCAAAATTGATATAAAGAATAGAATTATTTTCAATAGTAACTGTTTCCTTAGAATCGGTAATAGAAATTGAAGAAAAAATCCCAATAAATACAAAAATAACCAAGATTGACGAAATTAAACAACCTAAACATGAAGCAAACATAAAATTAAAGAATGATTTCATAATATTTTCTTTTAGTTCGTTTATATAAAATACTGATTTATTGTTTTTTAATATTGAGTTTCACGTGAAAGATAATAATAAATAATAAAAAAGGACGCAAAACAAATTACGTCCTTTTAATTTTGATATTTATTTTTAGAAAATACTATCAATTAAAGCGTCATCAGCGATGTTAGGCAAAGTAACTTTTAATTTAGGTTCAACTTCCATTGCACGTTTTATTGCAAAAATTGCACCTTCGTTTCTTGCCCATGAACGACGGCTTATTCCATTATTCACATCCCAGAATAACATACTTCTTAATCTTCTTTCAGCGTCATCACTTCCGTCTATAACCATTCCAAATCCACCATTGATAACTTCTCCCCAACCTACGCCGCCTCCATTGTGGATAGAAACCCAAGTTGCTCCACGGAAACTATCTCCAATGCAATTATGAACAGCCATATCTGCTGTAAACGAAGAACCATCATATATATTAGAAGTTTCTCTAAAAGGAGAATCTGTTCCAGATACGTCATGGTGATCTCTACCTAATACAATAGGAGCGGAAATTCGTCCTTCTTTAATCGCTTTGTTGAATGCAGAAGCTATTTTTGTTCTTCCTTCCGCATCAGCATATAATATTCTTGCTTGAGAACCTACCACCAAATTATTTTCTTTTGCTCCTTTTATCCAAGTTATGTTATCACGCATTTGTTGTTGGATTTCAGCAGGAGATTCTTTTGCTATTTCTTCTAATACCTCCATAGCAATTTTATCAGATAAATCTAGGTCTTCTGGTTTTGAAGAAGTACAAACCCAACGGAAAGGTCCAAATCCATAATCGAAACACATAGGTCCCATTATGTCTTGAACGTATGAAGGATAACGGAATGTACCATCTTCTTTCATTATATCAGCACCAGCTCTTGAAGATTCCAATAAGAAAGCGTTACCATAATCGAAGAAATACATGCCTCTTTCTGTTAGTTTATTAACAGCTGCTACATGTCTTCTTAGAGATTCTTGTACTTTTTCCTTGAATAATTCTGGTTGAGAAGCCATCATTTCTTGTGCTTGCTCAAAACTTACTCCTACAGGATAGTATCCTCCAGCCCAAGGATTGTGTAATGAAGTTTGGTCAGAGCCTAAATCTACTGAAATATCGTGTTCTACAAGGTATTCCCATAAATCTACCACGTTTCCTTGATATGCAAATGATACTACTTCTTTATTTTTACGTGCTTCTTCTACACGTTTCATCAAAGCATCTAAATCAGAATATACTTCATCAACCCATTTTTGTGAATGACGTTTATTTGTAGCAGCAGGATTAACTTCTGCTGTGATTGATACGCAACCTGCAATATTTCCTGCTTTTGGTTGAGCACCACTCATACCTCCTAAACCTGCGGTAACAAATAATTTTCCACCAAGGCCGTCTCCTCCTATTTTTCTACCTGCATTCAAAACTGTAATAGTAGTTCCGTGAACAATTCCTTGAGGTCCTATATACATATAACTACCTGCTGTCATTTGTCCGTATTGACTAACTCCCAAAGCATTGAATTTTTCCCAATCATCAGGCTTTGAGTAATTTGGAATAACCATTCCATTCGTTACAACTACTCTTGGAGCATCTTTATGCGAAGGATATAATCCCATTGGATGACCTGAATACATCACAAGAGTTTGTTCATCAGTCATTTCAGAAAGATACTTCATTGTAAGACGATATTGAGCCCAGTTTTGAAAGACTGCTCCATTTCCACCGTATGTTATAAGTTCGTGAGGGTGTTGTGCAACTGCTGGATCTAAGTTATTTTGAATCATTAACATAATTGCAGCAGCTTGTTTACACTTTGCAGGATATTCTTCTATGCCTCTTGCATACATTTTGTAAGTAGGGCGATAGCGATACATATAAATACGACCATATTTCTCTAATTCTTCTGCAAATTCCTTAGCTAATACAGAGTGAAACTTAGGATCGAAATATCTTAACGCATTTTTTAATGCTAATTTCTTTTCTTTTTTTGTTAAAATCTCTTTTCTCTTAGGTGCATGACTAACTGTGTTATCATACTCTTGCAATTCAGGTAAGTAATCAGGAATACCTTCTAAAATAGCTTCTCTAAATTCCATATTATTATTATTTTATTATTTTATTTCTTTGGGCAAAATTACAAAAATATCTTTAAATTTAAACAATTCCTTAGGTTAATATCTTCTAACGAACTCTTTTAATAGATTACAAAAGTCAATATGTTTTGTAAATGGTAAATCTTTTCCATTATCATAAATAGTGTGATATTCATTATACTCACAACCGTAAGTAAACAAGAAATGAGCAGGAACACCTTTTTGAACAAAATGACAATGATCACTATTACAAGACTCTTCTCCTAAAAATACTTTTATAAACCATTGATTTTCATTGTTGATTTCTTGTAATAATTTTCCAGCCTCAGGTTCTTTCAATCCATTTATTACAGCTACACCCGTAGCTCCTGTTCCACACATATCTAAATTAAATAAAAACTTCACCTTTTCTAAATCTATGTAAGGATTTTCAGCAGCGAATTTAGAACCTAATAGACCTATCTCCTCCCCTGTTGCAAAAATAAAAGCAACTGAATGTTCAGCAGGATTTTTAGCATAATATTTCGCTAAATCTAAAAGAACTGCAACTCCGCTTGCATTATCATTTGCTCCCGGAAAGTGAACATTTCCAACTTTTCCTAAGTGATCATAATGTGCAATAAAGACAAAACAACTGTCTTTATACTTTGTACCCTCTACAATGCCCCAAACGTTTTGAGATTGATAGGAAGAAATAAATTCACTCTTGATTTCCAAAGCTAAATGTTTAATTTTCTTATATATTATATTACCTTTGAGTTGCAGTATAGGAAAATCCATCAACGCACGACCTGTATAATATGGTATTTTATCATATCCTTGAATTACAGCAAGTTTTGGAGTAACGTTTTCTTTCTTTAAACCTCTTAAAAATACTATTATATCAACATAAGACAAAGATTGAGTATTGAATAACAACACTTTATCTTGTAATTTTTTTGGTTTAATTTCTTCAATTTGCTTTTTAGTGTTGAAAATTAGTGGTTTAACATCTTCTAACACCATATTTGCCGAAGGAGATGAACCAAAAACTAAATAATCCTCACCAAGCTTCAAAGGTTTCTTTAAATAACGCATTGAAACCTTTAAATCCATAATATTATTTATAGGAAAATTAAGTTTTTGAAAGCCATTTTCTCCTAAAAGCTTTACTCCACTTTCTTTTAATTCGTTTCTAATAAACGTAGCTGCCTTTTTATCTCCTTCATCTACGTATGCTCTTCCTGCCATATACTCACTTGCAAGAGTATCTTTGCAATATATTGCATACTTATATGATTGTGCTGATACTAATGTGCTAATTATCAATAATAAAGCAAAAATGCTTATTCGCAAATAGCTGAATTTGAATTTATTAAATGACGTTGATTTTTCCATTTTCCTTTCCATTGATTTATTTCTATTATTAAATTATTTTTATCTAAGTTATTGTATTCCTTATCTTTAAATACTATTTTTACATAGCCTTTATCTATAATTTCTTTAATGCTTAAAAAAATTAATTCTTCGTTTTGTTTCTCTCCTTCTTTCAAAAAAAGATATATTCCAACTTCATTATTATATAAATCCATATTTTTTGATGCTAAATCATAGCCTGAATTTGGATTTACTTTGAAAACATATTCATTATAATCCTCATAAATTTTTCCAATGCGTCTTGCATTTTCTATACCTATGTTTTGCGAAAGTTTATACATCCATAATACATGTCGGAACGCATCAAATTTTCCTGATTCAATATTTTTGTTATAAAAGTCTTTATCATTTTTTGACAAACTATCCATTGTGATAAGAACAGTGTTTGATATCTCTAATGATTTCTTTATTGAATGAAAATTTTTCAAACACCAAACTTTATTTTTTAGACTTAAACTTTTAAAAAGTATTTTTTTATTTTGAGAATATAAAGAGAAATTTAAAGCAAATAAGAAGACTATTAAAAAAATCAAAGAAATCTTTCTCATAAGTCAAATTTTAACTCCTTATATTTTCAAAAAATCAAGTCAATCTATCGGTTCGTCAATTTTTTTTAAAGCATTTGGCCTTAAACTCAGTATTTTTTAGCAAAAATAGCACTATAAACTATTGTAAATCTTTAAATTAAAAGTCAAAAATATCAAAAAAATTCTCTATCTATTTTTTGTCGAAAATTGAACATTTTTAAATTATTCCTAAGCTTTTTGAAATTTCCAACATTTTTAAGATTGGTTTTTCAGCATCTTTCATCAATTGTTCTGAAAGTACAATTTCGTTTTCCAAAGTTTCCATTACTTTTACAACTTTTTCCATTGTGTTTAATTTCATATGACGACAATCATTGCAAGTAACATTTGGATTTGGAGTAACTACAACAAATTCTTTATTTGGATTATCAAGTTTTAATTTATGAGTGATTCCAGATTCTGTTGCAACTAAAAATTTATCATTTTCAGAGTTTTTAACAAATTTTATCATTGCTTGTGTTGAGCCAACAAAGTCTGCGAGTTGTAAAACAGAATCATTACATTCTGGATGTGCAATTAGTGTATATCCTTTGTACTTTTCTTTTAAATCTTTCACATATTCGGCTGTTAATAACTCGTGAACTTCGCAACTTCCATTCCAAAGAACCATTTCTCTATTTGAAATTCTATTAATATATCCTCCAAGATTTCTATCAGGAGCAAAGATAATCTTCTGATTTTCAGGAAGAGAATTAATTATCTGCACTGCATTTCCAGAAGTACAAATAATATCTGAAAGAGTTTTTATTTCAGCAGAACAATTTATGTAAGATATTACTATATGATCAGGATATTGTTGTTTAAAAGCTTTAAATTCTTCATATTTACAAGAGTCTGCGAGTGAACAACCTGCATTAAAATCAGGTATAATTACCTTTTTATTAGGATTTAATATCTTTGCAGTTTCTCCCATAAAGTGAACTCCACACAAAAGAATTATATCAGCATCTGTATTTTTCGCAATTTGAGCTAAATTTAAACTATCACCCACATAATCAGCAACTTCTTGTATTTCAGGTAGGCAATAATAGTGTGCTAATATTACAATATTTTTTTCTTTTTTTAATTGCTCAACTTTTTCAAAAAAAAGCTTTTTATCCATAATTATTATATTTTTTATTTATATTGTTATAATTATATGTATGTGAATTTTGTTAATAAAAAATCTCACAAAAAAATTACTGCAAATATACATCTTTTTATTAACAAAACAATATAAATTATCTACATTTTAATATTTTATATATCAATAATTTATCCGTGTTATTAACAATTATTTGTTTTATCCTTTCTGTTGAAAAGTTTTTTTTAAACAATGATTTATTTTGTGTTAATAAAGTGTTTATTTTTTTGTTAATTAGTTTGGATATATTAACAATGAGATAATTATTAAAAGATATTACAAGCTTTTTCACTGTTAATTAACAAAAAAATTGTTGAAAGATTTTAGTAAAAAAAGTCTATGAAATATTTTATTTTTTCATAGAAATATTTTAATAAATCATAGAAAAAATTTAAAAAATCATAGAAATAATTCTTAAAAAAATGTTATCTTTGCGAGGTTATAGTAAATATATTTTTTAGATATGAGCAAAATTATTCCTATGGCTTGTGATCATGCCGGATTTGAACTTAAAGAATTTCTTAAATCCTCACTTGAAGAAAGGGGATTAGTAATTAAAGATTTTGGAACTTACACTTCTGATTCTGTGGATTATCCTGATATGATTCATCCCTTAGCAAAAGAAATTAATGAGGGAAATTATCCTTTTGGAATCATAATGTGTGGAAGTGCAAATGGAGTTTCTATGGTTGCAAACAAGTATCCAAATGTTAGATGTGCACTTTGTTGGCAAGAAGAAATAGCTCAATTAGCTAAACAACACAATAATGCAAATATAATAGCATTGCCTGCTCGTTTTATATCAAAAGAAAAAGCACTTTCAATAGTTGATGCTTACTTAAATACTGAGTTTGAAGGTGGTAGACATCAAAAAAGAGTAGAAAAAATACCTATCAAATAAGTTTTTCTTTAATGAATACGAGTGAATATAAGAGATTTTTACGCTTTTGCAGTAAAAACATAGATAATTCTAATTTAGAGTTATTTAATGTAGATGATATAGTTCACTCAATTTTTGATCAGGTAGAAAAACTCAAAGGACAAGCACAGCGAGTTAGAGAAAAATTTCTTAATAATATAGTAGATAATTTATTATTATTTGAGAAAAATTGTCTTTCTAATAATCTGAATATCAATTGGTGTTTGTCCTCTGAGGATTTTTTAGAAAATTTGTTGAATCTCCTTGGTAGAAAAAAAATAAAATCCGTTAATCTTTCTTCTTCTGAGTTTTTTGAACAATTAGATTTAAAAAATAGTTTGAAAAGTGATAAAATATCTACTTTTTCTAAGGATAATAGATGTTTTATTCTTGAAGCGGATTTGGGAATTGTTGATAGTGCGAGTTTTTTTTCTGTTTTTGAATCGGAATTTGAAATGGAATTGTTTTTAGATTCAAAAATAAAGATAATTATTCTTCCTATTAATAAATTTATTTGTAATATATCTGATATAGATATATTTACGCATATTTTTTCTATTTATAAAAATAATAAATCTTTTCCGTCTTTGACTAATATTTTTACACCTAAGCAGATTGGAAATCAAGAAGAAGTGTACGTTTTTGTAGTTGATAATGAGCAAAGTAATTTATTGTCTTTTAAAGAGCAGAGAAAAGCTTTATTATGTATTGATTGCGGAGCTTGTAAGAGAGTTTGCCCGGTTTATCAAACAATAAAAGATGAACCATATAATAATAGCCTTACAGGACCTATTGCAAATATTTTATTACCTTTTATAGAAAATTTTGATAATCATAAACATTTGACTTATAATTGCTTACTTTGTGGTAATTGTACAAGTATTTGTCCGGTAAATATTTCAATTCCTGATTTAATAATTGAAAACAGAAAATATTTCTTTGAAAATAAGATATTAGATCACAATGATAATATTTTAATTCTTAGTTTGAGAAAATTTTTCCTAAGAAACAAAAATAAAAATCTAAAACCTTGGTTAAAAAGGTACTTATTACGTAGAATAATACCAAAAATTACAAGAAAACAACTGCAAATTCCTCAATTTGCTAAAAAAACTTTTAATAAAATTCAACAAGATAATAATAAAGGATAATGAAAATGATAAATCAAATAAAGAATGAAGACGAATTATTGGAGTTTATCTACAATGGTAGGGTAGAGGAGTTTCAAAAATATGTAGATGATATTATTATATCGAATAAATTGTCCGATTATACAAAAGAAGATTTATTAAACTTAATACAATATTTAGATTTAACTTCTTTAAAATCAACTGATAATGCTCAATCAATAAAGCAATTCGTTGAAAAAAGTGGTTTTAGTTGTAAATCAGAGAATTATTACGTTGGAGGAATTTGTTGTTTTTCTCTATTTCTAACGCAAATCAATGATTATAAGCCAGAAAGCAAAATAAAATCGGTAGTTGTTGCAGGAGGATTTCCTTATTCGCTTGTTCCGCTTAGCGTAAAGAAAGAAGAAGTAAAATATGCTATTGAAAACAATGCAGATGAAATAGATATTTGCATAAATAGAGGCTTATTCCTACAAGGAAACAAAGACGCAGTAGCACAAGAGGTAAGAGAAATAAAAGATTTGATTGAATCATCAAATAAAAACATAAAATTAAAAGTTATTTTAGAAGTAGGGGAGTTGGTTTCCTATAAAAAAATATTAGAAGCCTCAGTTTTATGCTTGGGAAACGGAGCAGATTTTATCAAAACCTCAACAGGAAAAATAGAAAAAGGAGCAGATATTTATTCAACTATTGTTATGTTGCTTGCTATTAGAGAATATTATCATAAAACAGGCGTTTTAAAAGGTGTAAAGGTAGCAGGAGGAATAAAAACCGCAGAAGAAGCAATTTTATACAATAATATTTATAAATATTTTATTACTTCAAATTTTGATAACAATTATTTTAGAATAGGTTGTAGTCAGTTATTTGAAAAAATCAAAGAAAAATTATCATAAAATAAAGAATATATGAAGCAGTTACGTAAGAAGTTATCTTTGTACAACGAACCGCAAAGAGTAAAAGAGTTAGGAATTTATCCATATTTTAGACCTATTTCAAGCGAACAAGACACAGAAGTGATAATGCACGGAAATAGAGTTTTAATGTTTGGTTCTAATAGTTATTTGGGGCTAACTAATCACCCGAAAATAAAAGAAGCAAGTATTGAAGCAATAAAAAAATATGGTACAGGTTGCGCTGGCTCACCGTTTTTAAACGGAACCTTGGATATTCATATAGAATTGGAAGAAAAACTTGCGGATTATGTTGGGAAAGAAAAGGCAATAGTTTATTCTACGGGCTTTCACTCAAATATTGGCGTAATTCCTACAATTATGGGAAGGAATGATCATATTATTTGTGATGAATTGAATCACGCTTCAATAGTTGAAGGACGCCGTCTTTCGTTTGCTTCATCTCATAGATACAAACATAACGATATGTCTTCATTAGAAGATGTATTAAAGAAAATTCCATACGATAGCATTAAGCTTATTGTAACAGATAGTGTGTTTTCGATGGAAGGAGACGTAGCAGATTTGCATAAAATTACTCAATTAGCAGAACAATACAATGCTTCTGTTTACGTAGATGAAGCACACTCGCTTGGAGTCTTTGGAAAAGAGGGGAGAGGTTTGTGTTGGGAATACGGATTGAGTGATAAAGTGGATTTAATTATGGGTACGTTCTCAAAATCCTTAGCAACAATTGGAGGATTTATTGCAACAGATGCCGAAACTATCAATTTCTTGAAACATCACTCACGCCCTTATATTTTTTCTGCTTCAATATCTCCTGCGGCGACTGCAAGCGTAATTGCAGCGATAGATGTAATAAAACAAGAACCTGAAAGAATAGAAAATCTCTGGAAAATTACAAACTATGCCTTAGCTTCGTTTAGAGAATTAGGCTTTGAAATAGGAAATACCTCTACTCCGATAATACCACTCTATGTAAGAGATATGGATAAAACATTCCTTATTACTCAGGAACTATATAATAATGGAATATTTATTAACCCTGTGATACCTCCTGCTTGCTCTCCTGAGGATACTTTAATAAGATTTTCTCTTATGGCAACACATACAAAAGAGCAAGTTGATGAAGCAATAGACAAATTATACAAAACATTCTGTAAATACGAAATAATAAAATAGAAAAATTATGAATACCATCACTGTAAGGGCTGTTACAAACAAAAAAGACTTTAAAGAATTTTTATACTTTCCTTATAAACTTTTTAAAAACGACAAAAAATGGGTTCCGTCTTTGATTATGGACGAAAAAACGACTTTTAACAAAAAGAAAAACCCTGCTTTGGAATTTTGTGATTTTAAAATCTTTTTGGCATATAAAGGCTCAGAAGTGGTGGGACGAGTTGTAGGAATGATAAACCATAAATCAAACGAAATTTGGAAAGAAAAAAGAATTCGTTTTGGTTGGTTAGACTTCATAAATGAAGAAACAGTTTGTAAAAAACTTTTAGAAGCGGTAGAAAATTGGGGTAGGAGTGAGGGAATGACCGAAATCGTAGGGCCTATGGGTTTTACAGATATGGATAAAGAAGGAATGCTTGTAGAAGGCTTTGAAGAAGATTGTACAATGGCCACTTATTACAATCCTTCCTATTATCCGCAAATCATAGAGAAACTTTCCTACAAAAAAGAAGTAGATTGGATTCAATATAGGATAAAAGCAAATCAAGAAATCCCTGAAAAGATTTTACGAATCAATAATCTTATTAAAGAAAAATATAATCTTAGAATAGTAGAAGACTTATCTGCAAAACAGATTGCAAAGAGATATGGTCATAAACTATTCAATACGCTTAACGAAGCTTTTTCTAATCTTTTTGGATATGTGCCTTTGAATGAAAAACAAGCACAATTCTATATTGATATGTATTTTCCTTTTTTGGATAAAAGACTTTTGTGTTTGATTGTGGACGAAAATGATGATATTGCAGCCTTTGGAGTTTCTATGCCTTCGCTTACCGAAGCACTTCGTAAGAGTAAAGGAAAACTTTTCCCTTTTGGTTGGTATCATCTTTTGAAAGCAATACGCAATTTTGAGAATATAGATCTTTATTTCAATGGTGTACATCCTAAATGGCAGAATAAAGGAATACATTCTATTTATTATGCTGAGATGAATAAGCAATATATAGCTCTTGGCTCGAAAACAGCAATTGCAAATCCTCAATTAGAAACAAATCTTGCCGCTCGCATTTGGGAAAAGTATGAAGAATCTAATATTGCAATGAGAAGACGAGCTTATATCAAAGAAATACCAGAAGATACTCGTGAAAAAGTTTTGGTAACAGGTGCAAGCGGTTTTATAGGCAGTACTTTAATAGATCAATTGCTTGAAGAAGGTAGATATAATGTGTATGCAGGAGTTAGAAACACTTCAAGTAGAAAATATTTGACTGACACACGAATTAATTTTATAGACTTGGCTTTTTCTAATCCTCAAAAACTAAAACAACAATTAGAAGAACATAAATTTAAATGTGTATTTCATTTTGCAGGTCTAACAAAAGCGAAGAAAAATGAAGACTTTGAAAGAGTAAATTATGAGTTTACTAAAAATTTAGTTGATGCTATTGATGTGAATCAAACAAAACTAATATATCTTTCTTCGTTTGCTGCTCATGGACCAGGCGATGAGAAAACTTTTGCTAAGGCTAAGGTGTCTGATGTCAATAAACCAAATACCGCATACGGGGTTTCAAAACTCAAATCCGAAGAATATATTAATGCAAACTTTAAAGGAAAATACGTTATCTTACGTCCAACAGGTGTATATGGTCCACGTGAAACAGATTACTTTGTTTTTTTTCAAACTATTAAAAATCACTTAGAACCATACTTAGGATTTGTTCCACAACACTTGACTTTTGTTTATTCAAAAGACCTTGTAGATTTGTGTATTAAAGCTTTTGAAAGCGAAGTCTCAGGGAAAACATATTTTGTCAGTGATGGAAATATGTATTTAGACTCTGAATATGCACGAATCAGCAAAGAAACTTTAAAAACTTGGACAATAAAAATCAAATTTCCCCTTTGCATTGTCAAATTCATTTCTTCGTTTTTAGATTTCTTTGGAAAAATTATTGGAAAACAATTTACACTTAACAAAGATAAGTATTCAATTCTTTCTGCACGTAATTGGGATTGTGATATTGAAGACTTGAAAAAAGATTTGAACTATCGTCCACAATATGATTTAAAAAAAGGGGTAGAAGAGAGTATAAAATGGTATAAAAACGAAAAATGGTTGTAATATGAAAATAAAATATTTTAGTGTTTTATTAATTGTTTCGTTTTTCTTATTGTTTTCTTGCGGACAAAAACCGAAAGAAAATAATCAAGTATTGGTTGAGCAAATCGATACAAAGTTTTTTGTAGATAATGTTGCAAAAATAGATAACGAAACTTTGACTTATATTGGTAATAAACCAACGGTAGTTGATTTTTATGCGTCTTGGTGTGGTCCTTGCAAGATGCTTTCGCCTATAATGGAGAAATTGTCAAAGAAATATGAGGGTAAAGTTAATTTTTATAAGATAGACGTTGATGAGTCTTTGGATTTAGCAAATACATTAAAGATTAAGGCAATTCCTACTTTGATTTTCTTTAAAGATTCTTCGTCTGCTCCTGTTATTATAGAGGGATTTATGTCCGAAACTGAATTAGAACATTACATTAGTAGCAATTTATTAAAATAAAAGTATTATTTTTGTACACTTAATAAAAAGAAAATAATCTATGGCAAAGCAACAAGATATATCAGCTGAGAAATTAGAAAAATTAAAAGTACTTCAAGCAGCTGTTTCTAAGATTGAGAAGAACTATGGCAAAGGTTCAATAATGAAATTAGGCGATAAAGCTGTTGAAGACATAGAAACAATTCCAACAGGCTCTATTTCCTTAGACGCAGCATTAGGAGTAGGGGGATTTCCAAAAGGAAGAATAATAGAAATCTACGGCCCAGAATCCTCAGGTAAGACAACCTTAGCTATTCACGCGATTGCAGAAAGCCAAAAACAAGGAGGACTTGCAGCATTCATTGATGCAGAACATGCATTTGATAGTTCCTATGCAAGAAAGTTAGGAGTAGATGTAGATAATCTTTATATCTCTCAACCAGACAACGGAGAACAAGCCTTAGAAATAGCAGAAAATCTAATAAGTTCAGGAGCTGTTGATGTGATTGTGATAGATTCTGTTGCAGCTCTTACACCTAAAAGCGAAATTGATGGAGAAATGGGCGATAGTAAAATGGGATTGCACGCTCGTTTAATGAGTCAAGCTCTTAGAAAGATGACTGCGACAATTAGTAAAACGAAATGTTGTTGTATTTTCATAAATCAATTAAGAGATAAAATTGGAGTGATGTTTGGATCGCCAGAAACAACAACAGGAGGTAATGCTTTGAAATTCTATTCTTCAATTAGAATTGATATAAGGAGGGTTCAAGCCATTAAAGAGGGAGATACAAACATTGGAAACAGAGTTAGAGTAAAGATTGTAAAGAATAAAGTTGCTCCACCTTTCCGTCAAGTTGAGTTTGATTTGTTATTTGGACAAGGAATAAGCAAAATAGGAGAGATTGTAGACCTTGGAGTTGAAGCAGAGGTGTTAAAGAAAAGCGGTTCTTGGTTTAGTTATGGCGAAACAAAACTTGGACAAGGTAGAGAAGCAGTTAAACAACTTTTATTAGACAATCCTGAACTTCAAGAAGAGATTGAAACAAAGATTCGTCAATATCTAAAAGATAAAACAGAATAAAAACTCTCAAATTCTTTAAAATGAAAGTAACAATTGCTCAAATCAATCCTAAAACCTTAGATTTTGAATATAATTTCAGCCTAATTCAGGAAAAAATCAAAGAATCAGATGTAGATTCCTTGATAATTTTTCCTGAATTATCATTAAGTGGCTCTCCTCTTTACGATTCTATTTCTTATAATGATACATATAAAAAAAGCATTCAATATGCTGATAAATTATCGGAGTTAAAAAAAGACTTTATTTTTGGTCTCCCAATCACTCAAAACGAAGAAAAATTAAATGCTCTTGCCTTTATAGAAAACGGAGAGTTAAAAGCAATAGCAACAAAAAAGAACTTAAATAGATTTGACAAAGGATTCTCTTCGGGAGAGGGCTTTTGCACAATAGAATACAAAAAACAAACAATAGCATTCGGCTTTTTAGAAGATTTAGACGACTATTTGAAAAAGCAAGACAAAGCAGATTTGATTATTTGTGCTTCAAACATACTTTTTACACCCGAAACACAAAAAGAAGTCTTGACTTCGCTTCAACCAAAGATTAGAAAAGCAAAAGTTCCCATTGTATTAGCAAACAGATGTGGAGCAGAAGGAAGTTATATCTTTAACGGAAGTAGCTTTTTTATGCTTTCAAATGGAGATTTGTCAAAAGAATTGCCATTATTTGAAGAATCTACATTGCAAATTGAAACACAAAAAACAGAAAAATACACTATTTCGCCTCTTTCTCGCATAGAAAAGATGTATCATGCGGCAGTTCTTGGAATAAAAGACTACTTTCGCAAAAACAATATAAAGAAAGCCCTTATAGGACTCTCAGGAGGAATAGATTCTGCCTTAGTTGTAGTGCTTGCAGTTGAAGCCTTAGGAAAAGAAAATGTGATAGGAGTTTTGCTACCGAGCGAATACTCAACTTCTCATAGCATAACAGATGCAACAGCGAGTGCAGAAAACTTAGGAATACAGCATTACACAATTCCAATCAAGGAAACATTTACCTCTGCCCTTAAAGCCCTTTTGCCAGTTTTTGAAGGAAGAGAGCCAAATGTAGCAGAAGAAAACATACAATCAAGAATAAGAGGAATGATTCTAATGGGAATAGCCAATAAAATAGGAGCAGCCCTTTTGAATACAACGAATAAAAGTGAGTTATCAGTAGGATACGGCACACTTTACGGCGATACATCAGGAGCAGTAGGTGCCTTAGGAGATATTTTCAAAACAGATGTTTGGGAAATGTCTCGTTGGATAAACCGAAATCAAGAAATAATTCCTCAAAACTCTATAATAAAACCACCATCAGCAGAATTACGTCCCGATCAAAAAGACACAGATTCATTACCTGACTATGATATTTTAGACAAAGTCCTTTTTCTTCATTTAGAACAAAGATTAAACAGGGACGAAATCATAAATCAAGGCTTTGAATCAATAGTTGTAGATAAAATATTAAGATTAGTAAAAATAAATGAGTGGAAACGTCATCAAGCAGCCCCACCATTAAGAATGTCAAACAGTGCATTAGGAATAGAAAGAATAATGCCAATATCATAAATCAAAGAATATGAGCGACCAAATAAAACACGAATGCGGAATAGCAATGCTTAGATTGCTAAAACCATTGGAATATTACCAAGAAAAGTACGGAAACACTTGGGCATTAAACAGAATGTATCTCCTTATGGAGAAACAACACAATAGAGGACAAGATGGAGCCGGTCTTGCAAACATAAAATTTGATACAAAGCCAGGTGAACAATATATAAACATAACAAAATCGAATACATCAACGCCAATTCAAGACGTTTTCGCAGAAGCATTCAAAGATATGAGATCTCTGAAAACTGCTTACCCAGAAGAATCAAAGGATATAAATTGGTTAAAAAATAAAGCACGATTTACAGGAGAATTATTCTTAGGACATCTTCGTTATGGAACGTTTGGAAAAGATGAAATAGACAACTTACATCCGTTTTTAAGAGAAAACAATTGGAAAACACGTAATTTAGTTCTCGCAGGCAACTTTAACCTAACCAATATAGACGAAATGTTAGATAAACTCATAAGTTTAGGACAACACCCCGTCAAAGTAGCCGACACAGCCATTGTTTTAGAAAAAATAGGTAAGTTTTTGGACAGAGAAGTCGAAAGAATATTCCGCAAATACAAAGACGAAAGAAAATTAACCAATGTAGAAATTTCAGAAAGAATAGCAGAAGAATTAGATATCAAAACAATTCTTACTTCTTCCGCAAAGAAATGGGACGGAGGTTATGTTATGGCAGGAATGATGGGGCATGGAGACGCTTTCGTTCTTAGAGATGAAAACGGAATACGCCCTTGTTTCTACTACATTGACGATGAAATAGCCGTAGTAGCCTCAGAACGCCCTGTGATAATGACGACTTTCAACAAACCACTCACCGAAATAAAAGAATTACCAGCAGGGCACGCAATCATAATCAAACGAAACGGTCAAATATCCATAGAATGCTGCAAAGAACCAACCAAAGCACCAAAACAATGCTCCTTTGAAAGAATTTATTTCTCTCGTGGAACTGATGCAGACATTTATAAAGAAAGAAAAATGCTCGGAAGGCTAATTTTACCAAAGGTATTAAAAGCAATAAACAACGATATAAAGAACACAGTCATTTCTTACATACCAAATACTGCCTCAGTAGCCTTTCAAGGTATGGCAGAAGCCTTTGCAGAGCATGCCGACAAACTACGAATAGAGCAAATCCTTGCACAAAAGGATAATTTAACCGAAGAAATGCTACAAGAAATCTTCTCAATCAAGACAAGAAGAGAATACATAGCCGTAAAAGACGTAAAACTACGTACCTTCATCACACGCGATAGCGAAAGAGACGATATGGTAGCACACGTTTATGACGTAACATACGGACAAGTCAAAGAATATGTAGACAATCTTGTGGTAATTGACGATAGCATAGTACGTGGGACAACACTTAAACAATCAATTCTAAGAATCCTTGACCGTTTAGGGCCAAAGAAAATAATAGTTGCCTCATCGGCACCGCAAATTCGTTATCCAGACTGCTACGGAATCGATATGTCGCGACTAAATGAGTTCATTGCCTTTAACGCAACAATAGAATTGCTAAAAGAAACCAATCAAAAACACATCATAGATGAGGTTTACCGCAAATGTAAAGCACAAGAAAATCTTCCAAAAGAAGAAATCGTAAACTATGTTAAAGAAATCTACGCACCATTTACCGATGATCAAATCACAGCAAAGATAACACAAATGCTAACCCCTGCTGACGCAAACGCAGAAGTAGAAATAATTTTCAATACCATAGAATCGCTTCACGAAGCTTGCCCAAATAATACAGGAGATTGGTATTTCACAGGCGATTATCCAACCGCAGGAGGAAACAAAGTAGTAAATAAAGCCTTTATAAACTACTATGAAGGAAATAACAGCAGAGCATATTAAAATAAAAAATAGAAAAATAAAAGCGGGCTATTTGTTTAGTCCGCTTTTATTTTGTTGTAGAGAAAAAAAACTTTATTTTGAGAAATTTTGTTTCAAGAGTTTTGTGAAATTTCTTGCGAAAATTTGATGAAAAATAGAGCTGTTTTTTAACAAATTAAGGCTTTTTTGAGTAAAGTCTTTGAAAAAACGAAATAACTCATAGAAAGAAAAAATTTTTTCATAGAAATAATTTCAAAAATCAAAGAAATAATTCGATAAAATCAAGGAAAAAGTCAAAGAAAACAAAGAAAAAAAACACTAAATCAAGCCTTTAAAAAGTTAAGTTCTTGATTTAGTGTTTTTTATTAACTGCTTATATTTTCAAAATTTGCAATCAGAAATCTTAAAGTTGAAAATATCGCACGCATTCGGCGTTAAGTGGAGGGGAAAAGTTTTATTAAAAGGAGGAAAATTAAATCAAGATTCTCCTCCTTATTGTTTTTTTTAATATGTTTATTGCTTAATAAGTTTTTTCAACATTACCTTATCTTCATATAATAATCGGAGATAATAAACACCTGATTTCAAAGTTTCAATGTTTATTTCGTATGTGTTAGAGAATGTTTCAATATTTTTTCCTGTTATATCTATTACATCTATTTGTTCTATCATTTGATTAAAAGTAACTTTTCCGCTTGTAGGATTAGGATAGAAGGTAAGTTCTTCGCTGTTTACATCATACAATCCTACATTTCCACAATCATCTTGTATTTTGTAGAAGTATGCTTCCCAATAAACGTTATCTGTTGTGTCGGTATAGGCTTCAAAACTACCGCAAGGAACATATAAAGTCTTGTTTTCACGGGTATATTTAAATGTTAAAGAGTCTTCAATTTGAGGAGGAATTAGTGAAAGGCAAGTAACAGAAGCTAAATTGCTGCAATTTTCAAATGCACTACGTCCGATAGAAATAGTAGTGTTAGGAATAGTAATAGAAGTCAAACTATCTAAATTATAAGCAAAGTTATTTGGTATTTTTTGAACACTGTCGCCAATATTTATTGAAGAGATAGGACAACCTTTGAATTGATAATAGTCTTCTTTCTCAAATTCTTCAATATTTATTGCGTTATAATTTAAAGTTGTTAAATTGCTGCAATTTTCAAATGCACTACGTCCGATATGTGAAACATTTTTAGGAATAGAAATCGTCTCAAATCTACTGCAACCGCTAAAAGCATTTTCTCCAATGTAGGTAATAGTGTTAGGAATAGTAACAGAAGGTAAATTTCTGTAATTTTCAAATGCGTATTCTTTTATTTTGGTTACAGGATAGTACCTTTCAATATAATTTTCTATTTTTTTCCAATATCTAATGTTGAACTCAAATCTATATATTGAATCATTTTCTGTATGTATCGTTTCGTTTCCAATATATATTGTGTTGTTGCTTATATATATTGTGTCATTGTTGATACATATTGTAGTATCATTTGTGTATTGAGCCTTTATTATTGTGTCATTACTTTCTTTAATAACGAGTATTGTGTCATTAGCTATATATATCGTGTGTTTTATTATATTATCGCTAATGACACAAGAATTTTCTAAATAAGGATAATAGTTATTGTTTGTTGTATATTTGGTTTCATTGTGTTCTATTATTTCATAGCTTGAATTTCTACTAAGAGGAATATTAACAATGTCTTTTATCGTAAGTGCATTTTCTAAAGCATTGCTTTCATAAGGAAAGACCATTACTTCGTTTGGAGCGTATGTGTTGTTGCCTAAACGGAATGTTATCGCTCCACAGTTATAGAAATTATAATTTTCAATTTCATTTAAAGGAATAATCTGATATTTTAATCCGTCATTATCTTTAAAATAGGCAGTTTCTTTACCTGCTTCAAAGAAAGCCGTATTGCTAATTGTAGCATTTTGAGGTAAAGTAACGTGTGTCAAATTATCACAACCTTGAAATGCAAATTCTCCTATGGAAGTAACACTATTAGGTATGTAAACAGTGTCTAAATTGTAACAATTATAGAACGCATTACGTCCAATAGAAGTAATTGTATTTGGAATATAAATTTTGTTTAAATAATGGCAATTACTAAAAGCTAAATCTCTTATAGAAGTAACAGTGTATCTTCTTCCATTGTGTGTAACGCTATGTGGGATAAGTCCATATTCTACTCCATATATATAAAACGTGCTTAAAATTTTTTGTCCTTGTTGATGTTCTTCTGCTCTAATTGTTCGTTTTATATCTAAAAGAGAAGCTATAATTCTTGCGTTTTCTGGAATGATAGAGAGAGTGTCTCTAACTAAACATATAGAATCTATAATAGAAATAGATAGGCTATCTTCTCTGTTATTTATGAAATCTGCAAAGGAAATAGTGTCTTGAATAACAATAACAGTGTCGTCTATCCTATTGCCATCTATAATTGTATCTTGATATACGTAGAAAGTATCTAATATATGAGTGGAGTACTCACGAGTGGCGACCTCGAAAGGTAAGAAAAACTCTACGTCATAGACGGTATCTAAAATTGTACTGCCAGAAAGAAGTTGAGGAACCGTATCTCTTATTTCATAGAGCGTTCCTAATAGTAAACCTTTACACTCTTTAAGAGCGTCCCTCGTAGAAACGGTATCTCTTTCATAACAATCATAAACGCTTACAGCGTTTGAGTTAATTATTTCGTAGGTTAAATTTCCTACGGTAAAGGTCGTTTGTGCTAAAAGCACGTTTGCACATAATAAAGTGCAAATGAGTGATAATAATCTTTTCATCTTGATAAATTTTTATTGCTATTAACTAATTATTTTCTTGATAAAAAGACATTAAAAAAGTCGTGAACTTTGTCTTATTGTTTCTTGAGGTCCTGGAACTACCTACCAACCAAATAAGAAAAGCCCACGATATGCTCGTGAGCGTTTTCCGCTTAACTATTTGGTTGGATTTATTGAAATTTTCCAGGTTTCAAGAAACCAAGTATAAGCAAAAACGCTTTTTTATGTCGTTAAATTTTTTTTAAAATTTACATATTTCTCTTTTTCTATTACAATTTTTCAGCCTACAAAGATAGACAAATTTTTTTTTGTTGCAAAAAAAGATATTTCGCTTATTTATTTTTGTGTCTTCTGGATTTAGAAAAAGTAAATCAAGTTTAGGTTTATTCCTCTCCAAGTATTATTGTTTGTATAGGCAATTCGGTTTAGCCCAAAGGTGTAATTTGCGGCTATTTCCCAATGTCGGTTGAAGTCGTAGCCGATTCCTAATTTGAATCCTATGTCTAAGGTGTTTAAAATTCCTAAATCGTTCCCTGTTATCGTAGTATTGTATTCTGGACTGTTGGGAATTAGGTTTGTTTGCGACCATTTTACTCCTAATGCTTTGGTTATATATGGTGTAAGTGAGAGAAGCATTCCTCTTTTGAGCCTTTCGTCTCCGAATTTTAATAAAAGTCCTGCGTCAAACTCCAACATTGAGAAGTAAGTCTCATCTCTGTAACCGTAAGGTATTTCATATTTGTAGCCTTTTTGCGTAAACTGTACAGAAGGTTGGAAGTAAAGCATATAAACCAAATGTTTTTCGGCTACAATTCCTGCTTTGTATCCGAATTTCAGTTTACTGTCGCTTTTTATTGAGACTTTATCAAAACTTCCGCTTGCTTTGATTCCAAATTGCCAAGGATCACGACTTGAACGCACTGTTGATTTTACAGGTTGTGCTTGCAAAAAACTACAAGTCAATGCAAGCACAACACAAAATAAAGTTATAAGAGGGGTTTTCTTCATTATTGTTTTTGTTCTAATTGATGTATTACTTTTAGTAGGCTTTCTCCTGAGCCGATTCTATATCCTGTTGAAAGGAAATAAACTTCGCCTTTTTCAGATACAAAACATAGGATAGGATAACTATTGCTAAAACTTATGCCACTGCTTTTTACTATTTGGTTTTGAAGATTTTTGTCTGTGTCAAAGGCAAATAGGCTTTGTTTTGGAAGGTTTTCGTAAAGTTCTTTTGGACTTTGTTTTGGCATTTTAGCAAAACAAAATGCTATTCCACCTCCCCAAAGTTCTAAGTCTTTTTTTACTAATGGTAAATCTGCCATTAAGTGTCTTACAGGTTCAGAATAAGGGTCGATTATCGCAAGTATCATTCCTTTTTTGCCTGCAAGGTCTTTTAAAGTTGTATTTTGTTTGTCCCAAGTCTGTATTTGAGAGTTCATATCTACCTTTCCAAGAACTTTAAGTTCGCTTTTTATTTCTTCCATTTTTAGTTCTACAACTGTAATCTTGTTGTATTCTATTGTGAAGTAGTCTTCTCTTACATAGATATTGCCATCTACATCACGATTTCCTGACATTAGGCGGTAAGTTCCTACTGCTAAGTCAAGTCCTTCTGGAAATCTTTGGAATTTAGGGTCATATTCAAAGTCAAGTGTTTGCCATCTTCCATCAAGTAGGCGTTGTATTGTGAAGTTTATGTAATATTCTGGTTTTATTCTATTATTCTTAGAATTATCTACTATCAATCTTCCCATAGGTTCGTCTTGATCTGTTTCAAAGATAGGATATTGCCAATCATCTTGTGAAGATATTTTGAATTGTGCTTTTCCTACGCTCCATTCATAACGAGCAGCTATTCCAAAGCTTCGTGCTATTGCAACAAAAAGAATTTCGCGTGATAGTTTATCGCATTGTTTTATCTTTAAAACGCCTTTTGGAGAGATTTGTACTCCATAATAATTGTCTGTATTGTTGATTTTGATGTTTGAGTTAATCCAATCTGCTATTGTTTGAGGGCAGAAACTAAATTGTTGTGCGTAATCTTTAAAGTATTCTTGTAGATATTCTCTGTAAGGAGTGATTTTTTCTAATTGAATGCGAGGATTTAGTACCCATTCTACTAATGCTTCTTCTTTTGCAGGGTAATTTTTGTAGGCTTTTAAGTGTGAAAGTAATACGTCTGCGTTTCCGTCTCGTAGGTCTTTGTCATATACAAGCGAAAGCATTTTTACTGCGTTTTCATCGCCACTTTCCAATACTTTTTCTATTTCATTGTAGTTTCCCCATGAGCGATTGATGAAATCTTCTACTACTTCTTGTTTCACATTCCAAGTGTTTAGGTGTTTTATCCAACGATTTGAATTGCGATTTGTAGCGAAGGTGTTGATATATGCTGTTCTTATTGAATCCTCAAAGGCTAAACGTATTGCATTTGCTGAGATTTGCTCTTGTGTAAGGCTGTCTATTGACTTTGCAACAGGCGGATAAAGAACGTATGTTACAGATGTATTTGGAATAAATTGCTGTTTTTTTAGGGTAAGATTTACTGTTTCTTGTGTGCCTTCGGCTTTTGCTTGTGCTGTTAAGTTGTCTTTGCTTGCCCAAATCATTAAATCGCCAAATCCTGTTTCAAGAACAGTTTTTCCTTCTTTGTTTGTGGTAAGCGTTGCCAAAGGATAAAATTCTGCATAGTTGTAAAGTCCATATTCTACCTTTGCTCCTTCAATAGGATTGCCGTTTTCGTCTTTGACAATTACTGATAATTTTTTTGTGGCTGTGTAGTTTGATAGAAGATTTATTTTGCTGTAAAGGTCTGCTTCGTAATTTTTTTGTTCTTTTCCGTTATATTTTCCAAAAACTGTGGTATGTACCATCATCGCTCTTTTAACGGGTGCGTCAAACCAAGCAAAATTCAATTCAGGTTCTGGTTCGCATGCTCCAAGGTAGTACCATTTTCCGTCAATCCATACTTCTACCCAAGCGTGATTATCATCTGTATGTGCCCAACGAGGAGTGTAGCATTGTCTTGCAGGGATTCCAACCGAGCGAAGTGCAGTTACTGTAAAAGTACTTTCTTCTCCGCATCTACCCCAAGAGGTTTTCATTGTCGCAAGAGGAGATGAGGTTCTTCCGTCAGCGGCTTTGTAATTTACTTTCTCATGACACCAGTGATTTACTTCGAGTGCTGCTCTGTACATCGACATTCCTTTTATTCTGTCTTTAAGTTCGTTGAACATATAGGTGCGAGCAGTGTCAAGATTCTCGTTATTTACTCTGTAAACCAAAACATAGTGTTTGAAAATATCTTCTGGCACTTTCTTTCCCCAAGAAAAAGTTTTTTTTGCTTTGATTGCAGTTCTTACTTGTTCTAAAAAGAACTCGCTATCATAGTCTGCAATGTCGTTAATAGGCATATAATCATACAAGAAATCTAAATATTTTTGTTCTTGTTTGGTTAATTTTTCTGATACTTTGCGATATTCTGCTCTGTAATCTTGTGCGGTTGCTGAAAATAAGAATGCAACGGCTAAAATAAACGATAATGTTTTTTTAATCATAATTATTTTCTTTTTTTGTTATTTCCCTAAAATTTTTTTGTAATCTTTTTGATTGTAAAGCACTTCTACTGCTTGTTTTACTTCGTTATCGTGTTTCAAAAGGGCTTCTATTCTTCCTTTTTGATTGTAATATCTCACAACTATCTCGGAAAGAAGAATTTCTTTAATGTCTTCTTTGTATTTTATTAAGTCTTCTTTTTTGTCTTCTGCTATTTGTGTTTTTATTAGTTCGATTTCTTTAAGTGTATTCTCGCCTAATTTTTCTTTTTTTGCAGAAGAAATCAGATCTTCTAATATTTTTTCGCTTATTGTGGTGTAATTATAATCTTTGTCTTTTAAAAATTCTATGAAATCGTTGTAAATTTCGTCTGTTATCTCGAATTCTTTAACGCTTGCTATGGTTGGATTTTCTTTTACGAACTTTGTCGCGTAGTTAAAACAGTGAAATTTACTTATAAGGGCTATTGCAATATTGCTTGCGTACTTTGGCTCAATTGTAATGTCGGGTTCTATTCCTAATCCGTCATAAACTGTTCTTCCTCCTTTGGTTTTGAAAGCGGTTCTCAAAGAATCTGGAATTTTATTTGCTTTTCCGTCTTTGTCTCTATGTGAATAGTCTATTGCTTGAATACATCTTCCGCTTGGAATATAGTATTTAGAAACCGTAACCTTGATTTGAGAATTATATATTAAGGGAAGTATATTTTGAACCAAACCTTTGCCAAAAGAACACTGTCCCATAATAACTGCTCTGTCAAAATCCTGTAAACTTCCCGAAACAATTTCAGATGCAGAGGCTGATGTGCCGTCAATTAACACTACAATAGGGATTTTTGTGTCAATTGCCTTTTTTGTTGTTTTGAATACAGAGTTTCTTTCTACTGTTTTCGCTTTTGTACTTACGACTACTTGACCTTTATCTACGAAAAGATTTACAATATTGACTGCTTCTTGTAAAAGACCTCCGCCATTGCCACGTAAATCTAATATAAGGTATTGCATATTTTGGCGTTTTAGACTCTCAAATGCCTCTTGCACGTGTTTAGCCGCTTTTTTTGTAAATTCATTTAACTTGATGTAGCCGACAACAGAGTCAATCATTCCAAAATAAGGCACGTTTGGAAGTTGTATATCTTCTCTTCTGAATTTTTTCTTTATGATTTTCCCATCTCTTTCTAACTCTAATTCTATTTCTGTGCCTGCTTGACCTCTTAATTTCTCCCTTACTTGATCGGTTGTTTTTCCTTTTGCACTCTCTCCATCAACACTTATGATTGCATCTCCTGCTTTTACTCCCGCTTTGTAAGCAGGTAATTCTTCATAAGGTTCGGAAATATAAACTATACCATTATCATAATGTATTAAAGCTCCAATTCCGCCATATTGCCCTAAGAGTTGAAGTTTTACATCTTCCATTTCCGATTCGGGATAGAAGTTTGTGTAAGGGTCAAGCTTTGCAAGCATAGCATCAATTGCCGTTTTGACTAAATCTCCCGAGTTAATTTCATCTACATAATTAGCATGTAAACTTTTGAATACAGAACCAAAAGTTTCAATTGCCTTATTCATTTCAAAATACTTGTCATTCTCAATTTGAGAGAATGATTTGAGAGTTGTAAGCAAGCAAATTACAACTGCAACAAGGGTTAAAGTAATCTTTTTTACCATAAAAAATGCTTTTTATCAAGTCGCAAAGATAATTAAACAACGTAAAAAAACAATGAAACATTAAGTTTTTTTATATAAATAGTGTAATTCTCTAAAATTTCTTTTTATCTTTGCAGGCTGTAAAATAGGAAAAAAGTATAAAGTAAACAAATAATAAATCAAATTAGGAATGGCTATAATAGGAACAATCAGAAAAAAAGCAGGAGTATTAGTAGTAGCTATTATTGCGTTAGCAATTTTGGCATTTATCTTTACAGACTTGTTCTCAAATCGAGATCCTCGTCCTACAAAAGTAGCATCAGTTAATGGAATGGACATTTCTTTCCAAGAATTTGAAGCGATGACTACTAATATCGAAGAAAATTTGAAACAACAATACAATGTTGCTTCATTAACTAATGAACAAAGTTTTGAAGCTAAAAGACAAGCTTATCAAACTCTTGTTACAGAAAAATTATTACAACAAGAATGTCAAAGTATAGGTCTATCAGTTTCAGAAGCTGAGATGAACGATATGTTTTTTGGGACATTTATTCATCCAATGATAAGACAAAACTTTGCAGACCCAACAACAGGTCAATACAATCCGCAAGTTGTGAAACAATATATCGCACAATTTGATAAATTACCAGAAGAACAAAAAATTCAATGGGCAAATTTTGAAAATTCAGTAAAAGAATCACGTTTGCAAGAAAAATATAATTCACTTATAGTAAGCAGTTTTTATATGCCTACAAAGATTGCAGAACATATAAGCAACGTTTCAAACAAAGTTGTAGATGCTCGTTATGTTGTAATGCCGTTTTCATCAGTTGAAGATAACACTGTGAAAGTTACAGAAGAGGATTACAAAAAATATTACAACGAACACAAAAACGAATACACATTATACGAAAATTTAAGAGACATAGAATTTATAAAATTCACAGTTCTTCCTTCACCTTCTGACATAAAGGCGATAAATGACTCGGTTCAAAAAACATTTATTGACTTCCAAGCATTAGAAGAATCAGAAATAGCAAGTTTTGTTTCAATTTCATCAGACAGAGTATACGATAGTTTATATTATAAGAAAGATGCGTTAAAAGGAGTCTTTGCAGACTCATTACTTGCAGGCAAAACCATAGGAAGTTTCATCGCACCATTCCAACAAGGTCAAAATTGGATAATGGCAAAGATAACAGACATCGAACAACGTCCTGATTCAGTTCGTTTTTCTCAAATATTAGTTTTGAATAGCAATGCAAGCAAAGATATAAAACGTACACCAGAACAAGCAAAAGCCGTTACAGATAGTTTATTAAACGTATTCAAAGCAAATCCTTCTGCATTTGAATCAGCAGTTGCGAAACACTCAGACGATCCAGAAGCAAAAAATAATTTTGGAGACTCAGGTTGGATTTTAGACGGACAATTACAATCAGATTTATTTGACAAACTAAAAGCAGGCAAAGAAGGCGATGTATTTGTTCACGACTTACCAAACCAATTAGGACATTATCTAATCAAATTAAAAGAAAAAACAGCGCCAGTTGAAAAGCTTCAAGTAGCAATGATCGTAATGGGAGTAAGAGCAAGCGACAACACAGTAAACGCAATAAGAGATAAAGCAAACATATTCCTTGGATCAGCAAAGACACTCAAAGAAATGCAAGCTCAAGCACAAAAACAAAACTTAAATATCCTTACATCAACTGTTAGAGAAATGGATTATCAACTAAACGGAACACCATATTGTAGAGAAATAGTACGTTGGGCATTTGATGAAAAAACAGAATTGAACGCTGTAGCACCAGAAGTTTACGAATTATCAGATATGTTCCTTGTTGTAGCCTTGAAAGACAAAAAAGAAAAAGGCATAATGACATTAGAACAAGTAAAACCATACATAGAATCACAAGTTAAGATTGAAAAGAAAGCAGAAATGTTGATGGATAAAGCCGACAAACTATTAGCATCAAACAAAACAATTGAAACTTTTGCTTCAGCAGCAAACTTAACAATAGATTCAGCAATGGCAGTTGATTTTGCAAGTCCATATTTTGCAGCAGCAGGTCCAGAAATGAGAGTAATAGGAAGCCTTTCTTCTGCAAGCAAAACAGGAATACAAAAACCAGTAAAAGGATTCAATGGAATATATGTTTTGAACGTAGATAGACAATACACACGTCCTACAAAAGAAGATCCAAAGTTAATACAACAACAATTTAAAACTAAATCTTATCAAAAAGCTCAAATGTTGATGAATGTATTACAAATGGAAGCAGACATAAAGAATCACTTTACATTCTTCTATTAGTAGATAGCAAAACAATAACATAGAAATAGCGACTTTGAAATTCAAGGTCGCTATTTTTTTTCTTTGTTTTTCAAAAATAAATCAAAGAAAAAATGAAATAAATCAAAGAAAAAATAAAATAAAACAAAGAAAATTTGGTAGGAATGCAATTTAGGTAATTTTGAGGTAAAATTATTGCGATAAAAGCACATAAATTTTCAAATAAATTTAGAAAAATGTGCTGTTTTTTTCTATTAAATGGGACATTTCCTTATCTTTGCATAAAATAAACTTAGATATGGGTAAAGAGAAAGCGACAACTACTCCTTTGATGAAGCAATATAATGAGTTGAAAGCTCAACATCCTGACACTATTCTGCTTTTCAGAGTTGGAGACTTTTATGAAACTTTTGGGCAAGATGCTATTGAAACTTCAAAGATATTAAATATTACTCTAACTAAAAGAGGAGGGGGAGATGATAACCCTTTGGCTGGATTTCCTCATCATGCTATTGATACTTATTTGCCAAAATTTCTTCGTGAAGGCAAGAAAGTTGCGATTTGTGAGCAGTTGGAAGATCCAAAATCAGTAAAAGGATTGGTAAAACGAGGAATTATTGAAATTGCAACGCCATCGCTTTCTTATTCTGAGCAAACTATGCAAGGGAATAGAAATAATTTTCTTGCAGCAATACACTATACGCCTACAACAATAGGTTCTGCGTTTCTTGATCTTTCAACCGGGGAGTTTTTTGTGAGCGAAGGTAGTCTGCAAGATATAGATAAAATAATCCGTTCTTTTGCTCCGAATGAAATAATAGTACAAAAAAAATATTTAAGAGAGTTAGAGTCAGCGAATTTCAACGCTAAGAGCATTAAGACTTACGAAGATTGGGTATTTACAAAGGATTTTGCTTTTGAAATATTGAATAATCAGTTTTCAACCCTTAGTTTGAAAGGTTTTGGGGTGGAAAAAATGGAGCATTCGGTCATTGCGGCAGGTGCGATAATGAATTACCTCAAAGAAACAATGCATAATGAATTGAATCACGTTTGTAGCATAAAGAAAATAGACAATAGTAACTTTATGTGGTTAGATGGATTCACAATAAAGAATCTTGAATTGATTTATGCACACAATGAGACTTCTCTTTTTGACATTCTTAATCATTGTTCTACTCACATGGGTAGCCGACTCTTGCAACGTTGGATTGTTTTGCCTCTTATAGATAAACAACAGATTGATTGGCGATTAAATATTGTTGAAAGTCTTTTGCAAAACAATGATTCACGTGAACAAGCCTTAGATTCTTTGAACGCAATCGGCGATTTAGAACGTTTAGTCTCTAAGATTGCGATGATGAGAGTGCAACCAAACGAATTATATGCTCTTATAAATATTTTAAAAGAAATATCGGCAATCAAAAACAACTTTTCTTCTTCTCAGTCCACTTATTTGCAACAACTTTCCAAAGATTTGATAATCTGTGAGGACTTAAACAAAATTTTAATCCAATACATTTCTCCTTCTGCTCCTAATAATATTTCAAAAGGAGGAGCAATAGCAAGTGGAGTTGATGAAGAATTAGATTATTATCGTATAATTTCAACTGATGCTAAGCAATTAATTAATGATATTCTTAAAAGAGAGATAGAAGCAACGGGAATAACATCGTTGAAAATAAGTTATAACAACGTTTTTGGTTATTATATTGAAGTAACTAATACTCATAAAGATAAAGTCCCTGAATCTTGGATTAGAAAACAAACACTTACTAACGCCGAACGCTATATCACAGAAGAATTAAAGGAATTGGAAGCAAAAATCCTTAATGCTACTGAATTTATTTCAAAAAAAGAATATGCTATCTATTATGAACTGCTTGAAAAACTAAAACAATGGATTGAGCCTTTACAAAAAAATGCAAGTATTCTATCGCAAATTGATTGCCTCCTTTCGTTTGCAATTGTTGCAAAGCATAATAAATACACCAAACCGCAAATTACCGAAGATTATACTTTGAATATAACTGAGGGAAGACACCCTGTTATAGAAAAAACTTTGCCAATAGGTTCGCAATATATATCAAATGATATTTATTTAGACAAAGAAAATTCTCAAGTAGCCATAATTACAGGTCCGAATATGTCAGGTAAAAGTGCATATTTAAGACAAACAGCACTAATTGTTCTAATGGCTCAAATAGGTTCTTATGTTCCTGCACAAAATGCTCAAATCGGAATAATAGATAAGATATTTACAAGAGTAGGAGCAAGTGATAATCTTTCAGCAGGAGAAAGTACTTTTATGGTTGAAATGAATGAAACGGCATGTATTCTAAATAATTTATCATCTCGTAGTTTGGTGCTTTTAGATGAAATAGGCAGAGGAACATCAACATACGATGGAGTTTCAATTGCTTGGGCTATTGGAAAATATCTGCACGATAGTAAATTTTCTCCAAAGACTCTTTTTGCAACTCATTATCACGAATTAACAGTATTAGCGGAAAAATTTCCGAGAGTAAAAAATCTTCACGTCAAAGTAAGAGAACAAGGTAAAAAAGTAATCTTTTTGAGAAAAATCGCAGAGGGCAGTTCGCAAAAAAGTTTCGGAATACACGTTGCACGCCTTGCAGGAATGCCAAAAGAGGTGTTAAATACATCGGAAGAAATGCTTGAAATATTAGAAATGAACTCTCAAACCACACAATCAATACAAGAAACAATAAAAACTTGTGAAAAAGAAAAGTCAATGCAATTAAGCTTCATACAACTCGAAGATCCATTGCTTTTACAGATAAAAGAAGAAATTTTATCAACAGATATAGACAACTTAACTCCCGTAGAATCACTTATAAAACTGCATAATATTAAAAAAATGTTAGAAAAAATTTAAAAAAGTTTTGGTAGCATAAAAAAAAGTCTTATCTTTGCAGTCGCAAATCAGGCGGAAATAGCTCAGTTGGTAGAGCACAACCTTGCCAAGGTTGGGGTCGCGAGTTCGAGTCTCGTTTTCCGCTCAATTAAAGTCCGGTTTATCGGATTTTTTTATTGGTTAGGCGATGCTCTGGTGGTGGAATTGGTAGACACGCAGGACTTAAAATCCTGTGAACATTGCGTTCGTGCGGGTTCAAGTCCCGCCCGGAGTACAGAATAAAGCTTATCGAATTTCGGTAAGCTTTATTTTTTTGTATTATTTCCTTGATTTAAAAAAATATTTCAAAGAAAAAATTTCAGTTTTTATGTTTTTTTGTATCTTTGGCGGTTCATTTAAAAAAGTATGTAATGAAAAAAATTATTTTATCAGTAGTTATTACTCTTTTCTTAGGAGTAAGTTATGGTCAAATCAATAAAGAAGTAAATATTTCTATTGAAGAAACTTCAAAAGGGATAAAAATATCTCAACAATTCAATGATTTAGAATTGGAAACAATGACTTTCAACGGTGAAACTTTCTATAAAATTAATATGGGAGAGGAACTGTTGAGTTCACACAAAGTAGGCCAAGCAGATTTGCCGACATACAATTGTTTGATAGAGATTCCGTTTTGTTCAGATATTGTTATTGAACAAAAAATTCTTTCAAAACAAACAATAAATTTAAGAGATGGCTTTAAGATATACCCAAAACAAGCCTCTCAATCAAAACAAAATGAAGATGTTCCTTTTGAAATGAATAAGGATTATTACTCTCGAAATTCTTTTGGTGAAGGAAATGTTGCCGAAATAGAAGTTATCGGAGTTATGAACGGAGTGCGATTAGCAAGATTAAGCGTTTGTCCTATTCGTTACAACCCTTCAACTGCTCAAATTGAGCATATCAAACAATTAGATTTAGAAATATCTTATGTTAATGCTGATTGGGAAAAAACTCAAAAAGAAAAGAATAAGTTAAATAAAAGTTTTAAACAATTTTTGGGAAAGAGAGTTGTAAATTTCAATAAAGCGACTTCTGCTTCTTCGTTTAATTCTCCAATGAATCGTCCATTTAAAATGATAATTATTTCTTCGCCTATTTTCAGAGAGGAATTACAAAGTTTTATTAAATGGAAAAAAGAACAAGGTTTTGAAATTGTTGAATTATATACCGATGAGATTGGTTCAACTGAAACTGCTATAAAGAATTATCTTCATAACCTTTGGGAAAGTAGCGATGAACCTTTTGCAGATTACCTTTTGATTTGTGGTGATACAGGACAAGTGTCTACATGTGAGGGAGTTCACATGTATTATTCAAATGACAGCCAACCGACAGACCTTTATTATGCGGAATTTACAGGAGATATTTTGCCAGATGTGTTCTATGGTAGATTTTCTGCTACAACCGCTGCTCAAATGAAAAATATTATTGACAAAACAATCAAATATGAACAATATGGATTTGAAGATAATCAATATCTTAACAAGGTTCTTTTAGTTGGAGGTAAGGAAACGAGTGGAAATGCTCCTACTTGTGTAAACGGACACTTGAATTATGTTAAGCAATATTTTGCGGGAATGGATACGTCTATTTATTACAATCCTTCTTCTGCAAATTATACTTCTGAAATCAAATCTAAGATAAGTGAAGGTAGAGGTTGGATAAACTATACTGCACATTGCGATGAAACAGGTTGGGCAAATCCTTCTTTTGATAAGACTGATGTTGGTGCAATGAGTAATTTAGGAAAATATAGTTTCTTTATAAATAATTGTTGTTTGTCAAGCAGATACAATGTGTCAGAATGTTTCGGAGAAAAATTGTTAAGATTAGAAGATAAAGGTGCTGTTGGAGTTATAGGTGGTTCAAACTATACATATTGGGACGAAGATTTTTATTGGGCAGTAGGAGCAAAAAGCCGAAGCTTGAATCCAAGTTATAATAGTAATAAATTAGGAAGTTATGATAGATTTTTCCATACTCACGGAGAGGAATTTGGAGAATGTTATGTGAGTGCAGGAGAAATTCTGATAGCAGGAAACTTGGCAGTTGAGACTTCTAATTCTTCTCTTTCTGAATATTATTGGGAAATATATAACTTACTTGGAGATCCTTCTCTTATCCCTCACGCAGGTGAAGGAATAGAGTTTGAGGTTGATCTTCCTGAAATTTTAAGCTTAGGAGAAAATGAATTAATACTTGAAAACTTACCTGCATACACATATGTGGGATTATCATTAGAAGGAAACTTATTGGGAGCAGCACAAGCAGATGATAATGGTGTGGCAACAATTAACTTTGAGCCAATAAACGATGTGTCATATATAAAAGTTGTTTTGACAAATCAATTCTATAAAACAAAAATTGATTCAATTCTTGTTTCTCCAAGTGAAGAGGCATTTATTTCTCTTAAAGATATTTCTTTTATTGATGTAGAAACAATGCAAGAGGCAACAAAACTTACTCCATCAAAAGAATATTATTTGAATTTTATTGCAAAGAATGTGGGAAATCAACCTCTTGCAAATACTTCTGTTGCTTTGAATAATGCGTTTAACACAAATATTATTACAGCAACTCAAAGTCTTGGAAATATTTCTGCAAATAGTGAAGTACAATCAACAAATACTTTGAAAATAAAGGTAAATGATGGTTTGTTTGAAGGAAGTGAAGTGAAATTGACTGCAAATATTATAGGAAATAACTATTCTAAAATAAAAGAAATATCAAAGAAAGTTGCTGCTCCAAAATTAGCTATTGGTTATGTAAAGATTTCTGATGTTAATGCAGGAAAACTTGTACGAGTTGGCTTAGAAAATAAAGGAAGTGTTGAAGTTGCAGAAGGAAGTCTTGGAATTATGGAAATTTCTGATTGGGCTACTTTGAGTTCTAATTCAGTTGTTGTTCCTGCTTTGGCATCTAATTCTGAAACAGAGGTTTCTTTCACAATAAATGTTGATGATTCTACTTTCTCTCTACAAGATTCTTTGTTCTTTACATTAGATTATGCAAGTGGTTACTTTATGATTTCAAAATCATACGTAATCAACCTTTCAAATCAAATAGAAACTTTTGAAAGTGGAGATTTTTCTTCTGCTGATTGGGAAATGGATCCTTCTGCTCCTTGGATAATAGATTCAACATCGGCAAACAATGGAACATTTTCTGCTCGCTCTGCAAATATTGACCATAATGGAACAACAACTCTAACAATGAGTGTAAATACTATGATTAGAGATTCTGTTTCTTTTTACTATAAAGTCTCATCTGAAAATAATTACGATTTCTTCCGCTTCTATATTGACGGAACTCAAAAAATTAAAGAATCAGGAACAACTAATACTGATTGGCAATACAAGAAATATACTCTTACAGCAGGAGAACATATCTTGAAATGGGAATATAGTAAAGATTATTCTACGTCAAGTGGTGAGGATTGTGTGAGAATAGATGATGTATTGTTACCTCGTACTGCTGTTTGTGTTGGTTTAGATACTCAAAACGAATTTGTTAATCTTAGTGTATATCCTAATCCTGCAAAAGATTACGTTGTGTTGAGCAATTTGAATGGAGAAAATCAAATTTTTATTATTGATGTTAATGGAAGATTGAGATATTATCAAAATTCTTCATCTAACCAAGTTGAAATCAATCTTGAAGATTTGGAAAGTGGAGTGTATAACTTGAATGTTGTAAAGGATAATATTACATTGTCAAAAAAATTAGTTATAACAAAATAGTAAATGAAAGATAGCTTGTCTGTATCGGCATCTTTAATAAACACAGAATCAAAAACTGTGAATCCGATTTATATTTTTAAAGATTCAACAGTTGCTGGGTTAGATGCCGATATGGATTATGGCTTTATGGAATACACAACTCAAACTCTTGAAGAGTCTTTATCAGAACTAATTTTAGAAGAGAGTTTGTTAAAAGAAAAAACTTATCAATTACAAAAACCATTAAAGCTTCACGAAAAACAACCTTTGGAATACACTCCTAATTGGACGTTTTCTATAATTATAGTTTTCTTTGCGTTGTTGGCAATTGGGTTTAAATTTTTTCGTGTCCGAAGTTTGGAGATAGTTCATTCAGCTTTGTCTTTAAAATCTTTTGAGATACTAAACAAATCATCAAATCCCCTTGTTTTAGTCTCGTCTTTTTTATTTTTCCCTGTAATATCTTTATTGGCATATTCGATTTTTACGTATTGGTTTACAACGGAAATAAGTCAATTTGGATATGTTAAATTTTATCTTCTTCTTCTTTTATCAATATTTATTTTTTTTGTTGCTAAAACTTTATTGATAAAATTTTTCGGTCTGCTTTTTAGATGTAATCAACAAGTAAATTTTTACATAACGAATTTATTAGTTTATATGAGTTTTAGTTCAATTTTACTTGTTCTGCCAATTTTTGCTTCCTTATTTGCAACTAATGACTATAAATTAACATTACTTATAATTTCTCTAATATTATTTGCATTATTTACCATTATTAGGGTGTTGAGAGGCTTTTATATTATCATAAAATTCCCTAAATTTTTTCATATCTATCTTTTTTCGTATCTTTGCACCCTCGAAATCTTACCTTTATTGTTTATATATAGGTTGATTTTTTAAGCAAATAGCAAAGAAATTTATGATAGAAAGAACGATTAAAAACATTTTAATTTCTCAACCTGAACCAACAGATCTGTTGAAGAATCAATACAAAGCCTTATCAAGCAAGTACGAAGTTGAATTTACCTTTTATAAATTTTTTGACGTAGTAGGTATTAGCAATAGAGAGTTTAGAGACTCTAAAATTTCTCTTTTGGATTATAGCGCTGTTATTTTCACAAGCAAATTGTCTGTGGATAATTATTTCCGTTTAGCAAAAGAACTTAGACTGAACATTCCTGAGACAATGAAGTACTTTTGTATTACAGAAGCAGTTGCTAATTATATGCAAAACTATGTTCAATATCGTAAACGTAAAATATTCTATGGTAAATTGACATTTAAAGATTTGGTTGATGTAATAACAAAGCACAAAGAAGAAAAATTCATTATTCCTTGTGCGGAAGATTCTTCAATAGAATATTTTAAAATGTTAGATGCCGCAAAAATTACCTATGCAAAGGCTGTTATGTATCGCTCAGAGACAAAAGATTTAACAGATATAGATATTAAGAAATTTGATATGATAGCAATGTTTTCTCCTATCGGAGTTAAGTCTTTTGTTCAAAGTTTTCCAGAAATTACATCAGAAGATATTTTCATTGCAGCTTTTGGAACAACAACTCAAACGGCACTTAAATCTGCAAAACTTAAAACCTATATACCAGCTCCAACAAAAGAGGCTCCTTCAATGATAATGGCAATAGATAAGTTTTTGTCTTTAACAGAGGAAGAGAGAAGAGAATGGATGGCAGCAATAGATGCAGAGTTTAAAGCAAGAAAAAAATCAACTGCAACAAAATCAACTGCAACAAAAACCGCTACTAAAAAAACAACTGCTAAAAAAACATCTAAAACAAAAGATGAATAATTTCCCTAAGGGAGAAAGATTAAACAACGTAAAAGAAATAGAAAATTTATATGCTAAGGGAGATAAGTTTATGGCTTATCCTTTTAGCGTTAGGTTTATTTATAATAAGGAGCAAGATGAGCAAAATTCTAAAATGTCTGTGTTGATTGTTGCTCCTAAACGTTATCAAAAATTAGCCGTTAATCGCAATCGTGCAAAAAGACTTTTAAGAGAAACTTATAGATTAAACAAACATTCTCTTCAAGAAAAGATAATAAATTCTTCTTCTCGGTTATTTATCAGCATTGCTTTGGTTTCAAAAACTATGCCTGATTATCTGCTAACAGAACAAAAGGTTAAAGAAATACTTTCTACAATAGAAAAAAAGATATTTAGTGAAACTAATTAAGAAAGTTTTTTCTGTTTTGTTTTTGTCTTTGATAAGATTTTATCAAGTAGCGATTTCTCCTCTAAAACCGCCTTCATGTAGGTTTACCCCTACGTGTTCACAATATGCAATAGAAGCTATAAAAAAGCATGGACCATTTAAAGGACTTTATTTAGCGATTCGCAGAATATTAAGATGCCACCCTTGGGGAGGAAGTGGTTATGATCCTGTCCCATAAGATGGCATCTTATTTTTATTGTTTGTCGTATTTCAATACTTCGTCATAAAAAAAGTCTAATTCAACGCCTGCTTGTGCAAACATTTGTTCTGAATCACCTCCTGCGTGGTATTTCATTTGGCAAACCACTCTTTTGATTCCGCAATTTATTATCATCATCGCACAAGTTCTACAAGGAGTCATTTTACAGTAAAGAGTAGCTCCATCAAGTGCTATTCCTCTTCTTGCAGCCTGACAAATAGCATTTTGTTCTGCATGAACAGTTCTCATACAGTGATTACTAACGCTCCCATCTTCATTTATCATTTGCTTAAACAAATGTCCGACATCATCACAGTGTGGTAATCCTTTCGGAGCTCCTACATAGCCTGTTACAAGTACTTGTTTGTCTTTGACAATCACACAACCGCTTCTGCCTCTATCACAAGTTGCTCTTTTTGCTGCTGCATTAGCCAAATCCATAAAGTATTCGTCCCAAGAAGGTCGCTTAAACTTTTCCATTTGCTTTAATACATCTTCTACTTGCTTTGAAAGAGATTCTATATCTTGGTCATTGTTGAAAGTATAATCAGCCTTTTGCATACAGATAGCAATGTTTTGACTATTATTATTGTCAGATTGCATTTCACGTTTTTCATTTTCAACAAAGGTTTCAAAACTTACATTATCCGTAGCACTCTTTCTAAGACAAATTCTTTGATAACGTGTCTTTATATCTGCATCTACCGAAAATAAATAGAAGTTGTGAATATTTCTTAACAGCTCTATTTCTTTGTCGTTACGTATGCTTTCTATTATACAATCATCTCCGTTTGCGATAGCAGTATTTAGGATTGTTTTTACTATGTAATCTGCACCAAACTCTTCTCGTAAAGAGTTGGCAGTCTCAGTCATAGTATTACGATTTATTTCTAATCCACGCTTTTTTATTTCTTTAACAAGGAAATCCCTTACGGAATAGTGTTTAAATCCTTTTTTGATTAGCAATTCTACGATAGTACCTTTTCCTGCTCCAATTGTACCGGTTATACCTATTATTATCATACTTTGAATTTGTAAGATAAATTATCTAATTCCTTATTTGCCTTTACAATTTTTTCTTTTAGACTTTCTTTGTAGTCAATCATTTTCTTTTTTAGCTCATCATCTCCCGTTGCAAGTATTTGTAAAGCCAATATCGCTGCATTTAATGCTCCATTTATTGCAACTGTTGCAACAGGAATCCCAGGAGGCATTTGCATCATAGCCAATGCGGCGTCCATTCCTTCTAATGAGGCTTTAATTGGCACACCTATAACAGGTAATGGAGTCATTGCTGCAATTACTCCTGGTAAGTGAGCTGCCATTCCTGCGGCTGCAATAATTACTTCAATTCCTCTTTTGTGTGCATTGGTTGCAAATTCTTCTACTTCTTTTGGTGTACGATGTGCAGATAAAGCATTGATTTCAAAAGGTATTTCCATTTGATCAAAAAACTTTGCAGCACTTTCCATAACTGGTAAATCCGAAGTGGATCCCATTATTATACTAACTCTTGCTTTCATTTTAGTATCTTGATATTATAAAATATTAAATCATTTCTTGCTCTTTTAGGAAATTCATATACTTCTCCGAAAAATATTGAGCATCTTTTTTTGTGTATCTCACATTTGTGAAAACTTGTGCAAGGTTTTCTTGTTTTGATTCTATGATATATTTTTTTATTTGAGGCAATTGTTCAAAAGATTCATAGAATTGTTCTATTTTTTCTTTGTTATAATCTTCGTATTCTTCGTAATGCACAACAGCCTCCAAAGGTAATCTTTCTGTTAAAGGAGGATTTTCCGCAGGATAGCCCAATGTAATAGTTGTAACAGGCACTACTCCTTTTGGAAGATTTAATAATTCTGCAATTTCTTTGGCTTGATAGTTTACTGTGCCAATATAACATGCACCTATGCCTAATTCTTCTGCTGCACTAACCATTGCTTGTGTGCAGATAGTAGCATCTATTGTTGAAACATTAAGCCACAAGAAATTATCATAACTTTTAGGAGCGTTTCTTTGCTCACAATATTTGTGAAAACGATTTACATCTGCACAAACAGTCAATACTACCGCTGCTTCTTTGACCATAGGTTGATTAAAGTGAAGTTTGCAAAGAGCATCTTTATTTTCTTGATTTTGTGTAACTATTATGCTGTATATTTGCATATTTCCACAATTTGAGGCTCTCACTCCTGCCTGCAAAATAGTATCAAGAGTTTCTTTCTCTATCTTTTTTTCGCTGTACTTTCTAATCGTTCTTCTGTTTAGAAGAGTATCTATTCCTTTATGTTCCATAATATCCTTTTTTACGCAGTTTTCTAAGAAACGTTTACCTTTATTAAATATTTTCTTAGGAAATAAAGTTTTCTTTATTTTGTCAAATAAATCAAAAGTAGTACTTTTGTAATATGGATAAGGATAAAAATATAATAGAAGATGTAACAAACAACGATTATAAATACGGTTTTGTTACTGATATAGAGACTGAATTTATCGAAAAAGGATTAAACGAAAATATTATTCGTCATATCTCTAAGGTAAAGCAAGAACCAGAATGGCTTTTGGAGTTCCGATTAAAAGCTTACAGAAAATTTATCACTATGAAGCAACCTGATTGGGCTCATCTCAACATTCCGCCAATTAATTACCAAGATATTATTTATTATGCAGCACCTAAGAAGAAAAAAGAACTTGCAAGTCTTGATGAGGTAGACCCTGAACTTTTGGATACCTTTAATAAACTTGGAATTTCGCTTGATGAACAAAAAAGATTAACAGGTGTAGCGGTAGATGCAGTGATGGACTCGGTTTCTGTAAAGACAACTTTTCACGATACCCTAAGTAAAGCAGGAGTTATTTTCTGTTCTTTTAGCGAAGCAGTAAAAAACTATCCTGATTTAGTGAAACAATATTTAGCAAGTGTCGTTCCGATTGGCGATAACTATTTTGCAGCACTTAATTCGGCAGTTTTTTCCGATGGTTCTTTTTGTTATATACCAAAAGGAGTACATTGTCCGATGGAACTTTCGACTTATTTCAGAATAAATGCGGGAGGGACAGGACAATTCGAGAGAACTTTGATTGTGGCCGATGAAGGCTCTTATGTTTCCTATATGGAAGGTTGTTCAGCCCCACAAAGAGATGAAAATCAACTTCACGCCGCTATTGTAGAAATTGTTGTGATGAAAGATGCCGAAGTAAAATATTCAACAGTTCAGAATTGGTATCCAGGAGATAAAGACGGGAAAGGAGGAATTTATAATTTCGTTACAAAAAGAGGTATGTGTAAAGGAAATAACTCCAAATTATCTTGGACACAAGTAGAAACTGGTTCAGCAATCACTTGGAAATACCCGTCATGCGTTCTTTTAGGAGACAATTCCGTAGGAGAATTTTACTCAGTGGCTGTAACAAATAATTACCAACAAGCCGACACAGGCACAAAGATGGTTCACGTAGGACGAAATACCAAAAGTACAATCATAAGTAAAGGAATTTCAAGTGGAAAAAGTCAAAACTCTTATCGAGGTTTAGTAAAAGTAAATCGATTAGCCGAAAATTCAAGAAATTACTCTCAATGCGACTCTTTATTGCTAACAGATACTTGTGGTGCACATACTTTCCCTTATATAAAAGTAGATAATCAATCCTCTATTGTTGAACATGAAGCAACGACTTCAAAGATTTCAGAAGACCAACTCTTCTATTGTCGTCAAAGAGGCATAAGTCAAGAAGGCGCAATAGGACTTATAGTAAACGGATACGCAAAAGAAGTATTGAATAAGTTACCTATGGAATTTGCGGTCGAAGCACAAAAATTATTATCAATAAGTTTAGATAATAGTGTAGGATAATGGAACGGCAGAAACTATTAATAATAAGATTTTCATCAATAGGAGACATAGTATTGACAACTCCTATCGTGAGGGCGTTAAAGAAACAACTATCGAATGTAGAAATACATTATTTAACCAAAAAGTCAAACTATTCACTTCTACAAAACAACAAATATATTGACAAAATACATTTGTTAGAGGACTCAGATTTATATTCCAAATTAAGAAAAATAAAATTTGATTACATAGTAGATTTACACAATAACCTACGCTCTTTTAAAATCAAGACAATGCTTGGCGTAAAAAGCAAAGCCTTTCCAAAATTAAACCTAAAAAAATACCTACTTGTAAACTTTAAAATAAATAAACTACCGAAAGTCCATATAGTTGATAGATATTTTGAAGCAACAAGTAAGTTAGGTGTAAAAAATGATAATAAGGGATTAGACTTCTTTTTGCAAGAAGAAGATTTTGTATCTCCTGACGCATTGCCATTAGATTTTCACAATGGATATATCGCAATTGTAGTAGGAAGTAAGCATTTTACAAAACAAATACCTTTAAATATTCTGATGCAAATATGCAAAGGATTAGACAAACCAATAATTCTTTTAGGAGACAAGACAGATTATGCAAAGGCATTTAAAATTGAAAAAGAAATAGGAGTAAAAGTTTTCAATGGTTGTGGAGCTTACAATATAAATCAAAGCAGTGCTTTAATTAAAAACTCGCTTGGCGTAATTACCGCCGATACAGGACTTATGCACATTGCTTCTGCTTTAGACAAAAACATAATTTGCGTTTGGGGAAACACCGTTATAGATTTTGGAATGTATCCTTATCGAAGTCAAGACTCACAAGCAGAAACTCATAACTTTGAAGTAAAAAATCTTTCGTGTCGTCCGTGCAGTAAATTGGGCTATAAACAATGTCCAAAGAATCATTTCAAATGTATGAACGCTCAAAACATAGAAGAAATCGTAAGAATAGCCAATAATTGGGAATAAAAAATGGAAGAAAACAAACATCAAGAAGCATTAAAAAGTTTTTCCAAACTCCTAACCATTATGGACGAACTTCGAGAGAGGTGTCCATGGGATAGAAAGCAAACAAATCTTAGTTTAAAGTCTAATACAATAGAAGAAGTCTATGAATTAGCACAAGCAATTGAAGATAACGACAATCAAGAAATAAAAAAAGAATTAGGAGACTTGCTTTTGCACGTAGTTTTCTATTCAAAAATTGGAAGTGAGAGCGGAGAATTTGACATAAAGGCAGTAATAGACTCCTTATGCGAGAAATTGATAAGACGACACCCACATATATATGGCGAAGTCAAAGTAGAAAATGCAGAAGACGTAAAAAAAACTTGGGAACAAATCAAAATGACAGAAGGAAGAGAATCTGTATTTTCAGGAGTCCCACGAGCATTAGACTCTTTGATTAAAGCATACAGATTACAAGAAAAAGCAGCAGGCGTAGGCTTTGATTGGGAAAAGAAAGAACAAGTTTGGGAAAAAGTAAAAGAAGAATTACAAGAATTAGAACAAGAAGTAGAAAGCCAAAACTCACAAGAAAAAATAGAAGAAGAATTTGGAGACGTATTATTTGCACTAATCAATTATGCACGCTTTCTCAAAATAAAACCAGAACACGCCTTAGAAAAGACAAATCGTAAATTCATAAAACGATTTCAATACATAGAACAAGTAGCACAAGAAAAAAATAAAAAACTTCAAGAAATGAGCCTTGAAGAAATGGATATAATTTGGAATAACGCAAAAACAATGGAGGAATAAAAAGATGATAGAAATTATACCACAAAATCACTTTGAAGTAAATAGTTATATATTATTTGATGACACAAAAGAATGTGTCTTAGTTGATGTTTGCTCACAAGGAGCCTTACAAGAAAGAGAAATAATTAACTTTATAGACCAACACTCCTTAAAAGTAAAACACATATTGCTTACTCACCCTCACGTAGATCATCTTTGCGGAACGGCTTTTGCTTGCAAACAATTCTCTTTGCCTATCACAATGAGTATAGACGCAGTAGGAATGTTCAATACAGCTAACAACCAAGCAGCAATGATGGGATTTGAATTAGGAGATATTAATTCTGTGGAGATAAAGACTATAATTCCAGGAGATGTAATAGAATTTGGTAATAGCAAGATAGAATGCCTTGACACAGCAGGTCATTGCATTGGAAGTTTGAGCTATTACAATGCAGAAGAGAAATACGTAATCACAGGAGATGCACTTTTTGCACAATCAATTGGCAGAACAGACCTGCCAACAGGTGATTTAGATCAGTTACTCTCTAACATAAAAGAAAAAATACTCACTCTACCCGAAGAAACCAAAGTATATCCAGGCCACGGACCTTATTCCACAGTAGATTACGAAAGAACACATAATCCATTCTTATTATAAAAACTATGAAAAAGCAAGTAATTTATATTTTTCTTTTGATTGTCTTGGCATTTCCTGTTGGAATAAAAGCACAGGACTTTCGTGCAGGATTGCAATTTGGAATTGTACCTTCGCAAGTTGATGGAGACGGAATCACAGGCTACAATAAACTTGGGCTAACAGGCGGGGCATTTGTAGAAAGAGACATAAATGAAAAGATTTTCTTCTTTACAGATTTGTCTTTTACGATGAAAGGAAGTCGTGTCGCAAGTTCAAAAAACGTAAACTTTGATCAAGTGGAATTAACGACTAATTATATTGATTGGGGCTTGTATGCAGGATATAGATTATCAAATAAAATTAGTCTAAAAGCAGGTTTGATACCTTCTGTATTGATTTATAATAAAGAAATTACAGCAGGAGGCTACGAAATTATAGAAGAAAAATCATTCAGACCAATAAACCTATTAGTATCAGGAGGAGTTAATTATCAATTATCAAAGAAATTTTCTGTAAATGCCTCATATAATTATTCGATAATAAGCATTCGTCCTGGAAAATATGAGATCTTCAACTATGATGTGAAAATAAGTAATGCTCAATATCATAATTATTTAAATTTTTCTTTGATGTACCATTTTTAATTCATAGAAATATTTAAATAATTCATAGAAAAAATAAAATAAATCATAGAAATATTTTAAAAAATCATAGAAAAAATTTTGCCGAGTAAATTTCTTTTTTTAATTTTGCAATACTAAGGAATAAAACCTTATTAAGGAGGAACTGAAAATCCTAATTAAAAAGAGTAAGACATTTTAATAATAAATAAATTTAATTGCGCTATGAAAAAAGTATTAGTTTTAATGGGAGCTTTCTTAGCTTTCGCAGCTTGTAACACAGTTTCTGATTGTGATTGTACAGTTTCAGGAGACATGGTAGATCAACCATTATTCACAGAAGAAGCAGCAACTATTGTAGAGTTTGAAGGAACTTGCGATGAAGCTACTTGGACTGACTTATCAGAAGAATTACAAGGAGCATGGCTTGATGAAAATGGAGATGCAGGTAATTTAACTTTAAGTTGCGTAGAACGCTAATCCAGATTTAAAAGAAATTTAAAGGAATGCCCTTATTGGGTATTCCTTTTTTTGGGCTTAATAAATTGAGATTATGAAAAAAATATTTTTAATTGTAGCATTAGCAATTTCTTGTGGAGTTATGACTTCTTGTAGTGAGACTGTGGATTGCGTTTGCACTGATGGAATTGAACAATACTATTATTATGACTGGGCCGGCAGTTGTTCTGATGTCGCTTTTGATATGATGAAAGCAGAAACAGGTGCTGCACCTATGATTTGCGAAGAACAATAATTAGTTTTATGGATTTCAAGAAAATATTGCTTACTTCAATCAGAATTTTGATTGGACTTGTTTTTGTTGCTTCTGCGGTTACGAAATATATTTCGATAGAAGCCTTTGATATGTTTGTCTTTGAGCACGAACTATTTTCTTGGAATTTCACAAATTTCTTTACAAGATTTTTGATTTCCTGTGAGGCGTGTTTAGGATTGATGCTTTGCATAGGCGTTTATCCTAAATTATCACGCTGGCTTGCGGTTGGCTCGCTTTCAATCTTTACTATCTATATTTTATTGAAGCCTTTGCTTTTTCAAGTCGATGCAGAAAATTGTCATTGCTTTGGAGAAGTATTGATTTTGTCTGATTCGCAAACGATAATCAAAAATGTTATTCTTCTTTTGCTTTGTGTTGCTTTGTTTTTTGATAGGGGTTGGAAAATAAAATATTCAAAACTTATTCTTTCTCTTTGTTTTTTAGCACCTCTTGCAACATCTTACATTGTGCGTCCGCCAGATGTGATTGTTAATTCGCTTTATGGCAAGCAGGCTCAACTAAATATGGAGAGTTTTGAAAAACTTATTGCATTAGATCAAGTGCAAGAATTGAATGTTTCTGAGGGGAAGAAAGTTCTTTGCTTGTATTCTACTGGTTGTAAGCATTGTAAACGTACTGCAATAAAGCTTGACGTGATGATTAAGCGACATAATTTAGACAAAGACAAATTTGCTGTTATTTTTTGGGGCAAAGCCGAAAGTATAGATGTGTTTTACAAAGAAACAGGAGCCGATTTATTGCCTACAACAAAGGTTCCGCCTTTGCTTTTCCTTTCTGCAACTAACGGACGTCAGCCTATAATTGTGCTTTTTGAGAATGGAAAAGTTGTAGATTTGTTTAAGTCAATCAATATTGACGAAAAAAAGATTACAGACTTTCTTAAATAGTTTTACTACTAAATTATACCATTTTAGTTCATTATTGCGTTTTATCTCATATTGAAATATTTTTGATATGGTTAAGATACTTTGGGTAGATGACGAAATAGATTTATTAAAACCTTATGTTCTTTTTCTTGAAACAAAGGGTTATAGTTTTTCTCTTGCGATTGACGGCAACGAAGCACTTGATATTCTTGCAGAAGAGAAGATTGACATTGTTTTCTTAGATGAAAATATGCCTGGATTAAGCGGTTTGGAAGTTCTGACAATCATTAAAGAACGCTATCCTGCCCTTCCGATTATTATGATAACAAAAAGTGAAGAGGAACAAATAATGGAGCAAGCGATAGGCTCTAAGATTTCGGACTATCTCATTAAACCTGTAAATCCAAATCAAATTTTGCTAACTCTAAAAAAACATTTAGACACAAAACGTCTTGTTAGCGAAAAATCAACTATGAGTTATCAGCAAGAATTTCGTCAAATAGGAATGAAACTTATGGATAACGACCTTGATTGGCAAGAATGGATAGAACTATATAAAAAACTCGTTTATTGGGAACTTAACCTTGCAGAATCAAATGACGTAGGTATATTTGAAGTTTTAAAGCAACAAAAGCAAGAAGCAAACAATCAATTTTCCAAGTATTACCAACAAAACTATATTGATTGGATTAGCAAAAGGGATTCAAATTCTCCTGAATTTTCCCACACGCTTTTGAAAAATAAACTCTTTCCTGAACTAAATAAAGATGAGAAATCCAACTTTTTAATAATTATTGACAATTTCCGATTTGATCAATGGAAAATTATTCAAACACATATTGAACAGTATTTTAGAGTTGAACAAGAAAATATCTATTATAGCATCATTCCAACAACGACTCAGTATGCTCGAAATGCACTTCTATCAGGTATGATGCCCTCTAACATCAAGAAAACCTATCCTGACTTATGGATTGATGAAGATGAAGAAGGCTTAAAGAACCAAAATGAATATATCTTTTTGCAAAAACATCTTAAAAACAACAAATTTGATATAAAAACCTCATATCATAAAGTTTTAAATGCAACTTATGGTAAGAAGATGATAGATAACTTAACTAATCTCTTGCAAAACAAATTGAATGTAGTTGTTTACAACTTTATAGATATGCTTTCGCACGCTCGAACCGAGTCTATGCTTGTTAGAGAGTTAGCAGAGGACGAAAATTCTTATAGAAGTGTTACTAAAACGTGGTTTGAACACTCCTCTCTCTTAGATTTGATAAAGTTTTTGAGTACAAAGAAAGTCAATATATACATTACAACCGATCATGGCTCTGTAAAAATTAACAATCCTGTCAAGATACGTTCTACAAAAGATGCTTCGGTTAATTTAAGATATAAAGTAGGAAAACTAATGGACTATAATCCTAAGCAAGTCTTTGATGTAAAGAATCCAGAGGATATTTTCTTACCTCGACTTCATATTTCTTCTCCTTATATATTTGCTCGTGCAAATGATTTCTTTGCTTATCCAAACAATTACAATCATTATGTGCAATATTATATGAATACGTTTCAACACGGCGGCATTTCAATGGAAGAAATTATGATTCCATTTATCAAACTAACCAATAAATAAATCTATGAAAAAGCAATATATACTTGAAAACTTATCTTCTATTGACAAAATAGCAGAAGAAATTCTTAAAGATTTTCCCTCTTCAAGGCTTTTTTCGTTAAATGGAAATATGGGAGCAGGAAAAACCACTCTTACGAAGTCTTTGTGTAAGGCATTAGAGGTTGAGGACAATGTTTGTTCTCCAACTTTTGCGATAGTAAACGAATATTTTTCTCAATCAGCAGGAACGATTTATCACTTTGACTTTTACAGAATCAAAAACTTGCAAGAAGCCATTGATATAGGCTTTGATGACTATATTTTTAGCGGAAATTATTGTTTTATGGAATGGTGCGAAAATATCTCACCACTATTGCCCGATGAAATAACGGAAATAAAAATCGAAGTGCAGCAAGACGAGAGCAGACTGATAACTGTTGAAGAACTTTTTTAGAAACTTTTATTGATTTAAGGCTTCTAATATTTTTTGATAGTGTTCTTTTACAGTTTCGCTCCACGTTTCTTGCTCTGAAACAAAGTTATCTAAAATTATTTTGGCGTTTTGGAAATCTTTTTTAGCAAATAAAATCCAAGAATAAGTGTCTGCGAAAGTTAAGTTTTTAGGTTGGGCTTCATAAGTTTTCTTTGACATTTTTTCTGCTTTGTCAAGTTCGGTGTTTTCTAAGCATAGGTAATAGGCATAGTTGTTTAATACCATTAGGTTAGTAGAATCTTTTGCTAATGCTTTCTCAAAATATTCAAAAGACTTTTCTTTGTTTTCTATTCTGTAATACGCTTCTGCTAAATTAGAGTAAATATCTATGTAATCGCTGTCGCTTTTAGCGTATTTCAAGCCTTTTTCTAATGTTTCAATGGATTTTTCATATTCTTTTAAGTTTACCAAAGAGTATCCTTTAACTATGTAAAAAATACACTCTTTTGGGTAGAGTTTTATAGCGTCATCGCAAGTTTTTATTCTCTCTTCATCACCTGCATTAAACTGTTGCGTAATTATATAGTTCTTATACAAACCTAAATCTTTCACTCCGTACTCTACGGCTTTTTTGCAAGCTTGATAAGCTTCCTCCATACGAAATGTTCTCATATATCCTATTGATAGAAACTGCCATAGACGTCCTTCTTCTGGATACATTTTTGCCATATACTCTAAGTGCTTTATGTAATTTCTAAGAATTTCTAAGTCCTCATCTACTTTTTCTTGATAGAGAGTAAGAATTAGTTGATTCTTTTCTTCAAATCCCATTTTTGGATTCTTACATAGTTTATCTATATAAGTCTCAGCAGAAGAAATATCGCCTTTTTTGTAATAAATTTCCATTAAAGCAACTATGTTTTCTACATTATTAGGATCTATTTCTTCTACTTTTTTCATTAAATCTAAGCCTTTATTTTCTTTTCCATTGTTTAGATAATACTGAGCCAAGATTGATAAATAAGATACATTGCTGGGATATTCTTTACTAAGGATTTCTATTTCTTTAATGGCTTTTTCGTGTTGATTTTTGCTCTTATAAATATTGTATTTTAGCATTGAACAATATTCATTAACACCTTGTCTTTTTTCAAGCAAGTTTGCGACTTCTATTGCTTTGTTTGTTTTGTCTGCATTGACATATATTCCTATCAACTCCGAATAATATTCCGTTACATTAGGTTGTAGGTTTATTATTTCTTTATATTGTTCTGCCGCTTTATCATATTGTTTTGTTTGGAGATAGATTTCTGCTAATTGAGCACGATACCAATGATTTTTTGGCGATAGTTCAATTGCTTTTTGACAATATTCAATAGCAGAAGCAATATTTCTTTGTTCGTAATCTATTGCAGAAAGTTGATAATAGGCAAGAGAATTATTTGGTTGTTGTTTTATTATTTGCTCATAGAGGGAATGAGCCTTTTTTATATTACCTATTTCACGTTCAATAGCGGCATCAATAACTATTTGAGCTATTTTTATGTCATTATCATTAGGTTGTCTAATAGATTTCTGCTGATTCTTACAAGAAGATAAACATAAAATTATTATCAATAAAGTTAAAATGATGCCGCTACGATTCATATTATTCTTAATTTATGCAACTATAATCTCCTAAGTTTAAATTTTGTTCTTTGTTTTCGATTTTTGCAAACGAACCAATCATACTGTTTTTCAAAACTACATTTTCTATAACGGTTTGCTTGCCTACCATCGTATCTTTAATGCAAGAATCACTTATCTTACACCCTTCTGCTATGCTTACTCTTGGCCCTATTACGCAATTCTTAATAACTGCTCCTTTTCCTATATAAACAGGAGGTATTATCAAAGAATTTTCGTTTGTAACCTCATCGCAAACAAACTTTTCGCTATTTTGTTTCAATTCCAACACTCTTCCGCAGGTTTCAACAGTCGCTTGTGGATTTCCACAGTCTAACCATTCTTTTACATCATTGGTTTTGAACTTCAATCCTTTGTCAAGCATATTTTGAAGGGCATCTGTTAGTTGGTATTCGCCAGATTTTGTGATGTTATTATCAATCAAATATTGCAATTCGTTTCTTAGGTTTTCTCCATCTTTGAAATAGTAGATACCAATTATTGCTTCGTTGCTCACAAATTCTTTTGGCTTTTCAACAAATCCACAAATAGTTTGGTCGGCGTTCTTTTTCACAACTCCAAACGCACTTGGGTCTTCAACCTTATGCGTCCAAATGATTCCATCTTCTTTTGTTTCTAAGGTAAATCCTGCATCAAAAAGTGTATCTGCAAAAGCCACTGTTACTTTTCCTGAAAGACTTTCTTTTGCACAAAGAATTGCATGGGCAGTTCCAAGAGGCTCTCTTTGATAGTATATTTTCCCTTTTGTGCCTAATTGTTTTGCTATATTTAACAAATTATCTTCGGCTTCTTTTCCAAAATCTCCTATTATAAAACCAATCTCTTCAATTTCTTCTCCTACAACCTCTCTTATATCTTCACATAAGCGTTGTACAATAGGTTTACCTGCCAATTCTATTAATGGTTTTGGCGTTACCAAAGTATGAGGACGTAATCTTTTTCCCATACCTGCCATAGGAATAACTATTTTCATAATAATATTCTTTTTAAAAACGTAAAAACAACTAATTATAAGGTTACAAAATTACAAAACAAATACTTAATTACGTAGAAAAATTAGCAGAATTATTCATAGTTTCTTATTTTTTTGTAATTTTACGCTTTATTTTCTAAAAGATATTATGAAAAATAAGACGTTTTACTTTGTAATTTTAATGCTTTTCGGTCTTGCACTTTCTGCACAAGAAACAAATGATACCGATATATATACACAGTTTGAAAGAAACTATGATAGTTTATTGCATAACTATTCGATGAAACAATATGCAAAATTAACAAAACAAAGATTTCCCGATGAAAATGAAGATTACTCTGCACGCGTAAGGGCAGAAGAACTTCCTGATAGCGTAATTGCTCGAAGACTAAGAAGGATTCCCTCTGCAATAGAATTGACATACAATGAACAAGTACGCAAACATATAATTTATTACGTAGATAAAATAGGTGATAGAGTAGGTGTGATGTTAGGTCTTAGCAAATACTATTTTCCAATCTTTGAAGATATATTAGATAGGGCAGGAGTGCCAGAAGAATTAAAATATTTAGTAATCATAGAGTCGGCTTTAAATCCTACGGCCGTATCAAGAGCAGGAGCAACAGGGCTTTGGCAATTTATGCGTACCACAGGCAAAACCTATGATTTGAGAATAAACTCAATGATTGATGATAGATGCGACCCAATCAAAGCGACCTATGCTGCGGCTCGCTATTTAAAAGACCTTTATCGTATTTATGGTGATTGGACCTTAGCCTTAGCAGCCTACAACTGCGGACCAGGAAACGTAAACAAAGCAATTCGTCGTTCAGGTAAAGAAAACTTTTGGGGAATGTATGATTATCTTCCAAGAGAAACAAGAGGATATGTCCCAGCCTACATTGCAGCCGTTTATGCAATGACTTACTATAAAGAACACGGTATAAAAGTAGAAAAAATATCAAGACCTCTTTCTCTTATATCTGATACAATTATGCTAACAAAAGACATTCACTTCAAACAAATCGAAGAAGTAATGAGCATACCATTAGATCAAATAAAAGAAATGAATCCTCAGTATAAAATGGATATGATTCTCGGAAGTCAAGACCGATACAGCATAACTCTGCCAGCAAAACGCATTAGCGAATTTATAACATTAGAAGACAGCATATCAAATTACAAAAAAGAAGAATATTTTGGAGCAGGCAGAGTAAATAACGGACAAATAGCAAACGGAGAAATAGAATACCGCGAAAGAATAGTATATCACAAAATCCGTAAAAACGAAAATTGGTCCATTATTGCAAAAAAATATGGAGTGAGTGTAAAAGACCTTAAAGCATGGAATAAAAAAGCAAGCAAAAGAAAATATTTGAGAGTAGGTGATCTTTTGACAATACATCGTAAAGAGGCATTCCGAAAGGAAACAAAAACAGAAGAAGAACAAACACCTTCAGCATTTAATACCGAAACTCCAATAGTATCTTCCGAAAACGAAGCAATTAACACTCAAACCTCTGCCGAAGAAATAAAAGAAAACATAACAGGTAAAAAACCTGAACAACATATAGTAAACCATAAAGTAAGAAAAGGCGATACTGTTGCTAAGATTGCAAAGAAATACGGAGTAAGTATCAATCAAATATGCAAACTTAATGGCCTAACCAAACAACAAGCTGCACGAATAAAAATAGGACAAACGCTAAGAGTAAAATAAACTATAAAGAAAAATCACATTCTTCAATTTCAAACAAGCAAGCATCATTTCTGTGTGTGCCAGCTCTTTCTATGATTTCCCAATCTCTTAGAAGGTAAAATTGTTTTTCTTCAACATCAAAATCGTCTTCTGTCCAAATCCTTAAAACATCTTGATTTTCGTTGTTTTCTTTCACCATAACAAACGAACAATCAATAAGTTTTTTCAATCTCATTTCGTGATGCCCATGACTATATTCTCTGCAACTTCCTTCTTGTTCGCCTCCATCAAGCAAAATGAAAGATTCTTGAGGCTCCAAGACGTATTCTATTGTATCCATTTGCGAATAATAACCATCATTTTCAACATAATTATATGGGCCGTATGAAAGATATTGCACAATTATCTCTCTATTGCTACAATTTTTTACAATAGCCGTAGGAAAAGGCTTTTCTTCCTCTCCAATAAAGATATTAACATCAATACAAGATGAAAATAAAAACGTTGATAATAAAATAAACAAAATCTTTGTCTTCATAAAACTTTAATATTTAGTTGATAAAATCACTCTCTTCAATCTTAAAAACAAAAGCATCATTGTTTTGCTTGCCACCATTTAACTTTCTTCTCCAATCAGTCAAACGGAAAAACTCCTTAACAGAAGAAGTAATATCATAATTCTTTGACCAAACTCTCAAAACCTCCTCTTCCCCAGAAACATTTTTTGCTAAAATGAAATCACCTTGAATCTTACAATTAAAAACCAAATTAAGATGTTCTTGCGTATAAGGATCATCTTCATAACCATCTGTTAAACCACCTTCATTAAAGCAATAAGTTTGTTCAGGTGAAAGATTAAATTTTAAAGTGTCCTTTACCCATTGATGAGTCGCATCATCAAAATAACTATTGCCAATAAATTGCAATGAAATTTCTCTATTTGTGCCATTTTTTACAATAACTGCGGGCTCATTCCATTCGTATGGACCGCATTGAAAAGCCATGCAAAGCAAAACCAAACAAATTAAAATAATTTTTTTCATAATACAATATGTTACTTTCTGTAAAAATTATCATTTTATGCTTGCAAATATATTATTTTATTTTAATACAAGTATAATGTTTATTTAAAAATATGTTTTTAAAGTGATTTTTTCTTTTTTATAATAATTCCAAAAATATAGTTTTGTTATTATTTATTATATGTATACCATTTTGGGATATTTAATGTGCTTTTTTTGCATATATTTTCTGCTTTTTTGCATTTTTAATATGCCTTTTTGGAATTGAGTTATATGCGCTTTTTTTAAGGAATATAAAAGCACAAAAAAAGTCTATGAAAAATTTATTTTTTTCTATGTTTTAAAAAAATATTTCTATGCTTTATTTTCTTTTTTCTTGCAAAAAGAAATGCAGACGACTACTTTTTTCGTAAATTTGTAACAAAAACGAATTTTTTTTTGTTATTATAGATAAAAGAAAGGAGAAAAATATGAAAAAATTATTATGTTTTGTTTGCAGTTTACTACTTGCAAATCTACTTTTGGCACAATCAACATTTACAATAGGTGATTTAACCTATGAAGTATTAGCAAATAATAAAGTATCAGTAATAGCATGCGACACTTCCGCAACAGTGGTCAATGTGCCTGCGAATGTAAGTTATGAAGGAGTTGATTATGATGTTATAACAATAGGAGATAATGCTTTTCAATATAGAGTAAATATAACTTCTGTTCATCTTCCTAATGGAATAGTTCGTATTGGAAATAGAGCATTTTATTCTTGTAGAAATTTAAGTTCTGTAAATCTTCCAGATGGATTAACTAATATCGGAAATAATGCTTTTAATCGTTGTGGAGCATTAGACTCTATCACAATACCAAGCGGAGTGATGAGCATTGGAGATTATGCTTTTGCAGGAACTGAATATAGTTTTTTGGTTTCAAATCCTCTTTTTACTACTATTGTAATTCCAAATACGGTAAATCATATTGGTAAAGGAGCATTTGCATATTGCACAAATTTAGTATCAGTTATATTTGAAGAAGGTAGTCAATTAACTTCTTTTGTCTCTACGGAAGATTGGGAAAAAACAGGAACCTTTACAGGTTGTAGTGCTTTGACTTATATTCAATTTCCTCAAAATCTTAATAATATAAGAAGATATACTTTTGATAAATGTAAGAGTTTAGCTAATATTGATATTCCTCAAAGCGTTTCTTATATAGAAGAATATGCTTTTTCTTCTTGTGATGCATTGATTGATGTAGACTTATCTCATATTGATTCTATTGCAGAATACGCCTTTGCTGATTGTAAATTGCTTACAAATGTGTATTTACCCAATAGTGCAAAAATAGATTCAAATGCTTTTGCTAATGTAGGTGCAAAATATATTGATGGATTAACATATTCAGCAGATTTACAATTGAACGTTGGAGATTATACCTTTAATAACATAGGAGGTTTTACAACTTTCTATATTCAAACAACACCATATAGTAGCGTGTGTGAAGAATTAGCAGTCATTGATTGCGATAAAAGCAAGGGTGGAGAAATCGTTATTCTTGATAGCATAGAGCATGCAGGTGTTAAATATCCTGTTACCTTGATTGGAATAAACGATAACCCTATTGCTAATTGTAGCTATATAACCTCTATTGTAATAGGTAATAATATAACCAATATAAAAGAAAGAGCATTTAATGGGTGTTCAAGTTTGAAAACAGTCGTTATAGGTGAAAAAGTGGACTCTATTGGTACAGAAGCATTCTATTTTTGTAACAATCTTAATTCTGTTACTTGTTTAGCAACTACTCCTCCCGAACTTGGAACAACTGTTTTTTCTTATGATGTAGATAGTTTGTTTATTCCTTGTGGTACGTATGATAGTTATATGTCCACTACTTGGAACTATTATTGGGATCCTATTTTATATAGTATAATAATAGAAGCCTCAGCAATCACAACAACAATAAACGCAACTATTGAAGAAGGAGAAACATATTCTGAATTTGGTTTCAACGAAAGTCAAGCAGGAACATATACACAAACCTTTACAGCAGAAAATGGTTGCGATAGTATAGTAACCCTTAATTTATATGTGAATGTTTCTATTGACGATACAGAGTTTTTAAAAGAGATTTCCTTCTATCCAAATCCAACAAGCGGACAAATTACCTTTAATCAAGCAATAGAAACCATAGAGGTAATAAACCAATTAGGAAATAAAGAAATGAAATTCACAAATACAAATACAATAAATATTGAAACACTACCAAAAGGCGTTTATTTCCTCAAATTAGAAGATAGAAACAACAAAACAATACGAAAAATAGTGTTAAAATAAAGAAAGACAAAGTTTTTTCCACAAAGACACACAGACACAAATAGAAATTAGAGAATCATACTTTGTAACCGAAGGCATAGCATTAGTAAAAGAAGAAGTAAACACCTTACCATACACCGCCTATTAGTTAAAAAATAACAAAAAATAGAAAGACCTACAAACAACCAAATAACAATCACAAGCGACATAACAAACCTAAACATAGAAGTATATAATCAATTAGGACAAAAAGTATATTCAACAAAAGACTATAACTTCACATTAGACCAAGTACCAGTAGGCAGTTATGTAATAAAAGCATTCTACGGCAGAGTAAACCAAAGCCAAAAGATAATTGTAAAATAAGAAAAACGAGAAAAAAAAGAGCGACTAATGATAAAAAGTCGCTCTTTTTATGAAAAAACTTTAAAATTTCTCAAAAATTAAACTACTTATCACACAACTACTTAGCGAATATTTATAAAAAAAAGCGTTAAAAAAATTTGGTAGTAACGAAAAAGGTAGTACTTTTGCAATCCCAAAACGGACGGAGAGAGGCGAAAGAGCGAGGCGCAGTTC
>JAFYSZ010000002.1 GCA_017559135.1 Bacteroidales bacterium | reverse complement strand
GAGGTGACTAACTATTAAAAGTCAAGTGTTTTTTTAGATTTTTAATAGTAGAAAAAAAGAGCATGACAAAACAAGCCCTTAAAAGAAGGACTTTGAAAAAAGTATAAAGAAAAAATTATCTAATCAACGAGGAATCATAAGTTGCGTTCTTGGTTTCTAATGTGTAGATAACACGAACAAGCTTTTTAGCAACATGAGATAAAGCAACACGATGAGATTTACCTTCAGCTCGTTTCTTTGAATAATATTGAGCAAAAACCAAATCGTGAGAGATTAAAGGTAAGCAACAATTCATCAAAGTAGCTCTTAAATGACCTGAACCGTGTTTAACCATTTTTCCTGTATGTTCAGAAACACCGGATTGATAGTACCCAGGCTCAAGACCTGCAAAAGAAAGCATTTTAGCCGGGCTATCAAAGTTGTTAATGTCACCATATTCAGAAAGAATAACAGCGGCAGAAAAAGGACCAATACCGGGAATAGATAGCATAGGTGGATTGATATCAGCTATGTATTCTTTAATCAAAGTTTCGATTTCACAAATTTTGGAATCAAGCTGAGAATAGATATCAATTACCATATCTAATTCATCAATCAGATAATCTGATGAGTTACCTACTGTGTTTTTAGCTAATTCTTTCAGTTGAATAAATTTCGACATAGTGAATTTGCCTTTTGATTTTTTGCGTAAGACTTCAAAAGAACGAGAGTTCATATTCGCTATGCTTTCGGGTGTTTGATAGTTAGCGATTATGTAAATAGCAGTAGCGGAAAATCTGTTGTTGAAAAAAGGCTTAAATTCAGGGAAAACCTTATCAAGAATGTTTGTAAGCTCAACAAGTTGACGGCTGCGAAGTTTAACAAGACTATCTCTGAATCTTGTTAGTGACTTTAATGCTTCAATATGATACAATGTCGGTGGATTGGGTTTGTACTCTACCGTCATTAGATATTGGGCTATTAAAGCAGCATCGATTGTGTCGCTTTTTGTTCTTCTCAAGGATTTGCTGTTATTAAATCTTGAGATTAAGAGTGGGTTAAGTTCCATAAAAGAGAAGTGGTGTCTCTCAAGGAACAGTCTGATATTGTCAGTGTAATGACCGGTAGATTCAAACCCAATTCGTATTTCACCCTCAAGCCCATCAAGAATATCCTTAAAATGCAAAAAGCCTTCTTGGTCGTTCGCGAACGACCAAGAAGAAACAATAACTTCACCATTGTTATCAACGATAAAGCAGTCGTGCTTGAACTTAGAAATATCAATTCCTACAAAATACATTTTTATCCTCCTTCGTTTTTGCACTGCTGTCTGCACAGTAAGCTTGTCTGTGTAATCACGCACATAAAAACGTCAAGCGTTAACTAACTAATTACCATTTTAGACAAACAACTGTGGTTTGAGTCACCTCAGAACAGTCAAGCTGTAAAGCTATAGATACAAATCCACAGTGCTTGTCATTATTATATAGCAGGTAATTTTTCCTGCAATACAATAACTTTTTTAAGAAAGGAGACATAATTAAAAACCACCTCCTTTTAGATGGTTTTAATTATACGT
>JAFYSZ010000025.1 GCA_017559135.1 Bacteroidales bacterium | reverse complement strand
GTGTTTGCTGTTAAGCCTGTTAATGCTTTTGTTGTAGTTGTAAGTGTTTCTGCTGTGCCACCATTTAATTTAAATTCGTATGTTGATGCTGTGCCATTCCATGTAATATCTGCACTTGTTTGTGTGATATTGTTTGCTGAAAGGTTGGTTGGTGCATCGCATGGTTCTGGTTCTGGATCTGTTCCGCCTTGTTCTGCTAATGTTGTGAAGGTTGTTGTTACCCAATCAGATGTTTGGTCTTCGCATACGGCTCTTACTTCTACTGTGTAAGCTGTTGCTGGTGTTAAGCCTGTCAATGCTTTTGTTGTAGCTGTAAGTGTTTCTGCTTCGCCTGCATTTACTCTGAACTCATAGCTTGATGCTGTTCCGTTCCATGTGATTTCAGCTGTTGTTTCTGTGATGTTGTTTGCTGAAAGGGCTGTTGGTGCATCGCATGGTTCTGGTTCAGGATCTGGGTCTGTACCTCCTTGTTCTGCATCATAAACTACTACATTATCTATTGCAGCTCCATATCCATAGTTAGAAATTCCAAGGAATGCTATTTGATATGTTGCACTTGGGTTAGGTAAAGTAATTGTTTTTTGCGACCAAGCAGTTTCTTCTGTATTGTAGTGTACTAAATCTACCCACTCTTCTTCTGCACTTGTTCTGTATTGAACTTTTAATTCATCTAAATCAGAACTCCACATTTTTGCTATATACATAAAATCTAAAGTAGGATTAGTTAATGAAGTCAAGTCAAATATTGGAGAAGTCAATCTTGCAGATGATCCTCTTGAACTATTTTTAAATATTACGAAAGCTTCACCTTCTGATGGTGTAACACCTCCTTGATAAGTTGCAGCTATTGCCCAATTATAAGTTTGATTAACTGGAACTGTTGACCAACAAGGAATAGCTGTTGAGTTGAAGCCTTCGTTATAAGGGAATTCGTCTACTGTTAAACATTCTGTCATAAATACTATTGTATCTGTAGGAGCTGACTCGTCTCCACTTCCACAATCTGTTGTTACATATACGCTATAAACTGTAGCTGGATCAAGAGTTGTAAGTTCAATAGTTGTTTCACTTGCAGAAATCACAGAATATTCTTCTTCTGCTTCTGTTTTGTAATATACATTCCATGCAGAGTGTGTTTCATCAACATCTGTCCAAGAAATAACAGCAGAAGTACTTGTAATAGCTGAAGCAACAACTGAGTTAGCTACAGGTTTTGTACAAGTTATTTCTTCTCCTATTGGCTCAACCATTATATTGTCAATAATTGCTCCTGGTTGTGTTCCTAAACTACCATCATTTTTCCAAACAAAGACAAGTTTTCTTAATTCGTTTGGAGAGTTTTCTAATGTAACACTCATATTTTGTGTTCCAGAAACTAAATTAACAAAATGATAGTTATATGTTCCTGTATAATTGTTCATTATTAAGTTATTGTTATATCCTGTTGTAGCATAGTAAGGATAAGTTGAACCAGCAGAAGCATTATAATTTGTATCTGCTGCAAGCCAATAAACTTTCAAATAGTCAGATGAACTTTCTCCTCCTATTGTAATATCAAAACTAATTCTTACAGAATCTGTTATTCCTAATTGGAATAGTTTTTCTGCTACTACAACACCTGCAGAATGTGCATAACCTGCTGTTGCTCCATTGTCAGAAGAGATGTAAAGTTCTCTACTTGTTGCTCCACTTGGAGTTCCAACATGCCATTGATTTGTATTAGTAGAGTTTCTCAACAACCAACCATTTGAGCCTTCTTCTTCAAAGTCGCAAGTATAAGGTAATTCAGTAGGGTATTGAAGAGTTGTGAATCTTTCAATGTATGTTGCATCTGATTCATCATTTCCTTCGCATATAGCTGTTACATAAACTTCATACTCTTCTGATGATGTTAAATCAGCCAATTCAATTGTTGTTTCAGTAGAATATTCTGATAAATACTCTTCATCTGTGCTTGATTTGTAGTAAACATTCCATGCAGAATGAGTTTCGTCTGAATCTGTCCAAGAAACAGTTGCTGTTGTTTGAGTAATATCGCTTATTTGTACTGATGCAGGATCTGGTCTCAAACATGTAGGGATTTCTCCTATGTATAAATTATCAATATACATTGAACAACCTGTTGCATCTTGTCTTACAAATGCTAAACGATAAGTTGAAGGTAGGTTTTCAAATATGTATTCATATTCAGCATAAGTTGTAGTTGCTGTAATTGTTCCAAGAGTTACGAAATTAGCAGAGTCTGCTATTTCATTAACATCTCCGTATGTTTCAACATCATAATATTTAATCATAATATTAGGATGAGCACTTGTAGCAGAAGATATTTTTGCGAATAATCTCATTACAATTCCTCCTTCGTTAGAGAAAACAGGTGTAATCAACCAATCGTCATTTCCTTGTACATTAGAAGATCCATAAGAATATAGAGCGGCTGCACCTTCGTAAACATAAGAAGATGATGTTGAACGTTGGAATGCATAAGTTGTATATGAAGTTGTATAACCTCCATTTAAGTTAATCCAACAAACAGGTGCTGCTGCATTACTTAGACCTTCTGTAATGAAAGTATTTTCAAATCCTTCCATAAATGGAAGTTCGGTTATATAAGAACAAGCTGTTTGGAATGTTTCTTCTATTGTTGGTTCTGATTCTTCTGCACCACAATTTGAAACAATATAGAATTCATAATCTGTATGAGAATCTAAATCTGTTAATTCAACAGATGTTGTAGTTGAAGTTGCTACTTGATATTCTTCTGTGCCTTCTGCTCTGTAATAAATTGTCCATTCAGAGTTTACTTCATCTGTCCAATAAACAATAGCAGAGTTGTCTGTTATTGAAGCAACTGAATCAATAGAAACAGGTCTTGCACAAGAAATATTTGATATAGAAACATCATCTAATCTTACATAATATGATGCAGTAGGGTGATTAGAATAGAACGCAAAACGATATTGTCCAGCAGACAATCCATTTAAAGAAACATCGTATGGTTCATATTCATCTGACAATTCTATGCCTTGAAGTTCTACAAACAACGCTGTATCAGCAGCAGAAGACATATCTCCATTTTCATCAACGCTATAATATTTAACATGAAGAGTTGAAGATGCTGTTGAAGAAGTATATTTTGCAAAGAAACTCATTGTTTCTGTTCCTGCAATTTCTATTATTGGAGTAATCAACCAATCGGCTGAGCCACCATAAGTGTAAAGTTGAGCGTTATAAGTTCCTTCGTATGGGTCTGTGCTTGAATTTTGCCATCTATAAGAAGTAGAACCTGCATCAACATTAAACCAACACATTGGTGCGTATGCAGTTGGAGATGTTACGTTTCCACTACGGAACCAATTTGAATATTCAAATCCTTCTGCAAATAGAGCCTCATCAGTTACTGTTATAACAGGGCAAGCAGTTGAATACAACACTTCGTCTGTAAAGTAAGAAGAGTCTTCATCACAAATAGAACGAACTTTAAATCTATACATTGTTCCAGGAAGCAAATCAGAAACTTCAACTCCTTCTGAACTTGTTGTTACAACTGATTGCCATACAGTATCGAAGTATTCCATATATTGAATTTCCCAACTGTCACCTGTATTGGCAGAAATATTAAATGTCAATGAGTTTTCTGTTCTTCCATCTTCAGCTAATTCTATTTCTTGAGGAGCAAGACAGTTAATTGGTTCTACTGATATATTATCTACTGTTACTACTGAGGCAACACCGCCGCTACTATCATTTCTCCAAGCAAAAACTAATTGTTGTAATGAATTGTTTACAACAGATCCATCTACAATAATCACTCCTCTTGTACCTGTTGTATCAAGATTAAACTTAGGTCCGCTAACAGCATAATCAAATCCTTCTTGAACTGCATCTGCACCTGTCCAAGTTGGTGCACCAGTAATTCCTGTATATGATTCATTCCAAGGTCTAAGTGCTACTTTTATAAAATCATATGTACTTTCGCCTTGTGCTTTGAAATCAAATGAAATTTCGTATGCTAAGTTTTCGTCAAATTGTAATAATCTACTTGCGAATACGTAAGATGCTACAGAAGGTGTAGCGTATAAGTTTGAATAAATAGAGTTTACTCCTAATGAATCATTACTTACATACAACATATTACCTTCTTCTGCAACGTTTGCAGGATCGCCTATAAACCATCTATTAACGTAAGAATTGTTTGTAATTGTCCAATTCGCATTTTCATCTAAATCTTCAAAGTTTTGATAATAAGGAATTGTTGCAAACATATCTATACTTTCTGGTAAAGTAACTGTTGCTGTTTCAGTCCAACCTCCACCACAGTCATATTGAATTGCGAATGAATATGTTTGTCCAGCAGTTAAGCCTTCTATAACGTATGGTAATTCTGTTCCGTATCCTACGCTAACGATTGTTCCGTTTTCTGGGTCATCATTTGTTTCACCTTCTACGTATGAAATATTCCAACCATTTGCAGATTCGTGTTCTTCTGCATTCCAAGATAATGCAACAGATGTTATTGAACTTGGATTCACACTTGGAGCTGCAAGCATATCAATACAATCTACGTGTTCTACGATTTGAACATTGTCAATGTGAATATCATTATCAGCACCTGATACAAGACTTTCTGCATAGAAACCTACTCTAATCACATTGGTATATCCTAATTCTGTAAGATTAAATTTCAATCTTTGTGGAATGTTTGTAAGTTCTTCAATATTTCTTTCGTTTGTTTCCTCAGCAGGATTTACTTTCCAAAGCACTGCATTTTCAAAGTCCCAAGTCAATCCTCCATCAGTAGATACTGCAATACCAAATTTTTGTTGTGCATAATTTTCCACAGGATTTGCATTGTTATAATCAGTGTAAGCAATATCAAATACTAAGTCATATTCTATGCTACCATCTCCTATATTAACATTTGGAGTGATTAACCAATCCTTTCTATTATTTGAGTAGTTCTCAATTTTTGCGTGTGCATCAAACACATTACTAGAATAAGAACCCCATAAATTTGAATATCCCCAAACAGTCGCTCCTGCTTGAATAGAATCCCATTGACCTTTTGCTTCTAACCAACAACTTGTAACTGTACCAGCAGGATAAACTGTAAAATCTTCCATAAAAGGTACTTCGTATGTTTCACAAGGAGTAATTATAGATAAGTTTCCTGTTGTTACAAAGCCTGTTTCTATACCATTATCGCAAACTGCTGTTACATTAACGTGATATTGAGTTGCAGGTGTAAGGTCTGTAAAGGTATAAGTATTGTCTGTTACGTCTGATATTACAGTCCATTCTAATAAATTGGCTGGTTTGAAATATATATTATAAGAGTTAGCACCTTCTTCTGGCTCTTCCCAAGTGATTGTTGCTTGATTTGTTGATACTTCTGTTGTAGCCAAACCAGATACTCTTGAACAAGAAGGTATTCCAGACACTTTTACATTGTCAATATAAACTGATCCGTGACCAATAGTTCTGTTACGAACAAAGGCTAAACGATATTGTCCTTCAAAGTCAGAAAGCAACACTTCCATTTCAGCGTATGTTGTTGGTAGATCTGTAATTGAATCTATAAGAACAAAGTTTGCTGTATCGGCTACCGAAGTCATATCTCCATTTTCTTCAATATTAAGTGCATATATTCTTAATTGAGGAGCGTATGATGAAGAAGATTTCTTAGTATAGAAAGAAAGTATTTCTTCTCCTGTAAGTTCTACAACAGGAGAGATAAACCAATCTTTATTAGCATAGGTTGTAGAAGTTGAAGTAGATGTACCATATCCATACATATAAACTCCAGATCCTTCATATCCTGATGTAGTAGTGTTTGTTTTATATGTAGAAGAGTTATCTCCATTTATATTTATCCAACAAAGTGGAGCAACTATTGTTCCTGAGATATCTCCCGCAACCCAAGTTGATTCAAAGGTTTCTATCCAAGGAAACTCTGTTACTATTTCGCAAGCAGATCTAAAATTAACAGTACTCCAAATGCTTTCATCTCCATTTGAACATAAAGCTTTTACTCTTACTGTATAAAAAGTTGCTGCCGAAAGTTCTGTAAGCGTAAATGATGTATCAGTTGTTGTAAATTCTTGAACGTTTTCAGAATCCCAATCCTCACTTTGCAATTTACATTGTACAGTGAAATTAGTTGCATCACTTGACCAAGTTATTGTTGCTTCTGTTGAAGAAAGTGTAGAATTGTCAATAGCCATATTTAATGGTGGATAGCAGAAATCTTCGCCCAATTCTTCCATTTCAAATTTTGTTACAGGAACATAAGATATTTGAGTTCCTGTAGCAGGAGGATTTATCAATGTAAACACATCGCTATCGGATTGTTTATAAATACTAGAACCTACTCCTCCAGCGTATTTAAAGTTGTGACCATCTTCGTAAGCTGTTGCATTTCTAACAAAACAAACAAGCAAATTTCCCCCCCCCGTATAAACAAACGGAGTTGTTAATTGATAGGTTACCCAACCATTAACAAGGTTAAGAGAGCCTGTATAAACTTCAACAAATCCTTCTGTTGGAGAATATGTTGTAGATAAAGTTGTGTCTGTTACCTCCTTCATATAAATAGAAACAGTTCCAACATTGTAGGCTTGTGCAGTATGATAGTAACTAATACTTGTAATCATACCCGGTTGAATCTCCGATGCAGGATAAAGAGACTGCGTATAGGAGTTTTTGTAATAAGTGTTTGCAGGCACATACTTTGCTTGTGTAGTCAGAGTTGTATCCCCAACTATGACTACTGTGGATTGTGCCCACAATTGCATAGCAAAAATAATTGCTAATACGAAAGATAATAATCTTTTCATAACTAAACGTTTTTGTTAATAAATATTTTTAAGCCTACAAAGTTATAAAAATATATTTATTTTTTCATAAAAAAATCAAAGAAAAAAGTCTTTGAAAAAAAATAATTTTTTCAAAGACTTTTTATATCGTTTTTAGCATTTTTTTTAGATTTTTGAAGCAATGAGATTTGCAATTTCTTGCATTCTTTCTTTTGGAAGTTCAAGTTTTGGTTTTGCAAAGTTCAAATCTCCTACTTCTTTCAAGGGTACGAGATGTATATGTGTGTGTCTGACGTCTAATCCTATGACTGCCATTCCTATTTTTTCACATTCAATGACTTCTTTCATTGCTTTTGCCACTTTTTTTGCAAATAAATGAAGGTGTGTAAGCAATTCATCGTCTAAATCAAATATATAATCTACTTCTTGCTTTGGTACGACTAAGGTATGCCCTTCTGCCAAAGGAGAAATATCTAAAAACGCATAACATTTTTCGTCTTCTGCTATTTTGTATGAAGGGATTTCTCCGTTTATTATTTTTGTGAATATTGATGCCATGGCTTAATCTCTTGTTATGTTAGTTATTTCTAATTTCATCTTACCTGCTGGCACTTCTATTTCTGCTATATCTCCCACTTTTTTGCCCAAAAGCCCTTTCGCGATTGGAGATGTAATTGAAATCTTACCTGTTTTTAAATCTGCTTCGCTTTCTGGCACTATTTCATAAGTCATTTTTTTGTTCAAAGCCAAGTTTATGAACTCTACCTTTGACAATAAAAGCACTTTTGATGTGTCTATTTTTGATTCGTCTAACAAACGTGCATTTGCAATCAAGGCTTGTAGTTTTGAGATTTTGGCTTCTAACAATCCTTGTGCTTCTTTTGCTGCGTCATATTCAGCATTTTCAGACAAATCGCCCTTATCTCTCGCCTCTGCAATCGCTGCCGAAATTGCTTGACGCTCTACGGTTGTCATATAGTGAAGTTCATCTTTTAATTTTTGAAGTCCTTCTTTTGAATAATATTTAATTTCTGCCATTTCAATGTTTTATTTTAATTAAAAACAAATCGAAGACTGTTTTGAGCAGTCTTCGATTTTGTATCGATTTATTTGTTAGCTCTTACAATGAGAATGAAACTCCTAAAGAATGGATTCCTCCCATTATTTTTGTAAGTCTGAAACTATAATCTAACGCTAAGTTCATTGCATTCTTACCTGCTTTTGCTTTTGAAAGAGGTGCCATTACAGAAGCCCCACAAGCAAGTCCATTCATAAGGGTTGTTGTACCGTTTTCATCATAAATGTCTGTTGTAAGTTTTTCTTCGTAAGTGTAACCTGCTCTTAGCATAAAGTATTTCATAAATCCGTATTCAAGTCCTAATGTATATTGGTCTTTTCCAAACGCCATAGAAGCAAAGTTACCTGCTATTGTTATTCTATGATTGTTTTCTGCAAACAAGATGTCGTATGACATACCAATATTTAAACTTGAAGGTAATTCATAAGATGCTGAACGTTGTTCTGTTGTCATATAGTGTGAAGCAAATTCTGGCAAAGTGTTGATTGATAAACCATCACCTGAGAAACTTGCTGATGGTCCCCAGTTCTTTAAGGCAATACCAAATTTCAATTCGTAGTTTTCACCTGTAACGTATTGAACACCCGCATCAATTGCAAACGCTGTACTTGAAACATTGTCAATTGACTCTGTAAGTAACTTCAATGTCGCCCCTGCATAAATTGATGTTGAAAATGCTTTACCGTATGAAACTGCTACATTCATGATTGATGGTCTGAATGTACCATTGTTTCCAATTTCTGGTGAGTTTACTGTTGTTCTTTCTATTGATCCAAAATTCATTGAACTAACTGACAACCCTAAAACTCCATATTCACCAAGATTTTGTGCAAGTCCTGCTGCTATGTTGCTGATTCCAGAATTTTGAAGCCAAGAAGTGTATCCAAATGTAACTTCTGTTCCTGTTGTACGAGCCAATCCCGCTACGTTACTGAAAAGAGCGTCAACTCCTGTACCGTTTGCTGTATTTACTCCTGACCAACCAGAACTTTTTACCCAAGGGTTTATCAATAAGTATGGAGCACCTGCAGTTCCTCTTCTGTCATCATTCCCTGCATTCGCTGTTATACTTGGCATCATTAAGATGCAAAGTATAACGCCTGTCAATATTCTATTTATATTTTTCATATTCCTATTTTCTTTATAAGTTTTAAGCAATATTGTTAGATTATTGGAATGAGTTTAAGTCAACTGGTCTTAAAGCTCCAAACCATTTGATTAGTTTTTCACCTACTCCATCAGCTTTAATGTGAATTAGATAAACTCCTCCAGCAATTGGTAATCCCTTATGGTTCTTCAAATCCCAATCAACTGATGTTAAAGCTGTACCTCCTCCTGATACCAATGAAGCAGAAGGTCCTCTCAATTTTCTAACCACTGTTCCGTCCAAAGCATAAATTGTTATGTAACAATCAGGTGGAAGATTTGTGATTTTAACAAGGTTTTGAATTTGATCTTGTTCATACGCTGAATAAGCATAGTAAGGATTAGGAACAACTGTTATGTTGTCTAATGCTGATTGTGCTGTTTCTGTATGTCCAAGTACTGTTGCTAAACCTGCATCAATTGAGAATTGATACATAGGATTGTTGTCATTTACAGGATTTGCATTTACTCCACCTTCATTGTTAGACCATTTTGCTACGTATGGTTTTCTAATTCTGATAGATACCGTTGCATCTGTTGGAATCAAAGATTGAGATTTCTTTTCTAATTCAATACTTGCATTTCCTGATTCAAAACAGTTTGCAAGTGGTATTCCAACCCACATTACTGTTGCAAACAATTCGTGAGCTGCATTAATTCTATTGGTGTTATCCGCATTAGAAGAAACCCCTGTTGCTTCACTTAATCCTTTCAAGATATTATAAGCCCAATCTCCTTTATCGTAACGTGTAGGTTTCACTATTTTTCCTGCAACATTAACTTCTGATGTTCCTAAAACATAGATATAGTGCATACCTCCAAATACATATCCTCCTTGGTCAGCTGTAGCCGCTGTAGGATTCCACAACATATCTCTACCATTTTGATGTCCTAATGCAGAGTTTTCACCAAATATGATATTTAATCTTTCACCTGTTTCAAGATTAATTGCATATCCTGGGAACCAACCCATACCTTCTCCTGTTCCATCAGCTAATCCATCTTTTCCAACAGATTGTGCTTTTCTTAATGAGAATGCTCTTGCTCCTCCTTGTGTTAAAGCAGGATCATTTCCTAATTCTATAACAGGACATCTTGTCCATTTAGATTGATCGTTTGTAAACACAATGTCAACTGATGCCAAGTTATTCATATCATTAGATATCAAACTCTTCAATTTACCAGGGTTCCATTGGTCTGTATTTGGAATATCATATTCATTAGGATCTGAATTGAAATAATATGCATCTGTAAATGCAGGGTGAACGTATGGTGTTTCTTGTGATAAATCATAGTTGTATGATACAGAAGTTAATCTATATGGTGCCCACCAACCACCAACACAATTTTCAAATTCTGATTTTGCATCCATTGGTGTTTCAATGTAAACTCCATTTGAACCTAAAACACCTGTATGGAAATAATCTAACCAAGCATTACCCAAATCTTGTTCGTCAGAACCTGTAAGACCACCTGATCTAATCCAGTCTAATGCTTGTGAAGCATCATTATCTGCTACTCCTGACAACCATGTTTTTGAAGGGTCAGCAAATGTTATTGATGAAGATAACAAAGCTCCTGCTATTATATCTCCTCCTTTTGCTCCTTCTGATGATGTAATTGTTGCTGCGTTAGAAGTTGCTACTGGCTTAGGGTTTGTCAATTGTATTGAAAGTCCTAATTCAAATATGATTTCTTCGTTAATTTCCCCAATTGGTCTTGAAGAACGAATAGTATCAACGCCTTCATATATTTCACCACCATTTGCATTTGTTAATTCCCAATAAGCTTCATCCATACTTCCTTCTCCTGGAACTATTCTTAACATATAGTTACCTGGACGAATTGCTAACGGGTCAACAATTTTAAGGTTCAATGGTCCATAATTTACTGCATAAACTGGAGTTGGAACAAAGTTTACTGGTTCTTCTCCATTTAAGGCTTCTTCTCCTCTTTTACCTACCAATTGTTCAATTGTAACTTTGTCAAAATTCAATATCATACCACCATTTCCTTGTCCTTCAATTCTTGTAATCTCAGGAGACATTCCGTATGATGATTGTAACAATGTTCCGTTTTGTTCTGAATTTGTCATGTGTGGTATTGCTACAACTGGCTCAATACTTCCACCACCGCCAAGTTTTCTACTTGCTAAGTATGTAGTTTTTTGACCATCTATCTTAGTTGCGTCATCTGGATTGTATTGTTTGTAGTTGTTATAAGCGTATGCAATTGCAATATAATAGTATTTTTTATTGTTTACTATTCTCTTGTCGTTAGTAGTTGCAAATTTGTCTTCTGTAATTTTGAAAGAGTGTCTAATTCCTTTATTTTCTCCATCAACCATTACTTGACCACTTAATAAATCGTCAACTTTTGCATAGTTTACTAATTTTGCAATTGGTTGATTATTTTGTAATGAATCATAGTTTTCAATATCACATTGTGCAATTAAACGAGATTTTGATTGGTCATAAATGTCAGCAACGGAAACTGTTTCATCAGCTAATTGGAAAATTTGATATCCTTCAAATCTGTAAGATCTATCATATTCTATTGTTTCAACAACATTTCCTGCTGTATCGGTAACATCGTACGATCTTGGTATTGTTACGTCTTCTGCTTCAAAAGCTTCATTTACGTTGTTACCAGCTTCATTTGTTAAATAAAGTATAATTTCTCTGTCAAGTTCTTGAACTACTACATTTGGTGCATCTGGTCCTTCCAATACATTGAAACAGTTATCAAATAATGCTTGACATTTGTCGTCAATTTGTCTCAACAATTCAACTGATGCCATTGGTCCACCACTTGCTGCTTGTGCGAAAGGAATACCTACTGTAATGTAGTTAATTGCTCCTGGTTCCAAAGTGAAAGGTCCTGCTGATTGCATGAAACGTCTATCGGCAGATGCATTTCCAGCTGTTTGTTCTGTCCAAACATTGTTCTTTCCATGGTCTTCATTTCCGCCAGTTCTTGTACCCCAACCCCAAATATCAGAGTTGCCAGGGAACATAAAGTCTGATTTAATACTTAAATCAATTCCTGTTCCTGAGTTGTATCCGTTACCACCATAACACATTTTGCTACCGTCTTTCCAGATACCTCTCAAATAGTTATAATAGTCAGTAGCTTTATCTGGCTCACCATTGTTTGCTCCATCATTGTTATAGTAAACGAATCTACGCATACCAAAACGTTCATCATCAACTATACCATTACCAAAGTTTACACCATTGATAGCACAAGCATCAATAGAGTCTCTTGATTTTGGATACCAACAATCTTTAAATTTGTAAGCGTCTTCTGTTAAAAGAATGTTGTTTACTGTTCCATCTTCATTTCTGTATGGATCTAAGGTTGCTTCACCATAAACATCAGCCACTTTATAAGGGTCAACTTTCGGATTATCTCTACCATCTGGGTCCATATATGGTCCTTGGAAGAAGTCAATTCCGATTGCAGGAGGGTTTCCTGAATAAGCTCCTGTACCAGGACCATCTGTTGCTTTACCATTATAGCAATATCCTAATCCTCTTTCAACATCACAACCTACAAAGTCATCATGTGCATAACCTAAGTCTGGGTCAACCCATTGAGAGAAATATGTATTTGTTAATGTAAATGTAGAACGGTTAATGATTTCATATGAATAGAAAGTCATGTTGTTGATTTCATCATTCATAGCGAAAGCAAATGCTTGTGCTCTAATTTCTAATCCGATTGGATTTTCAGATCCTGATTCAGTGTGTGCATTTCCTTTATCATTGAACACCCACCAAATTGTTTCGTCTCCCTTCAACACTTGGTCTACTAATAATCCACCGTATGCTTTTACTACACCACCTGTTCCATAGTTAGGATTTGTTGTATCAGATTCCATTGTTGGAGTAGGAGTGAAAGGTAATCCTAATTCTGCCCATTGTTCTTTTTGTTTTGCAGGACATAATTCTCCTGTCAAATCATAGTAAGGATAATCTCCATCTTCCCAATTATATACACCGTCTCCACTTCTATCAAAGAAAGGAGCCATGAATTTAGATTGATTTTTAGAAACATCTCCATGAGCTGGCCAAGTTTTGATTGCTTCTGTTGCTCTTGAAGCATCTACACCCATAAATGTACTTCCTTGATATTCAAATCCATCAACAAAATACTCTACTTCAGCTCTTGTAATTCTAAAGTGTTTATCCCATTGTTCACAAACTGCTTTATCTACCGAAGCATTTGCGTCTACTGTTAAAGGTCCTGGCCAAAAGTCATCTCCACTTTGTCCAAATTTTAACGCAGCAACACGTAATTGAAGGTTTGCATCTTGTCCTCCAATCCACAAAGCTGCACAGAACATCGCTGTACTATTTCCATCTTTTGGAACAAAGTAACGTGCGTTAGAACCATCATACCACATGTTACCAGAAGTATTTATACGGGCTCTAACATTGTTTATGCTTAATTCAGCAGAACCTTGTCCTCTACGACATCTTTCCAATTCTGCTTTCTTTGCGGGTTTCTTAACTGCATTTTTATACGTTTCTGCGTATGCAGTCGCACCAACAAGCATAAAGCACATCAATAATAATGATATTTTACTGCTAATATGTTTCATATACTATTTATTTTTTATCTTAATTTATTAGAACTGATATGATACTCCTAAATAAACCATTCTTGGTGTAGAGTAATTATAGTATGCATTGTTATAATACATAGTATAATAATCTCTGTATGATTGTTCATTTAGTTGTCCTTGAATAATTGTTTGTGTTTCAGGGTCTGTTAAGTATCCATTATCTTCAGGGTCTCCTGTTACTCCGTAAACACCTCTAATATTCTTAATATTGAATACGTTTGTTATTCTTGCAAATAAGTTTAACATTGTTGTTTTCTTTCCTACTTTTAAAGTATAAGATTTATCAATGTTCATATCTACACGGAATGTCCAAGGTAAACGTGCTCCTCTGAAACTACCTACGATTGTATTTTGAATGTTGCTGAAATACTTAGTATAAGGTGCTCCTGATTGTGCAACTCCTGTGATGTTGAATCCTAAGTTTTGGAACCATCTGATGTTTTGAACTCTTTCATTACCATCTTTATCAACAACGACTCTTGTTGTTGTTGGTCCATTATACTTATCTCCTCCTTGGAAACGGAAGTCTAAGTTTACTTTAAATTCATGTCTTCTATCATCTGCTATAGGGAATAACATCTTAATGTTTGGATAACCAGCCTTAATCAAAGAAACTAATGTTGTTGTTGGTAATCCTGTTGTACCTTCTGCATATTGTAATGTATAGTTTGCATTGATTCTAACATTCTTTGAACGTCTTAAATCATAAGAAACAGTGAAACCTTTTGTTGTCATGAAGTCTTGGTTTTCGTATGAGTAGTACATATTTGTAGGGTCAGCTCCAACATATTGTACTATATTGATAAGGTCTCTTGTTTGCTTGTAGTACGCTGTGATACCTAATGCAGATGATTTTGATAACACTTGTTGGAATCCTAATTCGTAGTTTGTAATCTTTTCAGGTTTCAAATTAGGGTTTGTAAACACTGCACCATTCATTTTTTCCATAAATAAGTATCCAGCATAGTTTGCTTGCCATGCTCCTTCTGATGGACGACGAGCAATAACGTCATAAGATGCTTTGAACTCTGATTTATCAGATACAGGGAATGAGAATGCAATACGTGGCATTGCTACATATTGAGGCTTGTAATCTTCAAACGCATCTGTTGATATTTGTGTTGGTAATCCTGTTTCAGTCAAAGTACCTTTTCTATATGGTAAAGGTTGTCCTGAAGCACCAGCCACATCATCTGGGTTTGATACTAATTCTCCACTTGCAGTGTACCATGCATTTTCATTTGCATTACGATATCCTCTGATATCTACATTATCAGTAGTTGTTGATGATGATAATTTATCTACGTAAACCACATAGTCATCTCCTATACCATTAGGAATATCTGTACGTCCTGCTGCTCTCAATTCTCCTGCTGTGTAAGAAGAATAAAGTGTATAAGGGTCTTTTAATCCCATTTGATTTCCGTCAAATCTATCAACACGAAGACCAATGTTGAAAATCAAATCTCTAAAGAAGAACTTATCTTGAACATAACCTGCTGCATAGATTGGTTCCCATGCTCCGATATTTCTATTTCCATCAACACCAGAGAAGAAATTTTGCAATGATTGCTTCCCTGTTAATTTATTTCCTCTATGATCGTATCCGTAATAGCTTACTAATGAATTACCTGTATTGTATAATTCATCAGCAGAGAACATATCCAAAGAGAATGTTGATGGATCATAACTATCTATATCTATATATTCTGTTCCATCTACTGCTAAGCCTAATGCTTGACGTATTTGTTTGTCAAAGAATGTTTGGCTACCAGCATCATAACGTCTTCCGTATGTTACGTATGGTATTGTTGAAGAGTTATCTATAATAGGATTGTCTAAATCTCTATATAACAAGTGTTGGTTTGCTTCTTGTTTCATTATTGTCCATAATCCAGAAGCATTCAAAGAATATCCTCTATATATAGATTGGTCATATTGGAATCCTAATTCTATTTGATGAGCTCCTACGTCAGCAGAAACTCTCGCTGCTGCATATATATATTGGTTTTCTGATTTAGAATAAGAAGTAGTAACAGCTCCAACGTTTGTAAACATACTATAAACTGAAAGAGGAGAATCTCCATTAACTAAACCGTTTATAGATCTCAAGTTATCGTAGTTCATAGTATAACCATAATCTCTCAAATCTTGGAATTCATCACTGAAATAGATTTGAGATGTATATGCTGACATACTTGGATTATATTCTGATGGAGTATAATCAACTTGATAATCTAACCAACCGTTGTGTTGATAAACGTATTCTTTACTTCCATCTCCATCTATATCCATTCTCACTAATTCGTAAGAATTTCTCTTGTGAGTATTGAAGTAACCAACGTGTCCATAACGGAATAAGTTATCTCCGTGATCTTTACTATAAGATTCTCCATAAGATCTTGAATAAGATCCTACAACATTAAAGATAACATTTTTAATTAAAGCAGAGCTTCCTTCTTCAGAAGGGAATTTTTGAGTAAAGTCTGCCATAACTTGAAAACTGTTGCTGTATGACTCAGAGTTATTGAAATTATTCAACAACATTGAAGACACACTACCATTCAATCCCTTTCCATAAGTGTACTCTGCGTTTATTTGCAAACTACTATTCTTAGAGAAACGGAAATCCAAACCTCCATCAAGATAAATAGAAGCACTTCCTAAGTTTGGTTTACGACCAACTCTTTCAAAATCATTTAAAGTTAAAAACTCTGCTGAATAGTTTACAGCACCTATTGCAGGGTTGTATACTAATGGATTTTGTCTTAATTGTTCTAAGACATCTTCTTTTACCATATAATATCTTCTATCTCTTGGACGAATGTATCCGTCAGCTGAATAAGAAGCAAAACCTGCTAAACGATATCCTATAACACTATTTTCAACTCCTGTTTCTTTATTTTTCTTTTTGTATAATGGACCTGTAAAGAAGATGTCTGCTCTGTGATATCCTCTCGTATCCAAAAATTCAGAAGTTTGATATTGAACAAAACCTTGGAATTGGTTTTGAGGAGGTAATAATGTAATATTTGTAGCACCTCCAATAGCTTCACCTATACTTGCAGGTGTACCCCCTAAGATAACTTGAACTTCCGCAATTGATTGTTTTGGAATGTTCACAGAACCTTTCTTAGCAACTCCGTTTACATAAGTTTTCATTTGGTCTTGTCCACGAGCACTACCAGCACCACCTTCATTATCGGTAATACCACCGACAGAAGCAATAATACCGTCAACAGTGTTAGCAGTCATTTTGTCCAAATCTTCTGCAGAAATACGCTTTCCTGATTCAGAAGAACCTTGGTCTATCAGCGGAATAGAATACTCAACAACTTCCACAACATCTAAGACTTCTGCAGTAGGAGTCATTTCTAAACTACCTTCCAATGTAAAACCAGAAGCTTTAACTTGAACACCGGTTTTCAAAACAGTTTTGTAACCCATGAACGAAGCTCTGATGTCATATGCACCAGGAGAAAGCGGTTTAATTTGATAATTACCATTTATATCCGTTGTTGCACCTCCCATTTGTTGACCATTTTGTTCAACAATGACATTCACAAACGGCAATGGTTCTTTTGTCTGTGAGTCTGTGATAGTACCCGTAAGAGTTCCTTGCGAATACAACATCAGACTGGTTGTAAGTAACAACCCGAGTGTAAAGAATAATTTTCTAAACATGCCCATTTCTTTTATGTGTTTTTCAAATTTATAATTTCACTATTTATATGGTCTCTCCAATATAGATGAATAAATAACTGCTTCTTTTAATGAAAACTTTTTATTCTCTTCTATTGAATTTATTTGTTTTTTTTCTTCATTTTCTTGTATTGTTCTTTCGCCCTCACAATTGTTTTTTACTTTTTTTTCTTCAACAATTGGCGTTTTTTCCTTAAATTCTTCAATATTATTTTCCTCAAATTCAAAAAATTGTTGCGGCTCAAATGATTCCTCCTCCTTTTTGCGTTTTTTCAGAGAAACCATTGTAACTAATAATATTAAAGTAAAAACAATTACACTCATAATATCACATTAAGTCGGCAAAATTACAAGAAAAAAATTATCTCACAAATTTTTACCAATAATAATTTATTGAAGAGATCTTTAATTGTCTCTCCAATAAATTATTAATTATTTTATTTACCTGCTTTAAGTTGTTTCTTTTTTTCAGAACGAGTTATTGTAAAGTATGCAACAGGACAAGCAACACAAAGTGAAGCAAACGCACCAACTGCAACTCCAATAAATAATGCAAAAGCAAATCCTCTTAAAACTTCTCCTCCAAAAATAAACACTATCAACAATACTAATAATGTAGAACCTAATGTATTGAATGTACGACTAAGAGTTTGATTCATCGCATCATTCATTACTTTTCCATAAGGAGATTTTGGATACAACTTCACATTTTCTCTTACACGGTCAAATACAATCACAGTATCGTTAATAGAATATCCAATAACTGTTAATATTGCCGCTATAAATTGTTGATCTACCTCTAAGTTGAATGGCAAAATTCCACTAAACAAAGAGAACACTCCAATTGTTATTAAAGCATCAAAAGTTAAAGAAACTAACCCAGCTAATCCGTATTGCCATTTTCTAAATCTTAATCCGATATAGATAAATATCAACACCAAAGAAACCATTACAGAAACAACTGCTGAACGTTTTATATCATCAGCCATTGTTGGTCCAACTATTTCTGAGCTTATGATACCCAACGGACTCTTCATTGTAGATTCAAATTGTTCAAGTGTTAATTTTTCTCCATAGAATTTAACAACACCTTTATGAAGTTTTTCTATAACCTCTGCCTTTACTGCTTCGCTATCATCTTTTACCTTATAGTCAGTTGTTACTTTTACTTGGTAAGCAGGACCGAATGTTTTAACTTCTGGAGCTGTACCGAACTCTTCTTGTAACGCACTACGAACTTCTACAGGATTTACATCTTTATCAAATCTTATAACGTATGTTCTACCACCAGAGAAATCAATACCATAATCTAAACCTTTGAATGCTAAAGATCCAATTGAAAGTAAAACTAAAGCAATAGCTACAATCATTTGAGGTTTGTGAGTTCCAACGAAATTAACTTTTGGATCTCTAAGGAAGTTTTTAGTTAATTTATTGTAGAAAGTAATGTTCTTTGTAGCATTCTTTCTCTTTAACATTGCCTCAAATACTAATCTTGAAATAAAGATACTTGAGAATAAAGATGTCAAAATACCTATACATAATGTAATAGCAAATCCTTGAATAGGGCCACTACCAAAATATGCCAATACAATACCTGTTAATAATGTAGTAACGTTTCCGTCTATGATTGCAGAGTAAGCAACTTTATATCCATCAGAAATTGCAGAACCTATATTCTTACCTGCAAGCAATTCTTCTTTGATACGTTCATAAATAATAACGTTTGCATCGACAGCCATAGCCATTGTCAATACTATACCTGCAATACCTGGCAATGTTAATACAGCTCCTAATGATGCTAATGTTCCCATTAAGAAGAAAATATTAACAAACAAAGCACAGCAAGCAGCGATACCTGCCATATTATAGAAGAATATCATATAAGCAAACACCAATACGAATGCAACAATGAATGAAATCAAACCTGTTCTAATTGATTCTTCTCCCAAAGAAGGTCCAACAACTGATTCTTGAACCATTTTTGCAGGAGCAGTCAATTTACCAGATTTGAGAATATTTGCTAAGTCCTTTGCCTCTTCAACTGTAAATTGTCCTGATATTTCAGAACGTCCACCTGTTATTTCGCCTTTTACATTAGGAGCAGAATAAACAACACCATCTAAGACAATCGCAATACTTTTTCCCACATTGCTTCCTGTTATCTTAGCCCATTTACGAGCAGCTTCATCTTTCATAACCATTGAAACAACAGGTTGTCCTTGTTGATTAAAATCGCTGTTCGCATCAGATATAACATCACCATCTAACAACGGTGTTTTTGCTTTGTTTGTTAGTTGCAAAACATAAAGCTCATACTCATTTGTTTTTTCAATAGGTTTTGCACCCCAAGCAAAAATAACATCTTGTGGAAGCAACTTCGATGCTTTTGCAAGCATTCTATCAATTTCAACTCTATTATTTGCAGTTGCAGTTCCAACCACACATCTTTGCATCATTCCACCATTATTTAGGTGTGCAAACTTAGACAATAAAGGATTCTTAACTTTATTATCTTGTGTAGTATCTAAACTTTGCAACCATTCATCAGCAGAAATAAGAGACTGAAACACTTCCAAAGCATTTCCTGCTAACCAAAATTGCAACTGAGCAGAGCCTTCCAATAATTTACTTACTCTTTGAGGGTCTTTTACTCCTGGTAACTCAATAGCAATTCTCTCTGTTGCTTCTAACTTTTGGATAGTTGGTTGAGCAACTCCAAACTTATCTATACGTTTTGATAAAACTTGGAAAGTTCTATCATACGATTCTGTGCACTCTTGTCTAATTGCACTAATCACTTCTGCGTTTGAGGAATTTGCTGTTATTCCTTTTTCTTTCAGTTTTACTCTAAAAAATGCAGAAAGATCCACTTTTGAAGTTTTATTTGCTTCATTTACTTGGTTTTCAAAGCAATCAATAAATCTTTCACCTGTGTTCTTGTGTTCTTCTTCTGCTCTCTTAATTAAATCTGAAAGCACCTGATTCCCAGGATCTGACGCTAAATTTTTAAGAACGTCCACAGTGGAAACTTCCATCATAACGTTCATACCACCTTTTAGGTCCAAACCTAAATTAACTTCCCTTGCTTTACATTCTTTGTAAGAGAATTTTCTTATCCACAAAAAGTTATAAGCTGTTTGTTCTGAAACAGAGTCTAAGTAAAAGTTCTCTCTTTCTGTGGAAATTGAATCAAAAATTTCCTGCTCACGTAAAGCATCTCCTTTTGCTAAGTTTTTAGCTATAGTCTTGGCATACTGATTTGTAGCATACTCTTTTGCGTCGCTTTCTACTTGTTTTGTAAAGTAGGTAAACGAGAGTTGATACAAACAAATCAACGCGAATACTATCGCAATAACTTTAATAGCACCTTTGTTTTGCATATCACTTTATATTTTAAGTACATATAGTTATTTGAACTTGCAAAGTTAAAATTTTATTTGATAACTCCATAATTCTTGATAAAAAAATTATTCATCATCTCTAAATTTCAGAAAAATAATCATATTAAAAATTTCAAAAAAGTAAAGAAAAATAGCGTGATAGCATTAAATAAAGATTAAAAATCGCGAAATAAAAAAAACACATCAAAAAGGCAAAATTTTAAGATTTTACACATAAAAATCTTTTTTTAGAGAAAAAATTGATAGTTTTGCAAACAGAAAAACTTTTAAAACAAATAAATAATGACAGAAAAGATTCAAACTTTGAGAGATAGTGCTTTATTTAGGTGGATTGCACTATTATTGTTGGCTTTCGCCATGTTTTGTTCATATATCTTTATGGACATCTTATCACCTATTCAAGCCTTAATGCAAAGTGAAAGAGGCTGGGATCCAACCGCTTTCGGAACAATGCAAGGTTCAGAAACATTCCTAAATGTGTTTGTTTTCTTCTTAATTTTTGCGGGAATCATACTTGACAAGATGGGAGTTAGATTCACCGCTGTTTTATCTGGTGCTGTAATGCTTGTAGGTGCTGTAATTAAGTGGTATGCAGTAACTGACAGTTTTACAGATAGCAGTTTACACACTTGGTTTACCAACAATTTAAACTACATTCCAGGATTCGATGAATTAGGCGTTTCTCCTTTTTATAGAGGTATGCCAGCATCTGCTAAATTAGCTGCAATAGGATTTATGGTTTTCGGTTGCGGTGTTGAAATGGCAGGTATTACAGTATCACGTGGTATTGTTAAATGGTTCAAAGGCAGAGAAATGGCTTTGGCTATGGGTTCTGAAATGGCATTAGCACGTTTGGGAGTTGCAACTTGTATGATTTTCTCTCCATTCTTCGCAAAACTTGGTGGAGATATTGACGTTGCTCGTTCAGTTGCTTTCGGAGTTGTTTTACTTTGCATCGCATTGATAATGTTTATTGTATATTTCTTTATGGATAAGAAATTAGATGCACAAACAGGTGAAGCAGAAGAAAAAGATGATCCATTCAAAATTAGCGATATAGGAACTATTTTAAAGAGTGGAGGATTCTGGTTAGTTGCTTTACTTTGCGTTCTTTACTATTCAGCTATTTTCCCATTCCAAAAATACGCTGTAAATATGCTTGAATGTAATTTAACTCTTACACCAGGAACAGGATTTTGGGCAAGCGAAACAGTTACTATCGTACAATATTTAATTATGTTAGTAGTTGCAATTGGCTCGTTTGCAAGTAATTTCTCTAAAAACACAACTGCAAAATATGGTTTAATGGGATTAGCAATCGTTGCTTTGATTAGTTATTGTTATATGGGATATATGAGAGGTTCTGCTGAATCTGTATTCGCTGTATTCCCATTATTAGCAGTTGCAATCACTCCTATTTTAGGTAACTATGTGGATCACAAAGGTAAAGCAGCATCTATGTTAATGATTGGTTCGTTATTGTTAATTGTTTGCCACTTAACATTTGCGTTTGTATTACCAATGTTTAGAGAAAGTGCTATTGGAGGAACAATTGTAGCTTACGTAACTATCTTAGTATTAGGAGCGTCATTCTCATTAGTACCCGCAGCATTGTGGCCAAGCGTTCCAAAATTAGTAGATCAAAAAGTAATCGGTTCAGCTTACTCTTTAATTTTCTGGATTCAAAACATAGGTTTGTGGTTATTCCCAATGTTAATCGGAAAGGTATTAGCAAACACAAATGAAGGCGTTGCAAATCCATTAGAGTATGATTACACTTGGCCTTTAGTGATGTTAGCTTGCTTAGGTATAGCTGCATTGATTCTTGGCTTCGTTTTGAAAGCTTGGGATAAGAAAAAAGGTCTTGGATTGGAAGAACCAAATATCAAAGACTAAGTATAATTTTTAGTTTAAGTAATTGCAAAATAGGGATTTGAATCAACAAATCCCTATTTTTTTGTTTTATCTATTTTTTACGTTAAGTGCTTATATTTTTAAAAAATCAAGACAATTCATCTGTTGATTAAATTTTCTTTAAGCATTTTGTCTTAAAATCGCATTTTTCATTTGTAAATATTTTGCTTGCAGTTGGTTAAAGGAATTTTTAGAATTTTAAGATTTTTACGAAAATTAAAGATTTCTTATCGAATAACAATAAAAATAACTCTTTGCTTTAATAAAATAAAACAAAGAGTTATTTTTTTATTTCTTTGAAATAATTTTCTAAATCAAAGAAATATTTTGCTTAGAATTTAAATCCTATTCCTATTTCCAAAGGTAACATATATAATGTACGATCTTCTTTTATTGGACTGAAATTTTGAGGATTTCTACTTTCAATTGTCATATCTATGTCAAAGACTGGAAAACGTAAAGTTCCAGAAAGTGAAAAATCGCCAAAGAAAAGTCTTAGTCCAACAGGAACATAGAATGCGTGTTGCATAACTTTAGAATCTAAAACCATAGCATATCCAGCAGGAGCTTTAGATAATTGCAATTCTGAATAGTCATAACCAAATCCTGCTGAAAGTCCTATTCCGTTTTTATGATTTTTAGTAAAGAAAACTTGTCCTCCAAAACCTAAATCAACATATAGTGTATGAGAAAGAGTTCTGTTTCTTGTCATTTCTGAATAATTATCAGAATATTGTCTAAGACCAAAAGTATATCCAAAGTTATAATTCATTGTAAAATAGTCTGTTCCTAATGGAATTATAGCTCTCATTCCTATACCAATGCCATGTTGAGGAGTTTCTGCTCCTAAATCTTTCGCAATTAAATCATAATTGAAGTCCATCGTTGAATAAGAATAATAAACTTCCCAGAAATCATCGAAGGACTCTTTTTCTTCAACTGCTTCTTCTACATAAACTTCTTCTGTAATTACTTCTTGTGCTTTTGCTTCTGTGAATGCGAAAAGCGAACACATTGAAAAACAAATCAATGCTAATTTTGCGTGTTTTTTCATATTTAATAAATTTTGGTTTACAATCATTTCTATATGGCAAATTTACAAATATTTCACTATAACTAACAAACAAAACCCTAATTTTGTTTATGGGGGGGGGTAAAACGCTGATTTTATGACTTTTAAGAATAAAAAAAATAACGGACTTTCTTAAAAAAATCCGTTATTTCTATAATACGATTCGTTTTTTATTGCTTTGGAATAAGCGAAATATTCAATTCTTCAAGTTGAGCAGGAGAAATTTCTGATGGACTTTCAATCATAATATCTCTTGCTTTATTATTTTTAGGGAAAGCAATGAAATCTCTAATTGTCTCAACGCCAGCGAACATTGAACACATTCTATCGAAACCGAAAGCAATACCTCCGTGAGGTGGAGCACCATATTCAAAGGCATTTAATAAGAATCCGAATTGTGCTTGTGCTTCTTCCTCACTGAAACCTAATGCTTTAAACATATCGTTCTGCATATTTCGGTCGTAAATTCTTATTGAACCTCCTCCAATCTCTGTTCCGTTTACCACAAGGTCGTAAGCATTTGCACGAACTTCGCCCGGAGATGTGAAAAGCTTTGAATAATCCTCTGATTTCAAAGAAGTAAATGGGTGATGCTTTGCATAAAAACGTTGAGTTTCTTCGTCCCATTCTAAAAGTGGGAAATCCACAACCCATAACGGCTTATAGTTGAAAGGATCTCTTAATCCGAGTCTGTCCCCCATTTCAAGACGCAAAGCACACAAAGAAGTTTGAGTTTTTTCCTTCTTTCCTGCCATCACAAGCATTAAATCGCCTGGTTTTGCGTTGAATTTATCTGCTACTTTTTGTAATTGCTCTGCGTTAAAGAACTTATCCACAGATGATTTGAATGTTCCGTCTTCGTTATACTTGATATAAACTAATCCACTTGCTCCAACTTGTGGACGTTTTACGAAATCGGTTAATTCATCTAATTGTTTACGAGTATAGTTTGCACAACCCTCTGCACAAATTCCCACAACTAATTCCGCAGAATCAAAAACAGAGAATCCATTTCCTTGAACTACATCATTCAATTCCACAAACTTCATCTCAAATCTTGTATCAGGTTTGTCGCTTCCATAATATTTCATTGCATCTGCGTAAGTCATTCGTGGGAAATCACCTAATTCTAAGCCTTTTACTTGCTTAAATAGGTATTTCATCAAGCCTTCAAACATTTGTAAAACGTCTTCTTGTTCTACAAAACTCATTTCGCAATCTACTTGTGTAAATTCTGGTTGGCGATCGGCTCTTAAATCTTCATCTCTAAAACATTTTACGATTTGGAAATAGCGATCGTAACCTGCAACCATCAATAATTGTTTGAAAGTCTGAGGAGATTGAGGTAAAGCATAGAATTCGTTTGGATTTACTCTTGAAGGCACTACGAAATCTCTCGCTCCCTCTGGTGTTGAACGAATTAAGAATGGTGTTTCTATTTCCATAAACTTTTTATCGTTCATATAATTTCTGATGAGTATGGAAAGTTGGTGTCTTAATTCAAGATTTTTTCTCACAACACCTCTTCTAAGGTCTAAATAACGATATTTCATTCTTAATTCTTCGCCTCCATCTGTGTTGTCTTCAATTGTGAAAGGCGGTGTTTTAGATTCGTTTAATATCGTTATGTCTTCTACAAGAATTTCTATATCTCCTGTTGGTATGTTTTTATTTTTATTGCTTCTCTCTGCAACAACTCCTTTAATTTGTAATACATATTCTCTTCCAAGTGTTCTTGCTTTTTCGCACAAGGCAGAATTTGTTTCCATATTAAAGACAAGTTGTGTTATTCCATAACGATCTCTTAGGTCAATAAAGGTCATGCCGCCTAAATCGCGAGAACGTTGCAACCAACCTGCGAGTGTTACTTGTGTACCACAATCTTTGAGAGTTAATTCTCCGCAAGTGTAAGTTCTTAACATAATTTTGTTATTGTTTATTTTGATATTGTTTACTTAGATTAAAGTTTTCGGGATATTTTGCTACTTTATCCTTATAAAATTCTTGGATTTCCTTTAAATCTTCTTCATAATTACCTGTTGGATAGAAGATTTTTCCGCTTCCACCTTGTTTTTTCTCATAGTCTAACCAAGATAAATAGATAGGTTTTCCTGATTTCATTGCTATGTGATAGAAGCCTTTTTTCCAATTTTCAGTGTATTTGCGAGTTCCTTCAGGAGTTATGATTACCGAAAAGTTGCTATCTTCTTTTAATCTTTTGACTGCTTCATCTACAAGACCTGCTCCTTTTTTTCTATCAACAGGAACGCCACCTAAGGCTTTTAAAATTGGCCCCAAAGGAAAGAAAAACATTTCTTTTTTAATGAAAAAATGGGCATTAACGCCTAATTTCCATAGTCCGCAACGCCCCCAAACGAAGTCCCACATTGATGTATGTGGGGCTTCTATGAATACACAATTTTTCATCTGAGGTTCTGGCTCGCCAATTAGTTTCCAACCGCCAAGCCACATAAGGAAATCCGCAAATTTCTTCATTTATTTTTTTACAATTGAATAAGTATCTTGTGCAATGACTAATTCTTCGTCAGTAGTTACAGAAAGGATTTTGACTTTACTACTTTCTTTTGAAATTATACCGTCTTGTCCTGCCATCGCTTCATTTTGTTTTTCATCTATTTCAGCACCCAAGAACTCTAAACCACGACAAATTTCTTGTCTTTGCCACCAAGCATTTTCTCCAATACCGCCTGTGAATAAGATTGCATCAACTCCACCCATTGCAGCAGCGTATGCTCCAATGTATTTCTTAACTCTGTATGCAAACATATCGAAAGCATAAGTTTCTCTTTCTTTTCCTTCTCTTTTTCCTGCCATTATATCACGCATATCAACAACTCCGCCTGTGATTCCATTCAAACCACATTTTTTATTGATGAAATTGTTCATATCTTTAATGGTCATATTTTCTTTTTCAGCAATATAAAGAAGTACTCCAAGATCTAAATCTCCACATCTTGAACCCATAATCAATCCTTCAACAGGTGTGAATCCCATAGAAGTATCTACTGATTTTCCATTCTTAACTGCACAAATTGAAGCACCTGATCCCAAGTGGCAAGAAATGATTTTTGAATTGTTTATGTCCAATCCTGCCATTTTTGCTGCTTTTGGAGCAACAAATCTGTGAGAAGTACCGTGGAATCCATAGCGACGAACTTTGTCTGTTTGATAATATTCGTATGGAATTGCATATAGATAAGCCTCTGCTGGCATTGATTGGTGGAAAGAAGTGTCAAACACAGCTACCTGAGGAACATTTGGCAATATTGCTTCCATTGCTTCTATTCCTTGAAGGTTTGCAGGGTTGTGAAGTGGAGCTAAGGCAAATAAAGCTCTGATTTGTTCTTTTTCTTTTTCTCCTACTAAAACTGATTCTTTGAAAATTTCTCCTCCGTGAGCAACTCTGTGTCCGCAAGCATTGATTTCTGTCAATGAAGCTATAACTCCTATTTTTTCATCTACCAAAGCATCTAACACCATCTTAATACCTGCTTTGTGATCAGGGATTGGTTGTTTTACATAGTGTTTATCTTTTCCGACAGGCTTGTGAGTAAATTCGCCCATCTCTAATCCTATTCTTTCTAACAATCCTTTTGCCAATAAAGTGGCATTGTTATCCATATCAATCAATTGATACTTGATAGAACTGCTTCCACAGTTTAATACTAATATTTTCATTTTTTATTATATTTTAGTTTTTATTTTCTACTTTCAATTTTTTGTAAACCTCTTGTAAAGAATCGTAATCATCTGTCATTATAAGAAGTTTATCTTTTGGATTTAGTTCTGTTTTTCCTGTTGGAACAAAATATTTTTCATCTCGTTTAACCATCACAGCCAAAGAATTATCTGGCAATTTTATATCCATAAGACGATTTCCAACTTCAAAAGTATTTTCATTCAATTCAACTTCGGCCAAAACTGTTTTAATATCATTAGAAACATCTATATCAAAATCACGAAGTTTTGAAACATTTTGCGATTTCTCTGCTAATTTTAACCAACGTGCCACAATAGGCAACGAAGTTCCTTGCAACAAAAGAGAAATCAAGGTACAGAAAAAGACAATGTTAAATATCAAACGTGCATTTGGCAAATTAGCGGCCAAAGGCATTATTGCAAAAATAATAGGCACTGCTCCACGCAAACCAACCCAAGAAACGTATGTCTTTGCCTTAAAAGTCATTTTTCTAAACGGCAACAAACATAAATAAACTGTTAAAGGACGTGCAATAAATATCATTAACAAACTAATAATTAGGGCTGGAAGAATTATAGGTAATAGTTCGTGAGGATTAACAAGCAAACCTAACATCAAGAACATAATGAGTTGGAAAAGCCAAGCTAAACCATCAAAAAATTTAATTGATGAACGTTTATGAACAAACTTTGAATTACCAATCACTAAGCCTGCTATATAAACTGCTAAGTATCCATTCCCTTGCAAAAAGTAAGTTGCAGAAAAAATAAATATACAAAACGTAAAAACTAATATAGGATAAAGAGAATCATTACCTATTTTAATTCTGTTTATCACAAAAATTGCAAATTTTCCAAGTGCATAACCTAAGCCAAATCCTACTGCAAGTTGCATTATAAGTTTTCCAACAATCACCCATAGGCTTGGAACATCACCAATCGCTATTATATCAACAAGAGTCAGCACTAAAAGATAAGCCATCGGATCATTACTACCACTTTCCAATTCAAGCATAGGGCGAAGATTTTGTTTAAGATTCAAACCTTTTGAACGAAGAATAGAAAAGACTGATGCAGAATCGGTAGAGGACATAATTGAGGCTAAAAGCAGTGAACCAAGAAATCCAACGCCAGCACTTGCATTCGTTTTACCTAAAACAAACCAAACCAACACCCCCATAATTAAAGCAGTGATTAAAACACCAAAAGTAGAAAGAAGAACTCCTTGCAAAATAACTGGTTTTATTTCATTTACCTTTGTATCCATTCCCCCAGAAAACAAAATAATACACAGAGCCACTGTTCCTATTGCCTGAGCGATGTAAATATCATCAAATTGCACACCAAGTCCATCGCTACCAGCTAACATTCCAACACCTAAGAATAACAAAAGAGAAGGTACTCCATACTTAGAACTCGCTTTACCTGCAAAAACGCTCAAAAAGAACAAAAAAGATAAAACTAATAGGATAAGCTCAATTTGAATCTGCATAATACTTTTGTTTAACGGTTGCAAAAATACGTAAAATTCTTTTTTTTACCTAATTAACGCCAAGATATAATAAAAGTTGTTTTAAAAACAAAATTGTTTTCTCTACCATAACCCAATGCCCACAAGAATTTATTGTCTCAATTTTAGAATTAGGAAATTTTTCTTTTAAAATCCACAAATCTTCCTTTTTTGTGAAATCAGAACTATCTCCCCTAATAAGAAGTGTCGGCGTTTCTATTTTTCCAATCTCTATTCCACCTGCAACTTTATCCATTTTTTTTGCCAACATCGGAACATTAGATTTCCAAGAAAGCCTTATCTTATTATCAATTTCTGAAATGATTTCAGTTTGCACATTCTGCATTATTAAAGCGAGCCAACCCTTATCAAAAATCTGCTTTTTCAAATGATTAAGCAATTCTCCACGAGTTAAAAACTTTGAAATATCAATATTTAACAACACATTTGCTATACCATTTTCAGAAAGCAAAAAAGGATAATTTATTGGCAAAATATCAATTATGACTAATCTTTCATATTCATTTGGGAATAAATCTGCCATCTTCATTATCAATTTTCCTCCCATTGAATGCCCAATGAGAATTGGCGATTCAGAGATTTTTTTTCTTTCAACAAAATCGTGAAGAAAAGAAGCCATTTCCTCGTATGAGAAATCATCTGTGTGAAAACTTCTTCCGTGATTAGGCAAGTCGGGAATCAAAACATGAAAACCACAATCCGCTAAAAATTCTCCTATTTTAAGCCAATGCTCTCCCATTCCAAGCCAACCATGTGCTATCAAAATAGTCTTATCTTGCCTATTGTCAGACACCATTTCCCGATAAAAAAAATCCATATCAAAAAATTTATTTTTACAAAGGTAAAACAAAATTTTAAAACAAAGAATTTCTAAAAAAAATTAAAAAATTATATAAAAAAATCACTCTTTTATTTCTGCAATTGAATAAAAAACATTAGTTTTGCAAAAAATATAAAATTTTAAGCTATGGAATATGTATATATCATAATCTTTGCGGTATTCGTAAACAACGTAATTCTTTCTCAATTCCTTGGAATATGTCCTTTTTTGGGTGTTTCCACAAAAGTAAGTACCGCTGCTGGAATGGGGGCTGCCGTGGTATTTGTAATGGCTCTTTCAACTATTGTAACATTTCTTTTACAAGAATTTATACTTGTACCATTGGGAATAGAGTTCCTGCAAACCATTGTATTCATCTTAGTAATTGCTGCACTAGTTCAAATGGTTGAAATAATATTAAAGAAAATTAGTCCGTCATTATACCAAGCCTTAGGAGTATTTCTTCCTCTTATTACAACAAATTGTGCAGTTTTAGGAATATCTATTTTAGTTGTTCAAAAAGGATACAATTTACTTGAAGGAATAACCTACTCTATTGGAATATCATTAGGATTTACCTTAGCAATGGTAATATTCGCAGGTTTAAGAGAACACTTAGAACTTGTTGAAGTGCCAAAAGGAGTTAAAGGAATACCTATTGCTTTGATTACAGCTGGTATTTTAGCAATGGCGTTTATGGGATTTGCAGGTTTAGTAAAGCTTTAAGAATATGATAGACAAGAAAGCTAACAAACAATTAGCAAAAGGTTTAAAAGAAAAGACACGTAAACCAGGTTGGTGGGCTAAAAGAAGCAGAAAAAACTTGATAAAAAACATTCTTTCTGCATTGGAAGAATTTGACATAAAAGATGCGTGGGCTCATAAGGCATTTGTTTCAGCAGAGGAAAAAAGACCTAAAAATATTACTGTGTATGTAAAATTCAAAGGAAAGAAAGAAGATGGTTTTGCACACAGAGTTGATATGGCAATGGACAAAGCCTTTCCTAAGAAAAAGATTAGCATAATTGATATTAAGACATTGCAGCCCGCAATAATGGAATTTGTATTCAAAGACGTAGAAAAAATACTATAATTCCGTATGCAAATTTCTGCTGTCATTATTACCTTCAACGAAGAGGATAATATTGCTCCTTGTATTGAATCAATAGAAGATGTATGCGATGAAATAATCGTTGTAGATTCCTTTTCGACAGACAAAACCACAGAGATAGCAGAAAAATATCCAAAAGTAAAGACCTTTTCTCAAAAATGGCTCGGTTATGTTGAGCAAAAAAATTATGCAAACTCTCTAACAACATTCAATACCATACTTTCAATAGATGCAGACGAAGTTTTATCTTCTCAACTCAAAGAAAGCATACTTCGACTCAAAGAATTAAGAGAAGAAACGACTGAAAAAGTTTACGAAGTCTCTCGATTGACAAATTATTGTGGTAGCTGGATAAAGCATTGTGGTTGGTATCCCGACAAAAAGATTAGAATATTTGACAAAAGAAGCGTAAAATGGCAAGGGGAACTTGTTCACGAAACCTTATTTTTGCCTGAAAACACTCAAATAATCCCTTTAAAAGGAGATTTATTGCATTATTCCTATAAAAATACATCTTCACACTTGCAACAATTTGACAAATTCACCACTTTGACTGCACAAGAAGCTCATAAGAATGGCAAGAAAGTAAGTTTGTTTGGATTGTATTTTCGTCCTAAATGGAAATTTCTTAAAGACTATATTTTCAAGTTAGGTTTCCTTGATGGCTATGCTGGTTATCAAGTGTGTAAACTCTCAGCCACAGCAACCTTTTTGAAATATGCGAAACTCAAAGAATTAAATGACAATGAGAATACTAATAAGTAGGACAGACGGGATAGGAGATGTTGTATTAACTCTTCCTATGGCTGGTATAATTAAGCGATATTTCAACTCATCGACCGTTTTATTTCTTGGCAAAAGTTATACTGAGCCTATAATTTCGTTATCTAAAGATGTTGATGTTTTTCTTAATTGGGATGAAATAAAAAAAGACCCAATTAATGGATACAAAATATTACAAGAACAACGTATTGATATTGTCTTGCACGTTTTTCCTAACAAAGAAGTTGCAAAAATATGCAAAAAAGTAGGAATTAAAAATCGTATAGGAACGTCTCATAGAATTTATAATTGGCTTTATTGTAATAAACTTTCACATTTCTCTCGTAAACGCTCAAACAAACACGAATCAATACTAAACACAACTTTACTTCATAAAATTAAAGGATTTAATAAAGAAATTAAATTTGAACATATTGATAACTTTTTAAATCTAAGTGTCGAAAGAGTTCCTTCTTGTGCAGACATATTGTCAGAAAACTCTAATTACTTCAAATTAATTTTACATCCAAAAAGCAAGGGTAATGGAAGAGAATGGGGATTAGATAACTTTAAAGACTTAATTGAAAGATTAGATAAAAATAAATTTAGAATTTTCGTTTGTGGTTCAGAAGAAGAAGGAGTTTTATTCAGGAATGAGTTATTTAAAGAACAATATGATAATGTTTTTGATTTAAGTGGTAAACTTTCTTTATCACAATACATAAACCTCATCAATAACTCAAATGCATTAGTTGCATCAGGAACAGGACCATTGCACGTTGCCGCTGTGCTAAATAAGCACGCAATTGGTTTATTCCCACCAATGCGTCCAATCAATCCAGAACGCTGGCGACCAATAGGTAAATACGTTAAAATATTTTGCAAAGACAAAGCATGCAACAATTGCAAAAAAACAATAAAATGCGAATGCATGCAAAGCATCTTACCAAAAGATGTTGCTGATTATATTTTAGAAATTTCTCAAATGGTTTAAAACCTATTTCCCGTTATACATATTCATAGTTCTATCCATTCCGATAGTAGCAAAAGACTTGATAATATCACAACACATATCCAATTTAGGATCTACAATCGCCATATCATCTCCCTCAATCTTTCCAAGAACAAAATCAACCTGTCTTCCTCTTGCAAAATTACTACCAATTCCAAAGCGAAGTCTATTAAATTTATTGTGTCCCAAAGAAGCAATAATATCTTTCAATCCATTGTGTCCGCCATCGCCGCCTCCCATTCTTAGACGTATTGTTCCTAAATCCAAAGCCAAATCATCAACAATCACTAAAACATTTTCAATAGGTATTTTCTCCTTATCAACCCAATATTTCACCGCTTTACCACTAAGATTCATATAAGTAGTTGGTTTAACCAAGATAATCGTTCTTCCTTTTGTCTTTACCTCAGCAACAAAAGCGTGTCTATCAATAGAAAATTTATAGTCATTGGATTTATTGTCAATATTCAAATTCTTAACCATTCTATCCAAAACCATATAGCCTATATTATGGCGAGTATTTTCGTATTCCGAGCCCGGATTTCCTAAACCTATTATTAAATATTTCATATCAAAAAAATTAAAGGCTGTACAAAAAGAAGCACAGCCTTATTTTATTCTTTTTTTATTTACAAGATTATCTTCCTGCAGAAGCACGAGTAGGTTTAACCCAAACTACAACGCTTGATTTAACGTCTAACAATTCTACTTTGTCAATAGAAATTTGTTCAACTTTAACTCCTTGTGCAATTTCTAAGTTAGAGATAGAAACCTCTGCATATTGTGGTATATCATTAGGCAATCCTTTTACTTTTAACTTACGTATTTTAAGCATAAGTTTACCCCCTTGCAATACCCCAGGAGCTGTACCAACTGTTTTAACAGGAATTGAAATTGAAATTGGCTTGTCATCAAATATTTGTAAGAAATCTGCGTGCAATACTTCGTCTGTTACAGGGTGATATTGGATTTCTTGTAAAATTGCCATATATTTATTTCCTGCAATTTCCAATTCTACATAGTTTGTGTCAGGAGTAAACAACAATGGTTTGAATGCTTTTTGTGCAACTGTGAAACGCACTTGCTCTCCTTTTCCACCATAAACTACACAAGGAACTAAGCCTTGTTTACGCAAAGATTTAGCATCTTTTTTCCCTACGTTCTCTCTTAGAGAACCACTCATAGATACTGTTTTCATTTCTTTTAAAAAATTTATTTGTTATTTAAAATTTTATTAGAAGCGTTCTACAACGCCTTTTTGTTTAACTGCTATTTCATAAAAGTCTGCAATAGATTCATAGTTTTCAACTCTTCTGATTGCTTCCGCAAAGATAGAAGCAGTTGAAAGAACTTTTATCTTATCACTTTGACGTTTTAAAGGAATTGTATCAGTTACAATCAATTCTTTCATACAAGATTTTTCAATCTTTTCTATTGCATCTCCACTCAATACAGGGTGAGTAATCATTGCTCTAACACTTGCAGCGCCACATTCGTTTATCAATTCCGCAGCTTTACATAATGTATTTCCTGTATCAATTATATCATCTACTAAAATAACGTGTTTTCCTTTAACATCACCAATAAGTTGCATTGTTCCTATTTCATTAGGTTTGTTTCTTTGTTTGTAACACATAACAAAACCTGTACCTAATGTTTTTGCATATTGACTTGCACGTTTTGTACCTCCAACATCAGGAGAAGCGAATAACAAATCTTCTGTTGCAACATCTTGACCTCTTAAATAAGGAATAAAAATTGAAGAAGCCAAAAGGTGATCAACAGGTATGTCAAAAAATCCTTGAATTTGATCTGCGTGTAAGTCTATTGTTATTACCCTACTTACACCTGCTGTTTGCAATAAATCTGCCATTAACTTAGCAGCAATTGGCACTCTTGGCTTGTCTTTTCTATCTTGACGAGCAAAGCCAAAATAAGGAATAACCGCAATTATTCTTTTTGCAGAAGCTCTTTTCGCTGCATCGGCAAGCATTAACAACTCCATAATATTATCACAAGGTGCAAAAGTAGATTGAATGATAAATACATCACAACCTCTTACATTTTGCTCAAAAGAAGGTTGAAATTCTCCATCTGCATATTGCAATACGATAGAATTTCCCAAAGGTTTTTGATAAACATCTGATATTTTCTTGGCCAAATAAGCCGTTGCTCTACCTGTAAAAAGAGCAGTTGTGTCTTTTTGTTCTTTTTCTGACATAGCCTTTCCTGTTATTGAAAATCGTTTTTTCAGCGTGCAAAGGTACGCACATTTTCTTAAAGATAAAAAAAAAATGTAAAATATTTGTCAATTTCAAAAAAAGTAGTACTTTTGCACTCGCAAATGAGTCAAAAACGCATCTGTGGCGGAATAGGTAGACGCGCTAGACTCAAAATCTAGTGGGGTAACACCCGTGCCGGTTCGATTCCGGCCAGATGTACCAAAAAAGAGGAAATCAATCAAGGTTTCCTCTTTTTTATTTGTAATATTGCTAAAAATATTTCTTTGTTTAAAAAAAATAACTCTATGAAATAATTTTTTAAATCATAGAGTTATTTTTTTATTTCTTAGAGTTATTTTTACTTTTAGAAGAAACAAGTAAATCCTAATTCTAATTGATTTGGATTTAGTTTTGTATTGTTTATTTCATGTGAATTTACGCCTATAAAATTGCCACTTTTTATAGAATAATCATTGGCTATCGTGAAAAAATCTGCGTCATATAGGCTGTAATTCAAAAAGATTTTCATACTTTTCTCCCCTATTTTAAATTCTGTTCCTGTTCCAAAAAGTAAAAAAGGTTGTAAGTTGTCTCGAAATGTTATAAAATTTTTAGGTTCTATTCCCATTCCTAATTCATACTTTGTTGTATTGTTCAGAATCATCATACTTCTAAGTCCACCTCCTAAGGAAAATGTCCATGCTACATTATCTTTGATATTCCAATTATAGTTTACTGATAGTGGAATCTCTAATCCTATGTTGTAAACGCTTATATTTTCTGAATTAAAGCCTGTTGGTAATACTTTTTTCTCTTTGTCAAAGACTGAACTTAGTATGTCTGCATCTACAAATGAACATTTGAATTTTCCTGTTAGTGAAAATGATTTGTTGAACTTATATGTGTAATCAAAATGTAGTGATAGTGTTTGCCAATCTATTAGTGTGGTGCTTGCATATAGTTGTGTTTGTAACGCATTCTCATAATAAACATCATAAATTGCACTTGATGATAGGTGATTGTCCTTATCTACCCACATTTCTGTTGAAAAGCCTAATCCAAAGTTATGCTTTTTTATTTCTTCTTGTGCTGTTGCTATTTGTGTTGTAAATAATGCAACTAATAATACTAATTTTCTTTTCATTTTTAATTTATTTTTAGTGTTTCTTATTCTTACTCCTATTCTTTACTTTTTACAATTCTGCAAAATCGATAGGAGTTTAATCGCGATTTTTGCAAAATTGGGCTTGTTTTCATCGTTGTTTCGTTTGGTTTTTGTCGACAAATTTTTTGCTTGAAATTTCGTTTGCAAAAATATAGTAAAAAATCCGAAAAACCTTTGGCATTTTTAAGGCAATTTTTGGCGTTTTTAAATAGTTTTTGGCTTATTTAATGAGGTTTTTGGCATATTCGCATATTTCGTTTTTTTAGGTTAAAATATATATGTATATTTGCCACGATAAAATACATTTTTATGCTTATGCAAGATAGTGTTAGTTATATTGATTTCAAGAAAATATTTGATGATAGTGAAGAGTGTCGCAAGATAGGTTATGATGCGATGTATTCAAATGATATAGAAATTTTGAATACTATTTCTAATTGTGATAACAAGAATTATTTCACGTTCATATTTTTTGAAAAAGGAGAATTTGTTTTTAAAGTTAATTCTTTCGAATATAGAATTACAGCTCCTGCAATATTGTCTATTTCTTTTGATGTTAAGTTTGAAATTCTTAGTTATACGAAAGAGGCGTCGCTTATATTTTTTGTGAGTTCTAATAGTTTAAGAAAAAATCTATTTAATACGTTTATTGATGAACTTAGTGTTGAAACGAAAATTAAATATTTTCCTTTTTTTGTTTTAGATGAAGAAGGACATTCGTTTATCTTTCATCATGTTGAAGATATGAAGAGTATTTTTTCTGATACCAAGAATCCATATCGATTAAATGCGTTGAAATATTTGATGTCATCTGCTTTTTATCAGTTTTTTTATAAATTATATAATCATAGTGAAGAAAATGATTACGGAATCTCCTCTAAGTTTTTGGAATTATTGGAGATGAAGTTTGTTGAATGGAGAAATAGTAAATTATATGCTAAACATTTAGGCGTTTCTAATGGACATTTGGATTTTGTTTTAAGAAGAAAAATGAAGAAAACTGCAAAGACTTTAATCGATGAAAGGATTGTAAAAGAGGCTAAGCATTTGCTAAAAGAGAGTTCTTCGTCTATTGAACAAATTGCAAAAGATTTGGGATTTTCTTCTATTGATGTTTTTTCAAGATTCTTTAAAAGAATAGAGGGTGTAAGTCCGAGTAAATTAAGAGAATAAATCTGAAAAATATTTCTTTGTTTTAAAAAAATAACTCTATGAAATAATTTCTTAAATCATAGAGTTATTTTTTTATTTCTTAGACTTATTTTAGGGAAGTTTTATATGAATTTGAAATCCTACTTCTTGCTTGTGAGAATGAGGAATTTGGTCGTTACCAGAGGAGATTTCTTCTTTCTCAGTAAAGAGAGTTGCGGCATATCTCAATGATAATTCTATCTTTTTCGTCAAATTGATTTTACAAAACAAATATCCCCTATGTCCAACATCATAAAGCGAGGCAACAGAATAATTCATCGGCAAATTATATTCATAAACCGAGAAACGATTATCATAGTTTTTTGTGTCAAAATAAGCATATCGCAAATTAAGTTGCAAAGGGAAATTCTTATGTTTATAAATCCCCTCAACAAGAAAATAATATCCGTTGTCTTTGTTTGAAGAAAAAGTATGAGTATGAGAATATCCTGTACGAGAGTGTAGATAAAAATTTTCTGTTAATTGTGTTTGAAGATAAAGTTGAATTTGTTGCAAAATATTGTAATGAAGTATTTCTGTATCGCCTTGTTTTACATCTTCTTCTCTATTATTGAATTTGTAGGTTAGGCGTAAGAGTGTTTTTTCACTTGGATTATAATTTATTTCTCCACGAATTTTCATTCCCTTTGCCCCTTCTTGACTTATATATGTTTGAAATGGAAAACGGAAAAAGTCTGCTGCTAAATAATAACTTAGTTTTGAATTTAGTCTATGCGAAAAATTTATGTTAAAGCCTTGTTCGTTTGCTATTTTTGTTTGAACGCCTATGCTGTTTGCATAAAAACTTTGATAATCTTTATCATAATTTCTCAAAGAAAATGAAAGTAGTGTTTTGTATGCAAGATTTATTTGTGCTCCGCAAAGAAAGGCTTTTGCTTTGTTTTGACTCATTGCTCCTTCTGCAAAGAATCTTAGACGTTTATAAAGATAAGAGGCATTAACTGAAAGAACAGAGTTTTGTTTTCCTGAGAAATAATATTGTTGATAGGCAGAAGAGTTATGTTTTATTGAATCTTGGTAATCGTAGTAAAGAAATGTTGTTCCTAATTGCAAGCCTTTGTTTTCGTAATTGAGGTGTGAGCCAAACATTCGTGCAAGATTTGAGTCTTTTTTTGTTATTTCCGATTCTGTTCGGTGAAGTCCCGTTGTTAAAATACTGCCTGAATAGTCTATTTTGTCAATACTTGCAAAGAGAAACAAGTCTGTATTCCATAATTTCAGGTTTGCGGCTATTCCTCTATTGTATCCGTATTCTGTACTTGAACGATGTGGCTTTATTCCGAAGTTTCTGTTTTTTAATATGGCGTCATTGTTGAGATAAGAGAGAGAAAATCCTTGTCCTATTGCTAATCCTTCTCCAAAGTTAAGACGATAATCCCCTATTGTAAGTTGTTGCACAAAGGAAATATTGCGTAAGGTTAGTTGAGCAGAGTAATAATCTATCAAAGAAGGCTCTCCTGCGTCTTTATCTGCAACAAATGAAAATTCTAAGCGATCAAAATATGAGAAATTGTATCTTAACTGCGAGGAAAAGGGCATTCCTTGATAGCCTTTGCCGTCTTGACGAAGGTATCCTTTGGATTTTTCTAATATTTGTTTGTATTGTGTGCGTAATTCGTGCTTTCCTTTTGTGAAAACAGAATCTAAACGGAGCGAGGGTTGATACCTCATCGGTTTTACACAGACAAAGGGTAGGATTTCTTCTATTAACTGAGGTGTAAAGCCGTTAATAACTGATAATTCGTGAATACTTTTTAATTCTCCTGTTTCGGAGATGTAGTGATGTAAGGAAAAGATTTGAAAGTCGTCTAATCCTAAGAGTTGTAGTTCGCTTTCTTTTGCGGAATTAAGATTAAGGGGATTGGTTTTTAAGGAATAGAGAAATTCTATCAATTCTTCCTTTGACTCAGCACTTATTTCTATGTCTTCTATCTGCTTTATTCTTCTTTCTAAAAGGTCATCTGTTGTTTGAGAACGCAAAGGCAATAAAAAAAGCGTAAGACAAAATAATAAAATCAATCTTTTACATTTCATCTTACGCCTATTTAGGTTTTTATTTTTTCTTAACTACATTTGCTCCAACCGCATGATGCACATTGTTTGCAGCCTCCTGTATAGATTACGTTATCTCCACATTGCGGACACTTTTCTCCTTCTACAATAGTGCCGTCTTTTACATAGCGTTTCAAAGCACGAGCGATTCCATTCTTCCAAGTATTGATTGTATCTGTGTCAAGAGTTAATTTAGACACTAATTCTATTACGTTTTGTATTGGCATACCGTGTCGAAGTATTCCTGAAATAAGTTTTGCGTAGTTCCAATATTCTTTTTTGAACATTCGAGAAAGTCCTTCTATTGTAACTTTGTAGCCATCTTGGTCAAGGAATTGAAAATCATAACGAGCTGGCATACTTCCTTCTTTAACTCTTATCACCCAACCTTTATCTATTGTTGAAGGTAATGCAAAGTTTTCTGCTTTTCCTGAGAATATTTCGTAAGGATGTCCTTCGTATAAGCCAACTACTGCAATCCATTTTTCTTTGTCATTTTGGAAACGAATAATTTCTGCTTCTAATTTCTTAGGACGCTTAGGTGCTTTTGTTTCTGTGAAAGATGAAGAATCTTTTGTATTGTGAGAAACCAAAACTCCGTCTCTTGAACCATCACGATAAATAGTCATTCCTTTACAACCCGATTCCCATGCTGTTTGATAGATTTGTGCTACGACTTCTTCGGTAGTTTCTTTTGGAATATTAACAGTTACCGAAATAGAATGGTCTACCCACTTTTGAATTGCTCCTTGCATCTTAACTTTATTCACCCAATTGATATTGTTTGCTGTTGCATTGTTGTAAGGAGACTTTGAAATAATTTCTTGAAGTTCTGCTTCTGGTAATTTTTCTAATGATTTAACATCATATCCATTGATTTCTGCCCAAAGAGCGAACTTATGATGCAACACATTGTATTCTTCCCATGCTTGTCCTTCTTTATCGTAGAAAGAAATTGTTGCATTGCTATCGTTTGGATTGACTTTTCTTCTTCTTTTGTAAGAAACTAAGAATGCAGGTTCTATTCCAGAAGAGGTTTGTGTACAAATACTTACACTACCTGTTGGTGCTATTGTAAGCAATGCAATGTTTCTTCTTCCATATTCCAACATCATTGCATACAATTCTTTATCTGCTTCTTTAAGTCTTTGTATAAATGGATTTTTTGCTTCTAATTTTGAATCATAAATAGGGAATGATCCTCTATCTTTTGCCATAATTGCAGACGAACGATATGCTGCACATGCTAATGTTTTGTGAACCTCAACTGAAAAATCGATTGCCTCATCGCTTCCGTATGTTAATCCCATTGCGGCTAACATATCTCCTTCGGCAGTAATACCAAATCCTGTTCTTCTACCTTCCAAGCATTTTAATTTAATATTTAACCAAAGGTTTTTCTCAACTCTCTTGATTTCATCATCTTCTGGATCCGACTCAATCTTTTCTAAAATCTTTTCAATCTTTTCAATCTCCAAGTCAATTAAGTCGTCCATAAGTTTTTGTCCTTTTTGAACGTGTTCTTTAAAGAGTTCAAAATCAAATTCCGCTTTATCTGTAAACGGATTCTTAACGTATGAATATAGATTTATTGCTAATAGACGACAACTATCGTATGCACACAAAGGAATTTCACCACAAGGATTTGTAGAAATAGTTTTAAATCCAAATGAAGCATAACTATCAGCAACTGATTCACGAATTATTGTATCCCAAAACAAAACTCCCGGCTCTGCACTTTGCCAAGCATTTTTTATTATCTTTTTCCAAAGAGCTCTTGCGTCTATTTCTTTAACTACAGAAGGATTTGGAGAATCTATTGGATATTGTTGTTTGTATGGTTTGCCACTTACGACACAACGCATAAACTCATCGTCAATTCTTACCGAAACATTTGCACCTGTAATCTTACCTTGCTCCATTTTTGCATCAATAAAATCTTCCGCATCAGGGTGTTTGATAGAAATTGACAACATTAACGCTCCTCTTCTACCACCTTGTGCCACTTCTTTGGTAGTATTGGAATATCTTTCCATAAAAGGCACAATTCCTGTGGAGGTTAAAGCCGAGTTTTTAACAGGAGAGAATTTTGGTCTAATATGAGAAAGATCGTGTCCTACACCTCCTCTTCTTTTCATCAACTGAACTTGCTCCTCATCAATCTTTAAAATTCCTCCATAAGAGTCTGAATTTGCAGAATTGCCGATCACAAAACAGTTTGACAAAGAAACCACTTGAAAGTCATTACCTATACCAGACATTGGACTGCCTTGCGGAATTATATATTTGAAATCTTTAAGCAACTCATAGATTTCTTGTTCCGAAAGCGGATTTGCGTATTTATTTTCAATTCTTGCAAACTCTTTTGCTAAACGTTTGTGCATTTGATCAGGATTAAGTTCATAAATCTTATCTCCATCTCTTAGTGCATACTTGTTTATCCATACATCTGCCGCCAAAGCATCTTCTTTAAAGTACTTTACTGATGACTTTACAATCTCTTCTCTTTCTAAAACTGTTTTAGACATATCTTTCTCTTCTGTTTTCTTATTATAATCCTTTGGTTTTTGTTCCATAAGAGGCTTACTCAAAAGCGATTCTGCATTGAGCGTCTTGTCATTTTCTTCCTCCATTTGAAACAAAACCCATTCCATAAAACCTTACTTAAATTTGTAGCAAAAATACAAAGAAGATTTGTTCTAAATTATCAATAATTATTCAGACTTATTAACAATGTTTTTACAAACCTAACTAAACCTTTGATAAGACAAAGAAAGTAATTGTTAAAAAAATATTTTCGCTATTTAAATTTGAAAAAAAAGTTGTGAAAAAAGTGATAATTTCTATAAGAAGCCTTTTTATTTTTCTAAACTAAGTATATTTTAATTTTTTCCTATTGTTTAAGTCTGTTTTAATCTATTTAAAATAGTATTTTAATGTGTTCGTACTACTAATTTAATCAGATTAAACTAATAGTACGAAGCTGATGTAATGTAATAAAGTGATAGTTTTTTGCGTTTTAATAATAAAATAATAGTATGGAAATAGATATTAATTTTGAAAACAAACCTAATAGTTTCGTGGTTTGTTGGAATGAAAAATGTTTGCTTGGAGAAAAATGTTTAAGAAGAATAGTCGCTCTTAGAAATAGCGAGGATAGTGATTTGTTAGTTGCAGTTAATGTTTTGAAGTTCAACGAAACAAATTGTAAATATTTCTTAGAAAATAAAAAAGTAAGAGTTGCATACGGCATGAAGAGCTCTTTTGAGGAGGTTAAGGCAAAAGACATTGCTAATATGCGAAAGGAATTGATTCAACACTTCGGACATACTTATTATTATGAAAGAAGAAATGGCAAAATGCCGATTACCCCAGAAGATCAAGAGTATATCGCAAAACTTTTCTCTTCCTACGGCTACGAAATCACCTTTGACGAAATCAGAGAAGAGACTTTGTGGAAATAAAAAAGGGAAACCCTTTGAAGATTTCCCTATTTGTTTAATAAAAGAAAGATTGCTTAATTATCTTTTTGATTATGATCATACTTTCTTTAATCTAAGTGGTTTTCTGTTTTTATTCTCTATCGTTATAATAATTTGGTTCTCATTATTATTTGAATCTTCTTTTATTTCTACACCTTCTCCTCCATAAATTCGTTTGTTAAATTCAGAAAAGTTAGAATCAAAAAACAGTTCATCAATAAATAATAAAAGTAATTTAGTCTTTTTTGATTGATCAAGGTCATCAAAAAACTTAAAGTTTGGATGAGTTGTTGTTCTAACGCTTTTATCCATTGTATATTTAAACTCAATTTTATATTTTTCTTGTAAAGTTATAAATAATTTATGTTTTTTAGTAAACTTTGACAATTCTATACTTTTAGATGTACCTAATGTATATTGATTACTATTATATTTCTTTAAAATATCTTTTAGAGTTTTGCGAATATCATAATAAATAGCATTTATACTTTCACTATTTTTATTTTTTGTAATATTTATTTTTTTACATTCTTCTTCAAATTCGATCAATTCAAAAATAGGTAAATGTTTCAATAGATTGTATTTGTTTATATATTCCTTATTCTCATCGCTACTATATATCGTCATAGCGTTATACCGAATAAAAAACAATTCGTTTTCTGATAATTGAGCTCTAAGTATTTTGGCATATTCTTTTCTTTGTTTAGTATCCAAAATAGAGTTATCAATAAGATCAAAAATTCTAAATAATGTTCTAAAATATGCCCCAAGCTTACTTTTATTATTCTCATAAAAAGTCATATAAGCTCTTTTAGCATACTTCGTATAACTATTAGCTGATTTTTTATATTTTTTCAAAAATTCTTGATTGACATTTTCAATACCTTTTACAAAAAACTCTTTCCCACAATATTCTTTTCCATCTTTACCTTTTATACACAATTCTTTTACTTGTTCTTGATACACTCTCAATAGTTCAAAAAACATATCATTAAATCTTTGTATTGCAGCATCGTTACGTTGATCTTTTGATTCTTTTCGTTGAGACTCAAAAGTTCGTATAACAAGTAGAAGACTTATCATTGTAAATATCGTTCCTATAAAACCACCAAAAAATTCACCAAATTCTCCTAATCCATCCCAATTAAAATAATATACAAAAAGTAATGTCAACGAAATCGTAACAATTATATAAAGCCACTTACTTAACAATAATTTATTACTTAACCATTCATTGAATTCACCCCATGATTCTTTAACATATTTCCAATATTTACATTGTTCTTTCTTTTCCTTATCCATACAATTACCACTTTTAGTTATAAAATCTTTACATTGTATCTTTGTCTGCAAATGTATAGCAAAAACTAAAATTGACCAAATTATTTTTGATTCTTCTGTTTATAGTGTTGGTAATTGTGGCGAATTCGCCATAATTAAAATTAGGATTATTTTGTCTGTAAGAAAAAATCAATATATTATGTAAAGATTTCAATAAACAAAAAGGGAAACCCTTTGAGGATTTCCCTTTTTGTTTTTATGAATCTTTGGTTGGATTATTTATTCCATTCCATTGATGCCATTCTCTTGTAAGATTCGTAACGCCATTTTGCATTTTCTTCTGAGGCTGCAAATAATTGTGCTGCTTCTTCTGGGAATGCTTTCTTCAATGAGTTGTAACGTACTTCTCCGTCAATGAATGCTTGGAATTTACTCCAATCTGGTTCTTTTGAATCTAATGTAAATGGATTCTTTCCTTCTGCTGCAAGCTCAGGATTGTATCTCCACAAGTGCCAGTATCCGCATTCTACTGCGCGTTTTCCTTCTTCTTGTGTTTTTCCCATTCCTATCTTGATTCCGTGGTTGATACATGGAGCGTAAGCTATGATCAATGATGGTCCATTGTAAGCTTCGGCTTCTTTTAATACTTTTAAGTATTGTGCAGGGTCTGCTCCTATTGATACTTGTGCAACATAAACGTATCCGTATGTTGTTGCTATCATACCAAGGTCTTTCTTACGGATTCTCTTTCCTGATGCTGCGAATTTAGCTATTGCTCCAACAGGTGTTGCTTTTGAAGCTTGTCCTCCTGTGTTTGAATAAACTTCTGTATCTACTACTAATATGTTTACATCTTCTCCTGATGCGATAACGTGGTCAAGTCCACCGTATCCGATGTCATATCCCCAACCGTCTCCACCGAATATCCATTGTGATTTCTTAACAATGAATTGTTTGTTGGCTTCTAATTCTTTGCATATATCGCAACCGCATTGTCCTAATGTTGGAACAAGTGAGTTGTAAACTTTTTGTGTGATTTCTGCGTTTTCTCTATTGTCTATCCAAAGTTGGAATAATGCTTTTTGGTCTGCTGTGCAACAATCGCATACTAAGCCTTTTCTCATTAGGTCTTCAACTCTATCTCTCATCTTACGAGTTGCTGTTGCCATACCTAAACCAAATTCTGCATTGTCTTCAAATAATGAGTTTGCCCAAGCTGGTCCTCTGCCTTCTGCGTTTGTTGTATATGGCATAGATGGGCAAGAACCTCCGTAGATTGAAGAACAACCTGTTGCATTGGCTACCATCATTCTTTCTCCGAATAATTGTGTGATAAGTTTTATGTAAGGTGTTTCTCCACATCCCGCACATGCTCCTGAGAACTCGAATAATGGTTGAGCAAATTGAGAATTCTTTATGCTCTTTCCTACTTCTACAAGGTTTGATTTGTAAGTTACGTTCTTTGTTACAACGTCCCAAACTTTTGCTTCTTCCATTTGTGTGTGTAATGGTTCCATTGTAAGAGCTTTTATCTTAGCTGGACATACATCAACACAGTTTCCACAACCTGTACAATCAAGTGGAGATATTTGTACACGGAATTGCATTCCTTCAAATTCTTTTCCTATTGCTTTTATTGTGGTTGGATTTCCTGTTTTTGCAAGTTCGTCTGCTGTAAATACGAATGGACGTACTGCTGCGTGAGGACATACTAATGAACACTTGTTACATTGGATACAGTTTTCTGCATGCCATGCTGGAACGTGTGCTGCGATTCCTCTCTTTTCGTATTGTGATGTTCCACAAGGGAATGTACCGTTTTCTCTTCCTACGAATGCACTTACAGGTAATGTATCTCCTTCTTGTGCGTTGATTACATCTACTACGTTCTTTATAAATTCTGGTCTTTCTGCTACTTCACCACAGTTGCAACCGCATGTGCAAGCGTCAGCCCATTCTTTCTTAACTTCTATCTTAATAACTTCTCCTCCTTTATCAACAGCTGCGTAGTTCATCTTAACGATGTTTTCACCTTTCTTGCCGTATGATTTGTCGATTGCTTTCTTCATTGCTGTTACTGCAACTTCGTAAGGAATTACTTCTGCAATCTTGAAGAATGCTGATTGAAGAATTGTGTTAGTTCTGTTTCCTAATCCTATTTCTTCTGCAATCTTTGTTGCGTTGATTATATAGAAGTTGATATTCTTTTCTGCTAATTCTTTTTTAACCTTAGCGCTTAATCTTTCTACTGTTTCTTCTGCTGAGAACATTGAGTTTAAAAGGAATGTTCCGTTTGGTTTGATTCCTTTCAATACTTCATACATATTCATATAGTTGAATACGTGGCAAGCAACGAAGTCCGGTGTTGTAACTAAGTAAGGTGAACGAATTACATTGTCTCCGAAACGAAGGTGAGAGCAAGTAAATCCTCCTGATTTCTTACTATCGTATGAGAAATATGCTTGACAATATTTGTTTGTGTTGTCTCCGATGATTTTGATAGAGTTTTTGTTTGCTCCTACTGTACCATCCGCTCCTAATCCGTAGAATTTAGCTTCAAATGTTCCTTCTGTTGCCATTGATATTTCTGGTAACATTGGTAAAGAACGATTTGTAACGTCATCAACTATACCAACTGTAAATTGATTCATTGGGTTAGCTGATTTAAGGTTTTCTACTACTGAAAGGATTTGTGCTGGTGTTGTATCTTTTGAAGACAATCCATATCTACCTCCAATAACCATTGGTTTTTCTGTGCAAGTGCAAGATGCTATTGCTTCTACTACGTCTAAGTATAATGGATCTCCGTTAGCACCTGCTTCTTTTGTACGGTCTAACACACAAATTCTTTTTGCAGTTTTTGGAAGGGCTGCAAAGAAGTATTTCTTAGAGAATGGACGGTATAGATGTACTGTTACCAATCCTAATTTTTCACCTTTCTTAGCAAGGTAATCTATAACTTCTTTTATAGTATCTGAAACGCTACCCATTGCTACGATTACGTTTTCTGCATCTGCTGCTCCGTAATAGTTGAATGGTTTGTATTCTCTACCTGTTAATTGAGAGATTTTTTCCATATAATCTGCTACTATTTCAGGTAATGCTTCGTAGTATGGATTACATGCTTCTCTTGCTTGGAAGAATACGTCTGGGTTTTGAGCTGTACCTCTTGTTACAGGGTGTTCTGGATTTAATGCGTTTTCTCTGTAAGCTCTTAAAGCATCTTGATCAACCAATGCAGCCATATCTTCTGTTTCCAATGCTTCTATTTTTTGGATTTCGTGAGATGTACGGAATCCGTCAAAGTAGTGCATGAATGGGACTCTTCCTTTGATTGCTGAAAGGTGAGCAACTCCTGCTAAATCCATTGCTTCTTGAACAGATGCAGAAGAAAGCATTGCAAATCCTGTTTGACGACAAGCGTAAATGTCAGAGTGATCTCCGAAAATTGAAAGAGCGTGAGCAGCTATTGTTCTTGCTGTAACGTGAAGCACGCCAGGAAGTAATTCTCCCGCTATTTTATACATATTAGGTATCATCAACAACAATCCTTGTGATGCAGTGAATGTTGTAGATAAAGCACCAGCTTGCAAAGAGCCGTGTAATGCACCAGCAGCTCCTGCTTCTGATTGCATTTCTACCAATTTAACTGTTTCTCCAAAAATGTTTTTGCGACCATTTGCTGACCATTCATCAACATATTCTGCCATTGGTGATGAAGGGGTAATAGGATAGATTGCTGCTACTTCGCTAAACATATAAGCAACGTGAGCACAAGCCTGATTACCGTCACATGTCAAAAATTTCTTTTCTTTTGCCATTGCTGTATTTATTAAATTTAAAACAATTATTTTTCTACAATCTGCAAAGGTACAGCAAAATTTTGAATATTCTTTAATTCATTAAATTATTTCTTTAAAAGAATTTACCAAAACAGCGTATTTCTTATCCCATTCTTTGAAAATTACATATCATTATGGCATATCGTATATCCCGTTTTGGTAAGTGTATAAACAATATATATTAAAGAGTATAGAGAATTATATATTAAGAAAAAAAATTAAAAATAAAAAAAAGAAGTATGTAATCTTTCTGAAATTTTTTGCCAGTCAACAATCTGCCAAAAATCTTTCACATAATCAGCTCTTCTGTTTTGTTTATCAAGATAATAAGCATGTTCCCATACATCGCAAACTAAAAGTGGAATTTTATTTTGACAAATTGGATTTTCAGCATTTGGTAAGGATAGAATTTCTAATCGTTTTTCTTCATTTTGAACAAGCCATACCCAACCACTTCCAAAAAGGTTTAATGCTTGGTTTGTAAATTCTTGTTTAAAATCATCTACACCCCCAAACTTCTGATTAATAAGCTCTTCAAGCAATTGGGTTGGCTTAGTATTTCTCCTAAAAGAAAAAGAATTCCAATAAAATGTATGATTCCACACTTGTGCTGCATTATTAAATATTGCTCCCTTAGAATTTTTAATAATTTGTTCTAAACTTTTACCTTCAAACTCTGTGTTTTCAATAAGAGAATTCAATTTATCAACATAGGTTTGATGATGTTTCAAATAATGAAATTCTAATGTTTTTTGACTAATGTAAGGTTCTAACGCATTGAGCTGATAATTTAATTTCGGTAATTCAATTTTTTTCATATTTATCTAATTTACATGTTATATTTTAATAACGCATTTGAATAAATTTTGTTTAATTTAACTATTTTAATCATATTTTGAATGATTGTGTTCGTATTATGAACTTTTAAAAGTCTATGAAAAAATCTTTTTTTTCTACGATTTCAAAAATTTTTTCTATGATTTTTTTTCTTTTTTCTTAGAAAAAAAATACGAAATTTTATATCAAAGATTTTTAGTAAGCTTACACATGATTTATATGCTATTTAAAAGTATATAAAGTTATTAAGAATCAACAATATGCACAATATTTTTTATGTTTTTTGCAAAAATATTGCAATTTTATAATTCCACCAATGGGTTAATTTAATTTAAAAATCGTTTTGTCAATTGGAAATAAAGTTATAATTTTGAGGACTGAAATATAATTATTTTATTAATTAAAAAACATAATAGCAATGGCAATAAAAGGAGCAATTGTAATTGATGTTGAGCGTTGTAAAGGTTGCGGAGTGTGCGTTTCTGTATGTCCAAAACAAGTTATCGCTCTATCAAAGAATGTAAATGTAAAGGGTTATAATTATGCCGAAATGGTAAACGAAGATTGCATCGGTTGTGCGTCTTGTGGCATGGTATGTCCTGATGGTGTTATAACAGTTTACAAAGCAAAGTTATAAATAAAAAAACTTTATAAGAAATGGCAAAAGAGTTAAAATTAATGAAAGGTAACGAAGCAATTGCGGAAGCCGCAATTCGCTCCGGTTGTGACGGCTATTTCGGATATCCTATCACTCCACAATCTGAGGTTATGGAACATCTGATGGCTGAAATGCCATGGGAAAAGACAGGAATGGTCGTTTTACAGGCAGAAAGTGAAGTTGCCTCAATCAATATGGTATATGGTGGTGCTGCAACAGGTAAAAAAGTTATGACATCATCTTCTTCTCCAGGAATGTCTTTGATGCAAGAAGGTGTTACTTACCTTGCTGGTGCAGAACTTCCTTGTTTACTTGTAAACGTTATGAGAGGTGGTCCAGGATTGGGTACTATCCAACCTTCACAAGCAGATTATTTCCAAACTGTAAAAGGTGGTGGTCACGGAGACTACCAATTATATACTCTTGCACCTGCTAGTGTTCAAGAAATGTATGATTTTGTTTTCAAAGCTTGGGATATAGCATTCAAATACAGAAACCCTGTTATGATTCTTTCTGATGGTGCTATCGGACAAGTTATGGAAAAAGTATATGTTGGAGATTATGTTCCTCGTTGGACTGACGAAGAAATAGCAAAGAATGCTCCTTGGGCGGCTTTTGGTAAACCTGCTCACAGAGATCACAACATAGTTACTTCTTTGGAACTTGATTCTTCTAAACAAGAAAAACACAATCACCGTTTCCAAGCAAAGTATCGTGAAATGGAAAAGAACGACACATTATATGAAGAAATAATGTGTGAAGATGCTGATTATGTATTTGTAGCTTACGGCTCTTGTGCTCGTATCGCTCACAAAGCTGTTCAACTTGCAAGAGATAAAGGTATTAAAGTTGGTTTGTTGAGACCTATCACTTTATTCCCATTCCCTACTCAACCAATCAAAGCATTGGCTCAAAGAGTTAAAGGAATCCTTACTGTTGAAATGTCAGCAGGTCAAATGGTATATGATGTAAAACTTGCTTCTGAATTTAAATGTCCAGTAGAATACTTCGGACGTTATGGTGGTATCATTCCTACACCACAAGAAGTAGTAGAAGCATTGGAAAACAAATTAATTAAGGGCTAAGATTATGTTTAACGAAGAAATAGTAAAACCAGAAAATCTTGTTTACAAAAAAACAGACGTTCTTACCGATGTAGTTATGCACTATTGTCCAGGTTGTCCTCACGGAACAATCCACAGAATCATTGCAGAGGTAATAGATGAAATGGGTATACAAGATAAAGCCATAGGTATAGCGCCTGTTGGATGTTCAGTATTAGCGTACAATTATTTTAATGTAGACTTTGTTGAAGCTGCTCACGGTAGAGCTCCTGCTCTTGCTTCTGCAATTCAAAGATTACACCCAAATCACCACACTTTCACTTATCAAGGTGATGGAGACTTAGCTGCAATTGGTACAGCAGAAACAATTCATGCTTGTAATCGTGGAGAAAATATCATAATATTCTTTGTTAATAACGCAATTTATGGTATGACTGGTGGTCAAATGGCTCCTACAACTTTGGTTGGTATGCCATCTGCTACTACTCCTTATGGACGTAGAGTTGATTTAAACGGTTGGCCATTACAAATCACTGAATTAGTTGCTCAACTTCCTGGTACTTATTATGTAACTCGTCAAAGTGCTTCAACAGCAGCAGATGTAAGAAAAGCAAAAGCAGCTGTTAGAAAAGCTTTTGAAAACCAAGCTGCAAAAAAAGGAACTCAATTCATAGAATTTGTTTCTACTTGTAACTCTGGTTGGAAAATGACTCCTGTTCAAGCAAATGAATGGATGCGTCAAAATATGTTCCCTAAATATGTTTTAGGCGATATAAAATTGGAAGGAGAAATAGTAAGACCTTACAATCCAGAAGATAGTAAAGTAATTAGAGACTTAGTGTCTGTAAAATAACCCATAAAAAACGTACAAAAATGACAGAAGAAATAATAATAGCAGGTTTCGGAGGACAAGGAGTTTTATCTATGGGTAAAATACTTGCTTACTCTGGTGCAATGCAAGGAAAAGAAGTAAGTTGGATGCCATCATACGGTCCTGAAATGCGTGGAGGTACTGCAAACGTTTCAGTTATCATCTCTGACGAAAGAATATCTTCACCTATCATCAGCCAATTTGATACAGCAATCATTCTTAATCAACAATCATTAGACAAATTTGAAAGTTCAGTAAAACCAGGTGGTTTATTGATTTACGATCCAAATGGAATCATAAACCCTCCTACAAGAAAAGACATCAATGTTTATAAAATTCCTGCAACAGAAAAGAGTGTTGAAATGGGAATGGCGAAAGTATTTAATATGATGGTACTTGGAGGTTTCTTGAAAATAAAACCTGTGGTTACAGAACAATACATTGAAGAAGGTTTAAAACACTCTCTTCCTGAAAGACACCACAAATTAATCCCTACTAACCTTGATGCAGTAGCAAAAGGTAAAGAAATGATTGAAGGAGTAAACGTTCTTTAATTTTAAAATATTTTCAACAAAAAGTGAGATCAAGCAATTGGTCTCACTTTTTTATTGGAAATATTTTACATTTTCTTTAATTTATAAATATCTAATAATCAAATAATAAATTCTTTAATAAAATAGCATAAAGATATTTTACTTTAAAAGAATTGTAATTTAAATAAAAAAATGTAACTTTGTAGTTTGAAAAAATTATTATTTACAAACAAAAAGATATTATGAGTTCAATTATTTATGCGATTTTAGTTTTAAGCATTATAGGTGCAGTTGCGGCTATTATACTATACTTTGTTGCACAAAAGTTCAAGGTTTATGAAGACCCTCGTATTGATATAGTTTCTGAAAAACTACCTGGAGCAAATTGTGGTGGTTGTGGATTTGCAGGTTGTAGAGCTTTGGCAGAAGCTATCGTAAAAAGTGAAAATTTAGAAAATAAATTCTGTCCTGTTGGTGGAGCTAAAACCATGAATGAAATAGCTGAGGTTATGAATCTAACAGTTGAAGAATCAGAACCTATGATTGCAGTTGTTAGATGTAATGGAGGAAAATGTAATACTCAAGCAAAAGTTGAACTTGAAGGTTTTGATAATTGTCTTTATGCTCACATGAATTTTGCAAGCGAGGGAGGCTGTGCAAATGGTTGCTTAGGACTTGGCAATTGTGTAAAAGCTTGTAATTTTGACGCAATACATATAAATCCAGAAACAAAATTACCAGAGGTTGATGAAGAAAAATGTGTTGCTTGTGGAGCTTGTGTTAAAACTTGTCCACGTTCTGTAATAGAATTAAGAAATAAAGGGAAAAATTCTCGTAGAGTATTTGTTAGTTGCATCAACCAAGAAAAAGGTGCTGCTGCAAAGAAAAATTGCGAATCAGCGTGCATAGGTTGTGGTAAATGTGCAAAAGCTTGTCCGTTTGAAGCAATTAGCATAAACAATAATGTAGCTTACATAGATTTCAATAAATGTAAGTTATGCAGAAAATGTATTGCAGAATGCCCAACAGGTGCAATACACGCAGTTAATTTCCCTGTTAAAAAAGAAGAAAAACCTCTAATTAGCGAATAGATAAGTTATGAATACATTTCGATTAGGTGGAGTTCACCCACAAGAAAATAAACTAGCATCAGAAAATGCTATTGAATTGTTTCCTTTACAACAAAAAGCAGTTGTTTTTGTTTCTCAGCATTTAGGGGCGCCTTCTACTCCTATTGTGCAAAAAGGAGATAGAGTGAAAACAGGTCAGTTATTAGCCAAAGCTGAGGCTTTTATTTGTGCAAATACTCATTCTCCTTACACAGGGATTATTACCAAAATAGATTTTGCAACAGATTTCAATGGATACAAAAAACCTGCATTCTTCATAGATGTAGAAGCAGATGAATGGTGTGAAGAAATTGACACTTCAGATGATATTGTGAGAGAAATAAAACTATCATCAAAAGAAATAGTTGAAAGAATTAAGGATAGAGGGATAGTAGGTTTAGGGGGAGCTGCCTTCCCTACTCATGTTAAGTACATGATTCCAGAAGATAAAAAAGCGGAATATTTAGTAATAAATGCAGCTGAGTGTGAACCTTATCTTACTTCTGACAACAGAGTTATATTAGAACACACAGAAGAAGTTCTCATAGGAATAGAAATAATGAAAAAGGCTTTGAATATAAACAAAGCTAAGATCGGAATTGAAGCAAACAAACAAAAAGCTATTGAGGCATTAAGAAAACTTCTTCCTCAATATCCGGGTACAGAAGTTGTAGATTTAAAAACAAAATATCCACAAGGAGCAGAAAAACAACTTATATATGCTTTAACAAAAAGAGAGGTTCCAAGTGGAAAACTTCCTATTGAGGTTGGTTGTGTAGTAAATAACATTGGTACAGCCTTTGCTATTTATCAAGCTGTTCAAAAAAATCGTCCTTTAATAGACAATATTTTAACTTTTACCGGTAAAGGTGTTGCAAATAACAAGAATTTATTGGTAAGAGTAGGAACCTCTATTCAGTCTATCATAGATTATTGCGGTGGTTTACCAGAAAACACTGGCAAGGTTATCAATGGTGGTCCTATGATGGGAAAAGCAATGATGGATTTGTCGGCTCCTACTACAAAAACGACTTCAAGTATATTGGTAATGACAACCGAAGAAGCAAGCAGAAAAAAGACAACTAACTGTTTGCGATGCGGAAAATGTGTTTCTGCTTGTCCAATGGGGTTAGAGCCAATTCAAATCGCATTACTTTCTAAACAGGAAAGATGGGAAGAAGCAGAGAAAGAATGTGCTATGGACTGCATTGAATGTGGCAGTTGTTTGTTTACTTGTCCAGCAGGGCAACCTTTACTTGACATTATAAGAATTGCAAAGAGTAAAATTGGGGCAATTAGAAGAGCAAGAAGCAAAAAATAATTCAAAATGGTTAAACACTTATTTGTAGTTTTAGCAATGTGTGTTCTTTGTAACGTTGTTTATTCTCAACAAGAAAATTCTTCTATTTACCATAATTTAGATTTTGGCTATTCAATAAAATACCCAGATTCTTGGGAATTAGAAGAATATCAGGAGAATCAAATTGTAAGCTTTTACAAACAAGAAGAGAACACAACAATAATGAAACATCTTCAAATAAGTGTTGCAAGATGGGAAGATGGAGATTTAGCAGAATTTGTAAACTCAATAAATTTAAAAGATTTAGAAAATCTTTATCCTGACTTTACAATCAAAAATCACCACCAAGAAGAAACAACCTGCATATATGAGCTTTCGTATACGTTAAATGATGTAAAAGTCAATACAATATTTTATTTTATTAAAGAAGAAGATAATATTTACATCTTTATGGCGATGGTAGAAGACTCAAATAAATATAAAAATGACAGAGAAACATTTTTGAATATTATAGATAGTATAGAATTTTATTAAAATAAAAAAATAGAACAATGGCATTACTTAAAGTTTCAGGTTCTCCACACGTACAAAGCAAAGATACCACACAAAGCATAATGTGGAGCGTAGTTATTGCACTTATTCCTGCCTTATTGGTTGGGGTGTATTTTTTCGGGTTAAGAGTTTTAGCAGTAACCGCTGTATCTGTTACAGCCTGTATATTATTTGAATGGTTAATTCAAAAGTTTTTATTAAAAGGCGAACAGACAATTTCAGATGGTTCTGCAATAATTACCGGTATGCTTTTAGCATTTAATTTACCATCAAACATTCCTTTTTACATAGTTATAATTGGAGCATTAGTTGCAATAGGCATTGGGAAAATGACTTTTGGAGGATTAGGAAAGAATCCTTTCAACCCTGCATTGGTAGGTAGAGTTTTCTTATTTCTTTCTTTCCCTACAAATGTTGCAATGTCAGAATGGCCAAAAGCCAATCCATTATTTGGAGGTGAGAAAATAGTTGACGCATTAACAGGTCCTACTCCATTGTCAATGATAAAAAATGGAGAAAGTCTTGATTTAATTAATATGTTTATAGGATCAACAGGTGGTAGTTTCGGAGAAGTTTCTGCAATCGCAATTATCTTAGGAGGACTATTTATGCTGTTAAGAAAAGTGATTTCTTGGCATATTCCTGTTGCCTTTATAGGTTCTGCTTGGTTATTTGCAGGAATACTTTACTTAGCAGGAATAACAGTAGATCCTACAACTCACATTTTAGCCGGTGGTTTAATGCTCGGTGCAATTTTTATGGCAACCGATATGGCAACAAGTCCAATAACAAAAACAGGACAAATTGTATTTGGTGTTGGTTGCGGTTTGTTAACCATTATATTCCGTTGCTTTGGTCCAATGCCAGAAGGAGTTTCTTTCGCAATTTTGATTATGAATGCAGTAACTCCTTTGATAAATAAGATATGTAAACCAAAGAAGTTTGGTTATTAAAAAATAAAAAACGATAGAATTATGGCAAAATTAAATTCTTCATTAAAAAACATGGTAATGTCATTAGCCATTATCTCTTTTGGAGCATCTGCAATTCTTGGAGGTGTTTATGTTTTGACTAAAACACCTATTGAAAATGCAGCAGAAGCAAAAAAAACTAATGCTATAAAAGAGGTTTTACCTGATAATGCCAATATGAAAATAGGGAATCCCGTAGAGATTTCATTAAATTCTTATTCAGAAAAGTTTGTTGTATATCCAGCTTTTGAAAATGAAAAACTTGTTGCTGTTGCAGTAGAAACTTTTGATAATAATGGTTACGGCGGACAAATAAAATCAATGGTTGGATTTGACGGAGAAGGAAATATTGTAAACTATGTAATATTGTCAATGAGCGAAACACCTGGTTTAGGAGAAAAAGCCTCTTCTTGGTTCAAGACAGAAAGGAATAAACAAGACATTAGAGGTAAAAATCCATCAGAAGAAAGTTTCAAAGTAAGCAAAGACGGAGGAGAAATTGACGCAATAACAGCCTCAACTATCACTTCAAGAGCATTTATAGCCTCAGTAAAAACAGCTTACAACGTATTTATGGAATATCAAAAACAACAAAACAAATAAGGTTATGAATAAATTTAAAATTATAATAAACGGTATCATAAAAGAAAACCCTACATTTTGTTTATTATTAGGGATGTGTCCTACCTTAGGAACAACAACCTCTGCAATCAACGGAATGGGAATGGGATTATGCACAATGTTCGTTTTAATTTTGAGTAATATAGCAATTTCTTTATTAAAGAACCTTGTTCCTGATAAAGTAAGAATCCCTGCATTCATTGTAATTATTGCATCATTCGTTACAGTTTTGCAACTATGTATGCAAGCCTATCTTCCTTCACTTTACGAAAGTTTAGGATTGTTTATACCTTTGATTGTTGTGAACTGTTTAATATTAGGACGAGCAGAAGCCTTTGCAAGTAAGAATGGAGTTGTTGATTCAATGTTTGACGGAATAGGAATGGGACTTGGATTCACTCTTGGATTAACAATTTTAGGTATAGTTAGAGAAGTATTAGGCTCAGGTTCTATTTTTGGAATGAAGTTCATAGGAGATGCAGACGGAATATTAGTATTTGTTCTTGCCCCTGGTGCTTTTATCGCATTAGGCTATCTAATTGCAATAGTAAACAAATTAAAATCAAAACAATAATAACAGATTGATTTTGCAATAAAATCAGTCGTTGAATTATATTCTTCGACTGGTTTTATTTGTCGTTTTAAAGAGATATGAAAAAAATTATTACTTTTATTTTTGCTTTAACATTAATTGTCTTTATCGGCAATGCACAAGACTACAATAAAGTAAGAGAAATATTATCCGCTCGCGGAGAAGCAAAAATATTAGTAAAAGCAAACGAAAACACATTAGAAAACCTATCTTTATTTACAAGCATAGACAAAAAAATTGAAAATGAATACTTGGTCTATGTAAACGAAAAACAATTCAATAAATTTCTCACATTAGGCCTTGATTACAGACTTTATAACGAAGAAAAATCAGAAAAACTAATAAAAGTAGCAACCTCAATTGAAGAAATGTTATCCTGGAATTGCTATCCTTCATATCAAGTTTATGTAGATTTAATGCAAAACCTTGCACAAGACTTTCCTAACATTTGTAGATTAGACACAATTGGCTTTTCAACAGAAAATCGTTTAATCTTATCTTTAAAAATCTACAATAACACGACAGAAAACAATCCAAAGTTTTTTTATAGTTCCACAATACACGGAGATGAGCTCACAGGGGCTGTTGTTTTATTGCGATTAGCAGACTATCTTTTAAAAAATCACCAATCAAACAACGAAATAGGACAACTAATCTCAGATATGCAAATATATATCTGTCCTATTGCAAATCCTGATGGAGTTTATGCAGGAGGAGACAATAACATATCAAATGCAACACGCTACAATGCAAATTATATTGACCTAAATCGCAATTTTCCCAATCCAAAATATGGTTCTCACCCTGACGGAGAAGAACATCAAAAAGAAACATTAGCTTTTATGCAATATGCATTAGAAGAAGACTTTGACTTATCAATCAATCTCCACGGAGGAGCAGAAGTTTGCAACTACCCTTGGGATACATGGACAGAAAACCAAAAATCACATCCAGATAAAGATTGGTTTTTAACCCTTTGCCAAACCTTTATTACAGAAGTTAGAAACACAGGAGGTCAAAATTATTTCACAGATGTATCTCATACAGGAATAACTAACGGAGGCGATTGGTACAGAATATATGGTTCGCGTCAAGATTGGCAAAACTATTACACAAAAGCAAGAGAAATAACCTTAGAAGTAAGTACCACAAAAACACCTTCTTCAAATCGTTTACCACTTTATTGGAATTATTTAAAAGATGGTCTAATTGGATTTATAAACAATTCATTAACAGGAGTAGAAGGCGTAATCAAAGACATAACAAACCAAGAAACAATAAGTAATGCAACAATAGAAGTTTTAGGAATAGACTTTGATTCATTATTTACCTATTCTAATCATCAAGGTTATTATTTCCGTCCATTGCTTTCAGGTAATTATGAAATAAAAATACATTCGCAAGGATACAACGACACGATTGTAAATATAAATATAGAAGACAATTCAACTCTAACACAAAACATCTACCTATCTCCTTCTTTAACCTCATTAACTCCTAATGAAGAATTATCAAGTAAATCAATGATTTATCCAAATCCTTGTCGCGACAAATTATTTCTTTGTTTTAAAAAATTATTTGCGTACAATATTTCAGATTTTCGCGGAAATATTTTAATAAATCATAGAAATAATTTCACAAATACAATAGATGTTTCAGAATTACCAGCAGGAGTATATTTTCTTAACGTATTTTTGGAAAAGGAAACCAAGACTTTAATTTTTATAAAACAATAAAACAAAAATAAAATATGAAAAGTGTAAATAGATTTTTAACCTTAGTAACGTTTCTAAGTATTTTCTTCTCTTCAACTCTTAATGCACAAGAAAGAAGGGAAATAATCACAGGACAAGACACCGCTATCAGTACACCTTTCTTTACAGCATCAGCAGGTTGGACACTTCCTTATGGAGAAATGGGTAATAGATACGATCCTTTCATAACAATAAACACAAATTTAGGGTGGAAAAATCAACAAAATTGGATTTACTATTTTGAATTTGGTTTTCAATTTGGCTCAGATAACGTAAAAATAAAAAATGACATACTTTCCGAAATGTTAGTCAATACTTCCGATCCGTTTGTTATAGGAATGGACGGAACAAATGCAGGAGTTGTGGCTTACAATAGAAATTTGAGTTTATCTCTTTTCGGAGGAAAAGTAATACCCCTTTGGTTCTCTAATCCAAATTCAGGATTGATGATAACTTTGGGTGCAGGCTTTTTACAACATCAAATAATTTATCAGCCAACTCTTACAGATGCTCCTCAAATTGAAGGCGATTACGCATTAGGATACGATAGACAAATGCGAGGAGCAATGCTTTCAGGATTTTTAGGATACATTCACATGAGCAAAAAGAATTTCGCAAACTTTTATATCGGTATTCAATTTGATAATGCTTGGACAAAGATGACGCGAAATTATCAATTTGATTTACGCAGAGGCGATAACACACTTTATTATGATAGAATGCTTACTTTAAAAATAGGTTGGATGTTTCCTTTCTATGGAAGAGATGCCGATAAAATATATTTCTAAAATTTAAGTAATGAAATTTTTATACAATATTTTCATTCATATTTATATAGGTGTACTTCATCTCATCTCTCCTTTTAATAATAAAATTAAAACAATGTTAAAAGGAGAAAAAGAATGTTTTGACAAATTGCAAAGTCTAAATCCTGAGGATAAAATAGCATGGTTTCATTGTGCTTCATTAGGAGAATTTGAGCAAGGACGTCCTTTGATTGAAAAAATAAAAAGACAATTCCCTCAATATAAGATTTTGCTTTCTTTTTATTCACCTTCGGGCTATGAATCAAAAAAAGATTACTCATTAGCCGATTGTGTAGTTTATCTTCCTAACGATACAAAAAAGAATGCAAGGAAATTTGTTGAAAAAGTAAATCCAGATTTAATATTTTTTGTAAAATACGAATTTTGGTACAACTACATTTCAGCTTTAAAAGGCAGAAGATTATTTCAAATATCGCTTATATTGAGAGAAAATCAATATTTCTTTTCTTGGTATGGAAAATGGTTTGCAAAACAATTAAAAAACTTTGAACATTTTTTTGTTCAAAATAAACAAACAGCCAATTTATTAAATAGTATAGGCTATAATAACGTATCAATCAGTGGAGACACAAGATTTGACAGAGTAATTACTATCGCAAACAATGCAAAATCTTTTCCTGATATAGAAAAATTTTGTGAAGGTGGCAAAAAAATAATATTAGCAGGTAGTTCGTGGTTAGCAGATGAAAAAATAATTCAACAAGCAATCAAGAATTTTGACATAAAACTAATAATTGCTCCTCACCTTGTGGGAGAAAATCACATAAATGAAATACAAAATCTTTTTCCCGACTCAATTCTTTATTCTGAATTAGCTAATAACAAAAAAGTATCTGATATTTTAATCATTAACTGCATAGGAATTTTATCTAATCTATATCAATATTGTGATATTGCTTATATTGGTGGAGGTTTTGGTGTAGGAATTCACAATACATTAGAGGCTGCAACCTTTGGAAAGCCTATTTGTTTTGGCACAAACTACCATAAATTTCAAGAAGCTATTGATTTAATAAATCTAAAAGCGGCTTATAGCATAAGTAATGGTGAAGAATTAGAAAAAATCTTTGAAACATTGTTGTTTAATAAAGATATTTACAATGAATCTGCGAATGCAGCGAAAAATTATGTAAAAGAAAAAACAGGTGCTTGCGACAAAATCATAAATTATCTAAAAATATGATATGAACACAAGAAATTACTTATACATATTGTTGGTAACAATTATTTTTTGTTCATGTACTCCTTCTAAATTCATTAGAGAAGATGGTTATCTTTTATCTAACAATAAAGTTATAAGTAATTCTAAACTCATTGACAAATCCGACTTAAAAAACTTAATAAAACAAGATCCTAACGGAAGATTTCTTGGAATTAAATGGGGTATGTATTTCTACTCTCTTTCGGAAACAGGAGATAATGACTCGATAAATTTTTTATCAAAAAGAGTTTTTCGTACTTTGGGTTCAAAACCTGTGGAGATAAACAATAAACTTACAAAAAACACTGTGGAAGATATGAGAATATATCTTAAAACAAAAGGTGTTTTCAATGCAAAGGTTAAGGATAGTCTAACATTAGTAAGAAGATGGTATGCTCCTTGGACAACATATAAAACAAGGCGTAATATAATTTATGTTGTTGATATTCCTGCTCGTTATAAAATCAATAATTTCTCTGTTAGTAGCAAAGACTATACTTTGAAAAAAGAGATTCTTTCTATGAAAGAATTAGGACAAATAAAAAAAGATGAATATTATGATGAATCTATTCTTAAAGAAATAAGATCAAAAATAGCTTCTAATTTGAGAGGAAAAGGTTATTTCTCCTTTAATGAAAATTATATTGAATTTGCTATTGACACAAACCTAAATGCGAATGCTCTAAACATCGAAATGATAATCAAAACTCCTTCTTACAAAAATAATGACAGCATAATAGAAACAAAACACAAGCCTTACAAAATCAATAAAGTATTTATCTATCCTGATTACTATCCATCTACCTCTTCTCTTTACACTCCTCCTATTGATACTTCAATAGTTTTTCATAAACAGACAAGTAAATCAAAAGGCTCTGCATTATATTTCATTAGAAGTGAACATCAGTCTATTAAAGACAAACCTATTGCAAGGAGTATCTTGTTACAAAAAGGCAATCTCTTTTCTCCTTCTTTGGCAAAGAACACTTTTGATGCCCTTTCTCAGCTTCAAAACTTCAAATACATAGATATTTCGTTTTCTCCTACAAATAACGAGAGTCAAGAGGACACATTAGCATTGGATTGTTTGATAAAACTTTCTATGTCAAAGCCTATAAATCTTACAAGTTCATTTGAGTTTAATTTTTCTAACGCAAACAATAGTCTAAACATACAAAACAGTTCCACTCTCGGTTCTGAAATCAATTTTGGATTCTCTCACAATAACCTTTTCAAAGGTGCCGAAATTTTTTCTACAAATATCAAACTTGCAGCAGAAGTAAGAAGTGATATTTTCTCAAATAAAGGAGAAAACAGATGGAGTTTCTTTAATGCGTTTGAGTTTGGATTTGATTTTGGAATAGAATTACCACGATTCTTAGCACCTTTCAGTACAAATTTCTACTCTATGAATTTCAGACCGCACACTTCTTTAAGAATGGCATTCAACACTCAAAAAAGAACATACTTTGACAGAAATATTTCTACATTAAATTACGAATATTCTTGGCGTACGAATAATCATAATATGTTTTCTTTTGTTCCAATAGAACTAAACTATGTAGATTTGGAAATAACAGACGATAGTTATAACGATTTGATACAAAGTTTGGATAAAAGAATACAATATCAAATGACAGATCACATGGTAATGGACACAAGATTCAGTTATACCTATAACGGACAAGATATTGACAAAAGAAAAAATTTCAATTACATAAGAACTAATTTAGAAGCAGCAGGAAACTTTTTGTATTTGCTTAGCAATATATTCAATCAATCAAAAAATAATAATGGGCAATACGAGATTTTCAATATTCCATACTCACAATACGTAAGAGCAGACTTTGATTTTGTAAGATATTTTTATGTAAAAGAAAAAAGTACTTTTGTTACTAGATTTTTTTCTGGCATAGGATATTATTATGGCAATGCAAAAAACCTACCATACGAAAAAAGTTTCTTTGCAGGAGGAGCAAACAACAATAGAGCTTGGCAATTAAGAGAATTAGGACCAGGAAGTAGTTCTCCACAATCGGAATTAAGATTTGACAGAGCAGGAGATATTGCGATAGGTACTAACATAGAATATCGTTTTCCAATAAGTGGAATATTTGAAGGAGCAACATTTATTGACGCAGGCAACATTTGGACAATCAATGAACAAAAAGGATTTGAAAACGGACAATTTGAATTAAATGATTTTTATAAAGAATTTGCAATTGGTGGAGGATTAGGACTCAGACTCAACATTCAATTTCTAATAATACGTTTAGATTTAGCCATGAAACTACATGATCCCTCAAAACCGCAAGGAGAGCGATGGGTAATAAAAGATACTGATTTCAAAGACTTACAATTGCAATTTGGCATCGGATATCCATTTTAATTATTATTTTTGCAAACTTAAAAATAAAAGATATGAAGAAAAACAATTACATGTTCAGCCTTTCAATCATAGGCTTATTATATTTTGTATTTGGATTTGTAACTTGGTTAAACAGTTTACTTATCCCTTTCCTAAAAACCGCTTGCGAACTACCCGACTCACAAGCATATTGGGTAACATTTGCATTCTATATTTCCTATTTCGTAATGTCAATCCCTTCTTCTTGGATATTAAAGAAGACAGGATTTGCAAAAGGAATGAGTTTAGGACTTTTAGTTATGGCAATAGGTTCAATACTCTTTATTCCAGCAGCTCAAAGTAGAGATTATATGATGTTTTTAGTAGGTTTATTCATTCAAGGGACAGGACTTGCACTTTTACAAACCGCAGTTAATCCTTACGTTACAATACTTGGACCAATAGAATCGGCTGCAAAAAGAATGTCCATTATGGGATTATTCAACAAATGTGCAGGAATGATAGGCATTTTACTAATAAGTAGCGTTTTATTCTCTGGAATGGACGAAATAACCTCAAACATTGCAAACCTTACAGGTGAAGCTAAAAATACTCAATTAGACCTTTTAGCAATGAGAATCAAGACACCTTATATTGTTATTACGACATTGTTGTGTTTATTAGCGTTAATGGTTATGTTAGCAAAACTTCCTGAGGTTAAAAACGAAGACGAATCAGCAGAAGAAAAGTCTCAAAAATCTATTTTCAAGATTCCTTATCTTTGGTTAGGCGTATTTACATTATTTTTATACGTTGGAGTAGAAGTAATCGCGATAGACACCTTAGGATTATATGCAGAAACACAAGGAATCTCCAAAACAATTGCACCAAAGTTAGGAACATTTAGTCTTATTGCACTTACAATAGGCTATCTTTTAGGAATAGTCCTTGTACCTAAATACATAAATCAATCAAAAGCCCTTGCATTATCCGCAATCTTAGGATTTGTATTTGCGACCTTTGCAATAATGACACAAGGAATGACTTCTATTATATTTATCATACTATTAAGTTTTGCTCATGCAATGATGTGGCCTACAATTTGGCCATTATCTATTGACAAACTTGGCTCTCACACAGCTTTGGCTTCGGCTTTATTGATTATGGCTATTGCTGGTGGAGCTGTTTTACCATTGTTATATGGTAGTTTTGTAGATTTATTAGGAGGAGATAGACAATTCCCATACATAATGATGCTTCCTTGTTATGCAATGATATTTTATTTTGCAATTTGGGGACATAAAGTTGGTAAAAACAAGTAATAATTCTTAAAAATGAAGGGAAACAAAAATAATAAGACGTATTGTATTTTTTGTGGAAGAAGTGAAGATCAAGTTTTAATGATTAACTCTGAACTTGGTTTGCAAGGAGTTTGCATAGACTGTGCTGCGGCTCTAAATAACATAGCAAGAGAACAACAAAGCAAGAAAAGCAAAAAAGAAGTTGAAGCATACCAAATAAAAACTCCTGCCGAAATCAAAGCACATCTTGATCAATACGTAATAGGTCAAGACGAAGCAAAACGCGTTCTTTCAGTTGCTGTTTACAATCACTATAAAAGATTAAAATACTACCATTCCAAAGATGTAAAAGACGAAGTTGAAATAGAAAAATCTAACATTATAATGGTAGGACAAACAGGAACAGGAAAAACTTTACTTGCACGCACAATTGCACGCTTATTAGATGTTCCTTTTTGTATTGCAGACGCAACCGTTCTTACAGAAGCAGGCTACGTAGGCGAAGATGTAGAAACAGTTTTGACACGTTTGTTGCAAGCAGCCGACTATGACGTAGAAAAAGCATGTAGAGGAATTGTTTTTATTGACGAAATAGACAAGATTGCAAGGAAAAGCGACAATCCTTCCATTACAAGAGATGTCAGCGGAGAAGGAGTACAACAAGCATTGCTAAAACTATTAGAAGGAACCATTGTAAACGTTCCACCACAAGGAGGAAGAAAACACCCTGACCAAAAATACATACAAGTAGATACAAGAAACATTTTATTTATTGCCTCAGGAGCATTCAATTCCTTAGAAAGAAAAATAGCACTTCGTCTCAATTCAAACGCAATAGGCTATTCAGCCTCAGACAATCGCAAAAAAATAGAAGAAAAAGACCTAATCAAATATGTACAACCACAAGATTTGAAAAGTTTTGGCTTGATTCCAGAATTGATTGGACGTTTTCCTGTACTAACTCACTTAGACGTATTAGACAAAGACGCATTAAAAAGAATACTTACCGAACCTAAAAACTCTTTAATAAAACAATACACAAAACTTTTAGAAATAGACGGCGTCAAACTAAGTTTTAAAGACGAAGCATTAGACTACTTTGTAGAGATTGCAGAAAAAAACAACCTTGGAGCAAGAGGATTAAGAGGAATTGTAGAAAGTGTGATGACAGAATTAATGTTTGAACTTCCAGGAAGCAACAAAAAAGAATTTACAATCACAAAAAAATATGCACAATCTCAAATAGAAAAATATAAAGACAAATTTTAAAAATGAAAAAAAGCATAATAATTCTATTTCTCTTGATTAGTTACTTTGCAAAATCACAAGTAATTGATGGGCAAGTCGTTTTTGGCACGATATATCAAGGAGATACCATTCCTATGGCCTACCTTAACACGGTAAAAGTAACAGGATATGTTTGTCCTTTGACAGAAGCAGAAAAGAAAAAATACAAAAAACTTATCAAAAACGTAAAAAAAGTCTACCCTTTCGCAAAAGAAGCAGGAAAATTATTAGATAGTTACACCCTTATATTGAAATCTGCAAAAAATGACTCACAAAGAAAAAAAATAATGAAACAAGCCGAAACAGACATTGAGAATAAATTTGGCCCAAAACTTAAAAAACTCAACAAAACACAAGGAAAAATTCTCCTAAAACTCATTGATAGAGAAACAGGCAGCGACTCCTACGCATTAGTTAAAGATTTAAGAGGAAGTTTTCGTGCTGCATTTTATCAAACACTCGGAAAAATTTTCGGATACAATCTTCGCACAAAATATGACCCTGTAAACAATTCAGAAGACAGAGTTATAGAAAGAATTATCTTTGCAATAGAAACTAAAAAGATTTAAAATATATGTATGGACTATGTATTTTATCTGTAATTCCTTTAAGAAGCGAACCAAAAGAAGCCTCTGAGCAAATCAGTCAATTGATTTTTGGCGACACTTTCGCAATAATAGAAGAAAAAAGCGAATGGGCTTTTATAGAACTTACATTTGATAATTACAAAGGTTGGATTAGCAAAAAGCAATACATAGAAATCACACAAGAAGAGCACTTTGTGCTTACTAAATCAAAACCTTTATACACATCTTGGCCAATAACAAGAGTAAAAATTGAGAATCTTAAAACTTCTAAAACGCATACAATAAACGTTCCTATTGGAAGCCGACTTTTATCTAAGTCTTACAGAGTAAATTCATATAAAATAGAAATGCTAGAAGGAGATTTAATTTCGCCTTTAAAGATTTCAAAACAAAATTTAGAAGAAATAACAAATCTTTTCGACAGAGTGCCTTATTTATGGGGAGGGAAAAGTATTTTTGGCATTGATTGTTCGGGATTTTCTCAAACAATATTCAAATTTTTCAATAAAAACCTTTTGAGAGATGCCTCAATGCAAATCACACAAGGTGAAAAAATTGCAAATCTCTCACAAGCAAAAGCAGGAGATTTAGCATTTTTCTCTTCCGAAAGTGGAAAAATCACTCATGTCGGCATTTTACTTTCAAATTCCAAGATAATACACGCCTCAGGCTTTGTAAGAATAGATAGAATCGATGAAAAAGGAATAATAAGAGAAGAAGACAAAACCTATTCTCACAAGCTTTTTCAAATAAATCGTTACTTCTAAAAATAAGTCTATGATTTAAAAAAATAACTCTATGAAATAATTTTTTAATTCATAGAGTTATTTTATTTTTTCATAGAGTTATTTTTCGGAATCTTTGAAAACAAAAATCTTATTTAATAAAAAAGATAATATTGCGTTAGGTAAAAGCGTAATTGCTTGACCTATAACATCTCCCACTTTGTTTTGATTGATTGGAAGTGTGTCTAAAAAATCTAAAACAGGAAAAGACAAAATATATTCATAAAGATTAGACTTATCAAGCAAGTATAATTCCAATAAATTAAAGAGATAGACTATTCCATAAACCAAAAAGAATTTTATAATCAAACGATTGCTTTTGTTTGCAAAGACAATGTAGCCTGTTGTCTTGTAATTGAAGAGTATTCCAAGGAAATTAGCACACAAAAGAGCAATTGAATAGTGCATTCCAAACCAAATAAAAAGCACAAACAAGCCATAGCCAAACAAAGTATTGATTACGCCAACAAAAAGAAAGCGTATGAATTTGTTTTCTATCTTTTGCAGCAGTCTAACAGGATATAAAATTAGTTTATTAAACATCTCTTTAATTTTTCGCCTGCAAAATTAGTAATAAATTCCTAAATTTCTCATTTCTTTTTGTATCTTTGCCTTTTATATTGCGATAATAATAAATTTATGGATAAGAAACGACCGCTGATTTTTATAACTAATGATGATAGTTATTTCTCTAAGGGGATTAGTGTATTGATTCGTCTGATGAAACAATTAGGAGACGTTGTTGTTGTCGCACCTAAGGACGAAATGTCAGGCAAAAGTCATTCTATTACTTCAAATGCTCCTTTAAAACTAAAAACAATGGAAATTTCTTCGGGATATGAAGGATATATACTCAACGGAACGCCCGTTGATTGTGTGAAAATAGCAATCAATAAAATAATTGCGAATAGGAAAATTGACCTTTTAGTTTCGGGAATCAATCACGGAAGCAACGCATCTATAAACACAATTTACTCAGGCACTATGGCAGCAGTTTTTGAAGGCTGTGCAGAAAATATTCCAAGCGTTGGATTTTCCATAGACACTGCAAACAAAGATGCAGACTTTACAAATTGTGAACAAATCATTACAAACATTTGTCAAGACGTTCTTAAAAACGGATTAGAGCAAGGAATATGTTTAAATGTCAATTTCCCAGTAGGGCAAATCAAAGGAACAAAGGTTTGTCATCAAGCAAAAGCATATTGGGAAGAAGAATTTGTGGAATATAAAACGCCTCACGGAGAGCCATATTATTGGTTAAGCGGGACATATCATTGTTTAGATGATTCTTCTCACTCAGATTATCTTGCAATGCAACAATCCTATGCAAGCATTGTACCTATGCAAGTAGATTTCACTGCATATAAAGTAATGGAACAAATAAAAAATAGATTTGAAAAATGTTAAAAAAAGATAATTTTTGGGTTGGCGTTATTCTCGCCTTAATTCTTTGTGGTCTTTCAATAGGAGCGATTTATCTTTGCTTACATATTTTTGATTTATCGGTGAATGACAATGCAAAATTATTTTTATTTGCTTTCGTTCCCGACATCTTACTTCTTCGCTACTACGCAAAAAAACAATTTTCCAAAGCGATGAAGGGCTTATCCTTAATTTTGATTTTTGGATTCTGTCTTCTGTTATATTTTTTAAACTTTATCGGTAGTTTTAATTTTAGTTCTTAATTTTTAAAATGTTATGAAATATTACATAATAGCGGGAGAACTTTCGGGAGATTTACATGCTTCTTATCTGATGAAGGAAATAAAACTAAGAGACAAAGAAGCTGAGTTTCGTTTTTGGGGAGGCGATAGAATGATTGCCGAAGATAGTGAGAAAAACTTAGTAAAACACATAAAAGAACTTGCGATTATGGGTTTTATTGAAGTGGTTATAAATCTTAAAACAGTTTTGGGAAATCTATCTCTTTGCAAAAAAGATTTAATTGCCTGGAAGCCCGATGCACTTATTTTGGTTGATTATCCAGGATTTAATTTAAGAATAGCAAAGTTTGCAAAGAAAAACGGGATTAAGAACTATTACTATATTTCTCCGCAAGTTTGGGCTTGGAAAAAGGGAAGAATAAAAACGATGAAAAAGATTCTTGAAAAACTTTATGTGATTCTTCCTTTTGAAAAAGAGTTTTACGCTAAACACTCAATGGAAGTTGAATACAAAGGTAATCCTTTGTTAGACGAAATACACGATTACTCTTTGAATGCAGACAAACAAGCCTTTTTAGAAAAGTATAATTTAGGCAAAAAGCCTATTGTTGCTCTTTTACCTGGCTCTCGCACTCAGGAAATAAAGAAAATGCTTCCGATTCAATTGTCTTTGGTTGACAAACACACAGAATTTGATTTTATAATAGCAGGTGTAAACACTCATAGCGAAGATTTTTATCGCAAATTCATTGGAGAAAGAAGCAATGTAAGACTTATTTACAATCAAACTTACTCTATATTAAATAATGCACACTGTGCTGTTGTTACCTCAGGAACTGCAACTTTGGAAACTGCTCTTTTCAATGTTCCGGAAGTGGTTTGCTACAAGGCTAACGCTATTTCGTTTCTCGCTGCCAAGTATTTAGTCAAGATAGAATACATTTCCTTGGTTAATATCATACTTAAAGAAAAAGCAGTCGTGGAATTATTACAAGATAAATGGAATGAAGAATGCTTAGAAAAAGAATTTAGAAAGATAAGTTTTGATGAAGCATATAGAGAACAAATGTTGTATTTATTTAATAAGTTAAAAAATTTATTAGGTGATAGCGGGGCTTCATCTTCTATTGCACAATCAATAATTGATGACTTAAATAATAAGAAATGAAAAAGGTATTTTTAACTCTAACTTTAATTTTTGCATTTAGTTTGAATGCTTTTTCACAAGCAAGTGGCGTTGAAAATGTAAGAATACGTATTTTCAGCGATAAAGACGTTGAAGAAGTATTATTTATTCCCTCTTTCGGCAATTATTTCTTAGAAACTGAAAAAGGAGACAAAGTAAAACTAAACAAAACAAGCAAAGTAAAAATCACAGACTTAGACGGACAAATAGAAATTAAGATTAACGATACTGTTTTTCAAAAAGCAAAGAAAGTAAATATCAGTTCTGTTGGCTTGAAATCGTTTTTTCAAATCAAACCTTTAAAACCTCAAATTGCAGAACGCAGATATGAGGATTGTTTAGAGATAAGTAGTAAAAACAAATCTTTGTTTATTATAAATGTTGTAAAGACCGATAACTATATTGCAGGAGTTGTGCAAAGCGAAACTTGGGGAGCAACAACTAATGTTGATTTTTTCAAAATTCAAGCAATATGTTGTAGAAATTATTTGATGAATAATTTAGAAAAACATACCTCTGAGGGATATAATCTTTGCGATGGTGTTCACTGTCAGGCCTACAAAACACGTGCAAACAAAAAAGAAGTTACAGAAGGTGCATATAAAAGTAAAGGAGAAGTGATCGTAGATAGTGAAAACAAGATAATTGAAACTCTTTTTCATTCTAACTCAGGAGGAATTACCGTAAACGCAAAAGATGTGTGGGGAAAAGAAGTGCCTTACTTAGTAAGCATTGAGGATAGTTTCTCGGTAGGAGGTAAAAATTATAAATGGGAAAAATATATCAAATTAAAAGATTGGTTAAATTATTTCCGACACAAAGGAATCAACACAAAAGATAAAGAAATTGAAGATCTCTTACTTAATTTCTCACAAGAAGATGGTAGAAAGACTGATATATTGGGTATTCCTCTTACTACAATAAGAAAAGACTTTAATTTGAAGTCTACTTTCTTTAATGTACAAAAATGGGCAAATGAAGTAAAACTCACAGGTAAAGGATACGGACACGGAGTTGGTATGAGTCAAGAGGGAGCGATTAAGATGTGTGAGGAAGGGTATGAATATTGGGAAGTAATTGAACACTATTTCAAAGGAGTAAAAGTAATAAAACAATAAGATTAAAAACGCAAAGACTATGAACAGTAAAAAAATTATTTTTAGTTTATTATTCTTGACAATTTGCCTATTTGGCTTTTCACAAGAGAAAATAAATTGGGTTAAAATCAATAAAATAGAAAAGGAAATGGCGAAAAAAGAAAATGTTGGTAAGAAATATTTTGTTGATTGCTACACTGATTGGTGTGGTTGGTGCAAAAAAATGGATAAAGACACATTTTCCGATACCTTAATCGCTAAGTTAATGAATTATTATTTCGTTTCAGCAAAATTTGATGCCGAACAAAGTGAAGAAGTTACTATTAATGGTAAAACTTATCAGAATTCTAAACCAAATCCTAATGTAAAAAGAAAACCTACTCATCAATTAGCTTATTATTTGCTTAACAACCGTCTTTCTTATCCGTCTTTTTCTATTTTGGATAAGGATTTTAATTTAATAACGGTTGTTCCTGGTTATTATCCTGTGGCAGAGTTTGAAAAAGTCATTGTTTACATTGGAGAAAACTATATGAAAGATATTCCTTTTGAAACTTTTGCAAAAGAGTATCAAGAAAAATACAGAGCAGATGTGTTAAAGAAAGTGTATTCTCAAAAATAAAGCTTTAAAATTATGACAAGGCAAGAAAGTATTAAAAACTTAATGCAAGAAAACATTGTTTTGGCTGTCGGTTGCACAGAACCTGTCGCAGTTGCATTAGCTGTGGCAAAAGCAAAAGAGGTTTTAGCAGAGAATGTTGATAGAATAGAAATGTATCTTTCTAAAAATATTATCAAAAACGCTATGGGAGTTGGTATTCCTGGTACAGGAATGATTGGTCTTCCGATTGCAATTTCCTTAGGTGTTATTTGTGGAGAAAGTAGCAAAGAATTACAAGTTTTAGATAATGCAAAAGACAATGTAAGTCAAGCAAAAGAATGGCTATCTACGCACGAAATAAAAATAGAGGTAGCAAAAACAAACGAAAAACTTTATATAGAATGTCGTTGCTATGGAAACACTAATTATTCTAAGGTAATTATTGCTCAAAACCATTTAAACTTCATTCATATTCAAGAGGGTGAAAACATAATCTTGCATAAGGAATTGGAAAAGCAGGAAACAACTCAAAATGATAATAATACATTTGTTGTAGATACGCTTTGTGCACAAGAAATCTTTGATTACGCAACAAAAACCGATATAAGCTTTTTGGAATGGATATATCAAACGGTTGAAGTTAATGATAAAATAGGGCAAGAGGGGCTAATAAATGACTATGGCTTAGGAATAGGAAAACAATTGAATGAAATTGCTGAGGGAGATATAAGAAAAAAAGTTATTGCCAAAGCTTGTGCGGCCTCTGATGCGAGAATGGACGGTGCAACCCTTGCTGTATTTAGTAATTCTGGTAGTGGAAATCAAGGATTGACTTGTACGCTTCCTGTTTATGAGTACGGACGACTTAAAAACAAAACAAAAGAAGAGATTATCCGTGCTTTGACTCTTTCTCATCTTATGTCAATTTACATAAAGAACAAAATCGGTAGATTATCTGCTCTTTGTGGAATAGTAAATGCCTCTATGGGAGCGGCAGCAGGTATAATTCTTTTAAAAGGTGGTAATATTTATCAAATGTGTTATGCAATTAGAAATATGATTAACACAATTACGGGTATGGCTTGCGATGGTGCAAAACCAAGTTGTGCTTTGAAAGTATCAACTGGGTTAAATTCTGCTTTTGACTCAATACTTCTTGCAATGAATAATAAGGTTGTTGATTCAACTGATGGTATTGCAGAAGGATGTATTGATCGTTCTATTTCTAATTTGGGAAAAATCGGTCGTTATGCGATGGATGAAATGGATAATATGATATTAGAAATAATGGTGAACAAAGAAAAGTAAATTTTTTTTCTTCACTTAAAAAAATAAATCAAAGAAAAATTAATTTTTTTCTTTGATTTATTTTTTTTATTCTTAGAATGGTAAATCTCCTAATTTAGATAGTTCTGTATCTTCTGCGAGAATTTTTGATAAGTTACTGTCATTCTCTGATAATGCGTAACTTTCTTCTATTAAACTATCGTATATCATATCTGAATTTGCATCATCTGTATTTGAAGCTTGATATGAATGTGATCTGTTTAGTATTTTGAAATTTTCTGCTACTATTTCTACTACTCTTTTTTTGTTTCCGTCTTTATCTTCACGTACTCTTGATTTTATTTTGCCTTCAACGTATAGATGAGTTCCCTTTTTAAGAAATTTTTCTGCTACTTCGGCTAAACCTCTCCAACATATTACGTTGTGCCATTCGGTTTCTTCTATTTTTACTCCGTCCTTAGTTTTGTGTGTTTCGGTAGTAGCCAACGAAAATGAGGCTTTCTTAACTTCATCGAAAGATATAATTTCAGGATCCTTTCCTAAATTTCCTATTAAAATAACCTTGTTTACTCCAATCATTACTTTTCCTTTTTTAATTTGTGCAAAGATACAATAAAGTTTCAATATTTTTTTTTATTTTTGCAGTTTAATCAAAAAAAATATAATTGTATGAGTTTGGAATTAAGTGAACAAGAATTGCTAAGAAGACAAGCAACTGAGAAAATGAGAGAATTAGGGATAGATCCTTATCCTGCTGCTTTATATGAGGTGAATGCAAAAACTACTTCAATTTTAGAAGAATTTTCTAAGGATAATTCTTTGTATCAAGAGGTTAGTATTGCTGGTAGAATAATGAGTAGAAGAATTATGGGTGCGGCTTCTTTTGTTGTTATTCAAGATTCTTGGGGTAAAATACAATTGTATGTTAAAAGAGACGAGATTTGTCCTGGCGAAGATAAGACTTTGTATAATACTGTCTTTAAAAAACTTTTAGATATTGGCGATATAATTGGCGTAAAGGGTTATGTGTTTATCACACAAATGGGAGAAATTTCTATTCACGTAAAAGAACTTACTGTTTTGAGTAAAAGCGTGAAGCCGTTGCCCGTTGTAAAAGAAAAAGATGGTGTGATTTATGATGCTTTCACAAATACTGAGCAACGTTATCGTCAGAGATATTTGGATTTGATAGTAAATCCTGAGGTGAAAGACGTTTTTGTTAAACGTACTCTAATACTTAATACAATAAGAGACTTCTTTAACTCTTTTGGATACATAGAAGTAGAAACTCCTGTCTTGCAATCTATTCCTGGTGGTGCGGCTGCAAGACCTTTTATCACGCATCATAACACGCTTGACATACCTTTGTATTTGAGAATCGCTAATGAATTGTATTTAAAGAGACTTATTGTTGGTGGATTTGAGGGTGTGTATGAGTTTTCAAGGAATTTCCGCAACGAAGGAATGGATAGAACTCACAATCCTGAGTTTACTTGTTTGGAAATTTACGTTGCTTATAAGGATTACTTCTGGATGATGGATTTTACTGAGCAAATGATAGAAAAAGTAGCACTTGCTCTTCACGGACAAACAAAAGTTCAATTGGGAGAAAAGGAAATTGATTTCAAACGTCCTTTTGCAAGAGTTTCTATGCGAGATGCTATAATGGAACATACAGGTTATGATATCTATACAATGGAAGAAGAGGATTTAAGAAAGGCTTGTAAGGAATTAGGCATAGAAGTTGATGCTACAATGGGAAAAGGTAAATTGATTGACGAGATTTTCGGAGAAAAGTGTGAGCATCACTATGTTCAACCTACATTTATATATAACTATCCAAAGGAAATGTCTCCTCTTACTAAAAAACACAGAAGTATTGAAGGATTAACAGAAAGATTTGAGTTGTTTGTAAATGGTAAAGAATTGGCTAACGCTTATTCTGAGTTGAATGACCCTATTGATCAGTTGGAAAGATTCCAAGATCAATTGAAATTACAAGAGCGAGGTGATGATGAAGCGATGTATATCGACTATGATTTTGTTAGAGCTTTGGAATATGGAATGCCTCCAACCTCTGGAATGGGTATAGGAATAGATAGATTGTGTATGTTTATGACTAATTCTCCTTCTATACAAGATGTGCTTTTATTCCCTCAAATGAAACCAGAAAATAAATAAGTTTACGTGAAAAGATCTAATAGAATACTTTTAATTGTCTTTATATCCATTTTATTTTTTATGGTGTTGGTGGATTTATTTCTGCCAAAGAATAATTCTATCACTATTTTAAATTACAATAAGCTTAATCAAATAGTAGATTTGGTTAAAACACAATATGTAGATGATATAAATGCAGATTCTTTACAAGATGTAGCAATTAAAAGTTTTCTTGAAGTTTTGGATCCTCATTCTGTTTATATGACAAAAGAGGAAATTGCAAAAGAAAATGAAAATTTACAAGGTAATTTTGACGGAATAGGGGTTCAATTCAGAATAATTGAAGATACAATCGTTGTAATTCAGCCAATTGTTCAAGGTCCTGCTTTTAAAGTTGGTATTATGGCAGGAGATAGAATTGTTGAAGTTGACGGAAAGAAAGTTTGCGGAAATGGAATTACTAACGAAGATGTTTTCAAACTTTTAAAAGGCAAACGAGGAACAAAAGTAAAATTAGGAATTAAGCGTTCTAATAGTGATAAATTATTACTTTTTACTGTAAAAAGAGATAAAATTCCTATACATAGTGTAGATTATAGTGGAATGCTTAATTCTAATACTGGTTATATAAAACTTTCGCAATTTTCTGCGAACTCTCACACAGAAGTTTCTTCGGCTTTGATTAGCTTAAAGAATAGTGGAATGACGCAATTGATATTTGATTTGAGAGGAAATGGCGGTGGTTATCTTGACCAAGCGATAAACATTGCTGATGAGTTTCTTGCTGATGGAGAATTGATTGTTTTCACAAAAGGAAGAGCGAAAGGACGAAACGATTACTTTGCTTCATCAAAGGGAAATTTTGAAAAAGGAAAAGTAATTGTTCTTATAGATGAGATTTCTGCTTCTGCATCGGAGATTGTTGCAGGTGCGTTGCAAGATAACGATAGAGGATATATTGTAGGTAGGAGAACATTTGGCAAAGGCTTAGTTCAAGAACAAAAAGAACTAACTGACGGCTCTGTTCTTCGTCTTACTGTTTCTCGATACTATACTCCAAGCGGTAGATGTATTCAAAGACCATATACAATGGGCGATAATGAAAAGTATTATATGGATTTTATTGAACGGTATGCTGATATGGAAAATAATTCCGATACTATCTCTCATGCTGATTCGCTAAAATACAAAACAAAGAAAGGAAGAATAGTATATGGTGGAGGAGGAATTGAGCCAGACAAGGAATTGCCGTATAATCTCTATAAAAGAAGCGAATCTTATACTGCTTTAATAGCAAAAGGCTTGATTTATAAATATTGTTTTGATTACTTAGATAAGAATAGAGAGGTCTTCAAACAATATGCTAATGGAGGAGATTTTTTAGATAACTTTGTAATTTCACAAGAATTATATAAAAAAATGATAACTTTTGCTCAAAGTCAAGATGTCAATACTAATAGTATTACAAATGGCGAGCAAAACGAAATAAAACTATTGATGAAATCATATTTAGCTCAAAATCTTTATGGTGATGAGTATTTTTATAAACTTTATCTTCAAATAGATAAAGATATTCAAAAAGTGTTAAATCTAATAAGTAAGTTATGAGTACAGATAAATATACACTAAGAGGTGTAAGTGCGTCAAAAGAAGATGTACACAATGCAATAAAGAATATAGACAAAGGTTTATTTCCAAAAGCTTTTTGTAAAGTTGTTCCAGACATACTAACAGGTGACGAAAACTATTGTATAGTTATGCATGCTGATGGTGCAGGAACAAAATCTTCGCTTGCCTACGCCTATTGGAAAGAGACAGGAGACGTTTCCGTTTGGAAAGGAATTGCTATCGATTCAATAGTTATGAATATTGATGACTTACTTTGTGTAGGTATTACCGACAATATTCTTCTTTCTTCAACAATTGGACGAAACAAACAATTAATTCCGGGAGAAGTTATTTCGCATATTATAAATGGTACAGAAGAATTTTTATCTCAACTAAGAGAACTGGGTGTTGGCATTTACTCAACAGGAGGAGAAACAGCAGATGTTGGAGATTTGGTAAGAACAATTATTGTTGATAGTACAGTAACAGCAAGAGCTAAACGCTCAGATATTATCTCTAATCACAACATAAAACCTGGTAATGTAATTGTAGGATTAGCCTCTTTCGGTCAAGCAACTTACGAAACAGAATACAATGGTGGTATGGGAAGTAATGGGCTTACTTCTGCACGACACGATGTCTTTAATAAAACAATTGCAAACAAATATCCAGAAACATACGACAATTCTTTGGATAAAGAAGTTGTTTATTGCGGAGGTTTAGATTTAACTTCACAAAGTACTGTTAATGGAATAAGTGCAGGAAAATTAGTTTTATCTCCTACAAGAACATACGCACCAATCTTAGCAAAGATATTAAAAGAGTATCGTGATAAAATAGATGGTTTAGTTCATTGTAGCGGTGGAGCACAAACTAAGGTCTTACATTTTTTGAATGATGATTGTTGTGTAATCAAAGATAATCTTTTCCCTATTCCTCCTTTGTTCTCTATGATTCAAGAACAATCTAAAACAGATTGGAAAGAAATGTACAAAGTCTTCAATATGGGGCATAGAATGGAAATATACACTGATGAAAAAACAGCAGAAGATTTGATTAGCATAAGCAAAAGTTTTAATGTTGATGCACAAATCGTGGGTCGTGTTGAGAAATCAGAAACCAAAAGTGTAAAAATATATAGCCCATACGGAGAATTTATATACTAAGATAATGAATCTTGGGATTTTTATTTCTTGTTGTGTAGATCAATTTTCGCCTAAAACTGCTGAAAACCTAATTCGTTTACTCAAAAACTTAGGATATGAGGTTCATTACCCTATGGAGCAAACTTGTTGTGGTAAATTAATGTATGAAAATGGTGATTGGAAAACAGCAAAACAATTAGGCGAAAAATTTATTGAGCTTTTCAAAGACTATGATTACGTAATAGGAATTTCTAATTCGTGTGAGAATTATATAAAAAACAATTTTGGTAGATTATTTTTTAATTCCTCTAATCATAATCTTTACAAAACATTAAAAAATAAAGTAATTAACATTAGTGAATTTCTATGTGATATTGACAAAACAATGTCTTTTGAATCTAATTTCCCTTACAAAGTCTATTTACATACAAATTGTCAATCTACAAAAGGTTATAATGTTGAGAAGCAAACAAGAGAAATATTAAAAAAGGTAAAAGATATAACTTTATTAGAAGGAAATTACACAGATAACTTTTGTTGTGGTTATGGAGGTAGCTTTTCCGTTTACAATCCTTATGTAAGCCGAAATTTAGCTGAACAAAAAATAAAAGCAGTCTTAGAATCAGGAGCAGAATATATAGTTAGCAATGATATGAGTTGTCTTTTACACTTACAATCCTACATAAATAAAAACAATATTGACTTAAAAACAATTCATTTAGTTGATTTATTGATGTACAATAAATAATTATGGAATCTTTTAACTACCCTTGGGGACACAATCGCCCTTTTAACGCATATTCTAATTATTTTAAACAAAAATTTGGACAAAGACTACAAAAGTTATCCATAGATGCAGGATTTACTTGCCCAAATAGAGATGGAAAAATATCATTTCACGGGTGTTCTTTCTGCGACAACAACGCTTTTAATCCATCTTACTGCGAAAAAACAAAATCAATATATCAACAAATAGAAGAAGGTATAGAATTTCACGCTTGGAGATATAAAAATGTTAAGAATTATTTGGCATATTTTCAAGCTTATTCAAATACATACGCTCCATTAGAAATATTAAAACAAAGATATAGTGAAGCACTCTCCCACCCTAATGTAATAGGATTAGTAATTGGCACTCGTCCAGACTGTATTAGTGATGAAATTCTTGATTATCTAACAGAATTACAAAAAGAATACCATATAATTGTCGAATATGGAATAGAGAGTTGCTATGACAAAACTCTAAAAAGAATAAATAGAGGACATTCTTTTGCTCAAACAGTAGAAGCAATTGAAAAAACTGCAAGTAGAGGCATAACAACAGGAGGTCATATTATATTTGGACTACCGGGAGAAAGTATTGAAATGATGCAAAACGAAGCAGAAATTCTCAGCTCCCTACCTTTACACTCTGTAAAGTTTCATCAGTTAATTTTAGTTAAGAATACACCTATTATAAAAGACTATCAAGAAAATCCAAACGACTTTGTATTTATGAAATTTGAACAATACAAAGAATTTATGATTGATTTCTTGGAAAAATTATCACCAAATATTGTAATAGAACGCTTTGCCGGAGAAGTCCCTCCAAGGTTTCAAGCTGGTGGCTCAAATTGGGAATTACTTAGAAACGAGACTTTGGTTAGCAAAATAGAGCAAAGAATGATTGAAAGAAACACCTATCAAGGTAGATTATACAAACCATAATTTATGAGCGAGAAACAAAATCTTTTTGGTAAAACATTAGATGAGTTAAAAAAGATTTGCGAAAATCTGTCTTTACCTTCTTTTACAAGTAAGCAAATTGCCGATTGGTTGTACAAGAAAGAAATTTCTTCAATAGACGAAATGACCAATCTTTCTTTGAATGCAAGAAAAAAGTTAAAAGAAAACTACAATTTTGGACTAACTCCATACATTGATTTTATGCTTTCAAAAGATGGAACAAAGAAATATCTTTTTGAATATGCAGATAATTCTTTTGTTGAAGCTGTTATGATTCCCGATAAAGAGAGATACACCCTTTGTGTTTCAACTCAGGTTGGTTGTAAAATGAATTGTCAATTTTGTGCAACAGCTCGACAAGGCTTTAAAAGAAATCTTTCAACCAATGAAATACTTAATATAATTAGATCAATAGATGAATATTCGCTTTTGACTAATATAGTTTATATGGGAATGGGAGAGCCGTTAGATAACTATGAAAATGTTCTAAAAAGCATAGAAATCTTGACATCATCTTGGGCAATGGCAATGAGTCCTAAAAGAATTACCGTTTCAACTTGCGGTTATCTACCTCGTTTAAAAGATCTTTTAGATTCAACACAAGTACATATTGCAATAAGTCTTCACAATATAATACCTAATGAAAGGCAAGAAATAATGCCTATTGAAAAAGCGTATAAAATTGAAGAAGTTATAGAATTATTAAAGCAATACGATTGGACAGGTCAAAGACGTCTTACATTTGAATACATAGTTTTCAAAAATCTTAATGATGATTACAGGCATATTTTCTCACTTGTTTCAAATCTTTCCGACATTGAATGTAGAATAAACCTTATTCGTTTTCACACAATACCAAATACAATTTTTAAACAAGCAGACGAAAAAGACATGATAAAGATTAGAGATCTTTTAACGTCAAAAGGGTTAATTGCAACAATAAGAGCCTCTCGCGGAGAAGACATATTGGCCGCTTGTGGTTTGTTATCTACAAAAAAGTTATTATCTTTGCCAGCTAAAACCAAGAAATAATTAATTATTTTATGAAAAAATTTTTTTTAATCTTTGCTTTATTAGTTTGTTTAACTAATAATTTATTTGCTGTTAAAGCATATCCTTATCCAATAACTTACAAACAAAGCGACAATACGCAACTCACTGTTAGTTTGCGAGGAGATGAAAAAGTTCATTGGGGAAAAACAACAGACGATTACACTCTTATGAGAGCTAAAAATGGAGATTGGGTTTACGCAATCCCTGATAACAATGGAGGAATTAAGCCCTCTGAAATCATAGCTCACAATCCAGCAGAGCGTTCGCAAGAAGAAATTTCATTTTTAGCAAATTTAAGTAAAACATTATTTTATTCAGAAGATCAAATCTCCTATCTAAAACAATTATGGGATATTAATGCAGATTTTATTGAAAGAAAAACTGCGATAGGCTCTGATACAGTTTCAGATTTTCAAGAACACTATAAATTAGTCGTTATTTTAATGAGTTATAGCGACCTTGCCTTTTCAACAGACAGACAAGAAATAGAAAATCTCTTTAATCAAGTAGGATATTCCTCTAATGGAAGTCAAGGAAGTGTGCACGACTATTTCGTAGGCTCATCTGCGGGAAAATTAAACGTTGAAGCAACAGTCGTAGGACCTTATACAACTTTCAATGAAATGAATTACTACGGAGAAAACTACTCTGGCGGTGGAGATATGAGAGCAAGAGAATTGATAATGGAAGCCGTAGATGCAGCAGACGCAGAAGTAGATTTCTCACAATACACAAACGACTCTGAAAACTACGTTTCATGTGTATATGTCATTTATGCAGGTTTTCCAGAGTCAAGCGGAGGTGGAGCAAATACGATTTGGCCACACCGTTCAGCTCTTTATCCTCCAATAACAAAAGACGGAGTAAATATTTACGATTATGCGTGCTCCTCAGAAAAGAACGGCTCACAATATTATCCAGAGCCATTAGTGATAGGAACTATTTGCCACGAATTTTCTCATGTTTTAGGCTTACCAGACTTTTACGACACAAACTATGAAGAAGATGGAAGTTTTGCTCATCACGATAGTTGGGATTTAATGTGTAGTGGAAATTACAATAATGGCGGAAAATGTCCTCCAACCTGGAACGCATATCAAAGAGCAACACGAAACTACATAAATATTGAAGAATTAAATACAGAAGGCAACATTACCCTTCCTGCATTGCTTACAGACAATGTTGCATACAAACTAAGCTTTAATAATAATGAATATTTCATCTTAGAAAACAGACAAAAGACAAGTTGGGATAAATACTTATCTGGACATGGCATGCTAATATTCCACGTAAACAAAAATTTATCAGGTTGGAGTAATCATTGTATAAATTGTAATCCTAATAGTCCAGGCTTTGACCTTGAAGAAGCAGGAGGAAATTTTAATGGAGAAGGTGCAAAACCTTTCCCAGGCACACAAAACAAAACTTCATTTACAGATAACACCACTCCAAGTAGCCAATCCTTTAATGGAACAAACCTAAATCGTCCAATAACAAATATTGCAGAAAACACAACAACAAAAAACATTACTTTCACTTACGGACAAGAAAACTCAAATCGTCCAAGCATTAAATCCTTAACAGCAGATGCAATTATAGATACAGTAACTATTGATTTTCAAATAGAAAACTTTTCTTCATTAAGTATTATTGAAGCAGGAGTATGTTATAGTACAACAAATCACTCTCCAAATGAAGCAACAGACAGCAAAATCATTGCAACTTCAATACAAGAAACTATTTCATTAGACATAACAGGTCTTTTACCAAACACATATTACTACGTTAGACCATACGCTAAAACATCTACCGAAATAGGATACGGAGAAGTAATGAAAGTTAAAACATTATGTTCTGCTTTTGACGATTTCCCTTATCACGAATCATTCGAAGAAGCAATGGAACTACTATGTTGGACACAAGAATCAGAAGAATTTTTTGATAATTCTTGGATAATAATAGATTCAGCACACATCTCAGGAGCAATTTCTTCTGCAAAAGAAGGTGATAGTTGGGCTTTAATTAAAACTAACAGAACCTCAGGAGTACAAAATACAACATTAGTTTCATCTCCAATTGATATTTCAATGCTAAACCAACCTATATTGAAATTTTCTCATACTCAAAAAACACAAAACAATAAAACAGACAACTTAACAATTAAATACAAAACTTCTTATAAAGGAAGTTGGACACAACTAAATGAGTACACAAACAATATCTCTACTTGGACAGAAAGAACAATTGAGCTTCCAACAAATCAAGACTATGTAATTTTAGGATTTAAAGCACAAGTAAAAGGAGGCTATGGAATCACATTAGATGATATTCAAATCTATGACGGAGACTTGAATGCATACCCACAAGTTCAAACAATATCATCAACTTTCATAACAGACGTTCAAGCAAACATCTCTGCACAGCTATTAAACCACGGAAATAACAACGTTCACACATTAGGAATTTGTTTATCTACCAATCCAAATCCAACAATTGACGATATAGTAATTTTAAATCCTATAACAACAGAAACATTCCATATCAACTTAACAGATTTAACACCAAGCACAACATATTACGTTAAAGCATTTGCAAGAAACAACGGACACATTTCTTATGGTGAAGAAATATCATTCACAACCAAATGTTCAAGAGTAGAAAACTATCCATTATTTGTAAATACAGACCAAATACAACCTTGTGTAGAAATAAATACATCGTGGACTTACCAAGAAAATAAATACATCTTTACTTCAAACTCACAAAACGCCGTTTCAAAATTAGTTCTTCCTCTTTTAGATATGTCAAATAGAGAAGCAACATATTTAAGCTTTGACAGAAAACAATTAGCCGTTTCAAACAATAACGATATTTTAAGAGTATTATACAAAAACAGCGTTGAAGGAGAATGGATTGAACTTGCCAATTACGCAAATGCCACAACAGATTTCCAAAGAGATTCTTTACTTTTACAAAACCTAAGTTCAACATATTTTATCGCCTTTGAAGGAATTTCAAATCTTTCTTCAATAGAATTAAAAGACATAATAGTTTATGCAACCTATCAATTACCTATCGTAAACTTAGGAGAAGCAAACATAACTTACAATTCAATAGATTTATCAGGTGAAGTAATCTATCCAGGTGTAAGTGAAGTAACAAATAGAGGTATATGCTGGGGAACAACTCCTGATATAGACATAACAAATGCCACAATAATTTCTCTTGGAAATGGAATTGGAGAATTTTCAACTACAATAAACAATTTAGAGCAACACACAACATACTATGTTAGAGCTTTTGCAACAAATAATAACGGAACATCATATAGTCCTGAACAAGAAATAACAACACTCTACACTCCAATTTTCAATAACACTATTGGAGAAGATCAAACCATTTGCGAAGGAACAGTTGCCAATATTTTAATTGGATCAGAGCCAACAGGAGGAGACGGAAGCGAGTTTACATATTTGTGGATAATGAGTACAGACCAACAAACTTGGCAAACAGCAAGCATAGGTTCAGACTACACAGGACAAAACTTAGATATGCGTCAATTATACGACACAACATATTTCAGAAGAATAGTTTACTCAACCCATGTTTTTGATACAAGTAATGTAGTAGCAATAAACGTTCATGCAACAACCAAACCAGGCAACGTATTCGTCTCTTCAAACACAGCAGCCGTAGGAGAAGCAGTAGAACTTCAACTAAGAGCATCATTAGGCGATGTTTTACATTGGGAATACAAAAAACCTGATTTTAATTGGTTAGAATTAGAAAACTCTTCTAACATAAAAATTCTAACGCATTACCCAGATCAAATGGGCGAATGGCAATACAGAGCAGTAGTTCAAAACGGAGTATGTCCAGCTAAAACATCGGGAGTAGGAACTATTATAGTTGATAGAGTAGGATTAGAAGATATTTCTATGAATCAAATAAAAATAAAACTACTACCAAATCCATCAAAAGGAAAAGTAAGATTTGAAATAAATAATTCTTCAAATCAAAGCATTAGATTAGAAGTTTACGATATGCAATCACGCAAAGTTTTTGTAGAAGAAAACACTACTCTAAACAAACTTTCACAAAGCACCTTAGATTTATCACATCTAACAAACGGAACCTATCTAATAAAACTAATATCTGCTGACAAAGAAGAATGGAGTGAAAAATTGATAATCTATAAATAAGAAAACAAAATGTTGAATAAGTATAAACAACAAATAATCTCACACATACAATTAGCACTCAAAGAAGACGTGGGCGAAGCAGACCACTCTTCTTTGTCGTGCATTGAAAAAGGGACACAAGACAAAGCAAAACTTGTAGCAAAACAGGACTGCATAATCTGTGGTATAGAAATAGCACGCTTAGTCTATAAAACAGTTGATGAAAGCGTAAAATTCACCGCATTAAAACACGATGGCGATAAAATAAAAAAAGGAGAAGAAATCTTCAAAGTAGAAGGAGAAGCAATTTCAATCCTAACAGCAGAACGCACAGCCTTGAATTATATGCAACGTCTCAGTGCAATCTCTACACGAACCAACTATTATCAATCCCTAATCGCAGAAACTTACGCTCAACTCTTAGACACAAGAAAAACAACTCCTACAATGAGAATATTAGAAAAGTACGCCGTAAAAGTAGGAGGCGGAACAAATCATCGTTTTGGCTTATATGATATGATAATGCTAAAAGATAATCACATAGACTTTGCAGGAGGAATAACAAAAGCAATAGACAAAGTAACAAACTACTTACAAGAAAAATCGCTTAACCTAAAAATAGAAATAGAAGTAAGAGATTTTGAAGAATTAAGCCAAGTTCTTCAAAGAGGGGGTATACACAGAATCATGCTTGATAATTTCACAGTTGAAGACACAAGAAAAGCAGTAGAAATTATCAACAAAAGATATGAAATTGAAAGTTCGGGAGGAATAAATGAGGCAACCATATCAGAATATGCAAAAACAGGAGTAGATTATATATCAGTTGGAGCATTAACCCATAAAATCGACAGCATAGATTTGAGCCTTGTTGCAGATAATTAAATGTCAAGACAAGCAAATAAGTACCTTAGAAAAATATTATATTGGAGACCCGTCAGAACTCTTTTACATTATTCGCGTTTAGTAGTTTTGCCGGGTTTTCAAGGCTTGCCTTTATTTGACGTAACGATATTTTTTGTAAAGGGATTGATGAAAGGCTCAATTAATCAAAGAGCATCTTCGGCCTCATTCCGCTTTGTGATGTCAATTTTCCCATTATTACTATTTTTTTTCACACTTCTACCCTATTTTGACACACAATACTATTCGCAACAAATATTTTCTTTCCTCCAAGACATACTTCCACAAGATATTTACAAGCCAATTCAATCAACACTCAACGAAATATTAAACCGAAAATACAATAGTCTGATGTCAATCGGTATAATTGCCACTATTTACACAGGATCAAGTGGAATAAACGCAATGATGCTATCTTTTCACACCTCTCACCACGACTCAATCGAAAAATCATCTTGGTGGAAAAGACGTTTGATAAGTATGATTATGGTTATCTTTCTTGTAATTGGCATAATCATAGTCTTATCTCTACTTGGAGGATTCCGATGGTTTATAAACTATCTTGTTTCCGAAGAAATAATCAACACAACCTTTCAAATCATTTTCGTAAACATAGCACGCTGGGTTGTAATAATAAGTATGATATACTTTGCCATAGCCTCACTATATTATTTCTCCTTAGAATCTAAAAAAGGCTACAAATTCTTTTCCGCAGGAGCCACCTTAGCAACAATACTCTTTCTTCTCACAACACAAGCCTACATTCTCTACATAAGATTCTTTCCAAACTACAACGCACTCTATGGCTCAATTGGAGTTTTAATCTTTTTATTTTTATGGATATACCTAACCTGCTTTACAATCCTTATAGGCTTTGAACTAAACGCAAGCATATCCGATGCTTACAAAGAAAAATACTCCGAAGAATTGATAACAATTTCAAGAACAGCACGAACAGTAAACATACCAAAAAGAATAAGAAAATTCATTTTAAGATTAAGAATAAAATATAGAAACAAAAAAACAAAATAAAATATGAAAATACCATTTTCTCCACCATATATTGATCAAGATGTAATAAACTCTGTTTGCGAATCATTAAACAGCGGTTGGATTACCACAGGGCCAAAAGTAGCCGCCTTAGAAACAGAACTAAAAGACTACCTAAAAGCAAAAAGTGTTATATGCGTTAATTCGTGGACCTCAGGAGCAACATTAGTTCTAAGATGGCTTGGAGTAAAACAAGGAGATGAAGTAATCGTTCCTGCATATACTTATTGTGCAACCGCAATGGCTGTTATGGAAGCAGGAGCTACACCCGTAATGGTAGACATTTCTCCAAGAGATCTAACAATTGATGTAGAAAAAATAGGACAAGCTATCACCTCTCGCACAAAAGCAATAATAACTGTTGATATTGCAGGAGTGCCTTGTCAATACGACAAAATAAAACAAATGCTTTCAAGCTCAGAAGTAAAAGAAAAATTCTCTCCAACCTCACAAACACAAGAAAAATTAGGAAGAATCCTACTTATATCCGACTCTGCACATGCAGTAGGAGCTCAATACCAAGGAAAAACCATAACTCAATGGGTAGATATAAGCGTTCAATCGTTCCATGCAGTGAAAAACATAACCTCTGCCGAAGGAGGAGCAATTTGTCTTAACCTTCCAGAAGAATTTGACGCCGAAGAAACAAGAAAATACTTTAAACTAATGACTCTAAATGGTCAAACAAAAGATGCATTCACCAAAAATCAAGCAGGGGCATGGCGTTACGATATAGTAGAGTTTGGAATGAAGATAAATCTCCCTGACATAAATGCAGCAGTCGCCTTAGAACAACTAAGAAAGTACGACTACCTTTTAGCAGAACGCAAAAGAGTTTTCAATCTCTATCATTCCTTACTAAGCGAATATCATTGGGCAATACTACCTCCAAAATCCAACAATAATTTTCAATCGGTTTATCATCTATTCTTACTAAGAATAAACCCAATCACAGAAGAAGAAAGAAATAAACTAATAGAAAATCTATCAAAAAAAGAAATTGCAACAAATGTTCACTATATCCCTATGCCAGAACTAACACTTTTCAAACGCATGGGTTACAAATCAGAAAACTATCCGCAAGCCATGGACGCCTATTCAAGAGAAATTACCCTACCCCTTTATCCTCAACTAACAAATGAACAAGTAGAATACATCGTTCGCAATCTAATAGAAGAATATTACAATGTTGTAAACAAATAACAAAGAAATGAAAAGACTATTTGATATAACGGCATCGCTTTTCGGCATTTTAATTCTCTCTCCCCTATTTATATTCATAAGTTTATGGGTAGGACTTTCAAGCAAAGGCGGAGTGTTTTATAAACAAATAAGAGTAGGAAAAAACAACAAAGACTTCAAACTCTATAAGTTTCGTTCAATGAGAGTAAACTCCGACAAACAAGGCTTACTCACCGTTGGCAGCAAAGATTCTCGCATAACAACAGCAGGATACTTTATAAGAAAATATAAAATTGATGAACTACCTCAACTATTCAATGTATTGAAAGGAGATATGAGTTTTGTAGGTCCTCGCCCTGAGGTGAGACGTTATGTAGATTTGTATTCTAATGAGCAAATGCAAGTATTAAAAGTTGCACCTGGCATTACCGATCCCGCATCTATTAAATACCGAAACGAAAACGACCTTTTATCCTCAGCAAACAATCCCGAAGAATATTATATTCAATACATAATGCCCGATAAACTAAAAATCAACATTGATTACATTAACAACAGAACATTTTTCAAAGACATCAAAATTATTTTTCAAACAATATTTGGATAGAAAAAAGACAAAAAGAAAGGGAGGATTTTCCTCCCTTTTATTGTTTAATCCATAAATGGATAAGTGAAATCTGTTGGTGGCACAAGAGTTTCTTTTATGCAACGAGGAGACACCCAACGATAAAGATTTAGTTCTGAGCCTGCTTTATCATTTGTTCCTGAATTTCTTGCCCCTCCGAATGGCTGATTGCCGACTACGGCTCCTGTTGGTTTGTCATTTATATAGAAATTACCTGCACTGTATCTTAATTTGTTCATTGCGGTTGCTATATCATAGCGTGAGTGTGCAAATATTGAACCTGTCAAAGCGTAAGGAGAAGTTTTGTCACATAATTCTAAGGTTTCTTCATATTTTTCTGCATCATATAGATAGATTGTAATAACAGGGCCGAACAATTCTGTTTCCATTGTTTCGTAATGAGGGTTTGAAGTTAGGATTATAGTTGGAGAAATAAAATATCCTACACTTTTATCACAATTTCCGCCAAGTACTACTTCTGCATCTTTAGCTGATTTTGCTCTTTCAATATATTGTGCGATGTTATCAAAGGATTTTTCATCTATTACTGAATTCATAAATACTCCCATTTCCATTGAAGAACCCATTTTAATCTTTTGTGCCATTTGTTTTATATTTGCAAAAGTTTCTTCCCAAATTTCTTTTGGCACGTATGCTCTTGATGCTGCTGAACACTTCTGTCCTTGATATTCAAAAGCTCCTCTTACTATTGCAACGGCTAATTGTTCTGGATTTGCAGAAGAATGTGCGAAGATAAAATCTTTTCCGCCTGTTTCTCCTACTATTTTTGGATAAGTTTTGTAAGAATTTATGTTATCTCCTATTAGTTTCCAGAAATTATTGAATGTTCGAGTTGAGCCAGTGAAGTGAACGCCTGCTAAATCTTTTGAAGAAAAGCATACATCTGAAATAACACTTCCATCTCCTGGTACAAAATTGATTACACCATCAGGAACGCCTGCTTCTTGTAGTATTTTCATTAAATAATAATTTGAAAGTACGGCTGTTGTTGCAGGTTTCCAAACTGTAACATTACCCATTAACACAGGAGATATATTAAGGTTGCAAGCAATTGAGGTAAAATTAAAAGGAGAAATTGCGTAAACAAAGCCTTCTAATCCGCGATATTCTAATCTGTTTATTGCAGTATTGTCGCTCAAAGGTTGTTGTGCGTAAATCTTTGAAGCATAATGCACATTAAATCTTAAAAAGTCTATTGTCTCACATGCAGAGTCTATTTCGGCTTGGAAAGGATTCTTTCCTTGACCTAACATTGTTGCAGCATTTATTACATAGCGATATTTTCCTGCTAAGAGTTCAGCTGCTCTTAACATAATGCTACAACGATCTATCCAATGAACATTTTCCCATTTTTTTCTTGCTTCAAGTGCAGCTTCTATCGCTTTTTGCACTGTTTCTTTATCTGCTTTGTGGAATTTTGCAAGAACATGCGAGTGTTCTGTCGGCATTACAACATTAGCACAATTACCTGTTCTTATTTCCTTTCCGTTAATTATTATCGGAATTTCAAGACATTCATTGTATTGTCTTTCTAATTCTTTTGCTAATAATTGCCTTTCTTTTGAATTTGGGGCGTATGAATAAACAGCCTCGTTTTTTGGCTGTGCGAAATGAAATGTTGAATTGTTCATAGCTCAATGTTTTAAAATAATACGTGCAAATATATACATATTTTTATTATATCAAAAATAAAAAACGTAAATTTGCAGAAATTTTTATGTCAATGAAACACGATATTAAGTATACTATTGCTGTAAATGATACGTCTTTGCAAAAAAAAGACGTCAGCGTGCTTGGTGTTGTATCGATTTGTGTTGATTTTGTTTTCATTGCTCGCGTAAATCGCTTTTCAAAATATAAATTTGCTAAAAGTGAAAATTTTTCTTTGTGGAAAAGAAGCAAGAAATGTAATAACGAGTTTACTGCTTACTATTACGATTACAAGGAAAAAGGCTGTAAATTAATTGTTGTAAATACAAAAAATAGTAATAACGATACCTTAGTAAATGATTGGAAAGATTATAATAATATCATAATAGTTGTAGGTAGGGATAACGAGAGTGTGGCGGAGGAAATCAAAAAAAATATCAAAAAAGAAGCAAAAATTATAGATATTTTAAGCATAGAAAAAGAATTTGTTGTGAAAACAGTTAATCAAGTTATGCAGATGGATATTTTTAATGAGGTTGAAAACATAACAACTATAAAACAAAAAAAGCAAGGTATTAGTTTGGAAACATTAGATAATTTTTTAATTGCGGTAGAAGACTACTTATTAAATGTAAATCAAAAATGCAAAAAAAATGTTTTTTTAAAAAATTGATTTTATTGACTTTTTTTACAATTGCATCGCTGAATGTTTTTTGTCAAGATAAACTTTTGTCAATGAAAATCATATATTCTGTCCCTATTATGCGTTCAGAAATAAAATCCTCAGAAGAAAAAGACTCTATTGAGTATAGTTTTATTGTTGATAAACGATTTTGGTGGCAAACTTTCGATAAAGTAATGGAGAAAAATGAGGTTAGTTACGACACTATCGTTAGTAGATTTTCAAAAGCACTTAAAGATAATTTTAAAAGAGAGTTTTCGATTGGTGAAACAAAGCTATTGATTGATAACAATGTGAGAAAAGTTCAGTTTGAAGAGAGATGGTGGTACGACACTAAGACTATGCTTATAAAAAGCGAGGTTACTGCTTTTCAACCTATTGTTACGGTGGATTCTATCGTATTTGACGGAGACGAACTTGTGATTAAGGAAGTTTTTTCTTATCCTTTGGGTTGGTTTAAGCCTGGTTTGTCAAACAACAAAAAAAGCGAAAAAATAATTATTGCAAGTAATATTGAGTTTAATATGCCTATTTACAATCCTGTGCCTTATCAGTATTATTTTAATCACTTAGAAGCCGAATATTCTTTACCTTTTTTGGATATGTTGCTTGCAAAAGCAGAAAATGTTGAAATAAAAACATACGAAATGCCGACTTCTACAATATCTTATAGCAAACTTGAAGTTGTCAAACGCATGGGACACGATGAGTTAGAACAAATTGTAATTGAGGATTCTTTGGATAATGTTATTGAAAAGGATACTGTGATCAGAGTTCGTTACAATGCAGAAGATATTGAGTATTTTAGATTTGGGCAACAATGGACTTTTGATTTGGAGAGTTTGACTTTTACTAAGCAAATCAACTATTTTGCTCCTATTATTCTATTAACTACTTCTGATAATTCGTTTAGAGGTTTTTATCCTTTGTTTTATATTCGTAAAGACTAAGTTATGAAAAAAATTATAGTAATTTTATTTTTGTTAATGAGCTTTGGTCTCAATGCTCAAAGCTTTGGTGAACATTCTATTGAGCATGAGTTTCATCAAATCGGAGTTTTTAATCCACAATGGGAGATTGAAGAAGTACTTAACCCTGTTAAATATGAGCATCTCACAGGTTATTTTCGCGATGAGTTGGCAAGTATAATTTTTTCAGCAGTTGAGGAAAAGAAAGTAAAGATTTATAACGAGAGAAAACGAGAAATAAGTCTTGACAGTGTGATTAATAATATTATCTCTTTTGAAAAAGAACATTTTAATATAAATGTAGGAAAGGATACCGTTCTTTCTTATATAAAAAAATATGTTTCTGCTTATCAGTTTGAAGAATTTGTAGATTATAGTTACAAAAACGTTTCTTTAAACAAGAAAATAAAAGCGTATTGTCCTTATTTGGTAAGATATAAATCCTTTAATGGCGAGAAAAATGATAGTGTACAACTACCTTTGTTTTGGATTTTCCCAGAAGATGCACAAATAGAAAACGATGTTGAGCGATTCTATATTTATGACACTATTTTGTCAGTTCATAGTTTGAAATATCCTGTTCAAATGCCATTTGCATCAAGCCTTTTCTCAAAAATAAAAAATGGAGAGGTGAAAGCATTTAAAACAAATGGCGATGAGTTTGCAACAAAAAAAGATATTGACAATTTATTCTTCATAGAGAATACTTATGTTGTTTATGATGAGGAAACGGAAAAAGAAATTTCTCAAAAATCTTACTCAGATATTGTACCGGAAGATATAATTGCAATTAGAATTGGAGAGAATTGGAGCATAAATCCTAATACTTTGGAAATTTTTAAAGTAGTGCAATTTTACCTACCTCTATACAAATATGACGAAGAGCATTATAGTCAATTAGGTGTTAGAATTTATAATAAAAGTCAAAAATGAGAGAAAAACTTTCAATGGAACAATTAGGAAGAATGTCAGTTGATGAATTTAAGTCTTCGGATAAATTTCCTTTAACAATAGTTGTAGATAATGTAAGAAGTATGCACAACGTTGGAAGTATATTCCGCACAAGTGATGCTTTTCTTGTTGAAAAAATTTATTTGTGTGGCATCACTCCTACACCTCCTCACAGAGAAATTCAAAAGACTGCTCTCGGTGCAACAGAGAGTGTGGATTGGCAATATGCAGACTCAACAATTGAAGTAGTCAATCAATTAAAAAAAGAAGGCTGGACAATTCTTGCCTTGGAGCAAACAACAAACAGTGTAATGCTTGATAAACTCAAAGTAGAGAAAGACGAAAAAATTGCAATAGTTCTTGGCAACGAAGTAGAGGGAATAGATCAAGAGGTAATAAATCTTTGCGACAAAGCAGTGGAAATTCCGCAATTTGGTACAAAACACTCTTTTAATGTTTCGGTTTCGTGCGGTATTATGCTATGGCAAGTTTATCTTTCTTTAAAATAAAGACAAACAAACTATTTTCTTAATTTACTTGGACTTGCTCCTGCAACTCTTTTAAAGAATCTTGAAAAACTTTCTATTGAAGAAAACTCCATTTTTTCAGCAATATCCTTGATAGAATCATTAGTTTCATTTAGCAATTTCTTACACTGATTTAAAATTCTTTTTTCAATAACCCCCTTAGGAGAGGTTCCTAATTCCTTTTTAATAAGAAAATCTAAATATCCCCTTGAAATACCTAAACGATTAGCATAAAAACTAATATTTTTATGCTTAACAAAGTTAAAATCAACTAATTCCAAAAATTCATTGACAATACCAAACTCCTTGCTCTTAGCAAAAGGATAGATTTTATAAAAATATTGATAATAAAACGATTCAATATAAGATTGAACAGCCTTTAACCTAAAAGGATTTAAAGTATCACTAACAATTCTCTTTACTCCATGAACATAATAAATAAAAGGAGAGACATCTTCACTTTTTACTATCAACACAGGATTAGTCTTCATTTTATAAGTAACAGACATATCCTTCATAAAATCATCAAAAAGACTTTCTCTTAGCCAATCTTTAATAATAAAAATATTAACTAAAATATTTTCGCTACAATTAAGTAAACTAAAACTTTTATCACGAGGAATAAACAATACAGCAGGAGCAGCAATATCAAAGCTCTCTTTTTCTAACTCAAAAGACATTTCTCCTTCTTGAAGAAAGATGTCAATATAATACTCTTTTTGCAAGCAACTACAATCATTGTTTAAAAAAATTACATTATTTAAAAACATAAAATCATGACCTACTTTACACTCCAAAGGATACTTGTCAAAAATTCTTTCCAAATCAATAGACGAATCATTATTCACCATATCTAAATACAATATTAAATTCATTGCAAAAATAATTATTTTTTTAAACAAAAAATATCTTGACATTAAAAAAAGATAAATTGAGATTTAATTAAGTTAAAAATATTGAAAAACAGTCAAGAAAATATTGAAAAATGCTATTGTTTTATATGTTTTTTTACTATATTTTTGCAAACGCTATAGCAACGCAATTCTAACGTTAGAAAAAACAAAAAGAAACAACGATGAAAACAAGCACAATTTCGCAAAAGTTTTTATTAAAACTCCTATCGCTTTTGTGGAATTGAAGAACTAAAAGAATAGGAGAAAAAAAAGTATAATAAAAAACAAAAAAACTTAATTAATATGAACAGAAAAATAAGAACAAAATTAAGCCTTTTAATGCTAAGTTGTTTAGTTTTCATTATGTATAGTTGTGAGGAAGAAAAAGACTTTATGGAAATTAACAAAAAGGATACTTCTATTTTAAATATTAAACAATCGGAATTCTCATATAGCTTAAATGGAGAAAAAGTGTATATGTTAGAATTTGATACAAAAGAAGAATTTTTAGCTACACTTTCTTTATTAGAGGAAAATGATGAATCTTATACAGATTCATTTTATAGTAAATTCAAAGATGAATTTGAAAAAGATTCTTCTTACTATGTAATAGAGGAAGATTATGGTTTCGATAATCAAAAGGTATATAAGGATTATGAAAAATCTTATAATTATACATCAATGCGATCAATTTATGAATTATTAGAAAAAAATTGGTTAGAATCTTGTAAGTACGATACTCTAAACCCTAACTTTTCTTATGATGAAATTTATCCTTATTCAACAGCAGAACAAACTTTATTTAATAAATATGGAGAAGTAAAAATTGGAGATTCTATATTAAAAGTAATAAGTGGTGATTATATTGTTTTTGGAGATTCAGACACTTCTTCTTTGATTAGATATAATCTTGGTGATACAAGTGTTTTAGAAAAAGACAATATATTAACTTCTTTTTGTTTTACAAGGGATAGCAAATTTTGTGTTCATGAAAAAGATACTACATATAAAATTTACCCAATTGAAGTTAATAATATAATTATTCCTATATTTTATACTAAAATAAAAGTATCTTTTTATAATTGTTGGTTTTTTGCAAGAACACATGTAAAATCTAATTTTTATGTATATAATTCAAGTAAAGACAAATATGTGTCTGCGGGGACTAAACAAAGTATTGGAATGTCTGATACTCAATTATACGATATGATTTGTAGTTATAATACAGGTATAGTTATACCAGGAGAGCAGAAAGAAAAAACAAAACATCGTATAGAATTGAGCAATCTAATTTGGCAGACGGCTGAACATTATAGAATCCAAATAGGTTCATTAGGCGTTGGATATAAATTTTTTGGAAATAATTCTAATTTTCATATTGATTTTTGGGATTCTAACGTTTATAGATACTAAGAAGAAAATAGTAAAATTTTAAAAAATTAAATCTTATGAATAGAAAACAAATTATTGTAATTGCGATTTTGATGTTTGGTTGTCTTAATGCAATTGCACAAAAAGAGGTTGATTTTCCTCAATTAGAAAAAGTTTCTCCTTGGAGTGTAAGCCTTGAAGGTAGTGTTTATCAAAAGGGTTTTTTAACAAATATTCATAGCATAGGAAGTTATGATGATATTGTGTATTGTCCAGAAAATAGTTCTGCGATTTTAGGAGGCATTGGAGTAGATTATACCTTTAATCGTGCAAATAAATTATCTTATGTTTTGTCGGCAGGATTGGATTTAAAGCCTGTGTTATACATAAACGAATCTGAAAAAGGTTTAGAGGTAACTCGTATGAGCGAATCTTCACTTTTTAGAAACACATGCTATAGTCCATTTATTTCTTTTGCTGTTCAATACAGAAATACTATTGCTAACAACGAAAATTGGTTCTATAATTTAAAAGGAGGAATGAGATTTTCCTACTATGACGGATATGTAGATGCTGGTTGTTCAGGTATAGATCCTTTTACACGAGATACTATGTCCTTTTCTGTAGATGGTAATGGCAATAAGTTTAATCTTTTCCCAAATCTTATGTTTTCAGTTGGTACCTCTTATAATACTTCTATCGGAATGTTTGGTTTGAACCTTATTGCAAACATAAGTATTCCTTATTTAAACGAAAGTGAATTTTGGTTTAAGTTCAAGGATTCTGAATTTTATGGAAATTATTATTTAACAGGAAATTATTTAGGATTGTCTTTGACCTATTCGCCTAAAAGATAGAATCTTCTAAAAATAAAGCAAAGAAAAAACAAAATATCTCTTAGGAAGGATTTACCAAACCTAAGAGATATTTTTTTAATATAATAAGCCTAAAAAAAAGTCTTTACTTTTTCAAAAAAAATCAAAGAAAAATTTTCCTTTGTTTTTATAGTCCTAATTCTTGTTTTATTCTTTCTATTTTTTCAAAAGCGATTGTTTGAAGAGTTTCTACTTCGCCTTTGTCTTTCATTGGGATTACTATGCTGAAATAGAATTTGATTTTAGGTTCTGTGCCACTTGGACGAACAGATACTTTACTTCCGCTTTTCAATAGGTATTGTAGCACGTTGGATTTTGGTAATTGTGTTTTTTCTGTGTCTAAATAGTCTATTATTTCAACAACCTCATCATTGTCTAACTGTTTTGGTGGATTGTTTCTAAAATCCATCATCATTTTTTCTATTTCCTCCGCTCCTGTTTTTCCTTTTCGAGTGATGGAAACTTGTTTTTCTTGGTAGAATCCATACTTTGTGTAAAGTTGAAGCAAGAAATCATATAGGTTTGTGCCTTCTTCTTTTAAGCAAGCAACCATTTCTGCTAATATACAGCAAGCTGAAACGGCGTCTTTATCTCTTACGAAATCGCCAATTAAGTATCCGAAACTTTCTTCTCCTCCTCCGATATATCTTTTCTTTCCTTCGTTTTCTCTAATCTTTGAGGCAATGTGTTTAAAGCCTGTAAGCACATCGAAGTATTCAACAGAAAAATCTTTTGCTATTTGCTTTATTAAATCGGTTGTTACAACTGTTTTTATGATATATTCATTTCCTGTAAGTGCATTGGCATTTTTGCTTGCAGAAAGCAAGTAGTAGGTAAGCAAACTTGCGGTTTGATTTCCGTTTAGAATAATCCATTCGCCTTTATCATTCTTTAATGCTATTGCTTCGCGGTCTGCATCTGGGTCTGTTGCTAAAAGCATATCTGCATCAAGGTCTTTTGCAAGTTTTATGCCCATTTCTAATGCTGCAGGTTCTTCTGGATTTGGTGAAACGCAGGTTGGGAAGTTTCCATCAGGAATTGATTGTTCTTTTACACAGATTACGTTTTCAAATCCGTAAGATTCTAATGCTTTTGGCACCAAAGAAATTCCTGTTCCATGCAATGGTGTATAGACAATCTTTAAATTCTTTTGTTTTTTTATGCAATCGGGATTTATTGATAGGGATTTTACTTTTTCAAGATAGATTTTATCCATATCTTCTCCAAGAATTGTGATATTTTTATCGTCTTCTTGCATTTTAACTTGCGACAAATCGGTGATTGCATTAACCTTTTCTATTACTAATTCATCGTGTGGAGAAGTTAATTGTGCTCCATCGTTCCAATATGCTTTATATCCGTTGTATTCTTTTGGGTTGTGAGAAGCGGTAATCATTACTCCTGCGTCTGCTTTCAACTCTCTGACTGCAAAAGATAACTCAGGCGTTGGACGAATGTCTTCAAATAAATAAACATCAAAGCCATTTGCTGCCATGACTCTTGCTGTTATTTTTGCAAATTCACGACTATTGTTTCTGCTGTCGTAAGATATTACGGTTTTTATTTGTTTTCCTGGATTGTTTTCTGATATGTAGTTACAGAAACCTTGTGTTGTCATTGCAACTGTGTAACGGTTCATTCTATTTGTACCAATGCCCATTACGCCTCTTAGTCCTCCTGTTCCGAACTCCAATGTTCTGTAAAAAGCATCGTTAAATTCGCTAATATTGTTTTGTTGCAAAGAAATGATTTCTTGTTTCGCTTGTTCATCTATGCTTGTACTTAGCCATTTTTCTGCATTTAGTACTGCATTTTTATCAATTTGTATCATAATTGTTTATCTTTTTTTCTTGGTTAAATAATTTTCTGCTTCTTGATTACCTAATTGTGCTGATTTCTTAATGTATTCCAAACCTCTTTTACGGTTTTTCTTTATTTTTTTACCGTCAATATATTCTTTTCCTAAGATATAATATGTTTCGGAACGCTCTATTTCTCTTATTTCTAACAAATCTCTTATTTCTCCTGTCCTTTTATAGGTATCAATCGCAACTAATTCTTTTGCATAAGGGCATTCTTGATTTGCAGACTTCTTATACCAATTTATTGCTTCGTTTCGTTTCTTTTCTCCATAGAATCCATTTTCTAAAAGAAATCCTTTTACGTATTGGGCTACTGGAAGATTTTTTTCTAATGGTTTTTCAATTAGTTCAGATGCTCGTTTATAATCAGGAGCGATACTTTTACCAATCACATATATATAAGCAAGGTTTTGCATAGCGTAAATTTCGTTTTGTTCTGCTGCTTTTTCGTACCAATACTTTGCTTCTACCAAATCTTTTGCGACTACCTCGCCATTAAAATAGAAATCACCTACTCTTCTGCAAGAAAACGCATCGCCTCTCTCGGCACAAATTCTGTACCACAAATATGCACGTGATTTATTCTCAATAACACCTTCGCCTTCGTCAAACATCTTTGCAACTTTTAGTTGAGATAATTCATTTCCTCTTTCTGCTGCTTGAAGATAATAGCTAAATGCAAGACGGATGTTTTGTGTACAGCCTTTACCTTCTTCATACATTGTTCCAAGCGCGTAACACGATGCAAGATGATTCTTTTCTGCTGCACGTTTATACCAAACAAATGCGTTAGAATAGCTTTGTATTTGTCCTATTCCTTTATAATATTGTGTTGCAAGCTCATATTGAGCTTCTGTGTTGCCATTTTTTGCTTTTAACAAAAGGTTTTGACATTGTGATTCAATGCCAAAACAAATTAAAAGACAAAGCCCTAATAATATTTTCTTCATATAATTCTTATTGTTCATATCTCCATAGTTGGTTTTCATTCCAAAACTGCATTGCTGTCGGATATCCGTTATTGAAAGCTAACTTTATGTAGTTTACTCCCTGTGCAATATTTTTTTTAACGCCTTCTCCAAAATACAACATCTTACCTATTTTGAATTGAGCCTTTGCAAGACCACCTTCATCTGCCGCTTTCTTAAACCATTCGTATGCAGTAGGTAAATGTTTTGCTACTCCAACGCCTTGTTCATACATTTCTCCAAGACAAAAGTATGCTTCTGCATTTTTATGCTCTGCCGCTAAATTGAAATACTTGAAAGCCAAATGTGCATTCTGCTTTACATCAACTCCATAGTAATAAAGCTCTGCCAAAGCCATTATCGCCTTAGGGTGATTTTGCTCTGCTGCTTTTTGATACCATTCAATCGCTTTTGCAATATCCTTAGGCATTCTATCGGCTCTTTCATACATTTTTCCAAGTCGATATTGTGCATTAGGATTTCCTTGTTCTGCATCTCTAATAAAGGTTTGTGCAAAAGTATTTAAGCCAAAAACTATTGCTAATAATGTAACTAAAATTCTTTTTATCATATCTAAAATTATTTTCTCATTAATTTAAAGGGCAAAATTAAGATTTTTTTATAAATATTCAACAATTACTTCCTTCATATACTTCTTTTCAAGCACATCAACCAAGCGTTTTATCACGCTTTTACGCAATGCAATCTCAACAGGCACGTCTGGCTCGTGGTGGGCAGGGTTTATTTTTGTTCCAACCAAGAGATGAATTTCATCGCTATTCAATAAACGTTCTGCAATCTTGTCCGCAGGTCCATTTCCAAAGTTATTATTTATCGTTGCATTGTTTAAAAGCGAAATTACTTTGTTTAAGGTAAGCACTCCTTCGGTTACTAAGTCTAATCCATTCATTTTACTCATCGGAGGTAGAGTTGGATCTATATTTTCATAATCATCAACAATTTCTTCTCCCAAATGCTTAGAAAAAATCTCAGCAGTTGTTGCACCAGACACTATTTTATATCCATCAAAAGCCTTTACCTTTTCCACATATTCAGCATCTTTTTCAGGATTATTAGGAGGGCCGGTCGCAATTATTGTTTTTCTTGGATTTCTGAAATAAACAACCGCACAACTCGTATCGTCCTTTGATGAAAACTTATCATTACTATACGCTTTGTTTACTACTCTTTGAGCAAGTTTTGTTGCAGAAATATATCTCTCATTTAAAATTGTATCTTTCACATATTCTACATACGCATCTCTTCCCCAGCCCAAGAGCATATCATCATTACCCATACCAGATTGCGTTACACCATCAGAAATAAAAATAATCCTATCCTCTTTCATAGGTTTGAAAGTGCAGGTCATTATTTCTTGACTTCTACCCTGTCCATCAACATTTTCAAGCAGTAAACAATTCCATTCAGGCTCAAAAACATTTCCGCCTCTCATTACAAGACAAAGAGGATTGTCATATTCAAGAATACTTACCTCACTATTGTGAACATCAACTATTGTAAAAGTCGCATAACTCGTTTTTCTCTCGCTACAAATCGGCAAAGTATTCATAATTATATCGGCAATAGTTTGTGCATCTTTATGTTCCTCTGCAAAATTTATTGCCATAGTAGAGGTTAATGTAGCTAAAACATTTGCTTTCACGCCATGCCCCATTCCATCTGCCAAAACCGCCAAAGTTCTATTTTCTTCCTTTAATCTTTTTGAAAGAAAAACATCACCACATATAAATTCTCCTTTGTGATTTTTTTGATAACAAGCCGCCTCAACGTGAAATCTGTTTTTAGCCTCCATAATAATTATGAGTTTTGCACATCAACAAATCTTAAAGTATTGACTAAAATTTTTGAATATTGTGAAGAAAAATCATCAATACCTATTTTATTAAAAGTATTACTAATACTATTTTTCATTCCCTGCAAAGCAATTTGAGCCAAAGGTCTTTTTGCAAGTTTCAATACACAATTTCCCTCATAAACAACACAATACTTTGAAATCAATTGCGATTTTTCCTCAAACAAATCCTTATTAATCAAAATCGAAGCCAAATCAAAATTTCTCAAATCAATCTTTGCAGAAAAATATTCCTTAGAAATATGAATATTAACCTTATTTTCAAAACTTGAAATAGCATTTTCCTTAAAAACAACACCCCTATAAGGGATACCAAAGAGCAAAGAATGTTTGTTAAAGTCCATAATTAATTCTATAAATCTCTCAAAAGAAGAAGATTCTGAATCAATAACAAACATAATTTCGCTACCAAAAAAATTTATTTCTAAATTCTCTATTTCAGTTTTAATCTTTTTAAGTTGATTTACAATATTATCAATTCTTATCTTCAACAAATCCCTTCCGCCTTCCAAAGACATTTGTTCAAAATTCAAAAGCTCTATTATGCAAACGTAGTTTTCTCTATTAGTCATTGTACTCTCTTTTAATGCTAAACGTTCCAATTATTCATTTGTTGTGTAATTATTTCTTCAACTCTCTCAATCGCTTTATCCAAATCATCATTACAAACCACAAAATCAAAATTATCCGAAAGCGATATTTCCATTTCTGCTCGCGAAAGCCTTTCCTTCAAAGTATCTTCACTTTCTGTGTTTCTATTTCTAAGTCTATTTTCCAACTCTTCCATGCTCGGAGGCATTATAAAAATAGAACAAGCCTGATTTTTCAAGATATTTTTTATGTTTACCCCACCTTTAACATCTATATCAAAGATTACATACTTTCCTTGTTGCCAAATTCTTTCCAATTCCGACTTATAAGTTCCATAATACTTGCCTGGATACACCTCTTCCCATTCAAGAAAATCCTCTTTCGCTATATGCTCTCTCATTTTCTCGGCAGAGATAAAATAATAATCCACTCCATCTCTTTCACCCTCCCTCGGAGAACGAGTTGTTGCCGATATAGAAAAGCCAAACCTATTTTTCAATTTCTCCAATATAGGTTTAAGAATAGAAGTCTTTCCACTACCCGAAGGAGCAGAAAAAATAAATACACCTTTATTCATTTTATTTTCTAAATCTCTTTTCTACCAAATTTTCAAGCGTACTATATGCCAACGAATTCTTTATCCATTTTCTCTTATTGCGATTTTCCTCAATCACAATCATTGACATTTCCAAACTACTCGCCTCATTAAGAATATTTATAAAACTTGTATAAGCCTTTAAGTCGCCAGAAAACAAATCATTTATGAACATAAACTTTTCTCCTACACCTATCGCAGTACGAAGGTCGCTTCTATTCTTATTTTCAAACTTTTCAGCAATCGAAGGCTGAGTTTTAAACAAATCAAGCGTAGTATACTCTTCTTTCTTCACTTGTTTAGTCTCATTATCCTTCATTATATTATTATGAAGATAGTCTAAAACCGAACCACTCTTTGCTTGCAGCGGTTCAGGCTCAGGAGTAGGCTCTTCAAACTCTATTTCTGGCTCAACAACCTTAGGCAATTCTTCCTCTATGTTCAAAATTTCTTCCTCTATCTCAACTTCTTCTTGTGCTATCTCTATTATTTCTTCTTTTTCTTCCTCTTTAATCTCTTCTTCAATTATAGGTTTTTCTTCTTCAACCTTCTCTTCTACAACTTCTATCTCCTCTTTCACAGGCTCTTTCTCCTCAATTGTTTCCTCTACCTTTGTTTCAATTTCCAAAATAGGCTCTCTCACACAAGCAGTCTCTACAATTTCCTCTTCATAATCTGCAACAAGAAGAAAATCATACATTTCTCTCAATCTTTGTCTTAACACATCAACATCTAACTGAGAAACAATTTCACTTTCGCAAACCCTATCACTTGCCTTCTTCATACTATTTGTCAGAGAAAGCAATTTTTGCTGAAAAACATTCATAATCCTTATCTTTTTTATAAAATTTTCATTGAAAAATGCGTTGTAAAATTACTACTTTTTTCTGACACTGAAATAAATCATAGAAATATTTTATTTTTTCATAGAAATATTTTATTTTTGTAAAGAAATAATTTTCTAAGTCAAAGAAAAAAAATTATGAAACAAATAAATATTTACTCAGCATCTGCCGGCAGCGGAAAAACTTTCAATCTCGTCTTAGAATATCTTGAAAAACTATTATCAAATCCCCTTTCTTACCGCAACATTTTAGCTGTTACCTTTACTAACAAATCAACAAATGAAATGAAAACAAGAATACTCTCCACCCTTTACGGATTAACTACCGGTCAATCATACACAGAAAACTATTTAATCAAACTTCAAGAAAAAACCTCAAAAACAAAAACACAAATACAAAGCAAATCACAAGAAATTCTCAAAACAATTCTTCATGATTACTCAAATTTCAACATCGAAACAATAGATAGTTTTCTTCAAAAGGTACTTAAAAATCTTACAAAAGAGATAGGAGTCAGCAGTCGTTTCGATTTGATTTTAGATGAAAGCAATTATTTAGAAAAAGCAATAGAAAAACTCAATAATTCAGCAGAACTAAAAGACTATGTAGCCGAACTCATTGACAAACGTTTAGAAGAAGGCAATAATTGGAATTATAACAAAATTTTATTAGAACTTGCCAAAGACCTAAACAAACAAACAATAAGAGAAAACTTAAAATCGCAAACCATTAACACCGAAGAAATCTTAAAATACGCCAAAGAGCAAAGAAACCTCTACAATAAATTCCTCAAAGACCTTCACAACAAAATAGATTGCTTTAAAAAAGACTTTCAAGTCGAAGATTTCATAAAAAAAACTTACATCAACAACGACTATTCCTTAGTAAAAGCCGATTCTCCCTTTTACAAAAAACATCGAAAGAAAGGACAAGAAGAAAGATACGATGAAATAGTAGATTTTTTCAATGAAGGACGATTAAAAGCCTTTATAGCAAAATTAGAAATTGACTCCATATACGAATATATTCTTTTACCATACATAAAACTCTTTAAAGAAGAAGCCTTAAAAGAAGACAATGTATTTGTTCTCAAAGACACAGCAGGTCTACTTGCCGAAATGATAAAAGGAAACGATGTTTCATTTGTCTATGAGAAGATTGGAACAAGAATAAACCACGTAATGATTGACGAATTTCAAGACACCTCACAACTTTCGTGGGACAACTTTCAATTTATAGCCAATGAGTGTAGCAGCAATCAAGGAAGCACAACGATTTTTGGCGACTTAAAACAATCAATCTATCGTTGGAACGAAGGAGATTGGACAATAATGAGCAATCTAATAAAAGAAAACAAAGAAGGCTTAAAAGAACTCAACACAAACTATCGAACAGACAAAAACATAATAGAGTTTAACAACGGATTCTTTAAACAACTATATGAACATCAAATCTTTCAAACAAAAGTTGAACAAAAAGCAAAAAATAACGAAGACAAAGGACTATTAAGATTCAATTTCTTAGAAAAAGCCAAAGACATAGACGTATTAGACAAGACATTAGAAGAAATAAACTACTACATATCAAAAGGATTCAATCATTCCGACATTGCACTCTTGTTTCGCTCAAACGAAAAACTTGCCTTAACAGCACAATACCTCAAAAGCAAAGGAATTACCCCTGTTTCAAGTGAGGCATTCACCTTTAACGCTTCTCGTTCCATAAAAACCATTATTCTTTGCCTAAGATTGATAAACAACAATGAAGAAAACCTCGCACAATACATATTAAACATATACGGATACAGCGAAGAAACCCTCAAAAACATAAAATCAATCAACAAAGACAAAACAAACCTAATCGATATTGTAGATGAAATAATATCTATCTGCAATATAGATAACAGAGACATTTTTATTTCTGCATTTTACGAACGTTTAATAGAATATTGCCAACAAAAACCTCAACAACTAAGTCTATTTCTAAAATATTGGAGTGAAGAATTAAAAGAATCCAAAATATCGTTAGATGACAATCAAGAAAACACAAATCAAGGCGACAAAAAAATCAAACTCCTATCAGTACATAAATCAAAAGGATTAGAATTTCCTATTGTCATAATACCATTTTTCGATTGGCAAATGGTCAATAACATAAATAAAATATGGATAGAGAATATAAATTCAAAAAGTCCGATAAGATTATTTAGAGCAAACCTTAGCGAATTGAATAAAACAGGAGATTATTATTACGAACAAACAGCAGAATTTGAGACAAACGAACAAAGACTCGACACCTACAATCTTATGTACGTTGCTTTCACACGTGCAAAACACTCTTTATCCACAATATCAAAGCATGCAAAAGAAAACTATTGCAGTAGCGACCTATTTTTATACTTAAATAGCAACTACCCTATGAAAGAAGAGGGAGAATTCATAATCGGCAACGAGAATTTAAGCAAAGAATCACTAGAAAAAGAAGATAACAAAAAAGATATATTCAATCACAAAGGCGAAAACATAACATCAAGAATAGAAGAAACAAAATTTTCTCAACAAGCAGAGATAAAATTCTCTCTAAGCAAACAAGCACAAGACTATTTTGACATTCATCAAGCTGATTCTTCCGAAGAAAAAAGGAATCGAGGCATTGCCTTGCATAATATTTGCTCAAAAATCTATAAAGAAGAAGATTTAGAAACCCTTTCTTTAAATCAAGAGGATAAAGCGGTAATCAAACAAATGTTCGCTGAGGCAAAAAAATATAAATGGTTTGATGGCACTTATAAAGTCTTGAACGAAAAAGAAATTTTAAGCAACGGCGAAGTAAAACGAATAGATAGGCTGATGATAAGCGAGAATGAAGTAATTATTTTAGACTATAAATTTACACAAGATAAGGAAAACGAGAACAAATATCGCAAACAACTAAACGAATACAAAAAAATCATTTCGCAAATAGGGTATAAAAACATAAAAACTTACCTATGGTTTGTTGGAAATGAAATAAAGGAGATTAAATAATGTTTTTACAAAAAGTAGCAGAAGAAATAAAAAAGCACGACAACGAATACTTAATAGATTTACAAATATTATTCTCAAACAAGCGTGCAATAAAATATTTCAACAAAGAATTTAAAGACAATAATCAAGAAACAATTTTTTTACCCGACACAAAAAGCATATCAGACTTTGTTGAAGAATACTCTTTGCTTAAAACAGCCGATGAATTTTCGCTTATCTATCAATTATTCCTTTCTTACAAAGCAATTATAGGCGAAAACGACAACGAAACCTTTGAGACTTTCTATAATTGGGGTAAAATAATTCTTTCGGACTTTGACGACATTGACAAAAACCTTGTTGATGCAAAACAAGTCTTTCAACTAATTGAAGAATACAAAGAAATAGAAAACGCTTTTGACTACCTAAGCGAAGAACAAAAAGAATTGTTAAATAGTTTCTTTACAATTTTCAAAGACAAAAGCGAACTAAAATCCAATTTCATCAGAATATGGAATTGTTTATTTGAGATTTATTGCGACTTCAAAGAAAACCTACAACAACAAGGCATAGGATATTCTGGAATGATTTACAGAGATTTCTTAGATCGCATAAAAAACGGAGAAATCGCCTTTCGCAATCAAAATTTCGCAATCATAGGTTTCAATGTACTCAATAAATGTGAAGAAAACATTTTTAAATTTCTAAAAAGCAATTATTCCGTAGATTTTTATTGGGATTACGATGAATATTACACAAAATCGGACTTTCAAGAAGCAGGAATATTTATGAAAGACAACCTAAAAAATTTTCCGCACAACCAAGATTTTGCAAAAAACGACTTCAATACAATCACAAATAGCAAAGAAAAAGTCAATATAATCAAGACTTCTTTTGACAATGAAAACACTCTTTACATAAAAACTTGGATTAAGGATTTGCAAACAAAATATGGAAAAGATTTAGAGCAAAATCAAATTGCAATCATACTCGGAAATGAAAATCTTTTACCGTTTGTGATAAAAGCCTTACCAGAAAAAATCAACGAAAAGCCAACAACAGTAAATATTGCAATGGGTTATCCCCTTTCAAACCTACCTTTATTCAACGAAATAGAAGAAAAAATAGACCAAATCCAAAAAGAAGAAAAATCTATAATAGAACAAATAGACGAACTATGTGATTTCATAAACACAAAAGGAATTTTAGCCCATGAAAACAAAATAAAACAAAGTTGTTTTAGCATAATAAAAATGTTAAACGACTTTAAACAAACACTTTCTTTTAACAAAATAGAATTTTTACAAAACAACTTTTTGAAAAAGACCTTACTCTTCTTGCTAAGACGCTTACATATTCCTTTTGAATCAGATGCGGTCGATGGATTACAAATAATGGGATTATTAGAAAGCAGAAATCTTAACTTCAAACACGTGCTTGTCCTTTCGGCAAACGATGAAAACATTCCGCGAGTCAATAACATAAATTCTTTTATTCCTTTTTCGCTAAGAAATGCCTTTGGTTTGATTGATCAAAAGAAAAAAATCGCAGTCTTTGCTTACTATTTTTACAGATTATTCCAAAGTCGCAAAGATTTAGATTTTGTTTACAGCACTATTGGCTCAGGAGGAAAAATCAAAGAAATCACGAGATTTTTACTTCAATTAAGGATTGAAAGCACAATTGATTTTGAAGAAAAAACTATTTCTTTCCCTTTGAGCGAGCAAGAGGAGATAAAAAGCGACAATCTTTTCAAAAAAACAGAAGAAGACTTAGAAATATTAAAAAACAAGGCTTTTTCTGCGTCTATGATAAACACTTATTTGGATTGCGGCAGGAAATTCTTTTTCAAATACGTCAAAAATTTAGAGCAAGTTGAAGAAAGCGATATTTCTTACTTAGCATTTGGTAATCTATTTCATAAATCAGCAGAGTGTTTTGTAGAAAACGACTATAAAACTCCTATTGAAGAGTGTATAAACAAAGGTTTTGAGCAGTTAAAAGAAGAAGAAAAATCAAGCATCACTCAATCGGCAAAAGACACCTGCATAAAATATCTTCAATCCTTAGAGAAATACTATAAAAGCGAGAATAAATTTCTGAAAGCCGAAGAAAAAATCGAAGGAGTAGAAGTACATTTAAATAATCTGAGCCTAAAACTCTACGGAATCATAGACCGCATTGATAAAACCTCTAATGGAGATTACGTTGTCATTGATTACAAAACAAGTAAAAGCAGAAAAGAATTTGATAACAATATAGAAAATTTATTTAACAGCGAGTTAAAAGAGAAAAGAAACACCTATGCTTTGCAAATTCTTTTTTACGCTTATTTACTCCAACGAAAAGGTTACAATGTCATAGACACGCAACTGATTTATCCTCATTTGCTTCAAAAAAATCCTTATTGTAGTGTTTCGGAGTTTAATAAAAAAATTTACAACGAGTATGAAGAGCATTTAAAGGCTTGTTTGGAAGAAATTTTTGATAAAGAAAACAATTGGAATAGCACAAAAAATTGTAAATATTGTGATTACAAGGAAATTTGTAGTAATTTTGAGGCTTCAAACGAGCAAGAAGAATAGAAATAATGATAAATTTTGAGACTTTTCAATTAGAAAACGGACTGAGAGTTGTGTTTAATCAAGACAAAAACACTACTCTTGTTGCTGTTAATTTGTTATATGAAATTGGAGCAAAGCACGAAGAAGACAATGCAACGGGTTTTGCACATCTTTTTGAGCATTTAATGTTTTCGGGTAGTAAAAACTTTGAAAATTACGACCAAATAGTAGAGCGATTAGGTGGAGAAAGCAATGCTTTTACTAATAACGACATCACAAACTATTATTTAACAGTTCCAAACATTTATTTGCAACAGGCTTTGGACTTAGAAGCCGACAGAATGCAAAATCTAAACCTCAACCAAAAGAGTTTAGAGGTGCAAAAAAGCGTTGTGATAGAGGAATTCAAACAAAGATACATCAATCAGCCATACGGAGATTTGTGGAAAGAGATAAGAAATCTTTCTTTCACTCTTCACCCCTATCAACATCAAACAATAGGAAAATGTATTGAACACATAGAGAATGTAAGCCTTGAAGACGCAAAACAATTCTACGAAAACTACTACACACCCTCTAATGCAATTCTTGCAATCTCGGGAAACGTGGAGTTAAGCGAGTTGAAAACTATGGTAGAACATTCGTTTGGCAAAATTCCTTCTTCAAAAACAATGAAGAAAACCTATCCTTGCGAGCCTAAACAAATGGAAAATCGCAAAAAGACAGTCAAAGCCGATGTTCCTGCTAACTTAATCTGCATTGTTTTCCAAATGGGCGGACGACTAAGCGAGGATTACTATAAATATGACCTTATTTCCGATGTGCTTTCTAATGGAAAAAGCACACGTTTGTATAACAGCTTGGTTGTAAATCAACAATTATTTACCGAAATCAATGCCTTCATAACAGGCGAAGACGATTGTGGACTTTTTGTCGTTACAGGAAAATACCGAGACGGCGTAAGCATAGAGCAAGGTGAAGAAGCAATTTGGCAAGAGCTAAAATCAATGAAAGAAAACATGATTACCGAAAACGAATTGCAAAAGATGAAAAACAAAAATGACGCAAACGCCACTTTCGGCAACATAAAAGCCTTAGACAAAGCAATGAATCTTGCTTATTTCACTCATCTTGACGGAAAAACTGACCTAATCAATCAAGAAAGAGAGCAATACAACAAAGTAAGTCTTGAAGATTTACAAACGCTTGCAAACAATCTTTTTAATAACACACATTATTCAACATTGTATTATCTAAAAAACAAATAGAATGACAACAACAAATTTAAAAAAAGGGCAGAATCTTATGCCTATGATTTCAATTACAATCCTCTTTTTTATGTGGGGATTCATTACTTCTTTGAACGATATTTTGATTCCTTTTCTTAAAGAAATCTATTCCCTTTCTCACTTTGAGGCAAACATCGTTCAATTCGCATTCTTTATCGCTTATTTCGTAGGGGCATTTGCTTTCTACATTCTTTCCTTGAAAAAGAAAGACCCTATTAGCAAATGGGGCTACAAAACAACAATTGTAATAGGACTTGTTATCTCTTCTATTGCTTGTTCTTTGTTTGCCTTTGCTGCTTACAAAGCTTTGAGTTTTTCTATCTTCCTTTGCACCTTGTTTTGTTTAGGTTTAGGACTTACTTTCTTGCAAATTGCAGCTAATCCTTTCGTTGCAATCATTGGAGAACCTCAAACTGCTTCTTCTCGTTTGAATCTTTCTCAGGCATTCAACTCTTTGGGTACTACCTTAGGACCTGCCTTAGGTGGATATTTGATTTTCACAATGTTTAAGCCAGAAGAAAATCAAGGACCTTCAACCGTAGTTATTCCTTACTTGGTTTTAGCAGGACTTTTATTGCTTGTTGCAATTTTTATCTACTTTTCTAAAATCAACACAACAATTGAAGAAGAAACCTCAGTAAGTAAGAAAACTTCTATTTGGTCTAAGCCTTACACAATACTTGGTGCCTTAGGTATTTTCTTCTATGTAGGAGCAGAAGTAGCAGTTGGTAGCAACATTGTTTCGTATTTGAAAGAGAATTACAATATGGAAGAAAGTCTTGCTTCGGCTTATCTTTCTTATTATTGGGGTGGTGCTATGATTGGACGTTTTCTCGGTTCGGTTTCTTTGAGTAGTTTAAAGATAGAAAAGAAATTGCTTTATATGTTATTGCTTGCCGCAACAGGATTTGCTGTAATATTCTTTATAAACAATTCTTTGCATGGTTTAAGTTTTGAACATGTTTGGATTTTCTTGCTTTTCATTGCCTTGAACTTTATTGGCTTATTTATTGGCAAGGGAAAAACGGCTCGTTCGCTTGCAATCTTTGCTTTTGTTAATGTTTGCTTGATTGTTTTAAGCCTTTCTATCAATTCTCCTTTGGTAATTTGGACTTTACTTGCGATAGGGTTGTTTAATTCTATTATGTGGTCAAATGTTTTCACTCTTGCAATTGACGGATTGAAAGAACAAACCTCACAAGTCTCTTCAATGTTGATTATGATGATTGTCGGCGGAGCAGTACTTCCTCCTTTACAAGGACTTTTAGCCGATGCAACAAACATAAGCATTTCTTTCCTAATCCCGATGGTGTCTTACGCTTATTTATTCTTCTATGGAATTAAGGGATTCAATATAGGGAAAAAATAAGTCTTAGACTTCTGAAAATATTTCTTTGTTTAAAAAAAATAACTCTATGAAATAATTTTTTAAATCATAGAGTTATTTTTTTATTTCATAGAGTTATTTTTAGAAGTTAAAGAGTTTGTAACTTATGTTAAAGTTAAACATAGTAATTGTTGGATCTACGTTGTAATTTGCAAGAGAAAATTCACAACTTGCTCCAAGTCCTAAACGATAATTAGTGCAAGGCAAAAAGTATTGATAAGATAACTCCGCTCCTACTTGAAAATGCCAAGATTTTTCTGTTGGTAAATAATAAATAGTAGGCGAAGCTGTTACGTCATTTAAGTCATATACTCTTCCCCAATAATAATCTTTGTAATAATACACTGCTCCAAAGATTGCACTCGCTTTTAATCTGTGTGCTTTTGTTTTATTTAAAATGTTATATCCCAATGTTAGTGATGTAGAGGTTGCTATTTCGTGATTAAAATAATTCAATCTAAATGGTGGTAAAACGGAATTGATATTTGGATCAAGTGGTCCTCCTCCTTCTTCTGCTTTTAATACATTAAATCTTAATCGTGCAGAAAATTTGTTATCATAATCCAATTCTATTGTAGGTAAGTAATTTAAATAGGTAAGATTGCAACCATATCTTCCGCTAAGTTCGTTTATGTCATTATGATCATCTATGTCTTCATACACATAATAGTCATCGCCAAAAGGCAATAAATTTTCTTGAATAATAAGCGTGAACTTCTTTTCTTTTTCTTTCTCTTGCGAAACCGCAATTCCACATATTAATAGTGCAATTGCTAATAATAATGTTCTTTTCATATCTCTTTTATTTTTTTATATTGATTTTCAGGCCGCAAATGTAAAAAAAAAACGAATCAACCAAATTTTTGAATCAAAAAAACTTATTTTAATGAACCATTTTTAAGCCAATAATTGACGCAATAAATGTAAAGGTAAACAAAAGTCTAAGAAATTCAGTAATTAGTCATCATTATAAATTGGTTCATAAACATCACTCTAACTTTTGTAAAACAGATTTTAATCTTACTAATTCTTTTTTCAACTTATTGGAAGATAATTTTATGGAAGAAAGGAACTCTTCTTTTTATGCTAAAAAATTGTGTAAGTCTAAGGTGCAGTTTGATTTTATTATAAAACGTGATACAGGGAAAACGCCTACTATGTGGATTGAAGAAAAATTGGCAAACGAAATTAAAAAGGATTTAAACGATACTTCTGTTTATATTTCGCAAATTAGCGAAAAATATAAGTTCTCTTCTGTTTCAAGTTTCTCTAAATTCTTTTCTCGTGTTACAGGAATAACTCCAAGCAATTACAGAAAAGAAAACAGTAATAGGTGATTTTTTAAATTATTTTCCTTAATTCTTGCCAAAAATTAGGGAAAGATTTGCTTACGCATTGCGGATTTTCTATGTTTATTGCTTTGTTTTTTATGGCAAGTAAGGAAAATGCCATTGCCATTCGGTGATCTTGATAGGTTTTTATTTGTTTTGGGGTGTTGTCAAAGCAGATTTGTGTTTTGTCTATGGTTAAAACTTCGTTGTTTACAATGGATTTTATGCCGAATTGTTGTAGTTGCTCTATTGATTTGTCTAATCTTTGCGATTCTTTTAGGTTAAGGGTTTGCAATCCTTTGTATGAGAGTTGCGAAGAGGTGCAAACATCTGCTATTAGTATGGGGAGAAACAAGTCGGGACAGGTAGTGAAGTCTATTTCTTGTGGTTGTTTTTCTAAGTCTGCACAATATTCTATTATTGCTCCTTCTTGATTGAAGGTTGTTGCAACTGAAAATGTTTTTTGAAAGATGTCTTTGATTATTCTGTCGCCTTGAAGTGAATTTGCTTTTAATTGTGGAATGAATATCTTCTTTTGTTTTTCTATTGCAACAAAGGCGTAAAAAAATGAGGCGGAAGACCAATCGGCTTCAAAGGTTTCTTCTTCTATTTTGTAGGTGCCTTGTTTTATGTCTATGATATTGTCTTTTTTTTCAAGGTTTATGCCATAGCGTTTCATCATTTGAAGAGTCATTTCAAGGTATGAGAGAGAGGTTTGATTCTCTGGGTATTTTATTTTCAAGCCTCCTTTGCAGTAAGGGGCTATCATTGCTATTGCACTAAGGATTTGACTGCTTTGTGTTGAGGAAATTTCTATGGTTTTGCCTCCTTGTAGGTTTTTTCCTTTGATTGTAAGGGGAAATGTCTTTGTTTGGCTTGTGGTTTTTATTTCTGCTCCTAATTCTTTTAAGGCTTCTATCAAGGGAATGATTGGTCGCTGATTCATTCTCTCGTCTGCATTTATCTGATAATTGCCTTTGATTGTGGAAAGCAAGGCTATGAGAAAGCGGGTTGTTGTGCCTGCGTTGTGAGTGTGGAAGTTTGTGCTTTGTTGGTTTGATATTTTTTCTAATATTCCTTTTAGCAAAAGTGTGTCGTCTGCTTGTGAGAGATGATTGAGTGCAATTGTGCTTTTTGATAAGAAATGTATTATCAAAAGCCTATTGCTAATGCTTTTTGAGTAAGGAATATTGATTGTTATCATCAATCTTTGTTGTTTAAGCCGTATTCTATTAGTTTGCGATAGAGTGTGCGTTCGGAAAATCCTAATTCTTTTGCTGCTAAGCCTCGTTTGCCGTTATTTCTTTCTAAGGCTTCTATTATTGCTGTGCGTTCTAAGTCTTTTAGGTTTTGAGTCGTTGGTGCTGCTTCTTCCATTGCTACAAACTCTTCTTCTTCGTTTGTGGGTAGAAGTAAGGATTTTTGTTGTATAGGTGTTGTTTCTAATAATTGTCTTACAAAGTTTTTCAACTGTTCTACCTCATTTCTTAATTCTAATACGTCTTTGTGATTTTGCAACACCATTCTTATTATATCGTCTCGGCTTTCTGTGTTTTCTTCTCTTTGTTCGGTGAGCATAGGTAGGTTTTCTAAGATTGGAATGTAGTGTTGTAGTGTGTGTAAGTCTATATTGCGGTTCATTTCTAAGATTGATATTCTTTCGGCTATGTTTTTTAATTCTCTAACATTGCCTTTCCATCGGTAGTTTTTTAGATATTCTGTTGCTTCTTGCGAAAGTGATATTCTTGGTACGTGATATTTTTCAGCGTGTTCGGCACAGAAGAAACGAAATAAAAGAGGTATGTCGTCTTTTCTTTCTCTTAATGAAGGGACATTGATAACTACTTGGTTTAATCGGTAATAAAGGTCTTCTCTAAATTTGCCTTTTTCTACTGCTTTGTAGAGATTGACGTTTGTTGCGGCTACTACTCTTACATCAACTTTGATTGCTTTGGAGGAACCTACGGGTATTATTTCTCCGTTCTCTAATATTCTTAATAATTTCGATTGTGTGGTAATTGGTAGTTCGCCTATTTCATCTAAAAAGATTGTTCCTTTGTCTGCTTCGGCAAAATAGCCTTTTCTATCTTTGTCTGCTCCTGTGAAAGAGCCTTTTATATGTCCAAATAACTCGCTTTCGATTGTGCCTTCGGGTATTGCTGCACAGTTTACTGCTATATAGTTGTGTTGTTTTCGTCTGCTGTTTTGATGAATTATGCGTGCAAAGACGTCTTTCCCTACCCCGCTTTCTCCTGTTATTACTATTGTGGAGTCTGTTGGTGCTACTCTAACTGCAATGCTTATTGCTTCGTCTAATTTGTTGTCTTTACCAAAAATTCTGAAATTCTTTTTTACCTCAGTTATATCTATATTTTGCATAATGACTGATTTTGAATTTGCAAAGATATGAATTTATGACAATTTGTCAGTAATATTAGAATAAATACCTGAACGGCAAAAGGATTACTTCGCTTATGTGTTTTAATAGTGAGCGATTTTTCCATTCTTGATAGTTAAATGATGTGCAATGCTTCAATGTAGAATCGAAATGTTCTCTTAAAGGCGAGATTAGAGTGCTTTCTTTTCCTATAAGGGCCAATTCGTATTGATAACGAAAGCTTCGGTAGTCGAAATTTGCGGAACTGATTGAAAATGTTGCATTGTCTATCATCAATCCTTTGGAATGCAGATTGCTTTGTGTGTAAAAGTAGATTTTTACGCCTGCTTGATGTAGGATTCCTAAGTAATGTCTTCGGATTATATCAACAAATTTTACATCGGAATGATTTGGCATAATTACAATTGTGTTTACTCCTCGTTGAACGGCTTCGCAAAGATGTTTTCTAAGGTTATGTCCTGGTAAAAAGTAGGGTGTTTCTATTATTATTTCGCTTTTTGCTTGCGAAATCATTCTTTCGTACTTGGTTTTTATCTTTTGACGATAGATATTAGGGAAATCTTGTATGAATACCCATTCTCCTGAATGTAAGTGTCGCTTTGAGCCTATGTTTTTAAAGGAGTATCGCTCAAAGGAGCGGAAACTATCTTTGAAAGAACGTCTAAAAATTGTCAAAAGGTCTTCTTCTTTTATTCTTATGTTGAGTTCTCGCCAGTTTAGGCAGTATGCGGAAATGTTTGACGAGCCTATATAGGCGATTTCTGAGTCTATGATGATTAATTTACGGTGATTGCGACAGTGATTCTTTGCTAAAAATGCTTTTCCGAACTTCATCTTGCGGTAAATCCTCACTTCTGCTCCTTCTTTTATTAAGGGCTCAAAAAATGTCTTATCCCTGCCTGTGCCCCATGCGTCAATGAGAATTTTTACCTCAATTCCTTCTTTCAATTTGTCGTAAAGAACAGAACGAAACTTCTCTCCCATAGCGTCTTTGTTGAATCGAAATATTTCAATCCATACACTCTGCTTTGAGTTTCTTATATCTTCAAGCATCGCTTCGTAAAGAAGAAGGTTATCGTCAAATATTCTGTATTTTTCTTGCATCTACTCTTTTTTACAACAAATAGAAACGTAAATAAGTCTTACAAAAGTATATATTTTATTTAATTTCGTTTTTTTATTTAATTAAATTATATTTTTATTTAACTGATTTACAATAACAAACAAATAATTGCACAAATTTGTTCTAAAAATAATTACAAAAAAATTTGGTAAGAAGAAAAAAAGACGTAATTTTGCAATCCCAATTCACGAGAAACGCAAGGTTTTTCAGTAGAATTGGAGAGATGGGTGAGTGGCTGAAACCAACAGTTTGCTAAACTGTCGTACCTAATAACGGGTACCGGGGGTTCGAATCCCCCTCTCTCCGCAGAAAGTTCTACATTGGGGAAAGGAAAACGGGGTATAGCGTAGTCCGGTTATCGCGCCACATTTGGGATGTGGAGGTCGCAGGTTCGAATCCTGCTACCCCGACTAAGGAACCAAAGAAATGGTTCTTTTTTTTAAGGGTCGGTCTAGTAGCTCAGCTGGATAGAGCAACTGCCTTCTAAGCAGTAGGTCTCAGGTTCGAATCCTGACTAGATCACAACAAAAAAGAGAGAATTTTTTGATTCTCTCTTTTTTTTGTTTCCTACAATTTCACTTCTTCATTCTCTGCATTCAAAAAAGAATACTCCATTATTCCATAATCAGAGGAAGAAACAATCTTGATTTTGATTCTATACTTTTTCTGCCAACTGCGACGAATAGATTTAAATATACCAGCAGTTATATAGGAACGTACAAAAGGGTGTACTATTATGGTAAGGGATTTCTCATTCTGCTCTTGTGATAGGTATCTTACGTCATTTTCTATTTCATCTACCACAACCATAGAGGATTTTATCTTTCCGCTTCCATTACACAAAGGACAAACTTCCGATAAATCGACATCAACCGCAGGTCTTACTCTTTGGCGTGTGATTTGCATTAAACAAAACTTACTTAATGGTAATACGGTGTGTTTTGCTTTATCTTTACGAAGCTCTTCGTTCATTTTATCAAGAAGAATCTTTCTGTTTGAAGCCAAATTCAAATCTATGAAGTCAATAACAATGATTCCTCCTAAATCTCTCAATCGCATTTGACGTGCAATCTCTACTGCGGCTTCGCAATTGACCATAAGAGCATTTTCTTCTTGATCTTGACCCGATTTTATTCTATGTCCGCTATTAACATCTATTACATGCATAGCTTCTGTTTGCTCTATAACCAAATAAATCCCACTTCTTATGGTTACAACTTTACCAAAAGAACTGCGTATTTGGTTTGCAACACTGAATTGTTCAAATATCGGAGTTTGTAATTTATATAAATGCAAAATATCTTCCATCTTTGGAAAAATATTTGCAATATAAGTCTTCAATTCTTCATACATATCTACATCATTAACATAGATATTTGTAAATTCTTCCGTAAGCATATCTCTGATTAAAACCGAAGACTTATCCATTTCCGAAATCATTTTACAAGGAGGTAGAGATTTCGGAAGTTTTTTAATCAATTCGTCCCATTTTGACATCAAATCTCTTAAATCATTATCTAAATCTGCAACGGATTGCCCTTCTGCAACGGTTCGGATAATGATTCCAAAGCCTTCGGGACGAATACTGTGAATCAATCTTTTTAATCGATTCCTTTCTTCTGAATTTTTGATTTTTTGAGAAATAGAAACCTTATTTGAGAAGGGCACTAAGACCAAAAATCGCCCAGCAAAAGATATTTCTGCACTAAGACGCGGCCCTTTTGTTGAGATTGGCTCTTTACTGATTTGAACTAAAATCAATTGTCCTTGCTTTACATAATCACTTATCAAGCCATTCTTCTCTAAATTAGGTTCTTTTAGAGAATTTAAGTTAATATTTTCTAACGAATTATTGATTCCCATTCTGGTAAATCGCTTCATCGAAGAATAATACAAACCCAAATCAAGATAATGTAGGAAACCATCTTTTTCGTAACCGACATCAACAAAAGCAGCATTCAATCCCGGGAAAATTCTCTTGACTTGCCCAAGATAGATGTCGCCGACAATGTGTTGCGATTCCGACTTTGAACGATGCAACTCCACTAATTTCTTATCTTCAAGAAGAGCTATATCAACCCCTGAGGGAGAAGACGCATCAATAATCAAATCTTTATCCACTCGAATACTATTTTAAGATGATTAAACAAAAAAATATTGCGAAACATAAGAATTATATGTCTAAATGTTTCGCAATAACCTTACATAGACACTAAGTCCAAAAAGAAAATTATTTCTTTTTATGTCTATTCTTTCTTAAACGTTTTTTACGTTTGTGAGTAGCCATTTTATGACCTTTTCTCTTTTTTCCGCTTGGCATAACTTCAAATATTATTTAATGCTTATTTTACTTGTTTCACATTCTTCTTAACAGATTCCATAAACACCTTTGCAGGTTTGAACGATGGAATATAATGAGCAGGTATAATTATTGTTGTATTCTTTGAAATATTTCTACCTGTCTTTTCAGCTCTTTTCTTAACTATGAAGCTTCCGAAACCTCTTAAATACACGTTTTCAGCATTCTCTCTTGTCAAAGCTTCTTTCAATACTGTCATAAAAGCTTCTACTGACTCTTGAACCACCATTTTCTCGATGCCTGTTCTGTGTGCAATTTCTGCAACAATTTCTGCTTTTGTCATTTCTCTATTACGTTATTTAATTACTTTAATTATCAATAAAAATTTCCCAAATAGGGTTTGCAAAGATATAGAAAAAAGTTTGAATCACAAAATATTAAGTAAAAATCCAACTATCTAAGAGAAAACAATTAAACATATAAGATGTCCAAAACAGGTTTAATAATATGATAATCGCAAATAAAGGATAAAGAAACTCGGACTTAAATCTACGATAAAAAAAGACTATAAGTGAAGTAATTAGCACAAGATAAACGCCAAAAAAATCCGCTTTTAAGAAATAATCCTTGCAAATAAAAATCACTATCAAACCAATTGAAAAATAGAGTATTTGCCAAATATTTTTTCTCTGACGATTAAAGGAATCAAACAATAAAAACACAAAAAAAGGTGTCGCTAAAAGATAACGAGCCAAAGAATAAAGCCCCCCATGCTGAGTAAACAAAGCAGTAAACACATTACCGACAAGAAAAACAATACAAATCAATCTCACATATTTCCAATTATCAAGTCTTTTTTTCGATTTATTTTTCAAAGAAAGCACAAATTCCCTGCCAATCACAACCAACATCGGCAAAAAATAAAGACAAAGAAAGGGAACAGTTATACTCCTACTTTCGTTTGACCAAAAACTAAAAGGAAACTCAGGCAAAGAAAGACTTTTACCCCAATATTTTTGAGAAATAATTGATTGAAAAAACGAAGGTGCACCCAAAATATATTGAAACGTCATAACTAAAAACATTCCTAAGATAACAGGAAACACTGCTTTTAAAAACCTTTTAAAAAACAAAGCAACATCTCTATGATTCAAAGCATTCAAGACCTCTAAACAGAAAAACAAAATCAAAAACAATAAAGAAGAAGATTTCGTCATTGAAGCGAAAAGAAATCCTAAGAAATAAAGCCAATATTTCTCTTTAATCATTCCATAAAGTCCCAAAGCAATAAAGAGAAAATACAAACTTTCGGAATAAGGCATCATAAAAATCACCAAATACGGCACACAAAGTAAGACAAGCAAATGTTTGAGCGTCAATTTGTCCGAAAAAATCTTAAACATCACAAACATACCAATAGCAAACAAGAAAATATTTAGCAAACTTATTCCAAGAGTAGATAAATGCGTTGCTTTCCAGAAATAAGGAAATAAAGGATAATACGCAAAATCCTTTACGCGAGAATAATTCGTGTTTTTAATCCAATCATAATGCGAGCCGTCCCAAACAGTCATCTTTTCCGAAGTAATTTTCTCAAAAGGCTTGTTAGATTTCTCTACACTCTTCGACCAATTCTCATCAAAAGAGACCTCATAGGTAGGAAGAATTTTCCTAAACGTATAATGAACCCTATCATTCTGCATAAGAATATGCAAAACAAAGACTAATGCAAAATAAAGCACTATCAAAGACGAATAAACTAACGGTTTACGATCATCTTTCAGCAACATAATAGACTATTTATTTAAATACCAATTTTAATCTTTTATCGGTCAATATCAATTGTTAATCTATTTATATAAACAACAAATTTACAGAGATTTATATACAATATCGGTCAATATCGGTCAATGAATTTTATATTTTGTAGCAGGTCCGTTCCCTATTTTTTCACATAGCATAGATTTTAACATTGACTGAATATCGTTTTGTGCAGTAATCTTTGAAGGCTTTTTATCAAAAAAATCAATATACTCAGACTTAGTGAAAATATAATTAGAAGAATGAGAATCTAAAAACGTTTTTACACGTTCATTTACAACAACTTTTTCCAATTTATTATAAATTATGAGAGTCGTTCTATTGTTTGAAATTATCCATTCCGGCATTTTTTTCCCCAATTCCTTCATTTTATTAGAAATTAACGGCATTCCACGTCCTGTTTTTTCCATTTCTCCCGCAATATAAAACACTTCTGCCATAAGAGGATTACGAAGAATTGAGTTGTGAGGAAGAACTACATTTTTGTTTTTAATCAAGTTATCTGGTAATTGACCAGGATTTGTTATTTCAATTTTATTTGAATAAATAAAAATAGTGATTTCATCAAACGAATCGGAATAATCCCTATGAATTAAAGCATTACTTATAGCCTCATCAATAACTTCTATTGGATAAATGTAATCATCAATTCGTAAGGTTTCGCTTTCAATAAAAAAAGATTGTTTTGGCAAGCGTTTTTTAAAGTAATCTATCGTTTCTTTTAACAAATAAAAAACATTACCTTCTAAAATTACAGTATCATCAAAGTGATTAGCCGTTTTCCCTTTACTCATCAACTGAATCCTTATTCGAGATTGAGGAATAAACTTTCGAGTATTTTCGGAAAACAAAGCAATTGCACCGTTTTTTATTTGATAAGAATCAACCAAGTTTAGCTCAGATAAAGTTGATAACAACCCTGTGTTACTCTTAAGTAATCGCGAAGAAGACAAACCTTGATTATAAACCTTATTCATAATATTCTCATCTAAATCACTCCACTCAGCATTAAGATTAACTATTGATTCCCAACCCGATTTCACGGAAAAAGAATCTCTCATCAAACAACTAATTTCATCAGGCGAAGGGACAATAATCAAACCTTCTCTATTGATATAATATCTACCTTTATAGGAATAAGGAGGCAAACTTCCCTTTACTACTGTTACTAAAATAACCGATTTATCCTTGTATAATTCTTTTTGAATATAAACAAGAGGTAAAGGAGATATGTGATTTGTAATTTCCAACTGTAATTCTTTGTTAATTTCATCGTCCTTAACTCCTACATAACTCCCTTTATCATCTATTCCAACAACAATCCACCCTCCCTTATCATTTAAAAAAGCACATATTATCTCTGAAATTTTTTCAATATCACAATCAGAAACACACCTAACAGGAGAAGGAAGGTGTTTTTGCAACAATAGAATTTCCACAAAACTATTTTCCATCAATCAAACTTTTTATACGTTCAACATCTTTAAACTGTGCTTCTATAAATCTTAGAATTTCTTCACTATTTCGATAAGGTTGAGCCCAATTTCCAACTCTTTCCATAACATTTTTAATATTTGATTGTATAGCAAGCCTATAAATCTCAACACATTCTCCGTGAACTATATTATTAGGCAAAAGTTGCGTTTTAATTTCCCCATTTTCAAATAATTGTTTTTGCTTATTCAAAGGAATATCTTCAATTTTCATATTCATAAGTTTCAAAAATTTATGAGCAAACTCTACCCTATAATCTGCTAAAACAAACCTCGGCATTTTCAATTCAACTGCCTTATCAAATTCTTGTGCAGTAATTGAGCGTCCTTTTTCTTCAAGAATACCGGAACCAACAAGAGGGCGAATAATTCCTAAAAAAACATCACACTCTTCAACACCTTTCACACAATTTATAAGATTAGATAAACGGCTATTCAAAGGAATAGTTCCTTCTTTTGACATATACACATCGTAGCCAAAGCCATCAAGAGTTGCAAACACGCGTCTTAACTCTGTTTCAAAATCATAAACAGTTGAAGAAACGAAAACTTTAACGTGATTACGCTTAACACTCATTAAAATACTTGTTTAATAATTTATAAAATTCAAAACTTATACAAAGTTAATACATTTCGCGAATTTTTTCTTTGATTTAGAAAAATATTTCATAGAAATAAAAAAATATTTAGGCGTTTTATTTAATTATTTCTATGAATTATTTTAGAGGTTTGTATCTATATAACACTCGGGTATTACGTTGAATAGTTTTTCCATTACACGTAATATTCAAAATTAAAGAACAAATCTATTCCTCCGCCATATATGTCATCAACTTCGGATTTTGAGAGTTGTTTTACGGAATACAATCCATCTTCTTGCTCAATGGCATGAGTAAAGAAAACTTCTAAGTTATCAGGATTGTTTTTGATTATTTCGTTTAATACAACAAGCAGTTTTTAGAATGCAACTCTTACCCGAACTTTGCAAGCCGGTAATCACATTAACTCTTCCAAAATTAATATTAGCCTCCTTGATAGGACCAAAATTCCTTATAATCAAATGTCTCATATTGATAAAAATAATATTTAACTTGCAAAAATAGTGATTTTTCTTGAAAATAGATAAATTAAGCTATACTTCCAAAAGGAACCTCTATGTTTATTACCCATTTTTTGCAGATAGTATCTATTTCCTTCGGAGAATAAATAATTACGAACCGATGGTAATAATTTACGAAGCATTCGTAAGACTAGTACCCTCCGATGGTATTAGTCGTACCCTCCGATGGTATTGGTCGTATCATCCGATGATAATAATTTGATAACGTATAAAAGAATGTTGTAAAAAGAAAAAAAGCTTGTCTAATCAAAGTAGACAAGCCTTTTCCTTATTTAGAAATCAAAAGATTAGTATTCCCACATATCTTCTTCCATTTCAAAAAGATAATCTTCAATTCTTTGAGACTCCATTAAAGCATCTATTCCTGTTGAATAGTTTTCTATACTTCTATTGTAGTCATTCGATTCACGGATTATGTAACTTGAAAAGATTCTTTTACGGAAGATGTCATCGTAAGAACGTCTTGCTCTGTCGTTATCCATATTGTAAACCTCTGAGTTTGCCAATAATTCTCTAACTTCTGGATCGTTGTATCTTATCCATCCAAGAGCAACTGGTCCTTTTTCTTGTTGTATTATTAAACTAAAACCTATTATTCTCACATCTTCCACAGAACGACTTCTATCTATAAACCAATCCTCTTTAATACGTAAAAACAACGCCTCATCTTCTCTAATTTCACCAACTTTAATAGATTTCTCAACTGGTTGTGGATTTCCATCTATATCTTCTTCCCAAACTGTTGTAGTGGAGTTTGTTGCAAAAGAATTTTTCCATCCTTCCCAATCTGTAATCTCTTTAGTAAACATATCATTCTCAAAAGCTCTGATTCGTCCTTCTTTCAAAGCTATATCTAAAATGTTGTAGAGATTCATTCTCCCTTGATTTTCAGGATCTATTCCTAATGGATAATAAAACACTTGATTTATCTTTTCTTTAAAGTCTATCACTCTCCAAACTCTGTGGGCCCAAACCACATCAGCCTCTCTTACATATGGAAAATCAAATGCTTTTTTATTATTCTCTATCACTTCTGCTTCTTTTGTGTAGAATCCATCAGAATTATCTTCTGGTTCATCTACCACTTGTGCAAACAAACCTGGTGATAAGAATAAAAATAAACCTAATAATATAATTTTTACTTTTTTCATAACCACAAAATATTATTTAATTGTAAGTATGATACTACTATTTGCTGTACTAACTTCACCTGCAGGACCAATAGCTCTAATCTCTTCTATAAGAATCTTTGTTCCTTTTCTTGCTTTTTGAAGTTGAGCTTTTACTTCTGGAGTAAATTTACCCCCAGGAAGTATGACAGGTGGACGTCTATCTTGACCTTGATTAATAATTTCTATTTTACAATCTTTTACTCTATATGTTACAGGAAATTCAAAATCGCCTTTATCTACACGAATTCCAGATTGCGCTAAGACCTCTTGTTTATCGATTCTACCAGCATCATAATTTCCAAGTTTTGCAATAGGCTTAGGCATTTTTTTTGTTCTAAACTCAATTTTACCCATATCCATTTCTTTACCTGCAATCTTCGCCTTTACATGTATAAAACACTTCTCATCCTTTGTAACTTTAACTATGTATTGTCCATCTTTACCAGATACTGGTGTTAAAGTACCTCCCGCACCAGAAATAGTAGCAGTAATATCCTTTGAATTTGCACCAGGCACAGAAATTGATACAGGGTTATCAATTCCTATATAAAAAAGATTCAAATTAGTTGGAGAAACAGTTACAGATGGTGCTGCAACGAAGTATTCTCCTTCAAATTC
>JAFYSZ010000024.1 GCA_017559135.1 Bacteroidales bacterium | reverse complement strand
CGAAGCACACGATATTGTGCCATTCTGTTTTTTCTTGGACTTGAACACCGCTTTGCGTGGTATAGCCCCTTTCTGTTGTCGCAACACTGAACGATGCGACTTTTGTCTGTCCGTTGTTGATAATGGTAACTTTCGGATCAGAGCCTAGATTTCCGATAACTTGTGCTTTGTTTAACATCTTTGTTTTGTTTTTGTTTTTATTTGATTCTTTCGTATTTATAGAAGAATATATATATTATATATTATACATACATCTACTAATTAAGATTACTTGGTATTATACCGAAAAGAGATAAAAAGAGCGATGTTTTTTTCGTCATAGCTCAATACTTTTTGCCGTGTTTGTATGATCTTGAATTGTTGTACTCCATTTTCAACTGGATATGCTTCTCGATGTCGATACCCATACTTTCTGCCAACAAGAAGATACGCATCAGTGTAAGCGTAAGACACCTATTCAGTTGCTCACAGCCGACCAGTACGTGGACAGTCTTGTAAATCTTCTCTGTGAAAGTGCCTTTTTGGTCGATTATGGTCGTTTTTCCGCTCTCAAAGTCCAAATCTATGTTCTTGTACCCTGCAAGGTCAAAAATGCGAATACAAGCATCGGCAAGCTCATCTTCTACGGTGTCTTTGATGCAAAGACCGAAATTATATTCATAAGAAACTGTTACGTCCTTTGAACTTCTCCCAACACATTGTCTTGTGTTGAAAGCTCGGATACTTGCTCGTTTCCCTTTTCTGTCTGCTTCAACCGCTTCCATAAGTTCCGAAACAATTAGGCATTTATAGTGCTCAATGCTGAGTGGGTATTCGTAGAAGCCGTGTTCACAAGCTATCTTATGGGCTTGGTCTCTGTATATGTTTAAGTTCTTCATAATGCTAATTATATAATTATTTATTCTTGAAATTTATCGTTTTACCGTAAATGGGACAGAGGTCTTTGTATGCACATTGACCGCTCTTTGCTTCGTCAAATCGTTGTCTCCACAGTTCTGCGTATTGCTCTGTTCCGAGCTTCGCTTCCTTGTTGATGTATGAAACTAACTTCATACAGAAGAAACCTCGTTCAACGGTCTTTTCGCCCCGTATCTCAACTAATCCGTTTCCTCTTGGTGTTCCCATTGCTTCGCTTTGTTTTTGGTCTCATATCCTCTGGTATGAGCTGCATTGCTTCTTCCAGTGATACGTTCTGCTTGACCAGTTCGATTGTCTTTTCTCTTCCGAGAGCCTTGTATATCGGCACCCACTGGATAAGCACAAGGTCTGCAGGTTCTCCTGGAGGGATAGCCTTTTTGTCGTCTCCTACATAGTGCTGGCTGTTTGGATTGCTCAACTCGAAGATTGTTATACCTTGCTTGTTTACGATGATGTAATGCTTTCCGTTGATTTGTATCTGCCCATAGTGTCGGGCAATAGAGAACTGGGAGTTTGCCCAATACTCTTCCGTCATAATGATTGCGTCCATTATTCTTTGCGTTTGAATACCACGTTTAAACCATACATTTTACAGAACTCTCTCATTCTTCCGCTTCTGGTGTAACACTCATTGAAGCGGTCGCAACTCTCGCATTTGTTTGGCACGAATGGCGACATCTTTTTGAGGGTCCATTTAGTCAGCATTTCTTCCTCTTGCAACTCATCGTGTAGATTTGTAATTGCTTCGAGTACTTCATTGGCAGACAAATCGTTTAAGTATTTGATTACACATTTAGCACCAGCTATAAATGCGTGCGGACGAATTGCAGTGCGTGGATAGTCCTCTGTAATGCAATACTCGTGTTGAGCATCGAATAAATCTTTTTGTGGGTTGTCATACTCTGCGAGAAGTGCATCAACACGCTTTTCCAGTGCCTTGCTTCTACGCAATACGTTTACGTCTCGTGTTCTGAAATACTCTTTCTGGGCTTCACGCATATCCCTTACTGCTGATATTATCTGTTCTTTCATCACGCTGCTTGTTTTATGAGTTTAATGTTATCTTGAACCAGTTTCACAATCTCATCGTGTTGCTCGGTGTTCTTGTTGCACACTCCACGACTTTGTACCACCTTAAAGGTTTTGAGGTCGATTTCTATTGTCTCGATGCGATTTCCTGCTTTATCTTTCGCTGATAGAATTAGGCTGTTAGGTTTCTTGTAATACTCCATAGAGTACACGCAATGGTGCATCGCCTGTCCCTCTTCTGCCATTTCAGCGACCGACTGGATAACCGTAATAACGATATCCTCATTTCCGAAACAAATACCGAAGAACTTTCCTTTGGTCTCCTGGTACTTGGCTTCCCACTTTTGTGCTTCTGCTATTCTTTTTTTAAGTTCCTTTTTCGCTTCAATACGTTGTTTTCGTGCCAATAATCTATCGTGTTCAGCTTTGAGGTTCTTCGGACACACATAGTGTGCATTATGAGTGTCAAGGTTGAAATGGTTCAACAAATGGAGATAATCTATCCACATTGAAGCATCTTTGATTATATACTTGTTTTTATTCGCTATCCTAAGAGAATGAGAAAAGGGCACACAAACTTCTTTATAATTTCTTTTCCATTTGTAACGAAGTAGGTCGTATTGTTTGTTTTTGGCCAGTATTTCGGCTTCTTTATCGCTCAACAATAATTTGAATAACTCACTGCAAGAAATGCCGTGAAAATGCCCCGTATAACCATTACGTTTAAGTTGAGGAATGATGTTACGATATGGATATATGTGTTTCGCATCTATATCATATTTATCATGTGTGTGATAATAAAGCGAATGTCCTCTGAGACGTATTTCCATAGGTTTTGCAAAATTCCACGCATCGTACACTCTCGGAATACACTTGCAAGGTCTAGCAACTATTGTTTCTTTGCCTTTCTTATCTATCCAATTCTGTACTGCTTCTTGTATCCAGTAATAGGGTTCTTTCAAACATTGAGTGTATTTACTCATTGTTTTCTCAACTACAAAGTGTCTGCATACTTGATAGTCTTCTATTCTCGTGATGATTGAATAGTACCAACTTTCTTTATATTTTGTCTTTCTACTATTCTCCAACTTTAAGAGTGTACCACACTTGGGACAAATAGCTTTATCACCTACTACTGAAATCATCAACTCAGAAGTATCCATCTTAAACACCTCTCCACAATGCAGACACCATACTGAACCTTTGGAATGAAATCCCTTTTTATCGAAACAGTTGTTAAAAGCCCATTGTTTTTGTTTTTCTGTTATTGCTGGTAATTTACCATGCAAATCAATTATATGTTTTTGCTGTTTGGTTTTGGGAATCATAAGCCAAATAGATTAGGTTGTGATACTTGATTTATTTTTTCACTCGCTCTTTTAGCTTTTGCTTTCTTCTCTTCCAAAAGTTTATTGATACATTGTTGCTTATACTCCTGCAAAGCTATTTCTCGTGCTTTTTCTTTGTCATCTTCTGAAAGTTCTACACTGGTTTTAGCAGTTACTTTCGCATTGGCTGGTAGTTTGTTTATTTTGATGTCGTCCTCATCGTAGTAGTGAACAGCCCAGCCGAACACCACTTCGTCAGGAAGATATACTGCGTTTCCTTGTTTCTTCGCTTCTCCTAAAATATAGTCAAAGCATTCATTGATGTTTTTATTTGGCTTAGCATAAGCCACTGCAAACAATTCATCTGTCTTTGCTCTATTGTCAAGATAGCTCTTTATGGCTTGCTTGACTGTGTTAATTGAATTACTCATATCGTTATTGCGTTTATTCGTTTACTTTCTATAACTTGGTCCTTGAAAATGTATCTTATCAAACATTTCTCTGAGTCTATCATCTATTCTTGCTCCGTATCTATCTTTCATCTGTTCATCAGATAGATTACTCGTTAAAATCGTTACTAAATTTCTATCATATCTGTTATATAGCAACTCTGTAACGGGAGAGAACTCATTACCATAAACCTTGATATTTACAGCTTCTACACCTAAATCGTCTATAAATAACAATTCTTTATTAGCCATAGAACGATATTCATCCGGGTTGTCACTATATAATTTGACTAAGTTTATCGCGGTCGTTTTATACACATTCTTTCTCCCGGTATATGAACCGTCATATATATAGCTAATTAAAGTGCAGATAGCATTAGCTATGGTTGTTTTTCCTGTTCCACAAGAAGCTCCGTATAATAATAATCCAGTCTTATATTCTCCTGTAAGCCACTTAGCGACTTTTTTTATCCTTCCCTCTGTTACATTGTCTTGTATCAATTTCATTCGTCTCTTAACAACTTCTGCTTCATAGCAATTCAGAAGCATCTGTTCTAAATCTTCTTGTTTAATATTCGGCAGCTTAAAGCGTGCTTGAATATGTTGATTCACTTGGGCATTGAGCAATTTCCGTAGCTCGTCCGGTGTTTTTACTTCCATATCCTTTTGTTTTATAAAAATCTTCTACTACCCAATTAAGAATTGCCCTATAATCGGATTTGTATTTTTTCCCGGAAGATGCTTTGTAATTGTCGAGTTTTGTTATCATCCATTGGCTAGCATCTTCTCCGTATTGATTGACAAGATTTTGATATTCTTCTTCGGTGAGAAGTACATATTCCGCATATTGTTTTTTTATTGGCTTTTTGTTTATTACGGCTTTTTGCTGAACTTCTTGTTTTGGCGGTTCGGGTAAAGATTGTGTAGTTTCTGCAATTGATATTACTTTGTTTTTATTCTTTGATTTTGCGTTTATCTTCGCTTTACCACCTTTTTTTCCTGCAAGTCTCCTCTTAATAGATATTTCATCTTGTCGTTTAGTAGTGGTGTCGATGTCTACTTTAATGAAAACGAAAGCCATTTTAGCCATCGGAGACACAAACTCTTGAACTTTATCATCAAAAGCATATTGCCCAATAGCATCATACACTTCCAACCTTGCTTCTGCCGGAAGGTCTTTGATAGCATCTCTCCACTTCTTATGGAATATCATCTTATCTTTTGCCATTGATTCTTGGTTTATCCCAGTCCCATACATTTGGGACTGGGAGTGTTAGATTATTGAGGTTCGTTGTATGCCATTGTGAACTCCTTTGGAACGAAAGCACCAACCGGCATTGGTCCTGCTTTCTCGATGCACAGGTTGAAGTCTCTAATCTCATACTTGCTGTAACCCTTTTCCTCGTGTTCCTTTTGAATCTTCTCTTCCCACGTTTTCAAGTAGTGGGAGATAATCATCATCGCACGATCTGTGTCGAATGTGTGAACAATGAAGTTCTGTGTTGTCTCGATGTCGTCCGAATAGGTTATCTTAACCTCCAACTGGTAGAACTTCTTTTCCTTGATTTCCTCGTCCTCACCTTTGGCACCGTCTTTGGCTTCAACATATTCTTCCAGTGATATTTCGTCTTTCAGATATGCTTTTTCCAAATCAACCTTTTGCTTCTCGAAATTGTCGGTAAGAATGATGCAAGAGTCCATTTCCTTTGCCATTACAAGGGTAAATCCCGAGGCGTAGTTCAACTCGATATAGTCGTTCAAAATCTCGATTACGTTTGAAATACCGCTCGCATAAAACAAGAACTTGTATTTCTTACCACCGATTTCGGCTTGTGCCTGCCACGGATATAGATGGGTATTCTGACACTCGAACGCTAAACGCTTCTGGTTGCTCACTTCCACCTGTCTGATTGAACCAGCCTGAATGTGGAATTGGATTTGTGTCAAAAGGTCTTGGTCAATCAATCGACCCTTTTCAAAAAGTTTCTGCGTTCTCTCGATTGATACTACTTCCTGCGTATCCTCGTCCATATAATCATCGGTCCACTTTTGAAGCACATCGGCAACAAGATATTTGTTCAGCATTTCTTTCGGTTCGCTTGTGAAATAACGCACCTCGTCTTTTCTGGTCTCGACCTTTACTTTTTCCTTTGCCATAATTATTCCTCCGCTTTGAAGATGAAGTCAGCGTAAATCTCTGTGAACTGCTTTCCTGCGTATTCAGCCAGTTCCTCACTCTTGAAGGCAAGACGAGACCCGATGTTCGCAAACACGTAAGCGGAATCGTAATTCGCATACGCACACGACACACCGCCACTCGCGTACGCATTGCTGACCGACCGAAAGACCACACGAGCCTTTTTCTCTGCATCTATCTTTTCAATTTCCTCTTTGGTGTAGAGTAGGAAATAAGGTGCCCAGCGATATTCGCCTGGAATGAACTTTGGTTCCCAGCCCTCATTGAGAGCCTTTGTTATGATACGGAGCTTTAAGTAAGCCAGTATATCAGGTTCTAAATTTGAATAATGTTCTTCCCATTCTTCTGGGTCATCAATACCTACTGCTTGTGCTGCATCGGCAAATGTCTTGATACGTTCTCTGACATCTAACGGTTTGCATACATCTCTGCCAAACAAATGCTCCAGCAACTCTCTCTGTTCGTCACTTGCGTTCCTGTAAGCATCAAGAACGTTCTGTTTTTTTATTTTTATATCGCTCATTTTCAATCTTTTTTAATCGGTTAATACAAATTTTTGTTAATCTCACGGCATTTTGTAATCGCACACTCTTTCTCATCGTTTCCTTATCCATATTATCGAGAATTAATGGTAAATACCGTATAAGTTTCTGCACAATGTAATTCGGTAATACTATCATCGTTTTTGCTTTATTCTCCAATCCTTATCTGGGTATGGAATACTTACATTAAGAAATTCTTCTGCATATTCTCGTAACTTATCAATATATGTTGAGAATTGCTGTGCATCCATTGTAGCTGTTGAGTTAGGAATTTCGACAATTTCTCCTGTATGATAATTTACTACTTTGTCTTGTGTAATCATCTTTTTGAAGAACTCGTGAACTTGCTCGCAGGATGTGAACTCCCAGCCTGCATCAAGCAACCCATCTAACAGAATAGGATACACACAACCCCACAGATATTCGTTTTGGTTTAATGTACGTCCTCTTCGGTGTTTAGTGATTGACAACATATACGAACCGTTTCCAGTAGCACGAAAGAATGCGTCAATGTGTTGTAAGTTATAGTAGCCGTTTACTTTATCTATCAGTATCTTCATATCAATATGGTTCTTTGGATAAATCAATGGTCATTCCTGCACAAGCCGCATATACTGGCTTTCCTGTTAGCTGTCGTACTTCTCTAACGAATCGTTCTTCATCCGAATTACCGTCTGAAAGATGTATCAGCACGATGTTATCAACTTGCGACAAATCGTTTTCTGCAAGAATGGCTTTTGTCTGCTCTATCTCCATATGTGAGTTTAGAAGTCTCGGTCTCATTGCTTCGGGCATTGCTCCACTGGCAATGTTCTGCTCCACTATGTCGTCAGCATAGTTGGCTTCAATCATTATGTGATTGAGACCGGAAACGCAAACGTCCAGCGTGATTGTATCTGTCAAGAAGAGGAGCTTTCCCATTTCGGGGTGGCTTATGATATAACCCAGACAAGGAACATCGTGCTTTACAAGCACCGCAAAAATCTTGAAATTTCCGACCTTGTAACCCTTATTCGGAACGATGCTCTTTGTGAACGGTTTTCCTGCCAGTTTGTGAGACTTGAAAACATCTTCGAGCGCAAGAACCAACACCCCGGAAGCAACCATTTCGGTGACATAACCGGAATGGTCGTTGTGTTCGTGAGTGATAACAGCCCCGACAACCTTTCTCATTTGCCATTTGAGAGCCTTTTTCACGTTCGACATTCGTACCCCAGCTTCAATGATTAGAGCTTCTGATACGGTCTCTAAAATGTAGCAGTTGCCAAATGAGTTGCTTCCGATAATGTGTAGTTTCATTGCTGTATTGATTTATTAGTAACCGGGTCCCTCTTCTTCCTCTACTGGTATTGTATCTGATGTAGGTTCTTGTAGTGTATTTATAGACGTCTGACACTCATTTTCTTTGTTCGTAATATCTTCATAGTCGGCTTCCTGTGTATCAACAACAGTTTTCCCTGTGTTCAGTAAAGCTTCACGCTGTTTAGACGCTACATCAACGTCCATTTCATCGTTCTTGCCCTCATAGAGCCACGCATCATCGGAAGAGTTGATAATCATCTTGCAAGTACGACCGATAACGGTCTTTTTCGCCATTTCTTCTGGAAAATTCTTATGAGCAGGAGAATTACCCTTTGTTGCCCCTTGTTGCCACGATGCATGTATTTGTTGCATAGACATAATGGTTACCTGAGTTGTACCGTCTGGACGAACAATCAGAGCGTATGCAGCCTTGATTTTGGTGTTGTCGATATTCTCAATCTTCTGCTCGTGCTTGATGATTTGAATTCTTGCAGTGTTCGGATCGATCGAATAGACAAACTCGTCTCCCTCATAAATCACGTTGGCGATAGGCTCATGCTTGATACCACCGACACGTTTTGCCAGTGCCACGGTACCGAAGTAGGATCGCTGAAATTCTAACTTGTTACCATACACAATGAAATAACCTTGATTCTTACTCACTGCGAGACCTTGAAGAACCATATCGAACAATGCGTTTGCGATACTGTCTTTGGTACATACTTCCAGTGCAGGGCGGTTGTCTCGATCTTTGGTTGATTGAAGAATGAGCCAAGCACTCTTCATATGGTTTTCGACAGAATAGTTTGCAGGAAGTGTAAGACCACCATCTGCCTGAAACTTCTCTATCTTATTAAGAACTTGCTCCGAGATATTTTCAAAGCGAGCAATTACATTACCACTTGGAGCTGTCTGCTGTTGTTTGTTTTTCGATTCCATTATTTTATTTTTATTATTGTTATTCGATTTTAAGTGTTTTGCAATTAGCATCCACAATAAGATTTACTATTTGAGCCAATCCTGATACGATTTCACAGACACTCTCTCTATTGTCTATGAAAATAGGAGCGACAATGCCATTAGCTCGTGATATGGCATTTATGATATCAAGACCGGCATTGATTTTCATTGCATCGTTAAGATCGGAGAACGGAACACCGTTTACCGTAGCTTCGCACGTCTCAATCTCTCCACCGTTTATTTGCTGTTCAAACATTTTGAACTTTACAAGATTGAACATTCCGTTTATACGGCTTTCCACTTGCTCGATACGTGCCTTGCTGAACTGTTGGATATTGTATTCCACACCCTCTAACTCTGCAAGCTGTGATTGGCTCTCGGTGTATTCCTTTTCCAGTTCTGCTATACGCTTGTTGTTGGCAACGATGCGATCTCTGTCAGCAAGCCAAACCTTGTTAGCTCTGATATTATCCTCGATGATATGCTTACGCTCTGTGAGGTCGTTTGTAGCTGGCAAGGTTATTTCTTGGTCTAACTGATTCTGAAGGTCAGCAGCCTTGTTACGCAACTCAATAATTGTTCTGTCTGCGTTAATGGCTGGGGCAATGTCTGGCATAGCAGGAACAGTGTTGTATGTCTTGCTTGCAGTAATCTGTGCAATCTCGTTATCGATATTGAAGATATCGTTATTGATTGTGGTGATTTCGGCTTCTTTGGCTTCAATGGCAGCCTTAATCTCCATACCCTTTGACTTGTTTCTTTCCAGCTTGCGAGAAATGGTTGCGTTAAACTCCGTCCTCATTTGTTCCTTTTTCGCTTCAATATCGCTTTCATCAAGCGGACGCTTGCAAACAGGACAATAGAAAATATCATCATCGATTACCTGTGTTTCAGATTTGATATTGTGCCACTCTTCAAGTAACACAGCTCTCTCTGCTTGATAGTCGGCAAGTTCCTTTTCTGCACGCTGGAGCGAGATTGTTTTGTATCTTCGCTCGTTGTTAAGCGTAGCCACTCGCTGAACAGCGTTCTCGTTCTCTCTCTTGCCTTGATTGTATTCAGCAAGCAGTTTGTCTTTCAGATCGTACTCACGAGCCGTAATGTCGCTTTTAACCTTTGACAACTGGCGTGCGATTTCCTGCTTCTGCTTGGTCAGTTCGTTGTAGGACTTCGAGCGGTCTGCTATCTGTCCGTCAATGTCGGCCAGTTGTCGCTCCAATTCTGTAATCTCCGCTTCGAGCTTGCCCCAGTCCTGCGTTTCGGGCATATCTCTCTTGCGCTCGTCAATACGAGCAGGGATATTGTCGATGCCGTCCTTGATTTTACGCTTCTTACTCTGAACCTCACGTTTAAGTTCTTCAAGCGTCTTACCCGAAAGCATTATCACAAGATCAGTAAATTCGGGATAGCGTGCCAGCACATCGTCATTGGTTACATCACCGGCAAGACGGAACAGCATTGTGCGCTGATAGTCTTTTTTCTGTGCAGTGAAGTAGAGCGGATTGGTAATGAGCTTGAAAACCTGCTCATCGCACAATTCAGCAATCTTCTTTGCGTATTCGGTAACACTGCAAGGAACATCGTTGTAGAAGCACTCTACGCTGTGTCCGTTAAATGTCTCAACGGCTGAACCTCTCTTCTTGGTCCATACTTCGTTGTAGCACTTTTTCAGATTGATTTCCTCTCCGTTTACCTCGATACAAGCGGTAACCTCGTGAGGTATGCGCTCGATTGGCTGATTGTTAGCGTCCAGCGTCTTGATGTTGAAGTCTTTTCGGTCTTTGCTGTCTTTGCCGAAAAGAAGCCACGTGAACGCATCGAAAATGGTTGTCTTGCCGGTGCCGTTGTAGCCGAAAATGTTCGTTTCGCTCAAATCGAAATCCACCGTCAAATTGCGAATACCCTTGAAGTTAAGCAGGGTAAGCTGTCTGATTACTATTGATTTCATTGCGTTAATTATTTATGAGTTATACAATATGTCGTTGCTTGACTTTTTATTTCACTGTCTGTCGCTTGCCTGCCTTGCAGGAGCCAGTTTTCAATCTCCTTTTTCTTAAAATAGATCTTACCACCCATAGGCTTATAGAACGGGATTGCTCTCTGTGATGTCAGTCTGTAAATGTGGTTTACCGAAAGACTGGTAAACGTTGCACACTCATCGATTGAAAGAACCTCTTTTGAACCGGCAAGAATCAATTTTTTCAGCATATCAATCTGTGATGTTAATTCTTTATATTCTTTTCCTGACATAACTTATTTATTTGTTTTTTTTATGATCTATAAACTGTACACACACAACTACTAATGCCATCATCGATACTAAGAAGCAATGTGTCATTTCTGTAATTATTCCTGCAATAAAACTTGATACTGCAAGCAATATCAGTATCACTATTATTGCAACTTCGACATTATCAATAAACTTATCCATATTTTTATCTTTTATCAATCTTTCGGGAATAGCTCATTTACTTCTACACCTAATTCTTTTGCTATAATTTTCTGTACGAGTGGCTCGGGAGTTTGGCGACCGTTAAGCCACATTCTAACTGTTAATTCACTACGCATTGTAACCTTAGCAATACGTCTTATCCATTTCATCTTTGGAGGTGTCGGGTCCAGCTCCTCGTAAATCTGTTTGAATGTCTTTTTTGTCATTATTTGTATTTTTTTATAATCCTGTTTGCTTGTTAAGCACAAATTGTTTATTTTTGCACGCAACATTTCTGTTTCGTGATGCAAAGATAACGAAATTATTTCGCAATACGCAAGTATTTCGTGAAAATATTTCGTACAAAATTTGTATAACGTTATAACGTATTGAAAATGAGCGCAATTATTGATGTAAAAAAAATTAGAGAAGCCAAAGGGCTAACACAAAAGGAGTTGGCTGATATGTGTGGAGTGACTACACGCACGGTTCAGAACTGGGAGAACGGGAGTACAATACCCGATATGGTTCAAAAATACCTTACTCAACTTACAGAGCAAGGCGAAACAGTTTCGTCCTCTGCCAGTGGCAACAGTGTAAGCGTTGCAGCGGCAAAAGGAAGCAATGTTAATGTTGGAAAGGAAACGGAAAGGCTTTTGTCTTTGCTGGAGCACTCACAAAAACAGATTGATGCTCATCTTGAACTTGCAAAGGTTAAAGATGCACAAATATCGAGTTTATTAGCAGTTATTGACCGTTTAACCACAAAATAGAGACTATGAGAAAACCATTGCCTCCTGCACCTGCCGCATTCTATGGCGAAGTGCAGATAACAATAGACCGATTGATGAAGAAGTATTTATCGGTAATGCCCGAAGAAATGTTTATCAGTCTCTCGAAACGACAGTTGAATGGTGAAAACAAAATTCGTTTCAGTCAATTCTATATTGATAAGCTCGAAGAACGTTTAACAATCATAAAGGCTGAAAAGAAGAAACTTAATCAGTGTGTAGCTCGAAATGACAAAGGAAAAGAATATGAAAAGGCTGGGAAGATAAAGCAGGCAATCGCCACCTATGAAAAGAACATCGAGGATGATTGTTATCCAGCTTGCTACGCTTTCGATAGACTGATGATTATATATCGAAAGCAAAAAGAGTATGATAATGAAATCAGGGTAATCGAAAGAGCTGTTGATATTCTTTGTCCTCGATATCCAGATTTAAGAGACAAATATCAAAAGCGATTGGAAAAAGCAAAAGAATTACAATTAAAAGAAAAGTAACTTATGGAACACTACTGGCTCGTAATAAATACGCTTGTTGAATGTTTGTCGGAGGGAATAGACCCGAAAAAGGTCAGAATTGCCACCTTACAGCTCGATACGGAGCTTGACAGACGTTTAGTCGATAATTTACCCATAGACGAGATAAAACGTCTTAAATCGGTCTTGGAACGCATAAATTACGAAATCTGTACTGAATGAGTAGAACAAGAGTGTATAAACAAGATACATTGGATATCCAAAAACGATATTTTGACGTGATGCAGGAACTAATCGATGAAAAGCGATTGCCTGGAGGTCTTGCCGGCTTTTGCGACACCTACGGATTCGACCGCAGACATTGGTATGCTCAGAGAACAGATAACGGAAAAGGTTACTTTGAGGTCGCTTGGCTTATTCCTCTCATCAAGTATTTCCATGTATCTGCTAACTGGCTTTTACTTGGAACTGGTAAACGTTTCAAAGGAGGGCATTTTTTGTAAATACGTTTTTTCTTCCCTTTTTCCCCACACCCCTATATCCTATCTTTATTTACACGCTATATATTATTATATTTATATTATATTATATATATAGAGTATATAATTTCTTTTAATACTTTTCTTTTTAGCAAAATTTAGCACATTCAAAGCAAATGCTTGACTTATATTTGTTTCATTTTCAGTATTGTACGGCAGATGTTTAAGCATTTGCTTGATTTCGCAATTCTATTTATCATTTTTATTTATTTGCCTTTATTTATCATTTTTTTGTTGTTACTTTGTTTTTGCAAACAAAATTAAGCATTTGCTTGATTTGCTTAATTACACTTTAAGCATTTGCTTGATTTTTATAGCAAATCGGGAATTTTTGAGACAGCAGCTTGCTTATTTTTATCTAAAACTTTTGCGTAAATTTGGGTAGTAGAAAGCTCACGATGCCCCAATAATTTACTTACGGTATATATATCTGTTCCTAAATCAAGCATAAGCACTGCAAAGGTATGCCGTCCACAGTGAAATGTGATGTCTTTCATTATTCCAGCACGAAGAACCCAACGTTTGATTGCGTTATTCGTGCAAGAAGGAGAGTGAATATCTCCAAACACTAAATCATCATTTTCTTTACGTTCGCCCATTAGTTCTGCTGCTTGATTGTTAATATCGAGATATTCCTGTCCTCCGGTTTTTTTTTGTTTGAAGATAATCCTGGTATAGTCCCCTTGCTTATGCACTTCTCCCCAAGTTAATTTAATAATATCGCTTCGTCTTAATCCTGTAAGGCACGAAAAAAGAAAAGCTCTCTTTATATTAGGATATTCACATTCTGTCTGCACAAGAAGTTTTACTTCTTCAAACGTCAGATACATTCGCGTTCCATCTTCAGCCTTAAAGTTATCAATCCCTATCATAGGGTTACGGCTGATAATGCGCTCCTCGAATGCTTGATTCAGACAAGCTCGAAGTTTGTTGAAGTATGAGAGTTTCGAGTTTCGTGAAAGTGGGTGATCCTTGATGCGTTCTCTGAAATCGCAACCCCACGCACACGCTTCCTTTTCCAAATAGTCCTTGAAGCCCTGTACCCATTTCGGAGTGATATCCGCAAAGGTGATGTCTTGATTGCTTTCGTATTTCTCCAAATGCTTCAAGCAGGACCGCCAGTTACCCCAGTTGCTCCGTGTGTCCTTGCCCAATCTTGCTTCACACATTGCACGATAGTAATCAAAGAACTTGGTTTCCTCTGCATAGTCATTCTTGAAACCATATTCTTTGTTTTGCAGCTCGACCGTTCTTTTTGCCTTGATAGCTTCGGCAAGCTTCAATGTTTCTCTGTTCTTCTCCTTGTCGGCTCTCGTCTTTTCTGGTATGAGGTATAGTTTCAAGTATTCATACTCACGTTTTCCGTTTCGGTAGATGTCGAGATAGAGCGTAGTGTTGCCAGTTGGCAGCTTACGCTTTCGTAGCTTGATAGATTCCTTGTTGTTCATTTTTGTTGCTTTTGTTGCTTATTTAATTTCGAGCAACAAAGTAACAACAAAAAAATGATAAATAAAAGATAAATAAAAACAAAAATACCAATTTTAAGGTAAAATCCCTTAAAACTGGTATTCAGCTATATTTTTAGCATTGTTTTGCGTTAAATTGGCATTGTTTGTTATTTATCAAATCCGCCTTACTTTCCGATGCAGAATTTTGAGAATATATTTGATAATAATTCGTCTGTTGTTACTTCTCCTGTTATTTCTCCTAAATAGTGTAAGGATTCTCTTATGTCAGAGGCTATAATATCTGTTGGCATTTGATTTCTAATGTTTTCTTTTGCTGTTTTTAATGCTTCTCCTGCTTTTTTCATTGCTTCCCAATGACGTGCATTTGTTGTAAGAACATCATTGTTTACCAAATCAATTGCTACAATTTTAATTATTCTCTCTATTATTTCATCAATACCTATTCTTTCTTTTGCGACTGCTTTTACTGCTCCTATTTCATTCCAACCCATTATTTCTTTTTCAAGCAAATCTTCTTCATTGAATTTATTGGCAACAATAACTATCTTTTTGCCTTCAAGGCTTATTTGTTTATCTATTTCAATAAGGTCAAATTGAGCTTCTGATGGCAACATTTCATTCACATCAACTACATAAATAATAATATTTGACTCTTCAATTGACTTAAATGAGCGTCTTATTCCCTCTGCTTCTATTGGATCTGAACTTTTTCTAACTCCTGCCGTATCAATAAAACGAAACTCTATTCCATGTAAAGTTAAAGATTCTTCAATAGTATCTCTTGTTGTGCCAGCAATCGTAGAAACAATAGCCCTTTCATCATTCAAAATAGCATTAAAAAGAGTTGATTTACCTGCATTTGGTTTTCCAATTATTGCAATAGGAATACCATTTTTAAAAGCATTACCGGCAGAAAAAGAATTAACAAGCTTACTAATAGTTGTATCTATCTTTTCTATTGATTCCAATAACTTTTCTCTTTGTGCAAATTCTAAATCCTCTTCTGAAAAATCTAATTCTATTTCTAAAAGAGAAAGAAAATCTAAAAGATCTTTTCTAAGAATAGATAGCGTTTTTTGATAACCGCCTTTTATTTGTTGTATAGCAAGTTCGTGAGCAATTGCACTACGAGATTGAATTAAATCAGCAACAGCTTCTGTTTGTGAAAGATTCATTTTGCCATTAAGAAAAGCTCTTTGAGAAAATTCTCCATTCTTGGCCAATCTTGCTCCGTTTTCTATTAACAATTGTAAAATTTGTTGTTGAACAAATGGCGAACCATGATGAGAAATTTCAACAATATCTTCACCTGTATAAGAACGAGGAGCAAAAAATATGGTACAAACAACTTGATCAATAATCTTTTTATTTCTGTCCATTATATAGCCCACTCTTACTTTTGGGTGAATAGCATGCTTAATATCTTCTTTCTTGCCATTCAACAAACGAAATACTTCTTTTGTTATTTCAAGAACTTTATCTCCTGACATTCTAATAACTCCTATTGCAGATGGAGATGCCGGAGTTGCCGGTGCACAAATTGTATCTTTCATATCGTATTTTTTTATTTTTTCTGTTTTTTAATTTTGTTTATAGCATCTCTATATTCAGCAGCTTTTTTAAAATCAAGTTCCTCTACTGCCAAATACATTTTTTCTTCCAATTCTTCTATCGTAAGAGGTTTACTTTGTATTATATTTTTTTCTTTTTTCGTTTCCTTTTGAGGCTTTAAAGTAGAAATATTATCATTCAAACTTCTTTTTACCTGTCTTGGAATAATATTATGCAGACAATTATATTCTTGTTGTTTTTTTCTATTTTTCTTATTTTCATCTATTGCTCTCTGCATACTCTTTGTTATCCTGTCTGCATACATAATAGCCTTACTATTAGCATTTCTTGCAGCACGACCAATAGTCTGAATCAATGCTTTATCATTTCTAAGAAAGCCTTCTTTATCAGCATCAAGAATTGCAACCAAACTAACCTCTGGCAAGTCAAGTCCCTCTCTCAATAGATTGACTCCAATCAAAACATCAAACACTCCAACTCTCAATTCCTGCATTATTTCTACCCTCTCCAACGTTTCAACGTCAGAATGTATATATTTATTTCGTACTCCAAGGTTTGTTAAATAACGACTCAACTCTTCTGCCATCCGTTTTGTAAGAGTTGTTACAAGCACCCTTTCTTCTCTACCTACAATTTTCTCTATTTCATCAAGCAAATCATCAATCTGAGTTTGAGCAGGACGAATTTCAATTTCAGGATCAAGTAAACCCGTAGGTCGTATTATCTGTTCAACTACAACACCCCCCGATTGCTCCAACTCAAAGTCAGCAGGAGTCGCAGAAATATAAATTGTTTCTCTATGAAGCTTTTCAAACTCCTCAAATTTCAAAGGACGATTATCAAAAGCTGATGGAAGCCTGAAACCATACTGCACAAGAGACTCTTTTCTGCTTCTATCTCCACCATACATTGCACGAATCTGAGGTACAGTTACGTGACTCTCATCAATTACCAAAAGAAAATCCTCAGGAAAATAATCAATCAAACAAAAAGGTCGTGAACCAGGTTTACGACCGTCAAAATAACGAGAATAATTCTCTATTCCACTACAATAACCCAATTCTTGCAGCATCTCCAAGTCGTTATTAACCCTTTCTTCCAAACGTTTAGCTTCAAGAAACTGTCCATCTTGACGAAATTCCTCACATCTATCAAACATATCAAGTTGAATCTGTTTCAAAACCCTTGGCAGAGTGTCTTTATTCGTCAAAAAATTCCCAGCAGGATAAATAATAACATCACTTTTCTTCTCAATTCGTTGCCCACTCTTAGGCTCTATTACCTCTATTGCTTCAACCTCTTCATCAAAAAAGATAAGCCTATACGCATAATCCAAATAAGGCGGAAAAATATCTATTACATCACCCTTAACCCTAAACTTACCTCTCGAAAACTCTATCTCATTTCTTGAATACAAACTATCAACCAAATCTAATAGGAATTTATTTCTTTCAAGCCTTTGCCCCAAAGAAATATACATTGTTCCATTTACAAAATCATCAGGATTCCCTATACCATAAATACAACTCACACTGCTAACCACTATAACATCTTTACGCCCTGATAAAAGAGCAGAAGTAGCCGAAAGGCGAAGTTTTTCCAGCTCATCATTTATTGACAAATCCTTTTCTATATAAGTATTAGTTTGAGCAATATAAGCCTCAGGCTGATAATAATCATAGTAAGAAACAAAATACTCTACCGCATTATTTGGGAAAAAATTCTTAAACTCGCTATATAATTGAGCAGCAAGAGTTTTATTATGGCTAAGTACAAGAGTAGGTTTTCCCAACTTTTGAATCACATTAGCAATTGTGAAAGTTTTACCTGAACCTGTAACACCCTGCAAAACCTGAGAACGAGTGTTATTTCTAACCCCTTTTACAAGTTGCTCAATTGCCGAAGGCTGATCTCCCATTGGAGAAAAATCTGCTACAAGTTCAAAATTCATAATTAAATTCCTTTCCAACCAAAGACAAAATCTCTTCTATTTCCTGATAATCATTCGTTGTAACCAAACGTATTCTATATGGCTTAAAATTATCTAATCCACGAAAATAACCACTATAAAACTTTCTCATTTCAAGAATAGCATATCTATCTCCCCTCCATTGCTTCAAGCCCTCCAAATGCTCCTTACACACACAAATCCTTTCTTTAACAGAAAACTTACTATCATTTTTCCCTTCTAAAATATCTTTACACTGTTTGAAAATAAAAGGATTTCCCATTGCTGCACGTCCTATTAAAATTCCATCTACCCCATATCTATTCTTATACTCCAACATCTTTTCCGCAGAAGTTATATCACCATTACCAAATACAGGAATCCTCATTCTTTGATTGTTTTTCACCTCACCAATCAAAGACCAATCCGCTTCACCCTTATACATTTGACTACGAGTTCTGCCATGAATACTAATAAGCTCTACACCAACATCCTGCATACGCTCTGCAATCTCAACAATAGGCTTATTATCATCGCTATACCCAAGACGAGTTTTCACACTAACAGGAACACTCACACTCTCTACCACTTTCTTTGTCAAATACTCCATCTTGTCAATATCATTCAAAATACCACTTCCGCAACCCTTTCCCGCAACCTTTCTTACAGGACACCCCCAATTTATATCCACCCAATCACAACCAATTTCCTCCGCAATATGAGCAGCATTACAAAGACTCTCTTCACTATTCCCAAAAATTTGCACAACCAAAGGCCTTTCCTCCTCCTTGAAATTCATCTTCTTATGACTACTCTCCACATCTCTAACCAAAGCCTCGGAAGAAATAAACTCCGTAAACAAAACATCAGCTCCATAACGTTTACAAATTTGTCTGAAACAAGGAGTTGTAACCCCTTCCATAGGAGAAAGCCCAAGACTAAACGGTGGTAAAATATTCTTTATTCTCATATCGTTTGCAAATTTACAAAAAAAGAAAGTTTTTTTTGTAAGATTACAGATAAATACCCATTAGCAAAATTTTTAAAATTATGTTTTTTCAAAAAATTATGATAAAACTCTATCTATAATAAATATATTGAAGTAATTAAAACTATTTTACTTGTTTCATCTCGTAAATAGAAAAAAGAAACACAATACTTAACTAAATATATTGTGTTTCTTTTTATTTAAAATCATCAATTATTCCTCATTTATTACAAGACAGAATCCTATTCCGTGATGATTTATTAGTTTTAGTGATTCATCTATTTTCAAATAACGTCTTAAATGTGTTATATACACATCCATATTGCGAGCATTAAAGTAATTATTTTCTCCCCATACGGCTTGTAACATATCTGTTCGAGTAATTAATTGATTAGGAGATTCGCAAAAAAGTTTAAACATTTTATTTTCTTTTGTAGTTAAATTAACTACTTGTTCACCACAAATAAATTTTTTATTTTCGTAATCAAAAATGCTGTTTTTTCCTAAGAAATATCTTCCTCTATGTTTATTTTCGTTTACTGAAATGCGATTTCCTAATTTCTTTACCTTCAAAATCAATTCTTCTACATCTAACGGAGCTATATAATCTTCGGCTCCAAGTCTTAAAGTTGCTATTTTGTATTTTCGTTCTACTCTTTCTGATATAAAATAAAATGGAATATTTCTTTTTTCAGCTGTTAAATATTCTGCTATATCTGCTCCTCCTTGTTCATAATTGAGAACGAGTATTCTACTTGGGTCTTCTTTTATTAGGTTTAATACCTCTTTTGGTTTAGTAGTTATTTGACAGAGGATTTCTTCTTCTCTAAATTTAGATAATAAGAGTTTTAATTTTTCTTCGTCCTTTTCAAATACTATTACTTTTATCATATTAATTTACATTTTTGAAAATTCTATTCCAACGAATCTTTTTCAATATTGAGTTTTGATCTTTATTAAATGATAGCCATACCACCGATGCTTTTCCAACGATATGATCTTCCGGAACAAATCCCCAATAGCGAGAATCGGCTGAATTATGTCTATTATCTCCCATCATAAAGTAATAATCCATTTTAAATGTATATTCTTCATTCAATCGTACTTCTTCTTTTTCAAATACTTTTATTACTCTCTCATAATATTTAAGATTTTCTTCGGTTAAAAGAATTTTCATTCCTTTTTTGGGAATTGTTATAGGTCCATAGAAATCATTGTTCCAATTTAAATCTTCTGAATGAGGGAACATACTTTCATCTCTCCAACCTTTTTTAGTTATAACAGGAGAAATTTCTTCTACGTATGGGAGTGTTTTGATTTTCTCTATAATTTCTTTTGACAAAGGTAGAGTTGCATAATTTGTTAGTTGCTTTAAGTCAATAGAATCAAGCCCTGCTTGTGATAAAAAGGCTGTTTTGTCATAAATATCTGGGTGAATAAATAGTTTGCAAAGATATTTTGTTACTTGAGGATTGCTTTGCAAAATTGGATTATCCTCTAATGGTTCTACTTCTACAAAAGGATTTGTGGATAAGGTCTCTATTTGAGTTGTTGTAAGGGGGATATAATAAAAATAATACATCATTTCCATATCTTCTTTACTAACTCCAAATTCCATCAACTCTTTTTGATTTAATGTACTATTATCTTTTGTTTTTATAGAGTGTGTTAATTGATAGTTTTCTGGATTTTCCATTGGTTTTCCATTGATGTGTATTACTGCATTCTCAACCGAAAGACTTTCTCCTGGCAATCCTACACAGGTTTTAATAAAGTTTTCTTTTTTATCTATCGGTCTTGAAATTATTTCTCCAAATTCTTCTTTACTATTCCATACTCTATCTCGTCCATACCTTCTAACAAGTGAATAATAACTTTCATTTGATTGATAAAAAGTTGAAACTGTATCTCCATCAGGATAATTAAACACTACGGCATCTCCTCTTTTAACTTTTCCAAAGCCAGGTAAACGATGATAATCAAGTTCTATCCAATCGAGATAACTTTTTGTATTTATACCTGGTATAGTATGATGCATAAGTGGCAATGCAAGCGGAGTATTTGGCACTCTCGGACCGTATGCGAGCTTACTTACAAACAAGCAATCACCGACCAATAAACTTTTTTCCATAGAAGAAGAAGGTATCATATAACTTTCAAAGAAATATGTTCTTATAACACTTGCAGCAACTATTGCAAAAACTATTGAATCCACCCAATCCCTTGCAGTAGATATTTTAAAAGTCGGTAAATCCTTCGGATGAGTATAGATTTCTTTTTTAGAAAATCCTAAAATTGGTAAAATCACGAAAGGAATAAGGATAGAAAGCAATTGATACCAAAAACCATTTTTCTTAAAACACTTAACAGTTTCAACAATCATCAACATAACTATGAAAACATTAAGAAAAGGAATCAAGCAATAGAGAAACCACCATTTCTTTTTATCAATTATCTTTATCCAAAGCCAAATATTCCAAAATGGAATTAAAACATTATAGCCTTTATACCCTGCCTTTTCAAATATTTTCCAAAGCCCAACAACGCTTATAGCAAATCCTGTTAAAATAAGTATTAAATAAATATCCATAATAAATAATTTTTTTTAAAATAAAATTTTAGTTTTAACGTTAAAGACAAAAAAATATTGTTAAAAAATTATGAAAAGATTATTTTTATTATGCTTTTTATCTATAAGTTTGTTGTCTCAATCTCAAAATGACACTTTAAGAATAGCCACAACAAAAACAGGACAAACTCTTGCATTGATAAATTATTTTTATGTAGACACTACAAATCTCGAAAAGATTTCCGAGAAAGGTATAGAGGCGATGTTAAAAGAGCTTGACCCGCACTCTGTATTTATAAACAAAGAAGAAGTTCAAAAAATGAATGAGCCATTAGAAGGAAACTTTGATGGAATTGGCGTTAGTTTTCAATTTATGAACGATAGCATACATGTAGTAGAAGTAATAAGCGGAGGACCTGCCGAAAAAGTTGGAATGTTTGCCGGAGACATTATTATAAAAGTAGATGACAAGCCTGCAACAGGAGATACTATAAAAAACGATTGGGTTTTCAAACATCTAAGAGGTGAAAAAGGCACAAAAGTAAAAGTAACAGTAAAAAGAGCAGCAAGAAAAGAGCCAATAGTATTTAATATTATAAGAGATAAAATCCCTATTCATTCAATAGACACATGGTTTATGCTTGACGATTCAATAGGATACATACGTTTAAATCGTTTTGCACAAACTTCCACAGACGAATTCACAGAAGCAGTAAAAAGTCTTAAAAAAGAAGGAATGAAAGACCTAATTTTCGATTTAAGAAGCAATGGAGGAGGATACCTTAACATTGCTTTTGAAATAGGAGATCACTTTTTATCAGGCAATAAGACAATAGTCTACACAGAAGGTGTACGTTCTCCAAAACAAACCTATGATGCAACAAAAAAAGGAGTGTTTGAAGAAGGAAAACTCATTATTTTGGTAGATGAATACACTGCAAGTGCAAGTGAAATCGTCAGCGGAGCAGTTCAAGACTGGAAAAGAGGCTTAATACTTGGTAGAAAAACATTTGGAAAAGGCTTAGTACAAAGACCTTTTACGCTCGAAGACAAAAGTCAAATACGACTTACAACTTCAAGATACTACACTCCGAGCGGAAGATGTATTCAAAAACCATACGATTTAAAAGAAGAAGAAAAAGATAGCATAGAATACGGAATAATTCCCGATATAAAAATTCCACAAGACACTTCACGAGCAAGCGATTACCTTATAAACCTACGTTCAAAAGGCTTATTCAACACATTTGCTCTTAATTGGGTTGAAGAAAACAGAGAATCTTTCCTTAAAAAAGCACCAGATTTCAAAACATTTGAAAAAGAATACGAAAAACTTAACCTATTAAAAGACTTTGAAGCCTTTGCACAAAAGGAAGGAATACACAGAAATGAAATCAAAAAGGAATGGGTGAATCAAATAGTAATGAATTACTTAAAAAATGAAATGAATGACTCTACCGCAACATACAAATCATACGAGGAATACGCAAAATCTCTTACCTCAAAGGACAAATTAGTCAAAGAAATAATAGAAAATGCAGAGAAAGAGGATAAAAAGATGGAAAAAATGAACAAAGAATCCGAGATTTACATAGCCTCTACACTCAAAGCCTTGATTGCACGTAACCTTTACGGAATAAAATATTATTATATGTGTGTAAAGGAAAACGATGATGAATTACAAAAAGCTATTCAAGTACTAAAAAACAACGAATACGAAAAAATTCTTAACAGTGCCGACTAACCCTTAAAAGTTAATCGGTACTGAAATACCGAATCTTTGCTTATATTGAAGCGTTGTATTGAAATCTTTATCCATTATTGCTTGAAAATTGATAAAGGCAGTCAAATATTTGCTTACTTTAATGTTTACAAAAACCTCAGTGTTTATATCTGTATCTAAAATAGGTTTATTGTAGTCGTAAAAGAAGTCTAACTTAACCAAGAGATTAACATTTTTGAATATATCTTTTTGATAGAAAAATTTTGCATAACTACCAAGAGAGAATAATGCACATTGTCCAGACTCAGTAAATCCAAAAATTGGATCTCCCATAAGTCTGCGATCTGTAACTATTGTTATCTTACCTGCAAGAAAAGAAAGCATAGCAGAAAATCCCTTATTCTTATATTCCCACCCTATTGAAGAGGTTATTGTTATAGGAGAAATCGGAGCAGAGACTAATTTTCCATCTTTAAACCCTTCATCAAATTGTGATTTGATGTTCACAAGAGCAGAATAGTTCCAACTCTTATACATTTTCCTTGAATAAATTGAGTTTAACTCTATTTTATCATCACTTTTCTGAAATTCATTAGCAGGGTCCTTAAATCCATTTCCTGTTTTATCTTGCCAAATCATACCGTATGCCAATTCCACTGAGTTATCCCATTGATTATTTCCTTTTTTGTAATTGTAAAATCCTTTATAGAAAGAAGAAAAGGCAAAAGACGAATAACCCCCGGCCGACCAATTTGAAAGCGTAGCTTGTTCACTATTAAGAATAATGCTATTCTTAATATTCCAATATTTAACACTGTCTTTTTTCACCTCATCTGCAAAAACAATAGCAGAGAACAAGCAAAATAGAGTAAATAAGAGACTATTTTTTTTCATTTTTACTTAATTTATTTAATTTATACATCAATATTGTTTCACACAAAATACTTGATAACGCAAGTATAATAAAGACAAATGCAAACGGGAATTTATTTTGAGAAGAATAAGCTTTTAATTCTTTATTCACATCCGTCTTATCCACAAATTCCATCACACTTTCCTTTGAGGAATAATTGAGAGAAAATCCCGAAATCACATTTCCGTTTACAATAACATCATAATTACCCGAACTACTCACCTGATCATGCAATCTTAACACATATCCTTTTTGATTTGTAATAAGTTGCGGAATAAATTCCGTAGAATCGTTTTTAGATTTAACAGAAACAATATCTTCTTTCAATGAAGTATTTTTTTCTTTCGCCAAAATAATTTGTTCTTCCTCTCCAATATTATAATAAAGTTTAGGCACAACCTCGCTCAACACAACACTATTCCACAAAATCGGCACAAACAAAGAATTATTCACAAAATCGCAAAAAGCAGTGTCTAATCCAACCGAAAACATATACACATTAGAAGAAGTCATTGGCGAAATAGCAAGGAAATCATCAGAATTAGAATAAGTTAATACACTTTGCTTTGCAGTAGAGGAGGTAGAAACAATAGGAAAATACATTTTTGAAGTAGGAAGCGATATATTTTCAATATAAGTTGAGAAAACATCTTTAAATAAGAAGTTATCCTTATCAAATTTATTTACTCTAATTGTTTGTTCTTTCAATTGAGCATAATAAGGCAAAGACATTGAATTTAAAAACGCATTCACGCTTTCCAAATCCATTTCCTTAGTTGGAATAATCATTAAAGAACCTGAATTTTCTACAAACTTTTTCAATTCATTTGCTAATCCCTCATCTATTCTCTCCAATCCATTCAAAATAATCAAACTATAAGAATTAAAAGAATTGTAATCGGGATTTGCAACCAAGCGATTATCAAACTCAACCTCATCTTCCTGTCCAAACAATCTAATTAAATATGGATTTTCCTTTCTTTCATTCAAACTTAACACCCTAATCTTTTCGCTAACCAAGAGTGTAAAATAATAATCGTTATCAAAAACAACAGGAGAGTCCATAATATTTATATTAGAATGAAGAATACCATTTCTTTCAATATTAAAACTCAACGGAACCACTTGACTTTCATTTTCTTTCAAATCCACACTTGCAACAGCGACTTGTCTACTATCTACAAAGAGTTTCAAAGGTATTTTTTCCATTGCCTGCTTTGAAGAATTCTTCACTCTCACTTTCAAATCTATTGCCCTACCCTTCATAATCGTCTTATTTTCTATCCAAAGCGAATCAATAAAAATATTATTCTCATCACCCCTTTCCAAAGGCACGAATACATTATCAATAGAGTCTTGTATAAAATTTTCTTCGTCTAAACAACTACGCTGAAAGTCCGAAATAAAAAAACAAGTCTTATTCTTCCCATTTTCATTCGCTGCTAATTTATGAGCAGTATTAAAAACATCACTCATCATCTTTGAAGAAGGGGTTGTTTCTAACTCAGAAAGCAAATTAAAAAACCTATTCTTATCAACAAAATGCCTTTCCTTTCCCGACAAATCCATAGTCAGCAAACAAAACCTATCAGTTGCAGAATACAAATCCGCAATCTCTTTTGCTTTTGCCTTAGCCCTATCCAACCTTACCGAAAAACTATTATCCACAAACACAATCACAATATTCTTTCCATCTTTAACCAACGACTTTTCATCGTTTTTCAAATAGGGTTGAGAGAAAAGCAAGATCAAAAACACTATTGTCAAACAACGAAATAACAATAGCAACCACTTATACAATTGATTTTGTTTTTTAGACTTTATTTCAATTTCACGAAGAACTGACACATTAGTAAAATACACCTTTTTATACCTGTGAAAGTTAAAAAAGTGCACCGCAATCGGAATCAATAAGGCAAACAACCCAAACAAAAAATAAGGATTAGCAAATCCCATAAGTTTTTTCTTAAAAAAATTTGTGCAAAAATACAAAATTGTTTTGTAGGTTTAAAGAAAACAACTAATTTTGTCTTAGAAATAAATTTAAAAAACATAGAAAAATGAAAAGAAACCTATTACTTATAAGCAACTCAACAAACAGAGGAGAAGAATATTTGGGTTGGTGCAGAGAAATGATTAAAGACTTCTGCCAAGAAAGCGGCGTAAAAAGAGTATTATTCATTCCTTACGCGGGCGTTTCAATGGGATACGACAACTACGAAGCCAAAGTAAAAGCAGCATTCGCTACAATAGGATTGGATTTGTATAGCATTCACAAAGAAGCTGACGCAAAAAAAGCAGTAGAAGAAGCAGAATGTATAGCAGTTGGCGGAGGAAACACTTTCCATCTTGTATATGAATTATACAAAAACGGAATTATGGAGTTGATTTCTAAAAAAGCAAACGAAGGTACAGCATACATGGGTTGGAGTGCAGGAAGCAACGTAGCAAGTCTTTCACTTAAAACAACAAACGATATGCCTATAATCGAACCTGAAAATTTTGATTGTATGAAACTTGTTCCTTTCCAAATCAATCCTCACTATACAGATTTCTTTGACCCAAAACACGGAGGAGAAACAAGAGATGATCGTTTAAATGAGTTTATCGCAATCAATCAAGACGTATGGGTAGCAGGAATAAGAGAAGCAACAGCCCTAAGACTAAAAGAAGGAAAACTATCTCTTATAGGAAGAGACAACAAAATGAAAGTATTCCGTGCAGGACAAGAAGCAAAAGAATACTCTCTTACAGATGACATCAATTTCTTGATGAAATAAATGACAAGAAAAGAAGTAGAAATTTTAAAAAACGGTGGGGTAATACTTTATCCCACCGATACTATTTGGGGAATAGGCTGCGATGCTACACAAAAACAAGCAATCCAAAAAGTAATTGATATAAAAGGACGCACAGGTGAAAAACATTTCATTCTCCTTTGCAAAGACGTGGAAATGATAAGCCAATACGTAGAAACAATTCCACAAAAAGCCTTAGACCTAATAAAAGAAAGCACCTCTCCTCTAACGATAATCTATCCCAAAGCAAAGAATCTGCCAATAGAAATGCTATCAAATGACGGCACAATAGGCATTCGCATACCAAATCACCACTATTGTCAAGAAATCTTAAAGGAATTGAACCGTCCCTTAGTGAGTAGTTCTGCAAATATCAGCGGAGAAAAAAGCCCAACCTGCTTTGAAGACATATCAACCTTGATAAAAGAAAAAGCAGACTTCATTTCTCCAAAACAATTCCAAGCAAACAACACACAACCTTCTTCAATCATAAAAGTATTTGAAAACGGAGAAGTTTTAAAAATACGATAAGAACAAAAATAAAACCGTTTCCCCTACACTTAACGCCGAATGCTTGCGATATTTTCGGCTTTAAGATTTCTAATCGCAAATTTTGAAAATATAAGCCCTTAACTAAAAATCACAAAATCAGACACTTAATTTTTAAAGCCTTAAAAAACGCTATTTTTTTCTTGATTTTAGCCAATTTTTTTCTTGATTTCAGAAAATTATTTCTTTGTTTTAGCAAAATATTTCTTTGCCTTTTTTATTTTTTTCTTTGCTTTTTTTCATTTTTTCAAAGACTTTACTCACCAATGTCATAATTTGCGAAAAAACAACCCCAATTTTCGTCAATTTTTCGCAAAAAAATTCGCAAAAATCCAAAAATGAAATTTCCGCAAAATAAAGATTTTTGCCTATAAATTTTGAGTTATGAAATTAAGAGCTTGTATAAGATTTTGTTGTGCTTTAAGAAATTTGTTATACATTTGCGAAATAGTTATTAATCTTAAAAAAAAGCAGATGAAAATGAATAAAATAAAGATTTTTAGTTTGATTGCACTATTTACTTCGTTATTTATTGGCTTTGAAAAATTGAATGCACAAGATGTAAGTAAGTTTAAATGCCTTAAAACCTTGGAGGGACATACAAACAATGTCTATTCCGTAGCATATAGTCCCGATGGCACAAGAATTGTCAGCGGTTCAGAGGATAAAACCATTAAGATTTGGGGAGAGGAATAGGGATTGATTTTCTAATATAAAATAAAACGCTCGTGAGTCTTTGTTTTATTTAGACAAACGAGAGTTTTATTTTTTTGTTTCTTTGAATTGGTTTGTTAAATCATTAAAAACAGTAAAAATTTGAACAGAAAAAGAAGTTTTATTTCCTTTATTGTACAAAATTTTACTATTTTTGCAAAATGAATAACTTATTATACAATATAGGAAACATACCTATTACAAATTCAATCATTGAATCGTTATATCCTCAACTGAAATCAGGTGAGAAAAAAGTTGATTGGTTAGAAAAAAACGAGTATATCATAAGATTGAAACGAGGACTTTATGTTTTAAACCCTAAACACTCTCATAAAACTCTTTCTAACGAATTAATTGCTAATCACATTTACTCTCCTTCTTATGTTTCACTTTCTTCTGCTCTTAGATATTATGGACTGATTCCTGAGGCTGTTTACACAACTCAGTCAATGACTATTAAGCATTCTCGAAATTTTCAAACTCCTATTGGGAATTATAATTACAAATCTATTGCAAAAGAGGTTTTTCCTATTGGTGTAAGAAGTGTTATTAAAGATGGTTATGCTTTTCTTATTGCTTCTCCTGAAAAAGCTTTGTGCGATTTAATTGCATGCTCATCTAAGGTTAATCTTCGCTATTTTAAAGATGTTGAAACTTATCTTCAAGAAGATATTCGCTTGAATATGGAGGAGTTTTATAGGTTTGATGCAAATATTTTTGAACAATATATTAAGGTTGGTAAAAAAGCTAACTCTATTTCTACTTTATTAAAATTTCTTCAACAATGACAAATGATATTTTTCAAACTATGCTTTCTCGGTATGAACTAACGAGTGAACAAAGTAAACGAAATGCTATTTTTGAAGTTAATCAACAAATAATTCTTGCAGGACTTTATGCAGGTAGTTTCTTTGATTGTGCAGCATTTTATGGTGGAACTTGTTTGAGAATCTTTCACGGATCGCAACGTTTTAGTGAGGATATGGATTTTTCTTTACTTTCTCAAAACGAAAATTTTGACTTTACAAAGTACTTTCCTTCTATTATTGATGCTTTTGCTATGGTTGGACGTAAGGTTGAAATAAAGAAAAAGGATAAAACTAATTTTGGAAAAATAGAATCTGCATTTTTAAAAGACAATACTGAAGTTTTTGATATACATTTCCAAACAGAGAAATCAATAAAGATTAAAATTGAAGTAGATACTTGCCCTCCTTTAAAATTTAATACTGAACAAAAATTATTATTACTACCACACTCTTTTATGACTCGTTGTTTTACTCTTCCAAATCTTTTTGCTGGCAAAATGCATGCTTTAGTTTATCGCGTATGGAAAAACAGAGTTAAAGGGCGTGATTGGTTTGATTTTGAATGGTACGTTCGCAATAACGTAAATCTTGATTTTGGTCATCTAAAAGAAAGATGCAGTCAATTTAATGGCGAAGAAATAACAATAAACTCATTTAAAGAAAAACTCATTGACAGGCTTTCTTCTACTGATATAAAACAAGTAAAATCAGATGTCTTACCTTTTGTTCGCAATCCAAACGATATAAAAATTTGGTCAAATGATTATTTCATTCAATTAGCTAATATGATAAATTTTTCTTAATTCCATTTTGTTAACAGAAATACCATTGCAAAATTTGCGTTGCAAAAATTTCCGCAATGGTATAAATTATCAAGAAAATACTAATTTTACTTTTTTCTTTTGAAGACTCTCTTTGTCCAATAAGGCAATACTAAGGAGCCGAGTATAAGATATGGATAATAAGTATATAGTCGCCAAATTAAGGCTGTGGTTGCGTGTGTTCCTTGTGGCATAAATTCTCCTAAGAACAAGGGAAAAGCAAATTCTGCTACGCCACTGCTTCCCGGTGTTGGAGAAATGCAAAGTATTACCCACATTACTAATTGTCTTGCAAAGACTAAAAGATGTTCTCCTACGGGTGAGAATGCAAGGAGTATGCAATTGACTACTAAAAAGCGTGATGTCCACGAAAAGACTGTGCACAAATAGGCTTTTGCCCAAAAAACTATTCCTTTTCCTTTAAATTCTTGTGAGGAGGTTACGATATCGTCCCCCATTTTTTTGGTTTTGTCTTTTATTTTGCGAAATAGTTTTTTTTCGGCAAGGATATAAAGCAATTTACGAAAGCCTTGTGGAAAGAAAAATATGGCTACAAGAATTATGAGCGTAAGTAGGCACATAAATCCATAGCCTATGAAAAAGATTTGTGTTTCTCCAAATTCGTATCCAAGGAATGTGAATCGGAAGGCTGTGTTAAAGGCAAGGCTTGCTCCAACTATTAGCACTACAATAGGGGTTACTACTATGTAAAACAACTCATCTAAGAGTGCTGTAATCATTACGATTGCTGTTGAGCGACCTACGGGAATTCCTTCTAAGCTTACGATAAAGAATGCTAAGGCTGAGCCTCCTACTACTGAGGGGGTGATTGCTGAACCAAACTCCCATAGCATTATTACTTGGAAGGATTGTTTCCAACTTAGTTTTTTGTCGGATAAAAGCCTGATTCGATACATATACATCAAGTCTCTCATTACTCCAAAGCACAATGCAAGGAATAGAAAAAGAGTTGAAGCCCAAGTCCAATTGATTAAAATATCTGTTATTGCACTTGAATCGTTTTTTATGTCTTTTAATATCAATAATACTGCTACCCCTATTCCTATCAATAAGGGTAGTAGTATTTTTTTGAAACTAAATAATGACAAAGGATTGTTTTGCGACATTTTTTCTTTGTCTTCTATTCTTTAATTAAGTCTAATTTTGGGTGAGGTAATGAAATATTTTCTTTTACTAAGTAGTTGTAAAGTTTTTCGTGCATATCGCCCATTACATCCCAATAATCTGCGTTTTTACACCAAAATCTCACATCAATATTTATTGCTAAATCTGTTATAGATACAATAACTGTTGGTTCAGGTGTTGAGAATATTCTTGTATCTTGTTTTGCTATTGCTATCAATTCTGGATTTATTTTTGCGATATCTACTCCGTGTGCAAGATTAAACTTAATATCTATTCTTCTGTCTTCCATTTTTGAATAGTTTATTACGCTTGCTCCTGATAATGCACCGTTTGGTATTGTGATTACTTTGTTATCTGTTGTTACAAGAGTAGTTGTGAATATCATTATCTCTTTTACTGTTCCTTCAAAGCCGTTTGAAGAGATGTAATCACCTACTTTGAATGGTCGAAGTACCAATAACACTACTCCTCCTGCAACATTTTGAAGTGTTCCGCTAAGTGCTAAACCTATTGCAACTCCACAAGATGCTAAGATTGCAGTAAATTGTGTCATTTCTACTCCTAAGTATCCTATTACGGTAAGAATCAACAATACTTTTAGGAGAATGGAAATTAAAGAAATCAGAAATGGACGTAATGATAAGTCTAAGTTCTTTTTTTCAAATCCTTTTTCAAGTTTTTTTACAAGAAATTTTATCAATTTAAAGCCTACCCATAGGATTAAACAAGCAATAATCAATTTTGGGCCAAATTCAAAACATATTGTTTTTAAAAATCCCATTACATCTTCCCAAGAGAATGAGTTTGCATTTAATAATAACATATTTTCTTTTTTTTAATGGTTAATAATTCTTCTTTTTAATATAAGAAATTATTGTAAGGATAACGTATTGCGTGTATTGTTTTTACTCTATCGTAGATTAACTGACGCAATTCCTCAATATTTTCTTTGTTTTTTGCCGAAATAAAAACCGTATCTTGGCTTTCGTTGGATAGATATGTTTGTTTCAGGTCTTCTAAACTCCAATTTTCTCTTGTTTTTGGAGTCAAATCGTCTTCGTCTTGTTTGATATATGTGTAGGCATCTATCTTATTGAAAAGTAATAGCATTGGTTTATCGTTTGCTTTTATTTCTGCAAGCGTATTATTTACAACTTTTATTTGCTCTTCAAAGTTTGGATGCGATATATCTACTACATGCACAAGCAAATCGGCTTCTCGCAATTCGTCAAGAGTGGATTTGAAACTTTCTACTAAGCCGTGAGGAAGTTTTCGTATGAATCCAACCGTGTCGGTCAAAAGAAATGGTAGGTTTTCTATAACTACTTTTCTTACTGTGGTGTCTAAGGTTGCAAAGAGTTTATTTTCTGCAAATACATCACTCTTTGAAAGTAGATTCATTAGGGTTGATTTTCCTACATTGGTATATCCAACTAAGGCAACACGCACTAAGGATTCTCTATTCTTTCTTTGTACGGTTTTTTGTTTGTCTATCTCTTTTAGTTTCTCTTTTAAAAGCGATATTTTCGACAAAATTATTCGTCTATCGGTTTCTATTTGCGTTTCTCCTACGCCTCTCATTGTCAATCCTGCACCTCCTCTTTGTCTATCAAGGTGTGTCCACATTCTTGTAAGACGTGGCAAAAGGTATTGATACTGTGCAAGTGCTACTTGTGTTTTTGAGTGCGAGGTTCTTGCTCTTTGTGCAAATATATTAAGGATTAAACCTGTACGATCTAAGACATGACACTCCAAAGCACGCTCAATATTTCTTGCTTGCGAAGGAGAGAGTTCGTCATCAAAGACAACCCACTCCAATTCCGCTGCTTTAATATATTCTTTTATTTCTTCTAACTTCCCACTGCCGACAAATGTACGAGGATCTTTGTATGGAAGTTTTTGAGTGAAACGTTTTTCAACCACAGCTCCTGCTGTGTCAATCAAAAACACCAATTCATCAAGATATTCCTCTGTTTGCTCAACACTAACTTCAGGAGTTGTAATCCCTACAACAACACATCTATCTGGTTCTACTTTGTAATCTATCATCTATGCTTACTTTTGCATATATTGTTCCAAAAGTCTTTGAACGTATTTACCGAAAACGTCAAATTCTATATTGACAATTGTTCCTACTTCAAAGTTATGGAAGTTTGTATGTGAATAAGTATAAGGTATTATGGAAACAGAAAATTCTCCTTCTTTGCTATCAACAACTGTAAGGCTAACTCCATTTACCGAGATAGAACCTTTTGGAACTGTGATATTACCTTCTTGTTTTGAATACTTGAAATAATATCTCCAAGAGCCGTTTTCATCAACTACTTTAAAGCATTCGGCTGTTTGATCTACGTGTCCTTGAACTATGTGGCCATCAAATCTTCCGTCCATAAGCATTGAGCGTTCTACATTTATCTCTGTGCCTATTTTCCAAGTACCAAGATTTGTTTTGTCCATAGTTTCTTTCATTGCAGTAACGACATATTGTTTTTTTTCTTTGTCTAATTTAACAACTGTCAAGCAACAACCATCATGTGCAAAACTTTGATCAATTTTTAGTTCATCTGCAATTTCGCATTCTAATGTAAAATGAAAATTTGTGCCTTCTTGCTCGATGTTTACTACACGAGCCATATTTTCTATTATGCCTGTAAACATTTTATCTTGCTTTTTTGGTTATAAGTTTTCTTTATGATATTGGAATATCTTTTCGTAAAGATGTATTCTGTCTTTTCCTCTTACGTTATGTTCGTGATCAGGATAGATAAAGTAATCTACTTGTTTTCCTGCTTTGATACATTTATTTATAAACTCTAATGAGTGTTGCATAACAACAGTTGGATCTTGTGCTCCGTGGATTACAAGTAGTTTTCCTTCTAATTGATCTGCGTAATTAAGAAGTGAAGACTTTTCATATCCTTCTTTGTTATCTTCTGGTGAAGACATATATCTTTCTCCGTACATAACCTCATACCATTTCCAATCAATTACAGGGCCACCTGCTGTTGCTGTTTTGAATACTCCTGGATTTTTCAATTTTAATGAAATAGTCATAAATCCACCGTAAGACCAACCATCAACGCCTATACGATTTTCATCTACGTATGGAAGAGATTTCAAATAATTTACTCCATCCATTTGGTCGCTTACTTCAATGCTTCCACAATTTCTCCAAATTGCACTTTCAAATTCAAAGCCTCTGTTTGCTGAACCTCTACTATCAACTGTCCAAACAATGTATCCTTGTTGTGCAAGGAAGAGGAAGAAATTGTTTGCACCAGATAACCAAGTGTCTGTAATGAGTTGTGCGTGTGGACCTCCATAGACGTAAACTATTACAGGGTATTTTTTGTTTGCATCAAAGTTTAATGGTTTTATCATACGAGCATATAAATCTGTACCATCTTTTGCTTTGATTTTAAACACGTCTATTTCTGGCATATCTAAATTTGCCCAAGGATTATCTGATTTATGAATTTGTTTTATTTCTTTTCCTTTGTTGTCATACAATGCTACGCGTCTTGGTTCGGTTGAACTGCTATAAGAATCCAAGAATAAAGTTCCGTCAGTTGAGAATTGAGCATAGTGAGTTCCTTTTTCTGGTGTACAACGGCGTATTTTCTTTGTTTTAAAGTTGTAAGCGTACAAATTTTGCTCTAATGGAGAGTCTTTTGTTGCATAGAAATAAAATTCTGTCGCTTTTTTATTGAATCCTTCTATTGAGTTAATCATCCAATCGCCTGAGGTAAGTTGGCTAATCAACGTTCCGTCAATGTTATACAAATAAGCGTGATTGAATCCGTCTGCTTCGCTCAAATAAATGAATTGATTGCTGTTGTTAGGTAAGAAGAATATTGGTGATTCTGGCTCAACATATTTTTCATTTGTTTGAGAAAATAATGTTTTTGCAGGCTTTCCACTTACAACATCATAAGATATTAGTTCTACGTGATTTTGTTTGCGATTTAGTTTTTGAATATAAAGCATTGTTCCTTCTGGATTCCAAGTCAAATTGGTAAGATAGGCTTCTCTTTCTTCAACACTATTGTCTTTTCTTGTCTTTAATTCAATGTTTTTTTCAGTTTTTGAATCATAAATAAAGATTGTAACTTCGTGAGACTTCATTCCTGCCATTGGATAGCGAATTGGGGTTTCTTCTGCTTGACGAAGAGCGGTATTAACCAATGGATATTCTTTCACCATTGTTTCGTCCATTCTGTAAAATGCTAATTTTGTTGCATCGTTTGAAAGGAAGAATCCTTTTTCTATACCAAATTCATTTCTATGTACTGCAACGCCGTATGTAATTCCTTTTCCTCCGTCAAAAGTTAATTGTTTTGGTTCTTTGCCTTTTGTAGAAAACCAAACGTTTCCGTCAATTGTGTATGCAGCACTACCATTTTTCAAATCCAATTCAATATTTTCTGCTCCTTCTTTAAGATTGCAAATAGGAGTTGCTTGTTTTGTTTCTATGTTGTAGTGAAAGATTGTTTTACTGTCTGCACTTAGAAAGGCAAATTCTTTTTCTGAAATAAATTCTACGGCTGCAAAATGTTTTAAGTCTGCTGTTAAGTCATCTTTTGTAAGAATTGTTTTTTCGGTTTTCTTGTCTCCGATTATTAACTCTTGACCTGTCTTTGTGTAAGCATACGTTCCTTTTTCTCCAACAAATTGTAAGTTATAAATTCCTGTTGGATAGTACTGTCTGTCTTGTAGTTTTTTTATGTCTATAAGACCTTTTTGTGCAAATGCTCCTATACTTGAAAAGGTAATCAAGAGAGCAAAAAATATTCCTAAGTTTCGTCTCATTTTTTCTTTGTTTTATTTTTTTATTTCTATGATTTAATAAATTATTTCTATGATTTATTTTTTTAATACTTTGACCAATTTCTAAATCTTAAAGAAAAGACTCCAAAAAAGGCTTCTTTAAAGATTTTCATACTCATTTTGCTTGTTCCTAACACTCTGTCTGTAAAGATAATTGGCACTTCTTTTAGTTTAAATCCTAATTTATAGGCAGTGTATTTCATTTCTATTTGAAAGGCATAGCCAACAAATTTTACTTTATCAAAGTTTATGCGTTCTAATAAGGCTCTTTTATAGCAAGCAAATCCTGCTGTGGTGTCGCCAATCTTCATTCCTGTAATCAATTGCACATATTTTGAAGCATAATACGACATTACCAAACGTCCCATCGGCCAATTGACAACAGAAATCTTTCCATCTACGTAGCGAGAACCTATTGCCATATCTGCTCCTGCAACACAAGCATCGTAAAGGTTTATTAAATCTTTTGGAGGATGAGAAAAATCTGCGTCCATTTCATAAATAAAGTCGTATTTCTTTTCAATAGCCCAGCGAAATCCATGAAGATAAGCCGTACCTAAGCCTAATTTTCCTTTTCTTTCTTCTATAAATAGTCTATCAGGGTATTCTTTCATCAATCTTTTAACAATATCGGCTGTTCCATCGGGCGAATTGTCTTCAACTATTAGTATATGAAAGACTTTTTCCAACGAAAAAACATATCTTATTATATTTTCAATGTTTTCTTTTTCGTTATAAGTCGGAATTATTACTATGCTGTCGCTTATATTCATATTTTGTTTTTTTATTCGTTATTTTTCTAATAAGAATCCTATTTCTATTCTGTCTTTTCCTTCCCAACCAATGAGCGGTGAGGTATTTGCGTATGAGGCAACTATGATATTATCTTTGTTTACTCCGTTTTTGATTAATAGGTTGGTGATTTCTTGTGCTTGTTTATCGGATATTTCTTGTGCTTTCTCGCTTTTGTTTACAGAATGCACATGTATTGAAATTGTTGTTATATAATTTAAATTTTTTATACTGTTTGCAAGATATTCTATCTCTTTTTTACCTTTTGGAGTTAGCTCTGAGAGTTTTTTTTCATTGAATGGTGATTCTAAAAGATAGAATTGCTTTGTTTCAAACAAGTCTTCTACGTTTTGTAATACGACTTGCGAATTATCTTCTGAGAAGAAACTTATATAACCAGGCTTTTGTGCATATAAATAATATGATTTGCCTGGGTTAAGAAAAGACACATAACCTTTTTCGTTACTTTTGACAATTGAAATCGTGTCTAATTTTTCGGCATCTATTACAACTACTTCTTCACTTAGGAAATTTCCTTTTTGATCTAAGACATACGCGTTTTCAAATTCAAATTCGTTGTTTATTAAAAAAGAACGCATATTTGTGTTGTTTTGATTGCTGACTACTATTTTGTATTTATTTAAAGAAACAACATAATCGTCTTTGCTTGTGTTGATATTTTTTCCTAAAAGGATAGGATTGCTCCAATTATCTACGATATTAGTATCTTCTCTATGAGAAAAATAAATATCTAATCCGCCATAATTTACGCCAGCGTTTGAACTAAAAAACAAAGTCTTACCATCGGCGGAGAGGATAGGTGAAGTTTCGTTAAATCTTGTATTTATTGAATTAGGCAACAGGATTGTGTCTTGTTTTCCTGCTTCATTGGTTTTTATTATATATATATCTTCATTTTTTGTCTTTGATTCAGGTAAATATCCGTCCTTTGTATGTGCAGAAAATACTATATTGGAACATGGAATTATGTCATTTTGGTCAAATTCTTTATCAATAAGATTGATAGGTAATTGATTTGATTGTAGAAAATTGTAAATTAATTCACTATCTACTCTATTGTCATTTTTCTTTGCACTTTTTTGTTGTGCAAGATATTTTTCTAAAAGAAGAATTGTTAAAGAATTATTTTTTTTGAAGAACAGTCCTCTGTGATTTTTTAGATCGGTATTATTGATATTTGATTTTCTCATCAAATAATTATAGTCTTCGTTTAAGATTTTGGCTGTTTGAATTGTTTTTATGGTTTTATATTCTGGAAATTCTTCTTCTATAAATGATATATTGGCTTGTGTCGGATCGGAAAGGTAATCTTTTATGAATGTTTCTACAAGAAGTGTGTCGTATTCTATGTCTAAAACTGTTTTTATTCCTTCAACAGATAGGTGTTTTAATGATTGTGTTTTGAGATTTGCTAATATTTGTAATCGTTTTGGGTGATTTGGATTGCTTTTTACGAAGTTTATCATTGAGGTAATTGAGGATTGTTTTATTACTTCGTTGTATAAAACATCGTTTAGTTTTTCTTTTGCCAATTTTATATAGATTCCGTTTGGAAATCTCTTAATATAGGATTGATATTTTTCAGCTGTGTTTTCTTCTAAGGTGGATTGGAAAATCAATCTTTCTATTTCTTGATTTGCTTGTTGTTTAAATTTTTCATTTGTTGTCTCTTTTACAAATAATTCTAATTTTTGCAAGTCTTCACTTTCGAGAATTTGCATGGATATTATTTCATCAATTGCTTGTCTGGCTAAATTGGCTTGTATTGCATTAGGATGTCTTTCTATATATCGTTCATAGTCTTCAATTGTATTTAACATTTTTGTTCTTTCAAAAGAAATCTGCTCTAATAATCGTTCTGCTTCTTTTGCATACTTTGTTTCTTCTCGAAAACAGTGAACAAAATTTTCTAATGATTCAATATCTTTTGTTTTATAGACAATAGACAACTCTTTTTTGCATATTTCTTCTAAGGGAAAGACGTCTTTGCCTTGTAGTTGATTGAATTTACTTGCGTAATAGTACGCTAAACAAGCATTTTTATCTGGATTATTTTCATCATTGTAGTAAAGCGATAATAATTCTACTCTATTGACATCGTTAGTGTCTTCAAAGGAGGTTTGTATCTTTTCAAAAACTTGCTGATACTCCCCTTTGTTTAATAGTTTCATAATAGAATTTTTTTGAGCAAAAATAATATTGGGAGAAATTAAAGCAATGATTATAAATAAAACCAGTTTCTTAAAATTCATCTTTAAAAATATTTTTTTTATTTCACCTCTATCGGATAGTGTTCTATCCATTGGTCTTCTATTTTCAAGTCTACGCTGTAACGACCCTCGTAAATATTTTCGTCAAAAATAAGAATATTTGAGTCGTATTCTTGTTCGTCCACATAAAAATGGTCTTTATCCCAAATTTTTACACTTTCTAATTTGTGTATTCCATCTCCGTAAACCAAAATTCTCTCGTTATCTTGCCAAATATAAATGCCTGAATATTCTGGATGTAGGTCATAGATTGGTTTTGCTTTCACAAAATGCAGTCTATATCGTGTATTGGTTGTGCCACTCTCAAATTCTGCTTTTACAGAAGATGAATCGCAAAGATTATAAAAGGTTTGTGTATTTTTATCCTCTAATAATACTATTACATTTTTAGGTAAGACTGAAATATTATTTAATTGCAAGTCTACATCATTGGTTTGACCAATGTAAATTCCTATATCAAACGATGCAGGATAGTCAGGAAATGTGTTTACCGATATTTCTTCTCCGTCAATCAAGAAATAAACTTCGGCAATCTCTTCGCTTGTTCCAAATATCTTATGTGCGTCATGTTTATCAAAACCATATTTTGAATCATTCATCATTCCGATTAGGGCGTATTGACTTTGTTGATTGACAACTGCCGAAAGGGTTAGATAATTGTTATTTACAAAGATTTGTTCTCCCGATTTTGGAATGTATTGATGTTGTCTTTTGAAAGTTATTTCGGTATTGTCTGAAATAGTTTCAACAAAGAATGCTTCTAATGATGGTATTAAGACTGTTTCATTTGGATCCACTATAATAGGGTTATATACTTTGTTTTCTTTGTCTAATAAAAATATAGCATTCCCTTGTATCTTGCCATCAATTTCTTCAAATAATTTCTTAGAACTTAAAGGTGCTGTAAATGGATTACCAACAAGGTTTTTCTTATCATAATTTTTTTCAATAAGAGTAAAAACCGTACTACTATTACATAATATTCCTTCGTATTTTACATCTAATGGAGATTGAGTGTAAACAGCGTATCCTTTGCCTGGCAATAAAACAAAATTAGGATCAGTTAAATATTCACTCCAATAGTCTCCGTGTTTACTTTTTTCGCCTGTGTTGTATTGCATTAGCCAAGTGTCGTTATTATTTCGTTCCATTGAAAACATTGCTGCCAAAGTTTTATTTGTAGGACTTGTTAAATAATTCCACTTTTCACTATCCAAATTTTGATGCACAGTAAAATAGGACATATTTCCATATATTATGTCGCCAGAAACATAAAACATTTTATCAGCTTCTATTTCTACATTAACACTATCTCCTAAAAACAACATAGAACACATTGCATCACAATCAACTCTAACACTACAATTATTATTTATATAAACAAAGTCCTCCATTGTTGGTTCGCCTTTCGGTTCCCAAATATCTGGATTACTCCATTCGCCAGAAGACACAAGACGTTTTATCTTGGGAAATCCAAAGTAAAGATCTGTTATTTCTACGTGTTCGGTATTATGTATAGTTATCTCTAATCTGTCAGCAGTTTCAGGAGATTCTAATGGCACACAATAATTCAAGCCAACTACTTCGTCTTCCATTTCATATAATACTCTATTTTTTTTGTACCATTTGTAGTTTATGTGTATGCCTGTATATTGCGTTTCATTAAGTTGTGAAAGAGAAATTTCTTCTGTCGTTAATTTTAAATTGAATTGATATTCTCTTTTTGAAAAAACAGGAAAACTAAAATTAAATTCATAATCTATTGAAGGGAGGTTTAGTTCTTGAACCTGTATTTTGTTATTTAAAAAATCCAACTCCGAGGCATTTGAACAAGAGGCATTCAACGGAATCACCAAAGGTTCAGATAATTTATTTGTTGTAAGTACTAATTCTGCCTTATGTTCACCTTCTTTCTTTGGATAGTATGTTACAGAAAACGTTTGTGGGTAATCTTTTATATCTAATGATTTTGCAGAAACTTTAAAGCAGGCTTTATCTTTCCCTCTTATTTCTAACTTCACATTATCTCTAATATAATTTCCTGAAAGTGTTAATCTAATTGTCTCTGGATATATAAAAGGAATAGGAATATGATTAAACGCTATTTCTTTCAAGGAATTATTCTTGTGTGCGGTGTATATATTTTCAACAAACAATTCAGAAGAGATTCCATTATAAGGATCATTTTGTGATTCTACGAAAATATCTTTAATTTGTATTGAAGGATTTGTTCCGTTCCCCTTAACCTTTGAAAGTTTCCAAGAAATTTGAATATGTTCTTTGTTTTCACATTCCGCAGGTAGAATTACTTCTGAAAAAATCTTTGTAGAAGGATTTCTTCTTGTATAAAAGCTATATGGTTTTCCATTTTCATCTAATACATCTTTCCATTTATCATTTGTAGATAAACGATATTGCAAATTAGCAGTCCAATTTGCTTTTGAAGATTTTAGGTTAAACGATTTCCAAGACAGAGTTATTCTTTCTTGACTAAGAGTTGATAAATTTAAAACTATTCTACCTGATCGTAATTTCTTATTTTCTTCTTCAAAGTAAATAGCAGAATTTTCTTTTTTATATTTTTCTTTATCAAAATTTGAAAGAATGAAAGAGGATTCTCGCAAAAAATGAACCTTCTCAGTTACTTTTTGAGAATAAAGTGCTAAGTTTACAACCAATAAAAAGAAACTAAATAATAATATCTTTTTCCTATTCATACCTATTCTAATACTGCTCTTATTTTATAGTCTTCCATTTTGTAAATTGTTGTTTTTTTGTTTTGATAACCGAACTTTTCATCTTTTCTTTCAAAATAGAAATCACTTATAATATTATCTACTCTATTCAAATTAGGATTATGAATAAATTCTTCACCATTAGTTACCAAACTATTAACAAAAAACATTGTAATATCATATCCCAATGTAGCATAAATTCGATCTGGCTCAGTTTTGAAGTGTTCTCTGAAATCTTTTACAAAGTTTACAAAATTTATATTTGAATAATCGTTAAAATGATTCAAAGTAAAATGATAGTGATTCTTTTCTAACAAAGAGTAATCTAAATGAGGAAATTCTATCCACGAATAATCTGCAAATAAAATCACTTCTGCATCATTTTTGAAACTGAAAGCAGATAACAAACGCTTTGCATAATTTTCATTATCCCTACTATTTCCCTTATCAACAAGGTTTATCACAACATTTTTCTTTCCTTCTTTTAATTTTGAAGATAATTTTGATGCGTATTTGTTATAATCTAAAATTGCCCATGTATTTTTTCCTTTTGTAAGTAGTTGTTGATAATAATCTAACACAGATTTCATTTCTGCCTTTCCGTCATGCACAACAACGATATTAGCATCTGTATAATATTTTCTAATATATCTTATTATTGTTTCTACTTCCGCAGCAGCAGATGGTTGAATTTTGAAAACATAATTATTATCTAATATAGACAAATCCTCACTCATTGGATTTACAATAGGTATTTGTAATCTATTTCCATAATCGGCAATAATAGAAAATGGTTGTTTAAAAACCAAAGGAATAATCACGTCCATATCTTTCATAACCTCTGAATTCAATGCTTCTTGAACCTTTGCGACATCATTATCTCCTACATCAAACACATAACAATCAACCTTAAAGCCTGATTTTTCTAAATTATTTAAAGCAATTCTTATTCCTTCATAAAAATAAATATAATCAAAGCATTTATATCTTTGTCTCTTCTTTTCATCTATATTGAATTTTGTAAAAGTCAATTGATCAACAGCCTCATAATTCAAAGGCATAAACACTGCCATATTTATTTTTCTTGATTTATCAGTTTTCTTTCTCGCAGTTGATTTAGGATACAACGCATTAGAAGATACTTTTATCGTTTCGGTCTTTTCTTCTTTAAAGACGTGTTGATTTCTAACCGTTATGGGAATTTTTATAACTTGACCTGCCTTTAAGTTTTCAGCCGTTAGACCTGGATTAACCTCAATAATATCCTTTTCTGTCAAGAAAAAATTTCTTGAAATTCTATACAAAGTTTCACCTTTTTCTACTTTATGAATCCCAAGCATATCTTCTTCACCTCCGTTTCCTGTTTGAGCGAAGGTCATTTGGAAAAATGCCAAGAAAAACAAACAACAAATCAATTTAAAAAAACTTCTCATAACGGTATATTTTAAAAACCAATAATTATTCCCATTCAATAGTTGCAGGAGGTTTAGAACTAATATCGTAACATACTCTATTTACTCCGCGAACCTTATTTATAATTTCATTAGATACCTTTGCTAAAAACTCATATGGCAAATGAGACCAATCAGCAGTCATTCCATCAATTGATTCCACTGCTCTAAGAGCAACAACTCTCTCATAAGTTCTCTCATCTCCCATTACACCGACAGATTGTATTGGAAGCAAAACAGCACCTGCTTGCCAAACTTTATCATACAATCCATCTTTTTTCAAATTATTGATAAAAATAGCATCAACTTCTTGAAGAATTGCCACTTTCTCTGCTGTAACATCACCTAATATTCTTATAGCCAAACCAGGGCCTGGAAAAGGATGACGACCCAAAAGTTCATCTTTTAAACCCAAAGCCTTACCAACTCTTCTCACCTCATCTTTAAACAAAGACCTTAAAGGCTCAACTATTTTCAGCTTCATATAATCAGGAAGCCCACCTACATTATGGTGAGACTTTATTGTAACGCTCGGACCCTTTACACTACAACTCTCAATAACGTCTGGATAAATTGTTCCTTGTGCCAACCATTTTACATCTTTGATTTTCGCTGCCTCCGCATCAAAAACATCTATAAAAGTCTTACCTATTGCTTTTCTTTTCTTTTCTGGATCTGTTAATCCTTCAAGAGCAGAATAAAACTCATTCTTTGCATCTACTCCAATAACATTTAATCCCATTCCTTTATAAGAAGCCAAAACATCTTCAAACTCATTCTTACGCAAAAGGCCATTATCTACAAATATACAATTAAGATTTTTTCCTATTGCTTTATGTAACAAAAGAGCAGCAACAGAAGAATCCACTCCACCACTTAATCCCAAAACTACTTTATCATCTTGCAACTGTTGTTTTAAGTTTGCAATTGTTGTATCAATAAAAGAATCTTCTGTCCAACTTTGTTCACAACCGCAAACACCAACTACGAAGTTTTTAAGCATAGTTAAACCCTCTGTTGAATGATAAACCTCTGGGTGAAATTGAATTGCATAAGTTTCTTCACCTTCTATTTTATATCCAGCGTTTTTTACACTCTCTGTTGAACAGATTACCTTATAGTTTTCAGGCATTGATTCAATTGTATCGCCGTGAGACATCCACACTTGCGTATTTTCGCTTACACCTTTAAACAAAACAGATTCTTTATCTATGTAATTAAGGTGTGCTCTACCGTATTCTCTAATTTTACTTGCAACAACGTTTCCGCCAAAAGCCTGTACCATATATTGAGCGCCGTAACAAACTCCCAAAACAGGCATTTTACCTTTGAACCATAAGTCTGGTTGAGGTGCATCTTTATCTCGCACACTGCAAGGGCTTCCACTAAGAATTACCCCTTTGACATCATCAGAGAATTTAGGAGGATTATTAAATGGATGTATTTCACAATATACGTTTAGTTCTCTTACCTTTCTTGCAATAAGTTGTGTATATTGCGAACCGTGATCTAATATTATTATAGTTTGCATTCTTAAAATTATTTTAAATTCATAAAAAAATATCCATTGTACTAAACAATTTTCAAAATTACAAAAAAAAATCAATTCAAAGAAAAAAATGATAATTCTATGAAAAAATATTTTTTTTCTGCAGAAAAACATTAACTTTGCAACCTGAATTTAAATTAATTAGTTATGATTTGGATTGCATGCTTTGTTTCGGCATTTATTTTGGTGTATCTTTTGATGCCGATCTTTATCCGACTTATGGAAAAATATAAAATATTAGACTCCTCTGGCGGACGAAAAATACACAAAGGCTATACCGCTCACATGGGAGGTGTAGTAATATTTGTAGCCTTCGCAGTAGCAACCTGCTCTTGCGTATTACAAATGATAAATAACATAAATATTTTACAATTATTAGCATTTCTAATTTTACTTTCCTTTGTTGTAGTTTTAGGTGTAAGAGATGATATGAATTCTCTTTCTCCAATAGTAAAATTACTATGTGAAACAGTTATAGGATTCCTATTTTGCTATTTAGACATAAGACTTTATAGTTTTTATGGCCTGTTTGGAGTATACGAATTACCAATTTGGTTATCCTATTTCATTACAATCGCATTCATAATAGTTGTTTGCAACGCATATAACCTTATAGACGGAATAGATGGTCAAGCAGGAATGCAAGCAGTAGCTGTTTTTATTTTCCTTGCAGGCTTTTTACTACACCTGATTCACTCAAAAGAAATTTTACACATAGAATCATTTTTTGCAAACGTACATTTTTGGCTAATAGTCTTTATTGCAATAATCGGAAGCGTAATAGGCTTTTTAGTTTTCAATTGGCAGCCAGCAAAAATATTTATGGGAGACACAGGAAGCCTGTTTATCGGAACACTAATTGCCCTTTCAATAATAATGTCTATAAATTATAGTGGAGTGAGCCCTATTTCTGTTGGAGAATTCCAAATAAAAACAAAAATTTTAATTTTCCCAATGTTTTTTTTCTTGCCTTTTGCAGACACATTACGCGTATTCATATCAAGAGTACGTAAAGGTCGTTCACCATTCTCGGCAGACAAAACACACATACATCATTTTCTTTTACGAACAGGCTATTCTCATCAACGCACAACAATAACCACATTTACAATTCAAGTAATTGTTTCGCTAATATCAATAGTTGTAGCATTCTTTATCTGTGATCTATTCTACATTCTTTACATTGCAGCGATGTGGTTCGCATACGTTTTCATACTCCGCTTTACCATACAAAGAAAAATAGCAAAACTAAAACAAGATTAAAGAAATGGAAAACACAGAATCAGTAATAAAATATAGCGGTGTAGACATTGAATTTGAAAAGACAATACTTTCTGGTGTAAACCTTGAAATAAAAAAAGGTGAATTTGTATATCTTATCGGCAAAACAGGCTCTGGAAAAAGTTCTCTTTTAAAATCAATTTACGCAGACATACGCATCGATGTAGGTTCGGCATTCGTTTGTGGATTTACATTAAACGGATTAAAAAAATCAAAAATTCCTTTACTAAGACGTAAATTAGGAATAATATTCCAAGACTTTCAATTATTGAAAGACCGTTCTGTATATGATAATTTAGCATTTGTTTTAAAGGCAACAGGTTGGAAAGACAAAAAAGCAATGAATGAAAGGATTCTTCAAGCCTTAGACGATGTAGGATTATTAATGAAAGCAAACGAACAAGCATGTGATTTGAGCGAAGGCGAAATGCAAAGAGTATCTATTGCAAGAGCAATTGTAAATCACCCTGAATTGATTTTAGCAGATGAACCTACGGGAAATCTTGACCCGATTACAAGCGAAGAAATAGTGCAATTGCTAATGGAAATAAACAAAAAGCATGGTACAACCGTACTTATGGCAACGCATGACTACATTGTGCTTGACAAATATCGTGCAAAAATTATTGCCTGCGAAGATGGAAAAATTGTTTCATAGACTCTGATTTATGAAACGAATAAATGTAAGTGTAAGTAACGATTTAATTTGTGATAATAGGGTAAATAAAACCTGCAAAAGCCTTGTCGATTATGGTTTAGAAGTAAAACTAATCGGCAGGGCTTTTAAACATTCTCCCCTTCTACCCTCTCGCTCCTACAAATGCACAAGACTATCAATTATTTTCAAGAAAAACGCAATATATTATGCAGAATTAAACCTCAAACTATTTTTTTATCTCCTTTTTTCAAAGCAAGATTATCTTTGGGCAAACGACTTAGACACTCTACTTCCTAATTACTTAGTTGCAAAACTCAAAAGAAAACCTTTAATCTTTGATTCTCACGAACATTTCACACAAGTACCAGAATTAAAAGACAATCCTTTTGCACAAAAAGTATGGAAATGTGTAGAAAAACACTGCATCAAAGGTTGCGATGCTGTTTTCACTGTTTGCAATCCTATAAAAGATTATTTTAAAGAAGAATACAAGAAAGAAAGTCTTGTAGTCAGAAACATTCCCCCAAGAAATACTACAACAAACATTCAAATTCCTTCTGCAAATAAAGAAAATATCATTGTTTGGCAAGGAGCAGTAAACATAGAAAGAGGGTTAGAAGAATTATGTGAAGCAATGCAATGGATAAATGCAAAACTTCTTATTATGGGTGAGGGAGATATAAAATCAAATTTAGAAAAAAGAGTAAAAGAACTAAGACTTGAAGAAAAAATTCACTTCCTCGGCAGACTACCTTTTGAGGAAATGATAAGCAAAACAAAAACTGCAAAACTTGCAATCTCTATTGACAAACCCACAAACGGCAATTACGCAATCAGTTTGCCAAATAAAATTTTTGAATACATTGCTTGCTATGTACCCGTCTTAGTTTCTCCTTTACAAGAGATTAAATACGTTGTAGAAAAATACAAAACAGGAGTTTTTCTCTCCTCTTACTCACCGCAAGATTTAGCAAAACAAATCACTTCTCTTTTATCCGACAACGAAAAACTTGACTCTATTGCAAAAAATTGCGAAAAAGCAGCAAGCGAACTATGTTGGGAAAACGAGCAAACCCAGATTTTTAAAACTCTTAACCGATTAAAAAACAAATAATGCTTTCAATTCTTATTCCAATCTATCAAGAAAATTGCGTAAACTTAGTAACCGACTTACAAAATCAAGCAAAAGACTTGAATTGTCAGTGGGAAATATTGGTTTTTGATGATTGTTCTCCGATAAAATGCGAAGAGAACAAATCAATCACTCAATTTGAAAATGTAGAGTATAGAGAATTAAGTAAAAATCTTGGTCGTTCACGAATAAGAAACCTTTTAGCAGACACAGCAAAAGGAGATATTCTACTATTTCTTGACGGAGACAGCGGAATTGTTAGAAAAGATTTCTTAAAACGCTACTTAGAAGCAATTAAAACAAAAGATGTTGTTCGCGGAGGTACAGTTTATTGCGAAAAAAGTAGATGTCCAAAAGGTTATGAACTACATTGGAAATACGGAACAAAGATTGAAGCAAACAGAGCATTGCAAGGCGAAGATATGTTTACAACAAACAACTTTTGTATTCGCAAAAAAGTTTTTTCTTCCGTTCGTTTTCGTGAAGACATCAAAGGTTACGGACACGAAGACACCTTATTTAAACTTGATTTAGAGGAATTTAATTTTTCTTTTCAAAACATTGATAATCCCGTTGAACACTTAGGATTAAAAAAATTTAAAGACTTTATTTCTTCTAATGAAAACGCTGTAATAACTCTAAGAAATATTTTTCTAAATCAAAGAAATAAAAAAATATTTCATAGATTTAAAATCGTAAAAGCATATAATAAATTAGCGAAGTTTCATCTTGTTGGATTATACGTGTTTTTCTATAAAATAACAAGAAGACTTATGTTAAGCCTTCTTGCTAAAAAAAATCCAAGTCTTCTTATCTTGAATTTATATAAATTAGGTGTTTACTGCACTGCTTAGATTCCTAAACGTTGTCTTACGATTTCAAAAAGTAATACCGAAGCCGCTGCCGAAACATTAAGACTTTCAATCTCACCTTTAAGAGGTATTTTCACTAATTCATCAGACATTTTTATCATTGTAGGACTTACTCCATTTTCTTCGCTACCCATTACAAGCATTAAAGGTTCTGTTGCTTTCATTTGAGTATATAATACATTAGCCTTTTCACTTGCAGAATAAATTCTTACATCGTGTGCTTTTATTGTGTTGATGAATGTTTTGATGTTATTGATTTTGCAAACAGGTAGGCGTAAAAGAGCACCGGCAGAGGTTTTTATTGCGTCTTGATTAATAGGTGCTGAGCCTTGTTGAGGAATTATTAAACCATTTGCTCCTGCACATTCTGCACTTCTTGCAATTGCTCCAAGATTTCTTACATCTGTTACATTATCTAAATAAACCAAGAAAGCATTTTCCCCTGTTGCGTCTATATGTTCAAATAATTCTTCAAGTTCCCAATAATCTATATTAGAAAGTTGTGCAACTACTCCTTGATGATTTTGTTTTCTTGAAAGATAATCAAGCTTTTCCAAAGGGACATATTGTTGTTGAATATTTTTTCCACTTTGTTTGATAAGGGCTTTAAGTTCTGAGAAAAGTTTTCCTTGCAAATTACTTTGAAAATAAATCTTATCGATTTGTTTTCCTGCCTTTACTGCTTCCATAACAGGACGCAATCCATATACAATTTGATTTTTTTCCATTTTTTATTTATATTATTTTACCATCTTGCATAATCAGTCTTCTATCTGACATTTGTGCAAGTTCATTATTGTGTGTTACTATTAAAAATGTTTGTTTATATGTTTCTCTTAATTGAAAAAATAATTCGTGAAGTTGTTTTGCATTATTTGTATCAAGATTTCCCGATGGTTCATCGGCTAAAATAATTGAAGGACGATTGATTAAGGCTCTTGCAATCGCAACTCTTTGTTGTTCTCCGCCTGATAATTCTGAGGGTTTATGCTCTGCCCTATCGTAAATATTTAAGATATTTAATAATTCCTTTGCTTTTTCTATCGCAATATTCTTTTTCTCTTTTGCAATCAAAGCTGGCATTATAATATTCTCTAAGGCAGTAAACTCATTCAACAAATAGTGAAATTGATAGACGAATCCAATTTCTTTATTACGAAATTCTGATAGTTGTTTTTCATTTAATTCACTTATATTTCTGCCATTTATTTCAACTATTCCGCTATCTGCTTTATCTAATGTGCCAATAATATTGAGCAAAGTAGTCTTTCCTGCACCCGAGGCTCCTAATAATGTAACAATTTCGTTAGCTTTGATTTCAAGTTCTACGTCTTTCAAAACGTGTAACGCACCATAGTATTTGTTTAACTGATTTATATTTATCATTTTACCTTTCTATGTTTCTATTATTAAATATTACGAATCCAAATCCAAAAGATATTCCCCAAGGATTTTGTTTTCCATCTCTTTGATGATAAGAAAAAGTTAGGTTAAACGGACCTATTGGAGTTCTTACCACAAAAGAGGTGTTTGCTATGAAGTATAATTTTTGAAAAGGCTCGCCATAAAATGGGTGTTCATTATCTTTTGTTTCTATTTGTCTGTATGGTAAAAATAAATACGTACCTACTCTTGCAGAAAGGTTGATTCCGAACATATTATCCAAGAAGAAAATATTTTCCATACCTATTGCAGCATATTGATTCGCTCTATATTCTGGCATATAGTTTGTTAGAGTTTCTATTGTCGGCGTATAACTCCCTGCATTCAAAAGACTTGATTTATAAGTTGAAAACAAATCTTGAAAAGAGTAAAACACATCTCCTCTTAAACCCAAAGTATAATAGGAGTTAAAAGGAATGTGCATTCTGCTTCTCGCACTCATTTGCACCCAATTATGTCTTTGAAAATCATCTCTATGCTCGGAAGTATTACCAGAATAGAATCTTTCTCTACCATTAACATATTGAATATTTATCCTTTGAAAATATCCTTTCGTTGGATATTGCCATGCGTCTAAACTATTATATTCGTGATGTATTGAAAAGGCAAAATTTTTAAATTTCGTTCTATCGTTTGTATCTAATGAGGTTATGTAATCGCGATTAAAATATTTATCTTCTATTTGACCAAATCCTACTTTCATAGACAAAACATCTTTTACTGCCATAGGTATTCCAAGAATAAATTGCAGATTATTTTCAGATTGTTCTATGTAATTGATTGGAGAATAGGATAAAATACCTTTTTTTAATCTATAATAATTCCAATTATTTTGATTTGCTTCAACCTCTATATAGAAAGGTGTTTGTGTTGCAAAGTCTACCCGTCCTTTAAACGACAAAGAATTGTAATATCTGCCAAGATAGGAGTTAAATTGAACGTAATAGGCATGTCGATTCAAGTAATTGCAATTTATTCCTGCGTAAATAAAACTTGTAGGTGAAGTAGAAATGTGTCCTCCTAAGTCAAAATTCAACATACTTTGCGTTTTGACATTAAGATTTAGCACGTACGCATTAAAAAAGTTATTATAAAATAAACTTGGTTGTATATCTTTTATATTTCTATCGGCATAAAGCGAAATATAATTCCTTTTTAGTGTTTTAGTGTTTAGGACATCTTGCTCTAATCCTTGTAAAATTGAATTGGATACATAAGTTTTTTTACTACTTTCTATGCCTTGTACGCTTATTGCTTTAATACCCAAATCAGGTTTCTTGTCATTAAATTTTTTTCGCTTATTTGCCAAAGATTTACTATCAATTGAATCCAACAAAAACGCTCTTATTTCTTTTATTTTGGCTTCTGCGGCCTCGTATCCAAATCTTTCACACTCTTTCATCTTATCAAATTGCATTATACTAATGCCTGTCAAATTTGGTTCAATCAAAACAGCACTCTGACAATCAATTTGATAATCTGTGTCTTGCGTTAGCATATTTTCTAAATAGGAGCGTATGTCGCCTTCTTTGGGAGGAGCAAAATTTCCTGCGACTTTTACACCAATAATAATATCTGGATTGTATATTTCTAACATTTCTTTCGCAGGAAAGTTATTATACATTCCTCCATCAAACATTATTTTTCCGTCAATCTTTATCGGCTCAAACATAAAAGGAAAACTCATAGAGGCTCTTATGGCTAATCCTAAATCTCCTTCGCGTCTGATACTCGCTTTTGAGGATTCAATATCGGCAGCCACACAAAAAAATGGAATCATAAGGCTATCAAAAACACCTTTTGAAACTTTGGTTGCACCAGAAAATATTTCCATAAAAGCATAGTCCATTTGCACAGGATCAACTACACTTGTAGGTATTTGAAGTTTAAAATTATCTTCTATATCTAAGGAAAAAGTAAAAACTTTTGCGGAAGTTTTTTTCTTTTTAAAATAATAAGTGTATTCATCTTCGATTTTACCACTTACCCAATACTGAAATTCAGGAGAATAAAAAATATCTGAAATTTCTTCTACGCTATATCCGGAAGCATATAAGCCTCCAACAATTGCACCCATAGAAGTGCCACAAATATAATCAACAGGGATATTTGCTTCTTCCAACGCCCGCAAAACGCCAAGGTGTGCTAATCCTCTTGCACCGCCACCGCCAAGAACAACCCCCACAGTTTGACGTCTATTCTCCTGCCCTGAAACAAAATTACAGAGCAAGAGAAAAAACATCAATAAAAAACTAAGCTTTTTTCGCATCAATCATTTTATTTGATTTTAGCCATAGCTTGTTTTAAGTCGTTAATAATATCTTCAACGTTTTCTATACCAACAGAAAATCTTACTAAACCATCAGTAATGCCTGCTTGCTCTCTTGATTCTTTTGGAACTTTTGAGTGAGTCATTGAAGCAGGGTGTTGAATCAAAGTTTCTACTCCGCCTAAGCTTACCGCCAAAATCGCCATCTTTACATTATCCATTAAAGTGCGGCCTGCTTCCAAACCTCCCTTTAAAGAAAAACTAATCATCGTGCCAGGACCTTTCATTTGCTTTTGTGCAAGATCATATTGTGGGTGATTTTTCAAGCCAGGATACTTTACCCATTCAACTTGCTCACAAGTAGAAAGATATTCTGCTACTTTCTTCGCATTTTCTTGTGCTCGATCAACTCTAATGCCCAATGTTTTTAATCCTCTTATTACTAAATATGCTTGATGAGGGTCCATATTTCCACCAAAGTTCACCATAGCATTTCTTAACTTAGCATAAACATCAGAATCCTTTGCCGCAACAATACCTCCAACTATATCGGCATGTCCATTGATGAATTTAGTGATAGAATGTAAAACAACATCAGCCCCTAAATCGATTGGATTTGACAAATATGGTGAACAAAATGTATTATCCACTACAAGCAAAGCACCATTCTTGTGAGCAATTTCTGCACAAGCTGCAATATCACTTATTTCCATTGTCGGATTTGCAGGAGTCTCAACATAAAGCATCTTTGTATTAGGACGAATAGCTGCTTTCACTGCTTCAAGATCCGCAGTGTTTACGTATGTAGATTCAACTCCAAAACGAGACATGTGTTGCTCCATTAAAACTCTTGAAGCTCCATAAACAGCAGAAGAAGACACAACATGATCTCCCGCATTCAATAATCCTAAATAAACAGTACTTACTGCCGCCATTCCAGAAGCAACAGCAACAGAATCAAAAGCGTGTTCCAATAAAGCAACTTGACGTTCAAGAGCCTTAACTGTTGGATTTCCTATTCTGGTGTACATATATCCAGGTTTTACTCCTGCAAAACAATCTGCTCCATCTTGTGCTGATTCAAAAGCAAAGGTAGAGGTTTGATAAATTGGCACAGTTGCCGAACCATAATGATCGTGATGACCACTATAATGAATCAATTGGGAATTAAACCCATAATCTTTTGGATTTTCCATTTGCGTTATATTTTTAAATTATTAAAATTCATATTCACAATACAAATCAATTTTAGAACCTGTCTCTTCCCTAAATTTTTCTCTTTGCAAGTTCCTTTGTGTATTCCATTTATAACCTATTTTTGTTTCTTTTTTAACTCCAATAATAGAGATAATATTTTCGTTAGTAAAATAATTATTTATATTATCTCCTGAATCGGAGAATTGTTTCTTTAAACTCAGAAAATATTCCTTTATTTGATTTATTCCATCAGAGAATCTTTTATGCAAAGTCATCTCCTTATTAGAAGTAACATTGAGTTTAAATTCTATAAGCAATAGTTTTCCATCATCAAAAACCATACAATCAAACCTACTCCCACCTACTCCCTTTTCTAATAAACCTCCATCAACACATATATGAACAATTTCTTTTTTTTGTTTATTGATAACTCTAAATACTTTATCAGAATCCCCTTCTATTTGAGAGGTAAAAACTGTTCTTTCTCGCTCGTTACAATCATAAGCATAGATAAGAAAATCTGAACATCTATCAACAAATTCTTCTTTCTTGGGATATAATTCCAAAATCTTTGAACAAAATTTATTTCTCATAATCTACATCATTGAATATAAGAAATCAAATTCGTTATTCAAATCCTCTGTTTCTTGATCAAGAGAATTTTCGCCAATAAGTTGAATTTGCTTATCAAAAATACTTTCACAATAATTCTCGGCTCCTATTTTCAAACGATAAGCCTGAAATTTATCAGGATCAATATTCATATTTAAGCCCTTTGTTGAAAAAAACGCTTCTATTTCCTCTTTTTTATTTGGTTTTTCCTTAATTACTTTTGTGTAATAAAGCATATTATTAAACGTAGCCATAACATAAGGGCTATGAGTCGTAATAATAATCTGACTATTAGTTTTATTTGCAACTAAAATCAACAATTCAATAAGTAATTTTTGTGCTTTGGGGAACAAATGCGTTTCAGGCTCTTCTATTATTCGTGAAGCACTTCGTTTTTCATTCAAAATATAGATAATATCTTGAATTATTCGTATTGCTTCTTGCTGACCCGATGAAGAAATATTTAGAGGAACATATTCATTTTCATTATAATAAATTCTTTCTTTTCCACCTTCGTTTTTATAATCTCCGTGTAGAATTTGAGATATAATATTTGACACTAATTTTCCAAAAGATGTATCTTCAATTTCAGCATTAGATATGGAAAAATAGTCTATTAAGAATTTTGAATAACTAATAAATTCCTTAATTAACTCAACATCTATAGTGTTTGTTTGATTATTATTGAACGAAGGTGATTTTAATTCACTAAAAAAAAGTAATTGAAACTGTTCAGGATAAGAAACAGTTATATTTCTTCCTGCTGGGAAATACAATGTTTCTTTTTCGTCAAAAAATACTTCATTTGCTGTCGCCTTTATTTTAGACATCAACATCTTACTTGTCTTTTCTTGAAAAGTAAATGATGCTGTCATATTATTTGTTGATTTTATATCCCTGTTTAATTCATTAGTTTTATTTTTGATAAAAGGAAAATAAGATCGATCAAATTCTATTCTTAAAGAATCTTTTTTAAACAATTTCAAACTATAATTTCTCTCTACCGAAAAGAAATATTCTATATAAAAATCATCACTTAACCATTTTGTGCTACCAAAATAAACTGCAAATTTATCTTGAATAATTTTTATAAATTCATTTACATCGTTATTATCACGCAATAAATCTATATAATCTTGCTTTAAAGACTTAAAAAAATATATCAATTTAACAATTGTACTCTTTCCACTTGCTTGTTCTCCTATCAAAAAAAGAAAATCTTTCACTTCTATTTCTACATAAGAGATTTGTCTAAAATTTTTAATTATTATTTTTTGCATATTCTATAACATATTCGCTATGCAAAGTTAGTTAATATTTTTGGAATATAATATTAAATAAAAATTTCTATGAAAAAAGATTTTTTTTCATAGAAATAATAAAATAAAACAAAGAAATATTTTAATAAATCATAGAGTTTTTTTTGCAAACTACGCAACTATTTGAACCTTATTTTTCTTTGGTTTGTTTAATTATCAAACTTAAATATTCAAACGTTATGAAAAGATTTTTAAAAAATGCAATCGCCAGTGGATTATTGATGTTCGTTGTAGCATCTTGTAGTTCCAACAAATCCATTCAAAGTGTAGATAATTCCACTATTAAACAATTGGACGTAACTCGCTATATGGGGCAGTGGTATGAGATTGCTCGCTACGATCATTCTTTTGAAAAGGGAATGACTCATGTGAAAGCGAATTATAGATTGTTGTCTAATGGAAAGATTGAAGTTACTAATTCCGGTATGAAAGACGGAAAATTTAAAGTTAAAAAGGGTAAGGCAAGACAAGTAAGTATTAAAGACCCTGGAAAACTTGAAGTGTCATTTTTCTTATGGTTTTATTCCGATTATTACATAATGGAGTTAGATAAAAACTATAATTATGTAGTTGTAGGTAGTTCTTCTGATAAATATTTGTGGATTTTGAGCAGAACGCCTCAGTTAGAAGAGGACATAAAACAAAGTCTTCTTTCAAAAATCTCCGAAAGAGGATATGATACAACGGCATTATATTTTGTTCCTCAATAGTTATGAAAACAGAAAAGGCTGATTGAATTCAATCAGCCTTTGTTTTTATTATTTTATTAAATCAATTATTTTTTTGGTTTAATGTCTAATTTAACAGGAGCAATCATGTTTTCTGGTTTTAGTATTGTATCTAAATCTTCTTTTGAAAGAATGTCGTGTTCTAATACTAAATCGTAAACTCCTTTTCCTGTTGCCATAGCTTCTTTTGCTATTTTTGTAGAGTTTTTGTATCCAATAATTGGGTTTAATGCTGTAACAATTCCGATTGAACCTTTAACTTGACGTTCGCAGTTTTCAACATCTGCTTTGATTCCGTCAATACATAAAGTGCGTAATGTATCAAATCCGTTTGTTAATAGATTGATTGATTCAAATAAGCAGTAAACTAATACTGGTTCCATTACGTTTAATTCTAATTGTGCGTTTTCTGCCGCAAGCATTACTGCTGTGTCGTTACCAATTACTTTGTAGCAAAGTTGGTTCATTACTTCTGGGATTACAGGATTTACTTTTCCTGGCATAATTGATGAACCTGGTTGCATTTCTGGTAAGAATAATTCGTGGATTCCGCATCTTGGTCCTGATCCCATTAAACGTAAGTCGTTGCAAATCTTGATTGCTTTTAATGAAATACGTTTTAATTCTGATGAGTAGCCAACTAATACTGATGTATCAGATGTTACTTCTACTAAGTCTTCTGCTAATGTTACGTTCCAGCCTGTTATTTCTCTTAAAGCTTCTGTACAAAGTTTGCTATAACCAGGTTCAGAGCAGATTCCTGTACCTATTGCAGTTGCTCCCATGTTTATGCAAAGTAATTCTTCTGCTGCATTGTTTAGGTTAGCGATTTCTCTTCTTAATAGGTTAGCAAATCCTTTGAATGTTTGACCAAGTGTCATAGGAACACCGTCTTGTAATTGAGTTCTTCCCATTTTGATGATTTGAGAGAACTCTTCTGCTTTTTTATCCAATGACTCAACGATTTTTGTCATTGCTTCAACAAGCTTTTTATTTTCTAAGTATAATCCAAAGTGGAATGCTGTTGGATACGCATCGTTTGTAGATTGTGATGCGTTTAAGTGGTCGTTTGGAGAACAGAATTCATATTGTCCGTGTTCTTTTCCCATTATTTCTAATGCACGATTTGCAAGTACTTCATTAGCATTCATATTTACAGTTGTACCTGCTCCTCCTTGTATCATATCAGAAAGGAAAAATTCATGGTGTTTTCCTTCAAATAATTCATCACATGCTTGTGATATTGCTTTGAATTGTTCGTCTGTAAGTTTACCTTGTTTGTGGTTTGCTATTGCTGCTCCTTTTTTTGTCAAAGCCATTCCTTTGATAAAGTTAGGATAGTCGTTCATTAACTTACCAGAAATTTTGAAGTTTTCAAAACCTCTTACTGATTGTACGCCATATAACGCTTCTGCTGGAATCTCTCTTGTTCCAATAAGGTCTGTTTCTTGGCGAGTTTTGCCTGAATATTTTGTTGTATCAACCATTTTGATTTGTTATTTAATTAATAATTTCTTGTTTTTCACGTAAAATAAAGTGCAAAAGTACGAAAGTTTTTTAATATCCTAATATTTTTAACATTGATTTATGGCTTTGTTCTTTTGCAAAAAGCTTTGTGTACCATTCTCCGTTCTCATCTTTGTCCAAAATTATGTGTTTTGGTTGCGGAATTAGACAATGTTGTATTCCTCCGTAGCCTGCAAGTGATTCTTGATAGGCTCCTGTGTGGAAAAAGCCGATATATAATGGTTCTTCTTCGTTGTTTGAGTATTTAGGTAAGAATACTGCATTTGAATGCACTTCTGCCGAATAATAATCCTGCGAATCACAAGTTAATCCTCCAAGAAAGACTCTTTGATATTCGTTATCCCATTTATTTATTGGTAAAAGGATAAATCTTTGTCCTATTCCCCAGGTGTCGGGAAGGGTTGTTATGAATGAAGAGTCTATCATATACCACAATTCTTTGTCGTTTTGTCGTTTTTGATCTATGATACTATATAATATACAACCAGCTTCTCCAACTGTAAATGAACCAAATTCTGTAAATATATTAGGTTCTTGTACTCCGTTTTTATTACAAATGTCTTTTATTTGTGCTAAGATTTCCTCTGCCATATATTCATAATCGTATTCAAAGCCTAAGGAATTTTTTATCGGAAATCCTCCTCCTATATCTAAGGAATCTAAGTCTGGACATACTTTTTTTAACTCACAATATACGTTTACGCATTTTTGAAGTTCGTTCCAATAGTATGCAGAGTCCTTTATTCCTGTATTAATGAAGAAATGCAACATTTTTAATTTATACTTAGGATTATTTGCTATCTTTTCTTTATAGAAATCTACTATACAATTATATCTAATCCCAAGTCGAGAAGTATAAAAATCAAACATAGGTTCTTCTTCCGAAGCAATACGGATGCCAACATTACAAGGACAATCTACAATGGTATTCATAGCGTCCAATTCCTCCATATTATCTATTATAGGTATTACATTAGTAAAGCCATTTCTTATCAACTCTGCTATATTCTCTATATATTGAGGACGTTTAAAGCCATTACATAGTATATATTGCTCTTTACCAACTTTTCCTTGTTCATACAATTCGTTGATTATATTTATATCAAAGGCAGATGAAGTTTCAAGATGCACATCGTTTTTAATAACTTCATCTAACACGAAAGAAAAATGCGAACTCTTTGTACAATAACAATAATTGTAGGTTCCTTGATAGTCGGTCTTTGCAATTGCAACATTAAAAAGTCGTTTAGCTCGCTGGATTTGAGATGTAATTTTTGGCAAATACGTAATTTTTAATGGTGTTCCATATTGTTTAATTATATCCATCAAAGGAATATCATGAAACAGCAATTCGTTTTCTTCGGTCTTAAACTCTTCTTGTGGAAACTCAAATGTTTGCTCAATTAAATCGTTATACTTGTTCTTCATTTCTTGTATCTTTTTTATTTACTTCCATAAAAACAACCTAATTCAAGTAAGTCATTTTATATTTTTCGTGCAAAAGTAAACATTTCAATAATATCTACCTATTTTTTTCTTATGAAAATAATAAATTATCTATAAAATATTTCTAATTTTGCACCATAGATTGTAATATTTATTGGATAATGAAAAAATTATTTGGTTTGACAAGTGTCTTTATCTTTACTTCTATGACATTTGTCGCATGTTCACAAAAAGAAGTTACTGTTTCAGCAAACAGTTTAAAAAATGTAATAGACTCTGCTTCTTATGTAATGGGGTATAGTCAAGCAATGCAAATGAAAGCTCAAGGAATTGAGATTAACTCCGAGGTATTTGCAACAGTAATTCAACAAGTGTTAAATGGAGATACTACTTGCTTAATAGCACAAGAGGAAATTCAAAAAACAATGCAATCATATCAAGAAGTAATGATGCAAAAACAAAAAGCTGAATTAGATAAAATAGCGGAACCTTATAGAAAAGCCGCCGAGACTTTTCTTGCTAAAAATAAAAACGAAAAAGATGTCGTAACAACTAAAAGCGGATTACAATATAAAATAGAAAAAAAAGGCAAGGGTATCAAACCTACAAGTTTAAAGGATAGAGTTAGATACAATTATTCATTATCAACGTTAAATGATGATGGCACTTTTTCTGATTTAATTGTAAATACTTTCACAAGAGACGATTCTCCTACAATTTCTGTCTTAGATGGATTGATTCCAGGTATAGTTGAAGGATTTAATTTAATGAATCAAGGCTCTATTTACGAGTTTTGGATTCACCCTGACTTAGCTTACGGAAATCAAAATAGCGATCAAATTCCTGCTGGCAGTTTACTAAAATTCAGAATAGAATTAGTAGAAGTTTTACCTTCAATAGAATAAAATTATTATTTTAATTTAAATATAATCTCAATACATTGTTAATCGCTTGTATTGAGATTTTTTTGTATATGAAAATATTAATCATAGAAGATGAAGAAAATCTTCTTCATTTAACAAAATCAGAATTAGAAAAAGAGGGATACAAAGTAGATTTTTCTACTACCTTAAAAGGAGCTATTGACAAAATAATAACAACATCGTACGATTGTATCTTATTAGACATAATGCTTCCTGATGGTAATGGTTTACAAGTATTAAAAACATTAAAAAATTTAGATAAAGATGATAATGTAATAATATTATCTGCAAAAGACTCAATAGACGACAAAATTACCGGTTTGGATTTAGGAGCAGATGATTATCTTGCAAAGCCTTATCATATTGCAGAACTTTCCGCAAGAATTAAATCAATTAATCGCAGAAAGAATCCATCAAATAAATCTGGTTGCTTTGGTAATGTCTGTATACTAAATACAGAAAAAAAAGTATTGATAAATAATAAAGAAATTTCTTTGAAAAAGAAAGAATTTGAAATTTTGGAATTCTTTTGCAATCGAATAAACAGACTAATTGACAAAGACAAATTAGCAGAATTTGTTTGGGGTGAAGATTTTGATTCTATGGGAAACTACGATTTTTTATATACACAAATGAAAAATCTTCGCAAGAAATTAAAGGATTCAGACGCTTCATTGGAGTTAAAATCAGTTTATGGTTTAGGTTACAAACTAATAGAAAAAGAAAATGAAAGCTCTATATAAGGTAATAATAGGTGCAGGAATTATAATAAGTATTTTAATTTGTTTATGGTCAATATTATTCTATTTTGCTGTATTGTATGAAATAGATGACGAAACAGAAGACTCGTTAGAGTTATATGCGTTTCAATTAATTCAGAAAAAAAATGAAGGAAAATTAGATTCAATCCTCTACGATGGCAGCAACAATTCATTTTTTATAGAAACAATCAGCAAAGAAGAGGCTTTAAAAATGGAAAATATGTCTTTTGCTGACACAAACATTTTTATAAACGACAAAAACGAAACAGAGCCTTGCAAAAGATTAGTAATGGCATTCTACGACACAGAAGAAAATTACTATAAACTTACTGTATATACGCCGACCTTAGAAAAATACGAACTAAGAGAAAGAATATTAGTTCTTGTCATTATAATAGTTTTTATTCTTATTGCTTCTGTTATTACAATCTATTATAGAGTGTTTCAAAAAAGTTTAAAACCACTCTACATTTTACTTTCTTGGCATAGGAATTATCAATTAGGAAAAGAAAAACAAAACTTTCCTATTTGCAATAGTGATATAAAAGAAATAAAAGAGTTGTTTGATGCTGCGAAATCTTCAACTTTAAGAGCAGAAGAAACCTATAAGCAACAAAAACTTTTTTTAGGACATGCCTCTCACGAAATACAAACTCCACTTGCTGTAAGTATCACTCAATTAGAGTCATTACTTGAAGAAGAAACTCTTTCCAAAGAGCAAATGCAAAAGGTATTTACCACACTTACAACTCTAAGAAAAATGACTAAAATGAACAAATCTCTACTTTTATTGTCTAAAATAGAAAACAATCAATTTAATAATATTGAAAAAGTAAATATAAATCAGATAATAAAAGAGAAAATAGAAATATTTAAAGAAACTTTCTCTCAAAAAGATATTACATTAACAATAAAAGAGAATAATTCACTGGAACTAAATATAGATATTATTCTTTGTGAAATGCTAATAAATAATCTTTTAAAGAACGCTTTTATTCATAATATTTATAAGGGTGAAATAATAATTGACATAAACAAAGATGCCATTTCGGTTAGCAACAGCGGAAAGCCATACTCTTTAAACAAAAAAATGATTTTTAATTACTTCTATAAAGAGTCAAAATCTGAAAACTCAACTGGATTAGGCTTAGTTTTAATAAAAAGTATATGCAAAAAGAATAATTTATCAATTGATTATCAATTTAATAACAAAAAACATCAATTTATTATAACGAAAAAATAAAAAAATTCAGATTGTTTTCAGAATTAGAATATAATTTTGCAGATGTAAGAAAGAAATAAAAAAATAATAAACTAAAAAAAATAAAAGAATATGAAAAAATTAGCATTATTAGTCTTAATGGGATTGGGATTTGTTTCTTGTGAAAGCCAAGAAAAAGTAGCAGTAGAATTTAATCAATTACCTGCAAAAGCTCAAAATTTTGTAAAAACACATTTTTCAGACAAAACAATAACAGTCATCTTCTATGATAAGGATTTACTTGATAAAGATTACGAAGTAATATTTGAAGACACTTCAAATGTAGATTTCAATTCAAAAGGGGAATGGACTAAAATAGAAGTAAAAGTTGAACCAGGCGTACCTACAAATGCAATTCCTACTTCAATAGTAAACTATGTAAACGCTAAACATCCTAATACATTTATAATCTCAATAAATAAAGACAGAAGAGACTATGAAGTAGAACTTAGAAACGGTTTAGATTTAGTCTTCGACAAGAATGGAAACTTTTTAAGATACGATGACTAAACAATACAATGAATGAAAACAAATAAAAAAGGAGAGTTAAACTCTCCTTTTTTTTATTTTAATGGAAGTTCTTTAAATCCCTTTCCTAATGTTTCGCTACTATCAAGAACTGAAATGAAAGCATTTGCATCTATTGCACGGATTCCTGATTTTAATTTAACAAATTCTGCACGTGTAACAGTTGTATATATTACTTTTCTTTCTTGTCCTTTGTACATTCCAATAGCATTGATACAAGTACCACCTCTATTCAAATCGTTTATAATAGCATTTCTTACTTCTTCATACTTATCTGTAACAATAAATAAGGTTTTGTAAGTTTTTATACCATCTACAACCATATCTATAATCTTTCCTTCAATTATAATCAAAAGAATAGAGTATGCTGGCAAACGTAAGTCTGGTGAGATTAACAATGTAGATAATGCGATAATTCCATCTACTATGATAACCATTGTTCCAAGAGATATTCCTGTGTATTTGTTTATTATCATAGAGATAATGTCGCTTCCTCCTGAGGTTGCACCTGATTTGAATATCATTCCTATACCTACACCATATAATAAACCTGCTAATAGAGTGTTAAGCAAATAGTCTGGCATAAAGAAGTTAGATGTTCCTTGTATTGCAAGTGCATCAAGTGTTGCTTGACTTGCGTCTGTTATAAGTTCTCCAACATGAATGAATGGAGTATATCCCCAATATGTTTCAATTAACGCTGTAAACAACCAACCTAATGCAACAGATACAATAGTTTTTACTCCGAATTTAGGTCCTAAGATAATACTACCAATGATTAACAATGGCACTTCCATTGCAATTAAGAACCAAGTAATAGTAGATTCTGTTAAGGTTGCTAAAACGTTTGCTAAACCATAAACTCCTCCTGGTGCTAAGTGATATGGCATTGCAAAAGTTACGTCTGCAATAACGAACAACAAGGTTCCGAATATTATGTAACCATAAGATATGAACCATTGTTTTGAAAAGATTTTTTCATTTGGGTCAACAAGCTGGCTCAACCAAGCTTTTACTTTGTTTTGTTGTTGTGTCATAAATTTTTTGTCTGTTTTTATTTTTTACTACTTAATTTTTAAAGGGTGCAAAGATACAACAATTATTTTAGTCTCCAAAAGCAATGCCTAATCCTTTGGCAGTTTTTACTAAATCATTGTTTGGACTTACTAAATGAGGTTCTTGTAATGCTTCTTCTAAGGTTACGGCAATTATGTTAGGGTGTTTGTATGCTACCATCTTGCCAAACTCTCCTGCTTTTGCTAATTCAAATGCCTTTACTCCAAATTCTGATGCCAAAACTCTATCATACGCAATCGGAGTGCCACCTCTTTGCAAGTGTCCTAAAACAGAAACTCTTATATCGTGAGTTACGCCAACGGATTGCAACTCTAATTTAATTGCTTCTCCAATTCCTCCTAATTTAAAATGTTTATTCCCTATTTCTTTTGACTGTTCGCCGATTTGTTCACCATTCATATTTTTTGCTCCTTCGGCAACAACAATTATACAAAAGCCTCTACCTTTTTTATAACGGGTTTCTATTTTTGCTTTTATCTTTTCTATGTCGTAAGGAATTTCTGGAATTATGCAAATATCTGCTCCGCCTGCTATTGCAGCGTTTAGTGCTATCCAACCTGCATCTCTTCCCATTACTTCAAGAATAAAAATTCTATTATGAGAAGCTGCGGTTGTTACAAGCTTATCTACGCTTTCTGTTGCTATTTGTACTGCGGTTTGAAAGCCGAAAGTAAAATCTGTCATAGACAAATCATTGTCTATTGTTTTAGGTACTCCTATTATATTAAGTCCTTTTTCATATAATGCTTTGGAAATTCTTTGTGAACCATCTCCTCCTATGTTGATTACCGCATCAACTCCTAAGAATTGAAGTTTTCTTATCATTTGGTCACTCACATCTATTGTTGTCCAATTACCTTGCGAATCTTTTACAGGATAAGCAAAAGGGCCTCCTTTGTTTGTTGTTCCAAGAATTGTACCTCCTTGAACCAATATGCCTGCTACATTATTTTCTTCTAAGGTTACGATTTCTGTTGGTTCTCTTAAAACTCCGTTAAAGGACTCTATGCAACCGATTACTTCCCAATCTTTTTCCAAAGATGCTCTTTTTACGATTGCTCTTATAACTGCGTTCAACCCAGGGCAGTCTCCTCCCCCTGTTGCTATCATTAATCTTTTCATCTTACTTATTATAATATGGTATTATACTCTTTATGGAATCCATTAGTTCTTCTAATCCTTGTCTCTTTTCGGCAGAGGTTAAGATTATCTGAGGTAGCTCTTCCCAATATTTGAGTAGTTCGTTTTTATAATTTCTTAGGTTTTCGTTTGTTTTGTTTGCAGTTTGCTTGTCTATTTTTGTAAAAACAATAGTAAAGGGAACAGAGTTTTCCCCTAAGAAATTCATAAATTCTATATCTATTTTTTGAGGCGAATGTCTTGAATCTATCAACAAATAAACATTTAACAGATTTTCTCTTTTAAGGATGTAGTTTCTTATCATCTTTCCCCAAACTGCTCTATTATCTCTTGAAGCTCTTGCATAACCATAACCCGGCAAATCTACTAAATACCAATTTTCATCAATAAGAAAATGATTTATAAGTTGTGTTTTACCTGGTTGAGAACTTGTTTTTGCAAGGTCTTTTTTGTTTACCAAAGCGTTAATGAGCGAACTCTTACCTACATTACTTCGTCCAATGAAAGCAAACTCTGGTTTATCTGCCTTAGGCGATTGACGATAATCAGGACTACTTTTTACAAATTCAGCACTTTTTACCATAGACTATAATTTCATATGTCTTTCTTTCTTCTCGTCATAGATATCCGCAATTGTAACTAAGATTCCTGTTTCTTCTACATCGCTAAAATGACGGTTTATTGAAGTTCCAAAGCTCTTCATTGTGGAAGAAAGATTCATATAAGCATTTACCAAAGGTGGTATGCTTTCTCCTAATGCTCTAACGTTCTTTACAAGAATTTGATAGTCTTCTTTGTAATTTTTTCCATTGAATAGATGAACTAATTCGTTGTAATCGGTTTCTATTTCAATTGCTTCTTTTGGAAATACTAAACCTTCGTTATCAGGAAAATGTTTTTTGTAAAAATATAGTATGTAATCTCTCGCTTTTGTGTTCATTGAAGGATACATTGTAATCTTTCCAAAGAAATATTTAACCTCTGGGTGCAACAATACTAATCCTCCTAATCCGTCCCAAAGATTATCTAATGAATACATACCCTTTCGGAAATTTGTTGTAGGTTGATAGTTCACGTTTACAAAGGAACGTCCTAACTCTATTGTGCAATCAAGATAGTTTTTCATAAAATGCTCACTAAAACTAAATAAATCTGCTGTTGCACTAAGCAATTCATCATTACTTTCTTTGAAAATATTCTTTCCTATTATGTAACGATAACCTCCTACTATCTCTTCTTCTTGCGGATCCCACACAAAGAGTTGTTCATAGCAGTGTGGTTCGGGTGCAATGTCGTATTTGTCAATATCGCACTCTGTTCCGCTACCGCCGCCCTCTGCTCCAAAACTAATTTCTCTTAACCTACCGATTTCTCTCATTATATTTGGAGTACGATGTGAATTTGTAGTGTAGATTTCCTTTGAGCCATAATTGGTTTTCTTCATAAAAGTAGCCAATTGCAACTCTTTCTTTAAAATTTCCTTATCAATAGGAGCTATTACATAAGAAGTGTCTATTGCTGTCATAGTTATCTGATTTATTCTATTACTAACTCTTTTTGTGGATTGTCTTTCAAATCATAAACATGTCCTCTAACAATTGCCGCCCATTCTTTGTGTGAATGTATTTTGCTAAATGTTTCCCATTTTATATGTTTCCCGAAAGTGATTTTAATAGTTTTCCCACTGTATTTAAACATTTCATCTGGCAAAAGTATCATTTCTAAATCAAACTTCATTCCAAAAAAACGTCTTATAGCGGATAATCTGTAAAATCTCTTAGAATTCATTCCCTCAATATAGACTGGAACTACGTCTCTTTGAAATTCAATAGCTTTTTTAACAAAAGTTTTTTTCCAAGGAAAGTCTTGGAATTTTCCATCTATGAATTTTGATTCTGTTCCCGCAGGAAAAAACATAACACAACTATCTGAGCGAAACGCTTCGTTCAAAACATCGTGATTTGATGAGTTTTTACCATATTTGTTTATAGGAACAAAAACGTCTCTGAAATTTGGCAACGCACAAAGCATATCATTTACAGGAAAAAGTATATCATCACGTTTTCTTCCTACAATATCTATTAACGCCATGCCATCTATACTTCCTATTGGGTGATTTGCGACAAGTAAACTACGAGATGTATATGGTATATTCTCAGGATTTATAATTTCAACATTTACTTTCAACAAATCTTCTACGACATGCTTTGCAAATTGTGGTCCATCTAAATGGCGTTGTGAGTATATTTCTTCGTTAATTCGGTCTAAATGTAAAAGTTTCTTAAACCACTTCATCACAAACTTAGGTATGCAACGAAGAAGTTTTTCATTTTTGCTAGCAATCATTCGTTCCAAATTGATATGATTGCGAGTTATTGATTCTACATCAAATTCTTTCTTAGTAATCATTGTTTTATTTTATAATAAACTGCAAAAATACAATTTTTTCCTTAGGAATAAAAAAGAAAAACATAGAAAACGAAATTTTTGTCTTGATAAAAAATCATTTTATCTTGATTAAACTACTATTTTATCTTGATTAAACTACCATTTTATCTTGATTAAACTACTTTTTATCTAAGAAAAAATTTTACTAATCTTTGTTTAAATAAGCTATATGGTGGATATTTGATATTGAATTCAAAATTTTTGTTTGTTTTTAATATTGATTTGTAATGAGAAAATGTATCAAAACTTTTTTTACCGTGATATGCCCCCATTCCACTTTGATCTATTCCTCCAAATGGCAGAGAGTGTGGTATTATATGCATAATTGAATCGTTTATACAAGCACCTCCGCTTGTTGTTTGCTTGATTATATCAGCGTTTTCTCTTCCAAAATAATACAATGCCAATGGTCGTGGTCGTTTATTTATGTATTCTATTACGTTTTCAATATTTTCAAAGTCTAATATAGGCAATATTGGACCGAATATTTCCTCTTGCATAAGTGAAGATGCTGTTTTATATGGTTCAATCAAGGTTGGCGAGATATATTTGTTCGCTTCATCGGTTTGTCCTCCGAAAATAATTTCGCCTTGCAAAAGAAGGTTGTTTATTCGCTTGAACTGCTTTTGATTTATCATTCTTCCGTAATTCTCACTCTTTGATGCGTCTTCCCCATATAAACTTATTATAGTTTCTTTTAACAATCCTATAAATTCTTTCTTAATTTGTTTATGTACAAATAGGTAATCGGGAGCAATACATGTTTGTCCGCAATTAATGAATTTACCTAAACATAGTCTTTTTGCCGCTAAACGTAGGTTAGAATCCTTATCTATTATTACAGGAGACTTACCCCCTAATTCAAATGTAGTAGATATTAATTTTTCATTACAAAGGCTATGTAAATATTGTGCTGTTTGAAAACTACCTGTAAAGAAAAGGTGATTTACTCCTCTTTTTATAATTTCTGTTGTAAGGTTTTTATCTCCATTTGTACAAAAGATTTGTTTTTCATTAAAATTGGTGTTTATCAATTCTTGCAAAAGGTGATTTATTGCACAAGATTGTGAAGAAGGTGCAAGAATAACAGTATTACCTGCCGATATTGCTCCTACTAATGGAAGAATACTTAATTGAAATGGGTAATTCCATGGAGAAATTATAAGAACACTTCCTTTTGCTTGCGGATAAACATAAGCTTTTGAAGGAAACAAAACTAATGCAGAGGGTTTTCGGCGGATTTTTGCCCACGATTTTATATGTTTTATACAGTAATTAATTTCTGAAATAACAATTCCAATTTCTGTTATATAAGCCTCCGTTGGATTTTTATGCAAATCTTCATATAAAGCTTGTTTTATTCTTCCTTCATTGCTTTGAATAATTTGACGCAATCGTCTTAATAAATAAATTCTTTCCTTAATCGGGATAGAATTACATTGATTTATGTATGATTTTTGTTTGCTTAAAATCTCTAATCTATTGTCTGTCATAAAAATATTTTTGAGCAAAGATAGTAAAATAAAGAAAAAAAGTAGTACCTTTGCACGCAATTTTTGAGAAGTAAGGTTTTGCTTACCCAAAAAACGAAAATCAAAAATTTTATTTTGAATTAACAAAAGTTTAACCGCTCGGTAAGGGGCAAATTAAAAGAAATCTTTAATAATGAGAGATTTAAAAAACGTTCAACCATTAGCTGATTTTGATTGGGACGCAGTTGGAGAACAAGATTTCAACTATTCTGCAGAACAAAACCAAGCAATGACAGAAGCTTATGACAAAACATTTAATCAAATCGGCGATCAACAAGTTGTAGAAGGTATTATCGTTGCAAAAGACAACAGAGAAGTAATTGTAAACATTGGATTTAAATCAGATGGTGTTATTCCATTGTCAGAATTCCGTTACAATCCTAATTTAAAAGTAGGAGACAAAATAGAAGTCTTTGTTGTACAAAAAGAAGACGCAGGCGGACAACTTATTCTTTCTCATAAAAATGCAAGAATCCTTAAATCATGGGATAGAGTTAACGAAGCATTTGACTCACAAGAAATAATCAACGGATACGTTAAGAGCAGAACAAAAGGAGGTCTTATTGTTGACGTATTTGGCATAGAAGCATTTTTACCAGGCAGTCAAATAGATGTTAAACCTATTAGAGATTACGATGTATTCGTTGACAAAGTAATGGAATTCAAGGTTGTAAAAATCAACCATGAATACAAAAATGTTGTTGTTTCGCACAAGGCATTGATAGAAGACGAAATTGAAGCTCAAAAAGCAGAAATAATCGCACGTCTTGAAAAAGGACAAGTATTAGAAGGTATAGTTAAAAATATAACTTCATACGGAGTATTCATCGATTTAGGAGGTGTTGATGGATTAATTCATATAACTGACCTTTCTTGGGGAAGAATCAATCACCCTAATGAAATTGTACAATTAGATGAAAAAATCAAAGTTGTTATCCTTGATTTCGATGAAACAAAGAAAAGAATTGCATTAGGATTAAAACAATTAACTCCTCACCCTTGGGACGGCTTAGATGCTAATCTTAAAGTTGGTGATAGAACAAAAGGAAAAGTAGTTGTTTTAGCTGACTATGGTGCATTTGTTGAAATAGTTCCTGGTGTTGAAGGTTTGATTCACGTTACAGAAATGTCATGGAGCCAACACCTAAGAACAGCTCACGATTTCTTAAAAATAGGAGACGAAGTTGAAGCTGTGATTTTAACCCTTGACAGAGAAGAAAGAAAAATGTCTTTGGGCATAAAACAACTTATTCCTGACCCTTGGACAAATATTTCTGACAAATATCCTGTTGGAAGCAAGCATACAGCTACTGTAAGACACTTTACAAACTTTGGAATCTTCGTTGAATTAGAAGAAGGCGTAGATGGCTTGATTCATATCTCAGATTTATCATGGAGCAAGAAGATTAAACACCCTGCTGAGTTTGCAAAAGTTGGTCAATCATTAGAAGTTGTAGTTTTAGAAGTAGATGCTGACAATCGTCGTTTAAGTTTAGGACACAAACAATTAGAAGAAAATCCTTGGGACGTATTTGAAAGTATATTTACTTTGAATTCTATTCACGAAGGAACCGTTATGAACGTAAATGAAAAAGGAGGTGCAGTAATTTCTTTACCTTATGGTGTTGAAGGCTTCGCTCCAAAATCTCATTTACAAAAAGAAGACAAAACTATTGCCAAAGGAGATGAAAAATTACAATTTAAAGTAATTGAATTCTCAAAAGAAAACAAAAAAATCGTTGTTTCTCACCTTAGAACTTGGCAAGCTGAAGAACCAAAGAAAGACGAAAAAAATGAATCTTCTACTATGAAAAAAATAAACGAAGGTTTAGAAAAAACAACTCTTGGTGATTTAGAAGTTTTAGCTTCTTTAAAAGAAGAAATGGATAAAAACGAAAAATAATCGTTAGATAATTCGATTTTTTTGCAAGAAAGAACGTTCAATAATGAGCGTTCTTTCTTTGTTTTTAAAATATTTACGTAACTTTGCCGTTAGTTTTGTATAATTAAAAATAGGATTATTATGAAAAAAATAATTGTTTTGCTATTAATTACCTTGCCTTACATTCTTTCGGCACAAGGTTTAAATGCTATTTATTCGTTCTACACCTTTCAATCAACAGAAGGAAATTACGTTGAATTGTGTACTTCAATTGATTTAAGCAGTGTTGTTTTCAAAAACGCAACTGCCGAAGTTGAACTAACAACTCTTATCTGCAAAGCAGAGAATACAGAAGAAATTTTTTATGTTGATAAAAGAAATATAAAGGCAACAGAAAATGAAGCGACAAATCAAGTAATGCTTGACATACAACGAGCAAAATTATCAAACGGAAATTACGTTCTTTACCTATCTTTCAAAGACAAAAATTCTACTCAGCCCGCTTTGGAAGCAAAAGACGTGATCAGAATGAATTATCTTGAAAACGAACTTGCTCTTTCTGATATTCAAATCATAAACCCTCCAAAGAAATCCTCTAATCAAGCCTCTAATGTAAAGAATGGTTATGTTATTGAACCATATATGTTTGATATGATTGCCAAAGACAACAATACATTAAACTATTACGTAGAGATTTATAATGCTGATAAATATTTTGGAGTAGATAGTCTTTATGTTTTAACGACTGTGGTAGAGAATTTCTCAACAAACAGAAAAGTAGAAGGAGTTTTGAAGGGTCGAAGAATGAAATCGAAATCCACTTCTGTGATCATTGGCGACATTGACTTATCAGAATTAGAAGAAGGCAGTTATTATTTAACAGTAGAGGTAAGAGACGCAAATAATATCTTACATGCCTACAAAAAAGAAGCGTTTTATAAAGAAAGTGATAAAAAACCAACTTTTGAACAAATAGGAATACCAAAAGATGCCTTTGTTTTTCAACTTTCAGAAGAAGAGTTAAATGAAAATATTGAGATATTATATCCTGTTGCCACAGAAGAAATAAAAAGATTCATTGACAAAGATTTGAAAACATCTACAAGAGAGGTAAAACTCTATTTCTTATATTCTTATTGGCAAACAAAAAATGCTGATAATCCTCAAAAAGAATGGCAAGATTATAGAAATCGCTTAGACTTTGTTAATAAAAAATTCACAACTAACATAAAGAAAGGTTACGAAACCGATATGGGACGAATTTACTTAGTTTATGGTCCGCCTTCTAATATAATTGACGAAAAATTCAAGGGTTCAAGTGGATTTAAACGCAGAACACGTGCCGATTACGAAGCAACACCAGAATTAGAACGCGATAATCCTGACGGAGTTGTTTATTTACCTTATCAAATGTGGAGATATGATCACACACCTTTCGGAGAATCAAATAGAACTTTCGTGTTCTATGCCCCACAAAACGATATGGCAGAATATTTCCTTCTTCACTCTAATGTAAGAGGTGAAAAACAAGATATGTATTGGGAAAGCGTACTTTCAAGACACACTTTGCCAGAAGGAGTTGAAGGAGATGCTGGTGTACAATTCAGAAAAGGACATCTATAATGCAATCAGACTTAGCAATTGTAATACTTAACTACAATACTTGCCACTTACTAAACACTTATTTACCATCTGTTGTAAATTATTCTAACGGACATAGAATCATATTCGTAGATAACGCTTCAAAAGATGAATCTGTAAGTTTTGTAAAAGAGAATTATCCTCAAATAGAGTTGATTCAATTAGATAAAAACTACGGATTCACGGGCGGATACAACAGAGCGTTAAAACAAATCGAGGCAAAATATTATTGTTTGTTAAATACCGATGTTCAGGTAACAGAAAATTGGACTCAACCCATCATAAACCTAATGGAAAGCGACGAAACAATTGCCGTTTGTCAGCCAAAATTACTTTCATACATAAAAAAAAATAAATTTGAATATGCCGGAGCGGCAGGAGGTTATATAGATTATCTTGGATACCCTTTTTGTGCAGGAAGAGTCTTTGAAACAATAGAAGAAGACAAAGGTCAATACGATCAAATCAAAGAAATATTTTGGGCAAGCGGTGCGGCATTCTTCATAAGAAGCGAATTATATCACGCTTTTGGAGGTTTAGATGAAAATTACTTTGCTCACTTTGAAGAAATAGACCTTTGTTGGAGGTTAAAAAATGCTGGATACAAAATTTTCACAAATCCACTTTCAAAAGTCTATCATTTAGGAGGAGGAACGCTGAATAAAACATCTCCATTCAAAACTTATTTAAATTTTCGCAATAGTTTATTGACCCTATACAAAAATCTACCACAAGATAAGGTCAATTCCATTTTAAGAAAAAGAAAAATCTTAGACTTTATTGCTGCTTTAACATTTCTACTCAAAAGAAACGGCGAATTTTCAAGCGTAATTAAAGCTTACAAAGACTTTAAAAAAATGAAAAGTCAATACAAAAAAAGCACTTCACAAACGTATCCATCTTGTGTTTACCATAAAAGCATAGTTATTCAAAATAAATTAAAATCAAAACACACATTTACCCAATTACAATAGTAAAATGGCTATTTTAGAATACGATGATTCCTATTTTATGAACAAGGCTTACGATTTAGCTTTGCAAGCTTTGGACGAGGGAGAAGTACCTGTCGGAGCTATAATCGTATGTAAAGATAAAATTATTGCCTCTGCCTATAATCAAACACAAAAACTAAACGACCCAACAGCACACGCCGAAATGCAAGCAATAACTTGTGCGACAGATGCCATAGGAGGAAAATATTTAAACGACTGTACCCTCTACGTAACCTTAGAACCTTGTGTTATGTGTGCAGGAGCATTATACTGGTCACAGATTGGCAAAATTGTTTACGGAGCAAAAGATGAAAAACGCGGAGCATCAAGACTTCAAGAAAATATTTATCACCCTAAAACCCAAATTACCTCGGGCGTATTAGAAGAAGAATGCTCCAAATTACTAAAAGATTTTTTCAAGAAAAAGAGATGATTCAATGTATATAATAGATGAAAAATTAGAACGTGCAGAAATTCTAAAACGTTATAAAGAACTAATAAAAATTGTTTCACACACAAGTGATTTAGAAGAGAAACGCCTAATAAAAAAGGCATTTGTTGTTGCAATGAACGCACATTCAGGAGTAAGACGAAAGAATGGAGAACCCTACATCTATCACCCGTTGGAAGTTGCAAAAATTGCCTCATACGATCTCGGACTTGGAGCTACCGCCATCGTATGTGCCTTACTGCATGACGTAGTCGAAGACACAGATTATACTATTGAAGACATCAAAAATATATTTGGCGAAAAAGTAGCACAGATTGTTGATGGACTTACAAAAATTGACGGAGTTTTTGAAAACAATAACCATTCTATTCAATCAGAAAATTTCAAAAAACTCTTCACCGCAATGGGCGATGATATGAGAGTGATTCTTTTAAAACTATGCGACAGATTGCATAATATGAGAACGCTCGATTTTATGCCAAAACACAAACAACTTAAAATAGCTTCTGAAACTCGTCAATTCTATGTGCCACTTGCTCACAGACTTGGACTTTATGAAATCAAGAGTGAATTAGAAGATTTGGCAACAAAACACATCAACCCTAAGGAATACCTCGAAATAGAAGCAAGATTAAAAGACAGTGAAGAAGAAAGAGAAAGATTTATCGAAATATTTTCAGAACCAATAAAACAAAGACTAACAGAAAACTGCTATAAATTCTCACTATCGGGCAGAGTAAAATCAATAACCTCAATATTAGGAAAAATAGAAAAGAAAGGCGTAAAATTTGAAGAAATTTACGACATTTTTGCCATTAGAATAATATTAGATGTACCTATTGAATCGGAAAAAACAGCCTGTTTTGCAGTCTATTCCATAATAAGTTCCATGTACAAACAACGATTGGATAGATTTAGAGACTGGCTTACAAATCCAAAAAGCAACGGATACGAAGCATTACACTGCACCGTTATGAGCAGTCAAGGAAAATGGGTTGAAATTCAAATACGTAGCCAAAGAATGGACGACATAGCCGAAAAAGGTCTTGCAGCCCATTACAAATACAAAGAAGTTAAAGAAGGAGACTTAGATAATAACCTTGACAATTGGCTAACAAAAGTAAGAGATCTACTTGACAACGACTCATCTACCGCAGTTGATTTTGTAAATGACTTTCAACTCAACGTAGTTACCGATCAAATAACAGTCTTTACTCCAAAAGGAAAAGCAATTGACTTACCTATCAACTCAACCGTATTAGATTTCGCATACAATGTACATACCGACTTAGGCAATCACTGCATGGGAGCAAAAGTTAATTACAAAGTAGTGCCGATTGAACACAAACTAAAAGCAAGCGACCAAGTTGAAATCATAACATCAAGAATCGTTCAACCAAAAGAAAGTTGGCTCGAATTTGTTAGAACATCTAAGGCAACAAACGAAATAAAAAATTACATAAAAGACTATCGCAAAAGTTATTTTAACGAAGGCGTAAAAAAATTACAAGACATATTCAAATCACAAAACATAGAATACAACGACAACAACGTAGAAAGACTAAGACACTTCGTAAAAATAAACAACCAAATAGACTTTTTTTACAAAATCTATGACGAAAAAATCACACTAACCGAAGTAAGGCAATGCTTTAAAAAAGCACAAAAAAATTCCCCTTGGATATTCTTTAAAAATGGACTCGTTCCCAAAAAGAAAGGTAACACATCTAAAACCCTAAAAGAAGAAATAGCAGAACAAACACGAAACAACCCTGAGCAACTACTAATTGCAAAAGAAAATGAAAACCTTCCATACATTACAGCAAAATGTTGCAACCCTCTTCCAGGAGATGGCATCATTGGTTTACTAAGAGAAGATTGTATTGAAGTACATCGCACATCTTGCAAAAAGGCAATTGACGAGATGAGCAAGTATGGACATAGAATTATAAAAGCAAAATGGCGTGAAAACGAGAAAATCACCTTCCTTGCAGGGATAAAAATCACAGGAATAGACAGAAAAGGTTTGCTTCACGACCTTACAAGAATCATATCCGAAGCCTGGAACGTAAATATCAAAGGATTAGTAATGGAAAGCAATAACGGACTTTTTGAAGGCAACCTTATGGTATATATATCAAACGCCGAACACCTAAACAAACTAATTCAAAACATAGAAAAAGTAGAAGGCATAGAAAGAGTCGCAAGAATGTAAAGACGAAAACTTATTTCCACCTTAACAGCCTATTGATTCTCGTAAAAAAACCACGAAAGCAATAGACTGTATTTCAATTACATAAACACAATCAATCTATCCCCAAAATATCTCTATGATTTTTCATTTTTTTTCTATGAAATATTTAATTTTTTCATAGAAAAAATTAAATATTTCATAGACTTATCAGCAAGCAAAACAAAAAAGCGTGCAATAACTTCTCTTGAAGTTATTGCACGCTTTTGATATTGATATTTTATTTCTTTATTTAGTTGTTCGCATTGAAAGTTATTCCGATTTGAACACTATATCATCTGTTTTCGGATTAACAAATTCAAATTCCAAAGTTCTCGCTAAACCTTCACCAAGAGTAAACGGTGCTTTGAAATCAGTTTGCCCAACCTTTGTTGCATCATATTCAGTAGTAGCACAAAACTTTTTAACTCTCACAGAACTTATTGGTAATTTCTTACCTGTAATTTTTGCTAAAATATCAAAGCAATAGCCACCACACATACCCATCCAATAAGGAAAATGAGTCTTTGGAATACGTTTCTTTAAAACTTTCTCTATATGCAATATCAATTCATTCATTGTAAAGTCTGGTTTATCAATATAATTAAATACATTATACCCATCTTTTACATTATCAATCATATATTTAACAAAAGCAACTATATTTCCTACGTATGCCATTGACTTTTTATTGTCACCTTTTCCTACCATCAAGAACTTACCTCCAGAAATTTGGTGTAATAAGTTATAGACATTTCCTCTATTCCTTTCTCCAAAAATAACGGTAGGTCTAATTATATCTATATTCCAATCATTATGTGTTTTATACCATTGTTGTAATATTGTTATAACCCTATTTTTTGTTTTATTTTTTTATAAAAATAATATGGTAAAAAATATAGAAACAAAAGAAAGAAAGATGTTAGTTTATTAAAACCTTCTAGTTTATTATACACAGCAAAATTGAATTTTAATAATTTAAACTTATTAGAAGATAAACCATTATTCAGTCTATAGATAGCTAAATATTTATTTCTTATACCATATGCATATTTTGTTTTTTTTATAATTTCTAACCATAGTCCCCAATCTTGCCTTTTTCTAATTTTTGGCATATAAATTTTACCAATATTTTTTGTATCATAAATTGCAGTCAAACATCCTATTCCATCATCTCTTAAAAGCATTTTATACGTTAAACGCTCTAAGCAAGTAACTTTACTAACGATATTACCAAATTGATTACACACATCGTATGACGAATATGTCAAATCATAATTATTATCTAACATAAACTTTATCTGTACACTCAACTTATTTGATTTCCATCTATCATCACTATCCAAAAAAGCAATAAATCTTCCTTTTGCCTCCTTAATGGAATTATTCCTTGCCAAACCAGCACCACTATTTTGTTCTAAGCAAAACAACTTTATTCTATTATCCTTTTCTATATATGATTTTACAATTTCTCTCGTATTATCCGACGAACAATCATCTGTAATTAACAATTCCCAGTTTGTGTAATTTTGAGCAATTACACTCTCAATTGACTGAGAAATATATTTAGATGAATTATATGACGGCATTATTATTGAAACTAATTCCATAAAAATTCTATATTAATTATATTATATACCCAATCATTAAAATTACTTAAACACTTAATCAAAGACTATTTTACCAATAGAAAACAATTTTAAAATCTAATCTCCATTTTTATATTTTTAATGTAACTTACAAAGAATTTAATTAAAAAGCAACGACAGTAAATTAATATATTAAATCATACCTATAATTTTTCTTTCATTGCTTTTATACACTCCGTTAAATCTTTAAAAGAACATTCTATAGGTGTATAAAAAAACGATTTTATCATATATTTCATCATTATAACAAACCCCATTTTCCTAAAGATGTATGCAATACCAAATAGATTTATATGATATTTAAATTTGCCAATAGTTATTAAATAATTATTAATGTTTTTGGCAACTTTGAATCTACAATTCGTAATCTCAAAAGAGACTTGTTTTACCAGCGAGTTATAGGATTCTGTAACTATATACAAAGTTTGATCTGAAACCTCAATATTTTTTGAAACATGCCCCACTTTTACCGAAAACATCGCATCGTTAGAAGCTATAACTTCATCAAATTTAATATTATTCTCATTTACTATTTTATAGGATACAAATTTTCCAACAGGCCAATACATTTTATACTTCAAAATATCTTTATCATTATTGGATTGTGATATTTTTTTTAGGTAAAAGCGTTTTCTATTGGACGGCTCCAATGTCTCTGAATATACACTATCCCATAAGAAATATACTATATCATTTTGATTGTCTTTGTATTTCTCAAAAATAGCTTCAGCGTCTTTTGAATAGAAATCATCGGCATCTAAAAATGTTACCCATTTAGTATTATTCTCTATTTTGCTTAATCCTATATTTCTTGCACGTCCTGCACCTTTGCCGGATTTATCAAATACTACTATGGTATTCTTTCGACTTAATCCTGGAAAATTTTCAAAATCAACTTTTGACGCATCACTATTATCGTCAACAATAATCACTTGTATGTCGTCTTTTTCTGGTATAGAGTCCAGAGCACGGTGAAGTAAATCCGGACAATTTTTATGTGGTATTATTACTGTGTAATTATACATAACCTATTACAATCTTCCGTCAATAATATTTCTATCCAATATTCCTTTTACATCGTAAACAACGCCAACTTCGTTGAGCAATGCTTTGATGTCAAGGTTCAAAAATTCTTTGTGTGCTACACCTAACACCACTGCATCATATTTTTCAGTAGTATCCAATGTGTTTACTATATTCAAACCATACTCATGTTTCACTTCCGCAGGATTTGCCCATGGATCGTAGATAATGATATTATTTGTATACTCCGAAAGTGTTGAATGAATATCCACTATCTTAGTGTTACGAATATCAGGGCAATTTTCTTTGAAGGTGATACCCAATAAAAGTATCTTAGCGTCTTTTACTAATACACCTTTTTTGTTCATCAACTTAATTACTTGGTGCGCTACGTATTCGCCCATACCATCGTTTAGTCTGCGAGCTGAACTCATTACTCTTGGTAAAACTCCATAGACTTGGGCTTTTTGTATCAAATAATAAGGATCTACGCTTATGCAATGTCCTCCTACTAAGCCTGGACTTAATTTGATAAAGTTCCATTTTGATGCTGCCGCTTCTATAACATCATGAGTATCTATATCCATAGCATTAAATATTTTTGCTAATTCGTTCATGAATGCTATGTTCACATCTCGCTGACTATTCTCAATAATCTTCGATGCTTCTGCTACTTTTATGGTTGGTGCTTTGTGTGTGCCGTTTATTAGTACGCTATTATATACGTTGTCTATTATATCTGCTATTTCTGGTGTGGAGCCCGAGGTTACTTTTTTGATTTTTTCTACTGTATGTTCTTTATCGCCCGGGTTTATTCTCTCTGGTGAGTAGCCTGCATAGAAGTCTTTATTGAATACTAAGCCTGATACCTGTTCTACAACAGGCAAACATTCTTCTTCTGTAACTCCTGGATAGACTGTGGATTCATAGACTACTATGTCGCCTTTTTTGATTACTTGGCCTACGGTTTGGCTCGCTCCTATTAAAGGGCGTAAATCTGGTCGATTGTTTTCATCTACTGGGGTTGGCACTGCTACTACATAGAAGTTGCTTTCTTTTATTTCTTCTATGTTTGTGGTGCAACGAAAGCCGTGTTTTTCTATGGCTTCTTGTAATAATTTGTCTGATACCTCAAGGGTAGTGTCTTTGCCTGCGTTTAGGGCATCTACTCTTGTTTGATTTAAATCAAAGCCTATGGTTTTAAATTTTGTGGAAAACAATCTGGCTAAGGGCAATCCTACGTATCCTAAGCCTATTACACATATTTTTATCTCTTGCATATACTAATTATTTTTTATTTTCTTATTTCTTTAAATTTACCGAAGTTTTTATTTTAGTAGCCATTTGGATTGTTTCTTTGCCAATTCCAAGAGTCTCTACACATATCTTCCAAATCGTTTTCGGCTTTCCAGCCTAATTCTTTTTCAGCCTTTTGCGGATTGCAATAATATTCAGCAATATCACCAGGGCGTCTTGATTTAATTGTATAAGGTATTTTTAAATCATTAACCCTTTCAAATGTTTTAACAACATCAAGCACAGAATACCCCTTACCTGTTCCTATATTATACACACCTAAACCACATTGTTTTTCAATTGCTTGCAATGCACAAACGTGTGCTTTCGCTAAATCTACAACGTGAATGTAATCTCTTACGCCTGTGCCGTCTGCTGTGTTGTAATCGTTGCCGAATACGTTGAGTTTTTCTCGTTTTCCTATGGCTACCTGCGTGATATATGGCATAAGATTATTCGGAATGCCGTTCGGATTCTCGCCTATTCTTCCGCTTTTGTGTGCTCCTATCGGATTGAAGTATCTCAACAAGACCACATTCCATTCTTTATCAGCTTTTTGAACGTCCATCAAGACTTGTTCTAACATACTTTTTGTCCAACTATATGGATTCGTGCAAACGCCTTTCGGACATTGCTCTGTAATCGGAATTTCAGCAGGTTCGCCATAAACAGTTGCTGATGAGGAGAAAATTATGTTTTTACAATTGTGTTTTTCAAGCATTTCTATCAAGACAAGCGTGCCGTTGATGTTGTTTTCGTAATAAAGCCAAGGTTTTTCAACGCTTTCGCCAACTGCTTTCAGACCTGCAAAATGAATGCAAGCGTCAAATTTATGATTTACGAACATCTCTGCCAAAGTCTCCTTGTCGCGAATATCCAGTTGATAGAATGGAAATTCCTTTACTTCGCAAAGTTCTGCAACTCTTTTAAGGGATTCTTTCGATGAGTTGCTTAAATTATCAACTACCACCGCAGTATGCCCTGCTTTGTAAATTTCAACCAATGTGTGCGAACCAATATACCCCGCTCCGCCTGTTACTAAGATTTGCATTGTTTGTTAGTTATTTGAATATTACGCAAGTATATTCCTAAAAAAACATAAATAAAACAAAACATGGTCCCTGGAGAAAATGGAGCACCAGGCTCTGCAAAACTGGAAATATATGGAACTATCAACAAAAAACAACCTATTTGAAAAAAATTATTTAATCTTGTTTTATAAATTTCTCGTATTCCAAAAAACAAAATCATTAAATAAAAAATCAACATAGGTAACACTAATAAAACACCATATCGTACTGCACGTATCAAAATCCAGTTATGAATCATCAGTATATTAGAATACCTCAACAATTCTCCTTGAAAAGGATTGTTTTTAATATATTGCAAAGCTTCAATATTTCTTGAACTTCTACCTGTAGTTAATTCATTGACACTTGCACCAAATTCCAAACCTAATAATTCAAATACCCCCAAAATCAACTCATCCGCATAAATAACGAGAAACAATATCAAAATTGGCATACCAAACAATAGATATTTTTTAAAAGTTTCTTTATTAAAAGACTTGAAAGAGATTATTGATACACTAATAAAAACAGCGAGAATAGCTGTTTTACATTTTACAATAATGAGGAAAGAAAATAATATAAAAAATAAAATGAGCATTAAATATTTTGTAATTTTCTTTGTTTCAATAATAAAGAATACATAAGAAAGAATTACTCCGAATGAAATCAATTGTCCAATTTGATTTTTCCCCATAACCTGCCAATCTGATGCATATAGGTCGAATGCACCAACATACACATTTATCGCCTCATATCCCAAATATAAAGAAGATAAAACAATTATAAGAATAAACAATTTAATTTGTTTGATTGAAAAATCATTTACATACCCTATATAAATCGCTACAACGACCATAATAAGAGATAATAAATCATTTGTATTCATATTTAAGGATAATGCAAATAAGAAGAAAAATTCAAGGCATAATATCAATAATATAGTTATCAATTTTCTAAACAATGAATGAAATTTGATTTTTGTTTTTGAAAAGAAATGTTTTATCATAGTAAGCCCCAAAACTCCTCCAAATAACAAAGTAATTAAAGTTGAATTTCTTGAATATAAAGATTCATCAAGATAATTACTTGGCAAATATGCAAACGCTATAAATATTTGCATAAAACATAGTAATAAAAAAATAAGTTTTTTAAGCATTACTTTGTAACCCTCTCTAAATTCAACATCTTACCAAACATTTCATTTGTTGAATATAACCTATTATAATCAAATCCGTTGCATGGTGTGAAGGTAAGTTCTCCAAATATAACTTTACCTTGTTCTAAGTAGAAATCTGCTCTCACAAAAGGAAATGGTTTTGATAATTTACGAGCATAGTCAAATAATTGTTCATATCCTTCTGGTTTAGTTGGCACAAAATAATCAGGAGCATCTTTTCCTGCTTTGTTTAAACGCATTAACCTCCAATCCTTATCTACAAAATAAAATTTTGGTTTTCCTGATTCTCGGCCTGTACACGTTAACAAACAATAAGGCTCACCATGAAAACAATATAATTTATAATCTACAGGCGCAAGACCATCTTGTGTTTCTATGAATTTTTCAACTATTAGCTTTGGAATAATTGGTTTATATTGCATTTCTGCCCCATATTTATACATTACTCTGGCATCCTTTTTCCATTTATCTAGTTTTTTTATAGTATCTTCTATATTTAGATTAGATTTATCTTTAACTATAAGATTCTGACCACAACCACAATTCCATTTTATTACAAACTTTTCGGGCAAATCTCCCCATGGGATTTCTTTTGCATTGTCATAAACTCCATATAAATCAATAAGGATTTCTTCACAATCCATTTTTTTTACATACTCTCTTACAGCATACTTATCTGCACATTGTGAAATTAAAGGGTTATCATTGTAATAATTCACCTTCATCCATTGAATTTTTTCATCAAGTGTTATTGGATTTTTAAAAGACAATAACTTTCTATAATATTTATAATAACTTAGAAAACGTACTCTAAGCAATAACTTTGGTGATATGTTGTACAAACTACAACAGAAAAACTTTTTAATATCCATACCTTATATTTTTTTATCGTTTAATATATTAACATTTTTCAAAATAATCATAAAATTTATTCTTAATAAATCCATTACTTGTGAAAATTCTTTTATTTTTACATTCTTCCCAATAATGACATATGCTCATTCATAGGTCGTCTTTTATGACCAAGATAAGATGGAGAATCGTCTAAAAAAACGCCATCTCTATAATTTGGATGACAATATAATTCAATAATTTCATATTTTCTCAACTTCTCTCTTTTCGAGAGATAATAATCTATATTAGTTGCTGGAGTATATTTCACCTTAGGATTCCAACTCAATAATCTACATATTAATGTGCGTAAGGAGTTTTTTATACCTATGTGATAATATCGAACATATTCTATTTTATATTTTCTTGTAAATAAGTTTAATGCAATAGATGCTGGTAAAGACAAATTAGTCCACATATGAAACTCTATTTGTTTGTAATTAGCCTTACCTTCTGTTACTTCAATAAATTTTTCATATTGAGCAATTAATTCCTCATAAATAATTTTCCATTTTCTAATATCATAAAACTTATATTTAATACCATTAACAAAACAACCATTATTACAAAATGTAGAAGATTTTTGCATTGCAGTTGAGATAGGTTTATCACAAGAATCTTCTTCAAGAAGATTAGTTCGAATATTAAAGTGCAGATGTATTTTGTCAAAATATTCTCCTGCTTTTATGTATTTTAATGCATCTTCCAAATGTTTGCCCGTTACAATCAAACTTGCAGAATCTATTAAATTATTTTTAAATGAATAATCTATAGCCCTATTTCGTTCTAAACTTTTTCCAAAATCATCTGCATTTATAATAATTTGTCGTTTTTTCACTTTATTCATAATTAATTCTTATTTCTTTTAATAATATTGATGACAATATTTAATACGGTTTTATAAGCTTCTAATCTAAAAATATATGATATTATCATATAAACAACGACAAAAATAAAAAGCTTTATTAACGTATTGAAATAAATTAAATTAACACCAATTATCTTTACAATGAAAAGGCTTAGCAACATTGCAAATAAAGAAACTAACACTATAGGTAATAAATCTTTCAATTGTTGTTTCCATTTATATCCCACGTATTTTGAAACCATAGTAATGTTTACAAAATATGAAAACCAATAATTAAAAACAATGCCAATCATTACACCTTTTATATCATATAACATTAAACCTATTACAATTGCACTAAGTCCAACAAACCTCTTTATTACAGTAACTAAAAACATTTCTTTACTTTTGCCTATTGCTTCAATAGAACGCATATTAACAGAGTACAAACTTCCTGCCATTCCAGCAACACATAATATTTGAAAATAAGGCACACAAGGAAGCCATTTTTCACCATATATAAACAATATAAGAGGTTCCGCAACAAGTACTAATATTAACATCAATGGAAATGTTATAAATGCTAATGATAACAATAATTTTCTTATTGCACTTATCATTGCATATTTGTTTGATTGAAGCTTTGAAAGTACTGGATACGACACTTGATCTGTTATACCTGATAAACTATGTGAAGCTATTTCTTCTAGTTTTCTTGCTTGTGTGTAATAGCCAAGTGTTGCAGGATTAAAAAATTTACCGATAAGCAACCCTTGAACATTATTACAAAATGTATTTATCAGATTCGAAGCCAACACAAAACCTCCAAAGCTAAAGAGTTGCTTAAACGATTCTACAGAAAAGCACAAACTCGGCATCCAACGATTCATTACCCATAGCATAATGGAGGTAATGGAGCTAGCCACAATTTGCTGTGCTACCAATGCCCATACTCCCCAGCCCATATATGCAAGCACTATGGCAAGTGCAGCTGCCACTATGTGCGATACTATATATATGGTGGCAAGGCGTTTGAAATTTATACTTTTGCGTAGCTGGTTGGTTTGTACTATATTTAGAGCATTTATTATAAGCACTACTCCCTGCACTTGCAAGACAGATTCCAACAGTGGTATATTGTAGAACCGCGATACTGCCGGTGCCGAGATAAACAGTACTCCATACAGCACAACGGACAAAAACAGATTCCACCAAAATATAGTAGAATAGTCTTTTTGAGTAACGTCCTTTTTTTGGATAAGAGCCGAGCCAAACCCTCCATCCACAAATGTATTGGAAACGGTTATAAATATAGCCAACATTCCTATACATCCATAGTCGTCGGGTGTAAGCAAGCGTGCCAACACGATGTTTGACACAAAGGATATACCCATTGTACCAAACCTCTGCAAGGCACTCCATATCATGCCCGAAACCGTTTTCGCTTTAAGATTTTCCTGCATCCCTGAGGTTATTCTTTTGCAAAATCGGTTAAATAGGAGAAACGATCTGTCAAACGGCCATCGTTGAGTATTGTAGAACGTTCTATTACAGAAGATTTTTCGCCCTTCAACAGCGGTTCGAACACATGTTTTATAAGCATATCGCCAAAATAAGCGCTAGTGTCTATTGCCAAAGCGTTGGGGCATGTGTCTACTGCCATCACAGTGATATTGTTATCGGACGAGAACGCCGCCTCTTCTTTTGCCGTAACAGGGTTATAGTCGTAATATGGTTCAGCATGGGTAGAAGGGCGTACTGTAGATTTTATGCTTCCCATAATATCACAAGTAACGTCACCTATCATTTTAATTCTCATCTCGCTATTTTTCAAATCTTCTTCGCTAAGATAAACAGGTGCTTCGGGTGCCCAGAAATGAGCCGATACAAATAAATCGCTAGTCTTGGCCCATCTAAAGAAGTTGCTTTCGTATTCGTGAGGGTTCTTTGTAAAGTCGGCAAACGAAAAATCTTTTCCGTCTTTTCTTTTCACCAAACCATCTACGTCTACCACACAGTAGGATATTCTTTCCACTTCGCTGAGTTGCAAATATTCATCGTGATATAGTCTGGTTGCTCCAATAGCTTCCAGTACATACTGTGCACCTTGCGACACTCTGCCATTGCCGGTTACCAACACTTTAATGGCCGGAAGTTCTACTTCTCGCAATGCTTGTTTCAATTTTTCGAGTGTGAATTTAATATCAGGTTTTGGAAGACTGTATTTACCTGTGCGAAGTCCATAGCCACGCAAAGTATAATAAACACCTACCACACCGGCCCACCATCCAAAAGCACAAACACGTTGGTTGTTATCGTCAACAAGATATTCATAATCCGAAAAAGTTATATTCTTTTTCATCATATCTTGTAATAATGAACGATTGTATTCTTGCATTTTTGCAATATGTCCAAAAAAGAAATAGTGCTTATTTGGTATCAACGATTCTTTTGTAGCTTCTTTTATTCCGAAAAGGACATCGCAATTATCTACACTGTCAACTACTTTCACGCCCAAAGAGCGATATTCATCATCGCTATAAGCACGTATATCGCTGCTTTGTACATAAAATTCGCTATCCGGGAAATTGTGTTGCAACATAGCAACCTGTTCAGGCGATAATGCCACTCTGTTATCCACCGGAGTTTTTGTTTCTTTAATAATTCCTATTTTCATAGATAAGATAATATAAAAAAAATGTAAATGATTATTTATTATAAAATTTGTACTGATTCTACAAATTGCAAACTTCTAACGGCCTTATCTGTATGACAAGACAATTGATTAAATAAAACGTGTGTTTTTAGTTGAACTATTGCTGCTTCTGCGGTTAAAGCTCCTTTTTCGTAGAGAGAGATTGTTGCATACAACTGGTCATTTGCAACTGGTCCCATAACATAATCATAGCTATGAGTATTTTCCCCTTTTCTATTTTGAACAACAAAATTCAACCAATCCTCAGTAGGTCCATCATATTGTAATACGCTATAAGAAATATCTGTAAGCATCGTTTCGTCAAAATCAAATACAGAAACCATTGCTCTTTTTGAATTTTCTCTACGTTGTTTCAATAAAGCCCATCTTTGTGCTTGTTCTAAACTTGTGGTAAGATAAAAGCCTTGTCCAAAATCCGTGGTAACACGACCTCGTTTTACACTAGGTTTACGAACTATCATTGTTGAGCCATGATATAGTTTCATGAGTTTTTACGTTTTTTAAAATACAGATCAATTTCTTCTAAGATATATTCTTCGCCTTGTGTGTGAAGAATTTCAAAATTATCTTTCAAATAATCTGTAACATCTTTTCTTTCAAATAAAGAATATACTTCTAAAGGGTTCTTCCCTTGTTTTATAGAATATCTTTCTATGCAGAATATCACAAACAATAGTTCTCGCGATGTAAAATCTATTTTTTCTTGTTTTTTAGTCTTTTCTAATTCAATATATAATTCCTCAACAGGCAAATACCACCATTTAGCTTCAGAATCATATAGTTTTGAATAAAAATTAGAATTGTAAAGATAACACAACGCGTCTTTTGCAGACATTTGTTTCTTACGAACAATTACTTCTACTAACTCTGCTATTTTCAACGGAACTATTGATTCTTCTATATTTTGCATAGACTAAATTTATCTACAATTATCTTCCTTTATACATCTCTTCGTAATACTTTTCGTAGTCTCCGGAAGTTACGTTATCCATCCATTCTTGATTATCCAAGTACCAACGAACGGTTTTTTCTATTCCTTCTTCAAATTGCAGACTTGGTTCCCAGCCAAGCTCTTTTTGCAATTTTGTCGAGTCTATCGCATAACGCATATCGTGTCCTGCTCTGTCGGTTACGTATGTAACTAGATCTAAATCCGGGAATGCGCTATCAGGCAGTGAGCTTTGAGCAGTGAGTTGTGAGCAGCTCATCGCTCGTTGCTCATCGCTCAAAGCAACCCGACCTAAAGCAATATCAACAGTCTTAATAATCACCTTAATCAAATCGATATTCTTCCATTCGTTGAATCCGCCGATATTATATGTTTCTGCAATCTTGCCATTGTGAAATATTATATCAATTGCTCTTGCATGATCTTCCACATAAAGCCAATCGCGCACGTTTTCTCCTTTTCCATACACAGGAAGAGGCTTGCGATGACGAATATTATTGATAAAAAGTGGTATCAGTTTTTCAGGGAATTGATACGGTCCATAGTTATTTGAGCAGTTTGTTACAATAATCGGCATTCCGTATGTGTCGTGATATGCTCTCACGAAGTGATCACTGCTTGCTTTTGCTGCCGAGTATGGTGAGTGTGGGTTATATTTTGTAGTTTCATAGAAAAATTCATCACCGTATGCTTTGTGTCCTTCCGATGAAGCAACTGTTTTAAAAGGAGGTTCAATTCCTTCGGGATGATTCATCTCCAAGGCTCCATAAACCTCATCTGTTGATATATGATAAAAACGCTTTCCCTCGTATTTTTCAGGTAATGATTCCCAATATAGCTTTGCTGCTTGAAGAAGTGACAGTGTTCCCATTACGTTTGTTTTTGCAAAAGTGAATGGGTCTTTTATGCTTCTATCCACATGACTTTCTGCGGCAAGATGTATTATCGCATCAACCTTTTCGTCTTGCATAAGTTGATAAAACGCTTCAAAATCACAAATATCCATCTTTACGAATTTGTAATTTGGTTTATCTTCCACATCTTTAAGATTTGCCAAATTACCTGCGTATGTAAGTTTATCAAGATTTATGATATTATATTCTGGATATTTATTTACAAATAACCTTACCACATGCGAGCCAATAAACCCCGCCCCTCCTGTTATTACTATATTGCGTTTCATTGTTATTGTAAGATTATTCGTTTATGAGCTTCAACAAATATTGTCCGTATTGATTTTTTATCATTGGTTGTGCCAATTCTCTCATTTTTTCTTCACTTATCCAACCTTTGCGATAGGCTATACCTTCAAGACATGCTATTTTTAGGCCTTGACGTTTTTCAATCACTTCCACGAAAGTTGATGCTTCTGAAAGAGAATCGTGAGTTCCTGTATCAAGCCATGCAAATCCACGTCCGAGAGTTTGTACTTTCAGTTGTTTATCTTCTAAAAATCTTTGGTTTACTGTGGTTATTTCAAGTTCTCCTCTTGCTGAGGGTTTTATGCTTTTTGCTACTTCTACAACTTTATTAGGATAAAAATAAAGTCCAGGAACTGCGTAATTCGATTTAGGATTTTGTGGTTTTTCTTCAATGGATTTACAATTTCCTTCTTCGTCAAATTCTGCTACACCATATCTTTCCGGATCTGCCACCCAATATCCAAAAATTGTTGCTTTATTTTCTTCTTCTGCTACTCTTAAAGACTCTCGCAACATCTTACTAAATCCTGCTCCATAAAAGATATTATCACCCAAAACCATACAAACTGCATCTTTTCCTATAAATTCTTCTCCTATAATAAAGGCTTGTGCAAGTCCATCTGGCGAAGGTTGTTCTGCGTATGAGAAATTCACTCCATAATCAGAGCCATCTCCAAGCAATCTTTTAAATCCCGGTAAATCGTACGGGGTAGAAATTATCAATATATCTCTAATTCCCGCCAACATCAAAACCGAAATAGGATAGTATATCATTGGCTTGTCGTAAATAGGCAACATCTGCTTACTTACGCCTTTTGTAATAGGATACAATCTTGTACCACTTCCCCCTGCCAATACTATACCTTTCATATTTTAATCTCTTTTGAAAATATCTCTTGTATAGACTTTTTCTGCAACATCATCAAGACAAGAATCGTAACGATTTGCGATAATTGCTTGACTTTGTTGCTTGAATTGTTCTATATCGTTTACTATTTTGCTTCCAAAGAATGTGCTTCCGTTTTCAAGGGTTGGTTCATAAATTATAATTGTTGCCCCTTTGGCCTTTACTCTTTTCATCACGCCTTGAATTGAGCTTTGACGGAAGTTGTCGGAGTTCGATTTCATAGTTAATCGATATACTCCTATCACGCATTGTCTTTCTTCTTGTGGATTGTAGTCGCCTCTGTTATAGTAATCATAGTAGCCTGCCATTCTCAATACTTGATCTGCAATGAAGTCTTTTCTTGTTCTATTGCTTTCTACTATGGCACTCATCATATTTTGTGGTACGTCTTCATAGTTTGCAAGTAATTGTTTTGTATCTTTTGGCAAGCAATAGCCTCCATATCCAAAACTTGGGTTATTGTAGTGATTTCCTATTCTTGGATCAAGACAAACTCCTTCTATTATGTCTTGTGTGTTTAGGTTTTTAAGTTCTGCGTATGTGTCTAATTCATTAAAGTAACTGACTCTTAGTGCCAAATATGTGTTTGCAAACAACTTTACTGCTTCTGCTTCTGTGCTACCCATATATAGCATTGGCACGTTTTTGTCTATTGCTCCTGCTTTTATAAGTTCTGCAAATTGTTTTGCTTTTGATTCTAAGGTTTTATCGTTTTGGTCATATCCTACTATGATTCTTGAAGGATATAGATTGTCATAGAGTGCTTTGCTTTCTCTTAGAAATTCCGGTGCAAAGATTATGTTTTTTGTATTAAATTTTTGTCTTACACTTTCTGTATATCCAACAGGGATTGTACTTTTGATTACCATTATTGCAGTAGGATTGACTTGTAATATTTTTTCTATTACGTCTTCTACTGCACTTGTGTCAAAGAAATTCTTTTGGCTATCGTAATTTGTTGGTGCTGCTATTACAATAAATTCTGCGTCTTTGTATCCGTTTTGCCAATCCAATGTTGCTTTTAATTGCAATGGTTTATTGGCTAAGTAGTCTTCAATATAGTCGTCTTGTATTGGTGATTTTTTGTTGTTAATCAACTCTACTCGTTCTGCTACTATATCTACTGATGTTACATCATTGTGTTGTGCTAATAAGGTTGCTATCGACAAGCCTACATATCCTGTTCCTGCTACTGCGATTCTCATATCGTTTGTTTTTTTTACAATCTACCGTCAATAATGTTTCTATCCAACACCCCTTTCACATCATAAATCACTCCATTGTCTTTTATGTATGTTCTGATGTCTAAGTCTGCAAATTCTTTGTGTGCTACTGCTAAGATGATTGCATCGTATTTTGTGTCTGCAATGGTGTTGTCTATGTCTATGTTATATTCGTGTTTTACTTCTGCTTTGTTTGCCCATGGGTCGTAAATGGTGATGTTGTTTGTGTATTCTTTTAGTGTGTGGTAGATGTCTACTACTTTTGTGTTGCGTATGTCTGGGCAGTTTTCTTTGAAGGTTATGCCTAAGAGGAGTATTTTGGCGTCTTTTACTATTACTCCTTTTTTGTTCATTAGTTTTATTGTTTGGTTGGCTACGTATTCGCCCATGCCGTCATTGAGTCTGCGGGCTGAGCTCATTACTCTTGGTAATACTCCATAGACTTGGGCTTTTTGTATTAGATAGTAGGGGTCTACGCTTATGCAGTGTCCGCCTACTAAGCCTGGGCTTAGTTTGATAAAGTTCCATTTTGAGCTTGCTGCTTCTATGACGTCTTTTGTGTCTATATCCATAGCATTGAAGATTTTTGCTAATTCGTTCATGAATGCTATGTTTATGTCTCGCTGACTGTTTTCTATGATTTTTGAGGCTTCGGCTACTTTTATGGTTGGGGCTTTATGGGTACCGTTTATTAGGACTGTGTTGTATATTTTGTCTACTATGTCTGCTATTTCGGGTGTTGAGCCTGAGGTTACTTTTTTTATTTTTTCTACGGTGTGTTCTTTGTCGCCTGGGTTTATTCTTTCTGGTGAGTAGCCTGCGTAAAAGTCTTTGTTAAATATTAATCCTGATTCTTTTTCTACGACTGGTAGGCATTCCTCTTCGGTTACGCCTGGATAGACTGTGGATTCATAGACTACTATGTCGCCTTTGCTTATTACTTTGCCTACGGTTTTGCTTGCTCCCCATAGTGGTCTTAGATCCGGACGGTTGTTTTCGTCTACTGGGGTGGGTACTGCTACTACATAGAAGTTGCATTCGCGTATTTCTTCTATGTTTGTGGTGCAGCGAAAGCCGTGTTTTTCTATGGCTTCTTTGAGTAATTCGTCTGAGACTTCAAGGGTAGTGTCTTTGCCTGAGTTTAGTGCATCTACTCTTGTTTGATTTAAATCAAAGCCTATGGTTTTAAATTTTGTAGAGAACAATCTGGCTAAGGGCAATCCTACGTATCCTAAGCCTATTACACATATTTTAGTACTTTGCATACTCTTAGTTCCTCAACTTTCATATAACTAACTGAAAATCAAGTTTAAAATTAAATTTTTCTATGTTTATTTGTATGAAATGACTATAATAAATCATCATCTTTTGCAAAGATATAAATATTTCTTAGAATAAGAAAAATAAAACAAAGAAATATTTTCTTAAGTCTAAGAAATATTTAATTATTTCATAGAAATATTTTTATGAATTACAAGCCAATTTGTCTGCAAATGGGAGCTTCGCCAATTATTTCCAATTTTTACTATTTTATCCTCAGAATCGCGATACCAACCTTCCGACCACGAGCCCATATCTAAATAAATTGCTTGTTCATATCCTAAGTTTATCAATACTTCTACGAAATCGTCTATCGTCATTCTATCAAGAGTTTCTACTATATGCGTTTGTCCTTCTTTTTGTGCTAAGGCACGGCGAAATGTTGAACGGTTTTTAAAAATTTCACACGATTTTGGTTGTCCGTTTTCAACAAGATGCATCTGCTGAAAATAGTCTCCTTTTTGTTTTACGGCTTTTTCTATTGATATATTGCGATTTTGATTTAAGGATTCTATCTTTACGTCTTCTCCTATTATCAAACAATATGCTGTTTCTGCATCTGTTGGATATATTTTCTTTTTCCCGTTTGAAACACTTGTACCTACTATATGCTCCGGTGCTTTTGATGTGAAAGCTGCTACGACACTCATCAACAAATTGTTGTTATTGCTATCTGGTTTTGTCCTTTGAAAATGATAAGTCGCATTTTCAGGTTTATATACAGCAAAAGTATAATTTGAAGTATCTAATTGATAATAGAAAGTGTCTATTTCCAATCTACTTTCTTGGGATTTAAGATTGAAAAATAAGAAAATTAGAAAACAAGTAAAGAAAAATAATCTTTTACACATATTTGGATTATGCTTTCCCCATTGGATTGATTTGTTCGTAAGGAATATTATGCGTTGGTTCCGAGATTTCACCATTTATCATCTCGTATCTATTTATGTTTTCTTGCAATGCAGCAAGTAATTTCTTCGCATGAATTGGTGCTAATATTACTCTGCTTTTTACTTGTGGCTTTGGAACACCTGGCATTATTTGAATAAAATCCAAAATAAACTCTGTTTGCGAGTGTTGTACTAATTGCAAATTACTATATACACCAGAAGCCATATCAGGTGCTAATTCAATATCTATTTGTCCTTGTTTCTTATTATTTTCCATTGATGTTTTTACATTATGTTATAAAAAAAGGACGCTACGAAAAAGACTTTACGTTAGCGTCCTTGGTTTATAGTAATTAACTATGTTTATGATTTTGATTTATTTGAAGGTTTTCTTCCTCTCTTAACAGGTTGAATTGTTGCTTCTTTTTGTTTTTCTATTTGTGTTTTGTTTGCTACAATTCCGTCTTTGTAATCTAACAGTCCTGTACCTGCTGGAATCAAATGTCCTACTAATACATTTTCTTTCATACCTAACAAATAATCTGTCTTCGCATTTATTGCGGCTTCTGTCAAGACTTTTGTTGTTTCTTGGAAAGATGCTGCCGACAAATAACTCTTTGTTTGTAGAGAAGCTCTTGTTATTCCTTGCAAAACTTGACGTGCTGTTGCAGGTTTAGCATCACGAGCTTGGATTTGAACTTTATCTTTTCTCTTTAAACTTGAATTTTCATCTCTAAGCTCTCTTGCTGTGATTGGCTGACCGTTTTCGTATTTGTCACTGTCGCCTTTATCCTCTACAACTTTCATTCCAAACATTTTGTCGTTTTCTTCTTGGAAGTCTAATTTGTTTACCATTTCTCCTTCCAAGAAATTTGTATCGCCTGGGTCTTCTATTTCGACTTTTCTCATCATTTGTCTTACGATAACCTCAAAGTGTTTATCGTTAATCTTAACCCCTTGTAAACGATACACCTCTTGCACTTCGTTTACTATGTACTCTTGCACTTTCATAGGTCCTTTAATTGCAAGAATATCCGCTGGTGTAATAGCTCCTTCACTTAATGGAGTTCCTGCTTTTACATAGTCATTTTCTTGTGCTAAAATTTGTTTCGTAGTTGGTATTAAGTAGGCTCTTGTCTCACCTGTCTTGCTTGTTATGATGACTTCTCTATTACCTCTCTTCAATTTCTTATTCAAGGTAACAACTCCATCTATTTCTGCAACTACTGCAGGATCAGAAGGGTTTCTTGCTTCAAACAACTCAGTTACTCTTGGCAAACCTCCTGTGATATCACCTGCTTTTCCAAACGAACGAGGTATTTTAACAAGTGAAGCTCCTTGTTTTATCTTTGTTCCATCTTCTACAATTAAGTGCGCTCCAACTGGTATGTCGTATGTTTTTAATATTTCGCCATTTGAAGCAACTATATTAATTGACGGATTCTTAGATTTTTGACGAGCTTCAATTATTACTTTATCTTGTAATCCTGTTTGGTCGTCAGATTCTACTCTATATGTTATACCTTCTACTATATTCTCAAATTGAACCTTTCCTGATACTTCTGAAAGTATTACTGCATTATATGGATCCCATTCAGCTATTAAATCATTCTTTTTCACCTCTACATTATTATCAAAGAACAATTTAGCTCCGTATGGAATATTTCCAGAAGACAATACAACGTGAGTCTTAGGATCTACTATTCTCATTTCAGCAGAACGTCCTATAACAACATTGAATTTATTACCATCTTCTTCGTAAGGCACTGCTCTTAATTCATCAATTTGCAACAAACCTTCATATTTTGCTGTAAGTTTTGAACTTGTTCCAATGTTTCCACCAGCTACCCCTCCGACATGGAATGTACGAAGTGTCAACTGAGTTCCTGGTTCACCGATTGATTGTGCTGCAATAACTCCAACTGCCTCGCCTTTTTGAACTAATTTAGCAGTTGCCAAGTTACGTCCATAGCATTTCGCACAAACGCCTCGTTTACTTTCACAAGTAAGAACTGAACGTATTTCTACTTCTTCAATTGGAGAGTCTTCTATTTTTTTACAGATTTCTTCTGTAAGTTCTTCTCCTGCTCTTGCTATTATCTCTCCTGTTTGAGGATGAATTACATCATGAACACTTACTCTACCAAGTATTCTATCATATAATGATTGAACAACATCTTCATTTTTCTTCAATGCAGTTGTTGGAATACCTCTTAAAGTTCCACAGTCTTCTTCTGTGATTATAACATCATGCGCTACGTCTACCAATCTACGTGTTAAATATCCTGCATCAGCAGTTTTCAACGCAGTATCAGCCAAACCTTTTCTCGCACCGTGAGTAGAAATAAAGTATTCTAACACAGTTAAACCTTCTTTAAAGTTAGAGATAATTGGGTTTTCAATAATCTCAGCTCCTGTTGAACCTGATTTTTGAGGTTTTGCCATCAGACCACGCATACCTGTAAGCTGACGAATTTGTTCTTTACTACCACGAGCTCCTGAGTCCAACATCATATAAACAGGGTTGAAACCTTGTCTATCTTCTGATATATGTTTCATTACTACATCAGTCAATCTCCTATTTGTATCGGTCCAAATATCAATTACTTGATTGTAACGTTCGTTATTTGTAATAAGACCCATTTGATAGTTCATCATGACTTCATCAACAGAGGCATTGGCTTCTTGAATCATTTCTATTTTTTCCTCAGGCACTAAAACGTCTCCCAAGTTGAATGACAAACCTCCCGTAAATGCCATTTTATATCCTAAGTCTTTGATGTCATCTAAGAATTGTGCTGTTTTTGCAGTTCCACAAACTTTTAAAACATCTCCAATAATGTCTCTCAACATACTTTTTTTCAAAACTACGTTGATAAAGCCATATTCTTCTGGCACAACCTTGTTGAAAAGAACTCGTCCTACAGTTGTGTCTATTATTTCTGTTTTCTTCTCTCCGTCTTTTTCAACTACTCTTCTTAATTTTATGTTCGCGTGAAGATCAACTGCCTTTTCATTATATGCTATTTGAACTTCTTCAGAAGAATAGAATGTTTTTCCTTCTCCTTTTACTGTTATTGTATCATCTGACACTCTTCCTTTTGTCATATAATACAAACCGAGCACCATATCTTGCGAAGGGACTGTTATCGGAGAACCATTTGCAGGATTCAATATATTATGCGATGCTAACATTAGCATTTGAGCTTCCAAAATCGCAGCATTTCCAAGTGGAACGTGAACAGCCATTTGGTCACCGTCAAAGTCTGCATTGAACGCAGCACAAACCAACGGGTGTAATCTTATAGCTTTTCCTTCTACCAAACGTGGTTGGAAAGCTTGAATACCCAATCGGTGCAAAGTAGGAGCACGGTTAAGCAACACCGGATGTCCTTTTAAAATATTTTCTAATATTTCTAATACTACAGGTTCTCTTCTGTCAACTATTCTTTTTGCAGACTTAACTGTTTTCACTAAACCTCTTTCTAACATCTTTCTGATGATAAATGGTTTAAACAATTCTGCTGCCATATCTTTTGGTAGACCACATTCGTGCATTTTTAAATCTGGACCTACTACAATTACAGAACGTCCTGAATAGTCAACACGCTTTCCTAATAGATTCTGACGAAAACGTCCTTGTTTTCCTTTTAAGAAATCAGACAACGACTTCAATGCTCTATTTGAATCTGATTTAACAGAGCTAACTTTTCTTGAATTATCAAATAAAGAGTCAACAGCTTCCTGTAACATACGCTTTTCATTACGCATAATTACATCTGGTGCTTTGATTTCTATCAATCTTTTCAAACGATTATTTCTTATAATGACTCTTCTATACAGATCATTCAAATCCGAAGTTGCAAAACGTCCACCATCCAATGGAACAAGAGGTCTCAAATCAGGAGGAATAACAGGCACTACTTGAACTATCATCCATTCTGGTCTATTTTCTATCCTCTTTTGAGATTCTCTAAACGCTTCAACTACGTTTAGTCTTTTCAAGGCTTCGTGCTTTCTCTGTTGTGAAGTTTCTTTATTTGCTTTATGTCTTAATTCATAAGATAACTTATCTAAATCTAAGTCTTTAAGAAGTATATACAAAGCCTCCGCTCCCATTTTGGCAACGAATTTATTTGGATCATCATCTGGCAAATACCTATTTTCCATAGGTAATTTTTCTACAATGTCAAAATATTCTTCTTCTGTAAGAAAGTCTAACTTTTGTATTTCAAATTGTTGTGCAATACCAGGATTCAAAACTATATATTTTTCATAATATATAATTTGATCTAATTTTTTACTTTGTATTCCTAATAAAGAACCGATCTTATTTGGTAGAGAACGGAAAAACCAAATGTGAGCTACTGGAACTACTAATTTAATATGTCCCATTCTCTCTCTTCTCACTTTCTTTTCAGTTACTTCTACACTACATCTATCACAAACTATTCCTTTATAGCGTATTCTTTTATATTTACCACAATGACATTCCCAATCTTTTACAGGGCCAAAAATCTTTTCACAAAACAAACCATCTCTTTCTGGTTTATATGTTCTGTAATTAATTGTTTCAGGTTTCAACACCTCTCCTCTCGATCTTTCTTCAATAGATTGAGGAGAGGCAAGACTAATTGTCATTGAATTGAATGCACTATTTATTTGATTTTCTTTTTTGATTGCCATATTCTTTAATGTTGAAATGTTTGATAAATAAGGTTAATCAAAAGACACCTCTAAATTCAAACCTCTTAATTCATGTATTAAAACATTAAACGACTCAGGAATTCCAGGAATAGGCATATTATCGCCTTTTACTATTGCCTCATAAGCCTTAGCTCTACCTACTACATCATCCGATTTTACTGTTAATATTTCTTGTAAAATATGTGATGCACCAAATGCCTCTAATGCCCAAACTTCCATTTCCCCAAATCTTTGTCCTCCAAATTGAGCTTTACCTCCAAGAGGTTGTTGGGTAATTAATGAATAAGGTCCAATACTTCTTGCGTGCATCTTATCATCAATCATATGATGAAGTTTCAACATATATACATATCCGACTGTTGCTGGTTGGTCAAACACTTCTCCTGTTTCTCCATCTCTCAAATAGCATTTACCATTATGTGGCAATCCTGCTTTATCCATAAATTCATTTACTTCTTCCAATGTCGCTCCATCAAAAATAGGTGTATGGAATCTTAAATTTAATTCATGTCCTGCCCAACCCAATACTGTTTCAAATATTTGTCCTAAATTCATACGTGAAGGTACGCCTAACGGATTTAACACTATATCAACAGGTTTTCCATTATCCAAGAATGGCATATCTTCTTCCCTAACAATCTTAGCTACAATTCCCTTATTACCATGACGACCTGCCATTTTATCTCCAACCTTCAACTTTCTCTTCTTCGCTATATAAATTTTAGCCATTTGAACAATTCCTGATGGCAAATCATCTCCTATTGTACAAGCATAAACTTGACGAGCTAATGTTCCCTGAATTTCTCTACACTTTATGTTATAATTATTCAACATTTCCTTAACTAATTCATTAGTTTCAGGATCCGTTGTCCAATCACTCGATGCCAAATTATTATAATCAATAGACAATAATAATTTTTGATTAAATTTAGTCTTCTTAGGGATATACTCTTCTCCATAAGTTGAATAAACTCCAGCAGATACTTTTCCTGTTAGTAATACGAACAATTTATCAATAAACTTATTTTTAAGTTCTCTTTCTTCTAATTCGTATTTTTCTTTAAGTTCACGTACTATTTCATTATCTCTTTGACGAGATTTTTTATCCTTAACAAAACGGGTAAATAATTTTTTATCAATGACAACTCCACTTATTGAAGGTGGCACCTTTAATGAAGCATCTTTAACATCCCCTGCTTTATCTCCGAAAATAGCTCTCAATAATTTTTCTTCAGGAGTAGGATCCGATTCCCCCTTAGGAGTTATTTTACCAACTAAGATATCTCCTTCTTTAACCTCTGCTCCTATTCTTATCATACCATTTTCATCAAGGTCCTTAGTAGCTTCAATACTAACATTAGGAATATCTCTCGTTAACTCTTCTAATCCACGCTTTGTTTCTCTAACTTCTGTAATAAACTCTTCAACATGAACAGAAGTAAATATATCTTCTTTTACTACTTTTTCTGATATTACGATAGCATCCTCATAATTATAACCCTTCCAAGGCATAAATGCGACTTGTAAATTTCGTCCGAGAGCTAACACACCATCTTTAGTAGCGTATCCTTCACAAAGTACTTGCCCTTTAACAACCTTATCCCCCTTATTTACAATTGGTCTAAGATTAATAGAAGTACTTTGATTTGTACGTTGGAATTTAGTAAGTTTGTACACTTTTGTATCATCATCAAAACTTACTATTCTTTCATTTTCATCCCTATCGTAACGAATTACAATCTCTCTTGCATCAACAAATTCTACTATTCCATCTCCTTCTGCATGAAGTAGCACTCTTGAATCGCATGCAACAGAAGGCTCTATTCCCGTTCCAACAATAGGTATTTCAGGATTTAATAATGGTACTGCTTGACGCATCATATTAGATCCCATCAATGCTCTATTAGCATCATTATGTTCCAAAAACGGAATCAAAGAAGCTGCAATAGATGCAATTTGGTTAGAAGCAACATCAATTAAATCAACTTTTTCCGGAGAAACAATAGGGAAATCTGCCATTTGACGAGTTTTTATTCTATCTCCTACAAAACAATTATTTTCATCAATATCAGTTGCAGCTTGAGCTACTATTTTATCTTCTTCTTCTTCTGCTGTTAAATAAACTGCCCCCTCATCTACAAGTACTTTTCCATCTTTAACCTTATAATATGGGGTTTCTATAAAACCTAAATTATTAATTTTCGCAAAAACACTCAAAGAAGAAATCAAACCAATATTTGGTCCTTCAGGTGTTTCAATTGTACACAACCTACCATAATGGGTATAGTGAACGTCTCTGACCTCAAAGCCAGCTCTTTCTCTTGATAAACCACCAGGACCTAAAGCAGAAATTCTTCTTTTATGTGTTATTTCAGACAAAGGATTTGTCTGATCCATAAATTGAGATAATTGATTAGTGCCAAAAAAAGTATTTATAACAGAAGATAGTGTTTTTGCATTAATCAAATCAGTTGGAGTGAACACTTCATTATCTCTTACATTCATACGTTCACGAATAGTACGAGACATTCTTGATAATCCTACACCAAACTGAGCAGATAGTTGCTCTCCAACAGTTCTAACTCTACGATTACTTAAATGGTCTATATCATCAACCTCTGTTTTAGAATTTATCAATTCTATCAAATACTTGATAATAGAAATAATATCTTCCTTTGTTAAAACACGAATATCATCACTAACATTTAAATTTAATTTAGTGTTGATTCTATATCTTCCCACATCACCTAAATCATATCTTTTATCTGAGAAGAATAATTTTTCAATTATACCTCGTGCAGTTTCTTCATCAGGTGGTTCAGCACTTCTTAATTGCCTATATATGTATTCAACAGCTTCCTTGGCATTATTAGCTGTATCTTTTTGTAAAGTATTAAATATTATTGAATAATCCGTAGAAGCCGAATCATCATTATGCAACAATATAGTTTTGACTCCTGAATCTAATATCAGATCTATATGTTCCGGTTCAAGAACGACTTCTCTATCTATAATAGTTTCAGTTCTTTCAATAGAAATAACTGATCCAGTATCTTCATCAACAAAATCCTCAATCCAAGCGCGAACAATACGTGCAGCTAACCTTTTTCCAACAACTTTCTTTAAATTGGTTTTAGTTACCTTAACTTCTTGCGCCAGATCAAAGATTTCCAAAATATCTTTATCTGTTTCATAACCGACAGCTCTCAATAAAGTTGTTATAGGCAGTTTCTTTTTTCTGTCTATATATGCATACATAACATTATTTATGTCGGTAGTAAATTCCATCCAAGATCCCTTAAAAGGAATAATTCTTGCAGAATACAACTGCATACCATTAGAGTGTGTACTAGTTCCAAAAAATACACCAGGAGAACGATGCAATTGAGAAACAACTACTCTCTCAGCACCATTGATAACAAAAGTTCCTTTAGGTGTCATATATGGAATCATACCTAAATACACATCTTGTATTACTGTATCAAAATCCTCATGCTCAGGATCTGTACAATACAACTTTAACTTTGCTTTTAATGGAACACTAAAAGTCAAACCTCTCTCAATACATTCTTCTATTGAATATCGAGGAGGATCAATAAAATAATCAAGAAATTCTAATACAAAATTATTTCTTGCGTCCGTTATAGGAAAGTTTTCAGAAAACACCTTGTATAATCCTTCATTTACTCTATTTTCTGAATTTGTTTCCAATTGGAAAAAGTCCTTAAAAGACTTTAACTGAATATCCAAAAAATCAGGATATTCAAAATGTTTTACTGATGCAAAACTAACTAATTTTTGGTTTTTTCGTGCCAAGGTTAAAAAAATTAAAGGTTAAAAAATAAGTTAGATAAAACACAATTAAGGAATAGGTATTCTCACAATTAGAATACCATATTCCCTTAATATTTATTGTGGTGAAATGTCTTACTTAATTTCAACCTTTGCACCAGCTTCTTCTAACGCTTTTTTCAAAGATTCAGCTTCATCTTTAGAAACTCCTTCTTTCAATGTTTTAGGAGCAGCATCTACTAATTCTTTAGCTTCTTTCAATCCTAAAGAACAAAGATCTTTAACTAATTTAACAACATTTAATTTTGAAGCACCAGCTTCTGCTAAAACTACATCAAATGCAGTTTTTTCTTCTGCAACTGCTGCTCCTGCTGCTGCTGGACCTGCTGCTACTGCTACTGCAGCTGCTGCTGGTTCAATTCCATATTCTTCTTTTAATATATCAGCTAACTCTTTTACTTCTTTTACAGACAAATTAACTAATTGTTCTGCGAATGCTTTTAAATCTGCCATTTTATTTTTTGATTTAATGTGTTTTACAATTCTTTTTACTTAAAATTTTCTTATTCGGCTCTTTCCGATAATGTTTTTACTACACCTGATAACGTATTTGCACCCGACTGCAAAGCACCAATAACGTTCTTCGCAGGAGCTTGAAGAGCTGCAACAATGTCGGCAACAAGTTCGTTCTTAGACTTAATTGCTATTAACTCTTCTAATGCTGCATCACCTACATAGAAACATTCTTCAACATAAGCTGATTTTAAAGCAGGTTTTTCACCATTTGCTCTGAATGCCTTTATAAGTTTTGCAGGTGCATTATTTACGTTAGAAAGCATAACAGAAGTAGAACCTTTGAAAGTTGGAAATAATTCTGAATAATCAATATCCATTTTTTCCAAAGCCTTGATCAACAAGGTATTCTTCACAACTAATAACTTAACATCATTACGGAAGCACATTCTTCTTAATTTCGCAGTTTCAACAGAATTTAATCCGTCTATGCTAACGAAATAAAGATAAGGATATTTAGAAATTTCCGCTCCGATGTTTTCTATTAGCTGACTTTTTTCTTCCTTTCTCATATATTCAAACTTTTTCTGAGATTATTTGTTTATTGACTTTGGATCAACTTTTACACCTGGGCTCATAGTTGAAGAAACAGTTACGCTTTTTACGTATGTACCCTTTGCTGCCGCTGGTTTCAATTTTATGATAGCTTGTAGTACTTCCATTGCATTTTCGTAGATCTTCTTAGAATCAAAAGACATACGAGCAACACTTGCATGTACTATACCATATTTATCAACTTTGAAATCAATTTTACCGGCTTTAACTTCTTGAACGGCTTTACCTATTTCCATTGTTACAGTACCTGTCTTAGGGTTTGGCATAAGACCTCTTGGTCCTAAAATTTTTCCCAAAGCACCTACCTTAGGCATAACACTTGGCATAGTGATAATAACATCGACATCCGTCCAACCGCCTTTGATTTTGGTGATGTAATCATCTAATCCAAAATAATCAGCTCCGGCAGCCTTAGCTTCTTCTTCCTTATCAGGAGTACATAACACAAGAACTCTTTTGGTTTTACCTGTTCCGTGAGGCAAAGTAACGATACCTCTTACCATTTGATTTGCTTTACGAGGATCAACACCCAAACGTACATCCAAATCAAAAGAAGCATCAAACTTTGTGAAAGTGATGTTTTTTACCACTTCAACAGCTTCTTCCAAAGAATACTCTTTTAGCGTATCAAATTTTGCTAAAGCCTCTCTTTGTTTTTTCGATTGTTTTGCCATTAATTTACGTTTTTTACTTTTTTAATATATGTCAAAGAATTATTCTTCAACAACGATACCCATACTTCTTGCTGTCCCTTTTACAATACTGATCGCTGCATCAACAGTAAAACAATTTAAGTCTACCATCTTAGCTTCAGCAATTGCTCTTACTTGTTCCATTTTCAAAGTTGCCACTTTATTTCTGTTTGGCTCACCAGAACCACTTTTTAAATTAGCAGCTTCTTTTAATTGGACAGCAACAGGTGGGGTTTTAATTACAAAATCAAAGGATTTATCAGCGTAAACAGTAATAATTGCTGGAATCAATTTTCCTTGTTGGTCTTGAGTTCTAGCATTAAACTGTTTACAAAACTCCATTATATTAACACCCTTAGCACCTAACGCAGGTCCTACTGGTGGAGATGGATTCGCTTTACCTCCTGGAATTTGTAATTTAATTAATCCTGCAACTTCTTTAGCCATTTTACTAACGTGCGTTTTTAAACTTGAATGATTAAATACCTATTTGAAATTACTTTATTACTTGAACGAAAGACAATTCAACCGGAGTTCTTCTGCCAAATATCTTAACAATAACCATCAATTTCTTTTTCTCAAAATTTATTTCATCAATAACTCCTGAAAAACTATTGAATGGACCATCAATTATCTTAACAGTTTCACCTAAAATAAAAGGCTCCATTAACTCCTCGTCATTATCAATCATTTCATCAACTTGACCTAAAATACGTTTCACTTCTTCCTCTTGTAAAGGTACCGGTGTCCCATCTTTTTGTGTCAAGAAACCTATAACATTAGGAACATTTCTTATCGCATGCATGATCTCACCTTCCAAGAAAGCTTCAATCAAAACATAACCAGGGAAAAGAGTTCTATCTTTACTCACTCTTTTACCATTACGAACAGAAAAGACCTTTTCGGTAGGAATCAATACTTGCGAAACATAATTTTCAAATCCGCTGTGAGCAACTTCATTTTCAATATATTCCTTGGCTTTTTTTTCCTTACCAGCAACAGCCTTAACTACATACCACTTTTTTGGTTTTAGTTCCTCAGTCATAATCAAGAATTAATGTAATTATCAAACAACAAAATATAAATCAAAATACTATATCTCTTGGTATAAAAAACCTTTGGGAAGCTTAGATACAGTAATTAAGATTATCCTATAAGCTCATAAAGAAAACCTAACATTCCTTTCCACTCCAATGTAGGGTGTACACCCATTATCATATCCATAGCAAAAATAATAAGCGATATAATCAATGAAGAGACAAAGACAACAACAGTACTATTTGTCAATTCAGACATAGTTGGCCATGATACCTTGTGCATAAGTTCATCATAGCTATTCTTTATATAATTAACAATCTTAGACATCTATACCTTGTTTTTATTTTTTTGCAGGGGCAGAGAGATTCGAACTCCCATCAATGGTTTTGGAGACCACTATTCTGCCCTTAAACTATGCCCCTGTATAATTGGGAAAGCACAATATCTTTCCCAATTAGTTTGTTATTTATTAATCTAATAATTTAGTTACTTGACCAGCACCTACTGTTCTACCACCTTCACGGATAGCAAAACGTAAGTTTTCGTTCAATGCGATTTCAGAAATCAACTCAACTGTAATTGTTAAGTTATCACCAGGCATAACCATATCACGACCTTCTGGTAATGAGATTTCTCCTGTTACGTCAGTTGTTCTGAAATAGAATTGAGGACGATATTTGTTATGGAACGCTGTATGACGTCCACCTTCTTCTTTTTTCAAGATATAAACCTCAGCTTGGAATTTTTTGTGTGGTTGAACTGAACCTGGCTTAGCAATAACCATACCACGACGGATTTCATTTTTATCTATACCACGAAGCAACAAACCAACATTATCTCCAGCTTCTCCTTCATCCAACAATTTACGGAACATTTCTACACCTGTAACTGTTGATTTTAATTTTTCAGCACCCATACCGATAATATCAACAGCATCTCCTACGTGAATGATACCTGTTTCAATACGACCTGTTGCAACAGTACCACGACCTGTAATAGAGAATACGTCTTCAATAGGCATCAAGAAATCTTTATCTTTATCTCTTTGAGGAAGAGGAATCCATGCATCAACTGCATCCATCAATTCCATAATTTTTTCAACCCAAGTAGGTTCATTATTCAATCCACCAAGAGCAGATCCTCTAATAACTGGTGTATTATCACCATCAAATTCGTAGAATGATAACAAATCACGAATTTCCATTTCAACAAGATCTAATAACTCAGGGTCATCAACCAAGTCTACCTTATTCATAAACACAACCAAACGAGGAACGCCTACTTGACGAGCCAACAAAATGTGTTCACGAGTTTGAGGCATAGGACCATCTGTAGCAGCTACAACGATTATCGCACCGTCCATTTGAGCAGCACCAGTAACCATGTTCTTAACATAGTCAGCGTGACCAGGACAGTCAACGTGAGCATAGTGACGATTTTCAGTTTGATACTCAACGTGAGCTGTATTAATAGTAATACCTCTTTCTTTTTCTTCAGGAGCTGAGTCAATTGTATCAAACGACTTTACTTCTGAAAGTCCTTTAGTTGCTAAAACTGATGTGATAGCAGCTGTTAAAGTTGTCTTACCGTGGTCTACGTGACCAATTGTTCCAATGTTAACGTGCGGTTTTGAACGTTCAAATTTTTCTTTTGCCATAATTATTGACTATTAATCGTTAGAATTATCTATTTTATTAATTTTTTATTTTCTTTACCAAAAGAGCCATTGATGAGACTTGAACTCACGACCCCTTCCTTACCAAGGAAGTGCTCTACCACTGAGCTACAACGGCACAAACTCTTCCCTACAACAATGAGAACGAATCAAAAAGCATGACTCGCTCTCATCTTGTTTTATTTGAGCGGAAGACGGGGCTCGAACCCGCCACCTATAGCTTGGAAGGCTATCGCTCTACCAAATGAGCTACTTCCGCATTTTATAAAAAATAAGAACTATTTCATCTCTTTAATGTGGGAGAGGGTGGACTCGAACCACCGAACTCCGAAGAGGACAGATTTACAGTCTGTTGCAATTGCCACTATGCGACTCTCCCCCACTTAGAAAAAGTGAGCCGATGGAGGGATTCGAACCCCCGACCAGCTGATTACAAATCAGCTGCTCTGGCCAGCTGAGCTACATCGGCATTCTATATTTCTAAATTTCAAATATCAATTTCACACCAAGGCTTTGAAACAACTTTGCAAAGATACAACAAATTTTCTTTCTCACAAATTTATTCTCATTTTTTTTATTTTGAGAAACATCTCTCTGCCCTTATTTGCGTTTGCAAAGGTATAACAAAATACATTTCGCGCCAAACTTTCTTAAACTTTTTTTGTATAAAAAATTACAATTATCTCATTTTCAAATAGTATAATTTTTTGTTTTTTTTCTTTTTTTACAAAAAAAACTATCAAAATAGCATTAAAAAAGTCAAATTAAAGTAAAAAAAATGCCACAATATCAAAAGAATCTTCCTCAATCATTCATTTTTCTTTTAATTATTATAATAATATTATCGTTATCAGATAAAGATCTTATACATACATTCCGTTTGGTGCATAATCTCCATTTGGCAATTTACCGTCCCATGCTCATGCTTTTTCATCGGTTACAAAGATTTTACCTCCATTGCATGAGTAGATTGTAAATTCATATTCTGTTTCTGTTGAGAATATTGAGGTAAAGTATGCATTTGGAGTGAATACTCATCAACTTTAAACAAACATTAAAGATTTCTACACCTCCTCCTAAGAAATGTGTTTCTAAAAAATCTTTTACATTTGTCCATTTGCCGAAGTTAGCGTAATTTGTGAATATCCTATAAATGGTAATAATGCTATTAACAAACAAAACAACTTTTTATTGGCAATACGTTTTAAGTTGTTAAGTCAATTTTTTTTTCAAATCTACATTATGTGTAAAGATTATTTCTTTTAATTCACAAGAAATATCATTACCTTCCCTATCTTCAAGTAAAAGATGTCCAAAATCATTAACACCAAAAATTCTTGCTTCTATCTCTTCTCCTTTATATATATAACTTGCAAACACACCATTATAAAGAAGTCTTTTCATATAATCTTGTTGCAAGATTTCAAATTGTCCTGATTTTAATTGAGTGTATCTTAAATCTATGTGTTTTAATACCTCTTGCAAGACTTCATTTAGGTTAAATTCTTCTTCTGTTTCTAAATATAAAGAAGTCGGATTTGGCAAAGGAGGAAAGTCTTTTTGATTAACATTTAAGCCAATTCCACAGAAAGCATTTTCAAAATAAGAACCCAACAATTGATTATAGACAAGAATACCACAAATTTTTTTTTGCCCAACATAAATATCATTAGGCCACTTTATCGAAACATCTTCTGTATATTTAGAAATTACATCACAAATAGCAAGAGATAAAACTTGTGTTATAAGAAATTGTTCTGAAGGATTAAGAAAACAAGGTTTAAGCAGAAGAGAAAAAGTTAGATTTTTTCCTCTTTCACTCTCCCATTTATTTTCAAATTGACCTTTTCCATTAAATTGCGAGAGGGCATTTACAACAATACCCTCTCGTAATTCTTTTTGTTTAGACAATTCTATTAAATAAGTTTGAGAAGAACTTATTTTATCTACATTAAGAATTGTAAAATCCATTATCTATTCTCATCATTACCAGACATAATCAAGACTACATTGCCAGATTTTCTTTGTAATAATCCATCTCCATCTTTGTAATAAAGATCATATACATACATTCCGTTTGGTGCATAATCTCCATTTGGCAATTTACCGTCCCATGCTCGTACTTTTTCATCAGTTACAAAGATTTTACCTCCATTGCGTGAGTAGATTGTAAATTCATATTCTGTTTCTGTTGAGAATATTGGAGTAAAGTATGCATTTGGATCATCTGAGCCTGGTGTTATCGCATTTGGTATCCATATTGAAAATTCTGGTACTACTTGAACTGTGCCGTAGGCTGTGTCTGGACAATTAGCTTGGTTATATGCTATGAGTCTTACTTGGTATGTAGCTGTGTCGTCTGAGGAATAGACTACCACGCCTGAGGATTGTGTGGAGTAATCTCCATTTCCGAAGTCCCATTCTCTTGAAAATGAGCCTTGAGTACGGTCTTCAAATCTTATTTGTGTGTTTAATACGCTTGTCCTTGTTGGTGTGAGGTAGAGTTGTGCGTCTATTGCTGGAACTACTACTACGTTTACTGTATCGCTTGCTATACATCCATTTTCATCTACTATGGTTACTTTGTAGGTGCTGCTTGCTGTTGGTTGAGCTTCTGGATTGCTTACTGTGTTATTATTTGGTAATAGTGCGTCTTCTGCTGTGGAGGTCCATGTGTATTGTTCGGCTGTGGTGGCTGAAAGATGTATTATTTCCCCTTCGCAAATGAATCGTTTGTCTACGCTTGCTGATACTGTAGCTCCTTGTACTTTAAAACTAACCGAGTCGTGGATTTCTCTTCCGCATCCGTCTGTTACATTTATATAAATTACGCTTGGTTGGGTTATACCTACTGTATTTGTCGCTTGATTTGGAGTTACGCCGGCTGACCATTCGTATGTTACATCTCCTATGCCGCCTGTTACATTGATTTCTACGTTTTCATTTTTCGGCAATTCGTTTTCGCAATAAATTACGTCTTCGCTTAAAGTGTATTCTAAGCTTTCTGGTGTTGTAATGCTGATAAAAATAGTATCAATTTGTGCACATTCGTTAATAAACTCTGTTACTATTCCTAATTCAAGCGTTTCACCAGCTACATCATCTACGTGATTTTTAAATCTTATAATAACAGAGGCAGAAGTATCTCCTTCCGCAAAAGTAAGAGTTCTTCCTGCTGGATTGCCATTAAGGTCTAATAATTCAAAGTCTTCGCCTTCTACTGCTGTTCCAAAAAAACTTAAAACGTGTTGTTCGTTTTCTGTTGCAGGTCTATTAATTTTCATAGTTATTGTATCTAAATCGCAACCTTTAACATAAGATGTACCAACTCCTGTTGCAGGTAACATCTCATTAAGTGAATACTCATCAACTTTAAACGAACCTGCTCCTAAAAATACACATGAATTATATGCAGCATCTCCAACATCACATATTGCTAACTCCAATTTATATTTCAAACATGGCACAACATAAACCTCTTCTGTTGAAAGAGCAACTGTATATGCGTTCATTTTACAATTATTATTATTATTTGTTATATGATAAACTGAATATTCATCATGACAACCTCTTTGATCGTGCACTGTGTTAATGGTAATAGGTTCTGTTGTACCAGGAATAACCGCTATATTCCTATATTGATAAGGGATTCCTTCTGCAATAAGATTTCCTTGATCATCATATGGTCCTGAAATAAAAAATCCGAAAGCATCATTATACCCTGAATGCACGAAACCTGGATATTCCTCAGATGCAAAAACATAATCAAACTTCACATATTCACCAGAAGGAATAAAATCAAATTGAAGTACGGCAACATCATTCATAGTTTGAGTAGAATTTCCTTGACTATTCAAAACGTTTCTTAAAGGTATCGATCTATCATTACCATTATAAGTTGGGCTTGAGGTAGAAGAGACAATACCTGATGAATTTCCGGCAGCCGCATCGTCAACATTTCCTGTCACCATAACAATTCCAGAAGAAAGAGCAACGTTTGGAACAGCCGTAGTAGGATTTGAAAACGTACCTATCTGATTACTATTTACAACACTCTGTCCATTGAATTTAACATTACTGATTTGAACACCACCTCCCAAAAAGTAAGTTTCCAATAAATCTGCTACATTTTGTCCATTAGCCGAAGTTACGCTGACTTGCGAAAAAGCAAAATAAGGAAACAAACAAGCTATCAATAAAAATACTTTTTTCATATCTTTTTTCTTTAATTTCAATCTGCTAAATTAAGACAAATTTTAGAATTAGCCAAATAATTCTTATCTTTGCCAAAAAATTACTTATGTATAAGACACTAAAAATATTGTTTCTGTTTTGTTTATCGGCAATTTTTTTTGCTTGCAGCGAGGAACCGCCCGTTCCAAAACCAAAAACCTATCTATTATTAGAAACAACCCAACCTTTATATTCACTTGTTGATGAAAAGGATTTTCCTTTCACATTTCAAATGCCAGATTATGGCGAAATCATAAGAGTAAACACTGATAAAAAAGACAATAAGTGGTTTAATATAAATTTTGACAAATACGGATTTGAAGCAAACGTTAGTTACATTCCATTAAAGGCTGATTCTTCTTTGGCTTATATGATAAACGATTGCTACACTTTCTTAGATAGACACAAGAAATTCTCTTCTGGAATCATAGAACAACAATACAATAACGCAGAACAAAGAGTTTTCGGAACAGTTTTTGAAATAAAAGGCAGCGAAGTAGTATCGCCTTATCAATTCTATTTAACCGACAGCACAAATCATTTCTTGCGTTTAGCCCTTCATTGCAAAACTGCACCAAACAACGATTCCCTCACAACATATATAAGACGAATAAAAACCGATCTTGACTATATGATTACAACTCTAAGGTGGAAAAAATAAAAAGTAAAGAAACAAAAAAATAATCCTTTGAATTAAAAAATTAAATCAAAGGATTATTTTTTTAATTCAAAGAAATATTTTATTCTTCTTCTGTTTCTAAATCTATAAGTTGTTTAGAATTTAAAAGATTGTACCAAGAAAAAAGTTTTCTCATATCAGAAACATAAACCCTTTCTTCGTCAAAATTTGGTAGAACCTCTTTCATATAAGCTATTATTTCGCTTTCTGGTGCTTTGTGATTGATACACTCTCCCCCGTTTTCTTTTTTATAAATTGCTTGCAAAGCTGATTGAAGCGAAATATCATCATCTATTGTAAAAATGCTAATATCTGCTAAGGAAGATATTTTTTCATTTGAGAATGCAGGATAACGCTTTGAGTCTAATAAGGATTCCACTAACGCTCCTGTCTTTGTTTGAGATATCAGCTTGAATAAGCCCGGTTTTCCCGAAATTGATAGAATTGTACTTAAATCCATTTTTCTTTATTGTTTTATTTAGTTTAATATTATCTTACTATAATTTCTTTATCAAATACTTTCACAACATCTCCCCTACGAATCTTTGCTCGCTTTCTGCTTTCAAGCTCACCATTCAAATAAACCAACCCCTCAACCACCATTCTTTGAGCCTCAGCCCCATTATAAGAAACGCCAACTGCCTTTAATAATTGTATCAAAGTAATAAATTCTTGCTCTTCTCTTAATTCAAATTCCATTTTTCTTAAATTTTAGAGTTTGCAAATATACGTTTTTTCAATAAAACACCGACTATATAGCAAAAAAATAAAGGGATTGAATTAAAAAAAACTCAATCCCTTTAATATTTATTTAAGGTTTAATGTTTTTTCTTTAAGATTATTTAGCTACTCTTTCAAGCCATTTAACCATACCAAACATTACTCCCATTGAAATCAAGCATATTATAACGAATACTGTCCAACATAACCACAATGGAATAGCATTGTACATCATTGAGCCTAAGAACAAGAATGCGTTACCAACTGCTGTTGCTCCTAACCACAATCCTTGGCATAAACCTAACATATGTTTAGGTGCTACCTTAGAAACGAATGATAATCCAAGTGGAGAAATGAACAATTCAGCAACAGTCAAGAAGAAATATGTTACAAAGAATACCCAAACTCCTGCTCTTGAAGCTTCTTGTTCTGCAACAGGTAATGCTAAGTAGTCAGTTGCTGATGGATAACCTTTGATGTAAGAGAATATTGCAAGGAATATGTAAGCCAAAGCAGCTAATCCCATACCTATTGCAATTTTTCTTGGAGTTGAAACAGCTTTTCCTTTTCTTGCCAACATAGCAAAGAATCCCATAATAATAGGAGTTAAAACTATTACAAAGAATGGATTGATTGCTTGTAAGAATTCAGGTGCTACCTTAGAAGTATCCATAAAGTCTCTTGCGAATAATGAGAATGAAGCACCATTTTGGTGGAATGAGAACCAGAAGAATATTGCAATTCCTAATACTGCAAATAAAGCATAAAGTCTTTGTTTAATTTCTTTTGCCATTGCAAGTTTTTCTTCTGCTGTATAACCAACAGATTCTGTTGCAGCTTTTTTAGCAGGTGTAGGAAGTTTTTTCTTTGTGCAAAGGAATATTGTTAATGAAATCAACATTGCAAGAACTGAAGCAATGAATGAGAAGTGTACTCCTTGATTGAATATTTCTAAGTATGCAGTTGGTTCAAATGCTGTACCTGCTTCAACAACTGCACTTGCAGACAATTCGTTATAGTTTGTTAATTTATCTCCTGCTAATGTACCATTTAATTGTTCGTGGCAAAGAGCAGGAAGTTTAGCGTTATAGATAAATCCATTAACTTTTAACCACCAAGATCTGATAAGTGGAGCAACGAAAGGAGCTATAAGACCTCCAACGTTAATGAATACATAGAAAATTTGGAATCCAGAGTCTCTTTTATCTTTTGCAAGTTTAAGAGCTTCTTCTCCTTTTTTAGCTTCTTCTGCTTCAAAGTTATCATACAATTGTCCAACGATTGCTTGTAAGTTTCCTTTGAATAATCCGTTACCAAAGGCAATCATCAATAACGCAAAGCAAGTTAATGGTAATAACCAAGCTTGATTTGCATCTGTTGCTGTGATTGGAATAGCTAAAAGAATGTAACCTGTTGCCATTGTTACCAAACCAGCTTGAATTGTACCTTTGTAATTTTGAGTTTTGTCAGCAATAATACCACCAACCAAACTTAAAATGTATATTCCGCAATAAAAGCAAGAATAAATGATTACTGCTGTTGCGTCACTCAAACCAAACTTTGAGCAAAGGAACAACACTAACACGGCATTCATAATATAGTAGCCAAAACGCTCTCCCATATTACTTAAGGCTGCCGAAATAAGGCCTTTTGGGTGTCCTTTAAACATCGCTTTTTTCTTTTTTTGTTATTAATTATTACTATTTTCTAATTTTTAGCGTGCAAATATACGACTACTTATTGAATTTCCAAAAAGATTTTAAGGTTTTTAACGCATAAAAAACGTATCTTTGTAAAAAAATTCAGTAAAAAAATATGGAGAAAGAAAGAGTTATTCTCGGAATTGACCCAGGCACAAATATCCTTGGCTATTCTATTATTGAGCAAAAAGGAAAAGAAACTTCTTTGCTTAAAATGGACGTGATAGTACTTGGCACAAAAGATGAATTAAGCACAAAAATGAAAATGCTTTTTGATAAAATCACAGAGATTATAGACATTTTCAAACCTGATATACTCGCTATTGAGGCTCCTTTCTTTGGAAAAAACGTGCAATCGATGTTAAAACTTGGTAGAGCACAGGGAATTTGTATTGCAGCGGCATTTTCAAGAAGCATTCCTTTTGTTGAGTATTCTCCTCGCAAGATTAAACAATCTATAACAGGCAATGGTGCTGCTTCAAAAGAGCAAGTGGCAAATATGTTGCAGAGAATATTTAAGTTTGAGGCAATTCCTTCCTATCTTGATGCGACTGATGCTCTTGCGGTGGCGGTTTGCCATAGTTATCAAAAGGAAGATTTGTTGGTTTCTGACTCTTCTGCGAAGAAAACCTCATCTAAAAAATCTTCTTGGGCAAGTTTCGTAAGTCAAAATCCTGATAGGGTAAAATAACTCTTTGTTTTAGAAAATTATTTCTTTGTTTTAGAAAATTATTTCATAGAGTTATTTTTCTCTTTCTTAGAAATAATTTTCTCTTCGGCTGAAAGCACAATTACTATCTCTCCTTTTACATTTTTTTCTGCGAAATGCTCGGTTACTTCTTTTAGAGTACCTCTTGTGATTTCTTCAAATTTTTTGCTAATTTCTCTTGATACGCTAACATTTCTTTCTTCGCCAAAGGTTTCACAAAATTGTTGCAAAGTTTTGTAAAGACGGTGAGGCGATTCGTAAAAGATTATTGTGCGGGTTTCGGTTTTTAGAAATTCCAAACGGGTTTGACGTCCTTTTTTATGAGGAAGAAATCCCTCGAAGCAAAACTTCTCGCAAGGGAATCCCGAACTTACAAGTGCAGGTACAAAAGCCGTTGCTCCCGGAAGACAAGTTACTTCTATATTGTTGCGAACGCATTCTCTTACTAAAAGAAATCCCGGATCGGATATGCCGGGTGTTCCTGCATCTGTTATCAATGCTATATCTTCTCCTGATAATAATCGCTCAATTATATAGTTTAGGTTTTGATGTTCATTAAATAAATGATGCGATTGCAGAGGTGTTGTGATTTCATAATGATTTAATAAAGGGCGTGAGGTTCTTGTGTCTTCGGCTAATATCAATTGTACATTATTTAGCACTTTGACTGCCCTAAATGTCATATCTTCAAGATTGCCTATTGGAGTTGGAACTAAATATAGCATAATTCGTTTTGTTAAATGAAAAAGAGGGCTTAATGAAAAGCCCTCTTTGTAAAATAATTTATTCAGCGTTTTCCATTAACTCGTCAGTCATTTCTAACGTATGGTAAACTGCTTGTACATCATCGTCTTCTTCCAAAAGATTTATTAGTTTCATTACTTTTAATCCTTCTGCTAATGGAAGTTCTGTTGTAGTATTTGGTATTCTTTGAAGTTCTGCACTTTCTGCTTCTATACCTGCTTCTTCCAATCCTTTTTGCATTGAAGCAAAATCTTCCATTTTTGTGTAAACAGTGAAGTATTCGTCTTCTCTTTCTATTTCATCTGCTCCTGCTTCTATCAATGCCATTTCTAATTCATCAGCATCTCTTTCTCCTATTGCAATTTGGAAAACTCCTTTTCTTTGGAAAATGAATCCTAATGAGCCATTTGTTCCCATTGTTCCTCCAAATTTATTGAAAACTGAACGAACTGCTGCTACGGAACGGTTGTTATTGTCTGTTAAACACTCAACAAAAACTGCTATTCCGTGAGGTGCGTAGCATTCAAAAGTTAATTCTTGCAATGCTGCTGTGTTTTTATCTCCCGCTTTGTTGATTGCTCTTTGCAAAGTATCTTTTGGCATATTTGCACCTTTGGCATTTGCTACTGCTAAACGAAGTCTTGCATTTGAATCAGGATCTGGACCTCCTTCTTTTACTGCAACTGTAATATCTTTGATTATCTTAGAAAAAATTTTTGAACGTTTGCTGTCTAATGCTCCTTTTTTTCTTTTAATTGTTGACCACTTATTATGTCCTGACATATCTATTTATTTTTATTTTTTATTTATATATTTCTAAATCCTATGATTTCTCTTACTTCTTTGAGTGTTTTGATTGCCGATTCTCTTGCTTTTTCATTTCCAATCTTTGCAACCTTTGAAAGATATGCTGCATCTGATTCAACTTCTTTTATTCTTTCTCTTAAAGGTGCTACAAAATTCTCCATATCTTCGGCTAATTGTTTTTTCAAATCGCCATATCTTATTGTGCAATCGGCATATTGAGCGTCAAATTCCTTAATAATTTCTTCTTTTGAAACAAGTTTCATTAGCGAAAAAAGGTTTTCTATCTCTGTTGTCTTTTCTGAATTTGGAGTTTGAGGACCTGCATCGGTTTTTGCTCTCATTATTTTTTTCTTCAAGACGTTTGGCTCGTCTGTTAAGAAGATTGCATTGCCTTCTCCTTCGCTTTTGCCCATTTTTCCGCTACCGTCCAATCCTGGAACTTTGATTAACTCGCCTGTAAAATTGTATGCTACTGGTTCTGGAAAGTAATCTACTCCATACATACGATTAAATCTTCCTGCAAAGGTTCTTGTCATTTCCAAGTGTTGCTCTTGGTCTTTTCCAACAGGCACGTGAGTTGCTTTATGTAAGATTATATCTGCCGCCATAAGCGTTGGATAAGTCAAAAGTCCTGCATTAACGTTTTGAGGATTTTGTCTTACCTTATCCTTAAAAGAAGTTACTCTTTCCAATTCTCCTAAATACGCATTCATATTTAGGAACATATATAATTCTGCTGTTTCTGGAACTTGGCTTTGAACATAGATTGTTGCTTTTTCAGGATCTAAACCACAAGCTATGTATTGTGCAAGTATTGTTCTTACCCTTTGATGTAAATCCTGCGGATTTGGGTGAGTGGTTAGTGAATGATAATCTGCTATAAAAAAGAAACAATTTTCTTTCTCTTGTAATTGAATAAAATTTCTTAATGCCCCAAAATAGTTTCCTAAGTGTAGGTTTCCTGTGGGACGCATTCCGCTTACTATTGTCTTCATAGTGTGCAAAAATAATAAAACTTAATGACTTAAAAAAAAGCGGAGTAACGTTTTTTGTCGTTACTCCGCTTATGTTATTGAGAATTAAACTATTCAACTATTAGTTTTTGTGTTATGATTTTGCCATCTGTAATTACTTTTACATAATAAACTCCACTTGCAAAATCAGTTAAGTTCAATTCATAGCTTTGAGAAGGTTGAATATCTATTGTTTTTACGATTTGTCCCTTCATATTAACAATTGAAATCTTAGCCTCGCTATTCAAAGCTGAAAACTCTAATGTTGTAGATTGTTTTGCAGGATTAGGATACAAACTAACAGAAAGCATATTGCTTAACTCTTCTGTCAATGAAGCAAGAGTTGTGAATGTTTTTACTTCTCCTTCATATTCTGTTTCTCCACAAACTACAAATGCTTTAAATTCATATTCTGTTGCTGTTAGTAAGTTAGATACTTCAAGGCTTAAAGCATCATAAGAAGTAGTAGAAATAGTTTCTTCTATCCATTCTTCTGCTGAAACTGCTTTATATCTAAATCCTACTGAGCTTGGAGTTTGATTTCCTAATTGAACGCTTGCTGTTAAGGTTGCTGAATTTGCTGTTATGTTTGTTGCATCGTTTGTTGTTATAACCGGTGCTACAACAGCTATTTCAAAATCTATTGATGCCCATTCAGAATATGTTCCCTCAGAACAAATAGCTCTTACGTATGCTGTGTATTGTCCAATTGCAAGATTTAAGAATTGGTATGCAGGAGCTTCAACTACTACCGATTCTGCTTCACCCAAGCGAACTTCCCATTGTGTTTCTGTTCCTGCTACTTGCCAAGAGAAATTAGTTGTATCGTTTGAATTTTCTATAACAAGGTTTGTTGGAGCAAAACAAGGAGTTGCAGGATTTATTTCTGTAATGCTAAAATTATCTATTATAGCACCTGGTTGAATTCCTGTTGATTCGTCATTAACCCAAACAAATACCAATTTGCTTGTTTGTTGTGGAGTTGGCATTTCAATGTTTATTGTTGCTGTTTGATTTGCTATATAATATCCTCCTTCTGCATTTGTCAATATTACGCCTTGTGAATAGTTTGCACTAGCGTATGCTGGAAGTGGATATTCTAATGAAGGTTCAAACGATGTATTTTCTGGAACTAAAAATACTTTTAAGTAATCGTAAGCATTATCTCCTATTACTTCCCCTCCTACTGTAAGGTCAAAACTTATTGCAATAGAATCTGATTCTCCAAATGAGAATACTTTTTCTGCCACTATCACAGAAATACCATTACCATAATTTGTGCTTACTCCATTATCGTCTGAAACAAATAATGCTCCTGATGTTAGAGAAGCTGGATTTGCAACAACCCATTCATTAGCACAAGTACCATTTTTCAACAACCAACCTGTTGCTTGTCCTTGTTCAAAGTTAAAATCACAAGTATATGGTATTGGAGTTGGGTCTGGTGTAGTTGTAAATGAAACTCCTACTGACCAAGGTGAAACAGAAGTTTCGCTACAAATTGCTCTCAAATGAACAGTGTAATTCATTTCTGATTCAAGATTATCTATAATTGCAGGACTTTCTGCTATTTCAACAGGAATTGCTGCTTCAATGCTTCCACCTTGTGGAACTACAATATATTCCCAACCTTCTACACCTTCGTTCTCAGGGAATGTTAAATCTACAGTGTTATTAGTAATATTATTTACAGAAAGGTTGAATGGAGATTCACAATCTGACCATTGATTTACCGCAATATTATCTATAAACACATAATTACTTCCGTTAGATTGAGTACTTTCTACATAGAATGCAAATCTTACAAATCCAGAATATGCTACACCTTCTGCATTTTCTAATTTAAACTTAACTCTTGTTGGAGTTTGATTAAAATCAGCAAAATCACGAGTAGTGTCAGCATCAGAATCTGTGTAGATAATAGCATTTGATGTTGTCCAACTAATACCGTTATCAGTAGATACTAAAACTGCAAATCTATCATCTGGAGCAGGAGCAGGAGCAGCATCGTCCATTGTTGTACGAGCTAAAACATCTAAGCTCAATTCATAAACTCCTTCTGTTGGTATGTTTATAGTTGGAGAAATCAACCAGAATTTTGCAGTTGTTCCATATACGTATGCTTGCATTCTTCCATTGCTTACGCCACCTACTGCATTTGTAGCGTCAAATGTCCATGGACTTTCATAAGTAGATGGTATTTGTAAATCATTTGTATATACAGTGTCTGTCAAAGCACCTTTTCTTAAAGTCCAACATTCATCAGGTGCAATATTGAACGATTCACCCCAAGGAAGTTGCGAGATAGCTCCACAAGGTGTTTGTACTGTAATTTCTGTATAATCTGTTTGGTTTCCATCTTGACAAACCACAGCAACTCTGAAAGAATATTCTGTATTAAAATCAAGACCTGTTATTACTTGTGATTGAGTTGTAGATGTCATTACAGTCCAATCTGCATCAAACTCTGATTTATATTCTATAACGTATGAAGCATTTTGAGAATAATCAACAAAAGATACAGTCGCATCTATACCTTCTGCACCCTGAGCATACTCTACATTCAAATCAACTACTTGTCCACAGTTACCTTCTACTAATGAAATATTATCTATTGCCAAAGCAGGATTAGTACCTGTTGAAGAATTGTTATACCATGCAAACACTAATTTTCTAACCGAATTAGCATAAGTAGCATCTATTTCTATTGTATCACTTTGCCATGTATTTTGATTAACAAGATCACCACTTATAGCATAAGAGTTATTAATTGTTTGAGAAGTTGTAATATTCATAGAATCTGGAAGAAGATAAACTTTTCCATAGTCGTATGCTGAAATACCTATTGTTTGTCCCATTGCTTTCCAATCATAAGTAAGAGTAAATTGAGGAGCTTGTCCAAAAGAAATATAAGTTACAGCGTATGATTTTGATTGAGAAGTAAAGTTATATGTATTACTATCTCCATTGTTATCACTAATATACATTGAACTTCCAGGAGCTTCTGAATTACTTGTAGCAGTTCCTATTACCCATTTATTAGTTCCGCTATACAATCCTAAATCCCATTCCCCAGCAATATTTGAATCAAAGTTTTGTGTGTATGGGATATTATTAACAACAGGAATAAACACGCTTACAGCAGGAGAATAAGCTCCACCACAATCTTGTTTAACAGAGAAATAATAAGCACCAGAGGTCAATCCTTCTACTATATATGGTAATTGATCAGCAGAAGTTATAGTTATTTGTTGATTTGCAGGCACTGTTTCAGGATTAAAATCCGATTCAGAGTTTGCTTGTCCGTAAGCAATAACCCAACCAGAGTTATTTCCATTTGAAGTATCGAAATTAACAGAAGCACTGTTTGTTCCAACTCTTTGTGCAGTTACTCCATACACATTTGGACAATCAGGAAGCGCTTCAACGCTTACATCATCAATAAAGAAAGTATTTGCAGGTTCACTATAAACAAAAGCAAATCTACCTTGACCTTGAAGAGAAGATAATCCCACCTCATAAGTAGTATAGTCTGCACCAGGACCTGATAATTCTATCGATCTTACCAATTGGAAACGAGAAGTATCACTTATAGAAGAAAGAGGTTGTTCAGTTTCTGATAATGTATAAATTTTCAATTTAGCAATTTGAGATTCATATTGTCTTTTCATTTTAAAGACAAGCATTTCTTCACCTGTAAACTGCATTGCAGGAGAAATCATCCACGCATTCGCATCTGATGAATATGTGCTATTCATACCTCTCAAACAACCACTTCCAGAAGAAGGATATACTGTGTTACGATCCCACATATAATAATCATCTCTTGTAAATTGCACCCAACAAAGAGGAGCATCAGCATTACCTAATCCCTCAGGAGCAACAAAAGGATTTTCAAAACCTTCTGTCCAAGGGAAAGAAGTAATCATACCACAAGGAGTAGTAAACGATAATGTTTCAGAATATTCGCTCATAGAATCATCTGCACAATGCACTTTCACTCTAACAGAATAAGAAGTAGCATAAGGCAATCCTGTAATTTCCGCAATAGTTGTATCAACAGTAATAGAAGTCCAATCATCAGTTCCATTCATCGCATACTCTACAATGTAAGAATCAACAGCAGGATTTGCATTAGAGAAAGAAACCTCAGCAATAACACCTTCCTCATTTTCATCAAAAGCAACTGCCAAATTATTCACCATTCCACAAGTCAATGCCACAAGAGAAATATTATCAATTGCAGCAGGAGGATTAGCCCCTGACATATTATCATTATACCAACGAAAAACTAACTGCATAGTTTGATTAGCATAAGAAGCTGGTAAAAGGATTTCCTGTCTTTCCCAATTCATTATACCAGAATATGCACCTATTAAATTGTTATCATTAGCCGATTGTCCATTTGGAACAAGGTGAACATATAATTCGTCCCAATCTTCTTCCCCAATACATTTAACATCAAAAGCAAACTTAAAGTTTAGTGCCTCTGGGAAGTGTATATATTTTTTTGCAAACACCTCAGATTCTTCTCCATTATTATACACATTTGCTAAACCATCGTTTGAAGAAATAAACAAAGCACCACTTGTAGGAAGTTCAGTTGTATTATTTTCAACAGTTCCCCAATACCATTTATTTACATTATTTCCATTTTCCAATAACCAAGAAGAAACAGACTCTTGTGTATCAAAACTTTCGTTATAAGGCAAATAAGTTATTTGAGAAGAAGAAACATCGGTTGTAAACGTTCTAACAACCTCATTACTCAAAGATTCCTCTCCACAAATTGTCCAAACTTTTACAGAATAATTTGTAAGACCTTCCAAATCTGTTAAAGTAGTCGTAGTACCCGTAACATTAGGCAATGTAACCCAAGTTTCAGCAGAAGCCTCTTTATAAGCAACTCCAAAAGTTGTTTGTCCCTCAGGAGCAGTCCAAGAAACAACCGCAGAATTATCAGTAATTCCTGACATAGTTACATTTTGAGGAGGGAAACAAAAGCCTTCCGCTGATGAAAACACAAATTTTGTATTTGGTCTTGCAGCTAAACTTTCATTAGGCGACATCCAACCTGATGCAATATTGTTTATGTCTAATGTTCCGTCCCAACTTGCTGCCATATTTGACATATTCTCAGTAGTAGGCGTTACATAAAAATAAGCCTCTTCCCAAGATAAACTTTGACCAGTGTTATTTAAATACGCAACAACTAAATTTCCTGCTCCTGTGTAATTGAAAGGAGTTGTTAAGTTAATAGTTACCCAACCTTGCGAGAAAGTAACACTTCCACTAAACACTTGTGTAAGACTATCAGCAGGCACTCTATCTGTACTTCCACCATAACTGCTTCTACTAACCTCTGCCATATAGATTGTTGTCGGAGAAGTAGTAATCTCTTCCGATAAAGCATATTGATAACTGATTGAAGTAATCAAACCTGCTTGAAGTTCTGTACTCAAATACAAACTCTGTACATAACTCGCAGTGTACATCGCTACAACGGGAATATATCCTGTTTGCGTTCCATTACCAATTTGCACTTCTGTCTGAGCATTTAAACGCATTCCAAACAAAAGAAACAAAAGGATAATCCAATTTTTTCTAAATTTACTCATACTTTTTAATTTATAATTTTTAAAAAATGTTAAAATTTGCAAATTTACAACATTTTTCCCTATCTACCAAAAAATCAACAACATAACATACAACAATTAAAACGCCATATTGTTTAATAAAATAAAAACTTTATATTGACATTTCATCAATCAAGTATTGACAATCCAACAATAAAGTATTGATAAATCATCAAGAAAATCTTGACATTTCGTCAATCAAAAATTGATAAATCGTCAATTGTATATATAATATATAATAAAAAGATAGTAAAAATATAGTAAAAATATAAGAGGAAATATGCTAAAAAAATCTCTATGAAATAATTTTTTAAAACAAAGAAATAATTTTTTAAATCTATGAAATAATTGTAAAAAACAAAGAAAAAAACTCCGCAAAAAAAGAAAGATTTTTAGGTGAGATAAATTAAAAAAAAGGAGAGCGATTTGCTCCCCTTTTAGTTTTTATTATTCTTTAATTATTTTTATTGTTTTGGTTGAGTGGTTATCAAATACTTTGATGTAGTAAACTCCGCTTGCGAAATTCTTTAAGTCTAATTCATTTCGGCGAGAATTTATTTCAATATCTTTTAGCACTCTACCTTGTACATCAGTCATTATCAATCTTGCATCAGCACTTAATCCTTTTATTTCAATATTTACTTTATCGTTTGTAGGATTTGGATATGCTTCAACTTTCAATTCATTGTTTACATCTGCTAATGAAGATTGTTCTGTTGTAAATTCTACTTCTGCTCCTTCAAATACATTTTCAGCAGTTCTTACGTATGCTTTGTAAGTGTATGATGTTTGAGCTAAAAGGTTTGATAACTGAACAGAGAATGTTGATTCACCTTCTGCTGTAATTGAATCCCATTCTGTTTGTAATGATTCTTTGTAATAGAATCCTCTTTCTACTATTTCAACATTTCCTTCTTCAACACTTGCATTTAGAATTGCTGAATTTTCTGCTATTGCAGTCGCTGTTAATGTTGCTACAACAGGATTTATCACAGTGTCTGATGTTGTGAATGTTGTAGTTGCCCATTCTGAAACGCCTGTTCCACAATTTGCTCTTACCGATACGCTATATTCTGTTGAAGGTAATAGGTTTGTAAGAACGTGATTTGGTGATGTAACATCAACAGGTGTTTGTTCATTTACTTTAACTTGCCAAGCTGTTTCTTCTCCTGCTGGTGTCCAAACAAGGTTTGCAGAATTTGAAGTAATGTCTGAAACTGTTAAGTTTGTTGGAACAAGACATTCTTCTTCAATTATGCCTCCTAATGTAGTAATTGAGATGTTATCTATTATTGCTCCTGGTTGTGTTCCTGACATTTCGTTATTTCTCCATAAGAATACTAATTTTCTTTGTTCATTTAATGGAGTTGGTATTGTGATATTGATTGTTGTCGTAGAGTCTAACATACAGATTGCATTTGTTCCAAGGTATTGAAGAATTACATCTTGTGAATAATTGCTCAATGCGTATGGGTGAGTTTCATTTAGGTTGAGTGAATTTGTTGGTTCAAGTATTTGATCTTCTGGTAATAGGAATACTTTCAAATAATCATAGAAAATATTTGAAGAGATTTCTCCTCCTATTGTAAGGTCAAAACTTATTTTTACAAATTCTGAATTTCCAAATTGGAATAATTTTTCTGCTATTACAACACTACTGCCGTATGCTGCATAATGTGCTGTTTCTTCATCATCGGAAATAAATAACGAAGAAGAAGTTTGTCCTACAGGAACGCCTATTGTCCATTGGTTTATACAATCGCCGTTTCTTAACAACCAGCCATTATTTCCTACTCCTTCAAAATTACAAGTGTAAGGTATTGTATCTGCGTCTTGAAGTGTTGTGAAAGAAATGTTTTCTGTTGTAAGAGAATATAGTTCTTCATCACAAACGCTTTGAACGTTTACTTCGTAACTTTCAAATGAAGATAATGGTAATATATATGTTGTTGCTGATGTTGTGTAAGAAAGTGTATCTGATTGACCTGCTACAACACAATTGATTTTATAGTTTTCTGCATCTCCATTCCAAGAAACAACAGCACTATTTGATGTAATATCTGATACTACAAGGTTTGTAGGTGGTTCACAAATCATATATTCAATAGAAATATTGTCTATTGCAGGTGGAACTTGCGATTGAGTGCTATAACTTGCAGTATATCCCCATGTAAAGAATACTATTTTCTTTATTCCTTCTAATCCTGACAATTCAACATCTGCTCTTGTCCAGTTATTTTGTCCTGAAAGATCTATCAGGGAATTATCTGAATTATAATAAAAGTCTTGTGGAGCAATTTCTTCTTCCTCGTCAACTACGAAAACTTGAATACCCATATCCCAAGCAGGATATCCTGAAACCTTATAATCAAAACTTAAAATGTAATCTCCTCCTGACGCGAAATCAAACTCTCTATACAAACAAGCGTAAGTATAATTCCAACCTGCTGGCATACTAACATTATAAGATTCTCCATTTGAAGACATATATGCTGATTTTCCACCAGCATCATAAGATGTCGCAGTTCCTATTGTCCAAACGTTATTTGTATTTGAAGTAGATACCCATTTTTGATTATCAAATTCATTATCAAATGAAGTTTCAAAAGGTAATTGTGTAGGTTGTGATGGAGTTGTGAAAGTAATTGTATCTGACCATTCTGAGTAAGATTCTCCACAAACGCCTCTTACTGCTACTGAATAAGTCATTCCGTCTAATAAATCATTCAAATAAGTTCCAGGATAGTTAATCAGAACAGGAGTTGCAGAAGTTGATATTGTATTTCCTTGCGAAAGTACATATTCCCATTGTGTTGCTTGACCAAATTCCATAAATGTTAATTCTGCAGAAGTTGCTGTTATGTTTCCAACATTAACCATTGATGGTATTTGGCAAGGTTGCCATTGAGATATTTCCAAATTATCTAACACAATTCTTGAAGTTGTTCCTTCTCCAAAGAAAGCTATTCTGACATTTCCTGTGAAAGGTTGATCGTTTGCATCTGCTAATTTGAATTTAATGTTTGAAGCGTTTTCATTAAATATTGAAAGAGGATAATCATAAGTTGAATTTTCTCCACTACCAAATATCATAGCATTTGCAGTTGCCCAAGTGTTTCCATCATCGGTTGAAACCAATATTGCAAATCTATCTCCATTTGGTGATTGTGCAGTTCCTCCGTTTGGAGATTTTCTATATACATCAGCAGATAGTTGATATATTGTTTCTCCATTGCCTAAATTGAAAACAGGTGAAACAATCCAATATTTTGCGTATTCATAAGAAAGATTTGTAAACATACTTTCACCTTCGTCATACGTATTATATTTCCAACCATTAGAAGAATTCGTATTTAAGGTATTAGAATAAGTTACTGTATCAGACATATCTCCTAACATTTGATACCAACATTGGCCTATTCCGCCACTGAAATCCTCTGTCCAAGGGAATTGTGAAATCACACCACAAGGAGTTGTGATTACTTCTTCAACAAAACTTGTAGTTGTTCCGTTTTCACACAATACAGCAACTTTTACGTGATATGTAGTTTCACTATTAAGACTATCTATAACATAATAATTAGTGTCTGTAACGATTGAAATCCAGTTTTCTTGGTTTTCTGCTGTATATTCTATTAAATAATCAACACCATTAGAGTTGTGATCGGTATAGGCAACAGATATAGATGGTGTTGTTGCTTCTATATTGTTTAATGTTAAGGTTTCAACAGGTCCACAAGTCAATACTTCAACAAATAAATTATCTACTGATAATGGAGGGTTGCTTCCGCCATTTGAGTCATTTTTCCATGCAAATACTAATTTATAAACACCATTTGCATATTCATGTCCTAAATCTATATCTTTTGATTGCCATTCTGATTGATTATTTAATCTTCCTGTTATACTATAATCATCATCAGGAAGGGTATATGAACTTAATACATAGTTGTAAGGGAGTAAATACACTTTTCCGTAATCATAAGATCCTTCTCCATTTGCTCTCCAACTGAAAGAAATGTTAAAAGCAGGAAACTCTCCAAAAACTAAATTGGTATAAGCATACGCATAGGTTTCCAATCCATTATTGTATGTATTTGACATTCCATTATTTTCACTAACATACAATATACTTTCGCTTACCGAGTCTTCTCCATTAGTAAGCGTTCCAACTGTCCATACATTTGATGAATTACTTTGGAAATTCCAACCTGTTATTAAATTAGGATTATCAAAGTTTTGAGAATATGGTAAATTTTGCGCAACAGGGATTTCTATTGTTTCTATTTCAGAATAAGCTCCACCACAATTTGATTTCACAGCAACATAATAAACTCCTGTGTTAAGATTATTTATAGTTATAGGTAATACATCAGTAGAATTTACAATTATTGTATTTGCTAATTCTAGATTAAATGCTTGTATAGAATCTGCTTGACCGTATGCAATTGTCCAACCTTCTGCAACAGGGTTAGAATTATCAAAGCTAACGCTCATACTTGAAGATGAAGTAACATTAACTGTTAGTCCAAATACATCTGGACATAAAGGAATATTATCAATAGTAAATTCATCTATGTAAAATTCTGATATTCTATCATCAACCACCAATGCAATTCTTCCTAAGAAAGAAACGTCAGATAAATTAACTTCAATCTTTTTGAAATCCATTGTATTTTGAGAAAATACGACTGTATCCAATAATTCAAACAAAGATGTATCTGCAAGAGATGCTATATCTTGTTCGCTTGCATCATAATAATAAATCTTAAACGTAGGGTTATTATCCAATGCTGACTTTTTAATCTTTAAAGTCAGTCTTTGATTTCCATCAAACTCAACAAGTGGAGTTATTAACCAATCATCATAAGTTCCAGAGGTTGCATAGCCATAGAAATTCAAAGAATTTTCTCCATTTGTTGCATAATAATCTGTTTGAGTCCAACCATAATATGAAGAACCTCCATTTATATTTTCCCAACACTTAGGAGCATATTCATCTCCAACTGATAATTCTTCGTGAACAAATTCATTTTCAAAACTTTCTGTCCAAGGGAATTGAGAAATCACTCCACAAGGTGTGTTAAAGTTAATTATTTCAGAATAGTCTGATACATCAGTTGAAGAACACAATACTTTAACTCTTACAGAATATCTGCTTGTATGTTGTAAACCTTCTAATACTACACTATTTTCTGTTGTTGAAAGAGATACCCATTCATTTGTATTTGCCAAAGAGTATTCTACTAAATACGTTCTTCCTTCCTCTGTATTATTGTCATCAAAAGTAATTGTTGCAGTTATGTTATCTTCTGCATTATTGTTTACTTCTGCAGCAAGATTCATTACTCTACCACAATGGATTGCTTCAATAGAAATATTATCCACAGCAGCAGGAGGTTGATGTTCTACACTGCTATCGTTTCTCCACATAAAAACTAAGTTATAGACTCCATTTGCAAATTCTCCTGGAATAACAACTTCTTCTCTTTGCCAATTATTAACTCCACTTAATCTATCTGTTATCTCTCCTTCTGTCAACATAATGTTATTATTTAACACAGTTGTAGTTGGGACAAGAAATACTTGAAGAAAATCTGAATTACCCTCTGCTATACCTTTCCAATCAAAAGTTAATTTAAACTCAGGAGCATCTGAAAATTGGATATATCTTGAAAAATAAACAATTGAATATGTACCATTATAATGATTTGTTACTCCTTCATCATCACTAATATACATCGCACCGCTTACTCCTCCTAAATCGCTTAATGTGGAATTTACTATATTTCCCCAATACCATTTATTTGTTTGTGTACCGTTAAGTATTGTCCATAATTGAGATTCTGCTTGTGTATTAAAATTACATTCAAATGGTAATTCCGATAATAGTTCAGCTGGTGGAAGTGTTGTAAAAGATGTGGTAAAAGCTATACTTTCTTCTCCAGAACAAACACTCCATATTTTAACATCATAAGTTGTTATTACATCTAATTGAGATAAGGCAATAGAGTTTGTATTTACAAATGTAGTATCCCATAGCACTTCTGATGATTTCTTATATGCAACTGCATATTGTTCTACTCCCTCTACTGCATTCCAAGTAAGAGTTGCAGATTGAGATGTAATTTGTTGCGATAAGATTTCTGTTGGAGGATAACAAGATGCTGAGAAAGGATTGATTTCAAACTTAATATTTGGTCTGTTGTTCAAAACCATTCTCATTGCACTATTTACTTCCTGTGGATTATTTATAGATATTTCTTGATTGCCTCTATAACAAGTTATTGTTTTGCTACCAACAGAAGAACAAACTGTAAAAAATCTAGCATCTGTCCATGTTCCTGTGTTATTCATATAAGCAACAACAAGATTGTTTTCTCCACTATAATCAAAGGGAGTTGTAAAGTTAATTGTAACCCAACCTTGAGTAAATGTTACATCTCCAGAATATACCAAAGTAAGACTATCTGCAGAAACAAAATCCTCCGGATTAGCAAACACATCTTTACTTACTTCTCCTAAATAAATTTGAGAAGAAATAGTTGTAGGTATTTCTGAATTAAACTTATAACTTATAGAGCTAATTTCTCCAGCCATCAATTCCTCTGAAGAGAATATTGTTTGAGAATAGCTGTAATTATAAGTAACATTTATTGGAAGGAAGTCTTCCCCAATACAGTTATTGCCTATTGTAACAACTGTTTGTGCATTTAATTGAGATATTAGCGCAATAAAAAGCACCAAACTCAATAAAAATCTAAATACTTTTTTCATATTTTAACATCTAATTTATTTCAATAAAAAAAAGTACTGAAAAACAACTTTTCACTACTTTTTAAACTATAATTTATTTACAATTATCTCAATCTTATGGTTTGTCCAGCTGTAATTCTAGTACCTTTTATATTGTTAAGTTGAGCTAATTTTTTTACAGTTGTACCATTTCTTCTTGCGATTGCTCCTAAGGTATCTCCTTTTTTAACTTTGTAATACTTTCCTCCTTTTGAAGATTTTGAATCATTAGTATTTTTAGCTAAATTGTTGTTGTTAGAAGAAGGTCTGCTTGTTTTTTTGAAACAATCCTTAGTTAGCATCAGTGTATCGCTAATTAAAGAAAAGCTTTTAAAGTCTATAACTTTTTCTGGATTAATTGCCGCACCTAAATAGCGGATTTCTAAATGTAAATGAGGTCCTGTTGAACGTCCTGTGTTACCTCCAAGACCTAAAATCTCACCTGCTTTAACATCTTGATTAGGTTTTACACTTATTTTTGACAAGTGAGCATAATAAGTTTCTAAACCATTATCATGACGTATTACAACCAAGTTACCGTATGCACCGGAACGTTTTGCAATCCTCACTTTACCATCAAACATAACCTTCACAGGATCTCCAATTCTTAATCCTAAGTCCACACCATAATGCCAACGACGACGTCTTGGTCCAAAACGAGACGTAATCTTATTTTCAATCGGACAAGCGTAATATTTCTTTTCTTTTTCGTTTACCAACGCAATTGGAATAGGCTCTATGATTGAAGAATAATCAAATCTGTTAGTATAATGCACAGAACGAGTATCAAACGAAGCGTAAATAATATCATCTTCGCTCTCTGCCGCAACATCATCTAACATTCCATTATTCACAAACTGGATAAAAGAATTATTAAACTTATTAGTATCTTTTATTATCCCGATAGTATATTCAGAACTCTCTACCGCAACATTTGTTCTGTTTCTCATCATACCACGTTCGTGAATTTGAGAAAATCCCATAGCAGGAAACATCAATAAAGACAAAGAAATAATTCTAAATACTCTCTTTTTTAACATAAAAAAACTCTATTTCAACGTGCAAAAGTACACATATTTTTTTTATCTCACAAATAATCAACTGATTTATTGACAAAAAAGCAATTTAAAATGGGCAATGACCTTTATCCAAAAGGTTATTTACTGTCTTAACCGGCGTAAAAGTTTCCAAAGGAACTTCAACAAAAACACTAATCCAATTAGCCATTGAACCATTCCAAAGTCCAGGTAATTCCTGTGCTTTAATTATCTGAGACTGTTGTGATTTTTCGGTTATAAAGCCCATATTATAATCAACAAAATTCCTCAATTCAAATTTCTTTCCTTCAAAACTTTTAACCGAACAAACCAAATCAACAGGATTAAAGTGAGTTGAATTATTAAACACCTCTTTTTGCGAAACATTTCCCATATCCACCTGAGCAGATTCCACAATTTGCAAAGAAAGTTCATTATTTGTATTTCTTATCCAAAAAGGTCCTCCACCAGGCTGTCCTTCGTTTTTCACCATTCCACAAACCCTTATAGGTTTATTAAGAATCTCTATTATGTAATCGCAATACTTTTCTTTGTTTTCAAAATCCGAAAAATCTTTTAAGTCAATTGCAAGACTACTTTTACAAAACGCCTTTATTTCTTCAAAAATTGAAAAATCAAAACTTTGTTTAGAAATAATATTCAAATAATAATCAATCTTATTTTTCAAAGAAAGCAAGACCCCTGCCAATATCTTCTTATATATATAGGTAGTTTCTTTAAATTTATCGTGAATAACATTATCTATATTCTTGATAAAAATCAAATCAGCATCAATATCGTTAAGATTTTCTATCAATGCTCCGTGTCCAGAAGGTCTAAAAATTATGTTTCCTTCATTATCTCGCACCAAACTATTATCTAAATATACCGCAACGGTGTCTGTTGAAGATTTTTGTTCAGAAAATTCCACAATATATTTACAATCAAACCTGCTTTCATACTTTTCTCTCACGCTTTCAAAGAGTTGAGAAAATTTTTCTTTGTGATTTTCCGAAATCGTAAAGTGTAGATTAACTTCTCTTTTGTTATTCACACAATAAGTTGCAGCCTCTACCAAGTGTTCTTCAAAAGCAGTACGCACCTCATCGCTATATTTATGAAATACAATAGTTGCTTTTGGACTTTGACCGTATGCAAGTCCGCTTTCTTCAAGAATAAGATCAATTATTTGAAGATATTTTTTTTCTTCTAAGAGTTTTTCTATTCCAAAAGGCAAAAGTTTTTCGTAAAAAGCAAAATCCTTAATTCTTTCTATTACTTCTTTTGCTTTTGGAAAGTCTTGCAAAGTATTTTTCGTAGAATCAAAAGAGGATTTAAAGTCATACAAATCCTTAAACATTCTTGTCGCAGCACCAGAAGCAGGAACAAATTTCACGACCTTCGCATCAAGCACATATTTCTCAAAAATATTTACATACTCTTTTGCTTTTTCTTCTTCAATTCGCAAAAGACCATCTCCAATTACAGCAGGCTTTTCAAGATTGACGAAAGAAAATCCTTTTTTGAAGTTTTCCAACTGCTTTTCTACTTGAAAAACGCTTAAATTGTGGTTTTCTATCTGCTCTAAATCCTTTTTTGAAAATTCCATCCTTATTCTACTGTTACTGATTTAGCTAAATTTCTTGGTTGGTCAACGTTTCTGCCTTTTGCAACAGCAACATAGTAAGACAATAGTTGCAACGGAATAATTGTTAACAACGGAGAAAGACTTTCTTCTATTTCTGGTATTTCAATACAATAGTCTGATAGAGCTTTTATCGCAACATCTCCTTTTGTAACAACAGAAATAATCCTTCCTTTACGAGCTTTTACTTCTTGAACATTGCTTAATATCTTATCATAATGACCAAACTTAGGTGCAATCACAACTACCGGCATTTCTTCATCAATTAAGGCTATTGGACCATGCTTCATCTCAGCCGCAGGACAACCTTCTGCATGTATATAAGAAATTTCTTTTAATTTTAACGCACCTTCCAATGCCACAGGATAATTATATCCACGTCCAAGATAGATAAAATTCTTTGCATAAGTGAATACCTTTGATATATCTTCTATTTCCTTATGCGATTTCAAGATTTCCTCAACCTTTGGTATAACTTGCAGAATTTCCGCAACGATTCGCTTATATTCTTCTTGCTCTATAGTTTTTAATTCCTTAGCAACCGATAGTGCAATCATAGTTAAAACCATTACTTGTGTAGTAAATGCTTTTGTTGAAGCGACTCCTATTTCTGGACCTGCGTGTGTATAAGTTCCTGTATAAGTTGCACGTGCTATACTACTACCTACCACGTTGCAAACCCCATAAACAAAAGCGCCTTGTTCTTTTGCCAACTCAATTGCAGCTAATGTATCGGCAGTTTCGCCCGATTGTGATATTGCAATCAAGACATCGTCTGCAAAAATCACAGGTTTTCTATATCTAAACTCAGAGGCAACTTCTACTTCAACAGGAATCTTGCAATAATACTCAAATAAATATTTTGCAATCAAACCTGCGTGCCAAGAAGTTCCGCAAGCAGGAATCAAAATTCTTCTTGCATTTTTGAATTTGTCTATATTATCAATAATTCCACTTAATTTGATTTCACAATTCTCTTTTTGCAATCTACCATTTACACAAAGATTCAAGGCTTTTGGTTGTTCCATTATTTCTTTAATCATAAAATAAGGATAACCACCCTTTTCAATTTCGCTCAAATCCATATTTATTTGAACAATATTAGGAGTTATTCTTACCTTTGAAAGATTTACAACCACTAAATCCTTGCCTTTTTCAATTTTTGCTATTTGTTCATCTTCCACATATATAACTTTCTTTGTGTATTCTATGATTGGAGAAGCATCTGAGCCTAAAAAATATTCTCCTTCACCAACTCCTATTACCAATGGAGAGCCTTTTCGTGCTGTAACCAATAAATTAGGATTATTTTTTTCAATTACTCCTATTGCATACGCACCTACAACTTGCAATAAAGCTTGTTGCACTGCTTCAAACAAATCAAGATTATCTTTTTTCTTTACATATTCTATCAATTGCACTAATACCTCAGTATCAGTTTCACTTTTAAAAGTATATCCCTTTGTTATTAAAAATTCTTTTAGCGTTTGATAGTTTTCTATTATACCATTGTGAATCAAAGCCAAGGTTTCGCTTTGAGAATAGTGTGGGTGAGCATTAACATCTGAGGGTTCGCCGTGAGTAGCCCAACGAGTGTGAGCAATACCTACGCTTCCTGATACATCTTTTCCTTGGCAATATTTTTCTAAATTTTCAACTTTGCCTTTTGATTTAAAGATATTTAATTCTCCTGCATTGTTTAGCAGCGCTACTCCCGCACTATCATATCCTCTATACTCCAAACGATGCAATCCTTTTATTAGAATAGGATACGCTTCTCGCGTTCCAATATAACCAACTATACCACACATAACTATTTATTTTTATTTAATTTTTGCAAATATACATAAAAAGATTACCTTTGCAAACTTTAATTAAAAAAAACATTAAAAAATATGAAAATAGCAGTACCAACAAGAGAAAACTTTGTAGATGACCACTTTGGACATTGTGCTTATTACACTATCTTCGAGATAGAAAATAACGAAATCATAAATCGCTCTACTCTTCCTGCACCTGCGGGTTGTGGATGCAAATCTGGCGTTGCTGCAATCCTACAAGCAGAAGGCGTTTCTTTGATGCTTGCCGGCAATATGGGCGAAGGAGCAAAAAATGTCTTGGAATATCACGACATAAAGGTGATTAGAGGTTGTTCTGGCGAAGTAGAAAATCTAATAAAAGCCTATTTAGAAGGACAAATATCAGATTCAGGCTTTTCTTGTTCGCATCATGAATGCCATAACTAAGAGTTAAAAAAATAAAGCAAAGAAAAAATAAAATATTTCTTTGCTTTATTTTTTTAACTCTATGATTTAATAAATCACGTTAATAGTTCCCATTATTCTTTCCTTTTTATCTGGTGTGTAAATACTGTGATAAACCATTTTATAGACATAAACTCCCATAGGAACATAGTCTCCTTTGTATTTTCCGTCCCACGATTGTGAGAAATCAGTAGCAGAGAAAACCAAGGTGCCATTTCGATTGAATATATGTAACTCATCTAAAATTACAGTTTCGTTTTCAGGGACTGCTCTCCATAAATAATTTGTTTTATCTTGTGGAGTAAACGAATTAGGCACGAAAACAAGCATATCTCCATACAAATCAAGATTTAAAACTACAATACTGTCGCAACCATACTGTGAATTATGGTTCTGAACAAAGATTCCCCTTTCGCTTTCATAGAAATTAAATTTGTCATACGTTTCTCCTGCTCTTATCAATTCGTGAATTGTATCTAAATAATTAGGAGCTACGTAAAGATTCAAATTAACTATACTATCACAACCATCAAATGTATTTAAATTTAAGGTATAAAATCCTGTTCGTCTTTCATTAAATCCATTTCCTACATAGGTTTCTCCATCACAAATAACAGCAGATATTGTATCATTATAATATATATTTGTAAGCACAAGAGTTATCGTACTATCACAGCCTTTTGAACTTGTATATCTAACAGTGTATGTCCCATCTTGCGATTGTGTGAAATTTTCATCATTATATGTCTCCCCAAAACATAGTCTTCTATAAATAGTGTCGTGATAATGCGGATTGACTCTTAGATTTAGTTCCACAATACTATCACAACCATAAATAGTTGTTAGTTCTTTTATGTAGGTTCCTTGTTCGGAAACCATTTGATCGTGAAAGAAAAATTCTTCTCCTTGACATATATCTTCTTCTCTTACGATGTGATAACTATCTCTTGTTGTCAGAGAAAGGACTACAACACTATCACAACCCATTACCGAAGATAGGACTTGCGTATAAACACCTGCTTGTGTTTCATTGAATCCGTGAAGATTATATACATCTCCTTCGCAAATATTAGCATAAATCGTATCACAATATGTTGGATTCACTGTTAGCATTACAGTTTTCGCACTATCACAACCCTTATATGTTGGAATAACATCGCGATATGTTCCATTCTCCCAAGCAACAATATTTTCATATCCTTCTATCCTAAATGTATCTCCTTGACAAATACTTGCTTCTACAAGTTTATCCCAAGTTTGATTGATAGTTAGATTAAGAACATAAAGACTATCGCAACCATGACACGAAGAATATTCATTCATCAAATAAGTTCCCGGAGCGGTTAGCCAAAATCCGTGTTCAATATAGACTTCTCCTTCACAAATCTCTTCATTCAAAGGGAAAATATAAGTAGGGTGTACAGTCAAATTAAGAGTTACCACGCTATCACAGCCCCAATAGGATTCTAAATATTGAGTATAAATTCCCGTTGTATTAGCATTGAATCCGTTTTGCGTATATGGAATATTATCGCAAGTCTCTGCATAAATAGTGTCATTATAATGAGGGTGAACTGTAAGATTTAAAACCACAATACTATCACAACCCCAAAATGATTGCAAACTATCGACATATATTCCTGTTGAATTTTCAATAAAATTATATTGATTATAAATCTCTCCTTCGCAAATATGAGCGTATATTGTGTCAATTGAGAAAATTGTTCTTAATTCTAAATTGACAATACTATCACATCCTTTTATGCTTGTTAGATGTTGAGTATAGAATCCTGCCTCTGAAACATTAAATCCATTAAGAGTATAGGTTGCACCTTTGCAAATTGAATCTATTATTAAGGTATCATAAACAGGATTAACAATTAAGTTTACAGAAAACAGACTATCACAACCTTTTACACTCTGTAATCTTTGTGTATGTACGCCTTGCGTGTTTACATTAAAATTATATTGTGTGTAAATCTCACCTTGACAGATTTCTGCCGTGATTGTGTCGTTGTAAACAGTATTTACACTTAGGTTTATGCTAAATAAACTATCGCAACCATATTGACTAAGGCTTCTATTAGTGTAAACTCCTGCCGAAGATGCGTTAAAGCCATATTGAGTGAAAGTTTCGCCTTCACAAATCTCCACATTAATTGTGTCATTGTAAGTCGGGTGAACAATCAAATTAAGAACTACCGTACTATCTGCCCCATATATTGTTTGCAAATATTGATAATGAGTTCCCGCTTGGCTTTCTGTGAAATTATTTTCAGAATATATTTCTCCATTACAAATCTCTGCATCAATATTTGTTTGAACATTCGGGTGAACTACTAAGTTTAAGATAAAAGTACTATCGCATCCTTTTACTGTTTGCAAAGTATCATAATATGTTCCCGAGACATTTAATTCGTGCCCATTGAAATTATAGGTTTGTCCTTCGAGAATTTCTATATTTAATATAGTATCATATACAGGATTCACTATTAAATTTAAAGTAAACAAACTATCGCAACCATTAATACTTAGACTCTGATGCGTATAAAGCCCTGCCTCTGATTTGTTAAAGCCAAATTGCGTATAGATTTCACCTTCGCATATTTCTGCTATAATAGTATCATTATATATTGGATTGACAACAAGATTTAAAATAACTGTACTATCTGCTCCATGTGAGGTTTGTAAATCTTGTTGATAGGTTCCACTTTCTGAAACATTAAATCCGTTTTCTGAATAAGTCTCTCCTTGACAGATTTGAGCATTTATCACAGTCTGAACGTTTGGATAAACAATCAAATCCAATATAAAAATACTATCACAACCCAGAATTGTTGAAAGAGTATCACGATATACTCCTGTTTGATTTAGAATATGACCGTTAAAATCATAAGTTTGTCCTTCAATTATTTGAGCCGATAAATTAGTTGTATAAGTTGGATTGACAATTAGATTCAAGGTAAACAAACTATCACAACCGTAAACACTCATACTTTGATGTGTATAAACACCTGCTTGACTTTCGTTAAAATTATAAAGAGTATAGGTTTCTCCTTGACAGATTTCTGCTGTAATAGTGTCATTATATATTGGATTTACAGTCAAATTGATAACTACAATACTATCTGCTCCTGTGTAAGAGGTTAATGTATCAGAATAAGTGCCTGCTTGCGTTAGGTTAAACCCGTTTTCATTATATGTTTCTCCTTGACAAATTGAAGCATTTATTTGATTTAAAGTATGTAAATGCACAAAAAGATTAAGATATATTGTACTATCGCAACCATCTATTGAGTTTAACAAATGAGAGTAACGACCTGTTTGAGTAAATGATTGTCCGAAGAAATCATAACTTTGTCCTTCTATGATAGTATCATAAATTTCTGTTGTATATGTTGGATTCACTCTCAGCACAAGAGTAACTAAACTATCGCAACCCCAAGAGGTAGAAAGATTTTGTGTATTTGTTATTGTAGAATAAGTATTTGTCATTTGCGAAACAGGAATATTGAAACCGTTTCTATTGTATGGCGTTCCGTAACAAGTAGTATCATAAATTGTATCGGAATATGTCGGAGTTATTACTAAGTCTAAATTTGCCCTATTGCCACAGCCATAATTTGTAAGCAAGTTTGATTTTGAATAAGTGCCCGCTTGCGTTAGAGTATCAATAATTGTGCGATATACTAATGAATCATTTTCATCTCTTTCATAACCCGAATATTGCCAAATATAACTTTGTCCTTGACAAACGTACTGTGTGGAATTTGTTTCTATGTTATCTCTTAAATTTATCGTAACTCTAACTACACTATCACAACCAAGATAAGTTGAAAGCGTATCTCGATAAATTCCTTCCGTAGTTAATTCTCTTCCATTAAAGAAATAAATTGAATCTCTACACAAATTAATGTTTCCAAGATTTGTTGTTTTAATCGGTTTTACCAATAAATTTAAAGTTACAATACTATCACAACCAAGATATGTTGTATCACTATTTGTTCTCGTGTATGAACGCAAATTATTTGTCATTTGACCTTTCGGAATATTGAATCCATACCTATCATAATTTTCTCCGTAACAAATAGTATCATAAATTATTGAATCATAGGAAGGGTTCACGGTAAGATTTAGTACATATTTCTTCGTACAACCATATTCGGTTTGCAAAACATCTATATATGTTCCAGCAGAATCATACAAACCATTATAATTAGTGTCTATTCCATTTTCATTACGACCATTCCGAAACCACCGATAAGAATTTCCTGCACAAATTGTTTCATTTGCTACATTCAATATTGTATCGTGAAAAATAACACTAACATTAGCTAAACTATCACAACCACTTTGTGAAAAACCTGCCCTTTTTACATACTCAACATTTGATGTTGCAAGACGATTTATACCATTCTCATCAATATAAAAATGTTCCTGACCAAAGCATTTATGTATTGTATCTCTTCCATTCTGAGTAGTATCAAGACATACCTTTACATCATAAATATCATAGCAGTTTCCATCAACATAAGAATAAGTATGCGTTCCCGTATCGCTTATAGAAAAATCAACAAATAGGTTATGCTCAGGAATATTAAATGAAGCCATATTTCCATCTTCACGACATAAATATATAACTACTTTATTATAACTTCCATCAGGGTAAACGCTAACAATTAATGAGTCTTTTATTAAACAGCCGTCAATATTTACTATTCTATTTTCGAAAGATATTGTTGAGGTTTGATTAACCACCTCGGTAATTGAAGTTATTGTATCATAGTAAGGATTGTGTAAATAAAATGTATGTTCACCTACACAAACTGTTGTATCGTGTTGTATTGTTATATTACCTTCTAAACCTTTGAAATTACAAAGTCCTAATCCCCAATACGCATCATTTAAATACGCTCTATACACATTACAATGTATATATACATTTGGGGAGTTACAATTCAAGAAAGTATATTGACTAATCAATGGAGGAATTAGAGAAGGTGAGATTATATTTATATTAGAATCGCCTTCAAAAACATAATTTCCTATATTCGTTATCATATCGTGCAATTCAATCGTTGTTGTCGTTGCATTAAAAAACGCAGAGTCACCAAGAGAGACCACATTATAAGTCATATCATCATATTCCACAGCATAAGGAATAGTAATTGTTGATTGAGAATACGAAACTCCATCTATTCTTTTTGTTACTTCGCATTCGTAGTCGTTAATTGTGCGATACTGAATACCATCATAGAGAAAATATGTCTGTTGTGAGAAAGCAACAGAAGACATCAAGAGAAAAAATATAATAAATATGCTCTTAATCTTTTGCATTATTGTTTTATATTGACAATTTCTTGGCAAAAGTAAAAAATAATGCTAAGACTAACAAATATTCTTTAACTTACTTGTTTTAAAAGCTTCAACTCTTGTTTTTGTTCTTTTGTTATACGAAAACTTTCAATTGCTTTTTGAATGCTTTTAGTGTGTACCCAAAGCGGAAGACGTTTTTGATCAAATATTTTAAGAGTTGAATTGTATTGTTTAGCAAAGGCTGTTGCAAAAAACCAAGCTTGCATCATTTTTACATAATAATATTCCGATTTTACATTACAAACCAAATCTAAATACTCTTCTTTGAAAGTTTTTTCTTCAAGAAAAAATCTCATAAGGCTCAAAATTCCAAAGCGACAAACGTATTCTTTGTCTGAGGCTATCCATTTCTTTATGTAAACAAGCAATAAATCCAAGTTTTCTTTAAATACCTTTGGAGAACAACTATCACAGACCGCCCAATTATCAATATATGGTAAAAAATCATCTAATAATTTCAAACACTCTTGTATATCTTTTTTCTCTGCAATCAAAAAAGAATGCAAATGATACTCTTCATAATATTTATGAGGAAGAGAATGCAAGAATTGTTCGCTTTCCTTCTGTTTTGCAAAATCTTTTGCTATTTTTCTAAGAATCGGAACCCTTACTCCTATTATATTATCTTTACAAACATTAGGAATCAATTTTGATTGAAAGTCTTTGTATTCTAAGTCTTGAAAAGAGAAAAGTTTTTCTTGTATATCCATCAGAAAAATGAATAAAACAAAGCGATTTCACTATGTTTTATTTAATGAAATCGCTTTTTAAATTTTATATTTCTTACTATTCTGCTGTTGTTGCTATCGGAGTGTAAACTCTTGCTGCAAGTTCTTTATCTAATTGATACAAACCATAACCATTGTCGCCAATTAGTTTTAATTTATCAATAATATCACGTGCGCTTTCTTCTTCTTCAACTTGTTCGTCAATGAACCATTTCAACATTGATTGAGTTGCATAATCTTTTTCTTCTGTTGCAATGTAATAAAGTTCGTTTATCAAAGAAGTAACCACTCTTTCGTGTTTTAGAGTTTCTTCAAAAGCATCTAAAATACTTTTCCATTCGATTTGAACCTCTTTTATAGGTTTCAATTCTACCTTTCCTCCTCTTGAAAGTACGAAGTTGAAAATCTTCATTGCGTGATCTTGTTCTTCTTTGAATTGAATATTGAACCAATTTGCAACTCCTGAAAATCCTTTATCAGACATATCTGCAGACATTGAAAGATAAAGATATGCAGACCAAAATTCTGCATTTATTTGTGCATTTAATGCTTCTTCTAATTTTTTACTTAGCATAGCCATTATTTGTTTTGTTTTTTATAATCTTATTTTTTCTTTCTTATATTAACGTAAAAACTTTTTAAAAGTTGTAATTTTGCAAAGAAAAAACTAATTTTTATTATGAATTACCAAGAAACCTTAGATTATTTATACTCTTATTTACCTATGTTTCAAAGAATAGGTGCTGCTGCTTACAAAGAGGATATTTATAACACAGTTGAATTGATGAAAGCTTTGGGAAATCCTGAAAAAAAGTTCAAATCAATTCACGTTGCAGGCACTAACGGCAAGGGATCTTCGTCTCACTTAATTGCTTCAATACTTAGAGAAAAAGGCTTAAAGGTTGGGCTTCACACTTCTCCTCATTTAAAAGATTTTCGTGAGAGAATAAAAATCGACAATCAAATGTGCGAAGAAGATTTTGTTGTAAAATTTGTAGAAGACAACAAAGAATTGATAGAAAGAATCAAACCTTCATTTTTTGAAACAGCCGTAGCTATGGCTTTTACTTATTTCGCACAAGAAAACGTTGATGTAGCAATCATAGAAGTAGGAATGGGTGGAAGATTAGACTCAACAAACGTCATAAACCCTCTTGCGTGTTTGATAACTAATATTTCTTTTGACCATACTCAATTCTTAGGAAATTCATTAGAAAAAATAGCAGAAGAAAAAGCAGGAATAATTAAACAAAACACTCCTGTGGTAATCTCTCAAACACAAAAAGAAACTCAAAATGTTTTCTCAGCAAAAGCAAATGAAAAAAATAGTCCAATATGTTTTGCAGATAATTATCTATCTTGCGAAAATGTTTCTCATAGTCAAGGTTTGCTAAAAATGGATATTTATCAAAACAAAGCAGAACGCTTAAACAACTTACAATCTTCTCTTTCTGGATATTATCAACAAAGGAATATTCTTGGTGTTATTGCTCTTATTGACTCGCTTAATAAATATCATAATTTCAATATTAGTGATGAAGAAATAATTAAAGGCATTGAAAATCTATCTTCTAATTTCCCTATTGCAGGCCGTTGGCAAATTCTTTGCAATAAGCCTTTAACAATTTGCGATACAGGACATAATGAAGACGGATTAAAGTATGTAACCGAGCAAATAAAGAATACTCCTCATAAAAAATTAAGATTTGTATTGGCAATGGTAAATGACAAAGACGTAAACAAGGTTTTATCAATGTTAGACAAAGAGGCAGAATATTATCTCTCACAAGCAAAAATTCCAAGGGCTTTACCCGTAGATGAATTAGCAGAAAAAGCAATGCAAGCTGGTCTTTCGTTCACAAAATACGACACAATTTCACAAGCATTAGCAAAAGCACAAGAAGAAGCCGAAGAAAATGACTTGGTTTTCGTAGGCGGCTCAACTTTCACCGTAGCAGAGGTTGTATAAGTCTAAGAGTTAGAAAATTATTTCTATGAAATATTTTTCTAACTCTTAGAAAAAAAATTTTTTTTCTAAGAGTTATTTTTTTGATTGCGAGAGATAGAAAAAATTCCAACAACAATACATCATTATCCCTGCTTGATTGTCTAATGTGTCTTCACTTAAAAACGAGATTAGCATAATTGCAAGAAATATTATGTAGTATGGATTTTTATTTAGCGAGAAACGAAACATCGGATATAGCAAAAACACAAGCCAAACTAAAAATCCTATTATTCCATAGCTAAAAACAATTGAGAAATATTGATTATGCGTTCTCATATTCGTGTCTGCTAATTCAGAATTATTGATTTCTAATTGTTTTTTCAATTCTTTGGGTGCATTTCCTGTACCTACTCCTATTAAAAGATTGTTTTTGATTACCTCAAAACTGTTTTCCCAAAGCTCAATCTTTTGAATTAGAGAAGACCCCTTTACTTTCTTTTCTTTTTGGTAGGCTTCGATTTCATAAAATGTAGAATACAAACGTGATTTCAAAGGTATTTTTTGAGCATAAACATAGTTTGGAATACCTTTCTTTATATTCTCTAAGTCTTCTTCGGAGAGTTTTTCCCAACCTTTGAGATTTTTTTCGTAACCCTTTGAATTCAAATATCTAATTGCTATATCAACATAGAGAAACTCTCCTTCACGAGATTTACACACTGCATTTCTATCTTCTTTTAAATATTTCTCTACCCCTTCTTGCATTTGCGAGTAATCAACCTTATCAAAAATATAATTTCCGTTTTCAATAATCATATTTTCTTTTACCTGCCCACTCTTAGGCACAAAGTAATCTTTATAATAGTAAGAAAGACAAGAAATAATTGCAAAAACAGAAAGACAAAATACTGAGATAAATATTGCAAAGGCTGTTTTATTTTTTTTATTGAAAAGAAAATACATTGGAATAATGAAAAACAAGATAGCAAAACTAATAACTACTCCTGTTAATGCAGAGGTTAAAATCATATATGCCTCAAACCACAAGGCGAGCAATAGTAAAAGAAGTTTTTTGTTTTGAACGCAGTAAACAACTATAAAAGATGAAGCAAGAGTTAGGTGAAGTGCAAAACGGATATGTGAACAAAAAGGCATAATTGTACGAACATCTGGATTTTCCATTGTAAGTAAATTAAACATTCCTATACCTGTTGCAACAAGTAACGAAAAGATATAAGCCCAAGCATAGATTTTAAGATTTTTTCTTTCCTGTAAAGGAAGATTCATTAGATATAAAGGCACTATTAAGAAAGGTAAAGATTTTTCTAATTGTTTCCAAGCATCATTTGACCAATCGCTCCAAATCATTCCAAGACATATCAATGCAAAGAAAGAAAAAACTGCTATCAAAACGTCTTTTGAATATGATTTTATACGAGATTTATCTGCAAAAACAAATCTTAATGCCATAAAAACCATAGCAAATGACATCAAAGCGTGAGAAAAAATCATTCCCACAATGCCAAAACAAATTATTGCAATGTCTAAATACGAAGAATCTAACTTATGCTTCATAATTGCCAATAAAACTAAAAACAAGTTTAAATTATTGTTTGACAACTTAAAAATAAGTTATATCTTTGCATTTTATTTTTTACACGTAACAATAAATATGAAGAAATTAGCAGTAGTTGCCTTTGGTGGAAACGCACTTTTGAGAAGTGGACAAAAGGGTACTTATCAAGAACAAATAAACAATGTAACTGAAACTTGTAGTTCACTTTCTAACCTTTTGAAACAAGGTTATAATTTGGTGATTGGACACGGTAATGGTCCACAAGTTGGAAATGTAATGCTTCAACACGAAGGAGGAAAAAAGCATTTCAATATAGAATCTATGCCAATGGATTTTTGTGTTGCTGAAACACAAGGCTCAATCGGCTATTTAATAGAGCAAGGTTTTAGAAATGTTTTTGCAAAAGAAAACATAGACAGAAAAGTCTTAACTCTACTTACACAAGTTGTAGTAGATGAAAATGATTCTGCATTCCAAAACCCTGTAAAACCTGTTGGACCATACTATACAAAAGAGGAAGCTGATGCTTTTGCTGCTCAAACAGGAGCTAAATACGCAAAAGATTCAAAAAGCGACAAATATCGTAAAGTTGTTGCTTCACCTAAGCCTCTTAAAATAAACAATATTGAAATTGTAAAGCAACTTGCTTTGGAAGGAAACGTAGTTGTAACTGTTGGAGGTGGCGGAATTCCTGTTGTAGAAGAAAACGGAGTAAGAGGAGTTGAAGCAGTAATTGATAAAGACTTAGCTTCTGCTTTAACAGCAGTAGAAATCGGAGCTGATGAGTTTTACATTCTTACAGATGTGCCTAAGGTATATATCAATTTCCGTCAACCTGATGAAAAAGCCTTAGATGTGCTTACTGTAAAAGAAGCAGAAGATTTGCTTTCACAAGGACAATTTGGCGAAGGTTCAATGGCTCCAAAAGTAAGAGCAGCTTTACACTTTGTAAAGAATGGAGGAAAAGAATGTATCATTACAGAAGCAGGACAACTTTCTAATCCTTCTTGCGGAACAAGAATAGTAAAAGAATAATTACATAAACAATTAAAATTTTTTAATTATGGGATTTAATTTAAGAAACAGAAACTTTTTGAAATTATTGGATTTCACTCCAAAAGAAATTCAATATATGTTGGATTTAGCAAGAGATTTAAAAAGAGCTAAATATGCAGGCACAGAACAACCAAGATTAAAAGGTAAAAACATAGCTTTGATTTTTGAAAAGACATCTACTCGTACTCGTTGTGCGTTTGAAGTAGCTGCTCACGACCAAGGAGCTCACGTTACTTACCTTGGACCTTCTGGTTCTCAAATCGGAGTTAAAGAATCTATGGCTGACACTGCTCGTGTATTGGGTAGAATGTTTGATGGTATAGAATATCGTGGTTTTGAACAAAAAATCGTTGAAGAATTAGCACAACACGCTGGTGTTCCTGTATGGAATGGTCTTACAAACGAGTTTCACCCAACTCAAATCTTGGCTGACTTCCTTACAATGATGGAACACACTGACAAACCTTTGAATAAAGTTTCTTATGCTTACATTGGAGATGCTCGTTACAACATGGGTAACTCTCTTATGGTAGGTGGAGTAAAAATGGGAATGGATGTAAGAATCGTTGCACCAAAAGGACTTCAACCAGATGCAGAATTAGTTGCTACTTGCCAAGAAATAGCAAAAGAAACAGGTGCTACATTAACTATAACTGACAATGTAGCAGAAGGTGTTAAAGGTTGTGATTTCTTATACACTGACGTATGGGTATCAATGGGAGAACCAGCAGAAGTTTGGGCTGAAAGAATCGCTTTATTGAAACCTTACCAAGTAAATAAAGAAATGATGGAAATGACAGGTAATCCAAAATGTAAATTTATGCACTGCTTACCTGCTTACCACAACTTAGAAACACAAGTAGGTCGTGATGTTTACAAACAATTCGGATTAGATGGAGTTGAAGTTACAGAAGAAGTTTTTGAATCTGAAAACTCTATCGTATTCGATGAAGCAGAAAACCGTATGCATACAATAAAAGCAGTTATGGTTGCAACACTTGGCGACTAATTGCTTTGCAATCTTAATAGAAATAAGGGAGGAATTTAATTCTTCCCTTATTTTTTATTTTTTTTAATAGGGCTAATAAATTAGATTCGCCACGAATTTTTGGATGTAAACAAAATTTCTATAAATTTAACGCCGAATGCTTGCGATATTTTCAACTCTAAATTTTCTGTTCGCAAATATTGAAAATATAAGCCCTTAACTAAAAATCAGTAAATCAATGACTTAATTTTTTAAAGCCCAATTTTTGCCAAAAAAGTCTTTGTTTTTTGCGATTTTTTCGCTGTTTTTTTCAATTTTTTCATTGATTTTTTCCAAAAAAAACCTTGATTTAATTTTTTCTATCCTTGATTTAGAAATTTCTATCCCTGATTTAGAAATTTCTAAACGAGCTTTCAGAAAAATTACTCTTGTTTTTCGCTCAATTTTGGTCAAGGAACTACTTTTTTTCGCAAAATGAAATTTCCGCAAAATAAAGATTTTTACCTCCTAAAACTTTGTTTGAAGTTTTTTTGTGCTTTTAAAAATTTGTTATACATTTGCAAACTGAAAATTTAATGACATAAAAAAGCGTTTTTGCTTATACTTAGTAATATGAAATCTGGACAATTTCATAAAAGTTCACTAAGAAGAAAAGCAGAAAACGCTCACGAGTATATCGTGGGCTTTTCTTATTTTAGTGAACAGGTAGTCCAGAACCTCATATTACGGTAAGACAAGGCTCACGTCTTTTTTAATGTCTTTTCATTAAGCAACAATTTAATTATTAACAAATAAAATTTAAAAAAAATGAAAAGAACAATATTCTTTATCTGCACTCTGCTATGTGCAAACGTGCTTTCGGCACAAACAGCGTTTACAATAGGAGATTTAACCTATGGAGTAATATCAACAAATCCACCGCAAGTAGAAGTTCATGATGCAAATTTATCAATCACAACCGCAAACATTCCCGAAACAGTAACTTATAACGAAACAACTTATAGTGTTACTTCTATTGAAGAGTGGGCTTTCTATAATTGTAGTAGTTTAACTTCTGTTACTATTGCTAATAGTGTAATTGCTATCGGAAACAATGCCTTCTATAATTGCAGAAGTTTAACTTATATTAGTATTGGTAATAGTCTTACTTATATTGGATATGATGCTTTCTATAATTGCAGTAGTTTAAATACGTTAAACTTTAATGCTATAAATTGTAATGATTTTTATAATCTTTCACCTTTCTTTGATTGTCCTATAACTACAATAAACATTGGTGATAGTGTGCAAAGAATACCAAACCGTTTTGCTAAAGAATTATCTTCTTTAACTTCTGTTAATATTGGTAATAATGTTACTTCTATTGGAAATGAAGCGTTTGAAGGTTGTTCTTCCTTACAGAATGTTACTTGCTTAGCAACTACTCCGCCAACTCTTGCAGACAATACTGTTTTCCCTAATCCTAATACTGCTACATTAATCGTTCCTTGTGGTAGTTCGGAGGATTATTCTACTTCTACATGGAATATGTTTTTTGCAGGCAGAATTTCGGAGAGTGGATATAACGTTGAGGTATCTGTGAATGACGAAACGTTTGGCTCTGTTGCTGTTGAGAGTGATTGCTCTATCGGTACGCTTACTGCAACTGCAAATGAGGGTTATAGATTTGTAATTTGGAATGACGGAAATACAGACAATCCAAGAACGGTTGCACTTTCAAGCGATACAACTTTTTCTGCTATCTTTGCAGAAATAAATGAATCTTCTTTAATGGACGTTGAGCATTCAGAACTTTCTTTCTTCCCTAACCCAACAAAAAGCGAAATTACTTTCAGTCAAATGATAGAAAAGGTAGAAGTAATTGACCTAACAGGAAAAACAATCTTTACTTTCACTAATGCAAAGACAATAAACATTGAATCATTGCCAGCAGGTGCTTATTATTTGCGACTAACTAATAACGACAAGGCAATAATGCGAAAAGTGATTAAGGAGTAAAAAAACAAAAATATGTTCAAGAAATGACCTTTTCTTGAACATATAATAAATAACGTGCTCAAATTTTTAAGTTTTTTGAGCACGTTATTCATTATATGCTTAAAAAATGCGTTTTTTTGAGTATGTCTATTGTAATGAAGATTCTTTTGCTTTATGATTAACAAATAAGTCTATTAGTTTTATGTTAAAATAATAATTAGTCTTTCCGACTTTTACTTTCTCTAATAAACCAACTTCAACTATCCATTCAAGGTATTTGGATGCTGTGTTACGTGATACTTGCATATCTCTTTGAATGAACTCTATCTTTGTATAAGGATGAAAGAATAGATTGTTAATTAGTTCGTGTTTGTATTGTTTTCCAAATAAAGGTCGCAAAACACTTTTAAATTCTCGCATTATACTATCTATTTCTTGTATCATTTTTATAGTATCTAATGCAGTTTTTTCTATCCCTTTTAAGATAAAAAGTATCCAATTACACCAATCTTTCATTTCTCCGTTCGAGTCTCTGACTTTTTGAAGTAAGCGATAATATTCTGCTTTGTTATTTGTGATGTAACGGCTAAGATATAGTATTGGAAGATCAAGAAGGTTGTTTGCTACTAAATATAGTATTATCAATATACGCCCTGTCCTCCCATTTCCGTCATAAAAAGGGTGAATACTTTCAAATTGATGATGAATAATGGCTATCTTTATTAAGGGGTCTATATCTGACATTGCTTCATCATTTATAAATATTTCAAGATTTGCCATTAAATCATTTATTTCGTTTGCTTCTTGTGGCGGAGTGTATATTATATTACCATAAGAGTCTTTTAAGGTTGTTCCTGATGTAGTTCTAAATCCTGCTTTATTACCTTCAAGTCGTTCTTGTATTTGTTTTAGCACGCTATTAGTTAATAATCCTTTGTCTTTTACTAAATAGAAGCCTTTTTGTATTGCTTCTCTGTAATTTAATACTTCTTTTGTAGATGCAGAAATTATATAATCTTTTACTTCCAAGTCTGCTTTATACAATTCATCGTGAGTAGTTACTATACTTTCTATTGCGGAACTATCTTTTGCTTCTTGAAGCGTTAAAGTGCTTATCAAGATTGCTTCATTTGGAATGATCCGTGCAAAACCTTTTAATTCAGCCAATGCACTTCTTGAACTACTGAGTTGTTTTAATATTGGTTTTGTTTCAATATCAAAAGGTAATGGTAATAGTGGTATATTGTACTGATTATTTTTTCCCATATCTACAATTTTTTTATTGTTAATTCTATGTAATATTGAATTACGAGTGCAAAATTAAAAAAAATCATATAAATAAAAAGGGGGTTATAATGGTAATCGTTATTTGTTATATTATAGCTTATCAATAATACGAAAGGTAAATAAGGAATAACTTGAATAACTAATTCTTAATCATTAGAAATATTTTCTTCAAACCATTGCCATAGAGAATCCTTTGGCAGAGGTGCTGTAATTTTTATTTGTTCTTTTTTGACAGGGTGAAGAAATTCTATTTCTCGTGCGTGAAGTGATATTGAAGCGTCTTTATTACTTCTTTCAAATCCATATTTTAAATCGCCCTTTATTGGACAACCTATATTAGATAATTGAACTCTTATTTGATGATGGCGTCCTGTTTTGAGATTTACTTGCAACAATTGATAGTTATCGCTTTTTGCAAGTAATTTATAGTCTAATTCTGCATACAATCCTTTGTTTACGTCTTTTGTAACGTAGGATTTGTTTTGTTTTTCATTGCGAACAAGAAAATTCTTTAAGGTATCTTTTTCTTTTATCTTACAATTACGCACTATTGCCCAATATGTCTTATGTATTTGACGTTCTTTCATCATTTTATTAAGACGAACAAGTGCTTTTTCTGTCTTTGCAAAAATCACAACGCCACTTACAGGACGATCTAAGCGATGAACCAAACCGCAATAAACGTTTCCGGGTTTATTATACTTTGTTTTAAGGTAATGTTTCACCATTTCTTCAAGAGAAACATCACCTGTTTTATCGCTATGTACGATTTGCGAAGAGCGTTTATTAAGAATTATTATGTGATTGTCTTCAAAAAGAATTTGTTTTTCTAATTCTATGCTCATATACTTGCAAGAATTGAAATTCCTCCTTTGACTTTATCTTCTAATTCGGCGTGAACTTGCGAGTCAATAGGGATAAACAAATCTACACGTGAGCCAAATTTTATAAATCCAAGTTCTGAGCCTTGCTTTACCTCATCTCCTTCTTGTGCATAGCAGACAATTCTTCTTGCAAGAGCACCTGCGATTTGTCTTATAACGACTTTCTTTCCTTTTTCAGTCTCTACACAAACTGTTGTACGTTCATTTAAAGTTGAACTTTTAGGATGCTTTGCTATTAGATAGCGTCCTGAATGATAATTAACGTAAACAACTTTTCCAGAAACAGGATAGCGATTTACATGAACGTTATTTGGCGACATAAATGTAGAAATTTGAATACATTCAGTCTTTAACACTTCTGGTTCAAATACTTTTTCCACTACAACTATTGTTCCGTCTGCCGAAGCAATAACTTGATTAGGGTTTGAGGCCAAATCTCTTGATGGAATCCTAAAAAAGCGGATTATTACAAAATCAAAAATCAACAATCCTGCAATTAATAGATACCAAAACACGTTCCACTCCTTTATAAAGCAGAACATAGCAACTATTGCCAATACTGTGATGATAATAATCGAGATACTAATCTTGTATCCTTCCTTATGAATGTACATATTCTTTTATTTTACAATTATTTCTAAATAAACCCAAACTATTGGTAAGACTATGAATAAAATATCAAAGCGATCTAAAATTCCTCCATGACCCGGCAAAATCTTTCCACTATCTTTCACTCCCATTTGACGCTTAAACATTGATTCAACTAAGTCTCCAAGTGTTCCTATTGTCGAAACAATTACTGAAATCACTATCCAATGTTGTATTGCAAATATATTAGAAAATTTTGAAATAACAACACCTGCAATTATAGTAAATAAAAATCCTCCAACAAAACCTTCCCAACTTTTCTTAGGAGAATGTCTTTCAAAAAGGCGATGTTTTCCAAATTTTACACCTGTTAAATATGCGAAAGTGTCATTACACCACGCTAAAATAAAGATACTTAAAAGTAATAGAGGCTGAAATTCCGAATTATATTGAATTATAAGATTTGTTGTTGAGATTGGTAAAATTATATAAACCAATCCGCAAATTGTATAAGCAATTGAAGTAAAAGGATTTTCATTTTTTTGATACAAAGCCGAGATAAAAATTGCAATAATCGAGACTACACCTATCAAAAATGGTATTTTAAAATCAATACCAAAAGAATACAATGCAATTGTCGTATAAAGAGAAACGGCTGTCAAATAAGCAAGAATCGGATTAAGTTTTTGCGATTTTTTTGATGTAATATTATAAAATTCACTCAATGCAATAATTCCTATTATTCCAAAATAAATAGAAGAAATTATCGGATTAAAACAAATTGCGGCCAAAACACTTGCCACATACACTGCTCCTGTAAGAGTTCTTTTTAATAAATCATTCATATTCTTTGTTATTGTTCTATTAAATAAAGATAAAATTCAACAACCGATTGCTTCAATGCCTCACTTGGCAAAAAGGTAGAAATATTTTGAGGAATATTTTTCAATAAAGGCTGAATTGCTGCTTTGTAATTAGGGAAAACTTGTGAAGAGTGAGCAAAAACAATAAATACAGAAGGTAATTTATTTACTTTTTCGCCAAAACCTTGATTTGATGTAATAAGAACACTTCCAGAATCAGCAATCAAAGCCTGACATAGACTAATTCCTACTATTGCTTTTTCACTTTCAGAAGTTGTTTTAATACCTACATTATTTAAATACAAATTTAAATTCTCATTAAAGGCAAAAATATTCCCCCATTTCCTATATTCAATGAGAGAATTTAGTTTGAAAATAAAATCTTTTTCGTTTTCACAATAGACAAATCGACCTTTGGCCTTCACAAACCTTTCTGCAAAAACCATTAACTCATCTTCTTCTATCTTAGAATAAGAAACAGGAGAATCTTCCTTTGCAAATTCTCCTATTTCTTCTTTTATAACATTTTGTTTCAATACTTTGAAGAATAATTCTCGTCTACTCTTGTTGCTCATTCGCTTGTTCTTCGTCCCAAGGACGCTTTCCGTAAATATTTTCTACGTCTTCTCTAAATATCACTTCACGTTCCACAAGTATAGTAGCCAAAGCATCTAATTTTTCTCTGTTTTCTGTCAAGATAGCTTTTGCTTTGCTATACGCTTCTTCAACCATAGAACGTATTTGTGCATCTATTTTTTCTGCGGTCTTATCACTGAATGGTTTTTGGAAGCCATACTCGCTTTGTCCGCTTGAATCGTAAAAACTTATATTGCCTATTTCTTTGTCAAGACCATAATAAACCACCATTGCATAGGCTTGCTTTGTTACTCTCTCCAAATCGTTTAACGCTCCTGTGGAAACTTCTCCGAAAACTATCTCTTCGGCAGCCCTTCCTCCAAGTAAAGAAACCATTTGATCTAAAAGTTGAGCTTTTGTAGTGATTTGTCTTTCTTCTGGCAAGTACCAAGCTGCTCCTAAGGCCTGTCCACGAGGTACAATCGTAACTTTTACAAGCGGATTAGCGTGTTCTAACAACCAACTTACAGATGCGTGTCCTGCTTCATGATAAGCGATTGTGCGTTTTTCCTTTGGAGTAATTATTTTGTTCTTTTTCTCCAATCCTCCAATGATTCTATCAACCGCATCTAAGAAATCTTGCTTTTCTATAATCTTTTTATCTTTTCTTGCTGCAATTAGAGCCGCTTCATTACACACATTTGCGATGTCTGCACCAGAAAAGCCAGGTGTTTGCTTGGATAAAAATTCCAAATCAACATTTTCTTGGTCAAATTTAAGCTTTTTAGTATGTACATTAAAGATTGCTCTACGTTCAGGTAAGTCTGGCAAATCTACATGTATTTGTCTATCAAATCTTCCTGCCCTTAACAATGCTTTATCTAAAATATCTACTCGGTTTGTCGCTGCAAGAATTATTACTCCTGCATTTGTACCAAATCCGTCCATTTCTGTAAGCAATTGATTCAAGGTATTTTCTCTTTCATCATTAGAACCAGAAGACAAATTCTTACCTCTCGCACGTCCTATCGCATCAATTTCATCTATAAATACAATACAAGGAGCTTTTTTCTTAGCATTTTCAAACAAATCCCTAACTCGTGAAGCTCCAACGCCGACAAACATCTCTACAAAGTCAGAGCCTGACAATGAAAAGAAAGGAACCTTTGCTTCTCCGGCTACTGCTTTTGCTAAAAGCGTCTTTCCTGTTCCGGGAGGGCCAACTAACAATGCTCCCTTTGGAATTTTCCCACCTAAATTAGTGTATTTTGCTGGTGATTTTAAGAAATCTACAATTTCTTTCACCTCTACCTTTGCTTCTTCTAAGCCTGCAACATCTGCAAAGGTGATTGAAATATCTTTATCCTTATCATATAATCGTGCTTTGCTCTTTCCAACATTAAAAATACCTCCTCCCATTCCGCCACCGCCAGAATTGCTACCGCCTCGCATCATTCTAAAAAACAATATCCAAACAAAAATCATCACTATCATTGAAATAATGAAGAAACCATTATCTCCAAAGAAACTTTTTCTCTCTTCCGATTCAACGTTAATACGTTTATCAGCAATAATTCTTTGTTTTTCAACTTGCGTTGCTACTCCTACCGTATCTTTTGCCACCCATTGATCTTCAACAGTCTTTAATATAGCTCGGAAATCTTCGTAATCCACAAATTTAAATATATAAAAACCATTATAATTCTTATTTGTAGAACCAAATGTTCCCTTTGGCTTCAAATCGTTGTAAGAAGTATCATTTTCTATTTGAGAAGGCTTGATGTAAATCTCAGCAAACTCCTTGTTTACCACATTTATCTTTTGGTAATCCTTTTTTTGCAAAACCTCTCTGAGCTTTTCTTCATTGATTTCACGCGAAGTAGAAGCATCAGAGCCGCTAAACATCATAAAACCCAAGACCAAAAGCAAGCCAATATATATCCAATAAATTTTAAATTTGATTTTCGGTGCTTTTTTATTTTGTTTATTTTGCCCTGTCATAGTTCCTTTATTATTCTATATCTTCTAAATGAATTTGTTTCATATCTTTCCACATCGCTTCTATATTATAAAACTCTCTTGTTTCTTCTAAGAAAACGTGAACCACAACATCAAAATAATCAAGCAAGACCCATTGACAGTTTTGCAAACCTTCCACTTTTCTTGGATTGAGTCCTGTTGCTTGTTTAATCTCTCTGTCTATCGAATCAGTAATTGCGTCCACGTGAGAAGGAGAATTTGCGGTGCAAATCACATAATATTCAAATAAAGAACCATCAACACCATCAAAATCTATTATGGTGATATTTTTTCCTTTTTTTTCTTGTATTCCTTTCACTGCTATTTGTGAAAGAATCTCTGCTTCTTTTCTTTGTTTTCCCATTATATTCTATGAAATTATTATGCAAATATACGAATAATTATAATAACGCTAATTTTTACAAAAAGTTGTATATTTTTTCTATGTTTTAAAAAATTATTTCTTTGTTTTAGAAAATTATTTCTTTGTTTTATTTTTTTATTTCTATGAATTATTTTAGCCTTTAAATCACTCGCACACTTTTTTCAACATTTCAACGTTAAAAAAAAATGAAAACTAAATACCATATATGGTTTTTTTGTTGTAATTTAGTCCTTTAAAATTATATTAAAATGAAAAAGAATACCAAAAAGCTATTTATCGCAACGAATTTATTTTTAATACCTTTTATTCTCTTTGCTCAAAAAACAGAGATAAAGAAAACAGATGATTTAAAGCAAGCTTTTGAGAATTATGAGAGCAAAAACTACTCATTAAGCTTTGAACAATTCAGTAATTACATTGAAAAAAACAAAACAAATAACACTTTATCGTTAGAAGATGCACATTTTTTTCAAGCATCGTGTGCTTACGAGTTGATGAATAACGATACAGACAAACTTTTGATTGATTTCATAAACAATTTCGAGGAAAGCCACAGAGTAAATGACGCAAAATTTCTTTTAGCCAATCATTACGTACGCAATCAACAGTTTGATAAAGCTGAAAGCATATATTCGCAAATCAACATCAAGACTTTGCCACAAAACACCAAGTATGAATATTATTACAAGCGAGGTCATTGTCAATTTATGCAAAAAGACTACGACAATGCAAAGAAATCTTTCAAGCAAGTAAAAGACGCAAGAAGCAAATACGCAGTTGCCGCAACTTATTTCTACGGACACATTCTTTATGAAGAAGAAGAATACAACAAAGCATTAAAAGAATTTCTTTCTTTAAGGACTGAAAAAAATTTTGGAAAGATAGTACCTTATTATATAGCACAAATCTACTACAAAGAAAAGAAATATGAAGAACTAATTGAGATTGCCTCTGAACTTTCAAACAATTCAAAATCTAAAAATAGTTCTGAATTAAATAAAATGTTAGGAGACGCTTACTATAAACTTGGTCGTTATAGCGAAGCAATACCTTATCTTGAAAAATCCCTACAAGCACCAAATGTTGCAACGCCTCAGGATTACTATCTTTTAGGATTTACACTTTTAGAAGAGAAACAATACGAGAGAGCAAAGACATATTTAGAAAAAGCAGGCGACAACAACGATTCTCTCTCACAAAATGCACTTTATCACTTAGGAATTTGTTATTTGCAGTTGAATAATAAAATTTCTGCAAAGTCTATGTTTAAGGAAGCATACAAATACGACTTTGACGACAAGATTAAAGAAAAGGCTTTACTCAATTACGCTAAACTTTCATACGAAACAAGTTCTGCTTTCAACGAATCTATCAAAGCATTCCAGACTTACATTGAATTATTTCCAAAATCGAAAAATGCAAACGAAGCAAAAGAATACCTTGCTCAGCTTTACGGAAATACACAAAACTATCGCGATGCAATTGAGATGATTGAACAAATGACAGAAAGGAATAAAGTTATCAATCAAGCCTATCAAAAAATTTGTTTAAACAGAGCGATTGAGTGTTTCAACGAAAACAAACTTGATGAAGCGATAATTTATCTTGACAAGTCGCTTACACAATCTCATTCAAACGAAATCACTGCTATTGCTTACTATTTAAAAGGAGAATCATACTATCAAATGGAAAATTACCCTCTTTCGATTCTCAATCTTGAAAAATTCTTTTCTACCTCAGGTTCAAAAACGAGCGTTTACTACAATCACGCAAACTACACAATGGGTTACGACCTATTTAAACAAAAAAAATATAGCCAAGCACTAAAATACTTCAAAATTTGCGAAAACGCACAAAACGAAACAATGAATATAGACGCAAAATGTCGCTATGCAGATTGTTTATACATGGGTAAAGACTTCCAAAACGCAATAAAAGAATACGATTACGTAATTTCAAAAAACAAATTAGACGCTGACTATGCAAGTTACCAAAAAGGAATGGCGTATGGAGCCTTAGGCAATTACGACAGAAAGATTTCCATATTAGAATCAGCCTTATCTCAATTTCCAAAAAGCAATTACGTAGCAAGTATGAAGTATGAATTAGCAAATTCTTACCTAACACTTGATTTATACCCTAAATCACTCGAACTATACAACGAAATCACAAAAGACTTTCCTCAATCAATTCACGCAATTGACGCTTACGCAAAAATAGGAATGATATATTACAACATGGGAAAAGAAAAAGAAGCCCTAACTCACCTAAAAAAAGTTGTAGAAACATACCCTGGCACCGAAGAAGCGAAATCTGCCTTAAATAACATAAAGACAATCTACATTGAAGCAGGCAATATAGACGACTTTATCGCATACACAAAAAAGATTCCAGAAGCAGAAATCACACAAAGCGAACAAGACTCAATCAGTTTCCAAGCAATCGAAAATCAATATATGAGCGGAAACTGTCAAAGAGCAATAGCAGGTTTCCAAGACTATATTTCAAAATACCCTGACGGAGCATTCTATGTTGCAGCAAACTATTACTTAGCAGATTGTTTGACAAAAAACAATCAAAAGCAAGAAGCATTAACATCTTATGAAAATATAATTAACAAATCAAAGAACGCCTTTACAGAAAAAGCGATAATAAAAGCAGCAAACCTTAATCTCGAATTCAAAAACTACGAAACAGCACTTACAGAATTTTGTTTACTTGAACAAATCGCCGAAATCAGCAATCATAAACTTCAAGCACTCTTAGGAGAAATGGAATGCTACTATTTGTTAAACAAATTCGATTCAACAATCATTGCTTCAAACAAACTTCTCTCGCTTGAAAAAACCGATGAAAACATTTCCGAAAAAGCATCTTACTATTTAGCAAAATCTCTTTTAAAAAATGGCAATTCAGGTCAAGCAATAGAAGAATTTAAGAAACTTACAAAAGCAAAAAACACCGAATACGCCTCAGAAGCACAGTACACACTTGCAGAAATCCAATATAACAATGTCAATTTGGACGAAGCAGAAAAAATCATCTTAGAAATCACAAGCAATCCAAGCAGTGAATACTGGTTAGCAAAGGCATTCATACTTTGGGCCGACATTTTCAAAGAGCGAGGCAATAAAATACAAGCAAAACAAACGCTACAAAGTATCATAGAAAACTATGAAGGAGACGAAACAATTATAAAAGAAGCACAAGACAAACTCGATCAAATAAATAACAAACACTCGCAAGAACAAAAATTACAAGAACAAAAATTACAAGAACAAAAAGAAGCAATAGACGAAATAATAATAGAAAACAAATAAGTATGAAAAAATATATTTTAACATTATTAGCAGCATTAAGCATAAATTACATCGCATTTTCACAAGAAGACAGTGCAAGTGTCTATAATGAAGATATTATAGTAAGGACAATATTTGACCCTGTGGTGAACGAGGCATTTAAAATAAACGAAAAGCCTCAAATCTACGAGACAAAATTTGATATGCCTGCATTTCAATACGAGAAAACCACAAAACAATTTCCTACAACAATGGTTTTTGAACAAATAAAACCTGCAAAAGTAAAAGGAGAACCCCTATCAAAACTCTATAACTCACACATAAAAGCAGGAGTCGGCTCATATTTCAGCTCACTTGTAGACTTATCCTACACACAAAAGCGTTCAAAAGATTTTATTTACTCAACACATTTCAGGCACAACTCTTCCTTAGGACAAATTGAGAATTACGGAAACTCAACCTTTGCAAACAACGACTTAACCCTGTACGCAAAAAAGATATGGAAGAAATTCTTTTTAGATGCCGGCATAAACTACAATCATCAACAACAATACTTCTACGGATTCATAGATAGCCTTAACATAGACAAGAAAACCTATGTCGCACCCTATCATAACGTAGGAGGATTCCTAAAATACAAAAGCATTTATCGCGAAAACTCAGCCCTACACAACTCCTTGAACTTTGCAATCAATCACACCTTCAACAAATGGGGCAGACAAGAAACCTTTTTCACAGCCTCAGCCGACCTTCACAAGAATTTCAAATTCCTCGGCAGCGACAAACAAAACATAGGCTTGAATTTAAACTACAATCTCTCACTCGGAAAATACGAAGCAAAAGACTTAGCATTATTTTACAATGAAATACTTCCGCTACCATTTGATAACACACTTAGCAATGCAGCAATAAGACCTTACACAAACCTAAATCTAAAAAATCTTAAACTAAACATAGCATTAGATTTCGTACCTACCTTTGGAAACCGCAAAGAATTTATGATATTACCATCAGCCTATATAGAAACTCCTACACTTGCCGAACTAATCAAAATAAAAGCAGGAATAATAAGCCACTATGACTTTGCAACTCTCAATCAACTCAGAATAGAAAACCCATATCTATCACCACTTGCAAGAATAGAAAGCAACAATCAAATGGATATTTTTGCAAAAGTCAATTTCCTAATAAAAAGCAACATACTTCTTTCAATAAAAGGAGGATACAAAACAGTAAACAACGACTATTTCTATCAATTTGACCAAAACGCAGGACTAAACAATATGTTTACCATAGTTTATGACGACTCAAAAACAATATATGCACAACTTGACGCAGCATATCAAATAGATAAAAAATTTGACATAAGCCTTAATTTATTATATCAAAACATAACAACAACAGAACTTGAATTTGCATGGTATAAACCTAAATTCAAAGCAAACTTATTGCTACACTACAACGCAAACGACAAATTCAACATAAGCCTTGTACCAAGTTATCAAAGCAAAGTAAAGTGTTTGAATCCTAAGGGCGAAGTTGAAGATTTAAAACACAAGATTGACGTAAACCTTTGGGCAAATTACAACTACAACGATAAACTTTCATTCTTCTTAGAACTTAATAACATCGCATATCAACGCTATTTTGACTACTACAACTATCCTTCACAACGCATAGTCGTTATGGGAGGAGCAAAATACTCTTTCTAAAAATATGATTGAAAAACTTTCTTTTCATCAAGCTTGGCAATTAGAAAAATTATGCACGGAAGACCTAAACTATTCCGTGCATTTTTTATCTGATTTATTAGAAAATTTTGACAAAATAGAGAATCACTCTGCAAGACGTTCGCTTTGCAAAATCATTGCTTTAACCCTAAAAAACAAAAGCAAACTTTCAAACGAAATTTCCGAGATAATAGACAATTGCAACAAAGAAAAAATAATAGAAACCTGCTTTATTCATCTGCTTAATGAAAAAACACAAGTTTCACTCTTAATGTGGTTAGTAGAAATCTTACTTTACTACTCACAAGAAGAAGATTGGATAAAACAAGAGTTGATTTTCTTTGCACAAAGCCTGCAAATCAACGCCTCCCCTGCTAAATTACAAATCATAAAACGAATAAAAAAGAGATTAAATTCGTAATTTGATTACTTTTTTTTATTACTTTAATTATTTTATCTTTGTCGTACTAATATTTTAACGGCTTCGTACTAGTAGTACAACAAAGATAAAATAGTAGTACAACGCAGTTAAAACTATCTTAATCTATCAATTAAATACCTTTTACGAGCAAAGAAAATAAACCCTACAACACCTAAAAGGTTTACTACGGCAGAAACCCAAAACGAAATATTGTATCCGAAATATTCTACTACGACTCCGCCGATTAAAATGCCTAATCCTACTCCTACGTCCCAAGAAATAAGTAAGGAAGAATTAGCTGTGCCACGTTGAGAGTGTGGTGCAAGATTTATATACATTGTTTGAAAAGCAGGAAACATGTGTCCGTTTCCTAATCCTATGATAAGAGCAGCAGAATAATAGCCAAAGGAATTATTTACTGCTGCAAAAATAAAATATCCTACAAGAGAAATCAATATTCCTATTGAAGCATTTTCTACAATCTTGCCTTTGCTTAATGATTTATTGCCTATTAAGCGTGAACATATCAATCCCAAAGACATTAACAAGAAAAACAATCCCGTTCCGCTTGTTATTCCTAATTGTTCTTTACCATATATAGCTATATATGTAGAAAGTATTCCGTAAGAGAACGCAAAACAAACCATTGTTAGTGATTGACTCCACGATTTCAATAAGAAAAATCTATCTAACGAGATTACCTTTTTATCTTTTATCAATTCTCTTTTTTCTAACTTTACAGTAGCATTTATTATCAATCCTATGCCTGCAACAGCCATAGAAATTGCAAATATTAAATCAAAATTATGAGTTAGCTGATAAATATATATTGCAACCGAAGGGCTAATCGCTGTTGCAATGTTGTTACTTAATCCGTAATATCCTATTCCTTCTGCCCTCCTTGAAGGATGCAAAACATCTATTGCAACAGTGCTATTTGCAACTGTTGTAGCTCCAAAAGGGGCTCCGTGAAGTGTTCTAACGATTGCAAAAAGTAAAAGCGAACCTGCAACTAAATAACCTGCAAAGAATATAAACATTAGAAAAAAACAAATCAAAAGGACTTGTTTTCTTGGATAAGAATCAACAATAAAGCCACTAAAAGGACGCACTAAAAGAGCTGTTAATGTATATCCCGAAAGCACTATTCCTATTACGTGTTTATCTGCTGCAAAGGTTTCACTTAGATAAATTGGTAGCAGAGGTGTTACCAACATAAAGGAGAAAAATATCATGAAATTGGCAAGCCATACTTTTATATAATTGCTATTCCATAATTTTTCTCTCATAGCGTTTTATTTTTTTAATAGTTGTCGCATGTATTTAACTTCCAAATATAGCACTACAAAGGCTACGAATGTGGAAAGTATATCTGCAAAAGCGGAAGAAAGCCATACTCCGTTTAATCCCCAGAATTTTGGTAAGATGAAAAGCAATGGAATTAAAAATATTAGTTGTCGTGTTAGGGAAAGAAAGATTGCTTTTTGTGCTTTGCCTATTGATTGGAAGAAATTAGAGGCTACAATTTGCATTCCTACCAAAGGAAAGGCCATCATAAACAATCTAAATCCATCTATTGACAAATCTATCATTTTTTCATCGGAAGAGAATGCGGCTGATATTAAACGTGGTGTAAATTCTGCTAATAAAAATCCTATTGTGGTGATAACAAAACCTACAACCATACCTTTTTTCAAGGTTTCCAATACTCTGTCGTATGTTTTCGCACCATAGTTGTATCCAATTATAGGTTGCATTCCTTGTGTCAAACCAAGAATTATCATAACGAAAGTAAATGCTATACTATTTATGATTCCGTAAGCTCCAATCGCTAAGTCGCCACCGTATTTTTTTAGTTGAATATTCACTATTATAACTACTAAACACGCAACTACGTTTGTCATAAATGGAGACATACCTATAGAGCAAGCATCTGCTACTATTTTTTTCTTTAATTTGAAGCAGTCTTTTGTAAAGTGTACTATTTGATTTTGTTTTAAGAAGATAAATATCAAAACAAGGGTTGCAATGATTTGAGTGATTACAGTAGCCCACGCTGCTCCTGCAATACCCCATTTAAATACTAAGATAAATAAGGCATCTAATACTGCATTTAAGCCAACTGCAAAAATCGTTACATACATTGCCTTAGTTGGATAGCCAGCTGAACGCAATACTGCATTTAAGCCGAGATATAAGTGTGTAAATACGTTACCTAAAAGAATTATAAACATATATTCTTTTGCGTATGCAACGGTTTGATCACTTCCTCCAAAGGCATATAATATTGGTTCAAGGAATGGCAAGCAAGCAACTGTGAAAAGTATTCCGAAGATAAGATTTAGTATAATTACGTTTCCTAAAACAAGTCGTGCGGTTTTGTAATCTTTTTCCCCTAATTTGATTGAGGTTAAGGCCGATGCTCCAACGCCAACTAAGGCTCCAAATGCCGCTGCTAAGTTCATAAAAGGAAAAGTCAAGGCTAAGCCTGAGATTGCCAAGGCTCCTACTCCTTGTCCTATAAAGATTCTATCTACCACGTTAAATAAGCTTGATGCAATTTGTGCAATGATTGCAGGTGTTGCGTATTGCAATAATAACGTGCTTACTTTTTCTCTGCCTAAGATTAGGGCTTTTTCTTCGTTTACTTTCATATTCGCTTGCAAAATTACAAAAAAATAAGGTGTACCTGTTATGATACACCTCATTTTTTCTTTTATTTTTATTTCTTATTATCCTAAGAATGCTAATAATACACCTGCTGCAACTGTTGAGCCTATAACTCCTGCAACGTTTGGTCCCATTGCGTGCATTAAAAGGAAGTTGCTTGGGTTTGCTTCTTGTCCCACGTTTTGTGAAACACGAGCTGCCATCGGTACAGCCGATACTCCCGCAGAACCAATCAAAGGATTGATTTTATTTTTAGAGAATACGTTCATCAATTTTGCAAACAATACCCCTGAAGCACTACCTAATGCGAATGCAGTTACTCCAAGAACAAGAATTAACAAAGTTTGTGGATTAAGGAATGAAGATGCGGTTGCAGTAGCTCCCACAGATATTCCTAAGAATATTGTACAAATATTCATCAATTCGTTTTGTACTGTTTTGCTTAAACGTTCTGTAACTCCGCATTCACGCAAAAGGTTTCCTAACATCAAGCAACCTACAAGCGGTGCTGCGGCAGGTAACAATAAGGCAATGATTGCTGTTACAAGAATTGGGAAAATGATTTTTTCAGTCTTTGACACCTTACGTAATTGTTTCATAACAATTTGACGTTCCTTTTCAGTAGTCAAAGCTTTCATAATAGGAGGTTGAATAACTGGTACTAACGCCATATAAGAGTAAGCAGCAACGGCGATAGGTCCCAATAATTCTGGTGCTAACTTAGATGTAATATAGATAGCCGTAGGACCATCTGCTCCACCTATGATTCCGATTGAACCAGCTTGTTCATAAGTAAATCCTAATGCCAATGCGCCAAAGAATGTTGCGAAAATAGCAACTTGTGCTGCTGCTCCAAGAAGGAAACTCTTAGGATTTGCTAACAATGGTCCGAAATCTGTCATCGCTCCTACTCCAAGGAAAATCAAACATGGGTAAATACCAAGTTTAACTCCAAGATACAAATAGTCAAGTAAGCCTACGTTGTTTGCATCTGCAAAATCTTTCCAATGAACATGACCTTCTGCAAAAAGTTCAGGGTGATATAATCCAGCACCTGGAAGATTTGTCAAAAGCATACCAAAAGCTATCGGAAGTAATAAAAGAGGCTCAAACTTTTTTACAATAGCAAGGTAAAGCAATACGAATGATACTAAAATCATTACAAGACATAGCCAATTGCCTTCAAGTTGAGCAAAGCCCATACTTCCAAAAAATTCCGAAATCTTATCACCTATTGACACTTCTCCTGCCATTGCAAGTGTAGGTACAAGAAATATCATAAGCAAAAAGGCGAAACACTTTATTAAATTTGATTTAGATTTTTTCATCTTTCAATTTGTTTTTTTATGAATTATGCTAAATCTATTAAAGCGTCATCTTGAGCAACGGTTTGACCAACTGAAACATAAATAGCCTTAACTTGTCCGTCTTTTCCTGCCATTATATTGTTTTCCATCTTCATTGCTTCCATTACGATCAAGACATCTCCTTTTTTAACTTGATCTCCTTCTTTTACATTAATAGAAACGATTGTTCCTGGCAAAGGAGATTTGATTGCTTGTTTACTTGCAGCTTGTACAGGAGCAACAGGCGTATTTCCTTTCGGATTTGGAGTTTGCATATGTGGAGCTGAAGGAATTGCAGCCTTTCTTGCAACCGGTGCAGCCTTAGGTGCATTTTTCTTTTCATAGACTACGTCATACGAAATACCATTTACTTCCACGCTTGCTTTATTATGATCTGTAACATTCACCGTTACATCAAACGGTTGTTCATCTATGGTTATTTTAAACTTATTCATAACTTCTTATTACTTTGTAAAGTTTCTCATATTATAAATCTTAGAACTCCAAGGAGAGTATCTCTTTTCTACTTCTTCTATTGTGATCACGTGAGGCTCCTCATCGTGTGCATCAAAGTAAAGATGCATTGCCAAAGCTATTGCTGCTTGTTCGTGAGATGTAGGATGAGAGCTTGTAGATGTCTTTTTGTCATCTTTAACCTCTGCTTTTGCTTCTACTGTTGGCTTTTTATCTTTCAAACCTACTGCCCAAGACAATAGTTTTATGAAACAAATCAAACCAACTAATATACAAAAAGTCATTCCTATACCAACGCCACAAACAACTCCGGCAAATCCCCAATCAATACTTAATAACATCATAATTATAGAGGGATATTAGAATGTTTTTTCATTGGGTTAGTTACGCGTTTGGTTTGAAGTGATTGGAAAGCACGAATTACTCTGAATCGAGTATTTCTTGGTTCAATCACATCATCAATATAACCATACGAAGCTGCTTTATATGGATTTGCAAATGCGTTATTGTATTCGTTTTCTTTGTCTGCAATGAATTTAGCCTTTTGTTCAGGATCAGTTATTGCTGACATTTCTTTTCCATACAATACTTCAACCGCACCTTTTGCTCCCATAACTGCAATTTGTGCAGTAGGCCAAGCATAATTGAAGTCTCCTCTTAATTGTTTTGAAGACATCACATCGTGTGCTCCACCGTATGACTTACGAAGTGTTACTGTAACTTTTGGAACTGTTGCTTCACCGTATGCAAACATAAGTTTTGCTCCGTGAGTGATGATTCCACCATATTCTTGTACTCTTCCTGGCAAGAAACCTGGCACATCAACAAGAGTAAGGATAGGAATATTGAAACAATCGCAGAAACGAACAAAACGAGCTGCTTTTCTTGATGCTTCAATGTCTAAAACACCAGCAGAAACGTTTGGTTGGTTAGCAATAACTCCAACAGATGCTCCACCCATGCGGCAGAATCCTACTATAATGTTGCGAGCATAACGTTCGTGTACTTGAAGGAATTTTCCATCATCAACAATTGCTGTGATAACTTCCATCATATCGTAAGGAAGATTTGGATTATCAGGAATAATGGTGTTTAATCTATCTTCCAATCTATCAAATGGATCGTTACATACTGTTGTTGGTGCTTCTTCTAAGTTATTATTTGGTATATATGAAAGCAATTCACGAATAGTTGCTATACCTTCTTCTTCTGTTTGAGCTAAGAAGTGAGAAACTCCCGACTTTGTTGAATGTATTTCTGCTCCTCCTAAATCCTCAGTTGTAATATCTTCACCTGTTACGGTTTTTACAACTTTTGGTCCTGTAACAAACATATATGAAGTTTGATCAGACATCAATATAAAGTCGGTTAAAGCTGGTGAATAAACCGCTCCCCCTGCACAAGGGCCAAAAATAGCAGAGATTTGAGGCACTACTCCTGATGCTAAGATGTTTCTTTCAAATATTTCAGCATATCCAGCCAAAGAATTAACTCCTTCTTGAATACGAGCTCCACCTGAGTCGTTTAATCCAATAACAGGAGCACCTACTGTCATAGCTTTATCCATTACTTTGCAGATTTTTTCTGCCATCATTTCAGATAAAGCACCTCCGAACACAGTAAAATCTTGTGCAAACACAAATACCAAACGTCCGTTAATAGTTCCTTGTCCTGTAACTACACCATCTGAAAGAAATTTAGTATCTGACATTCCGAACTCTGCACATCTGTGAGTTACGAACATATCAAATTCTTCAAAACTATCTGGATCTAACAATAGTTCAATTCTTTCTCTTGCGGTTAATTTACCTTTTGCATGTTGAGAGTCTATTCTTTTGATTCCTCCTCCCAACTTTGCCTTTTCTCTATTGTCAAGCAATTGCTTGATCTTTTCTTCAAAAGCCATTACTTAAAGCTTAAAATATTGTTATTAAAAAAATTATTTACAACAAAGTTCAGTTAAAACTCCCAAAGTTGATTTTGGATGCAAAAATCCTATGTTCAAACTTTCTGCTCCTTTTCTTGCTTGTTTGTCTATCAACTTAACGCCTTTCTCTTCTGCGTCTTTCAAAGCTTGATCAGTGTTTTCTACTGCAAAAGCAATGTGATGAACTCCTGCACCTTTCTTTTCGATGAAAGAAGCAATAGTACTATCTGGGCTTGTAGCCTCTAATAATTCTATTTTAACTTCTCCTACTTTAAAGAAAGCAGTTTTTACTTTTTGGTCTGCTACTTCTTCGATGTTGTAGCATTTTAAACCCATTACTTCTTCCCAATACTTGATAGCTTCTTCTAAATTTGAAACAGCTATTCCGATGTGTTCAATATGTGTTGGTGTCATAACAACTTAAATATTTAATTATGTGTTTGAAAATTTTAAAATAATTTTGCAAAATTACTGACTTTTTGCGTACAAACAAAAAAAACTTACAAAATTATTTGCAAGTTTTTTCTTTATCTTTGAGTCGCTAAAATTTTTCTTTGTTTTAGAAAATTATTTCTTAGAATTATTTTTTTATTTCTTTGTTTTAAAAAATTATTTCTTAGAGTTATTTTCATATTTTATTCCGTATGCAACAGATTCTAATTGCATAAGTTGATCTCTCTTTGATTGCTTTGGAGAATACACAAAACAATCTATCATAACAAAGCGTTGTCCTTGGCTATCTCTAAAACAATAATTAACAAATGGACCTCCCATAAAATCATTATAAAGTCTCCAAAGTCCACGTGTTTCAATTGCCGTGATTTTTTCTTCTCCTATTTGAACGGTGTCGCTAATAAATCCAAAACGATGTTCAGTTCCCATATAAGATCCGCGAGTTGGACCCGGAATATATTTCTTTGCTAATTCATCTCTAAGAGCAATTATATTTTCTTGGCTAAATTGTTCTTCGTTTTTATAATCCATTGCGTAAATCATAATACCTAAACTTCCATCTTTTGGTTCTTTTCTTAGCCAAACAAAGTTTTCTTCATTAACTGCAAGATAAAATTCTTCACTTAAAGTTAAATAGAATCCAAACTTTGATTTCAATTTACGTGTTATGTCGGTATTTTCAAGTTTTTTAAAGGCTGAGTTTACTCTTCTATGTTCGTTGTCATAGAATTGAGTCTTTATCAAATCAGAAAACCTATTCATCAACGCAAAAAGACTATCGCGATTATCAACTGAAAACTCAAAATATGCCTGAGGATAGGATTTGTAATCTAATTGTTTCTTTAATTTATTTGGATTACCTGCTTTGATATCTATAATGATGATATTGCGATGTTTTGTAAACATTTCTGAATTGAAAAAGCCTGTTGGATTCATTTGAACAATATCAAAAAGTGGTTCTGGCTGAGCAAGCCATGGGCAAGCTTTCATAAAATATTTTCCAACCGAGTCTTTTATTTCTCCTTTATAGACCTCATCAGGTATAACCAAGATTGCTTCTAAGGTTTTACCACCAGAAGAAGGTAATCCTTTCGATTCAATATCTTGTTGAGTTGGTTCTTTTGAACAAGAAGTCATTAAGAATGAAAGTCCTAAAAACAGGACAAGAAATCCCAAAAATCCTTTGCTTTTCATAGTCATTTCGTAAATTATTTGATTATTTGACGGCAAAATTAAGAATTTCTTTCGTAACTTTGCACCTTAAAAATAATTTTTATGTTAGAGAAGTTAGAAGCAATCAACGAGAAATTCCTTGAAATAGAACAACAAATGAACGATCCTGAGGTAATGAACGATATGAAGCATTACGTCAAGTTGAGTAAAGACTACAAAGATTTACAGCCTATCATAGCTGCATACAAGGAATACAAGAATGTATTGGAGAATATAGACAATGCCAAATTTGTATTGAACAACGAGAAAGACGAAGAGTTCAGAGATATGGCAAAAGAAGAGTTAAGCGAATTGACAACAAAGAAAGACACAATGGAAGATGAGATTCGTTTAATGCTTATCCCTTCTGACCCACAAGATGGCAAGAATGCAATTTTTGAAATCCGTGCAGGAACAGGTGGAGACGAAGCAAGTATTTTTGCAGGCGACCTTTACAGAATGTACACCAAGTTTTTTGAAAAGAAAGGCTGGAAAGTAGAAGTTGTAGATTACACAGAAGGAACAGTAGGTGGCTATAAAGAAGTTGTTTTGAACGTTTCGGGCGAAGGAGTCTATGGACAAATGAAATATGAATCAGGAGTACATCGTGTACAACGCGTTCCGCAAACCGAAACACAAGGAAGAGTTCATACTTCTGCTGCTTCGGTTGTAGTTTTACCAGAAGCCGAAGAATTTGATGTAGATTTAAAGATGAGCGATATTAGAAAAGATACATTTTGTTCTTCTGGTCCAGGAGGGCAATCAGTAAATACAACTTACTCTGCTATTCGTTTAACACACATTCCAACAGGAATTGTAGTTTCGTGTCAAGACCAAAAATCTCAAATCAAGAATTTCGATAAAGCATTAGTCGTTTTGCGTTCACGCTTGTTTGAATTAGAATACAACAAATACTTAGAAGAAATTTCTTCTAAAAGAAAAACTATGGTTTCAACAGGAGACCGTTCAGCAAAGATTAGAACATACAACTATCCTCAATCAAGAGTAACAGACCATCGTATAAATTGGACAATGTATAACTTGCCTGTATTTATGGATGGGGATATTCAAGATGTTTTAGATGCACTTCAACTTGCCGAAAATGCCGAAAGACTAAAAGAAGCAGTAAGTTAATAAAATATTCACAACATAATAATAAAGAAGAATCTGTCGTTTTTTAGAAATATAAACAATTAAATAAAAATGATTAAACACAGATTCTTCTTATTTTTTATATTTTTAAGCAGTTTCTTAAATATAAAAGCCCAATATAGCAATTCTGTTTTGGGACAGTGGCGAGATCACCTTTCATATTATTCAACAAATTCAGTAAACAAAACAGACAATAAAATATTAGTTGGTTCCGAATCTTCTCTTTTTTATTATAATCCTATAACTGACGAATGCGAGAGATTTTCCAAAGTAAATGGTCTTTCAGATGCAGGAGTTATTCTAACAGCATACGACCCTGAAACAAAAACAACAATAGTTACTTACGAAAATTCAAACATTGACATCGTTCAAAACGGCAAAGTCTATAATATTTCCGACATTAGAATTAGAAGTATTGAAGGAAGCAAAGAAATCAACTCTATTTACTTCAATGATTCCAAGGCCTATCTTTCTTGTGGCTTTGGAATAGTTGTTTTAGACCTCAAAAGAAAAGAAATTTACGACACTTACTATATTGGAGAAAACAGTTCTAAGATAAAAGTCTATGCCGTAACAACAAATGACACCTCTATTTTTGCCGCAAGCGTAAACGGACTTTTGTATGCTCCGAAAAACAGCACAGCACTTGCAGCAAGTCAAACATGGAAACAACTTCCAAATATCGCAAACAAAGGAAAAGATAATTTAGAGATAACAAACTTACTTTCACTTGGTAATGGGAAATTGTTAATCACCCTTCCAATTGCAGGAACGACTTTTTGCGATGTATACACCTTTGATGGAGAAAATTGGACAAATATTTTTGAAAACGAATACATAAAAGCCCTAAGACTAAGCGAAGGAAAATTGATTAAAATCGCATACAGAAGTTTAAATATCTATGATGTAAACAATTTAGTCAATGGAGGAGAGATTTATCACCTTAGTGATGAATGGAATCCTGTGCATGGCATTCATTTAGATGTTAATGATGCGATAGTAGATTCGCAAGATCTTTGGCTCGCTCACCAAACAAAAGGACTAATTCGCTTAAAAGATTACAGAAACGGCACACACAACAAAAGCGAGCACTTCCCTGATGGACCAAAAAGCAATCATATCTATTCACTTACCTCATCTGAGGACGGGAAAATATACATTGCTCCCGGAGGAAAAACAATTCAAAATGCACCTCATGGTTTAGCAGCCGACATTTACACCTTTGACGGTTGGTGGTGGCAATCTCTTTCAGAAATTGAGGGACAAGACACAATAAAAGACTTATTAAACATAACGATTGACCCAAATGACGCTTCTCATCTTATGGCTTCTTCGTGGTGGAACGGCGTAGTAGAAATAAAAGACAACAAAATAGTAAATATTTACAATTATGCAAACACCGATAGCGTAATTCAACGACACCCATACTGTTATAGAATTGCCTCAGTACAATATGACGCCTCTGGAAACTTACTTATAGCAAACTCTTTGGTAGAAAACGGCTTTTGTTACTTGAATTACCATAACGAATGGGGGGCTTTTGAGACCTATTCTTTTATTGGAGAAAACGAACTCTTAGGAATGTGCTTGGACAAAAACTACCATTACAAATTTTTATGGACAAGCAACAACAAAATTTTGGTGATAAACAACAACGGAGATAAGATTTTGCTTGATCCAAACAAAGGAGCATTAGACGAAAGCACTAAGGTGAATTGCGTTGTGCAAGATATGGACGGAGAAATGTGGATTGGGACAGACAAAGGCATAAAAGTAGCATACGGAATAGAAAATATATTTGAAACAAGCGATGGATTGCATTCAAATACCGAATGTAACAACATCATTTATCAAGAAAACGGTATTGCACAATATCTTTTAAACTTTGAAAACGTTACTTGCATAATGATTGACGGCGGAAACAGAAAATGGGTTGGCACAGAAAGAAACGGAATCTATGTTTTATCTCCAACAGGTGGCGAACAAATCTATCATTTCACAGCAGAAAACAGCCCACTCATTTCAAATCGTATCATAAGTATGGCTCAAAACGGCAAAACGGGCGAAGTATTTATCGGAACCGATAGAGGACTAATTTCATACAAAGCAGAATCAATACAAGGTGCCAAAGAAAGTGGAAAACTCATAGCATACCCTAATCCTTTGCGTCCTCACCACAGCGGAACGATTGCAATCAAAGGATTTGTCAGTGATTCCGATGTGCGAATTACCGATATGGCAGGCAATAGCGTTGCTCACCTTAAATCAATCGGCGGACAAGCGGTTTGGGACGGCAAAAACTTCAACGGAGAAGACGTCGCAGCAGGAGTTTACCTTATTTTCTCCTCAGCCGAAGAAGGAAAACACACCGCAAGCGGCAAAGTACTTATCATAAGATAAAGAAAATGCCGACTTACTGCACAAAAGCCATTGTTCTTAGTGCGATTCCTTATTCCGAATCAAGCATAATTTGTAAATTATACACAGAAGAATTTGGCTTAAAGTCGTATATTATTCGCTCAGCCAAAAAGAAAAACTCTCCAACCCCCACCTCACACTTTCAACCCTTAAATATAATTGAGTTTGAAGCCTACAATAGTCCAAAATCCAAGTTAGAAACAATTAAAAGTTCAAGACTTATTTTAGAAAATCAATCTTTAAATTTCAGCATAATAAAAAATGCTTTAACATTCTTTGTTGCCGAAGTAGTACATCTTTCACTCAAAGAAGCAAATCCAAACAAAGAGTTATTCGATTACTTATTTAATAAAACCTTTCTTTTAAAAAACTCACAAGATGAAGATTTAGCAGAATTTCATCTTTATTTCATGATAGAGTTTGCAGAAATTTTAGGCTCTGCTCCTATGAATAACTACTCTGAAAACTCTACTTTATTCAATCCTGTCTTAGGATTATTTTCCTCAAATGCCGAAGCAGAGAATTTTAACACAGACTTATCTTTGCGACTTCATTATTTACTCTCAAATTGCGAAGAAAAAAACTATCAAAAGACTTGTAAAAACAAAGCAGAACGTAACATATTATTAGATGCCTTAATAATATTTTATTCTATTCACATAACAAATAATCAACCGATTAAATCACACAAAATTCTCTCAACAATTTTGTAAAATAAAACAAAGAAATAATTTTTTAAAACATAGAAATAATTTTCTAACTCTATGAAATATTTTCATAAATCATAGAAAAAAAAAGAGCGACTCTTTCTCAGAGTCGCTCTTTTGGTTATTTTGATTTTAGAATCTTTATTCTACTATCAATTTTTGTGTACTTACTACATTGTTTGTAATTATTCTGATGTAGTAAACTCCGCTTGCCATATCGCTAACATTGATTGTGTAACGGGTTGTGCCTGCATTGATGTTGTCTTGACTTAGGATTCTTCCTTGCAAGTCGCTGATTACTATCTTAGCGTCTTGGTTCAATCCGTTGATGTCTAATGTTGCGTTGTCGCTTGCTGGATTTGGATACAAACTTACTGCTATT
>JAFYSZ010000023.1 GCA_017559135.1 Bacteroidales bacterium | reverse complement strand
TCTTTCCTCACGAGTGAGATAGAATGGGTCGCCATAAATGGGAACCTTACAGCCATATCGTTCAAAAACATCATTATTAGAATACTGCATCTTCTTGCACCAACGGAGGAAGACACAAAAGAGATTCATCAGATTGATGATGGTGGTATTGGAGAGTTCCTTTCGTTTGGTATTGTAATACAAACGGCCAGCGTAGAAATCAGGATACTGCTCACGAAGAAGATACTCTGATTTGATATATTCTCTAAAATCGTTCATCTGTTCAATCGTGAGTGTCTCAACGAATAGAGTGAAATCCTCTTCTCCCAAAATTTCACGATGATAGTCATGGTAACGCTTCATCTGACGCTCGAAACGCAGAATGGCTTGCTTGGCACCATCCGTGCCTTCAAATTTCTCAGCATACTCTTCGATGCGTCTGAGTAGACTCGGATGGGTGCGTTCGTATGCAATGTTAGGGTGTAGTACATCTTCAATGGACTGCTTTAGCCATGCACTATCAGCCTTGTCACTGTAAGTCCTCTCTATCACTTCTATGATAGATGCGATTTGTTCAGTAATGCGTTTCTGCTCTACAACGGGAATAATCGTGGTACGCTTGTATTGTAAAGATTCCATATCCCAATACTTGTCATACACTACAAGTTCGGATACAACCTTGATATCAACACTTCTCTCACGCACTCGAAAACATAAGTTTGAACGGGAGAGTTCATTATCCAATGATGTTTGTTTTTTGAGATAGATGGAAACTTTCATTGCATACGTTTTTTAATCACGATGCAAAGGTATATAATTTCCCGTAAATGTTCCCATATATCCCGAAAAAACTTAAAACAAATTGAAAGAAATTTTAGATTGGGAATTGCTGATACCATTGTAAAACAGCGGTTTAGTTTAGTTTATTCTATAGAAATTGGACTGGACTAAACCACTTGTTTTTAGGTATTGCGGTTCCACGTTTTTTTATGCCTTGAAGTCAAAGAAGAAATAAGTAATCGCCATTTGGGACTTGGGCAAAGAAAAGATTTATAAATTAAAAACAAACAAAAATGGTAAAAAATTTAAGTATTTTATTTGCAATCCTTTTTATGGGATTAGCAGTGTCTGCTCAAACAAATATGAGAGACGTAGTTCATTTGAAAAATGGCGGAATTACAAAAGGTATAATAATAGAACAAATTCCGAACGAAAGCATAAAAGTTCAAACAGCCGATGGTAGCATTTTTGTTTACAAGATGGAAGAAGTAGAAAAAATGACAAAAGAATCTATTGAAAACACTAATTCCAATCTAACGCAACAAGAAAATAATCAAATGGTGCAAAAATCAAATATGGCTTACATGCAACCAAGAAAATCACTATTTTTAGCAGGATTTCTTTCATTTATGTTACCAGGTGCAGGAGAATTATATGCTACAAATTGGGAAGAAGGTGGTACTACATTGTTATGGGTATTATTAGGAGAACCAGCTCTACTTGGAATCAGTTCTTTATTTGGATATGATGGATTAAGTTTTGGTATTTTTATGATTGGAATAATTCATACAGTTACTTGGATTGCATCTATGATGGAAGCAGTTAAATTGGCAAAAATAGCAAATTGGGAAAACGGCTATATGTCTTTCCAAATTAACGATAAGGTAAGTTTAGGCTTTCGTCCAGAATTATCTTACAATAATTTAATGCTTCCAAGCGGTAGTATGAGTCCTCAGTTAACAACAGGATTAGGAATGTCTTTAAGATTTTAAAAATTATTTGTTATGAAAAAATTATTAAGTTTAGTTATTATTATTGCATCTTTAATTAGTTTCTCATCTTGCGAAAGTATTTTTGAGACAGAATACACTATCAAATCATCTTATGATATAGGTAAAATATATATTTATGAATATAATGAAGATGATGAACGAGTAAGTAGTAATACTGCGTATTGTTACGAAGGAACTTCTGAAACATTTACAGCAAAATCAAGTGCAGAAAAAGTAAAAATATACTGTGATTATTACGATAAATGGGTTCAGCAAGTTTATTATTTAGATGATGATACTGAAATAAGATTGACAGGGAATACGGTTATAGGACCATACGAGCCATAACTCAAAGACTATAACTAAAAAATAAAAGCAAAAGAAATGAAAACAAGAATTTTGTATTTTTTAATGCTATTGATATTTACCTGCTGTTTAAATAAAGTTTTTGCACAATATAAAGGATTTGGGAATACTCCGTTTACATTATATTATGTTATAGATGTACAAAAAGCAACAGATGAAAATCAAAGAATAATAAAGACTAATGAAATGCCATCAGAAGTTAATTATTTAGGAGGTTACTATGGGGTAATGGGTTATATGACATTTTATGAAGATAAAATAGTAGTAAATGATCAAATAACTTTTTATCGTATGGGTGAAAAGGAAAGTGGGTCTGTTGTATTTGCTGATGGAGGTAGATCTTTGTATGGAAAAGATATATTGTTGCTTATGGAGTTTATGACAGAACATAATAATATCCTTTTAAAGAGTCCTACGCCATTTTTTTGTATTATGACTAAGAATGGTAGTTCAAAAAGTAATTTTGAATACAGAAATATTTTCTTTTATACTGAAAAAGAATGGGCTATCTTAAATAGTAATTATTCAGAAAGTGGTAATATGCCTACTAATACTTATTCGACTGGTTACGAAAACAACAATACAAATACTAACACAAGCAATAGAACCCTTGAAAAGGCAAAAGAACAAAATGAACGCTATGGTTATATAGATTGTCATTTGTGTCATGGTTCTGGAACTTGTTCTACTTGTAATGGAAAAGGTTGGAATTATTCTCCATATGGAACAGGAAAGGTAGAATGTCCTAATTGTTGTTATTCAAACAAAGGAAAATGCGGAAAATGCTGTGGGACAGGAAAAGTTTATGGTAAGAAACATTAATTAGATAGCAGAAAAACGCTCGTGAGTCTTTGAAATATTCTGACAAACGAGCGTTTTATTTTTTTGTTTCTTTGTTTTATTCTTCTAAGAGTTCTCTATTTACTTCCAAAGGAGAGTATTTGTGATGTGAATCGCAATTATCTTTAAATACGTTTTGCTTTCCGCAAACGCAATTGCTTCTATCGCCGGTGTAAGGGTCCACATTTGCACAACGGCGTTTGAATTCTCCGTTTTTTTTCAAAAACATCTTTATCCCTATTCCGCAAAAACTTAATGCTAACACTATTGCGGCTATTGCAAATACTAATAATATTGTCTTCATTCTTTTATTCCTTATTTTTTGTGTCTATAATTATTGTTGTAGGGCCGTTATTTATCATTTCTATTTGCATATCGGCTCCGAATACTCCTGTTTTAACGTCCTTTCCAAAGGTTTGTTGCATTTTTTCTACGAATTTTTCGTACATAGGTTTTGCAAAATCGGGTTTTGAAGCACGAATATAAGTTGGGCGATTGCCTTTTTTGCAACTTGCGTGTAGGGTAAATTGACTTACGACCATTATTTCTCCTCCTATGTCTTCGACCGAAAGATTCATTACGCCGTTTTCGTCATCAAATATTCGCATTTTGCAAATTTTTCCGCTCAACCATTCTATGTCTTCTTCGTTGTCGCTGTCCTCTATGCCTAAAAGAATCATCAATCCTTCGTCTATGTGAGAATATATTTCGTTCTCTATTCTTAGGGTTGCGTATTTTACTTTTTGTATTACTACTCTCATTTTTTTATCGTGTTTTCCATTCTTCTTGTTGTACTTCTTCTGTGTTTATTATGCTGATGTAGTTGGCGTATCTTTCAGGGGAGATTTCTCCTTCTTCGACTGCTTGTTTTATTGCACAGCCTGGCTCGTGAATGTGTGTGCAATTATAGAATTTACATTCGGAAAGAAGGCGTTTCATCTCAGGAAAATAGAGTGCAACTTCTTCTTTCTTGAAATCAACCATACCAAACGAACGTATTCCGGGCGTATCTATTATTTCTGCTCCGAAGTCTAAGTGATACATTTGTGCAAAGGTTGTTGTATGTTTTCCTTTTAGACTGCTGAGTGATATTTCTGAGGTTTTTAAATCTAAGCCTGGTTGCAAGGCATTGACTAATGCACTTTTTCCTACGCCGGAATGTCCTGAAAGAAGGTTGATTTTGCCACGCATTTGTGCTTTTAGGTTGTCTATTCCTTCTTTTGTGATTGCGGAAGTGTCAATACATTTGTAGCCTAATGGTTCGTAAATGCTTTTTAGATAGTTTGCGTATTCTTTTGTTTCTTCTTCGTAAAGGTCTATCTTGTTAAAAACTATTGAACAAGGGATTTCGTAGGCTTGACACGTTAAAAGAAATCTGTCAATAAAGCCTGTGCTTGTGCGAGGCAATACACAAGTGATTATAAGTAAGGCTTGGTCAATGTTAGATGCAATTATATGGGTTTGTTTTGAGAGTTTGGCTGATTTTCTTATGATATAATTTTTGCGAGGCTCTATTTTGCAAATCAATCCCTGAGATGTTTCGGTTTCAGGTATGTATTCTACTCTGTCGCCTACTGCAATAGGGTTTGTGGATTTGATTCCGCTGATTTTAAATTTGCCTTTTATATAGCAATTCTCTTCAATTCCTTCTTCGTTTTTAACGATATAATTACTTCCTGTGGTCTTTATTACAATGCCTTTTTTCATTTATTTTTTTAATGTTTCAAGCCTCAAAGATAAGTCATTTTTTTAGAACAGAATAATTTTTGTTTGATTTGTTATTTGTTTAATTGTGTGTTGTTTTTCGTTAAATTGCGTTTTTTTTGTATTTTTGCCAAGATGTGTAATAGTGTAATAGATGAAAAATATTAGAAATTTTTGCATAATAGCTCATATTGATCACGGTAAAAGTACGTTGGCAGACAGATTGTTAGAGTTTACAAATACCATTTCGCAAAGGGAGATGGAGGCTCAGGTGTTAGACGATATGGATTTGGAAAAGGAGAGAGGAATTACAATAAAAAGCCACGCAATTCAAATGAATTATAAGTTTGAAGGGCAAGAATACAAATTAAATCTTATTGATACTCCCGGTCACGTGGACTTTTCTTACGAGGTTTCTCGCTCAATTGCTGCCTGCGAAGGTGCTTTGCTTATTGTAGATGCTACTCAGGGAATACAAGCTCAAACAATTTCAAACCTTTATCAAGCAATTGACAATGATTTGGAAATAATTCCTATTCTTAATAAGATGGATTTGCCTGCTGCAATGCCAGAAGAGGTAACGGATCAAATAGTTGATTTGATTGGTTGCAATAGAGAAGATGTGATTCCTGCGAGCGGTAAAACAGGAATGGGCGTTGAAACTATTTTAGAAAGGATAATCAAAACTATTCCGCCACCAAAAGGAGAACCAGAAGAACCTTTACAAGCCTTAATCTTTGACTCGGTTTTCAATTCTTTTAGAGGAATTATTTCTTATTTTAGAATAATGAACGGAAGCATTAAGAAAGGAGACAAAGTTAAGTTTGTAAACACAGGAAGAGAGTATTTAGCAGATGAAATCGGAGTTTTAGGTTTGAAATTGATACCAAAACAAACTCTTTCTTGCGGAGATGTTGGTTATATTATATCGGGAATTAAAACTTCTTCTGAGGTTAAGGTTGGAGATACTATCACTTCTGTTGCTAATCCTTGCGAAAAGGCAATTGAAGGATTTGAAAATGTAAAGCCAATGGTCTTTGCGGGAATTTATCCTGTGGATTCTGACGATTATGAAGAGTTAAGAGCCTGCATTGAAAAGCTTCAACTCAACGATGCTTCACTTACCTTTGAGCCAGAAAGTTCTTTGGCTTTGGGATTCGGATTCCGCTGTGGTTTCTTGGGGCTTCTGCACATGGAAATCATACAAGAGCGTTTGACAAGAGAGTTTAATATGGACGTAATCACTACTGTGCCAAACGTAAACTATAAAGTATATACAACAAAAGGCGAAGTGATAGATGTTTATAACCCTTCGGGACTTCCAGAGCCTAATTATATAGATTATATTGAAGAACCATACATCAATGCCTCTATTATAACAAAGACAGAGTTTATTGGACCTGTTATGACTCTTTGTATAGACAAGCGAGGCATACTAAAAAATCAACATTACCTTTCAACTGACAGAGCAGAGATTACTTTTGAATTGCCATTAGGAGAAGTAGTGTTTGATTTCTATGATAAATTGAAATCTATCTCAAAAGGATATGCTTCTTTTGACTATCACCCTTCGGAATTTAAACGTTCAAAATTGGTAAAATTAGAAATACTCCTAAATGGTGATGGAGTAGATGCGTTATCTACGCTTACACACTTTGATAACGCTTATCCGTTAGGAAGAAGAATGTGTGAAAAATTAAAAGAACTTATTCCAAGACAACAATTCGATATTGCAGTTCAAGCAGCAATAGGTTCAAAAATTATAGCAAGAGAAACCGTAAAAGCAGTTAGAAAAGACGTAACTGCAAAGTGCTACGGAGGGGATATTTCTCGTAAAAGAAAATTATTAGAAAAACAAAAAGAAGGTAAAAAGCGTATGCGTCAAGTAGGAAACGTTGAAGTGCCGCAATCAGCCTTCCTCGCAGTTTTGAAACTTGATTAAAAAATAAAGAAAACTATGACAGAAGTATTTTTAATTATAGCAATCGGACTATTAGCCATTGTAAGTATAATATATATCGCTTACAATAATCACACAGTTAAGACTTTTGTTGAAAATGAGCAAAAGAAAACAATACTTGAAATACAAAAAATACAAGAAAGCGAAGTAAGAAAAGTTGTAACTCCTATTCAACTTCAAGCATACGAACGTTTGGTGTTGTTTTTGGAGAGAATGACTCCAAATAACCTTGTTTTGCGTTGCTATCAAGCAGGAATGACAACTCAATTGTTGAAAGACGTGATGATTCAAAACATAAGAGATGAGTTTGAACATAATTTGTCGCAACAACTCTATATTTCAGAGCAAGCTTGGGTGTATATCAAAAACGCAAAAGAAGATATGATAAATACAATCAACTCAATTCAGCCCAAAAGCAGTGAAGAACAATTGACTCCTACTGCTTTTGCTGGAATATTGTTTGAGTTGTTGGCAGGAAAGGAAAGTCAAATTGAATTAGCACAAGACTTCTTGAAAAAAGAGATTCAACAAAAGTTTCAATAAATGAACTTGTGTGAGTTAGCCAAGGCTTTAAACCTTAAAGTCTTTTGTTCAAAAGAATATTTAGACAAAGAATTTGAGGGAGTTTATGTTTCAGATTTGTTAAGCGATGTTTTAGGAAATGCAAAGCCTAATCAAATTTGGATAACCTTGCAAACTCACAAGAATATTGTAGCAATAGCACAATTAAAACAACTTTCGGCTGTGATTTTAGTTAAAGGATTAGAGCCAAACGAAAACACAGTTAAAAAAGCCGAAGAAGAAAAAATAATTCTCTTAGGTTCAGAAAAAGAAACCTTTGATTTAGTCGGAGATTTGACTGAATTGTTTCGCCCAAACAAAGAAAAATGAAAACTCTTTCGCTACATCTTTTTGAGATAACATCAAATTCTGTTTTTTATGGAGCAGATCAGGTGGAAATAACAGTGAAAGATAGTTTGAAAGAAAATATTTATTCTTTTGAGGTAAAGGATAATGGTAGCGGAATAAGAGAAGAAAATATAGAAAAGGTAACAGATGCTTTTTTTACAAGTCGTTCTTCTCGCAAAGTAGGTTTAGGCTTGGCTCTAACAAAGATGAAAGCAGAGCAATGTGGAGGTGGGTTAGAGATAAAAAGCGTTTACGGAGAAGAAACGAGGGTTAGGTTTTGGTTTTCTCACGATAACATTGACCGACCACCGTTAGGAGAGATTGAAGAGGTGATAGTGATGAGTGCAACAATGAAAGAAAACATTAACTTAAAGTATAAGCACATAACCGACAAAGGAGAATACGTTTTTGACACAAAAGAGATAAGAAAAGTATTAGATGAGGTTGAGATAACGAACATTAAAATTATCAAAGCCTTAAAAGAAATGATAAAAACAAACTTAGAAGAAATATCAGTAAACGAATAAAAACAATAAAGCAATGAGTTTAGAAGAAAAAATAAACGCCGACATCAAGGCATCAATGTTAGCAAAAGATAAAAGAAAGTTAGAAGCATTAAGAGCAGTAAAATCAGCACTTTTATTATTGAAAACAAACGGTACAGGTAAAGAAATAGCCCAAGAAGATGAAATTGCACTTTTGCAACGTTTGGTAAAACAAAGAAAAGAGTCTGCTTCGCTTTACAAAGAACAAGGAAGAGAAGATTTATACGAAGAAGAATTTTATCAACAAGGCATAATTGAGGCATATCTTCCTGAACAACTTAGCCAAGAAGAAATAGAAGAAACATTAAAGAAGATAATAGCAGAAGTTAATGCAACTTCAATGAAAGATATGGGCAAAGTAATGGGACAAGCACAAAAGATATTTGCAGGAAGAGCCGATAACAAACTTGTTTCTACTTTGGTAAAACAACTTTTAGCATAAAAATGAAATCTCAAATAATAAGATATTCCGTTATAGTCTTGATTTTGCTTTTTATCTCTTCGTGTTCTACCACTAAGAAAAGCACAAAACAAGTAGAAGTCTCACAACAAAAAGAAGAATCGAAGTATGAAACATTTACTTCAAAATATAAGGGAAACTATAATGGAATACCTTTTAAGATTCAAGTAAGAGCTGCTCATGATAGTGTGATTTGGTGTAGCGTTTCTGCTCTTTCAATGGAAGCAGGTCGTATGTTAATCACAGATGACAGCGTTTTTGTAATGGATAAGATTAACAAACAAGTCTATAAAAAAGCAAAAAAAGAATTATCTTCATATTTAAAAGAAGATTTGAGTAATCCTGTCTTAGAAAATATGATAATAGACTCTTTGCCCTTAGAAAAACATATTTCACTCAAAACAAAACCTACCATAGACTTGATAATAAATAAATCAATAGGCGAAAACTCTATTCACAACTACAAAATAGAACTGACTTTTGGTAAATCAAAATATTTACTTAATGTTTCGCAAGAATCAGTAGAGTATAATAAAACTCAACAATACCCTTTTAATATTCCATCTTCTTATAAAAACAAATAGTAAATGGCAGAAAATTACATCACAATAGAGAATGTAAGCAAGAGTTTTGGAGAAAAAGAACTTTTTTCTTCTATTGGATTTGGAATTAACAAGGGACAAAAAATTGCACTTGTTGCTGAGAATGGTAGTGGAAAGACTACACTTCTTAAAATAATAGCAAATAAAGAAATACCAGATGATGGATTAGTTTCTTTCCGAAAAGGCATTACTATATCTTATCTTGAACAACATCCTTTGCAGAATGAAACTTCTACAATAATGGACGTGTTGTTTAACTCTTCAACTCCATTGATGAAAACTGTAAAACGCTATCAACAAGCTTTACTTGATAGTACTAAGTCCTCTGACGAAAATACCGAAAAGGAACTTAGCGAAGCAATTTCAGAAATGGATTGTCAAAATGCTTGGAATTACGAAAGTCAAATCAAGGAAATCTTAGGGAAATTAAACATTACTGACCTTACAAAAAATGTTTCTACTCTTTCGGGAGGAGAAAAAAAGAAGGTTGCTTTGTGTGCGACTCTTATAAGCAAGAGTGAAGTGCTTCTTTTAGACGAACCAACCAATCATTTGGACATTGAAATGATAGAATGGTTGGAAGAATATCTCAATACAGCAAATCAAAGTATTTTATTTGTCTCTCACGATAGGTACTTTATTGATAAAGTTAGTACTGATATATATGAATTAGACAGAGGGCAGATTTGCAAATATGAAGGGAAGTTTGACTATTATTTAGAGAAAAAAGCCGAAAAGCAACAACAAGAATCTGCAACCTTAGCCAAAGCAAAAAATCTCTACAAGAAAGAATTAGAATGGATTCGTAGAATGCCACAAGCACGAGGCACTAAATCACGAGCAAGAATAGAGGCTTTCAACGAATTAAAAGAAAGTATATCAAACGTAAACGTTACTCAAAGTGCAGAACTTACGGTAAAGGCTCAGAGAATTGGAGGAAAAATTTTAGAAATCAATAATATCAACAAATCTTTTGGCGATAAAAAAATAATAGATGACTTTTCGCATATCTATAAAAAAGGAGATAAAATAGGTATAATAGGTAAAAACGGAAGCGGAAAGACTACTTTGCTTGATATTATCACTGAAAAAATAAAGCCAGATTCAGGAAAAGTAACACTTGGACAAACAATAAAAATAGGATACTATACACAAAATCCACCAGAAGAGAAACTTGATACAAAGGTTATTGATATTGTCAAAAAGATTAGTGAAAACATTCAGTTATCTGATGGAACTACAATGGGAGCAAGCCAATATCTTACTCATTTTGGCATACCTCCATATAAGCAACACACACATTATGGCAATCTTTCAGGGGGAGAAAAACGTCTTTTAAACCTTTTGTGTATTCTTATTTCTAATCCTAATTTTCTTATACTTGATGAGCCAACTAACGATTTGGATATTCACACTCAAATGAAACTTGAAACATTTCTTGAACAGTATCAAGGTTGTTTAATGGTTGTTTCTCACGATAGACACTTTCTTGATAGAATTGTTTCTCAGTTATTTGTTTTCAAACCAGAGGGAAAAATCAAAGAGTTTCCAGGAAATTATAGCGATTATCTGATTAAAGAAAAAGAAGAGAGCAAACAAAAAAAACTTTTAGAAGAAAAAAAAGATAAACCCACTAATACAAAGAAAAAAGACTTAACGCCAAAAATCAAACTTACCTATAAGGAACAAAAAGAAAAAGAGGCAATTGAAGAATTGTTGCCAAAATTAGAAGAACGTAAACAAACAATTGAGCAACAACTCTCTTCGGGAGAATTAACTAATGAATTATTGTTATCAACCACCGAAGAATATCAAAATCTTATTGAAGAAATAAGTCAAAAAGAAGAACGATGGTTAGAACTTTGCAGTAAGGAGCAAGATTAGATGAAAAGAAAAAACAAACTTGAAGAAAAGTTAGAATTTGAGCAAATATTACAATCCATAAAGACCTATTGCTTGTCTTTATCTGCTGAGAAATTAGTAGATAAGATAAAGTTTAGTCGTTCAAAAAGCGAAATAGAAAAAGAACTCGGTTTAGTAGAAGAATTTCTTTCTATTTTACTTTCCAATAAGCAATATCCCGCAGAGGATTATTTTGATATGAGCGAGGAATTGATTAGAATCAAAATCCCAGGTACTTTTATATCTCAATCTTGTTTGTTTGAACTTTGGCGAAGTCTTAAAACAATTCATTCTTGGATTCAATTCTTAGAACACAACAAAGAAACATTTCCGTTGCTTTTTGCTTTGAGCGAAGGAATCTTTATTGACCAAGACCTTTTGCGTGATTGCAGAAAAATACTCTCTGAGGACGGAGAAATTTTAGATAACGCATCTGATGAACTCTTTGTTATAAGAGTAGGAATCCGCAGAAAACAAGCCGAAGTCGAAAAAAGAATTAGAAAACTCCTTACTTTCTCAAAACAACAAGGCTGGACAGCAAGCGATGCTGAACTTACAATAAGAAATGGCAGGCCTGTAATTCCTATAACTTCTGCAAACAAAAGACGACTTCAAGGATTTGTTCACGATGAGTCTGCAACAGGGCAAACATCTTATGTAGAACCAGCCGAAGTTGTAGAATTAAATAACGAACTTAGAGAATTAGAATTTGCACAAGCAAGAGAAATAGTAAAAATCTTAACACAATTCACAGAAAATCTAAGACCTCTTGCCGATAGTCTTGTTTTGGCGTATAGATTTCTAATACGTATTGATTTTATTCGAGCAAAGGCTAAATATGCTTTTAAAATTAAAGCAGGAAAACCAATAATTAAAACTCAAAATCGTGATTTTATTTGGTATGAAGCAAGACATCCTCTTTTAGAAGAGGCACTACATACTAACAACAAGGAGATTGTCCCACTGAAAATAGAACTCAATGAGAAAAATAGAATACTTATCATTTCAGGACCTAATGCAGGAGGGAAATCTGTTTGTTTAAAAACAGTAGGTCTATTACAATATATGTTGCAATGTGGAATTTTGGTTCCTATGAAGCAGACTTCTGAGGTTGCAATCTTCAATCGTATTTTTATTGATATGGGAGATGAACAAAGTATAGAGAATGATTTGAGTACTTATTCGTCTCACCTTTTAAATATGAAGAATCTAACCGAGAAAGCAGATGAATCTTGTTTGTTTTTAATAGATGAATGCGGTACAGGAACTGATCCAAGCATTGGAGGTGCGATTGCCGAAGCTGTTTTGGAGGATTTGGAATCAAAAGGAGCCTTTGGTATAGTTACAACTCACTATTCAAATCTTAAACTCTTAGCACAAAAGCACTCAACTATTGTAAACGGAGCTATGTTGTTTGATACTAATAATATGAAACCTCTTTTCAAATTATCTATTGGCAAGCCCGGAAGTAGTTTCGCTTTTGAAATAGCAAAAACAATAGGACTTTCTCAAACAATTATAGACTCTGCATCAAATAAAATAGGACAAGGATTTGTTGATTTTGAGCAAAGCCTTCAACAATTAGAGGTAGATAAAATAGAAATCAAAAATCAACAAGAAATAATTAAAGTTCAAGACGAATTACTCAATGATTTAGTAAATCAATACAAGACTAAACTTGCTCAAATCTCTCAAAAAGAAAAAGAAATAATTTATCAAGCAAAATCACAAGCCAAACAAATTCTTCAAGGTGCTAATAAACAGATAGAAAATACAATAGAAAAAATCAAAACAGCAAAAGCAGAAAAAGTTTCTACTCAAAAAGCACGTCAAGATCTGCAAAAAGAAGTTAAAATCATAGAAACAGACTTGCAAGAGTTAGAATCGCAAATACAAATTGAAAAACCAATTCAAAATCCTCATACAAACATACCTTTTGACTCTACGCCGCTTTCAGTAGGCGATGTTGTATTGTTAGAAAATGGCGATAATTATGCTGTTGTTAAAGAAATACGTAGAAACAAATTAGAGGTGGAATGCGGAGAATTACAATTAAGTGTACCGATTAGTAAAGTAAGAAAAGTAAACAAACAAATTTATTTAAAGCAACAAAAAAACAAAAAATCCGTACAAGTAAGAAATGTACGAATCAATTCAATATTTGAAGATATTAATGAATTAAGAGCTAAATTCAGTTATCAATTAGATTTGAGAGGTTGCAGAGCAGATGAAGCTCTTAATAAATTATCAAAACATATTGATCAAGCACGACTATTAGGTGAAAGCGAACTATCAATATTGCACGGCAAGGGAGATGGCATTCTAAAAACAGTTCTAAGAGACTATTTAAAAGAATGTTCCGAAGTAGAAAGTTACAAAGCCGCAGCAGTGGAGTTTGGAGGAGAAGGAATAACAAAAATAAAACTAAGATAAAAAAACAAAAAGCAAAGAAATAGTGTCATAAAACAAAGAAAAAAAAGAATAAATCAAAGAGATGAAAAATATAATCAGCAACACAAAAAAACAAATAGCCTTAGCGTTATTAGTATTATTTGGTTTAAACCTACAAGCCCAAGTTCCGACAGGACATAACCTTGATTTTTCAACAGGAGGTTATTTAAATTGGTCTGCAAAGACAGGAACATATAACGGAACGACTAGCGCACCAATTTTTAACTGGACATCAACTTGGCCAGATCCTACACAAGCCTCAGATGAAGGAGGAAGATTTTTTATAGTCTATGATAATGGAACAGATTATTACTCCGTAGGGCAATTGACACGCGTTCCAGAGGGATTTACTCATGCTTCGCAAATCAATAATGAAGAAGGAGGAGCCGATTGTTCTCAATTGCAATACACAATGGAAGTAAACTTGGACAATTGCTTGCTTACATTTAAATATGCTATGGTTTTGGAAGCACCAACCCATACGGGATATTCAAATCCTACTTTCCAAATAGACGTAATGAAGCATTCACCAGTTAATGGTTCGATGTTGGAAGAATTAGTTGACCCTTGTGCATTTTTTGAAAAGACATCAACATCACAACTTCCTACATTAGAACCAGATGTATGGCACACATCAGGAGCAAATTCAGGTTGGATATGGTGCAATTGGCAAGAAATCAAAATTAACCTTGCAAAATTCGTAGGAGATAGAATAACAATAAGAGTAAGATTAGGAGACTGTTCACCAACTGCTCATGGCGGATATGGATATTTTACAGCGAGAGCAGAACCTGCTTTGATTAGTACTCCAGGTTGTGCAGGAACAGGTGATGTAGTAACGATTGCCTCAGCTCCTAGCGGATTTGACACATATAAATGGTTTGAAGTATCCTCTACCTTCTTATCTCAGGACGACTTAGCAGCCTTAGATGCAAACTCACCAGCCTTAGGCGAAGAACAAAACCTTGAAATTACAGAAGCAATGATGGGTAACGCTCAAGAAAAGTTCTATGCTGTAAAATTAGTTTCCCCAAGAACTCAAACAACCCGACCAAATTGCGTAGCATATATTACAACCAAAGTCTTAGATGTACGTCCAATATTTGATAACCTTACTTATACACCTCCAACTGCAAACGATCCAGCAGGAAGAGCTATTTTTATGGTCAGCGACGTACAAGCCTCAGCCGCACCTCTATATTGGCAAAGTTATGACTTTGGAGATGGCACCACACCTGTTGAAATAGAATACCGATTTGATAATGGAGCATACAAATGGGTGGCAGTAAATGCAGACCAAAACCCATCTACTACATTTGAATACGATGCAACAGGAAGTGTAGAAAGAGTTCTACATACTTATGCAACACATGGCAATTTTACTTATACAAGAACAGTAAGAAGTTCCGAAAATTTTGAAGAAGAAAATGCAGAATACTGCGAAAAAAGTGCAACATTAGAAGTTGTAATACCAAAAACACCATCCTTACTATTACAAGGCGATGACGAAATTTGCGTTAATACTGAAACAACCATAACAGCATCTTCTCCTGATGATGAAAATACTGATAACTTCATATATCAATGGTGGTATAGCACCCAAGACATCACCACAGAAGCCCCAATCTTTGAAGGAACCCAATATACACAACTTTTTACAGGTGAAACCACATTCAAAGTCAAAGTAACAGATACTGAAACAGGCTATAACCGCACAGAAACCTTTACAGTAAAAGTAGAACCATTCCCAGAAATAACACTAACAGGTGCAACAAAACTATGTATGGGAGAACAAGCAAACATAACTGCCACAGACGCCACAGGAGCGACAGTTGCAATGCAATGGACCTTCGTACAACCAAACGAAAACACCGTAATTACAAATCCATCAACCTCACCAGTACTGACATTCACACCAACCTGCGATACAACCATATATTTATTAGCAGAAACCGCACAAGGCTGTTTTGCATGGAAAGGTATAGATATATTTATCACCAATCCGTCAGCAAAAATATCAAGAACAAAAATCTGTGAAGGCGAAAGCGTAACCCTAACAGGAAGTTCAGCCGAAACATATAGTTGGGAAGCAGAACCAGCAGATGCTTCACTCTCACACAACAATCAATCAACTTCACCAGTAACTGTAACACCAGCAGAAAGCACAACCTACACAATGCGTGGCTATGGAGAAACAGGTTGCTTCACAGAACGTACGGTATCTGTCACAGTTTTGCCATACCCAACACCTGTAATATCATACTCACCAGGCTATGTTGATGTAGATGATCCGACATTAGCACTCAGAGACGAATCACCAAACTCTTCAAGTTCTTATTGGACTTTCTCAGACGGAGCAACCTCAAACGCCCGTTCGCTAAACCACAGATTTAATGACGTAAGCGGAGAATTTGTCCATATACACTTGAAAACGGCTAATGAATTAGGTTGTTCAGACACCACATCCGTAGATGTTCCTATTGAATTATTTGCAGTATGGGTACCAAACGCATTTACACCAAACGGAGACGGAGTCAATGACCTATTCTATTTTGTTAGTCTCAATCAATTAGAAGAAGTAACCTTTGAAATATTTAATCGTTACGGCGAAAGAATACATCATGCGTATGCAAAAGTTTTAGATTCATCGCAACAAAACGAATTAATCAAGACATTTGCTTGGGACGGAACCTACAAAGGTAGTGTAGTACCGAGAGGAACATACGTTTACCGCTTATCATACAGACGACTTGGCAATACAAGAGTCTATGATACGACAGGAAGTATAAATGTGATACTATAAAAAGTAGAAAAGCCTTATGTCAAACGATGAAATAACAAAAATAGGAAGTAACTTTGATGTTTACATAAGTTATAATAAGAGTGAAGGAAAACAAATTGCGAGATTGCTAAACTTTTCTTTTAAAAATGCAGGCTATCGTTGTTTTTTCAATCCAAATAATTCGGTTGAAGAAAAATTAAACATTAAGTTGCAAATTCCACTCTTTGATGCTCCTATTTTTGTTATGGTTTTGACAAAAGATTATTTTGCAAACTGCAACGAAGGAAGCGATTTGATTCGTCAAGAAATAGAAATAGCATTGACAAATCAAAAGATTATAATTCCAATCAATTATAATGACTCCTTAAATGCTATTCCAGATTATTTAGATGAATATTTAAAAAATCAAATCTCGGCTTTTGATATTGTAAATCTTAATAGCGGCAATAAATTTGCACTTTCATTCTACGAAATGCTTTCTAAGCGACTTGTAAATTATAAAAAACTACTTGAAAATCATAACGACAAGGCTGTTGTTAGTGTTATTAGTGATCAAGACAGCTTTTTGTTTAAGAACAACAAAGTAATAGCAACACTACAAGCCGATGAGGAAAGTTATATCCTGCTTTCAGAAGGCAATCATTTGTTAAAAGCACAATCAATAGAGAATCCAAACATATCGAGTCGCATTATAAAAAACATACCAAGAGTTCCTTGGGAAGATTTTATTGAAATAAATTTCTTAAATAACTCTTATGTAAACAAAAGCATTAACTTACAACAAGAAATAGATATTTTAGAAGAAGTAGACGCAGAAGAAAAATATAAAAAGCATTTAGAATTAACACAAACCCTTATTGGACATAACGCTGCAATTGTTTCTGTGAATTGGAGTAATGATGGACAGTTTATTGCAACCGCTTCAATAGATAAAACTATAAAAATATGGGAGGCAAATAGCGGAAAATGTATTCAAACCTTGGTAGGACATAGCTTAGGCGTTACTTCGGCAGTATGGAGTCTTGACGGGAAACGTATAGTTAGTGGTTCGCGAGACAAAAGCATAAAGGTATGGGAGGTAGAAAGCGGAAAATGTTTACAAACCTTTACAGGACATACAGGTGTTGTTGTTTCTGCTTTGTGGAATATAGAAGAAAATAACGTACTTAGTATTTCATGGGATAAAACCCTAAAAATATGGGACGTAAACAGTGGAGCGTGTATTCATACCTTGGAAGGACATAAGTCTTGTGTTGAATCTGCTGCATATAGTCCGATAGGAAATCTTATTGTTAGTGCTTCCGATGAAGGAATCCTTAGAATTTGGGACGCAAATGAGGGAAAATGCCTTCAAGTTTTAACAGGACATACTTGGCGTCTTCATTCTGCAACATGGAGTCCGAATGGAGATAAGATAATATTCGCTTTAGATGACTATACTGTCAAAATATGGGACGTAAACAAAAATATCTGTTTGCAAACCCTTAATGGACACATACATGAAATCTCTTCCGCATCATTTAATCCTGATGGAAATCGTATTCTTACCGCTTCTTGTGATACAACCGTTAAAATATGGGATGTAAACAATGGAGAATGTATTCAAACCTTAGAAGGACATTCAGATATTGTTACTTCTGCATTTTGGAGTCCGTGTGGAAAATATATAGCAACAGCTTCAATTGATAAAACTATCAAAATATGGGAAGTTGGAAACGAAAAATGTATTCAAAGTATAGAAATGAGTTTAGAAGGAGTGAAATCTATTATGTGGAACAAAAAAGGGAATAGCCTTATCTCTCTTTCACAAGAAGGAATCGTTAAAATTTGGTCAATAGAATAAGTATTAAAAAATATATAAATAAAAAAAAAGCGACTGCATCTTTGCAATCGCTTTTTTTTCTGTGGGAGTAATAGGATTCGAACCTATGACCCTCTGCTTGTAAGGCAGATGCTCTAAACCAACTGAGCTATACTCCCTCATTTGCGAATGCAAAGATACGACGCTTTTTTGAATCCACCAAATTTTTCTATGAAAAAATTTAATTTTTCTATGTTTTATTTATTTTTTTCATAGAAAAAATTGCCGTTTTCATAGACTTTTTTGCCATTTATGTAGGTGGAAATCACCTTGTTACTGAATGTGAAATTTTCTATCGCACTCCATTTACATTTATAGTAAATATTTTCTTTTAAAACGGTAGTTTTTTGCTTAGAATCTATCAAAACGAAGTCTGCAAAGTAGTTTTCTCGTATAAATCCACGATTTTTTATTTCAAAAAGTGTTGCAGGATTATGCGAAATTTTTTCTACTAACTTCTCAATCGTTAAAATTTCTTGATTTACCAACTCTAACATCATCAAAAGTGAGTGTTGAATTGATGGAATACCCGATGGAGCTTCAAAATACGGCTTTTGTTTTTCTTCAAGCCTATGTGGTGCGTGGTCTGTGGCGATAATGTCAATTTTATCTTCGTTTAAAGCCTTTCTTAGAGCGTCTCTGTCTGCTTTTGTTTTGATTGACGGATTGCATTTTATAAGATTCCCATATTTTTCAAAGTCTTCTTCTGAAAACCAAAGATGATTTGGCGATACTTCTGCGGTTATTCTTTTGTTTCTTAAATCTCCTGCTGTTAAAAGGTCTAATTCCTCTTTTGTGCTAATATGAGCAATATGCAATTTAGTATTAAATTTTTTTGCTAATTCGATTGCAAAAGCAGTTGAGTTGAAACACGCCTCAGAAGTGCGAATCAAAGAATGTATATTAGCAGGAGTTGCTTTCCCTTCATACTTTTCTTTATAAAATGCGGTGTTTTCCTTTATTATTTTTTCGTCTTCGCAATGTGCAGAAATAATTTTGTTAGCCTTTTCAAAGATTTCTTCTAATATTTCCCTTTTATCAACAAGCATATTGCCTGTTGAAGAACCGAGAAAGAGTTTTAATCCACAATAATCCTCTTTTTCTATTTCGTTTTGTATTTGAGGAAAATTGTTATTAGTCAATCCAAGAAAGAAACCATAGTTACAAAGCATATTTTCTTTTGCTAAACGTATTTTTTCTTTCAAAGCCTCTTTGTTTGTTGTAGCAGGATTTGTATTAGGCATTTCTAATACAGTTGTAACGCCACCTGCTACGGCTGCCATTGACTCTGAGTGCATATCTGCTTTATTTTCTAAGCCTGGTTGGCGAAAATGTACGTGTGCATCTATGACTCCTGGTAATAAAATCAAATCTTTACAATCAATATATGTAGTATTAAAAGGCAAATCGGATAAAGGAGATTTGCTTATCTTCTCTATCCGATCGTCTTTTACTAATATATTGAGAACTTCCTTTATGCCTTCATTCACAACCAAGGCATTCTCAAAATATTTATACATTTCCTTCTAATGATAACTCTGATTGAACTTCTGCTGCTATTGATTCATCTACTAATATTCTTCCGCAATATTCGCAAACTATGATTTTTTTATGCATTCTAATATCCATTTGTCTTTGATGAGGTATTTTGTTGAAACAACCTCCGCAAGCATCTCTATCAACTGTTACAACAGCCAAACCATTTCTTGCATTAGAACGTATTCTCTTGAATGCGGTTAAATATCTTTCCTCAATAAGTTTTTCGTTATTGTCAGCCTTTTCCAAAAGTACTTTTTCTTTCTCTTCTGTTTCTTGAATAATTTCATCAAGTTCAGATTTCTTTTGTTCAAGGTCAGCTAACTTTTCCTCATATAATTCATTATACTTTTCAATCTCAGCATTATAATTATCTATATGAGCATTGAAGTCTCTAATCTTCTTTTCGCAAAGTTGTTTTTCTAATTCTTGAAACTCTATCTCTTTTGACAATGATTCATACTCTCTATTGTTTCTGACATTGTTTTGTTGATCAGAATATTTGTTTATCAAAGCATCACATTCCTGCATTTGAATTTTTCTATCTGCGATAGCTCCTTTTGCAGTTTCGATTTCCGCTTTAATTTTTCCGATACGAGTCATCAAACCCTCGGTTTCATCTTCAAGATCTTGTACTTCCAAAGGTAATTCTCCTCTAATAATTCTGATTTTGTCAATTTCGGAACAAATTTGTTGCAATCTGTAAAGAGCAATCAATCTGTTTTCTACTGCTATGTCGGCTTCCTCACTTCCAAGAACGGTTTTTGGAGCAACTTCTTCTTTAACTTTCTTTGCCATTTATGTATTTGTTTTAAATATTCATTATATGATTGGCACTATTATCCAAAAATAAGGGTACAAAATTACAAAATTTTTCTGATAATAAAGAAATTAGATATTCTTTTATGAAACATTCGCTTTCAAAGTGTCCAATATCAGCAAGAAGTAAGCGATTTTCACAATCAAGAAACTGATGATATTTCACATCTCCTGTAAGGAAACAATCAACCTCCGCTTCAATTGCCTCATTTACGAAATCAGTTCCGCTACCTCCGCATAATGCAATGGTTTTTAGTTTGTTTCGTTTCCCTTTTACATATTTTATATTGTGAATATTCAAAATTTCTTTAACCTTTTTTAGAAAAACAGTTGCCTCTTCTTCTTTTTCTAATTCACCGATTGCACCTAAACCAAAATAACCACTATCCGAAATATTTTCTTTATGAAGAGGACGAATATTTTTAAGCCCTATTTTTTCTGCAAGCAGAGTATTTACGCCCATATTTGAAGCAGAATCCAAATTTGTGTGAGCGGCATACAAAGCTACTTTATTTTCAATAGCCTTTGTAAGAGTTGTTGTAACATTATCTTCACTTGTGAACTTTTTTAAACTTTTATAAACCAAAGGGTGATGAGATACAACAAAATTACAATTGTTTTCGATTGCTTTATCAATAATTTCAGAATTTATGTCAAAACACACATATATACCTGTGCAAATTGTATCTTTATTTCCGTACAATAAACCAGCATTGTCATAACTCTCTTGCCAAGATAGGGGAATAGTCTTATCAAGAAAGTTACTAATATCTCTAATTGTTATATTACTTTTCATTTTCTATAAGGAGGGTTAATTATATTAAAGCCTTTTGGAGGATTCATTGTGATTTTTATACTCTTTTGAGTATAAGGATGTCGAAATTTCATTGAATGACAGCACAGTTTTAAGTAATTATTTGCAAATTCCTTTGAACCATACGTCAAATCTGCTACGATAGGATTATCCTTTTGAGCAAAAGCCTGACGACAATCCATTCCACTAATTCCAAATCCAAAAACATCTACCAAACAGCAAGGAATGTCAAAATAATCAATAGCCTCAATAAATTGATAAGCCACTTTAAAACTTTTTTCCTCTCTTTCAAAAACAAAAGTTTCGTTTTTATGCTTTAAATCATTTTGTAAAATAGCATAATATCCAAGTTCCATCTCATTCCATTGCTCATTCATTTTCATTTGAGCGTGTTTTGAGCGAGCAAAAACACATAATCCCGACTCTTGATTATCCATTGAATGAATCAAAAACAAACTTTGTTGATTTCCATATTTGCGTTTGAGGTAGGAGAGAGTAAGATCAAAAATAGATTTACCCTTTCCACAGGTCTTTGAAGCGTAATTGACACCTGAGGTTTTGTTTACAATGATAAAAAACTCATCTTCATACAACACAGGAAAGTAACTACGTTCTTTTCTTATGTGTTTACCACCCGAATACTTCTCATAAACAACACTTTCTCCCTTTTTAAGAATAAATTCAGGACTTTTCACAACTGCGTCTTTATAACTAACACAGCCATACATTATCATTTTTTTTGCTTTGCTTATAGAGGTTTGAGGAAACTCTTTAAGCAACAATTTTAATAAAGAAATATCTTCCTTAGCGGTGATTCTCATTTTTCTAAACCTTAATTAAGAAAAAATACAACGAAGTCTCAATAAACTGAAACCTCGTTGTATTTACGGATTGATTAAACTATATTTTATAATTAAATAAGTTCTGCTAATCTTTCTGCTAAATCGCAAACTCTATTTGAGTATCCGTTTTCGTTATCGTACCAAGAAACAACTTTAACAAAGTTTCCGTCCATAACCATTGTTAGTTTTGAATCGAAAATTGAAGAATGTGGATTTCCAATTATATCACAACTAACGATAGGATCTTCAACATATTCCAATATTCCTTTCATTGGACCTTCTGCTGCTTCTTTTACAGCTGCATTTATTTCTTCTGCTGTAACTGTTTTTTCAAGTTCTACTGTTAAATCAACAACTGATCCATCAGGAGTAGGAACTCTCATTGATAAACCATGTAATTTACCTGCTAATTCAGGAATAACCAAACCTACTGCCTTTGCAGCACCTGTTGAAGTAGGTATTATTGAACAAGCAGCAGCTCTTGCTCTTCTTAAATCTTTGTGAGGAAGGTCTAATATGTGTTGATCGTTTGTGTAAGAGTGAACTGTGTTCATTAAACCTCTCTTAATTCCGAATTTATCGTTCAAAACTTTTGCGATAGGTGCTAAACAGTTTGTTGTACAAGAAGCATTTGAAACGCAAGTCATATCTTTTGTAAGAATATTATCGTTTACGCCTAATACAACAGTTGCATCAACATCTTCTGCCTTATCTGCTGGAACAGTAAGAATAACTTTCTTTGCTCCTGCTTTGATATGCTTAGTCATTTTTTCTTTTGTCTTGAAGATTCCTGTTGATTCAATTACTATATCAACACCTAATTCTCCCCAAGGAAGTTGTTCAGGATCTCTTTCAGAGTAAACTCTGATTCTTTTACCATTTACAACCAAGTATTCACCATCTGCCTTTACTTCTCCGTCAAAACGTCCGTGTACAGAGTCGTATTTTAAAAGGTGGGCAAGGGTTGAAGCATCTGTTAAATCGTTTATAGCAACTACTTCAACGTTTGTTTTCTTTTGAATGTTCCTAAAAGAAACTCTTCCTATACGGCCAAATCCGTTTATCGCTACTTTAACCATAGTTATATGATTTTTTGAAATGTTATTTAATAAAAAATTGCTGCAAAGTTAAGACATATTTCCTCATTGTCAAAACTTAATACACTTTTTCTTGCAAAATATTATTTTTCAAGAGTAATTTGTCGGAAAATCTTTTCTAAATTCTCGCCAGCAGCAAGATGTTTTGTCTCATCATCGGCAACCAATTTTCCATTATTAATAATTATGACTCTTGAACATACAGCTTCAACCTCTTGCATAATATGCGTAGAAAGCAAAACAGTTTTAGTCTGACCTACTTTGCGGATTAATTCTCTTATTTCCACCAATTGATTTGGATCTAAGCCAGTTGTCGGCTCGTCAAGAATGAGAACTTTCGGGTCATGTATCAAAGCCTGAGCAATTCCTACTCTTTGCTTATATCCCTTGCTGAGAGTTGAAATTTTCTTATTGACTTCCTTGCTGATACCGGTCAATTCAATCATCTCTTCAACCCTTTGCTTTCGGATTTTCTTATCAATCTTATGAATTCCCGCAATAAAATCAAGAAATTCCCTAACATACATGTCATAATACAGAGGATTTTGCTCTGGGAGGTAACCTATGTTTGCTCTGACCTGCATCGGATTTTCAAAAATGTCATATCCGCAAACTTTTACCTCGCCTTCTGTTGGTGGAATAAAGCAAGTGAGAATTTTCATCATAGTTGATTTTCCCGCACCATTAGGTCCTAACAATCCAACTACTTGTCCTTGTTCTATTTCAATGTTTATATTATCAAGAGCCTTTTGCTCGCCATATACTTTTGTGAGATTCTTTATAGAAATCGACATAATCAAAACCGTTTTTCAAATTGCAAATTTACAAAATAAAACTTTCCTAAAATATTTCTTTGTTGTATTTTTCTATTTCTTAGACATATTTTGCAGATTTGTATTTAGTAAATAAACGATTTCGTGCTATAATTGTTCAATAAAATACTTTTTCCAAGAGTTAAGCCCAAATGCTTAAAGAATTTTCGGCTCAAAGATTTCTAATCGCAAATTTTAAAAATATAAGCCCTTAACTAAAAATCACTAAATTAAAGACTTAACTTTTTAAAGCCTTGAAAACGCTAAATTTTTCTTTGTTTTAGTGTGATTTTTTTCTTGATTTTAGCAAAATAATTCTTGATTTTATTAAATTATTTCTTTGTTTTATTTTATTTTTTCTTTGCTTATTTTCATTTTTTCAAAGACTTCACTCGCCAAAACCATAATTTACTAAAAAATAGCCTCAATTTTCGTCAATTTTTCGCAAAAAATTTCACAAAAATCCCAAAATGAAATTTCTGCAAAATAAAGGTTTTTCTCTATAAGATTTTGCTTTCTTTTTCTTATTCAAAGAGTCGTTTTACTATTCGGCTCATTTTGTCTCCGGCTTTATTAACTCCTTCTAAAACTTCTTCGTGTGTGCATTCTGCAATGGCGTTTGGATTAAATACATTGCTGATAACCGACATTCCAAGTACGTTTAAATTGCTGTGAGAGGCGACTATTACTTCCGGAACGGTGCTCATACCGATTGCATCTGCACCTATGGTTCTAAAAAACTTGTATTCTGCTGGCGTTTCAAAGCTTGGGCCTGTTGTTGCAAGGTAAACACCTTCTTGAAGCGAAATGTTTTCTTCTTTTGCTATGATTTTTGCTTTTTCTCTTAGGTCTTGGTTGTAGATTGTACTCATTGAAGGAAAGCGTGTGCCTAATTCTTCAAAGTTTTTGCCTATTAGTGGATTTGGCATTTGATTTATGTGGTCTTTTATAAGCATTATATCGCCTACTTTAAAGTCTGGGTTTACTCCTCCCGCAGCATTTGTTACTATTAGTGTGTGTATGCCTATGGCTTTCATAACTCTGATTGGGAAAGTAACCTCTTGCATTGTGTATCCTTCGTAATAGTGAAAGCGTCCTTGCATACAGACAACTCTTTTGCCTCCTATTGTGCCAAAAACCAACATTCCTTTGTGTCCTTTAACGGTTGATTGAGGAAAATGAGGAATTTGTCCGTAAGGGATAGATATTTCTACCTCTAAGTTATCGACAAAATTGCTTAATCCACTGCCTAAGACTATTCCTATTTCGCATTGAGAGGTGTATTGCAACAAATAATCGGTTGCTTCTTTTATTTTATTTAACATCTTCTTGTATTGTGTTTTCTATTAGATTATTATTTTCTCCGTATTGATGTACTTCTATATCTATTGGTAAGACGTAAATATCTGTTTCAAAGTTTTGAAGTCTCATTGCGTCTTTTTCTGTTGTCAAAAGTATGGTGTCTTTTTGTGAAAGGGTTTTGTATCTTTCTATTATTTGAGTTTTGTCTTTGGAAGTGAAGTTGTGGTGATCTGAAAAAGTGATTGTGTCTATTACTTTGGTTAGGGAGTTAAGGTATTCTATGATATGAGAGTTGTTTGCTATGCCTGTAAAGAGTATTACTGAGTAATCTTTTATGTTTATTTTGTTTTCTTTGTTTTTTATGTGGTAGGGTTGTTTGTAAACTATGTTTGAAAAAAATATTTTTTGGTTTGAAAGAGGTTTTAGTTTACTTACAAAGTTTTGTTTTTGATTTTCGTTTAGCGGAGGACATTTTGTGATTACTATGTAATCTGCTCGCTTTGCTCCTTGTGCGTATTCACGTAGTCTTCCGTAGGGAATAACTTTGTCTTTGAAGAATGGTCGATTGTATTCTGTCAATAATATATTTATATTGCGATTTATGTATCGGTGTTGATAGGCATCATCTAAGATTATAAGATTTGTTTCGGGTGAATGTGTGAGAATATTCTCTACTCCTTTGTTTCGGTCTTCGCATACTGCGACTAACGTATTTGGATTGCGTTTATATAATAGTAAAGGTTCGTCTCCAACTTCTGAGGCTGAGTGATGTGGGTTTAAAAGAATGAATCCTTTGGTTTTTCTGCCGTATCCTCGGCTGAGAATTGCTAAATTAAAGTGTGGAGAAAGTCTTTTGATGAGATATTCTACAAAAGGTGTTTTGCCCGTTCCACCAACTCTTAGATTTCCTACTGATATTATTTTAACAGAGTGGGATTTTTCTTCTATGAATCCGCAATCAAATAGTTTATTTCTTAGATATGTTATTACGCCGTACATATTCTATTTGCAATTGCTTACCCATAGATAAGTACCGTCAAAGAAACTACAATAGGAGTAAAGTAATCTTTTAGAATAACTACCTTCGACAGGAGAGCCATCGTAATATATGTATTGCGAATGGCATTCGGGACAATGTAAAAGTACATTATTTGTTGTATCTACATAAAGGCGTCCGTTGCAATCTTTACCTACGCAACTGCGTTCAAAGGTTATGAACTCGTCCCACGATTTTCGGAAGATAACTACGCCTCTATATCCTCCCTCAAAGTATTCCCAGCCACGATTTCCATAGTTTAGGTTGAAATATTCGGCACTATCGGGTTCTATATAAAAGTTTACGTATCCATAATCAAAGGGTTCTTCGCACGAGGTTAAGAGAAAACTTGTGCAAATCAAGCTTAGGATTATGGATACGTGCTTTTTCATATTTTGATAACGTTTATTGGTTTGAGAATATTGTAGTTAAACAAACTTCTCCTACTATTCTCAAACTCTCTTTGCTGATGTTTGACATATTGTCTTGCATTGTATGCCAGAAAGGAAAGAAACTGCAAGTCGGATCGTTTTGTACAATATCTATCATAGGGATTCTTGCATTGAGATTGACCCAATGATGATCGTCCATTATAGGATAGGTTCTTTCGTTTATGAATATATTGGAATATCCCTTAGAGGCAGCAATGTCCCACACCTTATTCATAATAGAAGAGGCGTAATGCATAGATAATCCTTCCATTGTAAATCGCAAATTCTTGAATCCAACCATATCAAGCAAGATTCCGTAATTTGCAGTGTAGAAAGGATAGTGAGGATTCTTGCTCCAATGTTGTGAACCTAAGCACCAATCTGTTTGATCTTCTACATCGCTTTCTGCCCATGAAGGAGTTCCTTGGTCTTCTAAGTCAAAAAATACTATATCTAAGCCTTGTGTGTTTGGTTTTTGGCGAAAGACTCTTGCGATTTCCATCAAAACTCCAACTCCGCTCGCACCATCATTTGCTCCATCAATGGCTTTTTTGTGGTTTTCTTCATTTTCGTCTTCGTCTGCCCAACTTCTGCTATCCCAATGTGCGGCTAAGACTATTCTGTCTGAGGCTTCGGGATTGAAAACTGCAACTATGTTTCTTCCTTCAACGTTTGTTTTGTCCCAAAGCGAGGAAGAAAAGTTTTGAACATAGACTGTGTCGGCAAATTGCGACATAAAATTTATTAAATAATCTCCACAAAGTTGTGAGGCTTTGCTCATTGGTGTTCTTGGACCAAAATCACATTGTGCTTTTACGTAAGCGTATGCAGAATCAGCATTAAAAGCGGGGATTTCTATTTTTGTGTAATCTATTATTGCACTTTGTGTTTCGGGAGTGCTTTTTTTACAAGAACAAAAGCCCAAAATCAAAGCAAATATTATTAGTATGTTTAATTTATTTCCCATTTTGCTCCTTCTTTTCCGTCTTTTATTGTGATTCCTACTTCGGTTAATCTATCTCTTATTTGATCGCTCTTTGCCCAATCTTTGTTTGCTCTTGCTTCTGCTCGCATTTCTATTATCATATTCATCAATCCTTCAATTATTGTATTGGAATTGTCGCTTTGTTCGCCTTTCATTCCAAGGATTTGATTGAAAATGATTTCGTAATTTTCTTTTAATGCTGCTTTGTCTTGTTCTGTGATTGTTTCTTTTTTGTCTGAGATTAGGTTTACTAAACGTGAGATTTCAAACATATTGGCAATTACAACAGGAGTGTTGAAATCATCGCACATTGCTTCGATACATTTTGTGAATACGGCATTGAAATCTACGCTTGTAGTGTTTGAGGTTGGTAAGGTGTTGATATTTTTTTGTGTTTCAAAGAGTTTTTTCATTCCTTTTTCGGCTGCTGAAAGTGCTTCGTTAGAAAAATCAAGTGTTGAACGATAGTGTGCTTGTAAGATAAAGAAACGAATTGTCATAGGACTATATGCCTTGTCTAATTTAGGGTGAGAGCCTGAGAAAAATTCGTTTAAGGTTATGAAATTACCAAGACTTTTACCCATTTTTTGACCTCCGATTGTTATCATATTGTTGTGTAACCAATATTTCGCAGGTTCAGTGCCAAAGGCACAGATTGATTGTGCGATTTCGCTTTCGTGGTGAGGGAAAAGTAAGTCTAAGCCTCCTCCATGTATGTCAAATTTTTCTCCAAGATACTTTCTGCTCATTGCAGTGCACTCTAAATGCCAGCCAGGGAATCCATCGCTCCAAGGAGACGGCCAACGCATAATGTGTTCTGGTGATGCTTTTTTCCAAAGTGCAAAGTCGGCAGGATTTCTCTTTTCTTCTTGTCCGTCAAGCTCACGTGTATTTGCTATCATCTCGTCAATAACGCGGTTAGATAATATTCCGTATTTGTGAGTGTCTGCATTGTATTTCAAAACATCAAAATACACGCTGCCATTGCTTATATAAGCATAGCCATTCTCTAATAATTTTTCTACAATTTGTATTTGGTCAATGATATGTCCTGTTGCGGTTGGTTGAATACTTGGACGTAAAATATTCATTGAGTCCATTGCTTCAAGATAACGTTGAGTGAAGTGTTGTGCAACCTCCATTGGTTCTAATTGTTCAAGTCTTGCTTTTTTTGCAATCTTGTCTTCTCCGCTGTCAGCATCGTTTTCCAAGTGTCCAACGTCTGTTATATTTCTTACATATCTTACTTTGTAATTCATATATTTAAGAAAACGAAAAACAGTGTCAAAAGTTAATGCTGCTCTTGCGTGTCCTAAGTGTGCATCTCCGTAAACTGTTGGTCCGCAAACATACATTCCTACAAAAGGAGGATTGATTGCTTGAAATTCTTCTTTGTTTCTGCTAAGCGTGTTATAAACCACTAATTTTTTTGTATTCTCTATCATAATGATTCCTTTATTTCTATTTGTTAAATCTTATTTTTCTTGACATTATTGCCGTACATAAACAAGATATTGTAACAACCATAAGAAAGATTGCTATAATATCTGTGAGGTATATCTTGATCGGGAAACTATCTACAATGAATGAGGCTCCCATTTTAATGATTCCAAAGTGTTGTTGAAGTAAACAAAATATTATTCCTAAGATTAGTCCACATATCATACCGATTATACTCATCATTACTCCATTTATGAAAAATATTCTGCGAACATCTTTTTTTGTTGCACCCATTGTTCTTAGGATTGTAATGTCTTTGCTTTTTGTCATAATCAATAATGATAATGCTCCCATAATGTTGAAACTTGCAATAAAGATTATGAATCCTAAAATAATATATACTGCTAATTTTTCTGCCTTTACTACTTTGTAATAAACAGGATTTTGCTCTAAACGGTTCTTTACGACATAAGATTTAGGAATATTTTTTTCAATTTCAGCCTTTACTTGTTCGGTTTTCTTGGAGTCTTTTAATTTTATGTTAAGACTGCTTATTTGATTAGGCAAAAGTTCCAATAAATCTTGTGCAAAAGCGATAGGAACTATTGCTACATTGTCGTCAATCTCGCTTCGAGTTAAGAAACTGCCAGAAAAAATTGCTTTTTTTATGTTTAAATTATCTTCTAGTACAATAACATTTGTTGGATTCTTTTTTGGAATGCAAAATTGTATTGGTAAATTGTGTTTTTCTGCTCCGTGATAAAGCGACATCTGCAACATAAGAGAATAACCTAAGATACAATTTGGTTTATCTTTGGTATAAAGCGAAGTATTCCCTATTTGTATTGTTGTATCTATGTTGAATATTCTAAAATATTCGTCTTCCACTCCGTACATATTAACAATGCTTTGAGCGTTTTCAAAGGAAATCAATACCGATTCTTTTACAACGGGTGTTATAGCACTGATTTGTGGAAGTGATTCTAAGTTTTGAGTATTTATTTCTTCAACATCTATAACTTTTCCTTTGCTTGGAAGAATTATTAACTCGGGATTAGAATAACTAAGCATATCTGATGCTAAGTTTGTAAAGCCATTGAAAACCGAAAGCACTATTAAAAGTGCCATTGTTACAACTCCTACACCGATAAGAGAAATTAAAGAAATTATGTTAATGACTTTAAGTTCTTTCTTTGAGAAGAAATATCTCATCGCTACGAAGAAGCTGAATCGCATCAAATATTATTTTTTAGGATCTTAGTAATCTGTCAATATTTTCGCTATAATCCAAACTATCATCAATAAAGAAAGATAAATCTGGAATAATTCTCAATTGATTTCTTTCCATTGCTGCAAGTTTGTTACGCAATAGTGGCTTATTTGCTTTAACCAATTCAAAAACTTCATCAGTTGTAACTCCTGAAAGAGCAAATATGCTAATATATATCTTAGCGATTGACAAATCTGAGGAAACCCTTACTTTGGTTACCGTAATCATTGCACCTTTAAAAAGGTTTTTAGATTCATATCTAAGAATCTCGCCCATATCTTTTTGTATTAAGCGGGCTACTTTTTGTAATCTATTATTATCCATAGGTTGCAAAGTTACGAAAAAATAACATTTTCGTATTAAAACAAAGAAAAAATAGTATTTTTGCGCTATGAAATTAAGATTAACAAAGGAATTTAGATTTGAAACCTCACATGCACTTGATCAATATCAAGGTTTGTGTCAAAATCTTCACGGACACTCGTATCGATTGTTTGTTACAGTGATTGGAGAATATGAAGAAGAAGCGGAAAACAATGATTCTGGAATGGTTTTGGACTTTAAAGCAATCAAAACTCTTGTAGAAAAAAGCGTGGTTGAAGATTTTGATCATGCAGTCGTTCTTTGCAAAAATAGTTCTTTTGCTTCTGCATTAAAACAAACAAACACCAGGTTAATTTTGTTTGATAAACAACCAACATGTGAGAACTTGATTATGGAATTTCATAGAAGAATTACAAGCATTCTTCCAAAAGGAATAAAATTAGCAAGACTTAGACTTCACGAAACAGAAACTTCGTATGCTGAATGGTTGATTGAAGATAATGAATAACAAAAATCACAAAATATGAACAACGAAAAATTTCAATTTCCTCATATCGCCAAGTGGATTTTCTCTCTTTCGATAATAGGATTGGTGATTTATTTAATGTGGTACTTTCGTTTTCTTGTTGTTTGTACTCTTTTGGCTTTAATTCTTGCCTTTATGGGAACTCCTATTCAAAATTTGCTGCAAAAATTTCATGTAGGTAAATTCCATTTTTCAAGAACGATAACAACAATTCTAACTCTTATTAGTCTTGTTCTAATCTTTACTCTCATCGGCTACATAATTGTTCCGTTATTTATTAGTCAGGCTATGGAATTTGCAAATCTTGACGTGTATAAAATTGCAGATTATTACGCTGAGCCAATCAATAAAATTGAACAATTTTTGTATGAATATCAACTAATGCCTCCCGAAAAAAATTTAGAGACAATTTTCTCTTCTTATATCTTAGATACTCTTAATACTTTGAATATTACAAATCTTGCAGAGACTCTTTTAGGACTTGCAAGCAATTTTGTGATGGGGACTTTCATCGTTTTGTTTATCACTTTCTTCTTTTTAAAAGACAATAACTTAGTAAACAAATTCATAAACGCTGTTACTCCTGATTTATACTTAGATGAAATTCACAAAATCCTTTCTTCCTCACGCTCTCTTATTAGTAGATATTTCTTAGGCATCTTTTCTGAAATTCTAATTATGATTGCCTTACTTTCTCTTGGCTTTTACTTGGTGGGATTGAATAACGTAATTCTCATAGCGACTATTTGTGGAGTTATGGTCATTCTTCCATACATTGGAGTTTTGATTGGAGGAGTTGTAGGTCTTATGGTGTGTCTTACAAGTTTTCTTGGAGCCGATCCAACTCTTGATATAATTCCGATAACCATTAAATTCGTTAGCGTTTTTACTGTTGTAAAACTTATAGACGACTTTATTCTTCAACCTCTCATTTATTCAAAAAGCGTAAAGGCTCACCCATTAGAAATATTCTTAGTAATACTAATGGCAGGCGAAGTTGGCGGAATTTTAGGTATGATTTTAGCAATTCCTGTCTATACTTTATTTAGAATAATTGCCAAAGAATTTTTCATAAAGTGGAAATTCATTAAGAAAATCACTGAAAATCTTTAAAATCTTAGTATTTTTGCAAACAATACTTTGAGAAATGAAAAAGATTATAAAGTTTTTTTTACAAAAAGTCCCTCGAAAATACTTACAAAAATTAGTTTTAGTATTTAAAGTCTTTGCAAAATTGTTCTATTTAGGCAATAAAAAACACTGTCCTGTATGTGGAAAACATTATAGAAAGTTTTTGCCATACGGATACGTTGTTTCAAGAGAAAATGCTTTGTGCCCAAATTGCCTATCCTTAGAAAGACATCGTTTATTGTGGCTTTATTTTCAAAAAGAGACTAATCTTTTTAAAGAAAACCTTTCTTTTCTTCACATTGCCCCTGAAATGTGTTTTATTCCTTTGTTTAAAAAAATGTCAAACCTTGATTACAAAACAGCAGACTTGGAATCTCCTTGGGCAGACATTCATTTAAATATAGAAAATATGCCTTTGGAAGATAATAGTTTTGATGTAATTATGGCAAATCATATACTTGAACACGTAAACGACCTTTCAAAAGCACTAAGTGAAATAAAAAGAGTATTAAAACCAGGTGGTTGGGCAGTATTGCTAAGTCCTATAAATCCTAAAAGAGAAACTACATACGAAGATTCAAGCATTACTTCACCAGAGGAAAGAGAAAAACATTTTGGTCAAAAAGATCACGTTAGAGAATTTGGAAAAGATTATGCAAGTATTTTAGAAAAAGCAGGATTTGAAGTAGAAGAAAATAGATTTGCTCAAACCCTTTCGGCAGAGGACTTAGATAGATTTGCAATAGCGAAGAAAGAAAATCTAAATATAGAACATCACATTTTCATAGCACACAAGAAACAATAGGAATGAAAATAATACTAATAGGAACTGCATATCCATATCGAGGAGGCTTAGCATCGTTTAACGAAAGATTGATGAGCCAATTTCAAAACGAAGCTGATGAGGTAGAAATCAAAACTTTCACTCTGCAATATCCCTCAATACTTTTCCCGGGCAAGACACAATTTTCTTCAAGCGAGAATTTGAATAATTTTCCTATTGAACGCTGTGTTAATTCTATCAATCCTTTAAATTGGATTAAGGTTGGCAGAAAAATAAAACGCGAAAATCCCGATATTGTAATAATAAAATATTGGATGCCTTTTATGTCTCCTTGTTTTGGGACAATGGCTCGCTTGATTAAAAGCAACAAAAAAACAAAGATAATAGCGATTGCCGACAATATCATACCGCACGAAAGAAGATTTTTTGACTCTTGGCTAACTAAATACTTTGTTGGCTGTGTTGATGCTTGGATTGCAATGAGTCAAAGTGTATTTGATGATATTAAAACTTTTGACAAAACAACCCCTTGTAAACTTTGCTTTCACCCAATCTTTGATAATTTTGGAGAAAAGATAGACAAAGCAACAGCACAAAAAATCTTAGATTTAAAAAGCAAAGAAATAAATATTTTATTCTTTGGTTTAGTCAGAGATTACAAAGGATTAGATATTTTAATCAAAGCTTTAAAAAATCCAGACTTAGAAAAATATCCTCTACATCTTACAGTAGCGGGAGAGTTTTATGAGCCACAAGAAAAATATGATGAAATAATTTCTCAATTAGGCTTAAAAAACATAACAATCCACAATAAATTTATCGCAAACGAAGAAGTGAAGAATTATTTCTGTGCTTGCGACTTGGTAGTCCTACCATACAAAACCGCAACTCAAAGCGGAGTAACACAAATTGCTTATCATTTTGAAAAACCTATGTTAGTTACAGACGTAGGAGGCTTATCCGAAATAGTAAAACACGGAAAAAGCGGATACGTTTGCCAACCTAATGTAGAGGCTCTTTCAAAGACTTTGATAGATTTTTGTGAAAATAGACCAGATTTTAGAGAAAGTTTAATGGAAGAAAAGAAAAAATTCTCGTGGGAAGAAATGACAAAATCCATTAAAGCATTATATAATAAAATTCTTATACAAAAAAATGATAATACGAAGTAAAGCACCATTAAGATTAGGCTTAGCAGGAGGTGGAACAGATGTTTCTCCTTTTTCTGACATATATGGCGGTTGTATTCTTAATGCTACAATAAGTTTATATGCATATTGCGACATTGTTCCGCACAACGATGGAAAGATAAGATTCTTTTTAGAGGACAAAAATCTTAAATACGAATACGATAGTGTAGAACAATTGCCAATAAACGGAGAAATAGATTTGTTAAAAGCCGTTTACAACAGAATAGTGAGAGATTTCAATGTTGGAAAACTTTCTTTTGACATACATACCTTTGTAGAAGCACCGGCAGGTAGCGGTTTAGGAACTTCTTCCACCTTAGTAGTATCTATTTTAGGTGCTTTTGTGCAATGGTTGAAACTTCCGCTTGCAGAATATGACATTGCGTCATTAGCATACAGCATAGAAAGAGAAGATATGATGCTTGCAGGAGGGAAACAAGACCAATATGCTGCAACTTTTGGCGGATTTAATTTTATGGAATTTTATTCTGAAGGAAAAGTTATTGTGAATCCTTTACGAATCAAGGACAAAATTCTAAACGAACTTTCAAGAAATATAATATTGTTTTACACTGCTACATCACGAGACTCTGCAAGCATTATAGAACAACAACAAAAAAACGTAATTGCAAATAATACTCAATCAATTGAAGCAATGCAACAATTAAAACACCAAGCAGTGTTGATGAAAGAGTCATTGCTCAAAAATGATTTAGATAAAATAGGAGATATTCTTAACCTTGGGTGGCAATATAAAAGACAAATGGCTCGCGGTATTAGTACTGATTTGTTTGAACGCGTATATAATGCAGCACTTCAAGCAGGTGCAAGCGGAGGTAAAATATCTGGTGCAGGCGGAGGAGGATATATTTTCTTCTATGCACCAGAAGCAAAAAGATATGAGGTAATTAAAGCCTTAGATTCTTTCGGAGGAAAAGTTAGACGATTTGAATTTACAAAACAAGGTTTGGAAACGTGGCAGATTTAAACAAAAAAATAAAAGAAGCCATTGTTTTGGCAGGAGGAAAAGGCACAAGACTACAATCGGTTGTGAGTGATGTGCCAAAACCTATGGCTTTGATTGGAGATAAACCCTTTTTGATGCTATTGTTACAATATTTGCAATCACAAGGTGTTGAAAAAGTTGTTTTATCTGTGGGATATATGTATGAAATTATTCAAGAAACCTTTGGTAATTCGTTCAATGGACTTGAAATATCTTACAGTATTGAAAAAGAACCTTTGGGAACAGGCGGTGCAATAGCAAAAGCAATGACTTTTACAGAGAGCGAAAACGTTCTTGTGCTCAATGGCGATTCTTTTATAAAGATTTCTCTTGCTGAAATAGTCAATAAAATTCCTGAATCAAAGAATCATTCTCTTCTTGTCCTAAAAGAAATGAGCAATGTATCAAGATATGGCTCAGTTGTCTTGGAAAACGAAATTATTACAGCCTTTGAGGAAAAACAATTCAAAGAAAAAGCCTTAATAAACGCAGGGGTTTATATTTTAAATAAAGACATATTTAAGGATAAAAACTTACCTGAGAAATTCTCTTTTGAAAAAGACTTTTTAGAAAAAGAAGTAACAAAAGGTAATCTTTATGGCGTTGTTACAAATGGCTATTTTATTGATATAGGAGTGCCAGAGGATTATCTAAGAGCACAAAGCGAATTAACACAACAAATAGAAATAAAATAATAATTAAGATATATGGAATTGAATATACCTTTAAATCTTTGTAATCAAGAGATAGAAATTGTAAATGAAACAAATGTAGCAACCGTTGTAGGCTCTGGAAGTGTGGAAGTCTTTGCAACGCCTGCTATGATAGCACTTATGGAAAAAACTGCAAATAATTCTTTGCGTCAATACTTGCCTGAGGATTGCGTAACGGTAGGAGTAGAAATAAATACTAAACACTTAAAAGCCTCAGCAATTGGAAAAGAAATTGTTTGCAAAAGCGAACTAATAAAAGTTGATGGAAGAAAATTGTTTTTTAATATCTCAGCATACGAAGGTGAAGATATGATAGGGCAAGCCACACACACAAGAGTTATTGTGAACAAAGAAAAATTCTTAAACAATCTAAAATAGAAACTCAATGAACAATATAACAACAAATAGCAAAGACTTCAAAATGACAGCCAAGACAATGGCAGGATTAGAAGAAGTCTTAGCAGAAGAATTGAAAGACTTAGGAGCAAAAAACATTGAAATTCTCAAACGAGCAGTGAGTTTTGAGGGCGATATGACCCTTTTGTACAAAGCAAACTATTGTTTAAGAACAGCACTCTGCATTTTAAAACCGATTGCCACCTTTCAAGCAAATAATGAAAGAGAATTATACAACGAAGTGTATAAAATAAAATGGGAAAAGTATATGAATCCCGATGCAAAACTCTTTATTGACAACTCAGTCAATAGCGAAATTTTTACGCATTCGCTTTATGCTTCTCAAAAAACAAAAGATGCTATTTGCGATAGGTTCCGCAAAATGTTTAATCAAAGACCTACTCTTACAAAAGACGAATACGAAATAAAACTTAACCTACATATTTGGGAAAATCAAGTAACAATTTCCTTAGATTCCTCAGGCGATTCTTTGCATAAAAGAAATTACAGAGCAAATATGGGACAAGCCCCTTTGAACGAAGTAACCGCAGCAGGATTGATAAAACTTAGTGGTTGGAAAAGGGATTGTAATTTCTTAGATCCAATGTGCGGAAGCGGAACTCTTTTGATTGAGGCTTGTATGTACGCATACAATATCCCTGCTCAGTATTACAGAAAGAAATTTGCTTTTAAGAAATGGAGCGAATTTTCATTGCCAGAATGGAAAAGAGTAAAAGAAGAAGCAGATAGGCAAATAAGTGATTTTGATTACGAAATTTGGGGATCAGATCTTTCATCTTCTGCAATAGCACAAGCAACCGAAAACATAAAACTAACAAAACTACATAAAGACATAAAACTTTTCCGTTGCGAAATAGAGAAACAAGAACCGCCACAAGGCAAAACATTGATTATTACAAATCCTCCATACGGCGAAAGAATAGAAGTAGAAGATATTTACGCCCTTTATGACAGAATAGGCACAGCTTTGAAATCTAAACACGAAGGAAACGAAGCGTGGGTTATTTCTTCGGACTTCAATGCCTTGAAAAGAATAGGCTTAAAGCCAAGTAAAAAAATTCCAATCTACAATTCTAACTTAGAATGTAGGTTCTGCAAATTTGAACTCTATCACGGCACAAGACGATACGGAAAACAAGAATAAAAACAAGGCGTTTCAATCACACGAAACGCCTTGTTTGTTTATTAATTCTTTGAAATAGAAAACGCCCCTCAAGTATGCTGTCTTTCGACAAGCCTGAGAGGCTTATTATCTCTTGTTTTAATTAAAACTATCAACCATATAACTTTGCAAAAGTAAATTTTTTTTTTGTAATAGCAAAGTTTTACCTAAAAATTATACTTTCCACATTTTCTCATTATACCAATTTTCTGAAAATCCCATTGATTCAAGAGAAATTACATTTTTATATTCATCTAAAAGTCCTATTAAGCGTTGTTTAAATGGTGAAGTGGGATTTGCTGTTTGTAATAAATAATTTATCATACAAAGAAAATAATATAATTTACTCCTTCTAACTGATTGAGGATTAGTAATCCAATTCAGTTTCTTAGAAAACAACAATTTTTCTGGTATTATGTTCAAATCTCTATTCCAAAGTCGAGAATGATGGGCACAAATATTACGAATATAATTTATGGTGTGCAACCACGAACAGAACGTATCTGGAGGAAGATTAAAATAAGATGATATGCCAACTATATCTTTACGATTTCTTAAACCTGTACAAATTCGTGAAAGATGACTAAAATACATTATTTCTACACTCATCCACGATGGAGGATTTTCAGGACTATTATATTTAGATTTATAATGCTGAATAAAAACTTCTGCTTTATTATTGTTTAGTTGTTCTTTGATATGTTTTTGTATTTCTTCAAATACGTCAATCGTTAATATTTTTCCATCACGTAACGTTTTAGTTGTAGGAGGTTTGAAAATATTTAAATCATCTTGCCAATGAGAACCATATTTGAGACTTAATTGATTGATGATTTGAGATCTTAATGCAATCTCTATGCGTTCAATTGCATCAAAAACAAGTATTCGTAACTTTCTATCAAAACCATATAATTGAATTATCGTATTCCAAGTTACATTATCTTCAAATTCTTCTTTATATTCACGAATTGTGTATTCTTTCCTTGACTTTATATCACATACTAAGTTTTCGCTATATTTTTTATAAGGCAACATATATGCACTTAAACGATAATAACTAATATTTCCAAGAAGTTTCTCTGCCTCTTCTTTGTTTGGAATAATTAACCCCCTCCCTTCAAGTAATTCTACTTGTTTATTATATGTTAAAGGCTGCTTATTGTATGATTCCATAGTAGATTCAGCTCTTATTTAACTGCAAAAGTAACAATATTATATGAGATATATCAAGAAAATGTTTGCTAAATAAAAATTTGTCAATGTGAAATTAAGACTAATTTTATGTTTGTTTATTAATTCTTTAATTAAAGTTTTTAGAATCCAATAAATAATAATGTAATAACAACTGCTGCACAAGAGAGAGTAAATGCAATTACTCCTAACGTATTGTTCTTAGATTCCACTTCGTCTATTTCTTGAATTGTTTCTTTAATATTTGTTTTTACATCATAGCAAATTCCGCTTTTATTTATAAAAAATTGTATGTGGTCCTTATATTCTTTTGTTGTTGCACTTCCCGAGCCTTTGTAAGTGTTAATATTGCTATTAAATATACTGTTTTCGTAAATTATAATGCAACCTTCTGCTCCGTCAGAGAATTGTTTGTCAGGTGCTCCAAGCGTTGTAACAATCTGATTGTGGGTTTTACCGACATAGGCTTCTTTATATTCTTTTTCTTTTGAAATGGTCGTGTATTTATATGTTGTACACGAAGTAAAGAAAGATAGTATAATAACAACCAAACCAATATTTAAAAAACTATAACGTCTCATTTTATCTTTTTTTTATGGATTAGACAATGCCTTCTATTGTTTTATTTTCTGCCGACAAAGTTAAAACAAAATTTTAAAAGCACAAAAATACTCATATCATCAAGAGATACATACCGTATCTCTTGATGATATGAGTAGTATCACAGCGTGATATTAGTAGTATAAACAATAAAAAAAACAGCCACATTTTGATTGGGGCTGTTTTTTTGTTTTGATATAAATTGTTTATCTTCTTCCTGAGTAACGTTTATTCTTTTGATCTGTCGGTATTCTGTAACTTAATCCTAACGAAGCGTCATAAAGCATTGCCCAACCTCCGTAATTATAATAATAATCCACAGGGAAAGCATCGTTTGTTAAGAATAATTTCATTTCAATATTGAGTAATAAATTTTTAGTCAAAAAGAAAGAGTTTATCAATCCACCATTTATTGCAAAACCTGCAAATTGATCTTGTTCGTTTTCTGGTCTGAAAGAAAGAGCTCCTACACCAAAAACTATTTGTGCATCATAATATTTTCTTTTTGCTTTTGTTTTCCAAAAGTTTGTAAGACTTACTAATAAATCTACGTGCCCAGCAATTACGGAATTTGGTAATAAAGTGTCTGATAGTGCACTCATTGTATTTCCTCCTTGAAGAGCAAATCGTGTTCCTAATATTGGTGAGAATTGATAGCCTATTCCAACTTGTACTGCTGGTTTTATTTCATCTTTTAAGCCCAAAACAGGTGTTTCTTGCACAAGATGTAATGCGTGAACACCGCCTGAAACAGAAAATTCAACGGTATTGTTAAATACATCTATTGTTCTGTAATTTTTTCTTTGGGCAGATACCACGAATGATACACTAATAAGTAAGGTAAATATTAAAATCTTCTTCATAATACATTTTTTTAGAGTGCAAAGATATAACTATTTAGTTTATTTCTAAAATAAAATGATGTTTTTTTGTCTTGTTTTATTCTTTTTTTACGGGGAATCTGTAACTAAATCCTCCTGTGATGTCTGCAATTGTTGTCCAAGTTCCAGTATTTATGTGAAAGGATCGTGGGAGTGTTGTTGTTAGAATCAATTGTGCTTCTAAATTGAAAAATAAATTTTTATAAATTGGAAAAGTAACTATTCCTCCTCCGTTGTATGCAAATCTAACAAGGTGTTCTTCGTTGTAATCGCCACTATTGCCGTTTTCGTCAAGGTAATATGGTTTGAAAATTGGTGTTCCAACTCCGAAAAGTATTTTAAATTCAATTTTTTCGTGGTATTTCTTTTCTTTATATCCCTCGTTCCAAAAACTATTTAGGTTTACGATTATGTCTAAGTGTGGATAAGACATCGAATTTTTTAATTTATGATTGTTTGTGTAAGAAGTGAAAAATCCTTTTTGGAATGTAAGTCGTGTGCTTAGTGTTTGTGTAATATTTTTACCAATATAGAGTTTTTGAGATGAGAAAAATTTGTCTTCTCCTCTCCAACAATCAAATCTTCCCCAAGATTCTGGTCTTGTTTGTACTAATTCTAATGAGTTAAGCCCTAAGGAAATACCAAATTCAATGTTTTTTGTAAAGTTTGTCAGTTTTGTATACCTTGTATCTTGGGCAGAAAGAGTGAATATTACGCAAAGAAGTAGGGAGAATATTAAATTTTTTTTCATATTTCGTTTTTTTTCAGCCTGCGAAGTTATAACTATTTATGTTATTGACAAAATAAAATTTGAAATAGTTTTCTAAATCAAAGAAAAAAATCGCATTCTTTTTGTATCTTTGCCCGTTATTAAAATTTAAATTTATGGAAAAGAAAAATTCAAACATTGCTTTATGGATAGGCTGCGGATTGTCTATCGTTTGTTCGATAATACTGTTCATAATAGTATTGTCTGACGGAAAAACTGAAAAGAATGAGACGAAAGAGGTCGCAAAAACTGAGAAAAAAAATAAAACTCTTTCTTCTAATGGATTGAAAGTAGCTTATATCAATACGGATACTATAATGGCAAAGTATCAAATGGCGATTGATATGGAGGCTGAGTTGCAAGCTTATCAACAAAACTTGAAAAACGAATTGGAATCAAAAGTAAGAAAATTCCAAAGTGATTATGAAAATTATTTAAAGAATGGAGCATCTTTGACTTTGACTCAACAAAAACAAACCGAGCAAGATTTAACAAAAAGACAACAAGAGTTGCCTCAACTTGAACAACAAATGATGATGAATTTGCAAGAAAGACAAGCTTCGGACAATAAAAAAATGTTAGATGCTATCTATGCGTTTATAAAAGATTATAATTTAAAGCATCAAAACTTCGATGTTATTCTTTCAAAATCTTATATTGGTTCACCAGTTCTTTACATTGATGAAGGAATGGATATAACTAATGAAATAGTTGAAGGATTGAATAAAGAATACGAGGAATATAAAAAAGAAAAATAAAGACTTAATAATCTGAAATAAAAAAAGCGGAAGAAAAATCTTCCGCTTTTTTTAGTAGCGGGGGCAGGACTTGAACCTACGACCTTCGGGTTATGAGCCCGACGAGCTACCTCTGCTCCACCCCGCATCTTGTTGTTTTGGATTGCAAAAATAATACTATTTTCGCAATCCACCAAATTTTTTCTTATTATTCTTCAAAAATAATTTCGCCTCTTGCTCTTGAAAATGTAAATGTACCGAAGTCAACTAATCCATTTTTATTTACAATCATATCATATTTCATACCTTTCCTTACGATTACTTCGTATTTGTCGGCAAAGTATTTTCCAATGTATGCAGATTTGAATGTAAGTACTGAATTGTCTAAAATGTTTCCTTCTTCATCAAATGCTTTGTCTCTATCTTTGAAATCATCTTTTGTAATTCTTCCTTCTAATAAGAATTTCATTGCCAAATCCCAATCTAATACGGCTGCATCTCTGTATTTTTCATCGTAGATACAAGGAACCGCTTTTCCGTTTAGTATGATAAAGATTTGTGCCTTACTGCCATTTATCATTGAAACCTTAATATGATTGTCTGTATATACAATTGGAATTTCTGTATCTGGCGGTGGAACTGTTCCTGAAACCATATCAACTATCGGAGCATTTAAAGCAGCGTCTTTTAAACTGTCAATAACTGCTTTTGGTACGAAGTCTGTTCTCAAAATGCGAAATTCTGTTCTACGATTGAGTTGATGAGCGGCTTCTCTTTCGTTTTTAGTTCTTAATTTATTGATATAATCGTCTGTAAGGGTGATTCCTTTTGCAAAAGAGTATTCTTTTCCGCCAAATTCTGATACACAATTTGTTTTTAATGTACGAGGTATTCTGTCACCGTAGCCTTTCGGAACTAACCTGTCTCTATCTATTCCTCTTGCTACAAGGAAGTCTACTACGGATTCGGCTCTTCTTTGGCTTAGTGTATCGTTTGTAACTCTAAGGAAAGGACGAGAGTCTGTATGTGAAGCAAGTTCTATAACGTATGTAGGATTATTAACTAAGATTACTAATAAGTCTGAAAGGGAGTCTTGATATTGATCTTTTAATTCCCATTTTGCTAAATCATAACGTATTTCTGGCAATACGATAGGTTCTTTTGGTATTGGTTTTAATTTGAAATCGTGAACCAATTCTGTTGTTGTTGTTAATCCAACTGTTGACTCTTTTCCTTCATTGTTGAAATAACCTATTTGAGATACTTGTATTTTGTAATTAACGTTGTATTTCAATTGTTCGGTTGTGAAATTGTAATCACCCTTTCTGTCGGTTCTTGTTTCAATGCTTGAATTGTCATCACCTATTAGTCGAACTCTTGCTCCTTCTATGGTTTGCATTGATTTATCATCGCGAACTTTTCCTTTTAAAGAGAACAAAAGAGGTGCTCTGTAAAAAGAATAAATATCGTCTCCACCAGTTCCTCCTTCTCTGTTAGAAGAGAAAAATCCAGATTCTTCTGCTGCTATGTTTTCTTCTGCAACTTTATTGTAAATAATACCAATTTCGTCTGATGGGCTATTGATTGGATACATTAAGTTTTGAGGTTCACTCCATTCTTCATTAACAAATTCTGTGTAGAATAAGTCCATACCTCCTAAACCAGGCAATCCGTCAGATGAATAATAAAGTCTTGTATTGGAACGTAAGGTTGGGAATTGCTCATTACCTTCTGTATTAACAAGTTTACCTAAATTAACCACATTTCCAAAAGATTCGTCTATGCTACTTCTTGTTGCTTTCCATAAGTCATAACCTCCTTCTCCTCCTGGACGGTTAGAAGAAAAATAAAGTGTTAATTCATCAGAAGAAATTGCAGGGTGGAAATAGTTAAATGCTGTATCTCCAAGATCAATCATTATAAATGGAGACTGTTCTTCTTCATTTTCTTGTTCTTTTTTACTTCTCTTGCCTTTTTTGTCCTTTTCCACAGGCTTAGTCATATAGATAGCACAATTAAGTTGTTCTCTTTCTAATATAAGACAGCGAGAAAAATATACATTTTGTGTAGTAGAACCTTTTGCAAACACAAGTTCCCCTTCGTTTGCTTCGGTGTTTATTTGCTCAATTGAAATTAAATTTGGTTCGCTAAGCTCTCCATTTTTTATCTTCGCACTTGTGTAAATATTTGAGAAATATTCTCCTGTCCAAACATCGACTTCTTCGCTCATTTCAGTTGGTCGAGAAGATGTAAATATAACTTCATTTTCTTCTTCTGAGGCAGAAAAACGTGGTCCCCATTCGTTCCACTCTGTATTGACATTTTTAACTTCAACAACTTCGTGTCGGGTAGGGTTATTCATCCATTTTTTTGCTAAATCTATTGATTGCAATCTTCTTTTTGCCAATGCATCATCAGGAACAAGTTTTAAATATTCTTTATAGTTGTATTCGGCTGCGTCCCATTCGCTATTGAATTTTTGAATGTCTGCCATATATAAAAATATCTTTGGCTGAACATCATAGTACTTTGCTTTTACCAATCTTTGATAGGTTTTTACTGCCATTTTTTGGTCATTCATATAACGATAACATTCTGCTTGTTGGAACATTATCCTGTTTTTTTCTTCTCTATTACCTTTTATTTTGGTGTAAGCTTCTTTATACAAATCTACTGCCGTAATATATTGTTTGTTTTCAAAAGCTTCATCAGCTAACTCGGTCAAACTCCTCTTTTGTGCAAATACATTAGTACTTGCAATTATCAAAAGGAAAAAAAATACTTGTTTTAATTTCATATACTTAATAAATTTTTAGCAAGAATTTAAAAGAAAAACTAATTTTACAGACTACAAAAATACAACTTTTCTGTTAATTCCTAAGAAAAAGGGGGAATTTTTATTGGGAATCGCCTTGTTCTTGGATTGAAGTATCGTTTCCTTGTCGTTTAATAATGTATATATCTTCGTTTTCGGCTTTCATTAAATATTTTTCTCTACCATACTTTTCTTTTGCTTTTATATTTTTCTCCAAATCCGCATTTCTGATGCTGTCTTGCGTGATTTCGTCTAATATAAAAGCCTTTTTTTGTTCAATTTCTTCTTGTTGTTTCTTTACCTTATTATAATATATAATGTTATTATTTGGAGAAAAAAACAATAAGAGTACAAAAACAAGTATTGTTATGATATATTTGTTTAAAAGTATCTTTATAAACTTATTATCTTTTAATTTAGAAGTGTCCATTATATTATTTTTTTATCATAAAGGTCAATTAAAGTTTCTCCGTTAGTGAGCCAATACGTATTTAAGCCTATTTTCTTTGCACCTTCAAGGTGTTGCGGTGAGTCATCTATGAATAAAGTTTCTTCTGCTTTGATTCCTGCATCATCAAGAACGAATTGAAACGATTCAGGGTGAGGTTTTCTTCTGTGAATCTCGTTTGAGAAATATGCTTTATTGAAAACACAAGAAAATAAATCAAATCCTAATTGACGCTCAAAGTCTTTTTTCAAAAATTCTATGTGAAGTTCATTTGTATTTGAGAATAAAAATAGTTTATACTTCAATTTTAAAATACCAAGCAGTTGAATAATTTCTTTTGGCAGGTTTAAAATCATAGAAAACCAGGCTTTGTCAATTTGTTCATCAGTAATTGGAACTTGCAACAACTCTCTAATTCCGTCTCTAAATTCTGCAATAGTACAATTCCCTTCTTCAAAAGTATCAATTATAGGAACTTGTTTTGCTTGCGTGTAAATTTTATCAAAATTCTCTATTCCGAAACTTTTAAACGTTTCTATAACTTTGTGATAACTTACATCAAGTATCACGCCGCCCATATCTAATAATAAATTCTTTATCATCTTAATTTTCTTCTTTATTTTCGTAATGATTCCAGCCTTGTGCTTTCAATTCTATTGTAGTATTTTGAGGTGTAACCAACTGACAGCCTAATGATTTATCAGTTATATGACCTATAACGTGAATATTCTCGTTTTTTTGTATCTTTTCGTAATCTTTTTGATTGATTGTAAAAAGCAATTCATAGTCTTCGCCACCGTTTAAGGCTCCCGTATCTGCCAAAATTTTAAATTCTTCAAATGTTCTTGAAGTTCTATAATCAATAGGAAGTTTTTCTAAATATATTTCGCAACCTACCTCAGACTGTTTGCAGATATGCAATGTCTCTGAGGCGAGTCCGTCAGAAATATCTATCATTGAAGTAGGAATAATGCCTTCTTGTTCAAAAAAGTCTATGATTTTTTTCTTTGCCTCAGGTTTTAATTGACGACCAACCTCATATTCGTAATCTTTTAATTGAGGTTGAGAATTAGGATTGACCAAAAAAGCGGCTTTTTCTCTTTGTAATACCAATAAACCAGCGTAAGCAGCACCTAAATCTCCCGTTACGCACAAAAGATCATAAGGCTTTGCTCCGTTTCTTTTTACAATTTTTTCTTTTTCTCCTTCGCCTATAACAGTAATTGATAGAAACATTCCTGCCGAAGAGCTTGTTGTGTCTCCTCCAACGACATCTACGCCATATTTTTCGCAAGCAAGATAAATTCCGGCATACAATTCTTCTAATGCTTCAACGCTATACCTATTGCTAACGGCTAATGAAATTGTTATTTGCTTAGGACGAGCATTCATTGCGTAAATATCAGAAAAATTAACCACGCATGCCTTATATCCTAAATGCTTTAAAGGAGTGTAAACCATATCGAAATGCACTCCTTCTGTCATTATATCGGTAGAAACTAAAACTATTTTGTCTTTATACTCTAAACAAGCAGCGTCATCTCCAATAGATAATATAGTACTGCTATTTTTTATTTTTCTTTTTTCCTTAGGGGTAAGTCTATCTATTAGACCAAATTCTCCCAAACTTTCTAATTCTGTTCTATCGTTCATTTAACAATATATATTTGCATTAAAAGTGCAAATATATGAATAATTTACATTTTGAGAACAATACTTAGCCAAAGGTTATTGCTTGAAATGTTAGGGTAATGTGCTTTTTCTGTAAATCCTGTTACGGCTGTGATACCTTTATGTGCGATAAAATTGTAGTCAAGGTTGATTCCAACAGCTCTTTCGCCAATACCTGCTATGCCATCTTTATATATCCACCAAGTTAAGCCAATAGGTACAATCGTATTCATAGAATTGAGTGCTAAGTTAGGTTTATACTCTTCTCTTTCATTTTTTATAGTGTGTAAAAAGCTATTATATTGTCCTCCAATGCCAACGGAAAACTCAAAATCAAAGTTTTTTACCCTATAAAATACGTAAGAAATTTCTATTTTGCTGCCATAACTTCTTAATTCCGCATATTGATCTTCGTGAACGCTTACCGAAGGGGCTGATGAGGCAAAACTTTCTGTCAAAATACTGAATCTGTTGTTCCAATAGTAACCAAAACCAAGAGTAAAGCCTGTTTGCATAATAGGATTGAACTCTTTGTATTCAGGATAGTAGGTTTTGATAGTGGCATTCAAGTCTTCAAAATTACTAAAAAAGCCCATAGTAAATCCTGCTGTTGAAACAAAGCCTGATTGTTTTACTTTTTTTTGTGCAAATAAGGATATGTTTGTTGCAAATAAAGAAATGATTAAAAATAATGCTGTCTTTTTCATAATACCATTGTGTTTTTTATTTCTATTTAAAACAAAAAAAAGTCGCAATGGTTCAAAAAAAAGAGGAAAGACTCTAAAAGAATCTTTCCTCTCTGTTATTTAATAAGTTTTTTCTTATTTATATTCTTTGCATTCTATTTCTTTGTTTAAGAACATAGTTGCGTTCATTGCTAATGCACCCATTTCATCTTCTCCTGCATAGATTTCTACTGGTGCAATGAATTTTACTCTTTCTATTACTTCTTCATCAAAAGGTTTTCCGTAAGCAATTCCTCCTGTAAGCACGATTGCGTCTACTTTTCCATTTAAAACGGTTGCTGCTGCACCAATTTCTTTTGCTACTTGATAAGCCATAGCTGATTGAATAAAGGCGTATTCTTCGTTTCCTTCTTTTGCTTTTACTTCAACGGTGTATGCGTCATTTGTTCCTAAGTATGCTACATATCCTCCATTGCCTACAATCATTTTCTTAATTTGTTCTTTTGTGTATTCGCCGCTAAAACATGCGTTTACTACTTCATTCACAGGTAAAGAACCTGTTCTTTCTGGTGAGAAAGGACCTTCGCCATCTAATGCTTGGTTTACGTCAATTACTAAGCCTTTTTTGTGAACTCCAACTGAAACTCCACCTCCCAAGTGTACTATAATAAGGTTTAAGTCTTCGTATTTTTGGTTGTGGTCTTTTGCATATTTTCTTGCAATTGCTTTTTGGTTCAATGCGTGGAAGATTGAACGGCGTGGGAATTTAGGATGTCCGCTTATTCTTGCCAATGGTTCCATTTCATCAACAACAACAGGGTCTGCAATAATGGCTGGCACGTTGTTTAAGCCACTTGCTATGTCGTTTGCTATAAGTCCTCCTAAGTTGCAAGCGTGTTCTCCTGATACTCCTTTCTTTAAATCTTCTATCATTGCTTCATTTACAGCCCAAACACCAGAAGAAATTGGTTTTACTAAACCTCCTCTTCCTACTATTACTTTAAATTCATTTAAGTCATAGCCTGCGGTTGCTATTTCTTCAAGAATTAAAGATTTTCTAAATTCATATTGATCTGCAATGCGTGCAAATTTTCCTATTTCTTCGGCTGAGTGTTTTATGTTCTTAACGAACAATTGTGTTTCGCCGTCATAAACCGCTACTTTCGTAGAAGTAGAGCCTGGGTTTATTGCTAAAATTAATTGTTTGTTGCTCATGTCTTAAATAATATTTATTTTTTATTTATCTTCTTTGTGCAAATATAAAAAGAAAGTTTTAAACGCAAAAATAAAACGAAGAAATAATTTAACGTTTAATTAATATAATAAGATTACAATCACGATAAAATAGTAGTACGAACGCAATAAAATAGTAGTACGAATACGATAAAATAGTATTACGAACAAGATAAAATAGTATTACGAATAAGATAAAATAATAACTTTTGCTAATTTCTTTATTTTTTATCCTCAAAAAAAATTATCTTTGCATGACATTATATAATTATATTGAATTTATGGTTGTAAAACGTTTCATTTCTTTTGTTTTTATCTTGATTTTAATTTCTCAATCCTTGTCTTATGCTCAACAAAGCGAGAAACTATATTTAAAATTAGGCTTTGAGGGAAGTTATTCTCAGAGAAAAGATAATGGAAATACTTTTTCAACAGCATTAAGTGATGGAAAGGATAGTGTTTTCAGTGAAAAACTCAGCACAAACGGTGAAACAAAGGAATATAGTGGTAAATTAAATTTGGATTTGCTTTATAAAATCAATCGCAAAAACACTTTCTCATTTTATTTTTCTCAATTTCAACTAAAAAATCAAAATAACCTTTTTACCAATCAAGGAAGAGTAGATTCGATTCAATCAAACAGAGAAATAAGTGCTTATAAAGCAGAAGATTATTATAAGATTGAAAGCAGTATTTCACAGTTTTCGGCTTGTTATTCCTATAATTTCGACAAGAAAGGACGTATTCTTGCAATAGCAGTGGACGGAAATTTCTCTAATTCTTTAAGTGAGGGAAACAATCTGAGGATTTATGATAATCCAACGCAGACTTATAGGAATTTTAACGGTCTTGATTTTTCTACATCAAAGGAAAATACAATTGCATTAAACGCTTTTTACAATATTGCTTATGATGATAATTGCAAAGTCTTATTAGGAGTGAGGTTAAACAATGATTGGCAAAATAAAAACGCCGATTACAATTATTATGACTCACTAAATTCAATCTATAATATTAAAGACAGTGCTTTTTCTTACCTATATAATTATAGGAATAGGGGAATGCTTTTTTCTTTTGATTGGATTCATACCTTTAATCGCTTAGTTGTAAAAGCAGATTTTGATTGGAATTTGAGAAAAGAAGCATTTACTTATGAAAATTATTATAATCCTGACGATACTTCCTATTTTGTATCAACATTTGAACCTTCTATTTCTTTGAATTACAAGAACAAATCAGGCAATGACTTTAAACTTGATTATAATCTTCGTGTAACCACTCCAAGTGTAAGAGATATTACGAACCATAAACTCTATTTAGGCGATAAATTTATGATTGGTAATCGCAATCTTAAACCTTCAAAAACTCATTCTTTGATTGCAGGTTGGCAAAAGTCGTTTGCGAACTCTCTTTCTTTGACTTTGAATACATATTATAAATATTCAGAGAATGAAATAGACTATGCAACAGATTTTAAACTTGATGATTATTATAAATATGTGATTTCTTATTCTATGCCATACAATTTAAAAACCTCTTATAAGTATGGAATTGACGCAAACGCAAGTTTTAAAGTTGGAAACCTATTTAATGCAAATCTTTTCGCTAATGTATATAGGTATTACTACGAGATAGATTATCCAAAAACAGGTTTATATTCCAAAATCAGTACTTCCTATTTTTTGAATCTAAAAATATGGAGACAAATCTTTAAAAACATTGAAGTTTACGCCTCTGCAAACTATTCTTCTCCTATTTCAAGATTGTTTTACAAACAAAAAGAAAATTATAGCATAGACTTAGGAATAAAAACTAAACTTTTAGACGATAGATTATCATTATTTTTAGATTTAGAAGATGTATTTAATCTAAAAAAGCACGAATTTGAAATTATAAATCCGTGCTTCAATTCTTTCAATTCCAATAAATACAAAGGCGTATTCGCAAAATTTGGAATTAGTTATAGTTTTGGTAAAATCTAATCTAAGAAAGCAAATCGTCAATTACCTTTGGAAAATGTTCTTTTTCCAATAAATGGATTTTTTCTGCCAAACTATCGGCAGTATCTTCGGGAGTGATTGAGCATTTTGCTTGAAAAATAATATTCCCTTCATCATAATGTTCATTAACATAATGAATAGTAATTCCGGATTCTGGTTCTTTTGCAGCAATTACAGCTTCGTGAACGTGATGTCCGTGCATTCCTTTGCCACCATAGTTAGGTAAAAGAGCAGGGTGTATATTTATTATTTTATTTGGGTATTTCTTTAATATATTATTAGGAATTAGCCAAAGAAATCCAGCTAATACGATAAAATCTATTTGATTTTCTTTAAGACATTCTACAACCCTATCGCTAGAATAAAAATCCTCTCTGTTGAAGTATTGACTTTTTACATTTAATTGCTTAGCACGTTCAAGCACATAGGCGTTTTTTTTATTAACAATGAGCAATTCTATTTTTATATCTTTGTTTTTTTCATTGAAATACTCGCATATCTGTTGGAAATTCGTTCCACTACCAGAAGCAAACACGGCTATTCTTTTCATTTTATGTAATATATTGATTTTTTTCGCTTGCAAAGATAAGATTTTTTAAATAAAACATTATTTTTCTTTGTTTTTTAGTTAAAAAGTCTTTGATATTAAAGCATTAAATTTCAAATCATTAGATTAAATAGTCTTATCATTTCTCTTTGATTGTTTGTCCAATTGCAGTTTTTTTTGTTATTTTGCAAATCGGTTTAATTATAAAAACTTAATAGATATGTCTGAAATTGCAACAAAAGTGATAGCTATCGTAGTTGATAAGCTAGGTGTAGAAGAAAGTCAAGTTACTCCTGAGGCAAACTTTACAAGTGATTTAGGGGCTGATTCATTAGACACTGTAGAATTGATCATGGAATTAGAAAAAGAATTTAATATTTCTATACCAGACGATCAAGCTGAAAAGATAGCAACTGTTGGTGATGCTATCACATACATCGAAAACAACGCTAAATAATTTCATTTCATTTATTATGGAAATGAAACGCGTTGTTGTTACAGGGTTAGGTGCACTTACTCCAATAGGAAACAATATTGAAGAATATTGGAATGGACTTATTAATGGAGTAAGTGGAGCTGCCCCTATAACTCATTTTGATGCTTCACAAGCTAAAACACAGTTTGCTTGTGAATTGAAAAACTTCGATGGCAATCAGTTTTTCGACAGAAAAGAAATAAGAAAATACGATAAATTTGCTCAATATGGCATAGTTGCTGCTGACCAAGCGATGCTTGATTCTGGAATTAACTTAGAAAATCTTGATAAAGATAGAGCAGGTGTTATTTGGGCTTCTGGAATTGGTGGTATAATCACTTTTCAAGAAGAAATAATGTCCTTTGCAAAAGGAGATGGCGCGTTAAGATTCAGCCCATTCTTTATTCCAAAGATGATTGCGGATATTTGTGCTGGTCATATCTCAATAAAATATGATTTAAGAGGACCTAACTTTGCAACAGTTTCTGCTTGTGCTTCTTCTGCTAATGCAATTGCAGATGCTTTTATGTATATAAAGACAGGAAAGGCAGATGTAATGGTTTGTGGAGGTAGCGAAGCTGCTATTTCTGAGGCAGGAGTTGGCGGATTTAGCTCTATGCACGCTATTTCTCAAAGAAACGATGACCCAGCAACAGCTTCACGTCCTTTTGACAAAGATAGAGATGGTTTTGTCTTAGGAGAAGGGGCAGGAGCATTGATTTTAGAAAGTTATGATCACGCAATAGCACGTGGAGCAAAGATATATGCAGAGATTTGCGGAGCAGGACTTACTGCTGACGCACATCACATGACCGCACCTCACCCAGAAGGACGAGGAGCAATGAATGCGATGAAAGAAGCTTTGAGAGAAGCAAACCTTGCCTTAGAAGATATTCACCACATAAACACTCACGGAACTTCAACGCCACTTGGAGACATTGCGGAAATAAGTGCGATTGAAAAATTATTTGGAGAACACGCTAAGAACATAAATATCAACTCTACAAAGAGCATGACAGGACACTTATTAGGAGCTGCCGGTGCGATAGAAGCGATTGCAACTGTGTTAGCAGTGCATAATGGTATTGTTCCTCCAACAATAAATCACTTTACTGATGATCCTGAAATTCCTCAATTGAATTTTACATTTGGAAAAGCACAAAAGAGAGAAATAAAAGGAGCTTTAAGTAACACATTCGGATTCGGCGGACACAATGCATGTCTTGCGTTTAAGAAATACGAATAAAAAATGTTTCTTATAAAGAGAGGCAAAAAAAAAGAAGATAAAGAACTTCTGAAATTTTTGAGAAATATTCTTGGGTGTAAGCCTAAGAATATTTCTATTTATAAACTCAGCCTTGTACATAAGTCTTGTTCTCTTAAAGACAGCAAAGGAAATAAGTTAAACAATGAAAGGTTGGAGTATCTTGGAGACACCGTTCTCAGTACCATTGTCGGAGAATTTTTATTCAAAAAATACCCACTCAAAGGCGAAGGATTCCTCACTGAAATGCGTTCAAAGATAGTAAGTCGTGCTTCTTTGAATAAACTTTCCGTAAAAATAGGATTAAGCAACCTGATAGAATACAACCGAGGTGCACATTCATCAAGTTTTGGCTCAGTAAACGGGGACGCATTTGAGGCATTGGTAGGAGCAATCTATTTAGACAGAGGTTACAACTTTACTTACAAAATTTTAACCAAGAAAATACTTTCCATACATCTTGATATAGATGAATTAGAGAACACAACATGGAATTATAAGAGTAAAATAATTGATTGGTGTCAAAAAAACAGAAAAAAAATATCCTTTGAAGTAGTTGAATCCAAACTAATCAATCACCGAATGCACTATATAGTACAAATATTGATTGATGAAGAGCCACAAGAGCAAGCAGAAGACTACTCAATCAAAGCAGCAGAACAACTTGCTGCGGAAAAAACATTAAAAAAGATTTTAGAAAATGAGCAACAATCCTCAACGCAAACCAGAATGGTTGAAAATTAAACTCGAAACAGGCGAAAACTATCCAAAAGTCAAAAAAATAGTTGAGTTAAACAAACTCCACACAATTTGTTCAAGTGGAAAATGTCCAAATATCGGTCAATGTTGGAGCATAGGCACAGCAACATTTATGATTTCTGGTGATATATGCACAAGAAGTTGCAAATTCTGTGCAACAAAGACAGGAGTGCCAATGCCATTAGATGAAAACGAACCACAAAAGATAGCAAACTCTGTCAATCTTATGAAACTAAAACACTGTGTCATAACATCAGTTGATAGAGACGACTTAGAAGATAAGAGTGCAAGTCATTGGGCAAAGACAATTCAAGCAACAAGAGAATTAAATCCTAATACAACAATAGAAGTCTTAACACCAGATTTTGACGGTGATGAAAATCTATTGAAAATTGTATTTGATGCAAAACCAGATGTGTTTGGGCATAATATGGAAACAGTAAAACGTCTTTCAAATCAAACACGTAGTAGAGCAAAATATGATGTCAGCCTAAAAGTTCTTGAACTTGCATCACAATATGGCTTAATTGCAAAAACAGGAATAATGGTTGGCTTAGGCGAAACAGAAGAAGAAGTAGTGGAATTGATGAAAGATGTAAGAAAAGTAGGCGTTCGCTTGCTTACAATAGGACAATATCTTCAACCAACACACAAACACATTCCTGTAATAGAGTATGTAACACCGGAACAATTCAATAAATACAAAGAAATAGGAATGTCCTTAGGATTTGACAACGTTGAAAGCGGTCCTTTGGTGCGTTCTTCTTATATGGCAGAGAAAACATTTCTTGATGCAAAGATAAAGAAATAACAAGTCTTTAAAACAAAAAAATAACTCTTTGATTTATTAAAATATTTCAAAGAGTTATTTTTTTATTTCTTTGTTTTAGAAAATTATTTCTTTGTTTTATTTTATTGTTTGATTACTTTCTTAGTTGTAACCTTTTTATCGTTTATCAATCTTAGATAATAGACTCCCGAAGGTAAGGCCTCAATATTTATTTGATTTTCGTGGTTGAAACTCATCAATCTTTTGCCTGTCAAATCCATTACTTCAATTTGTTCTATTGTTGTGCTGAAATTGATAATGTTTTGAGTAGGATTTGGATAGAAGTTAATGTTTTCTTCTTTTGCATCATTCAAGGAAACTTGATAAGTAAGGTTTAAGACAAGCAAACTATCGCAACCATTTTCATCTGTCAAGATTTGTGTATATGTTCCTGGCTCTGATTCGCAGAATCCGTATTCTTCATAAAGTTCTCCTTCAATAATAGAGGCATCAATCGCTGTTATAATTTGGCTAAATATTGCTGTAAGATTTGTGTCTTTTGTAATTTCAATTGTTCTTGGGTTTTCGGTGTTACCATCACTCCAACCAATAAAGCGAGTACATAGATTTGTATTTGCAGTTAAGATTACGTAACCACAATTTTCTTGAATATCAACCCAACCCCAATCCATATTGTTTGGATTGACAGAAACTTCAAAGTTAATCATTGCAATATTTGAATAACCGAAAGAATCCCAACCAGGAGTGTTTGCATAAATATCTATACTTTGACAAGGAACGTATAAAGTTGCACCTTCGCATTGTTTAAATACGTGAACAGAGTATTCAATATCAGGAGGTGTTGTTGCTAAGCAAGTAATAGTCTCTAAATTCATACAATCACAAAAAGTATTGTCGCCTATATATTTCACATTTTCTCCAATAGTTACAGAAGACAAAGCACTACATTTTTCAAATGCTCCATTGACTGCAACATACGAAGTGCCTCCTATTGAATCCACTGAATTAGGAATAGTTATTGAAGTTAGAGCATCACAAGACATAAACGCAGAATTAGAAATATATTTAAGATTGTTAGAAAAGTTTACTGTGGTTAAAGAATCTTGATTAAAAGCAAATTTAGTAGGTAATCTCTTAACGCTATCGCCTATATTTATTGTTTTAAAGTAACAATATTCAAATTGTTTGTTGAAATCGCTATGTTGTTCTACGTTATAATTCAAAGTTGTTGCACCATGACAACGATAAAACGCTTCATCTCCAATTTGAATTACGCTACTTGGAATGCTAATCATTGTAAAAGAATGACAATGAAAGAAAGCCTTTTCACCAATGTGAGTAACGCTATTTGGTATAATAACATTTGATAAATTAACACATTCCCAAAAAGCACTACTTCCAATAGTTATAATAGTATTTGGAATAATTACTGAGGTTAAATTATCACAACCGCTAAATGCTCCGTTTCCTATTGCAACTACTTGGTGAGTTAGTCCTACACTATCAGTAATCGTTGCAGGAATAACAACATTTGTTGCAGAATAACTACAAGATTGTACTATTGCATCGCCTTTGTCGGCTATATAATAGGTTAAATCTCCAATAGTAATTTCTGATTGAGAAAATAAAATGTTCATACATAAAACCGAACACAAGAAAGCAAATGTCTTTTTCATAATTTTGTCCTCCTATTTTTTAAGTTTCTTATATATAAGACAATGTTTTTAGACAAAACGTTACAATTATTGTGATTTTTTTAATACAAAATAGGATAAGGCTTATAAATCAATGTTATAAGCCTTATCCTGTTTATACAATAACAATTATTATCTTCCTATAAGTCGCTTCCGTCTGCTCTATTGTATCCGTTTTCGTAGAACATTACGATATTGTATCCATTGCCGTTAGGCATAATTTCTATCCAAACCAACCTTTTATCGTCGGATACTGTTCCTTTTTGAATAAAGTATGCTTGATATTGCTTATTCAAAGAATTCATTCCTTGTTTTATGTCTTCTTTATCAGGAATGCTTTGATCGCTTGATGGTTCGTAGTAATTACCATTATTTTCAAACTGACGCACAAGTTCATTAAATCTCATTTTTACTTGAACTTCGTTTCTTATTGCAACATCTGCTACCAATACACGCCAAACTTTGTCGTGTTGAGTAAGAATTGCAATATTAACGTCCTCACCATTGAATTTACCATCAAGCATATCGTCTTTTTCTCTATTGATAGTAAATCCTTTCGCTCTCAATTTTTGAATCATAGAAGTTCTTGTACCATCTACCGGTATTCCTAAGAATTTCGTTACTTCCTTTTGTGCATATACTCCTGCCGAAAGCATAGACATTAGAATGAGTACTAATAATTTTTTCATTTTTATTTATAAATTTTTTATTGCTTAGTAGTATTTCAAACAGCAAAAATACATAAAATTTTTATATCCACAAAATTTCGTAAAATTTCTTTTGAAATATTTTAAATCCAATGACTTATTTTTTGCAATTGTTTGAAATAAAAAAATAATTCTTAGAAATTTTTCCAAAAATCTAAGAATTATTTTTGTTGTTTTTAAGTATTATTTTCTTTTTTTTGCTTATAAAATTAGCCCAACTAAGACAAATGTCCAGTGAGCAATAATTCCTGCACAAAGACCTGCGATTGTGTGTGCTACAAGTGCTTTTGAGATTAGTTTTCTATAACCTAATGAGTCTAACATTGCGGTATGAGTTGATAAATAACCACTCCAACACATTCCCATTGCGGTAAAGACTGCTATTGCATTCGCATCTAAGATTCCCGTTTCGGCAAAAGTTGGTAAAAGTCCAAGAGCTGCTCCAACTGCACCAAGTGCTGTCATTGGAAAGGCGATTAATTCCATTGTTTCAAAGCCAAAGCACCATTCAAACACAAAACTAATTTTTTCTGCAAGCCAAGGTAAAATAGGAACTCCTTCGTATGCTACTCCTGCATAGCCAGCTGCTGCATCTTTTGGTCCAAATGTTATCATCATTACAAGAGTTGAGATAATCAAAACACCAGGTATTATTTGTAAACCAAGATCTACCCCGTTTTTACCTCCATCTAATATTGCGTTCATTACTCTGATGAAAAGGCTTTCTTTCTTTTCTTCTTGTTCTTCTGCAACTTCTTCTTTGTTTTCTTCTTCTACCACAGGAGAATTCATTTCAGGGTATGCTTTAAGTACTGATCTTTGCATAATTCTTGTTGAAATAATACTTCCAACAAAGGCTCCAAACAATCCGACTAATGCTCCTGTAATTTCTCCGTAGCCAATCATTGTGATAATTACCACAAATCCCATTCCGAATGCTGTTCCGAAATTGGTTAATGACACTAATTGATATTTTTTAAAGAATTTGCTGAAACTTTTATCCTTTGCCAAAGAGATAATTGCAGGATTGTCTGAAAGGAATGTCATAACCGCACCTAAGGCTCCAACTCCTGGTAATCTAAAAAGAGGTTTCATCAATGGTTTTAGTAGTTTTTCTAAAAGGGCTACTACACCAAATTCTGAAAATAACTTACTTAATGCTCCTGTTAGCACAGTAATTCCCATAAGATAGAAAACTGTGTTTAGCAAAAGGTCGTGTGCTGTGTTCATTATTGTCTTTAACATATTTGATGCACCCATTTTGCTTCCTAAAACAAGGAATCCTCCAATGAGTATGGCTAAAAACAATAACGCACCAAGCGTTTTCTTTGTCGATTTCTTCATTCTATGTTTTTATTTTATTGATTTATTTTAATTTCATATTCCAAGTCAGACCTGCGTTAAGGAATAAGTTTGCAGGTTCTCTGTTGTTAGAAGATATTATGGCGTGAAGTCTTACGTCTTTGCTGTTTGGGATTGGGAAATATTCAACTCCTGCTCCGTAAAGCATATAATCTGTTCCGGGTGCAACGGTCATTGTCCAATAATCACCGTATGGATAATCTGGGGTAAGTTCTGTGTTGTTTCTATCGTAAGAAAATTTTGCAAAAACATTGAGTTTTGGCATTTGATACTTAACTTGTGAAACTATTGTAAAGTCATCAAAAAACATTCCATTAACATAACGGTTTGTGTAATCTAAATCTATTACGAAATCGCCTACATAGAATTGGTTTCCTAAGGCTACGTAATTTACATATTGATTTTTTCTAAATTCTATAAGGTTTACAGAATATAAAGTCTTCCACGAATCTGTTATATTTCCATTCCATAAGAGGTTATAGGCTAAAAGTCCATCAAAAGGTTGTTGTTTAAAAATTGAATTGCTGATTTGGAAAGTTAAGGCTTGTCCTTGGCTGAATCCCCAAGTAAGAGATGTTCCAAACTCATAGCAAGAAGGCATTATGTTGCAAAAGTCAGAATAAAAATACACATCTATTGGAGCGTAATCATACTCAAAGCCTCCTATTGCTACGACTTGCTTACCTACTGAAAGGGTAAAATTATCATTTATGTGATAAGAAAGATATGCCCAATCGGTTGCTTCAAAGAAATTAGATGTAAGATTTGTACGATTCAATCTTTGACGCCAATGATACTCAAATTTGTCATTGATTTTTCCATCTAACATTATGTTAAGGAACTTTCCTGCGAATCCATAACTATCATTAATGTTTTCGTTGTCAATGTATTGATAATCAAAATCGGCTCTCGTGTTGAATTTTAGAGAGAAATCGTTGTTTTGAGCAAAAGATAGGGTTGTAATTGCTGCAAAACACAAAAATAATAATGCTTTTTTCATAAATTTTTCTTTAAAATCAGGCGGCAAAGGTACGAAAAAAGCGTAATAAACTAAGAAAATACTATTGAAATTTATGCTTATTCTTTGCAAACTTCAAAAAAATCATTACTTTTGCAGATTAGTTTTACTATCAAAGTATTGATTTCGTAAATTTTAAGCAAATGAGTTTAAAAGAAAGTATAGTATTAGACAAATTACCCGAACACATAGCTGTCATAATGGACGGAAACGGACGTTGGGCAAAACAAAGACAAAAAGAAAGAATCTTTGGACATCAAAATGGTGTGAATGCAGTTAGGGAAGTTACCGAAGGCTGTGCAGAATTGGGGATTAAATACCTTACATTGTACACCTTTTCTACTGAAAATTGGAACCGACCAAAAGAAGAGATTGACGCACTTATGGCAATGTTGGTTGATACGATTGCAAAAGAAGAAGAAACTTTAATGAAAAACAATATTAAATTAGAGTATATAGGTGATATTTCTCAAATTGCACAAGAAACTCAATCTGCTCTAAAAAATACCATTTTCAATACTCGAAACAATACAAGAATGACGCTGATTCTTGCTTTGAATTATAGTTCTCGTTGGGAAATTACTGAAATGGTGAAAAATATTTCAAAGCAAATCAAAGATAATACTTTGGATTTGGAAACCATTAATCAAGAAACGATTTCTAAAAACTTATCTACCGCAAATTATCCTGATCCTGATTTGTTGATTAGAACCTCTGGCGAATATAGATTGAGTAATTATTTGCTTTGGCAATTGGCTTACACCGAACTTTTCTTTACTCCAACTCTTTGGCCTGACTTTAACAAAGAAGGGCTCTATGAAGCAATAGTTTCTTATCAAAACAGAGAAAGACGTTTCGGCAAGACAAGCGAGCAATTAAAAAAATAAAGTTTTAAATAAAATTATTAGACGATATAAACGTTATTTATTTAGTTTAAAAATAAAGAGATGAAATTAGCAAAGTTTATAATAGTTATATTTTTACTATCTTTTCAACTGTCAAAAGCTCAAACAATCGATCTTAATTACCTTTCACCAAAAGAATATGAAGTTGGTGGTATAGAAATAAAAGGTGCAGATCACTTAGATAAGAATTCTGTAATATTACTCTCTGGAATATCCGTTGGAGAGAAGATTTTCTTGCCAAGTGATAAGACAAGTATTGCAATTGATAAACTTTGGCGACAAGGAATATTTGAAGATATTCAAATAACTGTTTCAAAAATAGAGGGTAAAACAATATTTCTTACTTATTATCTTAAAACCAAACCAAGATTATCTGGATATAAAATAGATGGTGTTAAACGTGCCGAAGCAGATAAACTAAGTGAATTGATGAATATCTATTCTGGCGATGTAGTTACTGAAAATCTTAAATCAAATTGTAAAAATATAATTTCAGAACATTTTACTGAAAAAGGTTTCTTTTTAGTAAATACAGAAATAGAAGAAATTAAAGATACCAACTTTAATAGGAATGAAGTATTTTTAAAATTTAAGATAAATAAAGGTGAACAGGTGCGTATCACTCAAATAAATGTTAAAGGCAATAGTGTTATTACTGAAAAGAAGATACGTTCTAAAATGAAAGATACAAAAGTTTATCGTTGGTGGAGAATATGGAAATCATCAAGATTTGTAGATGAGGATTTTCAAGCAGATAAAGATTTGGTGATAAACAAATATAATGATGAGGGATTTAGAGATGCGAAGATTGTTAGGGATAGTGTTTATTTGATAGATACAGTTAAGAAAAACTTTTGGGGTAAGAAAGTGCCTAAAAAGGCAATTTGCATTGATTTAGAGGTGTATGAAGGTCCTAAGTTCTTTTTTAGAGATATTACTTGGGTGGGAAACACAAAGTATTCTTCGGAAGATTTGTCTAAACGACTAAGAATACAAAAGGGAGACCCATATAACAAAGGTTTATTAGAGAAAAATCTTAATTATGACCCAACAGGAACTGATATTTATTCTCTTTACACCGATGATGGTTACTTATTTTTTAGAGTAATGCCAACAGAAATCAAAATTGAAAACGATTCTATTGATATTGAAATGAGAGTGTATGAGGGGAAGCAGGCAAGAATCGGTAAAGTAAATATTTCTGGAAATACTGTTACGAATGATTATGTCGTAATGCGAGAATTGAGAACTTATCCAGGAGATCTTTTCAGTAGAGATGCGGTTTATCGTTCGCTTCGTGAAATTCAACAATTAGGCTATTTTGATCCTGAAAAAATTGTGCCAGATATTCGTCCTAATCCTGAGAGTGGAACAGTTGATATAGAGTATCAACTTGTGGAAAAGTCAAGTTCTCAATTTGATTTAAGTGGAGGCGTTGGTAATGGCTATGTTTTGTTTCAAGCTGGTATATCTTTGACGAATTTTTCTACAAAAAAATTCTTTGATAAGAAGGCTTGGAATCCTTTTCCAATAGGAGATGGACAAAAACTTTCGCTTCGAGTGCACACAAATGGAGATTATTATCACGCAGTTTCATTATCTTTTACTGAACCTTGGCTTGGAGGAAGAAAACCAAATGCTTTGAGTGTTGGTGTTTACTATTCTTATCAAGATGACGGACTTTGGAATACTTCTAGTACATCAGAATATTATATTGGCATATTAGGAGCCTCTGTTTCTTTGTCTACACGTTTGAAATGGCCAGATGATTATTTTACTTTCTCACACGGAATAGCCTATCAACAATATAATGTAAAGAATTATACATCTCTTACAGCTATGCCTACGGGAGTATCAAATAATATTAACTATAATTTTACTATTGCAAGAAATTCTGTCGATCAACTAATATATCCAAGACAAGGATCAGACGTTTCTCTTGCTGCACAAATGACTTTCCCTTATTCTTTGGTAAATGGAAAAGATTATTCTAACCTTACTTCGCAAGAGAGATATAAATGGTTAGAATATTATAAAATAAATCTTAGAGCATCTTGGTATTTTAATCTTTTTGATGACTTGGTTGTTTCTACAAGAGCAAGATTTGGTTTCTTAGGTCAATACAATAGCAATGTTGGATATTCACCTTTTGAAAGATTCTATTTAGGAGGAGATGGATTAACAGGTTATCAACTTGATGGAAGAGAACTTGTGGCTTTAAGAGGTTACGATGATCATTCGCTTTCACCAAATGAAGGAGGAATGGTCTTTGATAAATACACTATGGAATTAAGATATCCGATTACTCTAAACGAAGGAGCATCTGTTTATGCTTTAACGTTCTTTGAAGCAGGTAATTCTTGGGCAAACTTCCAAAGTTTTGAACCATTTAAAATGTATCGTTCAGTTGGAGTAGGGTTAAGAATATTTATGCCAATGTTTGGCTTGCTTGGAGTTGATTGGGGATATGGTTTAGACCCAGTTCCTGGCTTATCAACGGCATCTGGCTCACATTTTCACATATCAATTAACAATTCAATCGATTAATAACAAAAAAAATATAGAAATGAAAAAATTATTGCTTTTATTCGTAATGTCATTTATTTCAATAAGTGCATTCAGTCAAAAGTATGCTTGTGTTGATACCGAGTATATATTAAATAGTATGCCAGAATACAAACAGGCACAAAAAGAACTTGAAGAAGTATCAGTTCAATGGCAAAAAGAAGTTGAAGAAAAATTTGTTGCTGTTGATAGATTGTACAAAGCATTTCAAGCAGAATCAGTTTTATTGCCTAACGATTTGAAAGCACAAAAAGAAAATGAAATTATAGCAGCAGAAAAAGAAGCAAAAGACATACAAAAGAAAAGATTTGGCAATAATGGCGATTTAGCAAAAAGACGTTCAGAATTGATAAAGCCTATTCAAGACAGAATATACAATGCAATAGAAAAAGTTGCGCAAGAAAAGAATTTCTCAGTTGTGTTTGATAAAGCAAGCGGAGCAACAATACTTTACGTAGATAGTAAAACAGATATTAGCAACCTCGTTTTAGCAGAATTAGGTTATAGAGTTAGCAAATAAAATGATATTAAAAAATAAAAAAACTATTAAACAAATGAAAAGAACATTTCAAGTATTAGTGTTAGCTGTTCTTTGCTTATCAGGAACAGACACTTTCGCACAAAAAATCAAATTAGGGCATTTCAATTCAAATGAAATAATGCAAAAAATGCCAGAAGCAAAACAAGCAGAAACTCAATTACAAGAATACATTGCTGACTTGCAAGCAGAAATGGAATTGATGACCCAAGAATACACAAGATTAAACGAAGAATACGAAGCAAAAAAAGATCAACTTACAGACCTATTGAAACAAAACAAAGTACAAGAAATCCAAAGCGTTGCAGCACGTATGCAAAACTTTGAAAGACAATCACAAGTTTCAGTTCAAGAAAAACAAGTTGAGCTTATGAATGTGATAGTTGAGAAAATAAAAGCAGCAGTTGCAGAAGTAGCAGCAGAAAATGGCTATACATACATTTTTGAAAGCAATGGCATATTGTGGTATGCAGCAGAGAGCGATGATATCACAAGTTTATTAGAGAAAAAGCTTATTAAATAATAGAAATATTTTAATTGTGAGAGCAAAAGTAGTAGAAAAATCAAAGAAAATTTGGTGGGAAATAAAAAAAGTACTACTTTTGCAATCGCAAAGAGCGGGCGTGGCGTAATTGGTAGCCGCGCTAGACTTAGGATCTAGTGCCGAGAGGCGTGGGGGTTCGAGTCCCTTCGCCCGCACAGCGAAAGAAAAAAGAGTTTCTGAGTATTCAGAAACTCTTTTTTTGTTTTAAGAAATTATTTCTTTGATTTATTTTTCTAAAACGCTGTTTTAATTTTTTATTTCTTTGAATTAGAAAATTATTTCAAAGAGTTATTTTTTTCTTACTTTTGCAGATAGTTATTTCTTTAAAAAAATAGATTATGACACAAAGAATAATTGCAAGCAAACGAATATTTATAAGCATAATACTTGTGTTTGTTTTAACCTTTGGAGCAAAAGCACAAATAGATACTACTCATTCAAATAAAAAAATCACAGAAATATTACCTTCAATCAATATTGTAAATGTTTCAAAGGCAAATAAAAGTTTTGCAATCGCAGGTTTGGTAAACGTTATAAAAGAAAAAGCAATCGGATTACAAATTGCAGGCTTGCATAATCACATTGGAGAAAAATGTTTTGGACTAACAATCGGAGGATTAGGCAATACAACATTTGGAAATCATTATGGTATGCAAATAGGAGGCTTATATAATATTACAACTTCAAATACAAAAGGTGTTGCAATTGCAGGTCTGTGTAATATATTTAGAGGTTTTGAAAATAAAGGATTACAAATAGCAGGCTTAACAAATATATCGCAAAACGCTTTCGGCTTACAATTTTCTGGATTGGCTAATGTAGCAACAAATGTTAAAGGAATGCAGTTTGCAGGCTTGATAAACGTAGCAAATAAAGTAGAAGGAGTACAATTTGCTTCTGTTTTGAATATTGCAGACGAAAGTAATTTTCCGATAGGCATTGTAAACATCATAAAAAACGGCGAAAAAGGTGTTGCACTCACTTATGACGTATTGAATAATGCAGTTCTGTCGTTTCGCTCTGGCGGAAAATACACATACGGCATAATCGGCGTAGGCTGTAATCCTCAAATTACATCACAAGACAAAGTTGTACTCGAAGCAGGCTATGGTTTACATATTCCTATATGCAAATGGTTAGAGTTAAACAACGAAATAAAAGCGACAAACATAAGTTTCTCCTCTGATATAAATAATTTCAGTTACTATATCGCACCTTCAATAAAACTATGGAAACACTTTAATCTCTTTGGTGGAGCAAACTTCAACTATTTTATGGCAAACAAAAAATATTCCGATAAATTCCTGCAAGAAAACAACCTTTGGAACAAAGTAACTGATGAAAGACAACATCAAATATACATAGGCTATCAAGTAGGAGTACAATATATTTTCTAAAAATAGCAATAATGAACAATCAAACCCCGCTTATCTCTGTCATATTACCCGTTTACAATGGAGAAAAGACTATTAGACTTTGTGTTGATAGTATGTTAGCACAAGATTTCAAGGATTTTGAATTAGTGATTGTTGATGATGGCAGTCGGGATAATAGTCTTGAAATTATAAAACAAGAATACGCTAAATATTCTAATATAAAAATCTATTCAAAGTCTAATGGTGGAGAATCAAGTGCAAGAAATTATGGGGTAGATAGAGCAAAAGGAAAGTGGATTACCTTTATTGACCAAGATGATTTTGTAGATACAGATTACCTTTCTTCGTTTATGGCTGTGGAAGGCTTAAATGAAGACACATTTTACATTGTTGTGGAGAAAGAAGGTTTTAGTATAGATTCTTTAAAGCCACAATACAATATTTATGCCTCAGGAGAAACCAATGAAACTATGCTTCAATTACTCTCAAATAACGGATCAACGTGTGGAAAATTGTTTTTAAGAGAGCGATTGATAGAAAATAATATTCGATACAATGAAAACGTATTTTATGGTGAAGACAAACTCTTTACAATGCAATATGCCGCTTTTATAAATCGTGTGATATATAATGATAAAGCATTCCCTTATAATTATGTAAACAACTTTAATCCATCTAAATTTATGAAAGATTTTGAGAAAGAAATGACAAATTTTCTTGAAATCGAAACTAACTTAAAAAAATCATTTACTTCTCGTTTTCAATACCAATGGTTGGTTGTTCATCTTAAACTTTTAGTACTTTCTATCTATGCTCGCTATCGTAAATCCTTAGAAAGAAAAGAAAAATTAGAGATTGTGAAAAATCATATCTATGAAAATAATGATTTTGTTAAAGTGTTGGTATCTCAAAATTGGAAGTCAAAGATTATTTTCAATGCACTGACTGATAAATCATGCTTTTTAATAGATTGGTTTTTAACTTTGTTTATTCCGATGATAGTTTGGACGTTTGCAAATGAGAGAATACCATTTTTTATCAAACGATTACTAAAATCATTTGCTTAAAGGAAATAAAAAAAGCGTTGAAATTTTTCAACGCTTTTTGCTTTTATTTTATTAAGAATGTGTATTCGTCCCAGTGTTTTAAGGCCATGCCTGTTCCTCGTGCGACTGCTCTTAGCGGATCTTCTGCTACGTGAACTGATAATTTAGTTTTGTTTTGTAATCTTACGTCTAAGCCTTTCAACAAAGCACCTCCTCCTGCAAGATAAATACCTGTGTGATATATATCAGAGGCTAATTCTGGTGGAGTCATTGCTAAGGCTTCTAAAACCGCACTTTCTACCTTTGCAATACTCTTATCCAAAGCGTGAGCAATCTCTTTGTAGTTTACAGACAATTCTTTTGGGATTCCTGTTAAGACATCACGTCCTTGAACAGCGAAATCGTCAGGTGGATTTTCCAAATCTGGAATTGCTGCACCGACTGCTTTCTTTATTCTTTCAGCCATACGTTCTCCAATATGGATATTGTGTTGTTTTCTCATATATTCCACAATGTCTCTATTGAATTCGTCTCCTGCTATACGGATTGATTTATTACAAACAATACCTCCTAAGGCTATAACTGCTATTTCACTTGTTCCTCCTCCTATATCAATAATCATATTGCCCTCTGGCTCCAATACATCAATACCTATACCGATTGCGGCAGCCATTGGCTCGTGAATAAGACGAACATCTTTTGCTCCTGCTTGCTCTGCTGCATCTCTAACGGCTCTTTCTTCTACGTTTGTAATACCAGAAGGAATACAGATAACCATTCTCAATGATGGTGGAACGATTGTTTTTCTTAGATTCATCATTTTGATAAGTTCTCTAATCATATCGTTAGCCATATCAAAATCTGCAATCACTCCATCTCTCAATGGTCTTATGGTTTTGATGTTTTCGTGTGTCTTACCGTCCATTTGCATAGCACGTTTCCCAACTGCTATGATTTTTTTGGTGGTTTGATCAACCGCAACAATCGATGGCTCATCTACAACTACTTTATCGTTGCAAATTACAATCGAATTGGCAGTTCCTAAGTCTATTGCGACCTCTTTGGTCAAAAAAGAAAATAATCCCATCTATTTTATTTCTTGTTATGCGTTGTTTTACGTTTTTTTATTCTTAGAGTTACAAAACTCAATGATTTTTTTAGTGTTTAAAGTGTCTGAATCCTGTTACAGCCATTGCAATAGCGTTTTCTTGACAATAGTCTATAGTTTTTTGATCATTAACACTACCGCCTGGTTGAATGACTGCTTTTATTCCTTCTTTGTCTGCGATTTCTACACAGTCAGGAAATGGGAAGAAAGCATCAGAAGCCATTACCGCACCTTGCAAATCAAAGTTGAAACTCTTTGCTTTTTCAATCGCTTGACGCAAAGCATCAACTCTTGATGTTTGACCTGTTCCGCTTGCACAAAGTTGTAAATCTTTTGCAAGTACAATTGCGTTTGATTTTGTATGTTTTACAATCTTGTTTGCAAAGATTAAATCTTCTTTTTGTTTATCTGTCAAAGGAGTTGAGGTGATTGAAGATAATTCTTCTACTTTTTCGGTTTTGTTGTCTTGTTCTTGTACCAATACTCCATTCAATGCAGAGCGGAATTGTAAAGGATTTTGCTCGCAAGCTTTACGTTTAAGAAGTATTCTATTTTTTTTACATTTCAAAATCTCTAATGCCTCAGCAGAATAGTCAGGAGCGATACATATTTCCATAAATAAACTATTCATTTCTTCGGCAGTTTCTTTGTCAATAGGGCGATTGCAAACCAAAACGCCACCAAAAGCCGATACATTATCGCAAGCCAAAGCCGCAACGTATGCTTCTTTCAATGTAGGACGAGTTGCAATACCGCAAGCATTGTTATGTTTAATGATAGCAAAGGTTGTATCTTCAAAATCATCAATCAAACGACACGCAGCGTCAATATCTCCAATGTTATTATAAGAAATTTCTTTTCCGTGAAGTTGTTCTACAAACGAATCTAAATCTCCAAAGAACATTCCTTTTTGATGAGGATTTTCTCCATAGCGAAGAACCTTTGCTTCATTGTAACTTTCCTTGAATGCAGTAAGAGAGGTTTCTCTATTGAAGTAATTGAAAATTGCAGTGTCGTAATCAGAACTTTCCATAAAGGCGTAAGTTGCAAAACGTCTTCTTTCTTCCAATGTAGTAAAGCCATTGTTTTTGTTTAGTATGTCTAAAAGTTCTGCATAATGATTTACCGAAGGCACAATAACAACATCTTTGAAGTTTTTAGCCGCTGCACGAATTAAAGAAATACCTCCGATGTCTATCTTCTCGATTATGTCTTGTTCAGGTGCGTTGCTTGCAACTGTTTTCTTGAAAGGATACAAATCAACAATAACTAAATCTATATTTGGAATATCATATTCCTTTACTTGTTGAATATCTGTTTCGTTATCGCGTCTTGAAAGGATTCCTCCAAAGACTTTTGGGTGCAAAGTCTTCACTCTTCCTCCAAGAATTGAAGGATAAGAAGTCAAACCCTCAACAGTTTTTGCTTTTATACCCAAATTAACAATATAATCGTAAGTTCCACCTGTTGAATATATTTCTACGCCAAGCGAATCTAACTTTTTTACTATTTCATCTAAGCCATCTTTATAAAAGACCGAAATTAAAGCTCCCTTTATCTGTTTCATCACTAATTGATTTTTTGTTGCAAATTATTTAATCTGCAAAGATAAGAAATAACTCTAAGAAAAAAATAAATAAAGCAAAGAAAAAATAAAATAAAACGCTCGTTTGTCAAAATAAAACTAAGACTCACGAGCGTTTTTTTGTGGTTAAAGTTTTTATTATTCTTTTACTAATCGGAAGAATGCAGAGATTTCTTCTTGGTCTATAATCATTCTAACATTAAATTCCTTTTCTTGTGAATGGTATCCTTCTTTTTCACAACGCAAGATTATACGTACATCTCCGGAGTTCTCGTAACTAAGTCCACGAATGTCCAAAGATTTTGTCGCTTCGTAAGGAGTAGTTTGCAAATACTTATTGTTTGTACTTTTAACGCTTGGAGTTTTTGACACAACACGCCAAAAAACATCCGCTCCCGCAGGACGAGATTGCACATCCCAACGAACAATTGTATTTTCCAAAGCAGTATTGCCATATCCCTCAACTTCTTTTCTTGGTTCTTCCTTTGCAAGTTGTTTTGGTGCACTATCTTTTTTAAAGAATGAAGAAATCTTGTTCCAGTTTATTTGTTCTAATGCTAATGTGTATTGCTCATTTAAACCATTTGGAACATTCATTGCATTTGTTCCAGAAGACATAACATTTTGTTCAAATATTGTTTCATTAGAACTGTTAGTCATTTCAACGCCAAGCATAATATCAATTTTCCCATTCCAAGTATTTACATCTATTCTACTTAAAGTAATAGTTAAAGTGTAATCATTTTCACCTAAATCTTTAAATCCCATTGCTCTAACATAGTTTACCGTTGGCATATTAAAGATAGCTGAATTTGACATTGAGTAAACATTCTTATCTACGACAAATTGTTGATAATTTTGTTTTATTTCAACATTTAATCCTTGTTTTAAATTATTAAAATAACATTGTGGCATACGGGCAATTTTAAATCTTTGGTTTAATTGCGTTTGAAGATTTGCTGATGCCATATCTTTGTATGCGCTACAACTTGTAAATAACATTGGTATTGAGAATAAAACAACTAATAGCAATAATATTTTTTTTGATTTCATATTTATTCAATTTTATTATTTTATTAAATATTATTCTTCTTTAACCAAGCGGAAGAATGCAGAGATTTCTTCTTGGTCGATAATCATTCTTACATTAAATTCCTTTTCTTGCGGATAGTATCCTTCTTTTTCGCAACGCAATATTATACGAACATCTCCCGAGTTTTCGTAACTAAGTCCACGAATGTCCAAAGATTTTGTTGCTTCATAAGGAGTTGTTTGTAAATACTTGTTATTTGTACTTTTAACCTCAGGAGTTTTTGACACAACACGCCAAAAAACATCTGCTCCCGCAGGACGAGATTGCACATCCCAACGAACAATTGTATTTTCCAAAGCAGTATTGCCATATCCCTCAACTTCTTTTCTTGGTTCTTCCTTTGCAAGTTGTTTTCTATTTGTTGTTTTTTTAACTTCTTGTTGCGGAACAGGAGGATAATATCCTTGCTGTGTTAAGGCAAATTGGTTCATATTTGTTATTTCTGCAAAGTTTTTCATATTAGTTTCCTTTGTTAACCTTTTTATTTGAAACCAATCTATAATAGCCCATATACCACATCCACCAAATGTTATTAATTTAATAGCCCCATAAGTATTTTGACCCAACATAAACCTATCTACTCCATACGCTCCTAAGAAAATAGAAACTATTTGAGTAACATTAGGGTCAATACCCGAAAAAGAAGATGTTATCATTCTAATTTCTTCTACCGATTTTGTCCTTAAAAAAGCTATTACCATATTAAAATCAGATTGAGTAAAGCATTTTTGATATGTAGTCGCAAAATTGTTTATTAAAGACTCTTTAATGTGTTCATCATCATCATCTAACATTTCAACTTTTATGGACTCTGTTTCTCTTTGTTGCATTTCTATATTTTGGTTTCCTTCAATACTACTTTTATTCTCAGCAAAAGTAGTATTAACAGAAAAGACAAATGCAAATAGCATTAGTATAATATTTCTATTCATTTTTACCTAATATTTTTTTATTAAAATTTAAATCTATATTGCTTTGCCCAAGTCCCAAATGGCGGTATGTTTTTTCTTTTCTTTGACTTCAAGGCATAAAAAAACGTGGGACTTTTTATCTTATCGTTGTATGAGGTCCTCGAAACTACCTACTTGCCAAATAAGAAAAGCCCACGATATCACTCGTGAGCGTTTTCTGCTTTCTTCTTGGCAAGTTTTATGAAATTTTCGAGGTTTCATACAACCAAATATAAGCAAAAACGCTTT
>JAFYSZ010000022.1 GCA_017559135.1 Bacteroidales bacterium | reverse complement strand
TCAAACACTAATACATCCCATACCACATTCGTATTTATATCTATTAATGCAACTTTCTGTATCGCTGTTTTATCTTCACTGAAGGTGTTTTTTACCTCTTCCAATAAGGCTTTACTTCCTTCTAGTTTGTATTCATAGACCTTTTTATGGTCAAGTTTAATTAAGAAAAGTAATTTCCTAGTATGAATTGATACAATAGAAATGATAAATACTCCATTATTCATACTCGAAGTATGTGTAGACCTAAACCGGCTAGTAATATCTTTAGATATTCGTAAGAAATCTTCATCTGAAGCATTTATTATCTCCTCTGCAAGAGTTTTAATAGGAGGATTATCTTCCGTAAAGATAAATTGTCTGCCTTGACTTGCATCAGCTAACCTATCCCTAAAGAACTTTTGTTGTTCATCTGTAATTTCTACTTCTTCAAGAAATATTGGATTTACATCATCTGTTAAAATAATGTGAAATATCAATTTTTCAATTTTTATAGCCTCCTTATCGGCTATTGACAAAACGCTTTCTTTGGGCATAATATATAACGATTTATTGTATAATTCTGTATCAGCAAAATAATTTCTATAGACAACTCTATGCACGATTAAGATGACTGGCTAATGATTTCTATAAAATCCTCTTTGGCTTTATTGAAACTTGGCCAGTCTGATGAGATCCCGTAATATCCACAAACCTCATTATAAAATTCATCTAATTTACGTTTATCTACAATTGACGCACCTTGTTTAACTTCATTAAGAAATCCCATGTCATTAAATGTGGTGTTTGGGAGTATAAACGGTAATACACGCTTATTATTTAACGCCCACGCTACACCCATTTCATTTTGACATATCTCGCTTTTAATATAATTTCCTGAAATAAATAGAAGAACGAAGTCACACTCTTTCATATTCTCTACTATCTTATTACGAAAATCATCGCCTGTTCGGATTACAGTAGAATCTAACGTGCAGAATATATCACCATCCTTAAATCCACAACCGATCTTTAATATCTCCTTAATAAATCCATTCACAATTACTTTGTCGTTGGAAGAGTGACTAATAAATAGTTTTCTTATATTTTTTTTCGGTTTTAAATATTTTCTACTTAGAATATTAACAATAGCAACAATAGCCCCAAATGAATAAGGATTCATACATTGATTTTGTGGCATATGCTTTACATTTTCTAATTCTTCAATCAAACGTTCACAGCTCTCAGACTCAATATTTTTTATGGCTTCTACTAATTGCTTGATTATTCTTATTAAACTTTCTTTGCCAGAACAATAATTTTGACAAAAAGGTTGGCCGCTATTTCTTTTAGTAACGGCATTTGCTATATTGTCACATGTTTCACGAGCATTCTGTAATATTTGAATCTGTCCTTTCTTCATAACTATTCTCCTATTATCATTTGTTCTACTTTGCGTTTCGCATTTTCTAAGATTGCTTTGCCCTCTGCTTGTAATGCTTTTGCACGAGTTCGGATATTAGTAATATAATCTACTATATCTTGTTGCTTTGTTTCAGAAGGGAGTGGAACATTAAAACTCTCTAAAAAATCACTTGCAACTCGTTGTTGTCCAGCTGACCCTCCAAAGTATAGTTTGGCTGTTTGTCTAACAATTTTCATGTGTAGAAGAGTATGAATATACTCAACAAGTAAATCATTATTCTTTGGTCTAATAACATGAAATTCTGTTGAACCGCAACCATATCCGTTGATTAAATCTTTGGCAACAGCGGATTTTCCATTTTCCATACAAGGTGTAATTTTTGCCCAAAGTAAGTCTCCCTCTTGAAAACGAGTAAAACCTTTGGATTCCGCAACAATACAATTTTTATTATCGTTAATTTCGGCATATATTTCATTTACAGACTCCATTGGTACAAATGAAATAGGCATTTCATTATTTAGAGATGATATTCTTGTGTTTGGATTAATATAAGCCAAATGAGATAATGGAATATTTTCATATATCGTTGAGTATAGACTAATAGAATCTTTATATAAACATGGAGTATATCGTCCTTTAAGTTCGCTACGCTGAACAATAAATATTCTATTGCCGATATTAGCTTTGACTTCAGGAATGTTTATTCCCAACTCTTTCAATAAATAGTCATCAATACTATCCAATAATTGTTGAGCTTCTGTCTCTTTTGCTCGTTTTTGTATATAAGCCTCATTTATATAATCAACAATCTCTTGTTGCTTTTGAATACAAGGGATAGGTGGAATCTTAATTCCCACAATTTTATCCAAACCTAACTTAGGAATTGTGGTTTGAATATAGTTTAGGTCAAGCTGTTTCTTAACAATAGGGAGATCTAAACATATTTTTAAGTATTTTGGCAGTAAATCAACATTTGTTTTTGCCAATATTTTTGCACAGTTTTCGGTTAGAATAACTCTTTTATCTATGGGAATGTTCTTTAAAATTGTTGTTTTACCTATTGTGCCAGCAATAGATATAGCAAGTTCTCCCTCTAAAATTTCATATCGTTCAAGAATATTGAAAACTTCTTCTGATATATTCATCAAGTTATTGACTTCAACTTGTGCATCAGAATCCATGTCTGCAACTCGTAGGTAATGATATGGTGTTTGCTCATTTGAATAGCCATAACCTTTTGGTATTCGCTTTCCGCCCTTAACGATAGTCACAGAAGATAACTTTACAAATCCAGAAAGATCTAAGTCTGCACTATAATATTGAGCATCAAGCCTATTGTCAATCGTAGATCGATTAATAATGAAGATTTTGTCTTTACTTATATGTTGTGGTACTTGGTAGTTCATAGAGAGTTAATAAACTTTTTTAATTCTTCACCAATAATATCCAATTCATTAACAGCAGTCTTTTTGCCCGTTGCGTCATAGCCTATATTTTCGGCTATTGCCATGAAAATTGGATAATCGGTTAATTCTTTTTGCTTTGCTTGCTGATATTGATCAGTTAAAAAGCTTTTAAGTTCCTCAACCTTGTCGCCATATTCTGCAAGTAAATCTGCATTCCAAGACTTATATTCTTCTGTTTGTTTTGCAGAAGTCGCAGAAATATTTTGTTTGTCTTTTATTTCTGTTACCTTTTCTTTCTGTTTTTGTTTAATTTCTTTATCCCAATTTAGACGTTGAGTTTGATAATTATTATCAGTAAGCAGTCTGCTTTCAATATTCTTCTTTGTATTTATGAGTTGATCAGATTCTTTCTTTGTCCACTTTCTCAAAAACAAAACTGAACTCTTCACACCCGCACCATTTGCCATAAATGCAGTTTGAGGCATACTAACAACAGCAACTATACGAAACCAATCTTCAATTTGTGTCCTTACATATTGCATACTACTATTTGTTAAAATGCCATCAGGAATAACAATAGCAAGATAACCACCTTCTTTTAGAAATTTATAATCTTGTTCAATAAAGAGAACTTCTGTACTTTGTCCATCACGATATTGTTCAGAAGAAGATTTTACGGCTAACCAATCTTCTTCTTTTTTACCCAATTGATATGTTTTTAAGTATGCTTGTTCTGTTTGACGTATAGTACTGCCAAATGGTGGATTTGTAATGATAAAATCAAAGGTTTCATATTTAAATCCTTGATTATTAGTCTTTGTAATTATGGTTTCATCGGAAATGAGACCATCAGAAGTTATTACATTTGTATGTCCGTCATCATGAATAATCATATTCATTTTAGCAGCACGCGAAATTTGCTCGCTTATCTCTATTCCGTAAAGATTCTTTTCTGCAAAGTCGTGCCAATACTTAAACCATCTGTCGTGTTGCCTAACATCTTTTGCGTAATTTGGATAAATTTCACTTGCTTTGTTTCTAATCTTATTTAGTGCATAAAGTAAAAAACCTCCACTTCCACAAGAAGTATCAAGCACTTTTGAATCGTGTTCAATAGGCAATACATCAACAATAAATTTTACTATTTCTCGCGGTGTAAAGTATTGACCGAAATTACCTCTAAAAAAAGAACCCATAAAAGTCTCAAAAGCACGACCTTTACTATCAAGATCGGTTTCTCCAAGATTAACACTTTCAAGATAACTTACAACAGTACGTATTTTTTCAGGCGTTAAACGAATATTATCACGAAATACCTCTTGGTCTTTTTTACGTCCTTCTTCATACAATGCCATTATACGATTATAGAGATTGTCATTTTCAATAAAGCGTCTTTTGTTTTCGTTTTTTTCTATTTCTTTAGGTACTGTTATAATTTGGAAATCATAAGGCTCACCCATTTTTCTTGGTTTGCGTTCGTCCCAAATTTTACAAAATATAAGTTTATCTAATTCATCAAAAGCCTCTGATGGATTTAGTTGCCCACCTGCCCAAAGAGCTTCATGAGCTTGTTTAAATCTTCTTGTAAGTTCAGATTGGTCAATAATAGAAAGATCAAAAAAACGTTGTTTCCCAGATTCTTCTGGTAGATATTGTGCATCGTAAACATATTTGTATCTAGCAATATTAGTTACTCCAAATTGAGGAATGTCTGGTAATTGATTTCTTGCGTTTGAATTTTGATCAACTTCAAAGTAATCAGACTTTATTCCCGATGTAACCCATACATATTTCAATTCTCCAGCCATAGCAAAAGCATAACTATATGCTTGTCCTATTGCTTGTTGAAATTCTGCTTCACTTATTTCTTGTTTTTTACACTCAACAAGAATATAAGGCATTAAACATAAATCATCTTTGAAAACAACAATGTCTGCTTCTTTTGTTTCATTACCCATTGGAACTGCAACAAATAGCTTTATTCTATTAATAGGATATTTATAGTCTATTATCAAACGTAAAAATGCTTCTGCTTGCACTTTTTCTTCTGGGTTATTGTAGTTGCGATGTTTGTTTTGATATATGTATGTAATACGAGACATATCATCATTGAAAGAAATAATGCCTTTTTCAATACCAATCTGTATGTAGTCTTTCATTTGTTTATGACATATTTGATGAAATATTTGACAAAGTTATAAATTTTATGCAATATTGAAAAGATTTCTTTGATATTATAATACGTGATACCTGTATTTATAAAATAAATTATTTTTTTTGAGGTAGAATAGGCTTTTTTACTTTGCGAGAAAATATCCGTAAGTGGTCTAATTTAATTCTGCAAATTTTTTTCTTTGTTTCGCAAAATTATTTCTTTGTTTTAGAAAATTATTTCTTTGTTTTAAAAAAATATTTCTTTGTAATAATGCAGATATTTGAATGGTTTTGCACTTGATGAATTTAAATCTCTATTTTCTTTTTTTACAATTTCAACTTTAGCGTTTTTGTTGCAGAAGTGCTTGTGCTTGTAAACGGACGTCTAACAGTTGTGCTTGTTACTAATCTTTTAACGAAGGAAGGTCTTTGAATCATAGAAAAAAAGCTGTCTAATTGATTTTAGACAGCTTTTTTATTTGTTGTTATTTTATTTCTTATTTTCTTGCTTCAAGCAAAAGTTCTAACATCTTTGTTGCAGATTCTGATATGATAGAGCCTGGTCCGAAGATTGCTGCTGCTCCTGCTTTGTAAAGGAAGTCATAATCTTGTGGTGGAATTACTCCTCCTACTACTACCATTATGTCTTCTCTTCCAAGTTTCTTTAATTCTTCTATGATTTGAGGAACAAGTGTTTTGTGTCCTGCTGCAAGTGAAGAAACTCCAACGATGTGTACGTCGTTTTCTACTGCTTGTTTTGCACTTTCTGCTGGAGTTTGGAACAATGGACCCATGTCTACGTCAAAGCCTAAGTCTGCATATCCTGTTGCAACTACTTTTGCTCCACGATCGTGACCGTCTTGTCCCATTTTTGCTATCATAATACGAGGTTGTCTTCCTTCTAATTTTGCAAACTCTTCACATAATTCTTGTGCTTTCTTGAAGCTTGCATTGTCTTTTGCATCTGCTGAGTACACGCCTGATATAAGATTTATTTTTGCTTTATAACGTCCGAAATGTTTTTCTAATGCGTAAGAGATTTCACCAAGTGATGCACGTTTTCTTGCTGCATTTACTGAGTATTCTAACAAGTTGCCTTCGCCTGTTGCAGCTACGTTAGAAAGTGCTTCAAGTGCTGATTGTACATCTGCTTCGTTTCTGTTTGCTCTTAGTTCTGCAAGACGTTTGATTTGTTGTTCTCTTACTGCTGTGTTGTCAATTTCTAATGTATCGATTTGATCTTCTTTTGCAAGTCTGTATTTGTTTACTCCAAGGATTGTATCTTTTTGTGAATCGATTCTTGCTTGTTTTCTTGCAGATGCTTCTTCGATTCTCATCTTTGGAATACCGCTTTCGATTGCAGCAGCCATACCGCCAAGTTTTTCAACTTCTTGGATATGTCCCCATGCTTTGTGAGCTATTTCGTGAGTTAGGCTTTCTACATAGTAGCTTCCTGCCCATGGGTCTACGCTACGGCAAATATTTGTTTCTTCTTGTAAGTAGATTTGTGTGTTACGTGCAATACGAGCTGAGAAGTCTGTTGGTAATGCAATCGCTTCGTCAAGTGCGTTAGTGTGAAGTGATTGTGTGTGACCAAGTGCTGCTCCTAAGGCTTCGATACATGTTCTTCCTACGTTGTTGAATGGATCTTGTTCTGTTAATGACCAACCTGATGTTTGGCTGTGTGTACGTAATGCAAGTGATTTTGGATTTTGTGGGTTGAATTGTTTTACTAATTTAGCCCATAACATTCTTGCTGCACGCATTTTTGCAATTTCCATGAAGTGATTCATTCCGATTGCCCAGAAGAATGATAGTCTTGGTGCGAATTGGTCAACGCTCATACCTGCATTGATACCTGCTCTTAGGTATTCCAATCCGTCTGCAAGAGTATATGCCATTTCTATATCACATGTTGCACCTGCTTCTTGCATGTGGTAACCTGAAATAGAAATAGAGTTGAATTTTGGCATATTCTTTGATGTGAATTCGAATATGTCAGCGATTATTTTCATTGATGGTTTTGGTGGGTAGATGTATGTGTTACGCACCATAAACTCTTTTAAGATGTCGTTTTGGATTGTTCCTGATAATTTATCCATTGACACGCCTTGTTCTTCGGCTGCAATGATGTAGAATGAAAGAATAGGAAGTACTGCTCCGTTCATTGTCATTGAAACAGACATTTTGTCCAATGGAATTTGATCAAATAGAATTTTCATATCTTCTATTGAACAAATACTAACACCTGCTTTTCCTACGTCTCCAACTACTCTTTCGTGATCGGCGTCATATCCACGGTGTGTTGCAAGGTCAAAAGCACATGAAAGTCCTTTTTGTCCTGCTGCTATGTTACGACGATAGAATGCGTTAGATTCTTCTGCTGTTGAGAAGCCTGCGTATTGACGTACTGTCCAAGGTCTCATTACATACATAGTTGAGTATGGTCCACGCAAGTTTGGCGCTATACCTGCTGCGTAATTTAGGTGTTCCATACCTTCTAAGTCTGATTTTCCATAGACAGGTTTTACTCCAATTTGTTCTGTTGTAATCCAATTCTTTGCATTACCAACTTCTTTTTCCCATGCTCCAAAATCAGTTGCCTTTGCAAATGATTTGAAATCGATGTTTGTGAAATTCGGTCTCATTATACTTATTTTTTTATTTTACTTCTTCACTATGTATTTTAAGCGTGCAAAATTAGTTGTTTATTTTGAACTTTCCAATAAATTTCGTGTTTTTTATACGAAATATTTGTTCGTTATTGTACAAATATATATTTTTGCCATACGTATTAACACATTCTTATGTTAAAATGAGTCAAAATTTTTCAATTTCCGTTGTTTCTAATGATAGTTTCTATCGTGAAAAAATTATTCATCGTTTAAGTGCAAATCAGTCTTGGGTTTGTAGTGGTGTGAAAGAGGCTAGGGAGTTCTTGTTTATTACAAATAGGAAGACAACTATAAATGTAATGGTGTTGTATTATAATTTTTCTTCATCTCTTCCTGTTGAAGAACTGATTATTTTGATTAGAAAGAATTTCCATGATACAAAAGTTATTTGTTTGGTGCCAGAGGATTTTATTTTAAAGTCAAAAACAATTTTATTGGAGCCTAATGTTGTAGATGTGATAAGGGTTTCTCCTATAATGGAGGATATGATTTGGAATCATTTAGTTAATGTGTATAATGAGACTAAATTGAGAAAGAAACTTGTAACGATTGAGGATAAGACTTGTTTTATTACAGAGTCTCCAAAGATGGAAAAGGTAAATTGTTTGATAGAGAAGGCTGCACAGACAGATATTAATGTTTGTATTTATGGAGAAACGGGTACGGGTAAAGATGTTATTGCTAAACGAATACATAATCTTTCTAAACGGGCAACTTATCCTTTTGTTGCTATAAATGTGGCTGCAATTCCTGATGATTTGGCAGAGAGTTTGTTTTTTGGACACGAAAAAGGTACGTTTACGGGTGCTATATCAAAGAAAATAGGTTTTTTTGAAGAGGCTAACAATGGGACTTTGTTTTTGGACGAAATAGGTGATATGAGTTTAAAAATGCAAGTTAAGTTGCTTAGAGTTTTGCAAGAAGGTTGTATTACGAGACTTGGTGGAAATGGTGAAATTCCTGTGAATGTGAGAGTGATTATTGCAACTCATGTTAATATGAACGAATTGATTGAAAAGGAATTGTTTAGAGAAGATTTGTTTTATAGATTGATGGGTTTGACAATAAATATTCCTCGACTTAGTGAAAGAGGTAATGATATTTTATTGTTGGCTAATATGTTTATAAATGATTTTTGTGCTAAGAATAAAAAGCCGCTTTGTAAACTTTCTGATTCCGCAAAAACAGCTTTAATGGAATATAGTTTTCCTGGTAATGTTAGAGAACTTAAATCTATTATAGAGTTGGCGGTGGTTTTGTGTAATGATAATATTATTAGGTTTGAGGATTTATCTTTGATGGTTCGTAATGTTAAAAAACGAGATTTCTTAGAAGTAGAACGCACAATGGAAGATTATGAAAATCTTATCATAAAACATTTCTTAGAAAAATATGATAATAAGGTTAGACTGGTTGCAAATAAATTGAATATCAGTAAAACAAAGATTTATAAATTGATTCAAGAAAATAAATTGTAGTGTAAAATGCGAGAAGTAGTTTGTCCTCGTTGCGGAAAAGTGTTCGTATGTAAACATAATAAGGATTGTTTTTGTACAAAATATTATTTGAGTGAAGAAAAACGAAAAGACATTCAATCCAAATGGACTGAATGTCTTTGTGAAGATTGTTTATCTATTTATGCTCAACCTATTGAGCCAAAATATGAATCTCGTTTTTAGCTAATTCTACTAATCCGCTGTTAATAGTAAAAGATTTTTGCTCGCCAGACTCTTCTTCAATCTTGATTTCTCCTTTGCCAAGGGCAGAAATCAAAGGTGCGTGATCATTTAACACTTGGAACTTTCCGTCAATTCCTTGCATTTTTACTGATTTTACTTCCCCTTCGTAAAGAGTTTCTTCTGGACTTACTATACTTAATTTCATAACCTTGCTTTTTATTTAGCAGCAGCCATTAGTTTTTTGCCTTTTTCTATGGCTTCTTCAATTGTTCCAACCATCATAAACGCTGCTTCTGGATATTCGTCCACTTCTCCGTCCATAATCATATTGAAACCTTTGATAGTGTCTTCTATTGAAACGAAAGCACCTGGAATACCTGTGAATTGTTCTGCAACGTGGAAAGGTTGAGACAAGAATCTTTGAACACGTCTTGCTCTTGCAACAGTTAATCTGTCTTCTTCGGACAATTCTTCCATACCTAAGATGGCAATGATGTCTTGAAGTTCAGAATATCTTTGCAAAATCATTTTTACTCTTTGTGCAGTTTGATAATGCAAATCTCCAACAATTTCTGGTGTCAAGATTCTTGAACTTGATTCCAACGGATCAACCGCAGGATAAATACCAAGCTCACTAATTTTTCTTGATAATACGGTTTGAGCGTCCAAGTGAGCGAATGTTGTTGCAGGAGCAGGGTCTGTTAAGTCGTCCGCAGGCACATACACCGCTTGAACAGAAGTAATAGAACCTCTATTAGTAGAAGTAATTCTTTCTTGCATAACTCCCATTTCTGAGGCTAAGGTTGGTTGGTATCCTACTGCCGATGGCATACGTCCTAATAAGGCTGATACCTCACTACCTGCTTGTGTGAAACGGAAAATGTTGTCAATGAATAATAGAATATCTTTTCCGCCAGTTGTTTCATCACCATCACGATAGTATTCTGCAACAGTCAAACCAGAAAGAGCAACTCTCGCTCTTGCTCCTGGTGGTTCGTTCATTTGTCCAAAGACAAGAGTACACTTACTATTCTTTAAGGCTTCTTTATCTACTTTTGATAAGTCCCAACCGCCTTTTAACATATCTTCTTTAAACTCTTCTCCGTATGAAATAACACCACTTTCAATCATTTCTCTAAGTAGGTCATTTCCTTCACGAGTTCTTTCTCCTACACCTGCGAAAACTGATTGTCCGGAGTATTTTTTCGCGATGTTGTTAATCATTTCTTGAATGAACACTGTCTTTCCAACTCCTGCACCACCAAACAAACCAATTTTTCCTCCTTTTGCGTATGGTTCAATCAAGTCAATAACCTTAATACCAGTATATAAAACCTCTGTTGAAGTAGAAAGATTTTCAAATTTAGGAGGAGTTCTATGTATAGGATATGATTTTTCTTTTTTTACAGGGTCAATTCCGTCAATAGTTTGTCCAATTACATTAAAAAGTCTTCCGTTAATATCTTCACCAACAGGCATTGAGATAGGCTCTCCAAGATTTTCAACAACTAAACCACGTTGCAAACCATCAGTTGAGTCCATTGCAATTGTTCTAACTGTGTTTTCTCCTATGTCTTGTTGACATTCTAAGATTAATTCGCTACCATCTTGTTTTACAACGCGTAAAGCATCGTAAATATTAGGAAGTGTTTCACCTGCTGGAAAGTTTACGTCAATCACAGCACCGATGATTTGAGAGATTTTCCCTCTGCTGACTACACTACTCATAGTTATGTATATTATTCGTTAAATTCAGTTTGCGAATATACACTTATTTATTGAATAAAATAGTGTTTTTTTTGTTTTTTTTCTCAACATCTTTTTTTATCTCGCAAACAATCAGTGATTTATCAATTAAATAAATTCTTTAAAACAAATGTTTTTAATAAAAAATATTGTTTTTAACTCTATCTTTGCAAAAAATAAATATTGTAGATGATGAAATTAACTTTTATGTTGAAGAAAATGTTTTTTGTTTTTGGCATTGCCTTATTTTTTCTAATGCCTTTTTCAATTCAAGCACAATGTCCTTTTGGAGAAAAGTATAATTGTTTAGGAGAATGCGGAAGATTTTATGATGAAAATGGCGATTCGTTTTGTGATAATAGTTTAGTAAAAGCAGAAGAAGTGCAAACTCAAACACAAACGACAGAAATCGTAGAAGAAGAGTACGAAAAAATAGTATCACAGCCAAAGAAAAAACAAATTGTTCAAGAAGAAATAAAAGTTGAAGAGCCAATAATAACAACTCAAACATCAACAGAACAAATTATTCCTGAAAAAGCAGAAATCCAACCAGAGAAAAAGAAAACCAAAAAGCCATATAGTATCATTCTTATTTCTTCTATTGTTTTAATATCTTACTTTGCAACCTATTTATTGGTAAAAGCAGGGAAGATGAAAAAACTTTCTCATCGCAAACTATGGAATGTAATTTTACTTTTAACCTTTTTAGCCTCTTGTTTATTAGGATTTGTATTGGCTTTGCAGATAAATTATGGTTTCTGTATGGATTGGTTTAGAGATTTCTTGAAATGGCATGTTGAATTTGGAATAGCAATGACTCTTATTGCGGTTATTCATATTATATGGCACTATAAATACTATATAAATATGATTTCAAAAAAGAATTGATGAACAAGCAAATCCTTCGCTTAGCAATACCGAATATAATTACCAATATAACCGTTCCTTTGTTAGGAATGGTGGATACTGCTATTGTTGGACATCTTGATTGTGGCGATGGAATAGATTATATAGGTGCAATAGCAGTAGGAACAATGATTTTCAATATCATTTATTGGAACTTTGGCTTTCTAAGAATGGGAACAAGCGGATTTACCGCACAAGCATACGGAGCAAAAGATAAAGAAGAACAAGCAAACATACTTTTTAGAGCCTGTTTCATAGCAATTGCAGCCGCACTATTACTTATAATTTTTCAAAAGCCTATTGGAAAATTATCTTTAATGTTAATTGAAGACAAAAACTCAGTTGGAGCTTTGGCTCTCAGTTATTTTTCTGTACGAATATGGGCAGCACCAGCCACACTCTCTATGTACGCCTTGAAAGGCTGGTTTATAGGAATGCAAGACTCCAAAAATCCGATGTGGATTTCGATAATAATCAATCTTCTTAACATAATATTTAGTTTTGTCTTAGTTTTCTATTTCAATATGTCAATAAAAGGCGTAGCATTAGGTACTGTAATTGCACAATATGGCGGATTGATTACCACACTCTTGATATGGCGAAAAAAATACAAAGAGATAGCAAAATATTTCAATGTAAAAAAAGCCTTATCCTTAGAAAAAATGAAATTATTCTTTAAAATAAATTCCGACATCTTTCTTCGCACACTTTGTTTGATAATAGTAACAAGTTATTTCACTATTGCCTCAACAAAAATGCCGTATCCAACCCTTGCAATGAATACCCTTTTGATGCAATTCTTTACTTTATTTTCTTATTTTATGGACGGATTTGCCTATGCTGCTGAATCTCTTTGTGGAAAAGCAAAAGGAGAAAACAATTATCCACAACTACAAGCCTTTGTTAAAAGATTTCTTTTGTGGGGAGGAGTAATCTCTATTTTATTCATTATTATATATGCACTTTTTGGAGAAAATATTCTTGGAATCTTTACCGACAATAAAGATGTGATAGAATACTCAAAAAATTATCTTCATTGGATACTTTTAATCCCAATAACAGGATTTATAGCCTTTCTTTATGATGGCATTCTCATAGGTTTAACCGAGTCAGTCGTTATGAGAAATGCTATTTTTATTTCAACCGCAGCATTTTTTCTAATCTTCTATCTTTTATCACCTTACATTGGTAATAATGCACTTTGGATAGCATTTCTAACCTACCTTTTAGGACGTAGTTTGTTAATGATGCTAATGAGTAGAAGAAAGATTTTTGTCCAATAAATAAAAATAAATAGCAAAAAATTCTTGTTTCAATCTTTTTTTTTAGTACTTTTGCGACTTTGTTTTCGTAAATCAAACGGATATTATTTAGAATAAATAAAACAAAACGCAATGGATAAAAAAACGATTATTGGATTAGTATTGATTTTTGCTGTAATGACTGCGTGGATGTATATGATACAACCATCAGAAGAAGAAAAGGCTGAAATAAAACGTAAACAAGACTCTGTTTTGGCACTTCAACAAAAAGCAAATCAAAAAGCAGAAAAAGCAACTACTAAAACACTTACAAAATCAGAAGAATTACAACAAACAATAGCAGTTGCAAAATCAGGAGACTCTACTGCTGTTAAAGCACAAGAAGAATTAGATGAATATTTTGGAGTATTCTCAAAAGCAGCAATGAATCCACAAAGAAATTTGTTTGTTGAAAACGATTTATTCCGCATAGAACTAAACACCTTAGGAGGAAAAATCAATCAAGTCTATCTTTCAGAATATAAAACCTATTACCAAGATAGCGTAAGATTCTTTACAAAAGACGGAAACGACTACGGATTAAATCTTTCCTTAGGATCAAGACTATTACAAACCAAAGACTTGAATTTTGAAATCTTTGTAAACAATAAAGCCTACACAAACGATGCTCCAATCAAAGTAAAAGGAGAAGATACACTTGTTGTAGGAATGCGTGTCTATACAAATCAAATAGATTCTACTACAAAAGACGTCTCATATCTTGAATATCGTTACACAATTCGAGGCAACGATTATCGCGTTGGTTTTGATATTGTAGCACACAACCTAAATAATATAATAACCGACAGAAATAATTTGGAATTTGTGTGGAATTCTAAATTAAGAATGAAAGAAAAAGACGGAAGTGTAGAAAATAAAAGTAGTAGTATTTATTATTTGTTGAAAGATGAAGTAGAATACCTAAAAGAAAACGGAGTTGATGATAAGAAAGAAGAAAATGGAGTACCAATTAAGTGGATTTCTTACAAACAACAATTCTTCTCAACCGCACTTATCGCAACAGAAGGAGATGGATTCATATCTTCAACAATGCAAACCATAACAGAAAAAGGCGAAAAAGACAATTATCTTCGTACAATGACCTCTAACATAAGTATTCCTTACCAAGATGAAAAAAATCACTACGAATATGATATGGAATTCTTCTTTGGTCCAAACAAATATGCAATTATCAGCGATTATGACTTACAAATGGAAGAAATAATCCCACTTGGTTGGGGATTCTTCTTACTTCAATGGATCAATCGTTTCGTAATTATTCCTGTATTTGACTTTTTACAAAGTTTTGGTTGGAGTATGGGATTGATTATTTTGATTCTTACAATCCTTGTAAAGATTGTGTTATTCCCATTAGCCTATAAACAATTTGCATCTACTGCAAAAATGAAAGTTATCGCACCGGAGGTTCAAAAAATAAACGAAAAATATCCAAAACAAGAACAAGCAATGCAAAAACAACAGGCTGTGATGAACCTTTACAAAAGAGCAGGTATCAAACCAATGGCAGGTTGTTTGCCAATGTTGATTCAATTCCCAATTTTGATTGCTATGTTCCGTTTCTTCCCTGCATCAATTGAGTTAAGACAACAATCATTCCTTTGGGCAGACGACTTATCAACATACGACTCAATAATAAATTTACCTTTCAATATACCATTCTATGGAAACCACGTTTCGCTATTCTGTTTGTTGATGACAATTGCACAACTTGTTTATACACACATTTCAATGAAGCAACAAGCACAACAACAAACTATGCCAGGAATGAAATTTATGATGTACTTTATGCCGATTATGATGTTGTTTATCTTTAACAGTTTCTCGGCAGCCTTAAACTACTATTATTTCATTTCATTGTGCTTTACTTTCTTGCAAATGTTTATAATCAGAAAAACAATTGATGAAAAGAAAGTGTTACAACGCTTAGAAGCAAACGCAAAGAAGCCATTGAAGAAATCAAAATGGCAACAAAGAATAGAAGCATTGGAAAAACAAAATCAAGCTTTGCAAGAAGAAAGAAAAAAACAACAACAAAGAAGAAAATAAACAAAGTAAAAATAAAATCAATTATTAACTAAAACTTAAATATTATGTATTTCGGTTTAATGATTGCTATCTTTGTCATAGGATATGCCATGATAGCGTTGGAACACCCGTTAAAAATTAACAAATCTGCAACAGCAGTATTGTTAGCTGCAGTAATATGGGCAGTATTTGCTCTATTCGGACCAGGAATGAAAGACGGTGCTTTGATTCATCACCTTGGAGAGACAGCAGAAATACTTTTCTTCCTCTTAGGTGCGATGACAATTGTTGAAATCATTGACAAACACGACGGTTTCTCAATTATCACAGACAGAATCACAACAACAAGCAAAAGAAAATTGTTGTGGATTATCTCTATCCTTACATTCTTCATGTCAGCAGTGCTTGATAACTTAACAACTTCTATTGTGATGTGTGCATTGCTTAGAAAACTTGTAGCAGATAAAAACACTCGTTGGTTCTTTGCAGGTATGGTAATTCTTGCTGCAAATGCCGGTGGTGCATGGTCGCCAATCGGAGATGTAACCACTATTATGCTTTGGATAAAAGGTAACATCACAGCAGGAAATATCATATTAGAAACAATAATTCCTTCATTAGTTTCATTACTTGTACCGGTTGCAATCATAGGAATGACAATGAAAGGAAAACTTGAAAGACCTGAAAAAACAGAATCAGCAGAGGCTTCAACCGTTACAAGAACACAAAGCTTGATAATCTTGATTATGGGAGTTGGATTGTTGTTATTCGTCCCTATATTCAAGACAATCACTCACCTTCCACCATATCTTGGAATCTTATTTGGCTTAGGTATTCTTTGGATTACTACAGAAATTATGCACAAGAATCACCCAATAAATCATTCTCGCTTAAACGTAACTACAATCATACAAAAAGTTGACGTTCCTTCTGTATTGTTCTTCCTTGGTATCCTTATGGCAGTAAGTTGCTTGAACGAAGCAGGACACCTTGGACTTTTAGCAGGAGCATTAAATGAATTAGGAAACGTTTATGTTATTAACGTAGTGATAGGAGTTCTTTCATCTATTATAGACAACGTTCCTTTGGTTGCAGCCGCTATGGGAATGTATCCAATTGAAGCAACAGGAGCATTTATGGTTGATGGAGCATTCTGGGAAGGTCTTGCATATTGTGCAGGTACAGGAGGAAGCCTTTTGATCATAGGCTCAGCAGCAGGAGTTGCCGTTATGGGAATGGAAAAGATAGACTTCATTTGGTATTTGAAGAAAATCTCACTTTGGGCTTTGATAGGATACCTTGCAGGTGCAGGAACATTCTATTTAATGAGCACATTATTTTTCCACGCATAAGATTTAATTTTTCATTTTAATTATTTTAAATTGTCCACTCCCAAGAGCAAAAAAGTTCTTGGGAGTTTTTTTGTTGAAAAAATCAAAGAAAAAATAAAAAAAAGCAAAGAAAAAAATTAAAAAATCAAAGAAAAAAAATTAAAAAACAAAGAGTTGGAAAATTATTTCTTAACTTTGCAAATTATGAATAGAATATGGACAATAAGAAATTAATAATTCGTAATAGTACAGCAGATTTTTTGATTTTTCAAGCACAAACTCACGCAAATAGTATAGAGGTTATGTATGCCGAAGATACAATTTGGTGTACACAAGAGTCTATTGCTATGTTATTTGACAAAAGTCGTTCGACAATTACAGAACATTTGCAAAATATATTTAAAGAAGGTGAGTTGCAAAAAGAATCAGTATGTCGGAAATTCCGACATACTGCCAATGATGGAAAGGAATATAATGTTCAATTCTACAATCTTGATGCAATAATTTCGGTTGGCTATCGTGCAAATTCAACTCGTGCAACTCAATTCAGACAATGGGCGACCGCAGTACTCAAACAATTCGCTATACAAGGCTATGTGATTGATAAAAAGCGAATGGAGAATGGTGCTTTCTTGACGGAAGATTATTTTGAACACTTATTGGCAGAGATAAGAGAGATACGTTTGAGTGAAAGGAGAATGTATCAAAAGGTAACAGACCTTTATTCTACTGCAATAGACTATAATAAAGACGCACCTACAACAAAACAATTTTTTTCAAAAGTTCAAAATAAATTACACTTTGCAATACATGGTCATACCGCAGCTGAGTTGATAGTAGATAGAGCAAATGCAGAAAAAAAACACATGGGATTGACTTCTTGGGAAAATTCTCCGAATGGAAAGATTGTAAAAACAGATGTTGTTATAGCTAAAAACTATTTAAAAGCAGAAGAATTGGAAAGTCTTGGGAGAATTGTTAATGCTTTCTTAGATTTAGCAGAGGATAGAGCCAAACGGCATATACCAATGACCATGGAAGATTGGTCAAAATACATAGATCGTTTTCTTATGATGGACGATAGAAAATTATTGCAAGATAATGGTAAGGTATCTGCCGAAGAAGCTAAAAAATATGCTGAATTTGAATTTGAAAAATATAGAATAATTCAAGATAAATTATTCGTTTCTGATTTTGATGTAGAATTAGAAAAATTTTTAAAACAAGATTAAATAGTCTTTATCTTATTTTTCTTTGTTTTTTTTCTTAACTTTGCAAATTATGAATAGGATTTTATTAGTTTTTTTTATTAGTTGCTTGATTTTTTCGTGTGCAAAAATCGTTACACCAAGCGGAGGAGCAAAGGATTCTATACCTCCTGTTATGTTAAAGAGTAAACCAGAAGCAAATAGCACTAATTTCTCGGGGAAAGAGATTGAAATAGTTTTTGATGAGTTTATTGTGTTGGATAATCCTACACAAAGAATTTTGATTTCTCCTCAAATAACTCCTGCTCCTGAGATTATGGCAGATTTAAAGACGATAAAAATCAAAGGAATTGATTCTTTGAGAGAAAATACTACATATATAATTGATTTTGCAGATGCTATAAAGGATTATAATGAAGGGAATCGTTTGAATGGTTTTTCTTTTGCTTTCTCAACAGGTGAAAATATCGACACAATGTGGTATGAGGGTAGGGTTTTAGAAGCATTTAATCTTACGCCTATTGCAAATAAATTTGTGCTTCTTTATTCTAATTTTGATACTTCTTATATGCGTACAAAAACTTCGGATTATCTTACTCGCACCGATAGTAATGGTGTTTTCCGTTTTCGTAATCTTGCAGAAAAAGACTATAAACTCCTTGTGCTTGATGATAAAAATCAAAATAAAATATACGATTTACCAAACGAAGGCATAGGCTTTTCTACAAAAGTCTTGAAACCATATCTTGCAGACTCTACTGTGAATGAAAAACTTCTTAGACAGATTTTTTATTATAGCGATTTTGTAGAAAAGGTTGAAGAAATTCCGAATACAAAACCTCAAAAAACCATTACTGATAGCCTTTTCTCTATTTCAAAATATGAAAAAGATACTGTTGATTACTACAATAATGCTTATCAAATAGTATTTAAAGATACGCTTACAAAGGAAAATTTCTCTGCTCTTTTGATTGAGAATAGCGATACCTTGCAAGTGGAGTTTTCTAAAAAGAATGATACTCTTTATTCTTTGGATGCTGATTTGAAAACAGCGACTCAATACGAAATTATCATAGAAAAAAATACTGTTTTCAATACTTTGAAACAATCAAACAGAGAGTTTAAACACAAATTCTATTATTCTTCTGAACAAGATTATGGAGCATTAACGCTAAACTTTAAAGATAGTATTTCTTTTGATGCTTGCCATATTTTTTATCTTTATAACTTAGCAGGAAACCTTGTTAGGGAAGAGCAAGTTGAGAAAGGAGAGGAGAAAATTAGTTTTAAAAATCTTAAAGAAGGGGCTTACAAAGTCAAAATTGCGATAGATGAGAATTGTAATAAGACTTGGGATAAGGCAAATTTTGAATTGCAACAAGAAAGTGAAAAAGTGTTGATTTACAATAAAGTGATAGCAGTGAGAAGAGGTTGGGAGATAGAGGAAGAGTGGATTATTTCACAATAAATTTGCGAGATAAAAATAAAATAAGTAATTTTGCAACCCTAAATTTAAACAAAAAAACAAAATAAAATGGCAGTAAAAATTAGATTACAACGTCACGGTAAGAAGAATGCACCTTTTTATCATATCGTTGTTGCGGATGCTCGTGCAGCACGTGATGGAAAATTCATTGAAAAGTTGGGAACATACAACCCTATGACAAATCCTGCAACTATTGAGTTGAATGTGGATAGCGCTTGCACTTGGTTGAAAAACGGAGCTCAACCTACTGAAACAGCAAGAAACATTTTGTCATACAAAGGAGTGTTATTGAAAAGACACTTACAAATAGGAGTTGAAAAAGGAGCAATAACACAAGAGGTTGCAGACAAAAAATTTGAAGCTTGGTTAATAGAAAAACAAAACAAAATATCTGCTAAGCAAGAAAATTGCAGAAACGCTGCTAAGGAAGACGCTAAACAACGTCTTGCAAAAGAAGCAGAAGTTAATGCAGCAAAAGCAGCAGCAATAGCTAAGAAAAGAGAAGAAGCAGCAGCGGCTGCCGCAGCAGCAACAGCAGAAGAAGCTCCTGCAACAGAAGAAGCAGTAGCAGAAGCAACTGAAACACCAGCTGAATAAGTTACTAATTTATTATAAGTATTGATTTTAGCCTATCTTTCTTTAAGGTAGGCTTTTTTTGTAAGGATAAAAAACGATAATATGAAAATAGAAGATTGTTTTTACTTAGGAAAAATATTAAAACCATTTAGTTATAAGGGCGAAGTTGTGCTTTTTCTTGATGTAGATGAGCCAATGGATTACTCGGAACTTGACGGGGTTTATGTTTCTATAAACAAAAAATTGGTTCTTTATACAATCAAATCAATAAGAATAAACAATAATAAAGCAATAGTAAGATTTGATGGGGTAGAGTATGAGGATTTAGAGAGATTGCTTGGAAGAGAATTATATTTGCCGTTAGAACTTTTGCCACCTTTGGAAGGTAACAAATTTTATTTTCACGAAATCATTGGTTTTTCGGTAATTGATACTGAAAAAGGTGATATTGGAAAGATTATAGGTGTTTACGAAAATGCACCTCAGCCTTTGTTGTCTATTGATTGTGAGGGTAAAGAAATTCTTTTGCCAATAATAGATGAAGTTATTTTAGAAGTTCTTCGTCAAGAAAAACAAATGAAAGTTCAATCGCCAGAAGGCTTGATAGAACTCTATCTTCAATAAGTTTTTATTGATAAACGATAAAAAAATATCGCAAAAAATTTTGTTGGTATCAAAAAACATTATATTTTTGCATCAAATTACAATATAGATGAATATAAAAAAGAAAATTTTAACGATAAAAAGTATAAAGATTATCTTTGATGTAGCGATTGTTACAATGTCGTTAGCATTAATTTTTCTGTTCATTGCTTTTGTTTTCGGGATTTCAAATGACAATGAAATATTTTCAAAAGGTTATGCTTTGATTGAGCAAGACAAAAACACTCAAATAGAATTACAAGGCGAAATCCCCTCTAACCATAAAGACGTGCATATTCATCTAAAACCCGAAGGAATTAAGGTAGCATACGATATAGATATTCATAGTAATAGTTTTTCGGCAATTTGTTTAAAACTTCTTTATGTACTTACTTTAAATGTTAGCATTTTCTTTTTGTTGTTTGTGATAATTCAAATAAGAAATATTGTGAACTCTGTCTATAAAGGATTTAAAAGCGGAGAAGTATCTTTGGGACACTGTGTGTTTACAGATAAAAACTTGAAAAGAATGAAATATATATCATTAGGATTTATTTTAATGCCGTTTTTAGAACTTTTAGTATATATTTCAGATAAGATTTTTATCAAAACTTTTCTACAAATACAAGAATTAAATATAGTACCAGAGTTTGGACTCTCTTCTATTTCGTGGGAATACATACTAATCGGTATGTTGTTCTACGTTATGATAGATATATTTAAAAAAGGTATTAGTTTACAACAAGAAAACGATTTAACAATTTAATTAAAGCAATGGGGATAATAGTAAATTTAGACGTAATGATGGCAAAGAGGAAGATTTCTCTCGGAGAACTTTCGTCTAAGGTAAATATTACTCCTGCTAATATTTCTAATCTCAAAACAGGGAAAGCAAAAGCTATAAGATTTTCTACCTTAGAGGCAATTTGTAAAGTCTTAGACTGTCAGCCGGGAGATATTTTAGAATACGATAATGAAGAAACAAAAGAATAAATAACCTAAATAAAAAAAAGTATGAAAAGTAGAATTTTTTCAGTTTTAGCCTTATGCTTATTAATTAGCACAACAGGCTTTGCTCAAAACAAGAAAGCAGTAAATCTTGATGAGCAAATCAAATTGAATGGTAAAGTTCGTACAGGAAAATTAGCAAACGGACTTACTTATTACGTTAGAGCAAACAATAAACCTGCAAACAGAGCAGAATTTCAAATTGCAGTAAATGCTGGTTCTGTTTTAGAAGAAGCAAATGAACAAGGTTTGGCTCACTTCACTGAACACATGGGATTTAATGGAACAAAACATTACCCAGGTAACACAATGATAGACGATTTGGAAAAAGAAGGTATCGTATTCGGAAGAGAAATTAACGCATACACAGGCTTTGACCAAACAGTTTATATGGTAACACTTCCAACAGACAATTCAAGATTGTTTGATATGGGATTGAAGATTCTTGATGGTTGGGCTTCAGGAATGTTGATGACAGGAGAAGAAATTGACAAAGAAAGAGGCGTTATCATTGAAGAATGGCGTATGAGCCAAGGAGGAAGCGAAAGATTGAGAGCAAAAACTTGGGGAACAATGTTAAAAGGCTCTAAATATGCAGAAAGACTTCCTATTGGAACATTAGAAAGCCTTCAAAACTTCAAATATGAAGACATAAGAGGATTCTACAAAAAATGGTACAGACCAGATAATATGGCTGTTATAGTTGTAGGAGACTTTGATGCAGACGAAATGGAACAAAAAGTTATAGATTACTTTACAATGACTCCAACACACTGCACTCCATTAGAAAGACCTACTTACACAATTGACAATAACAAAGAACCACTTGTATGTGTTGCAACAGATAAAGAAGCAACTTCAACACAAATTCAAATGTTCTACAAACACCCTGCAAAAACAGTTAAGACATGGGGAGATTATCGTGAACAATATTTAGTAAACTCTTTATTTGAAATAATGTTTGACGAACGTCTTGCAGAACTTGCAGAAAAGAAAACTTGTCCTTATATGCACGCAGGAGCAGGTTATGGTGGATTCCTTGCAAGACCTGTTGCAGCATACCAAATGTATGTAGTTGCAAAAGAAGGTAAAGTAATGGAATCATTAGAAGCAATGATGCTTGAAAACAGAAGACTACAACAACACGGATTCCTTCAAACAGAATTAGACAGAGCAAAAGAATCTTTATTAGAAAGATATGAAAGAGCAGCAAAAGAAGAATCAAAAACAGAAAGCAGCCGTATAGCAGCAGAATTAGTTGATTACTTCTTAGAAGAAGTTCCTGCACCAGGAGCAATCATTGAAAACAAATGGGCAAAAGCAATGATAGACGACATTACCTTAGAAGAAGTAAACGCTTTGATAGGAAAATGGATGACAGAAGAAAACTTCGTTTGCACAATCTCTATGCCAGAAAAGAAAGGCGTTAAAGTACCAACAGAAGAAAAAGTATTAAAAGCGATAGAAAAATGTAAAAAAGCAAATACTAAGGCTTGGGTTGATAATGTTAAAACAGAACCTTTCTTAGCACAAGAACCAAAAGGTGGAAAAATAGAAAAAACAACTAAGAACGAAAAATTTGACTACACAGAATATGTTCTTTCAAACGGAGCAAAAGTAATCGTTAAGAAAACTAACTTCAAAAACGACGAAATCCTTACTTACGCAGAATCAAACGGAGGATCTTCATTGTATGACGATAAAGACATAATGAATGTTAATTTCGCAGCAAGCATAGTTGATGGAAGCGGTATAGGAAACTATGACCACAGCCAATTGATGAAGTTTATGAAAGGTAAATCTTTCGGAATAACTCCTTCAATAGGTGAATTACAAGATGAACTTAACGGAAGCTGTTCACCAAAAGATTTTGAAACACAATTACAATACATCTACTTATTCTTCACTGCACCAAGAATGGATAAAGAAGTTTTGGCAAGCGAAATAGACAAATTGAAAACACAAATCAATATGGTTAAAAATATGCCAGAATTTGCATTCCAAGAAAAATGGATAAAATCAATGTATCCTAATGACAAACGTACAATCTTGATACCAACAGAAGCTCAATTGAAACAATTGAATGCTGACAAAATGTTAAAAATCTTCAAAGAAAGATTCTCAGATGCTTCTGACTTCACATTCACTTTCGTTGGAAACATTGACGAAAAAACAATGCTTCCTTTGATTGAAAAATACATTGGTGGACTTCCTTCATTAAAAGGAAAGAAAGCAGAAAAATGGCAAGACCGTTCAACAGCATTTGCAAAAGGAATCGTTGATGAAACAGTATATGTAGGAGAAGCAAACAAAGGTTTGATGACAATTACATTTGAAAACAATTTTGATTGGAGCGATCGTCTTGCAACAAATGCATTAGACAACATTTGTTCTATCAAACTTACTGAAACAATTCGTGAAGAATTAGGTGGAACATACTCTCCTTCATTCTCACTTTCATACGAAAAATACCCACAAGCAAAATCAACAGCAATGTGCTACTACACTTGCGACCCTACAACAGTTGATAAACTTACAAATGCAACATTTGAAGTATTTGATAAATTGATTGCAGAAGGACCAACAGAAACAGACTTAAACAAAGTAAAAGAACAATTGATTCTTGAAAGAAAAGGACGTTTAGAAAGAAACGGATATTGGTTAGGTCAAATCATAGGTTCAAGATTCTACGGATATGAAATGCAAACATTGGAAGAATATACAGCAGCAGTAAACGCTTTAACAATCGAAGACATTAAAGCAGTAGCAGCTAAATATTTGAAACACGATGGATATGTAAGAGTTTCAATGAAACCAGAATCAATGAAACCAGCAAAATAATCAAACAACAATTGATTAAAAAAAAACTAAAAGGAGAGTAGTAAAATACTCTCCTTTTTTTATTTGAATTATAATTTTTTCTCTATCTTTGCACGCTGTTTTTTAAAGGTAAAAATTGTATGAAAAAAACAAAGAGATTTTTTAAAATTATCTATAATGTACTATTATATAGCTTTGCAGTAGCAGGCCTTGCAATAATTGGAGCTTGGGCAGTTTATCAATTAGGTTGGACAAAGAATAGAGGAGCAATAGACAACAATAATCGTTATTTAGTAGAGGTTGCAGAGTTGAAAAAAGGGATAGTAAACAAAGAAAAAGCAATTCTTACAACCGAAGACTTAGCAAAACTAACAGCAATCAGTAAATTATATCCCAAAAATGCAGATTTAATTCTTAAAGCAATTAAAAACTCACACGCAAAAGGTAATTTGCAACAAATGATAGCCGCTTGTGAGATGTATTTACAAGATAATGAAACCTACTCGGCTTATTTGAAAAGTCAAGATGCAGCATTAGCAAACTTAAAAAAAGATAGCACAGGTGAAAACGTAATACAATGGATGAATCTTCCTGAGTGGTATGCCTTAAAAGAAGCAATTGTAAAGGATAAAGCCGAAATAGACAGTGCAGCTAAGGTTGCGGGAGTAGAATCGCGAATGATAGTGAGTTGTTTGGTAGGCGAACAAATACGCCTTTTTAATTCTAAAAGAGAAATGTATAAAAAATATCTTGGACCTGTTAAAGTTCTTTCAGTGCAATCGCAATTCTCCTTTGGCGTTAATGGAATAAAAGACTTCACAGCAATGCAAGTTGAAAAACATTTAAAAGATGATACATCGGCCTTCTATATGGGCAAGAAATATGAAAACATATTAGACTTTGAAACCGAAAATCATCAAGAAGAAAGAATGAACCGTTTAGTTAATTATCAAAGTCATTATTATTCATATCTATACACTGCTTGCATATTGCATCAAACTAAAAAACAATGGCAAAGAGCAGGCTACGACATAACCTCACGTCCCGAAATACTTTTCACCTTATTTAACATAGGATTTTCGGAAAGCCACCCGGGACCCAATCCTCAATGTGGAGGTTCAAGCATAAATGTAGGCGATTACATATATACCTTTGGAGCAATAGGTTTTGATTTTTACTATTCAGGCGAATTGATAGAAGAATTTCCTTTTGAAAAACAACGATTTATAGATTAAGAAAATGAAAAAGTATATCCTATTATTTATTTCAATAAGTCTTTTTACTTCTTGTGCAAGAGTAAAAGAAACAACATACGAAAAACACCTTGTTTTCCCAAGTCAAGCAAGTCAAGAAAAGAAAATAGAAATGATTTCGCATCTTGTGCCAAACAAATGGCAGTTAGATTGGCAAAAAATGGAACTTACAGCCTTTCTTCACTTTGGAATCAACACCTTTACGGGCAATGAATGGGGAGATGGTAAAGATGATCCAAAACTTTTCAATCCTACACAACTCAACTGCGAACAATGGGTAAAAGCCTTAAAAGATGCAGGCTTTAAAATGGCAATTCTCACTGCAAAACATCACGATGGCTTTTGTCTTTGGCAAACACAAAGCACAGAATACTCAGTAAAAAATTCTCCATGGAAGAATGGCAAAGGCGATGTGGTAAGAGAATTGAGAGATGCTTGTGAAAAATATGGAATTAAATTTGGAATCTATCTTTCTCCATGGGATAGAAACGCAAAAACCTATGGCGATTCTCCTGCATACAACAAACTCTATATTCAACAATTGACTGAGCTTCTAACAAACTATGGAGAAATTCACGAAGTATGGTTTGACGGAGCTTGTGGCGAAGGAGAGAACGGTAGAAAACAAGAATATGACTGGAAAGCAATATTAAAAACAATTAGAGACTTGCAACCACAAGCCGTAACTGCAATAATGGGAGACGATGTGCGATGGGTTGGCAACGAAAGCGGACTTGGTAGAGAAACAGAATGGAGCGCAACACTTATTGCACCGGGTTCATATCCCGATAAAAAAGAAAACAACGCACAACTCGGCTTAAACGAAATGTCAAAAGACCTTGGAAGTAGAGCTTTAATAGAAAAAGCAAAAGAAGCCTATTGGTATCCATCGGAAGTTGATGTTTCAATACGTCCAGGTTGGTTTTATCACTCTGAGGAAGATGAAAAAGTACGCTCACTCTCCAACTTAGTAGATATTTACTATCAATCCGTAGGACGCAACTCGGTCTTGCTGTTAAATATCCCACCCGACACAAGAGGATTGCTACATGAAAATGACGTAAAACGCATAAAAGAACTTTCAAACTATCTTTCAAAAACTTTTTCTACGAACTATCTAAGCAAAAACCATAAGACTTGGAAAGCACAAGCAGGAGAGAGCAAAGAATTTCTTGTAAAAAAAGACGCAACAGTTAATACAATTCTTTTACAAGAAGACATAACAAAAGGACAACGAGTAGAAGAATTTCTTGTGGAAGGATTCTTTAACGGAAAATGGCAAACTCTAAGTCAAGGCACAACAATAGGCTACAAACGCCTTATGAGATTTGAAGACAGTAAAGCAGAAAAAATAAGAATCACAATACTTTCTTCACGAGGAGAAGCAAATATAAAAAATCTTGGACTTTATTACGCCGAAAAAATAGAAGAAAAACAATAACTAAATAACCTCGTCAGTACCCTCGTTATAACCATTTTCGTAATACATAACAATCTTATAACGAGAATAAATCTTAACAATCATAAACCAAACAAACCTTTCATCTTTCATCAACCAAGAATCGCCCTTTTGATAAAAACCAGCACGGAAGATAACCCCATACTTACTCATATCATAAGCCAAATTCTCACCCTTTTTAATAGCCTGTCCTTGAATAAAAGGCATATAATTATTACTATTTTCAAATTGACGCACAAGCGAATTAAACCTTTCAACAATCTGCTCCTCATCACGCGTAGATAAATCCTCAATAATAAGTCTCCAAACCTTGTCTTGCTGAGAGTGAACATCAATTGCAACCATTTCCCCATTAAACACACCAACCAAAACATCGTCCTTTTGACTATAAGAAAACCCCTTATCCTTTAACTTCTGAATCATATCCTTGCCCGAACCATCAATAGGGATATTAAGAAACTTAGTGATATGCTTTTGAGCAAACAAACCCGAAGAAAGCACTATTGTGAAAATAAAAACAAAAAATCTTCTCATAAAAAAATATATTTTTGCAAAAATACAAAAAATAAATAAACCCAAGAGAAATAATCCCTTGGGTTTAATCCAAAAAGTTACAAAACTACTTTTATATCTATTATTTGATAATTATCTTTTGAGTTTTGCTTCCTTTGTTGTTGAATGCTTTAACAACATAAGCACCAGCAGAAACATCGCTTAAAAAGAAGTTTAAATCTCTTGTTGCAAATACTTTTTGACCTAAGGCATTGTAAACCTCAATTTCAAGATTAGTTTCGTTTGTAGAAATATTTACAATTCTGTTGCTATTTGTAATATCAATTGCAAGCTCTTCAACATCGCTTAATCCAACAGACTTTTTCACCAATACTTTAAAGCGATTAGCATTCTCACCAACCGAAACCTCAGTTGTGTATTCCACACCAGGAGTTAAATCAATAGTTTCTTCACCGTCAATAATGCTTACTGCATAACCCTCAGGAATGTAATCAGCTCTGAATTTTACTTCTTTTTCTTCATAACTTCTAACATTCATTGTAGCATAATAAGGCAATTCTTTCACTTCTTCTTTCACAAGCTTAATGCCATCAGTTACGAAATAAGGCTCAGTCATTCTTTCCATAGCGAACAATTTGTTAGCATCGTAAATGTCGTAGTATTGTTGTGCGTCTTCATTGTGAGCAAACAAAAGCTCAGAAGCAACATTGTCTGCAATCATAGAAAGTTTTATGAATTCTCTTTGAGAAGAAGACTTAGCACTGTGATTAACTCCGTGTTCACATTGTGGCTCATCATACTCGTGTATTTGAGTCTTAGTAAACATTATTTTGTTTTCTCCGCTATTTGCTACATTCACAAAGAATCCTTGACCAACACCAAGATCATAACCATTTGCTGAATTAGTTTTAGGCCAAAACTCCCATTCACTACTTGCTGCCTTTAAGATATAAACTCCTTGTCCTTGAATATTAGTTATAATATCAGTATTATCCGAAACAAAAGCGTTTACGCAAAGCTTTGCAGGATATGGATTTGCTAATGCCATCCATTTATTTTCATTGTCTGCAATTGTTTTTGTAACATAAACAGTATCGTTGTTCAAAACAAAGTCTGTATAAACTCTTTGTAATCCTCCTACCACTCCATCACCAAGATCTCTTTTTGTAGAGAAAGTTATTCCTCCTGAATAGAAAGGCCAAGCAAGGAATCCTTCTCCTGGTCTTATTGTGTCTTCTCCATAAGACAAAACAGTTTCCCAATCGTTTGTGTTGTAATCAAATCTTACAGCAGAAGCATCATAGTTATCACCAGGATGTCTTTGTACAGCATATAAATCATAAACATTGAAAGGAGCACCAACAAAATTCCATTTATTTTCTACCGCAGGCACTTTAACTTCTATTACTCCTGCAAGATTTTGATGCATTCTTATATGTCCGTATGTATAATCAGTACCACGTAAAGTAACATTACCAGTACTTTTATCAATAGTTACAGTTGTAGTGTCGTTTTGGTTGTTGTAAGTGATTTTATGTTTTATTAAGTTGCTACCGTTTTCTTGATAGAAACCATTTGCATCAGTTCCAGAAGGGGAAGTTGGTAATGGATTATTTATATTTTTGCTATAAGGTCCATTTGGACCGTAATAATGTATAGTGTTATTATCAATTCTGTAATAATCCTTATCTGCTACTCTACTAAAAACATAAACTTCATTTGATTTTTTTAATGAAAGTAAATAACGTGTTTTTCTATCTCTAATATAAATACTGTCATTATTATTATAAATATGTTCTGTTTTGTAATTGCCAATTGTATCGTCTAAATTTGGGCTGTTTAATAAAGAAGTAATGTTAGTAGAGTCTTTAATAGGATAATCTTTTATAAGATAAATCGTGTCGTTATGATTTTTTATGTCATAAGTAACATTTAATGTTATATTTTCATTAAAAAGAACAGAGTCTCTCTCTATTAATTGTCCATTATTATGCTCTCCACCTGTTGCATCTATTATCATTATTCCATTATTTACAGAATTAAAAGGATAAATATCTCTACGATGTCTTAAAGTTACTTCATGAGGAGAAGTCCCGAACTGTGTTTCTTTATAGCTAATTATAAAAGGTTGCATAGGTTTTCTTGGAACGAAATTAGGCCAACGATCATCATTTGGGTCATCTGGGTCATCCCCTTTTAACCAAGCTTCTTTATCTTGTTGCGATTCATAAGTGGTTTTTTGATCCCAACTCTCATATCCTCTCCAAGTTGCAGGATCGCAAAAATCTCCATTTTGGCGTGTTATTGCAATACATAATTCTCCTTTGTTGATTTTAGCTAAACTTGTTGAATTAGTATTTCCAAAAAGACCTTGTGCATAAACATTTTCCATTCCACAAGGAACTTGAAGTTCGTCTAATTGAGTTCCGAAAAGTGTTGTATTATTAAAATCAGAAGGAAGATGTATTATTGCGCCGCCTTGTGCATTTACAAATTGAACACTTCTGGTGTCGTTGTCATAAATTTCTGTACAGAAAAATTCTACATCATCTCGTTGATTGTTCATGAAAGCATTATCTGCTATTGTGATTTTTCCTTCTGCATCTCCACAACCTAAGAAAATTATTTGAGCATCGTGTACTTGTGCAAAGGCTTGTGAGCCTATTGATGTAACGTTTTCTGGAATTATTATTTCTATAAGATGATTATCGCAATTCATTAATAGCCCTTCTGGAATTGAAGTTATGTTATTAGGAAGCGTTACGGCTTGTAAATTTCTACATTTTGCAAAAGCGTATGCTCCAAGCTTACAATTTGGATTAGGAATATGCATTTCAACTAAACTTTGACAATCTTCAAAAGCTTTTGCTTCGATTGAACTACAAGAGCTTGGAATTCTTATGTATTTTAGCTTTTGACAATTATGAAAAGCATTAGTTTTTATTGTTACAACACCACTTCCAATATTTACAACAAATTCAGCCTTGTTGTTTCCTGCATTCTCAAAGGCATATTCTCCAATTGTTGTAACTGTATTAGGAATAGTAACTCCTAACATGTCGCTTGAATGTTGAAACGCTTGATTTTCAATTTCTGTAACAGTATAAGTTATGTCGTTATACTGAACTGTTTCAGGGATAACTACATGAATGTTGTTGTATTGTTCATTTTGTTTTTTCTTTACTTTTACATTGTTAGTTCCTGAAATAATTGTGTAGGTTAAATTGTCTTTTGTAAATGATTGCCCCATTAGGGTGATTGAAAAGATGACAGATAAAACTGTCAATAAATACTTCTTCATATTATTTGTGTTTTTAATTTTTTACCAACCTGCAAAGGTAAAACATTTTTTTATAACTGCAAAAGAAGTTTTTTCTTTGTTTAAGAAAATTACCAACCGAAGGTAAAGTTTTACCATCGGTTCGTAAAGATTTACCAACGCTTGGTAAATAAAAAAAACGATGAAAAAACTTTCTAAAAAGAAAAAAAGTAGTACTTTTGCAGGCTGAAATAAAAAATACAGATATGAAAAAAATAGTTTTAGTAATTTGTTCGTTGTTTTTTATAAACTCTCTACAAGCACAACTTCCACCATCAATAAGTAATGATTGGAGAGGAAGTGGAAATACGACTAATGATCAGGCTTTTTTAGATGGTTTATTAATTAGAAGTAGAAGGCCTTCTACACAATCTCGTGAATCGGTGAATCCTCCTCTTGCTCCTGCGACTTTGTTGCTTTTAGGATTAGGCGGTGCTACTGTTGGTGGAGCGGTTTATAGAAATTCTAAGAGAAAAAAATAAGATAATTTTTATTTTAATTTTTGTATTATTTGTTATGTTACACATTCTGATTTTTTTCGGAATGTGTTTTTTTTAAAAAAAATCGCCGCCGTTTTTATTTGGAGCAGAATTGACAGATATTTTGTTGCAGATAGATTTTGATGAATTTCGGCAAGTAACAATCACTTGCCGAAAATTTATCAAAATTCGCTTTATTATAACTTTTATTATATATTATTATT
>JAFYSZ010000021.1 GCA_017559135.1 Bacteroidales bacterium | reverse complement strand
TCTTGTATTGTATTCTACTCCTCCGTTCATCTTAATATCATAACCGTTGTCAATCAAATATACATTTACTCCTTCTGGAATATTGTCTATTGATATGGTTATTTCTTTGGTTTCGTAGTTTCTTATATTAAGATTTGCTGTGTATGGAAATTCTTTTACTTCTTCTTTTACTAATGCAACGCCTTCTGTTACAAAATAAGGCTCTGTAATTTCCATAGGAGAGAATAGTTTGTTTGCGTCAAAATGATCATCACCTTGTTTTGCTTTTGGATTTTTAGCAAAACGTAGTTTATTTACTCTTTCACCTTCTTTAACATTTAGAGTTATATACTCTTTCTCTGCTTTTGCCTTTGCACCATCGTATCTGTGATACTTAGAGAAAGAAACGCTGTGTTCGCCTTCTGTTTCATAGTTCACAAAGAAACCTTCTGTCATATTGATTGTGCCCTCATCAACAGCGTCCCAAGTCTCGCCGTTGAAACGATAAACAACACCACCTTTTATGTCGCTTTGCTCACTTAGAAATTTATACGCATCAAGTTTAAAAGTATAAGGATTTGATAATGCTAACCAATTTCCACCCTCTATATGTGTTCTTAGACTCTTTGTTACATTTATTGCACCGTTATTTAAAGCATAGTCTTGCATTTCTCCATCGGTTGTGAAAATTGTAGGCTCTTGTGCAAAACTCCAAGCAAAGAAACCTTCACCCGCTCCAACTTCATCGTCAATTGTTGCAAAATCATCGCTCCAATTTCCAGTATTGTAATCAAAAAGCGAAACAGCAATACCACGTGTACCAGGTTTTATAGCATCTAACTTATAGTTATTTAACGGAGCTCCAATAAAAGACCACTTATCATTTGGTAAAATCGGCGTTTCTATTTCAAATATACCACTAACATTTGTACTTGTTGAATTTATTAGCTGTCCGCTTTGAGTTATTCTCAAAACACCTTCATTGATTAAGCCTGTTTTATTGTTTATTACAAAATCATTTGCAAGCGTCTTTGTTTCTCCTGAGTTTATTTTATAATAAATCTTTTTCCAAGTAGTATTTCCCCAATTAGAAGTATAACCACTTGCACCAAAAGGAACAGTAAGAGTCTTAGTAGAAGAAGTACCAATGAAAACATTAGAACCAAGCGTAGGAGCAGTTTCTGCAAGACAAGTAATAGAAATTAAACTACTTCTATTAGCGAACGCATTTTCTCTAATAGAAGTTACACTATAAGTTATTCCCTCATGTGTTACTGTTGCGGGAATTTCAGTAGATGTTGCAGTAGTATTGTTATATGTTTTTACTGCCACTTCAAATATTTCTGGATTTGTTGATGCGAAAGTATAATCTCCTTGTGTAAATTCAAGTCTTGGAGTACAATCTTCATTAACACTCGCCCAAGTAGTATTTCCCCAATTTGTTGAATAACCTGTTGCTCCGCAAGGATAAGTAAGAGTTTTTGTTGAAGGAGTATTATAGAAAACAGAACTTACAAGCGTAGGAGCAGTTTCTGCAAGACAAATAACAGAAGTTAAACTACTGCAACCATCAAACGCATAGTGTCCATAACTTCCAATAGAAGTAACGCTATTTGGAATAGTAACAGAAGTTAAACTACGGCAATACTCAAACGCAGCACCTCCAATATAAGTAACGGGATATTCAATATCATTAATTTCAATTGCAGAAGGAATAATTAAATCTCCGCTTTTGTTTGTGTCGCAATCATAAACTGTCATATTTGTTACAGGGTTTCTATAAACATTATCTCCAAGATAAAAAGAAGTAAAACCTATATGATAGAAATTATTAAACCCTATCATAAGAGACGCAGTTGCTGTTGAATAGGTAACACTATCAATAGTAATTCTTGTTCCTGCATCATAAAAAGCATTATTTTCAATAGTAGCATTTTGAGGTAAAGTAACAGAAGTTAAACTACTACAACCATAGAACGCAGAATGTCCAATCTCAGTAACACTATTAGGAATAGTAACAGAAGTTAAACTACTGCAATACTCAAACGCAGAATAACCAATATAAGTAACGCTATTAGGAATAGTAATAGAAGTTAAACTAATGCAATCATAGAACGCCCTACCTCCAATATGAGTAACACTATTAGGAATATTAACAGAATCTAAACTAATGCAATCGAAGAACGCTTCATCTCCAATAGAAGTAACACCATTAGGAATATTAACAGAATCTAAACTAATGCAAACAGCGAACGCCCAACCTCCAATAGAAGTAACACTATTAGGAATAGTAATAGAAGTTAAATTCCTGCAATCTTTGAACGCCTCATATCCTATTTTATTAACAGAATAATTTGTTTGTTGATATGTTACTATGTCGGGAATGACGATTGAGGTTGCGGAAGGCATACAATCGTGTACTTCTACTTCGTTTGTTCCCGTAACTTCGTATTGTAGTTCCCCTACTATAAACCTTGTTTGTGCTAAAAGCACGTTTGCACATAATAGAGTGCAGAAAAAGAATAATAATCTTTTCATTTCTTTTTGTTTTTATCTTTTTAACTATTTTTTTCCTCAACAAAAAGACAATAAAAAAGACGTGAGCCTTATCTTACTAACGTCTGAGGTTCTCGACTACCTAATATGCTAAATAAGAAAAGCCCACGATATACTCGTGAGCGTTTTCTACTTATTCTTATTAGCATATTGTTTGAAATTGTCGAGATTTCAGACGTATAATAATAAGCAAAAACGCTTTTTTATGTCGTTAAATTCAGCCTGCAAAGGTACGAATAAATTCATTTACGTGCAAAATTTATTTTAACAAACAAAAGAAATGCTACTTTCTGAGGTTGGGGAAATCAAATTTATTCTTGCGAAAATTTTCTACGAGAGGGTTTTGAAAAATCTTGCGAAAATTGAGCAAAAATCGGGGGAAAATTCACTCAAATCGGATCAAAATTTATTAAGATCGGATCAAAAAAAATTTTGGTCCGATGAAAAAAAATTTTGATCCGATGAAAATTTTCTAAGATCCGATGAAAATTTGCTAAAACACGATAAAAAATGAAGAAAAACTAAGAAAAAATCGCACTAAATCATAGAAAAAATTGAGCAAGTCAAGTCTTAAAGAGTTAAGTCTTTGATTTAGTGGTTTTTAGTTAAGGGCTTATATTTTGAAAATTTCGGACTAAGATTCTCTTCGCCGAAAATATCGCACGCATTTGGCGTTAAGTGGTGGTGAAAGTTTTTTATTTTATGGTTTCAGTGTTTAAAAAACGGTGTGTTCTAAGAGTGTTTTTGCTCCTATGCCGATTAGGATTATTCCTCCTATGAATAGGGCGATTCTTGGTTTGATGAAGTGGACTTTTTCGCCCATTTTAATTCCTATTAGTGAGATTGTGAATAGGGTTGTGAAGATTATGGCAAGGGCTATAAGGATTTGAGGAAAGGTGTATTTTAAAGGGAATCCTATTCCTACGACAAAGGCGTCCATTGAGGTTGCAAGGGCAAGCATTATTATTACTTTGGTGCTGCTGATGTCGAAGATTTTTTCTTTTAACTTGAATTGACGACCTTCCATTATCATTTTAATTCCTATTATTGCTAAAAGGACAAAGGCAATCCAATGATCAAAACTGCTCATAAAGTAATGAAATCCTTCTCCAAGTAAACAGCCTAAGGCAGGCATTATTACGTGGAATATTCCAAAGCAAAAGGCGAGGAGTAAGCACCTTTTTTTGCACATACATTTTTGTAATCCACAGGTGATTGATACTGTGAATGAGTCCATTGAAAGGGCTATGCCTAAAAGTATTACTTCTATTAAGAATCCTATGCTAATCATTTTAATTTATTGGTTATGTTTATGAATTGTTCTACGGTTAATTGTTCTGCTCTTTTGGTTAGTAGTTCCGAGTCTATATCTTCAAGGTTCATTCCAAGGGGTTTGAGGCTTTGACGTATCATTTTCCTTCTTTGATTGAAGGCTGTTTTTACTACTTTTATGAATAGTTGTTCGTTGCAGTCAAGTTGCTTTACGTTGTTGCGTTTTAGACGTATTACTGCTGATTTTACTTTTGGTGGTGGATTGAATACGTGTTCGTGTACGGTGAATAGGTATTCTATTTCGTAGTAGGCTGAGAGTAAAACGGAGAGTATGCCGTAGGTTTTGTTGCCTGAGTTTGCACATACTCTTTCTGCTACTTCTTTTTGAAACATTCCTACGAGTTGTGTGGCTTTGTCTTTGTTTTCAAATAGTTTAAAAAGGATTTGATTTGAAATATTGTATGGGAAATTGCCCATTATAGCAAATTGATTTTCATAAATGGTGTTTAAATCCATTTTCAGAAAGTCTGCCGATATTATGTTTTCTTGTAATTGTGCGTAGTTTTTGTGTAGGTATTCTACGCTTTCGGTGTCGATTTCTACTACTTTTAGGTGTTTTACTTTGGGATTTTCTATTAGGTATTTGGTTAATACGCCCATTCCTGGTCCTATTTCCAATACTTCTGCTTCTTCTAATAGGGAATAGGCAATTTTTTCTGCTATTGTTTCGTCTTTGAGAAAGTGTTGCCCAAGATGTTTTTTTGCTCTTACTTTTTCCATTCTGCAAAAATAAAAAAAAGGAAGCACAATTAAGGCTTCCTTTTTTATTTTGTTGGTTTATTATTCTCCTAATTCTGCTCTTTGGAAAGCAGTAACAGTCAAATCTTTGTCTATCTTTTTCAAGTGTTCTTCTACGCTTACTTTTGCTTCGCGAGTGTATTCTTGGCTTAATAGTGTACTTTCTTTGAAGAATTTGTTTAGCTTTCCTTGTGCTATTTTTTCAACCATGTCTTCTGGTTTTCCTTCTTCTCTTACTTGTCCACGATAGACTTCCATTTCTCTTTCAATGATTTCAGCAGGTACTGAGTCTTTGTTCAATGCTACAGGACGTCCTGCGATTACTTGCATTGACATTTCTTTTCCTTCTTCATCATATCCTGCTTTTGAAAGTCCAACTACTGATGCCATTCTATTGCCTGGGTGAACGTATGCGTAGGTTGCAACTGCTTCAATAGGGTAGTAGTGAGATAATGTTATCTTTTCTCCTATTTTTGCTACTTGCTCTATAATCATTGTTTCAACGCTTAAACCGTTTATTGTTAAAGCCATTACTTCTTCCAATGATTTTGCTTTTGCAGCAACCGCTGCTTGAAGTACTTCTTGTGTAAATGCTACGAAATCTTCGTTTTTAGCTACGAAGTCTGTTTCGCAGTTCATCATTATTACTGCTGCAAATGTTTTATCTGCGTTTACTGTTGCTAAAACTGCTCCTTCGCTTGCGTCTCTATCGGCACGCTTTGCAGCAAGTTTTTGTCCTTTTTCACGAAGATAGTCAATTGCTTTATCCATATCGCCATCGCATTCAACTAAGGCTTTTTTACAGTCCATCATTCCGACTCCTGTACGTTTTCTTAGTTCATTAACGGCTGCAGCTGTTATATTTGCCATTTTATTTTACGTTTTTAGGATTCTTATTTCTTTTTTACTTGTCTTCTTGGACGTCTTTCTCCGTCTTCTGCAACAGCTTTTACTTTTTTAACTTTGTTTTGTGCTTCTTCTGGTGCAACTTCATCGTCTAAAAGTTCTGTTGCTAATCTTTCTTCTGCTTCTGCTTCTTCTGCTTGGCGAGAATCTTTATCCATTTTTCTTTCTTGACATCCTTCTTCTATTGCATTACAAACGTAATCTAATATCAATGAAATTGATTTTGATGCGTCATCGTTTGCAGGGATTGGGAAATCAACTGCATTAGGGTCGCAGTTTGTATCAACCATTGCAAAAGTAGGTATGTTCAAACGTTTTGCTTCTGCAACTGCTATATGTTCTTTGTTTATATCAACAACGAATAATGCAGATGGTAAACGTGTAAGGTCTGCTATTGAACCTAAGTTCTTTTCTAACTTAGCTTTTTCTCTTGTTATTTGCAATCTTTCTCTTTTTGAAATAGCAGTAGTGTCTTTGTCTGCTAATAATTTTTCCAAAGAGTTCATTTTTTTGATTGCTTTTCTGATTGTAACAAAGTTAGTAAGCATTCCACCTGGCCAACGTTCTGTTACGAATGGCATATTTGTTCTTTTTACTCTTTCAGCAACAATGTCTTTTGCTTGTTTTTTAGTTGCAACGAACAAAATTTTCTTTCCTGATTTTGCAATTTGTTTTAAAGCTGCTGAGGCTTCTTCTACTTTTGCTGCTGTTTTGTGTAAATCTATAATGTGAATGCCATTGCGTTCCATATAGATGTATGGAGCCATTTTTGGATTCCATTTTCTTCTTAGGTGACCAAAGTGTACACCTGCATCAAGCATTTGATTAAAATCTATCATTCTTTTTTCTTTTTTTTGTTTACATTCCTAATTTACTATCAATTGATAAGTAGTTGTTTTTTACAAATCTTACCAATTTGGATACTAAACAATATCCATATATTAACGTTTGCTGAATTGGAAACGTTTTCTTGCTTTCTTTTGACCTGGTTTCTTTCTTTCAACCATACGAGGGTCTCTCTTTAACAAGCCTTTTGCTTTTAAAGCACTTCTGTCTTCTATGTTAGCTTCGCATAATGCTCTTGCAATTGCCATACGTAATGCTTCTGCTTGTCCAGAAATTCCACCTCCATCAAGATTTGCTTTTACATCCCATTGACCTTCTGCTCCGATTGTTTCAAAAGCTTGACGGCAAATGTATTGTAATGGTGCTGTTGGGAAGTATTCTTTATAGTCTCTTCCGTTTACCATAATTGTACCGTTGCCTTGTTTCATATAAATTCTTGCAACAGCACATTTTCTTCTACCTATAGTGTTTATTACTCCTTCCATGTCTCTTATCTGATTTCGTTAAGGTTTACTAATCTTGGTTGTTGAGCTTCAAATTTGTGTTCTGCTCCTGCAACAACGTGAAGATTTCTATATAATTGACTTCCTAATTTGTTTTTTGGTAACATTCCTTTAACAGCGTGTTCAACTACTCTGATAGGGAATTTAGATAATAATTCTTTTGGAGTAGCAAAACGTTGTCCTCCTGGATAACCTGTGTGTCTTACATAGACTTTATCTGTCAATTTCTTTCCTGTGAATCTTACTTTATCAGCATTGATAACTATTACATAGTCTCCACAATCTGCATTAGGTGTGAAGCAAGGTTTGTGTTTACCTCTTAATATGTTTGCAACTTTTGTTGCTAAACGTCCTACTACTTCGTTTTCAGCATCGATAACAATCCATTCTTTTTTGGCGTTTTCTTTGTTTACTGAAACTGTTTTATAGCTTAATGTTCCCATTTCTGCTTTTTATTCTTCTTTTTTACAAAATTAAAACTAAACTCACGTGTTGAATTTTTAAGAGTCAAACGGGCGAGTTAGACTTTTATAATTCAACAACTTACATCTTCCAATTTAGTTCACCATAGGATAATAACGGGTCGCTGATTCCCTAAATTGGAGTTTGCAAAATTACTACTTTTTCTTTATAACACAAGAATTTATGTAAAAAAATCCTATTTTTGCTAAAAAAATTAAGATTTATTCAATGGAAGATTATCAAAAAATAAGGACAACAATAAAGGATTGGGACGAAGCCGACCGCCCTCGTGAGAAATTAATGAGTTTGGGAAGACAATCTTTAACTAATGCAGAGCTTCTTGCGATTATTCTTGGTGGTGGAAATAAGGAAAAGAATGCTGTGGAACTTGCAAAGGAGATTCTTTTGAGTGTTGATAACAATCTTAGCGAATTGTCAAAGCTTTCGTACAAGGATTTTTGTAATCGTTTTAAAGGAGTGGGGCCTGCGAAAGCAATTAGCATAGTTGCTGCTTTGGAACTTGGGTATAGAAGAAAGCACTCTTCAACTTTGCAACGTCCTATTATAAATTCTTCAAATGATGCTTACAATGCAGTTGCTCATCTTTTGTTAGAGAGAGATAGAGAGGACTTTTTTGTTTTGCTTCTTGCTAATAATAATAAATTGATAAGGGTTGTGCAGGTTAGTAGTGGGGGAATAAATGAAACTCTTGTGGATAGAAAAATTATTTTCAAGACAGCATTGGAGCATAATGCTGTAAAAATTATTTTAGCTCATAATCACCCGAGCGGAGATACTAAACCAAGCAATGCAGATATTAATGCAACACGCACAATCGTTGAAGCAGGAAAAATAATGTCGATACAAATTTTAGATCATATAATAATAGGTGTAGATGATGCTTATTATAGTTTCTTAGATAATGGTATAATATGATTATAAAAAGCATTGCAAAATTTTTTGGGCTGTCTATTTCTTGATAAAATAAAGAGAGGAGTTATCTCAATGATAACTCCTCTCTTTTAATTTCTATTTATGTTTTATTATTATTTTGTAGTTAATCCAATAGCAGAAAATTCGCCTGAAAATTCTGTAATCAATTCGTCTAATTCTGTTATGCTAACATCTTGCATTTCATCAATGATAGAAGTTTTTATTCCACCACCTTCAAATGTTCCTTCAATAGAGGCAGCAGTTTTTTTAGTGATTGTAATTGTTCCATACAAAGCTGTCATACCATCTTTTTCGATTCCAGAAGAAGGAACGTAAACAAGAGTGTTGTCTACTGAGGCAATATCTCCAAGATTTCCTACTGCACTCAAAGCTGTTTTGCCTAAACCAAGAGTTTTCTTTCCAACAGCAGCGTCTTTTACCTTTATTGCAACAGATTGTTTTAAGTTTGTACCTGTAATGATGGTGAAGCTGTCGTTAGAGTAGAAAGTGGCAGCAGGGATGTGGAAAGTTTCTTTTCCTATTGTTATATCAATATCACCAGTTAATTCATCAACTTCTTCACAACTTGAAAAAGTGAAAATAGCCATAAAAATAGCTAATAATTTTACTAATTTGCTTTTCATTTTATATAAATTTATTTTGTTTACTTCTGCAAAATTATCATTTTTCTTTACAATAACAAAATTTATATTTACTTTTGCAAAAGAAATCACAAAAATAATAATGAATAATTTAATAAGATTCTTAAAAAGATACTATTTTATTTTTCTTTTTTTGTTTTTAGAAGGTGTGGCAATCTATCTAATTTCACGTAATTCCTATTATCAAGGTTCGGCAATAGTGAATTTGGCAAACAATATATCAGGTTCGGTTTATCAACAAAGCAATAAAATAACACAATATTTTTATTTAGCATCGGTAAATGAAGCCTTGGCAAAAGAAAATGCGATGTTGAGAAGTCAAATAGAAAACTCATACGTCAAATTCACCGAAAAAGAAATGCAGGTAGAGGATACAATTTATAAACAACGTTTTTCATTTATCGAAGCGACCGTTATTTCAAAAACAATCAATAAAAGAAATAACTTTTTTATGCTAAACAAAGGTATGTCTAACGGAGTAATGAAAGATATGTGTGTTATAACACCAAATGGCTTGTTAGGATTAGTTGTAAATGCGACTTCAAATTTCTCACTTGTGATGACAGTCCTTCATCAAGACACAAAGATTGCTGTAAAGAATAAACGCACGCAAGCAACAGGTACAATGATTTGGGAAGGTGGCGATTATAGGGTAGGACAAATAAAAGAGATGCCATCTTCAATACCTTTGAAAGTAGGAGATACGCTTGTAACAAGCGGGTATTCGAGAAATTATCCAGAAGGTATAGAAATAGGTTATGTAAAAACCTTTGCAAAAGATCCCTCATCAGGATTTTTCAATATAGAATTTGAATTTTCTGCTGACTACAATAAATTGGAATACGTTTATGTGGTAAAAAATCTTTTTAAAGTTGAACAAGATATATTGGAAAAAAGCATAGAAGAAAATGAGTAAGACTATTTTTACAACAATTTTAGAATTTATATTAATTGCTCTTGTGCAAATATTGTTATTAAACAACATTCATTTATTCGGTTATATGCAACCATTATTATATATATGGTTTATAATCTTATTACCAAACAATTTTCCAAAGTGGTTAGTGATGATTTTAGGTTTTTCTATGGGATTTACAATGGATATCTTTTCTTCTCAATTAGGATTCCATACCGCAACAGCTACACTCACAGCAACCTTGCGTCCTCTCTTGCTTTCTTGGTTTGTAAATAGCTTTGACAACAATACATTCCGTCCATCAATAGCATCAATGGGCTTTATTTCTTTTTTAGGATTTGCTTCTATTGTGGTAATAACACATACTTTGATTTACTTCTGCATAGAATCATTTAGTTTTACAGAAATTTGGAGGCTTCTTCTCAAAATAATATCAAGTACTTTTATAAGCCTTGTGTTAATAGTGATATGTGATACACTATTTGTAAAAGCAAAAATAGATTAATACCTTTTTAGATATATTTCTATGAAAAAATTTGTTTAGGTCTAAAAAAAATATTAGTTTTGCCCTTTCTAAGAAAGAGAATGATAAATTTTAAAAAAATATAGCAATGAATAAATTACTTTTGTTGGGAGATGAGGCAATTGCACAAGGAGCAATAGACGCTGGATTATCAGGTGTATTTGCTTACCCTGGCACTCCTTCCACAGAAATAACAGAGTATATTCAAGACTCTAAGCAAGCAAAGGAATTAGGCATTAGAAGCAATTGGGCAGCTAATGAAAAAACAGCAATGGAAGCTGCATTAGGAATGAGTTACGCAGGAAAAAGAGCAATGTTCTGTTGCAAGCACGTAGGGATCAATGTTGCGGCAGACCCTTTTATGAATTCTGCAATCACAGGAGCTAATGGCGGTTTGATTTACATAGCAGCAGACGACCCAAGTATGCACTCTTCACAAGATGAGCAAGATTCAAGATTCTATGGCGACTTTGCTTTGATACCAGTCTTAGAACCAAGCAATCAACAAGAAGCATACGATATGGTACATTACGGATTTGAACTTTCAGAAAAGTTCCACGTTCCTGTAATGATGAGAATCACCACACGTATGGCACACTCTCGTGCAGGCGTTGTAAGAAAAGAAACAGTGAAGAGCCAAAACAAAATCACGCTTCCTGAAAAGAAGAATCAATTTATCTTACTTCCTGCAAATGCAAGAGTACAATACAGAGAATTATTAGCAAAACAAGAAGGATTGATAGCAGCATCAGAAAATGATGGCTTCAATAAATACATAGACGGAAAAGATAAATCAGTAGGAATCGTAGCATGCGGTATAGCATACAACTACTTGATGGAAAATTTCCGTGATTCAGAATGTCCATACCCTGTTTTGAAAATCAGTCAATATCCAATGCCAGAACAATCACTTAACAGACTTTACGATGAATGTGATTCAATATTGGTATTAGAAGAAGGACAACCTTTATACGAAAGATTAATAAAAGGACTTTTGAATAAAGGAAAACAAGTTAGAGGACGTTTAGACGGATCAATCCCAAGAACAGGCGAATTAAGCCCTAACTTAGTAGGAAAAGCATTAGGCTTAAATGTAAAAGAAGGATTCCCTATTCCAGAATTATTAGCTCCAAGACCTCCAAAGTTATGTGACGGATGTCCTCACATAGATTCTTACACTGCTTTAAACGAAGCAATGAAATCATACGGAGAATACAAAGTGTTTGCAGACATTGGATGTTATACATTAGGAGCATTGCCACCATTAAAAGCAATTTACACAACAGTTGATATGGGTGCTTCAATCACAATGGCAAAAGGAGCCGCAGAAGCAGACCTAAGACCAACTGTTGCAGTAATTGGAGACAGTACATTCACACACTCAGGAATGACAGGCTTGCTTGACTGCGTTGTAGATAACGTTCCTGTTACAGTAATGATACTTGATAATGGAATTACAGGTATGACAGGTTCTCAAAAATCATCTGCAACAGGTAGAATTGAAAGTATCTGCCAAGGAATCGGAGTTGACCCTGAACATATAAGAGTAATAAATCCACTTCCAAGTAAATTAGAAGAAAATATCAAAGTTATTCAACAAGAATTGGAATATCAAGGGGTGTCAGTAATCATTCCAAGAAGAGAATGTATAGTTTGGGCGAATAAAAAACGTAAAATGGCTAAAAAAGCTAAATAATTAAAGAAAGGAGACAAAGATGAAAATAGACATAATATTGTGTGGAGTAGGTGGAATGGGAGCATTGAGTTCTGCTGCAATCATTTCAAAGGCTGCTTTAAGCATGGGAATGTATATGAAGCAAGCTGAAACTCACGGAATGAGCCAAAGAGGTGGTGATGTGCAATCTCACTTACGTCTTAGCGACCAACCAATAGCTTCGGATTTGATTCCAGAAGGCGAATGCGACATAATACTTTCTGTTGAACCAATGGAAGCATTGCGTTATTTACCTTTCTTGAACAAAGAAACAGGTTGGATTATTACAAACCAAAATCCGTTTGTTAATATACCAAATTATCCAGATCTTGATGCAGTTCTTGGCGAAGTTAAGAAGATAAAAAATCACATACTTTTCGATGCAGACAAAATTGCTAAGGAAGTAAACAATCCAAAAGGAACAAATATGGTTGTTCTTGGAGCAGCTTCAAAGTATTTACGCATTGACATCGAAAAATTAGAAGATGCAGTAAGAAGTATCTTCGGAAAAAAAGGCGATGCAGTTGTTGATGCAAATATATCAGCATTAAGAGCAGGTAGAGCCGTAGCAGACAAAATGTAAAAATGGTTTTGATTGGTTAATACTTGAATAGAGCACTCTTTTTTGGGTGCTTTATTCTTTTTATATAGAGTTATATGAAAATAATTCTTGGATTTGGTAGCAATTTAGGCGATAGAAAAAACATAATTCTGCAAGCCTATCAATTATTAGAAGAAAAACTTGGAACAAAACTTAAAGAATCCTCATTTATTGAAACAGAAGCATGGGGATTTGAAAGCGAAAATAAATTTCTAAACTCAGTCGCAATTTTTGAAACAAAGAAAACACCAAGAGAAAGTCTTGTTATCTGCAACGAAATAGAAGCCTTGCTCGGACGAAGACGCAATCCGCACGCATTAACCTACGAAAACCGTCCGATAGACATAGATATACTATTTTATGAAAATGAAATAATAAACGAAAGCGACTTAATAATTCCTCACCCCTTAATAGAAAAAAGGGATTTTGTTCTAATACCATTAGAAGAATTGATGCCAGATTACATACATCCTGTATTAAATAAAAAAATCAATGATTTTAGAAAATAAATCATTGATTTTTTTAATTTTTTCTTTGAAATATTTTAAAAAATCTTAGAAATTAATTCTTAATCCAAGATTGAAATTTGTCATTTTAATATAATCTCTCTCGCTTGTTGAGTATTCCTTAATTAACAAATTATCTGATTCGGAAAATTCTGCAACTTTTGGTTTCGCAGTAATGCTTGAAAACTCTGAAACAAAGGAAAGATTCTTGTTTATTTCGTAAGAAAGAGATAATCCTAAACTTGAACCAATTGTATTTGAATTAAAACCATATTCATTGTTACTAAGTGTTACATTATTCCAAACACTCATTAACCCAATACCAGCAGTTGGGTGAATAGTTAGCCTATTTACTTTAAAATTCCAACCAACTGCTATTTCAGAATAAAGTATTGATGCTTGCTCTTTTAATTTTATTGCATTACTGAAGTCTTGTTGAAAATCTACTCCTGTTAAAAGAAGGTTCAATTTAATAAACGCATTTAGTTTTGTGTTATATCCAAAAGAGAATTTTGTGTTTATGGCATTGTAATTCTTCATTTGGTTTTGATTTTCATTTAAAGATAACCCAGAATTAGAGAGAAAATCTGTTTTTCCGTAATCTAATCCAACAAAAAACCCACTATTTTTTTCTTGACCGACAAGATTTGCTGTTAAAAACAAGCACAGCAATATTGAAATTACTTTTTTCATTTTTTACTTTCTTTAATTATAAACGACAGTCTAAAAAAAATAGTATTTTTACAAGCAAAAAAATAAAAAATATTCAACTGAAACATTTAATATAATAATTCCAAAGATATAAGTTAGATATACATTATATATATGCTTACCAAAATGGTATATTTAATGTGCTTTTTTGACATATACTTTCTTCTGTTTTAGCTTTTTTAATATGCCATTTTAGAATTGAGTCATTTGGCAAAATATTTCTTTGTTTTAAAAAATTATTTCTTTGTTTTAGAAAATTATTTCTTTGGAAAATTTCAAAAAATGACTGATTTTTTGTTTGGATTTTATCAATTTTTAATGAATTATTTGTTTGGAAAATTTCAAATTACTATCTTTGCAGTCTGAATAATAATAAATTACATTGTGTATTACGAAAGACAAATAGATTTCTATTTATTTGAGTGGGCAAAACGAGAAAATCACAAGCCTATTCTATTGCGTGGAGCCAGACAAGTAGGAAAATCTACCGCCGTTCGCCATTTGGGAGAATCGTTTGAGAGTTATGTTGAAATAAACTTTGAAAAACAGCCAGAATATAAAGCATTATTCAAAGAGAATTTAGATGTTAAGAGAATAATTCCTCAAATGTCTGCAATTAGTGGCAAATCTATACAACCCAAGGTTACATTGCTTTTTTTAGATGAAATTCAAGAATGCCCAGAAGCAATAATGGCTTTGCGATTTTTTAAAGAGGATATGCCCGATTTACATATTATTGCCGCAGGTTCTTTATTGGAATTTGCTTTGGACGAGTTGCCGACTTTTGGTGTTGGTCGTATTCACTCAATGTTTATGTATCCTATGACATTTGATGAATTTCTAAAAGCGAATGGAGAAGATTTGCTTTTACAAGAAAGAAATCAAGCTACAATATCAAATCCTTTGTCAGAACCTCTGCATAATAAATTGGTTAATCTATTTCGTATTTATATTCTTGTGGGAGGAATGCCTGCTGTTGTTTCAAAATGGGTTTCAACTCACGATTTTCTTCAATGCCAAGAAGAACAAGATGATATTGTAATAAGTTATGAAGATGATTTTCCTAAATATAGGAAAAAGATAGAGCCTAATCTTCTTCGTCAAACAATGAGAAGTGTTGCTGTGCAAACAACTAATAAGTTTGTTTTCTCAAAAGTAGGAGGTGAATACAAATCTAATGATGTGAAAAAGGCACTTGAAATGCTTACTTTGGCGGGAATTATAATTCCTGTAACGCATACCTCTGCTAATGGATTGCCTTTTGGAAGTGAAGCAGATAAATCTTTTAGAAAATATTTGCTTTTGGATACGGGTTTAATGTTACGTTTGCTAAATATGACGATTGGAAATGGTAAAGAATTAATTCAACAAATTCTTACTTCAAATGTTACTGATTTAGTAAACAAAGGAAGTATGGCAGAACTTGTTGCGGGATTGGAATTGTTGCGTTATCAATCTCCAAATATAAGAAATGAATTGTTTTATTGGGTTCGTCAAGCTAAAAACTCACAAGCTGAAATTGATTATGTAATAAATTATAATCAATCAATCTTGCCAATTGAGGTAAAAGCAGGAACACAAGGTGGAATGAAGAGTTTATGGCTTTTTATGAGAGAAAAGAAATTAGAAAAGGCAATTCGCTGTTCATTAGAAAACTTTGGCAGTTTTGAGAATCAAGATAAAGAAGAAACCGCACAAAGAGAGGTATTGATTTGTCCTATTTATGCGGTTTCTATGTTAAGGAATATTTTACTAAATTAACGTATTTCTTTTATTTTACAGGGAAGAACAAAATGTAATAAGTTCCTTTTGATTCAAAAACTTCTTTTACAAAAAATTTATCCTTATTTTTTTCAATCGTTTTCACAAGATCGTTTGTGCTAAATGCTTTTTTTGTCATTGATCCTTCTGGTATATCTTCTTTTGGCGTATTAAATTTCACTTTTTTGGTAACTACATGAAATTTTTCGCCACTTTTACTGTCTTGTACATTAAGAACTTTGTAGTCATTTGGGTTATCCAAATCTACACTTGTTTCAATATACTTTGCTTTTTCTACCTTATTTGTAGGAACTGCTTCTTGTGAGAAAGCAACACTGCTTAAAATTAAGCCGAATGCTAATAAAAATACTTTTTTCATTGCAATGTTTTTTTAATTAAACTTGAAAATTTTCGGCAAAAATAAAAAAAAACGAACTACTTGCAAATAAAATAACAAAAAACTTTAAATTATTCCTCTTATGTCCCAAATGTGGGAAATATTATGGCGATCGAGATATTCTTTCATGCCCTCTATTACTTCTAATCCAACGCTTGGGTTTACGAAGTTTTGAGTTCCTATTTGTATTGCACTTGCTCCTGCGAGTATATATTCTATTGCGTCTGTTGCATTAGTGATTCCGCCTAAGCCGATAATAGGAATTTTTATTGCTTTGGAGGTTTGGTAAACGCATCGTAAGCCTATTGGTTTTATTGCAGGGCCTGACAATCCGGCTGTAATGGTTGAGAGTAATGGTTTGCGTTTTTCTGCATCTATTGCCATACCTAAGACGGTGTTTATCATAGAAACGCTATCTGCTCCTGCACTTTCTACCGCTTTTGCTATCTCTGCAATAGATGTAACGTTTGGAGAAAGTTTTACAATCAAGTGTTTTTTGTATATTTTCCTAACTGAATCTACTACTTCAAACGCCATTTTTGTGTCAGTGCCAAATCCCATTCCTCCTTTTTTGACATTAGGACACGAAATGTTTAATTCTATTGCTGGAATGTGTTCTAATTCGTTGATTTTTTCAGCAACTTTTACGTATTCTTCGATTGAGGAACCTGAAACATTTACAATAACGTTGGTTTTGTAGTGTTTGATTTGGTGATATGTGTTTTCGCAAAAGTAATCTACTCCTTTATTTTGTAATCCTACTGCGTTAATCATTCCCATAGGTGTTTCGCACATACGAGGTGCAGGATTTCCTTCTCTTTTCTCACCTGTTGTTCCTTTAACTATGATTGCTCCAAGTTTTTGTACGTCAAAAAAATCTTCATATTCTAATCCGAAACCAAATGTTCCTGATGCTGTCATTACAGGGTTTTGAAATTCTAAATTACCTATTTGTATTTTTAATTTTTCCATAGTTTTCGCTTTTACCAAATTATATCTTTTACGTTAAATACAGGGCCTTCTGTGCAAGTACATTTGTGTCCTTCTGTTGTGTTTTGAACACAGCATAAGCAAGCACCGATTCCACACGCCATTTTATTTTCTAATGATGCGTAACATTTGATATTGTTTTTTAAACTATAATCTGAAATTGCTCTCATCATAGGTGTAGGTCCGCAAGTGTAGATTGTATCGTATGATTGAGTGAAAATTTCGTTTTCAGTAACTAATCCTTTGCTTCCTACGCTACCATCTTGTGTGGAAATATAGACATCGGCATATTTTTCATATTCTTTTAAGTCTATCATTTGTTCTTGTGAACGGAATCCTAAGAGTACCTTGGGTTTTATGCCTTTTGCGTGAAAGTTTTTTGCTAAATACAAAAGTGGGGCTATGCCTACTCCTCCGCCAACTAAGAGTGGATTTTCTCCTTCAATGTTAAATCCGTTTCCTAATGGATATACGAGATTTATTTCTTCGCCTTCATTGATTTTTGCTAATTCTTTTGTGCCTTGTCCAACGGTTTGAATTATTAGGCTTATCTCATTTGTTTGAGAATCTACGTCATTGATTGAGATTGGACGGCGTAATAAAACCTTGCTGTCAGAATTTACTTGGACTTCTACAAATTGCCCTGCTTTAATTAGAGGAAGATTTTCTTTTGCTTTTAGTTTTAGTTTGAAAAAGGTTGAATTGAGAAATTTTTTCTCGCTTACAACAAAATTATCGCAATGTTTCATATTGATTTTTGTGTTAAATTTTACAATATTAGACTACAAAAATACAAGAAAATCTTTAATTTGTGAATTTATGATTATCTTTGCACTCAAATTTTTTTTAAAATAATTAAAGAATGGAACGATTTTTTAGATGTTTATTGGTGTTTTTTTTACTGCCTTTTGTGTTTACTTCTTGTGAAGTGGAGTTTGATCCTAATGAAGAATGGAAAGCGGTTACGGTTATTTATGGTTTGCTTGACCAAGATGAGGATACAACTTTTGTGAGAGTGCAAAAAGGTTTTTTAGGCAGTGGAAATTATTTGGATTTTTCTAAGGTAAGGGATTCTATTTATTATAAACCGGAAGATATTGATGTTTTTATGATTTCTCACTATTATTGGGAAGCAGACTCTATTGTTAGAGATACTTTTTGGTTTAATTACACAGAGTCTTATCATAAAGAAGCTGGTAGTTTCTTTGCTGATGTTTCACCAATTTATTATTGTGTAACTAAGGGGCGATTAAATCATACAGAGGCTATGAAACAAACTTATAAAATCGTGGTTAGAAATAAGAAAACTATGGAGGAAACAACGGCTTCTACACGATTGATTGGGGATTATGATATTGTAAGTCCTGGAAGTTATATGCAATTTCAAAATCGTGCAGGAAAACAGATATTGAATTGTCAATGGTATAATATTAATTCGTCTGCGGCATCAAATAAACAAGGAATTATAGCAAAAATGTATCAGCCAATTATTAGATTTTATTATAAAAATGATGGTAAAGAAACTTTTGTTGATATTCCTTTTGCAACTCAATTGTTGAAAAATCCAAATCCAGGAGTTTTAATGAGTTTTAATATAGAATTAGACTTTTTACTTGATGGATTAGAAAAAGAATTAAGTGGTAAGTCTTGTTCTAAAACAGATAGAGCGTCAATGTTTGAGTTGTATGTTTCGTCTTGTGATTTGAATATGTATGAATATTATAGTAATTCTCGTCAAGAATCTATGCAATTGGTTGATAAGCCTATTTATACTAATGTAAATAATGGTTACGGCTTGTTTGCTTCTCGTAGACAGAATATAAAAATTAAGTTTTCATACATTGATGAAAAGGTTGTTTTGGCATTAAAACAGTGGATTAACGTCTAAATATTTACTCATTTTGATATAAATTCTTAACTTTGCAAATTCATTTTTGATTTGAATAATAAATAATATAATATAGATAAGGTAGAAGTATGAATGTAACAAAGGAAATGACAGGTGATTTAACAGCTGTCTTAAAGGTTGAAGTTGCTGCTGCGGATTATATGTCTGCGGTAGAAAGTGAATTAAAAAAATATCGTAAGAAAGCAAATATTCCAGGATTTAGACCGGGACAAGTTCCAATGGGTATGATTAAAAAAATGTATGAAAGACCTGTTAGAGCAGAAGAAGTACAAAAGGTTATGTCTGATGCAATGTATCAATTTGTAGATGATAATAAACTTGAACTTTTAGGAAGTCCAATGTCTAATGATGAAAAAACAGGAGAAATAGATTGGGATAATCAACAAGATTTTGTTTTCTATTTTGATATAGCTTTGCAACCAGAAGTTAAATTGGAATTAGAAAAACAAAAAGCTACTTATTATAAGATTACTCCTGATGAAGAAACAATCAACAAACAAATAGAAGATATTCAACGTAGATTTGGAAACTTTGAAACTCCTGAAACAATTGAAGAAACAGATTTGGTTTATGGACAAATCAAAGAAGTAGATGAAGAAGGTAATGTTAAAGAGGGGGGTGTTCAAACTGTAACTTCTATTGCTGTTGATAAAATAGGAATGGCAACAATAAAGAAAAAATTTATTGGTGCTAAAAAAGATGATGTTATTGTATTTAACTTAGCAAAAGCATTCAAAAACGTAACTGAAATTTCAGCAATGTTGAGAATTGATAAAGAAGCTGCTAAGGAATTTAAGTCTGATGTTCAATTCACAGTACATTCTATCAGCAGAGTAACTCCTCATGAAGTTAATGAAGAACTTTATGCAAAGGCTTTCCCTACAAAAGAAATTAAGTCTGAGGCTGATTTCAAGGCTGCAATAAAAGAAGAAATGGAAAAGGCGTATGCTCAACAAGCAGATCGTCATTTCTTAAACGAAGTTAGTAAACAATTAGTTGAAACTTCTACTTTTGAATTGCCAGATGAATTTTTGAAACGTTGGTTAATTCAAACTAATACAGGAAAGGTTGAAGATAAAGAAATTATTGATAACTATACAATGTATAGAGATTCTATCAAATGGCAGTTGATTGAAAGCAAGTTGATGGAACAATATAAATTGGAAGTTTCTAAAGAAGAAATAAAAACATATTATAAAGAGGCTTTAATTTCTAATTACTTCCCAAAAGCAGAAAACGAAACTGAGCAACAAGCAAAAGAAAGAGAAGAAGCTATTGAAAAAATAGCTACTAATATGCTTGAAAATAAAGAACAAGGAAAGCAAATTTACGAATTCTTATTTGATCAAAAATTAACTCAAACATTGAAAGAAAACGTAAAATGCGAAAATAAAGAAATTTCTTTGGACGATTTTTCAAAATTACTCAATAAATAAGAAATGGCTTTGAAATGTGGAATAGTAGGTTTGCCTAATGTAGGCAAATCTACTATGTTTAATTGTTTGTCTAACGCAAAAGCACAAGCTGCAAATTTTCCTTTCTGTACGATTGAGCCTAATGTAGGTGTAATATCTGTGCCAGATGAAAGATTAAATGTTTTAGCAGAATTAGTAAAGCCTGAAAGAATTGTTCCAACAACTGTTGAAATAGTTGATATTGCAGGATTGGTGAAAGGGGCAAGCAAAGGTGAAGGCTTAGGCAACAAATTCCTTGCAAATATTCGTGAATGTGATGCAATATTGCATTTGTTAAGATGTTTTGATGATGATAATGTTGTTCACGTTGATGGAAGTGTTGATCCGATAAGAGATAAGGAAATTATTGATACAGAGCTTCAGCTTAAAGATTTGGAAACTATTGAAACTCGTTTGCCAAAAGTTGAAAAGGCAGCAAAGTCTGGTGGAGATAGAGAAGCGAAAGCATTGTTGGAAATTCTTAAAAAATATAAAGCAGTATTAGAACAAGGAAAAAGTGCAAGAACAGTAACTTTTGATAATAAAGATGATATAAAACTTGCAAAAGAGCTTTGTCTTTTAACAGCTAAACCTGTGTTATATGTTTGCAATGTAGATGAAAATAGTGCTGTAAATGGAAATAAATATACTGAACTTGTGGAAAAGATTGCACAAGAAGAGGGCGCTGAAATATTGATTGTTGCAGCAAAGATTGAATCTGATATTGCAGAGTTTGAAACCTTGGAAGAAAAACAAATGTTCTTAGAGGAATTAGGCTTAAAAGAATCGGGAGTTGCTCGATTGATAAAAAAAGCTTATCATTTGTTAAATCTTCAAACGTATTTAACAGCAGGAGTACAAGAGGTAAGGGCTTGGACTTTTACAAAGGGTTGGAAAGCTCCTCAATGTGCTGGTGTAATTCATTCGGATTTTGAAAAAGGTTTTATTCGTGCAGAGGTGATCAAGTATGAAGATTTCGTAACTCTAAAAAGCGAATCTGCATGTAAGGAAGCAGGAAAAATGAGCGTTGAAGGTAAAGAATATATCGTTCAAGACGGGGATATAATGCATTTTAGATTTAATGTCTAACAATATTTATAAACATTAAATTGTTGATAAACAGAGTTGAAATTTAGATAATGAAATTTTTTTACTAAATTATTTTGCTAGTATTTAATAAATATCTATCTTTGCAACTCGTTTCAAGAAAGAAATTTAAATAAAAATTAAAATGTACGCAGTAGTAAAAATAGCAGGACAGCAATTCAAGGTACAAAAAGATCAAAAGATTTTTGTTCACCGTCTTCAAAATGAAGAAGGAGCAGAAGTTGCTTTTGACACCGTGATGCTAAAAGACGTAGATGGAAACATCACAGTTGGTGCTCCATTTATAGAAGGAGCTGTTGTAAAGGCTCAAGTAATTAAACATATCAAAGGCGAAAAGGTTTTGGTTTTCCATAAAAAGAGAAGAAAAGGATACCAAAAAATGAATGGACATCGTCAATATCTTACACAAATATTAATTTCAGATATATTGTAAGATTTAGTTAAAGAGATTTATAAACTTGAAATAAAATAAGAATATGGCTCACAAGAAAGGTGTCGGTAGTTCAAGTAACGGACGTGAATCAGAAAGCAAACGTTTAGGAGTGAAAATATACGGCGGTCAAAAATGTATCGCAGGTAATATTATTGTAAGACAAAGAGGAACAGTTCATAACCCAGGACAAAATGTAGGAATGGGTAAAGACCATACATTGTTTGCTTTGGTTAATGGAACTGTTGAGTTTAAGAAGAAAAGAGACAATAAGTCATACGTTTCAGTTTTACCTGAAGCATAAAAAAATTTGAAAAAAAATTTGGTAGTTGCGAAAAAAGTTGTAATTTTGCACTCCCAAAACGAAAAATAAGACTCAGTGATGTGTTAGTGCTGAGTCCTAATCCCGAGAGAGGGAAAATAGATCTTTGACAATTTTGAATACATACAAGAGAGAACGAGAGAAGTTACTAAGAGTACACGGGGGATGCCTAGGCTCTTGGAGGCGAAGAAGGACGTGACAAGCTGCGAAAAGCCACGGGGATTGGCAAATACGAATAGATCCGTGGATATCCGAATGGGGTAACCCGATAAGTTGAAGACTTATCACCGCTGTAAGCGGGGCGAACGTGGGGAACTGAAACATCTAAGTACCCATAGGAAGAGAAAATAACAATGATTTCGGGAGTAGTGGTGAGCGAAACTGGAAGAGCCCAAACCAATATTGTTACGGCAAGATTGGGGTTATAGGACTACGTAATTACGCTAGGAGCATATAAGAATCATTTGGGAAGATGGACCGAAGAAGGTGAAAGTCCTGTATTAGAAATGCGAATAGAGTATAGTAGGATCCTGAGTAAGGCGGGACTGGAGGAATCCTGTCTGAATTAACCAGCACCATCTGGTAAGGCTAAATACTACCAAGAGACCGATAGTGAACCAGTACTGTGAAGGAAAGGTGAAAAGAACCGTGAACAACGGAGTGCAATAGAACCTGAAACCGTGTACTTACAAGCGGTCGGAGCCATTTTAAGTGGTGACGGCGTGCCTTTTGCATAATGAGCCTACGAGTTAATGTTGTTAGCGAGGTTAAGATTTTAAGAATTGTAGCCGAAGCGAAAGCGAGTCTGAATAGGGCGTAATAGTTAACAGCATTAGACGCGAAACTTAGTGATCTACCCTTGAGCAGGATGAAGGTCTGGTAACACAGAGTGGAGGTCCGAACCGGTAGCTGTTGAAAAAGCTTCGGATGACTTGAGGGTAGGGGTGAAAGGCTAATCAAACTGAGAGATAGCTCGTACTCCCCGAAAAGCTTTTAGGAGCTGCCTTGCTTATACTTTACAGAGGTAGAGCTACTGATAGGATGCGGGGGCTTCACCGCCTACCAATTCCTGACAAACTCCGAATGCTGTAAAGGTCGAGAGCAGGAGAAAGGCTATGGGTGCTAATGTCCATAGCCGAGAGGGCAATAACCCAGACCATCAGCTAAGGTCCCGGAATGTATGCTAAGTTGAAATAACGCGGTTAAACAGCAGAGACAGCTAGGATGTTGGCTTGGAAGCAGCCATTCATTTAAAGAGTGCGTAACAGCTCACTAGTCGAGCAGTTTAGCATGGATAATAAACGGGCATAAGCATACTACCGAAGCTATGGAATACGTAAGTATTGGTAGGGGAGCATTCTAACGACGAAGAATCATATTCGTGAGGATATGTGGAGTTTTTAGAAAAGCAAATGTAGGCATAAGTAACGATAATGCGGGCGAGAAACCCGCACACCGAAAGACCAAGGGTTCCTGATCAACGATAATCGGATCAGGGTTAGTCTGGACCTAAGTTGAAGCCGAAAGGCGTAGATAATGGACAATCGGTTAATATTCCGATACTGACTATAACACTGAAGGAATGACGGAGGAGCGTCCCTGTTGCGTGCTGACGGAATAGCACGTTAAACGACAAAGGTATTGATTGAGAGGCAAATCCCTCAATTAGCTGAAGTTGGATAGTACAACAATCCGTAAGGAGCGTTGATAATACAGTTAAGCAAACTTCCAAGAAAAGTTTCTAAAGACATGTTATAGCCACCAGTACCGTAAACCGACACAGGTGGTCGAGGAGAGAATCCAAAGGTGCTCGAGTGATCCGTGGCTAAGGAACTAGGCAAATTAGTCCTGTAACTTAGGGAGAAAGGACCCCACAGCGATGTGGGCGCAGAGAAATGGCCCAGGCGACTGTTTAACAAAAACACATGGCTTTGCCAATTTGAAAGAAGAAGTATAAGGCCTGACACCTGCCCGGTGCTGGAAGGTTAAGAGGAGATGTTATCGCAAGAGAAGCATTGAATTGAAGCCCCAGTAAACGGCGGCCGTAAC
>JAFYSZ010000001.1 GCA_017559135.1 Bacteroidales bacterium | reverse complement strand
TTTTGCCGGGGTATACCATTGGCCATTAGGAATATTTACGGTAATATTAATGTTTTTAGGAATTGCTTTGGGAATATGGCAAATATTTAGAGAAAAGAAAAGCGGTGAAAAAATGGCTGTTGTTATGTTAAACTTTTTTACGAAGTTTTTCTTAATTATAGGCTTAGTCTTTCAAGCACACCACTGGCCAGGAGGTACATTAATGTTATGGCTTTCATTTCTTCTTTACTTTATTTCAGTTGCTGTTTCATCTTGCATTGCTGTTTACAAAGAAAGAAATGAAAGATTGTACATTATACTATTAGTTGCAATATTATCGTGTAGTTTAATTCAGTTAATTAGTCAAGTACAACACTCATTACAAGGACTACAATAATGAATAAAGCAATTAAAGAACAAAGACCGCCTTATGCAAGGACGGTCTTTGTGTTAGGATTCCTTTCTGTGACAATAGGAATGGTGCTTTTCGGTTTATTAGGAATAATAGGCGTAATTTTAGCACGTAAAGGAATGAAGGCTTTTGAAGAAAACCCAGGGGCATACTCTATGAAAGGATATAAAACTCTTACAAGAGGGTTCTATATGTCTGTTATCGGAAGTTTTTATATACTTTTACTTATAGGAACTTTAATTGAATTTATTGTTAGGATTAATTAATAAAATAAAGACTATGAAATTGAAAATTTTAACATTGATTGTATTTTTTACTGCTTTGTTTGCATATTGTAATACATCAATTGCACAGAATGAGAAGAAAGTAAAATGTATAAAAACTATGCAGGGGCATATTGAAGAGCCTGCAATAACTTCTGTAGCGTATAGTCCCGATGGGAAATACATTGTTAGTTGTTCAAATAATGGTGTAATGCAGTTTTGGAATGCAGAGACAGGATAGATAAATAATACATGGAATGGTTATGACGCTGAATTTGCAAAATTTAGTCCTGATGGAAAACATATTCTTATAGGAACAGAACATGATGATATTAGCATAGAATGTATTTCTGAGTGGTATAATGAGTATAACAAAGGCACTGAATTGGTTCCGTTTAGTCTTGAAACTTATCGTACTTGTAGTATAACCTTGGAAGGAGGTTCAGCTGCGGCATTTAGTCCCGATGGAAAAAATGTTATTAGTAGTGGTTCAAGTGGAAGTATTAAAATATGGAAAATAAGTACAGAAAACTGCGTTAAAACCTTAGGTTGGGGGTTAGATGGTATTAGTTCTGTGGCATATAGCCCTGATGGAAAATATTTTATTGCAGGGGGAAGTAAAGGTGTTGAAGAAGAAATTATTAGAGAAAATGGTGACACGATTCTTAGTTATACTTTTAGTGTTGGTGATGTAAAGATTTTTGATGCTAAAACTTACGATTGCGTTAAAATTTTAAAAACAAATGGTTCTGGAACGCAAATATACTTAGCATATAGCCCTGATGGAAAAAAGATTATCAGCAGTACGGGAGGAAAAAGTATTAAGATATGGGACGCAGAGAAAGGAGAATGTGTTAAAACCTTAGAAGCAAGCTCTGGAAGTGTTAGTTGCTTGGCTTATAGTCCTAATGGAAAATATATCGTCAGCGGTTCAAACAATCCTTACAGTAAAACACCAGATAATAGCATTAGAATATGGGATGCAGAGTCGGGAAAATGTATAAAAACCTTAGAAGGACATACAAAAGGTGTACGTTCTATTGCATTTAGTCCTGACGGAAAACACATTGTCAGTGGTTCTTATGATAACACAATTAAGATTTGGAAAATAGAATAAGTCTTTGATTTTCTAACTCAAAGAAAAACGCTCGTAAGTCTTACTTTAATTCAAACTTACGAGCGTTTTATTTTTTTTCTTTTTAATAAATGGTAAGGTTATTGTTTATTTTACAATTACTTTTGCGGTGTGGAGTGTTTTGTTTGTTTGAACTTTTACAAGGTAGCAACCTTCTTGTAAAGCGGAAAGGTCAATTAGTTGTGAGTTTTTAATGTTTTCTGTTTTTACAACTCTTCCTGACATATCTATAATCTCCATTTTATGTGTACCCTCTTCTAATCCTGTAATTGTAATAGAATTGTTTGTTGGGTTAGGAAATATATTTAGAGGATTTTTTTCTACATCGGCTAAACCTACTTCTGCGTTAATGTCTATGTAGTTATATTCATAATCACATACATATTGCAAAGTGAAGTTTACATCAAGTGCCCAATATTCTTCAAGTCTGTAAATATTATTATTGTTGTATGTATAAGGACGTGTCATTTCAGGAGTCCAAGGCATAAGTGTTTCTTCAAGTGTGCGATTGTCAAAAGTAAATATTGAACGTTCGGTTTCGTTTTCGTCAGCATCGTAAGCGTGTACTTCGGTACAGTTGCCTGCTTCATTGTAAGTGTAAGTTCTTGTGCCGTAAACCTCCCATGAATAACCATCAAAAGTGTTATATGTAATGAGAGCTAAATTGCCTTCATTGTTATAAGTATATTCTATACGTTCTGCTGGTTCAAAAGCATCGGATTGAGAAAACGGATTGCTATAACTCCAAGTTTCAGTTGCTAAAAGGTTATTTTCGTATTCATATTCCACAACTTGATAAAGCACATCTGCCATTGTTAATTCAGAAGAAATGATTTGACCGTTTGAATTGTAGAAATATTCATAAGTTCCACCTATTTCAAATACTCCATCAAAATTATTATAGTTTGAACGAGAGGAAATAAGTCCTTGATTATTATATGTGTATTCTAAATAATAAACATTCTTCCAAGTGTTTCCAAATAATTGATAGCCATCAATACGTACCATTTGATTGTATTCGTTGTAGCGAACGGAGTCTATCAATTCATATTCAGCGGGAACGATTTCATAAACAGAAATTAAACGATGTTGAGCATCGTAAGAATAATTACAATTTATGTAATTGTCATCAGAGTTATAAGAAGACAATTTATAATTGTAATTACCTGTTGTGAGCATTTTTTCTGCGGGACGGAAGTTTAATTCCTTTGCATCTTGACGTAAATTCGTATGCTTTTGAAATAAGGGTTGTTGTCCTAAGGCCGTAATAGTGATTACACAGCCTAATAAAGCTAATAAATTTTTCTTCATATTATTTTTGTTTTATGTTTTGTTTGACAAAAATAATAAAATTATGTTATTGGAAACAAAAAGACATAAAAAAAGTTAGGCACATTGCCTAACTTGAAGCGGAAAGTGAGGGATTCGAACCCCCGGACCCGTTAAGATCAACGGTTTTCAAGACCGCCGCATTCGACCACTCTGCCAACTTTCCGTGTGCAAAGGTACAACTCTTTTTTATATTGACAAATTTTTGTTAATCTTTTTTTGCAAACACTAATCTGTCTTTATCTTTAAAGTCTTTATAGACAATGGTTTTATATCCTTTGTTTTTGAATAATAATTCGGTCTCTTTTCCTAAAAATTCGTTAATTTCCATATAAACACAGCCATTTTTTGCTAAATTTCTATTGCAAAATTCTAAAATGTGTTTGTAAAAAATCAGTGGATCTTCATCGCTTACAAATAAGGCTAAACTTGGTTCGTATAAAAGTACATTATTTCTCATTAAGGTCTTTTCGCATTCTCTTACATAAGGCGGATTTGATACTATAATGTCAAATTCTTGATTTTTTTCTGTACTTTTTAAAATGTTTTCTTTGAAAAAATTTATTTTTTCTTTGTTTTTTTCTGCATTTTCTATGCTTTTTTTGATCGCTTCTTCGCTTATTTCGTACGCATAGACTTCTGATTGTGGAAAAGCTTTCTTTAATGCGATTGAAATGCAACCGCTACCGGAGCAAAGGTCGGCAATTCGTTTTGGATTTTTGTTTTTGTTTTCTCTTATTATGCGTTGGACTATTTCTTCTGTCTCTACTCTCGGTATAAGTACGTGTTCGTTTACTTCTATTCTTATATCAAGAAAGTCAGTATAGCCTATTATTTGTTGTAGTGGCTTTTCTTTTTTTAAATCTTTTATTGCAAAATTGATTTTTAATAGTTCTGATTCACTAACTCTTAATTCGTCTTTTTGACTTAGTATTTTCATTAGATTGAAATCTGTAAAGTGTTCTATTATAGTGTGAATCATTGTTCTTATTTCTTGCTTTTCGTATATTGAATCGAGTTCTTGATATGCGAATTGTATAATATCTTTTATTTTATTTGATGCTATTCTCATTTTCTTTTTATAATTTTGTTGGTGCAAATTTACAAATTTTATGTTTTATGCAAGAAGATGAGAAGTATATGAGGCGTTGCTTCGACTTAGCTTTAATGGGAAGGGGAAATGTTAGTCCTAATCCGAGGGTTGGAGCGGTAATTGTTTGTGAAGGTGAGATTATAGGTGAGGGATACCATAAAAAATATGGAGAAGCTCATGCAGAGGTTAATGCAATTGCTTCGGTAGAGGATAAAAGCTTGTTGGAAAAAAGTACAATCTATGTAAATCTTGAACCTTGTTGTCATTGGGGAAAAACTCCTCCGTGTGCAAATCTCATTGTTGAGAGTAAAATAAAACGATGTGTGATTGCAAATAAAGATATTAATCCAAAAGTTTATGGAGGTGGAATAAAACTTTTGCAAGATAATGGGATAGAGGTGGTAACCGGGGTATTAGAAAAAGAAGGTCGTTTTTTAAATCGTAGATTTTTTACTAATCAGAAAGAAAAACGTCCGTATGTAATATTGAAATATGCACAAACCTTAGATGGTTTTATTGCTCCCGAGGGGAATAAAGGTGGTTGGATTAGTAATGATATGATGAAAGTTTGGGTTCATAAACAAAGAGCAGAGGAAGATGCAATAATGGTAGGTTATAACACTGTTGTTGCGGATAATCCACAATTAAATGTTAGAAATTATAGCGGAAGAAATCCAAAAAGAGTGGTTTATGACAAGTTTTTGTCTCTTTCAAGGGATTATAATGTTTTTGACAATAGCCAACAGACTTTTATTTTTAATTATCTTAAAGAAAGTGTAGAGGATAATAATGTCTTTATTAAATTGGAAGAGGAAAAATCTTTTGTAAGTCAAGTGCTTGAAAGATTATATGATGAAAAAATTTGTTCTCTTGTAGTTGAAGGCGGAGAAAAAACTTTGACAAAATTTATTGAATCAGATCTTTGGGACGAAGCAAATGTTATTATAGGTCAAAAAACTTTTGGAAATGGAGTGAAAGCACCTCAAATCCCTCATGGTTTATATGCAACTGCTGAAATTGGTGGGGATATTTTGAAAATATATCATAATCAAAAAAAATTGTAACTTTGCAAAAAAAAATAAACGTGCAGATAGTAACATTAACAACGGATTGGGGATTATCAGATTATTACGTAGGTATTGTTAAAGGAAGGCTTTATTCTTTATTGAATGATGTTTTGATTGTAGATATTACGCATAATATTGAGGATTATGATTTATTAAAAACATCTTTTATAGTAAAGAATGCTTGTATGCAGTATCCCGAAGGTACAATTCATATAATTGATGTTAATAGTTACGAACAAGGTGAATTGAGTGGAGTAAAACCAAGACCATATATTGTTGTTAAACATAATAATCAGTATTATGTTTGTACGGATAACGGATTACCTTCAATGGTTTTTGGAAATGATGAAGTTGAAATATGTGATATTGCACTTTATAACGAAACCGATTATTATACTTTCGCAGCATTGGACCTTTTCCCAAAGGTTGTCAAAATGATTTCGGAGAATAAAAGTATTGAACACATAGGAAATAGAATGTCTTCTTTCTGTAATGTTGTTCCTTCTACACAATTTATCAGTCAAGAAAATAATTCTATGTTGCTTGCTCAGGTTATTTATGTTGATAAATACGGAAATGTATTTTTAAACGTAAAAGACTATGAGTTTAATAAGATTAGAAAAAATAGAAGTTTCAAAATAAGAATCGGAACTCATCATATAACAAATATTTCTTTATCATACGCTGATGTAGGTATAGGTTATCCTTTGCTTACAATATCTTCTTCCGGCTATTTGCAACTTGCGTTGAGGGAAGGTAGTTATAGTTCTTTGTTAAGCGTGAGAATAGGAGATAATGTGGCTATTTTCTTTGGTGAATAAAGTCTGCAATCAAGCCAATAGCCTCAACGCTTCTACAAGTCTGACAATCTATCAACGAAGAGTTTATTCCTAAAACTTTTTTCTCCTTTACGGCTTTCAAATCCTTATAAGGAGCAGTGTTCATAAATTGATTTAAGTCTTCTTGTCTAACAATAATAAAATCAGGTTGTCGAGAAAACAATTCTTCTTTACTATACGACCAATTTGAAACATTGTTTGCAATGTTTATTCCGCCTGATAATTCTATTATTTCATTGATATAAGTATTCTTTCCTGCCGTAAAATCTCCTGTTGCACCATATCCCACAACGTAATAAACACTTGGTTTTTCTTTTTCGTTATTATACAAAGTCTTTATTTCGTTTAATTCGTTTTTCATATTGTTTATAAGGCTGTCGGCAGTCGTTTCTTTATTGAAAATCTTGCCTAAGATTTGTAAAGTATTGTAAACACCCTCTACATTACTCCTTTCGGGTAGGCAAATAATGGAAATACCTGCCTTTTCAATGTTTTCTACAAGTTTTTTACTAACCATAGAAGATGTTATAACGATTTCGGGACGCAAAGTAATGATTTTTTCTAAACTTGCATCTGAAATTCCTCCTATTTCTTCTATTTGTAAAGCAGCATCAGGGTAATTACAAAATTTTGTCCTGCCTACTATTTTTTCTCCAACGCCTAAGTCAAACAAAATCTCGGTAATACCCGGTGAAAGCGAGATAATAGTTTGCGGTTCTTTTTTTACTTTAACTTTTCTGTTATAATAATCTGTAAACTCTATGTTTGAGTCAGATATTTCTTTGTTTGAGGAATTTATTTCTTTGCAAGAAAAAAATATTCCTAAGAAAAAAAACAATAATACAGCCTTTTTCATAAATCTTCTTTTTATTTGCAAAAATACAAGAAAAAAAGATTACTTTTGCACTATGAGATATTTTTTACATTTAGCATATAACGGTGCTTATTTTCATGGTTGGCAAATTCAAAATGGTCAAACAAGTGTGCAAGAGGCTTTACAACAGGCTCTAAAACATATTTTGAAAGAAGAAATAGAACTAACAGGTTGCGGAAGGACCGATAGCGGAGTGCATTCAAGCGATTTTTATGCTCATTTTGACTATGAAGAATTAACAAATGAGCAAATTGAAAACGTAGTGTTTAGACTTAATAGATATTTTACTCACGAGGTGTTGATATATGGCTTATATAAAATGCAAAATCAAGCACACGCTCGTTTCGATGCAATAAGCCGTACTTACAAATACTATATTAGCGAAGAAAAACAACCTTTTAATAATGAATTTGTGTATTATCACCCTTGGAAATTAAATCTTGAAAAAATGAATCAAGCCTGTGAGTTGTTAAAAGGTACACAAGACTTTACTTCTTTTAGTAAACTACACACGCAAGTAAACAATAATATATGTACAATCACATTCGCACAGTGGGAGAGAAAGGATAATCAAATTATTTTTACGATTACAGCAAACCGTTTTTTAAGAAATATGGTTAGAGCAATAGTTGGTACAATGCTTTTGGTAGGAAGAGAAAAAATAACGATAGAAGAGTTTGCTCAAATAATAAAAAATAAAGACAGAAACTCAGCAGGAGTAAGCGTTCCGGGCAAAGCCTTATTTCTTTTTAAAGTAGAATATCCTAAGGAATTGTATCTCTATGTTGATTAAAATATGTAATTTTGCAAAAAAAAATAAAAAATAAAGCAAATACAATGAAAAAAGTAGTTTTAGGCCTATTGGCTATTTTAGCAGTTAGTTTTGTATTAGAATCTTGTGCACACAAGACTTGCGATGCTTACAGTAGTGTAAATCGTCAGCCAAGAGAAATTCTAAGATAAACAAATCTTATCTCTCTATCAAAAGAGAAATGGGGCAGTGGTCCGAATGAACAACGTCATTTAGGATTTCTGCTCCTTTTATTTTTGATTTATAATTATCACTTACCATACAATAATCAATTCTCCAACCTTTATTATTTGCTCTTGCATTAAAGCGATAACTCCACCACGAATAAGCGTCTTTTTTATCAGGATTCATAAAACGAAAACTATCAATCCAACCGCTATTTAAGAAATTTTCCATCCATTCTCTTTCCTCTGGAAGAAAACCTGAATTGTTTGCATTACGAATAGGGTCATGTATATCAATAGGACGATGACAAATATTATAATCTCCGCAAAGAATTAAGTTTTCTCTTTCCTTTCTTAGATTATTTACATAGTTTTGAAAATCATTTAACCATTTCATTTTAAAATTTTGTCGTTCATCGCCGCTTGTTCCCGAAGGGTGATATACACTTACGACAGATAAATCTCCAAAGTCGCATCTTATGAATCTTCCTTCATTGTCATAATCCTTTATTCCTAAGCCATAAATCACATTATCAGGCTTTTGTTTTGTAAGTATTGCAACTCCGCTATATCCTTTTTTTATTGCCGAAAAACTATAACACTCATAACCCAAAGAATTAAATTCTAAGACAGGTATTTGTTCACTTTGAGCCTTTGTTTCTTGAATACAAATCACATCAGGGTTTTCTTGTTCCAACCATTGTGTAAAACCTTTTGAAACAGCGGCTCTAATACCGTTTACATTGTAAGAAATAATTTTCATAAACCTTAAAATCAAAGTTAATAATACTGCAAAAATAAAAAAATATCAACTAAAAATATTTATATATCAAAAATATTTAATAAGTTTGTAGTCAATTATGCAAATAAAAAAGTTATTAAAATACATAAGACGAATAAATCTAAACCCTTATTATAAGGCCTTTATGCTATGGCGATTAAAGCATTTGACAGAGTATCAATTTGTGCTTATACTTAGCCTTGTCGTAGGATTATTTAGTGGTTTAGCATCTGTTATTCTCAAAAATACAGTTCATTTTACTTACGAAATAATTAGTGGATTCTCTTGGTTTTCGCCTGATAGGGGTAATATACTTTTTCTTGTCTATCCAACAATAGGTATTATCCTTACAGTAATGTTGGTAAAGTATTTTATAAAAGACGATTTATCTCACGGAGTAAGCAAAGTGATGTATTCAATTTCGCGAAAGAATGGAAAACTAAAATTTCATCATTGTTGGTCTTCGGTAATCACCTCTTCAATCACCGTAGCCTTTGGAGGCTCAGTTGGATTGGAAGCACCGATAGTTTTAACGTGTAGTGCGATTGGCTCAAACATTAGTCGTTTTTTCCGTATCAGCAGAAAACACGCAATAACCTTGCTTGCCTGTGGAGCAGCAGGTGCAATAGCAGGGGTTTTCAAGGCTCCGATTGCAGGAGTGCTGTTTGTATTTGAGGTTTTGATGATAGACCTAACTCTAAGCGTTGCTACACCGCTTTTACTCGCTGCTTTAACTTCCTCTTTCATTTCTTATTTCTTTTTTGGTCAAGGAGTACAGTTTTATTATAAAGTAGATACACTTTTTGAACTTTCAAAAATTCCTGCATTCGTTCTTTTGGGAATCATTTCCGCCTTTATGGCACTTTATTTTCTTAGAATCAATCGTTGGATTAGCAACAAATTTTCTAAATATAAACCTTCAACAAAAATTATTGTTGGAGGAGTTGTTTTAGGCTTACTTGTCTATATTTTTCCTCCGCTTTTTGGTGAAGGATACTCCGCTTTAACAGCACTTTTGAACAATGAAGTGGATTTAATGTTTGAAAATAGTTTCTTTCACCCTTATGTAGATAACGAATTGACCTTTTTAGTAGTGCTTGTTGCCATAGTATTTTTCAAAGCCATAGCAACCGCCGTTACTTGCAGCTCGGGAGGAGTAGGAGGTACCTTTGCACCAAGTCTTTTCTTGGGAGGATTTGTAGGATTCTTTGTTGCAAGAATCGTAAACCTATCAGGATTTATAACAGTGGCAGAAAGCAATTTTGCATTAGTTGGAATGGCAGCCGTAATGGCAGGAGTAATGCACTCACCTTTGACAGCAACTTTCCTTATTGCCGAAATCACAGGTGGATATGCCTTATTTACTCCACTTTTGATTGCAACAACAATCGCATACCTTGTCGTAAAACCTCTAACCAAATATTCAATTTATGCAGCACCGCTTGCAGCAAAAGGAGACCTTACAACACATAACAAAGACAAAAATGCACTAAATTATATCAACATAAACAAATTGATAGAGACTAATTTTGTAACTCTTTTGCCAGATGCAAAACTCTCAGACGTTGTAGAAGCAGTAAAAATCTCGTCAAGAAGTTTCTTTCCTGTGGTTGATGAAAATCAAAACTTCAAAGGAGTTGTAGTTTTGGACGATGTACGTTCAATTCTCTTTGATAGAGAAAAATATGACAAAGTTTTTATAAAAGACTTTATGCGTTACTCCGATGAATTTATTGTAGAGGTAAATGAAAGAATGGAAAATATAGTAGAAAAGTTTAAAATCTCAGACCGATATAGCCTTGTAGTGGTTGAAGATGGTAAATACTTAGGATTTGTCTCACGTGCAAACATATTTTCTGCTTATCAAAAATACATACGTGAGTTTTCTAACGAATAAAACAAAGAAATAAAAAAATAAAACAAAGAAATAATTTTCTAAAACAAAGAAATAATTTTTTAAAACAAAGAAAAAAATGAAGATAGCAGTAGTTGGAGCAACAGGACTTGTAGGAGGGTTAATGTTAAAGGTGCTTGAAGAAAGAGGATTCGCACAAGAAGAGATATTAGTTGCAGCATCAGAAAAGAGTATCGGTAAAAAAATAAAATTTTCTAATAGAGAACTCACCGTTCAAAGCGTTGAAGATGTAATAAATCAAGAATGCGATTACGCAATCTTTTCAGCAGGCGGACAAACCTCAAAAAAATACGCTCCACTCTTTGCTCAAAAAGGCACAATTGTTATCGACAACTCATCAGCGTGGAGAATGCAAGAAGATATTCCGCTTGTAGTTCCCGAAATCAATGCCTCTGCAATCAAAAACGGCGATAAAATCATAGCAAACCCTAATTGTTCAACTATTCAAATGGTTTTAGCACTTAGTAGCCTTCAAAAAAACTATGGAATCAAAAGAATAGTAGTTTCAACCTATCAAAGCGTGACAGGAACAGGCGTAAAAGCGGTAAAACAATTAGATTGCGAAAAAGAAAACAAAGAATGCGAAAGAGCATACCCTTATCAAATATTTGAAAACATACTTCCGCACGGAGGCGACTTTCTTTCAAACGGATATACTACCGAAGAAGAAAAACTTATCAATGAAACAAGAAAAATATTTTCAGATTCTTCTATTGCAATCACCGCAACCGTTGCAAGAGTCCCTGTAAAAGGCGGACATAGCGAAGCGGTAAACGTAGAATTGCGTAAACCTTTTGACTTAAATGATGTTTATAAATTGTTAGAAAGCACAAAAGGAGTGGTAGTCTTAGATAAACCAAGTGAAAACCTTTATCCAATGCCAATAAACGCAGAAGGAAAAGATGAAGTCTTTGTAGGAAGAATAAGAAAAGATGAATCCATTGAAAACGGACTTAACCTTTGGATTGTAGCTGACAATTTAAGAAAAGGAGCTGCCACAAATGCTGTGCAAATACTCGAATATTTGACAAGCAAGTAAAGATTAAATGAAAAAAAGTATTTTAATTCTCTCCCTATTGTTGATATCCATTTTAGCAATAGGGCAAGATAGATATTTGGATTCTTATTCCATTTCAGGACAAAGCGGTTGGGTTTTGCCAACTAACGATTATGTGAAAGGAGAGAATGACATATATCAACCAATCACTCGAATCTATACACTTTCCTTACGATACGAAAGACAAACCGATGGTTCACGACCTTGGCATCAACTTTACAACTATCCAAGTTATGGATTAGGCTTATATATTGCCGATTTTAATGTAAAAAATCAACTCGGCAATCCAATAACTCTTTATGGATTTTTCAACAGTTACTTAATAGAAAAACAAAAATGGAGTATAAAAACAGAAGTTTCCTTAGGCCTCGCATTTAATTGGCAACATTTCACACCCGAAACCCCATTAAATGACGCAATGGGAGGAAGTATGTCGTGTTATGTTGATGCGGGATTGACAACATACAGACATATAGGAGAAAAACTTGAAATAGGAGCAGGAATCTACCTAACACATTTCTCAAATGGAGCAATGAAAAAACCAAATAAAGGAGTTAATGTATTAGCACCAAAAATTACAATAAAATATAAACCATACGGAAAATTTGAATACGCAAAATCACCATTGCCAACATACGAAAAAAATATAGAAGACTTGACTTCAATCTTTGCAGGTGTTCATAACGTTCTCACAGTCCTTGCTCGCAATCAAGTAAACAATCAATACAATAGCAATAACTATGTAGTATTAGGCTTAGACAAAAGATACCTAAAACGCCTAAGTGCAAAACACGCCTTGGGCATAGGTTTTGGAGTAGGATACAATCAATACGTAGGCACAACCTATTACATAGAAAACCGAGAAATGAAATTAAAAGACGCAAATGTTATGGAGCGATTCAATCTCAGTGCATACCTGAGTTATGAATTTAAAATACATCGCCTAAACCTCTTTTTAGAACCCGGATACTATGTTTACAAAAGCATATACGACAAAAGCGAAAGTTTCTTCCAAAGAATAGGATTAAGATACCAACTAAACGAAAAATGGTTTTGTTCAATAGGACTTAGAAGTCAATATTTTAGCGTAGCACAATACATAGAATGGGGAGTAGGGTTAAGATTGTAACAAAAAAGTCATAGAAATAATTTAATAATTCTAAGAGTTACAAAATTATTTCTTAGGATTATTTTTTTATTTCTTTGAATTGTAAATTTATTATTTGTATTTTTGCAAACTTAAACAATAAACACAAATAAATTAAATGAGAAAAATTTTAATGACATTGGCTATGGCAATGACTACAACATTGCTTGTAGGACAAGTAAGTCCACAAGAGGCTGCTAAAATCAAGGCAGAAAATCCTTTGGTAAAAGAATGGAATACTCCTTTTCAGACTCCACCTTTTGACCAAATAAAAACAGAAGATTATAAACCCGCTATTCTTTATGCAATAGAGGAAGCAAAGAAAGAAGTAAACGCAATTATCGTTAATCGTGCGACTCCTGATTTTGCAAACACAATTGAAGCATTGGAAAGAGCAGGTGGTTTGTTAAACAAAGTGCTTGGTGTTTTCTATTGCATAGATGGTTGTATGACTTCACCTGAAATGCAAAAAATAGCAGAGGAAATAACTCCTGCTTTAACTGCTTATAGCAGCGATATCAATATGAACCCTGTTTTATTTGACAAAGTAAAACAAGTTTACGACAAAAGAGATGACCTTGCTTTGACTTTGGAACAAAGAACATTGCTTGACAACACTTATAAAGGATTTATCCGTTCAGGTGCTTTGTTACAAGGAGAAGCAAAAGAAGAATATAGAAAGATTTCAGAAGAATTGAGTTTGCTTTCTATAAAATATCAAAAGAATACTTTGGCAGACCAAAATGCTTACACATTAAACGTTAAGAATAAAAAAGATTTGAAAGGTTTACCTGAGTTTGCTTTAACTGCTGCTAAGGAAGAAGCAAAGGCAAGAGGTCAAAAAGGTTATACTTTCACTCTTCAATATCCTTCATACGGACCTTTCTTGATGTATGCTGAAAACAGAGAATTGAGAGAACAAATTTGGAGAGCATCAAACTCTGTTGCAAATCACGGAGATGAACATGACAATAAAGAAATTGCAAGAAAAATAGCAAATCTTCGTTTGAGAGCAGCACAAATTCTTGGATACAATTCATACGCTGAGTATGCTTTGGAAAATAGAATGGCACAAAACCCTCAAAATGTAACAACTTTCTTAAACGATTTACTTGATGCTTCTATGCCTTTTGCGAAAAAAGATCTTGAAGAAGTACAAGCATACGCTAATAAAAACGGATTTGTTGGTGATATACAAAGATGGGATTTTTCTTATTGGAGTGAAAGACTTAAAAACGACAAATACGCAATGGATCCTGAATTAATGAAACCTTATTTCCAATTAGAAAATGTTAAAAAAGGAATCTTTGACTTAGCAGGAAAGCTTTACAACATTGAATTTAAAGAAAATACACAAATTGCAAAATATCACCCTGATGTAACTATATATGAAGTATATGACAAAGCAAATGGTAAATTCCTTGCTATACTTTATATGGATTTCTTCCCAAGAGAAAGCAAGCGTTCAGGTGCATGGATGACATCTTTCCGCGATCAATACAAAACTGCTGACGGAACAGAAGTGCGTCCTTTGATTCAAATGGTTTGTAACTTCACAAAACCAACTAAAAAAGAACCTTCATTACTTACTTTTGATGAATTTAACACATTCTTACACGAATTTGGACACTGCTTACACGGAATATTTGCAGAAGGAACTTATTCTTCAATAACAGGAACTGCTGTATATAGAGATTTCGTTGAATTACCTTCTCAAATAATGGAAAACTTTGCAACAGAAAAAGAATTCCTTGATATGTTTGCAGTTCACTACAAAACAGGAGAAAAAATCCCTCAAGAATTAGTTGATAAACTAATCGCATCTGAAAGATACCTTGCAGGTTGGTACTCAGTTCGTCAATTATTCTTAGGAATGATAGATATGCAATGGCACACAATCACAAAAGAATTCACAGGAAATGTAACTGCAATAGAAGATGTAGTTAGTCAAAAAGCAGAATTGTTGCCAAGAGTTGAAAATTCACTTATGACAACTTCATTTGGACACATCTTTGCAGGCGGATATGCAGCAGGATATTACGGATATAAATGGGCAGAAGTCTTAGATGCAGATGCTTTCTCTTTATTCCAAGAAAAAGGAATCTTCAATCAAGAAGTTGCAAACTCATTCCGTCAAAATATTCTTTCAAAAGGTGGTAAAAAACACCCAATGGAACTTTACAAAGCGTTCCGTGGACAAGAACCAACTAACAAAGCATTGTTAAGAAGAAGTGGTTTTATAAAATAAGTTATTGATTTTTCAGTTATTAAAGCGTGGAAGTCTAAATTTTTCCACGCTTTTTTTAAATATATTAGTGATATGAAAATAGTAGCCGTAGAACCAATTGGCATAAGTGTTGATTATGCAAAAGAGTTAGCAGAAATCTACAAAGCAAAAAGTCATGAATTTGTAGTTTATCCCGATAGAAAAGAAGATGTACCAACTTTGATTGAAAGAATGAAAGATGCAGAGGTAGTAATCATCTCAAACATTCCTTTAAGAAAAGAAGTGTTGCAAGAATGTAAAAACTTAAAATTCTTAAACGTTGCTTTCACAGGCTTAGACCACATAGACCAAGAATATTGTAAAGAAAACAATATCTTAATCAATAACGCATCGGGTTATGCCACAATTGCCGTTGCAGAATTGGCAGTAGGATTGATGTTGGACGTGTATAGAAAAATCACAGAATTTGATTTAGCAACAAGAAAACTTGGAACCCGTAACAATATCTTAGGAAGAGAACTCAGAGGCAAAACAGTTGCTTTGATAGGCACAGGAGCAATAGGATTAGCAACAGCAAAAATTATTCAAGCCTTTGGTTGCAAAGTGATTGCTTATTCTCGCAGTGAAAGAAAAGAGGCTTTGGAATTAGGAATTGAATATCTTTCGTTAGAGGAAGCAGTGAAACAAGCAGATATTATTTCACTTCACACTCCACTTACAAATGAAACTAAAAATCTTATTAGTAAAGAAATCATCGACCTTTGTAAACCAAGTGCTATAATAATCAATACAGCAAGGGGAGGAGTGATTGATAATCTTGCCTTAGCAAATGCTTTGAATGAAGATAGACTTGCAGGAGCAGGAATAGATGTTTACGAAAAAGAACCACCACTTGCCGAAAATCACCCTTTACTTTCTGCTAAAAACACAGTGCTTTTGCCACACGTTGCATACGCTACAAGAGAAAGTTTCGACATTAGAATAGATATAATATTAGATAACTTAAACAAATACATCAATGAATAATTTTGAATTTAGAAATCCAACCAAAATTCTTTTTGGACAAGGACAAATTGCTAAATTAAGCAAAGAAATAGACAAAAATAATAAAATCCTTCTTACATACGGCGGAGGTTCTATAAAGAAAAACGGAGTATATGACCAAGTTATGCAAGCATTAGAAGGATATAATATCATAGAATTTGCAGGCATAGAAGCAAACCCCGATTACAATACATTGATGCGTGCAGTAGAAATTTGCAAAAAAGAAAATATAGATTTCATATTAGCAGTTGGTGGAGGCTCTATCATAGATGGAACAAAATTTATTGCAACCGCAGCACGTTTTGAAGGAGAAGACGCTTGGGATATACTTTTGAAAAAAGCCAAACACCTTCCCGAACCAATAAAATTTGGAAGCGTATTAACTTTGCCTGCAACCGCTTCGGAAATGAACAACGGAGCAGTAATATCTCGTAGAGACAGAGCAGAAAAACTTGCATTCCACAATCCAAAAGGCTATCCTACATTTTCAATTCTTGATCCTAATGTAGTGCTTTCATTACCTAAAAAACAAATTTCAAACGGAATAGTAGATATTTACGCACATACCTTGGAACAATACCTAACAACATGTTTAGATACCAAAGTTATGGACCGTTGGGCAGAGAGTCTTTTGCTTACACTCATTGAAGAAGCAGAAGAACTTATGAGCGAAAATCCATCATATAACTCTTGTGCAAACTTTATGCTTACCGCAACAATGGGATTGAATGGATTTATCGCTATGGGCGTTGAAGAAGATTGGGCAACTCACATGATAGGACACGAACTCACTGCATTATGCGGATTAGATCACGGAGAAACTCTTGCAATCGTTCACCCGGCACTTATGGACGTTATGAGAGAAGAGAAAAAAGGCAAATTATTGCAATATGCTAAAAGAGTGTGGAATATAAACCTTGAAGACGAAAACAAAGCAATAGACTTAGCAATAGAAAAAACCGAAAACTTCTTCCGTAGCATAGGAAAGAAAACACGTCTTAGCGAATACAACATAGGAGACGATGTAATAGAAACCATAGTTAAACGATTCCAAGACAGAGGTTGGTGTGTAGGCGAAAGAGGTATTGTAACACCAGAAAAAACAAGACAAATCCTAAATAGAGCAAAATAAATAAAATAAAGGGTGAAAGGCATAAATTCACCCTTTATTGTTTTAAAAAATTATTTCTTTGTTTTAAAAAATTATTTCTTGATTTCGTGAAATTATTTCTTTGTTTTATTTTTCTGAAATCAAGAGTTATAAGTACTACTACTTTTTTCTTTTTTGTTATCTTTGCACCTATGAAAAAGATAATCGTAATATTCCTTATTTTTTCAATCACTTTGGGAGCGAAGGCACAGAAAACGCCCTTTCGCTTTTGAAAAACGAAATTTCACAAAAAGAAAGCCAACTAAAAAAAGGACCATACAAGATATGTATGGTCCTAAAATCGTTATGATTATAATGTTACACTATTTTTAGAAACCTTTTATTTTATAAATCCATGCTTCAAATAATTGATCTAAGGCTTTTTCAACAATCAGTCTTTTGCCATCTAAAGAATAACATTTTTGTAAATTTACATTAAGTTTATTTATGTTATCTATTGTGTACTTAGCATCTGAGAAGCATTTCTTTGCTTTGTCTTTGTCTTCGTAAACACTATAATTTGATAGGTATTTTAATAAAATTTCTTGAATGCAACTTGGGTTTATCTTATATTCTTTGTCGTATAGTGCACCTGTTACATGAAGTTCCATTATCAATTCTCCATCTACTTCTTTGAAATCTTCAACTTGTAGTCTCTCTAATACAATGCTATATTTATATTTATCTCTTACACCTTGTTGACATATAACAATGTTTACGAATCTTGCTCTTGCAGGCAATTTAATAATTTTGTCTTTTGTAGCTGCACTAAAGCTTTCTTTAATACTTTTATAACTCCATTCTAATGCTCCTGTTGATTCGTTGTAGTAAGGATTCATGTAACGAATATAGTAATTTGTTATGGTGCTATTGTCGTGGCAAATTTTAATACCAACTTCTTTTACACTAGTTGTTGTTTTGTATGTTTTGCCTGATGAGACAACGTTTACTACATCCATTGGTTGGCGTAAGTAGTTTACTTGAAATGATAAAGGTGCTCCTCTGTTGTCCTTAGACATTTTGCTGTATTCTTCTATGTTTTGATATACAACGTCCATGTTTTTACCGTTTGAAACACCTTTTGTTATATTTACAGACTTAGTGTCTCCACCAATAAGTATGACATTACATTCTATTTCTTCCAATGTTTTTTGTAAATTTACATTTGCTTTTGCATACGAGCCATAGCTTAATGCTGTTTGCATATCGTGTGCTGTTTTTGATGATTTGAATAGAACATAAAATGTACGGCCGTAATCTACCCATTTAACTATGCCTGCTGGTTTGCCATTGAGATTTCTTTTTAATGTTTCTAAATTTGTTTTTTCTGTGAATAAATCTGATGGCTCGTTGATTGTACTGCTGTCTAATTCAAGACGATAGTAAACTTGACGATAAATGCCTAATAAGTAGTTTTTGCTAGTATCTATATTATAAGAACTATCGAGTTTTACTGAAGAAACCGCTGCGTTTAGGGTTGCTTTTAAATGCATTTCCGATTTGATTTCTTTGTATTCCCATTGTGCATATAAATAATGGTTTCCATTTGTTGCAGTTTTGTTTAGGTAGTCTGTAACCATTAGGTCGGACTTTTCAACAAAATTTTTTCTTGTTACGGGGTTTAAAGTAAATGATGTGCTACCCGGTAGGTTGGAAGTGATGGTAATAGGAGCTCTTTCTTCTGTATCGAACCCAATTTCAGTAGGCATATTTGTACCAAATTTTTCGTCTAATCTTACAATCATGCCAGGAAAAATGCTTGAATTGCCACCAATGTCATACATACTAGTGTTTTCGTTAAAGTTTTGAGTTATTACTCTCTCAAAACTCAATTCAATAGAATCACGAAAATCGGGCTTTTGTTCTTCATAACTATTTTTTAAATTTGGCATGCTTATGCTTTGTAAGTAATTGTTGATATTATCATTCCAATTACCACTATTTGCATTTGTTGATGTACTTGTAGATGGACGTCTTGGTGTTAAAGGTCTTCCAACTGTTGAAGGTCTTCTAACTGTTGAGGGTCTTTGAATCTTTGCCATAACATTTAATTTTAAAGTTTGTAACTAAGAGAAACTAATCTCATATATTTTCACCGGCAAATTTATATATATATGGCGGATATTGCAAATAAAAATGAGGAAAAATAATATTAAATCACATTTACAGTTTTTTGTTCTTTGTAAATCAAATATTTAGAAAATTATTTCTTGATTTCGTGAAATTATTTCTTGATTTTAGAAAATTATTTCTTGATTTCGTTTGATATTGTTTATCTTTGTAGCGGTTGAATTAAGAAATAAAGTTTAAGATAATTATGGAAAAAGGGAATAATATGACGCCTGTAAATGATGAGATAGTTATTTATCAAACGGAAGATGGTAATATTAAGGTTGATGTGTTGTTTCAAGATGAGACGGTTTGGCTAACGCAAGAGCAAATGGCATTGCTTTTTGGAAAATCAAAATCAACTATAAATGAACATATCTTAAATATTTATCAAGAGGGTGAATTGTTAGAAAAAAATAGTAAAAGAAAAATCGGAATTTCCGATTTTTCTACAAAACCAACAAATTTCTATAATCTTGATGTTATTATATCGGTAGGGTATCGTGTAAAATCTCGTCAAGGTACTATGTTTCGTATTTGGGCGACACAACGATTGAGGGATTACATAATTCGTGGATATGCTTTGAATGAAGAAAGGTTTAAAAAGGGTTCTTCAATGAATTATTTCCGTGAATTGTTGGATAAAATTAGAGATATTCGCTTAGAAGAAAAGGTGTTTTATCAACAAATAAAGGATATATACAAGACAAGTATAGATTATGAACCTTCTGATGAAATTACAATTCAATTTTTTAAGGAAGTACAAAATAAATTGTTATGGGCGGTAAGTGAAAAAACAGCTGCTGAATTGATTTATTATAGAGCAAATGCTTCACTTCCTATGATGGGATTAACTTCTACAAGTATAGCCGAGAAACTTAGAAAGCAAGATGTGTTGATTGGTAAGAATTATTTAACTAAAGATGAATTACAAGCCTTGAAACTTATTGTTGAACAATATCTTGCTTATGCAGAAGCACAAGCATTGGCTCATAAGCCAATGTATATGAAGGATTGGAAAGAACGTTTAGATGTTATTTTAAAGTTAAATGAGAAAAATGTTTTAGAAGGTCCAGGTAAAATTTCTCATGAATTAGCTAAATATAAGGCGGAATCGGAATATTTAAAATATAAGGAAAAGGAAAAACAGCAAATTCATTTTGAAAGTATTCAAGAATTGGATAAAGATCTTAAAGAATTGAGAAATAAAGTTTAAGATTATGGCGGTTTATAGATTAGATAGAGATTTATGGTTTCCTAATCCTTATGATGGTGAGCAAGATGGTTTAGTTGCAATTGGTGGGGATTTGTTGGCCGATAGGCTTTTGTTTGCTTATTGCAATGGTTTCTTCCCTTGGTTTTCGTATCGTGATAGTAAAGAGCCTTTTTGGTATTGTCCCTTGAATAGGTTTGTTATCTTCCCTGAGGAGATTCATATAAGCCATTCTATGAAACAATTGATTAAGCAAGAGAGGTATTTGGTTACGGTTAATAAAGATTTTAATGGGGTGATAAATGGTTGTGCTACGGCTAATAATAGAATAGATGAATTGGGTGCTTGGCTTGGTGAGGATATGATAAAGGCTTATACGAGATTGCATAACTATGGATTTGTTTTTAGTGTGGAGGTTTGGGAAAGAGAAGGTGAGGAAAAAAAGAGAGGAAGGCTTGTTGGTGGGCTTTATGGTGTTGGTTTAGGAAAGTGTTTTTTTGGAGAGAGTATGTTTTCTCTTGTGCCTAATGCTTCAAAGTTGGCTCTTATTCATCTTGCTAAAATGCTTCGCTCTATTGGTGGTAAGTTTATTGATTGTCAATTTGAAACCCCTCATCTTAAATCAATGGGTGGTAGGTATATTCCTTATGAAAGGTATATGGAGTTGTTGAGGGAGGATTGTGAGTTTATGAAATTAAAAAAGCCTGATTGGGATTTTCTTCCCTAAGGCTATTGTTTGTTGTTGTTATTCTTTGTGATAGGGTTCGTGATTGAGGATTGTGTAGGCTCGATAGATTTGTTCGGTGATTAAAAGTCGTATCATTTGATGTGAAAACGTCATTTTGGAAATGGAAATCTTTTCTTTGACGGCTTGATAGACTTTTGGGGAGAATCCGTAGGCTCCTCCGACTATGAAGTTTAAATTCTTGATGCCTTGATTCATTTGTTTTTGTAGATAATCCGAAAATTCTACACTTGTGAATTGCGAGCCTTTTTCGTCAAAGAGTATGTTTTTGTCGTATTTGCTTATTTGTTTTAGAAGAAGTTCGGCTTCTTTTTCTTTTATCTCTGCTGGGGATAGGTTTTTTGCTCCTTTTATGTCCGCAAGGACTATGATTTCATAGTTTACATAGTGTTTTAATCGTTTTAGATAAACCTCTATGGCTTGGATTAGGTGATTTTCTTCCGTCTTTCCTATGACTGTGAGTTTTATATTCATCGTTTTAGTTTTCTAAGGAGTGAATAGATTTTTGAATATTGTTTTTCTATATAGAAATATGGTGTTTGTTCCGCTCCAAAGTGGCGTATGAAAGTTTCTATTTGTGGCATTATGCTACCTGTAAAGTCGTATATTTTACAACCTTTTTGATTGGCGTATTGGAGTGAATGCCATAGCAAAAGGGTTGGGGCATTTAGTTGAGAATATTTTGTATCGGAGGCAGAAAAGAGTTGATAACAAACTTCATTGTCTATTATTAAATAGTTTGTTGCTAAGATATTGCCTTCTTTATCTTTTAGTCCTGCTTTAATTGCTTTTCCTTGTTTTGTGGCTTCTTGGTCTAAGCGAGAAAAGTATTCAAATGAGAAAGGAGATGTTTTGTTTTGCTTTTGGTAGGTAAGGATATTTATTTTGTAAACCTCTTCTGTGGAAAGAGTATCGGTGAAAAAAACTTGGTCTTGTGTTTTTCTTATCTTTCTTCTATATTCTTTGTCTATTTGATTAAAGGTTTCTTCTATGTTTTCAAGGTTTGTGAAACGATAAGTGTAGTGTGTGGTTGAGCGAAAGCCGTTCCAAAGAAAGCCCAGCCAATTTTTTATTTGTGGATTGAATTTTTGTGTGTAGAAATGAAGCCCTAATTTGTTTAACTCGTTGGAGAAGTATTGTAGGGCTTTGTTTTCAATGGAGTAGGTTTTGGAATTTCCAATGTTTTGAGGCAATGAAAGATATGGTCCTTGATATGGGGATAGTAGGGGTGGCATTATGGTTTTGAAACAAAGGATTTTCTTAATTGAATAGGGCATTATTCCAATTATTTCTTCGCCTTCTTGATAGATTAAGCACTCCCAATTATTGTTGTATAAGGCATTTAACCACCATTCTTGGTAGTAAAAGGGTAGATTTGGATTTTGTGTAGAGAATTTGTGGTATGCGTCTTTGGACATAGTTTATTTTTCTAATCTTTGTCTAAAATCCATTAAAACATTCATATAGTTAATGTATGCTTCGTATGGAGAGTCGTAGTGATTGAAGTATTTGTGAACGTCTCCGTCCGAAAACCATTTTGTACACATATAATAAAAGTTGTCAGAGGTTTGAAGGTAACGCCAAGTGCGTAATATATCTTCGTCTCCCGTTGCAAGCACTTTTTCTTCTAATTCATAAATTTGCTCAAATGCGTCATCTTGTAAGTCATTGCCTAACCAAGCGGTTACATCTCTTTCTTCATCAGCCCAAGAATAAGGTTCGGGTGCAAGAATTACGTCTTTTGGCTCTAATCTCTCTACAAGCTCGCTTGGAGTTGCAAAGTTAAAGTCGCTTTTTTCTAAAACGGTTTGAGGAAGGTGTCGAAGAAATTCAAATATTCCCGTTTCTTTCCATTGATGTTCGCCAAAGGTTTCGTAATCCATAAATAGATTGATTGTTTCTACTTTTTCAATGTCGTTAAGCCAAGAAACAAATTTATCACAGGTTAAAGGAAATCCGTTCCATGAGTGTTGCGAGAAACGAAAGGCTATGTCATCGCTTAATTGGTAGTTTTTTAATAGTAGGAGTAAGCCATTTTTTTCTGCATGTTGGTAAAGATAATTAGGGCTTCGCCATGCTAAGATGTGTTTTGCTCCTTCTGCAAGTTGGGCTCTAAATCCTAATTCTTTAACCATGCGTCCTATGTTGTCGGAATAAATAAGTTCGGTGTTACGGAATGTTTTTGGTGTTATATTAAAGTGTTTTTCTATCATTTTTTTATGAATCAACACTTGTTGTTTAAATTCCTTTTCGCTGGCAAGAGCAGATAGTGAATGCGTATAGGTTTCGCAAAGAAATTCTACGCTACCTGTTGCTGCTAATGCTTGAAAAGATTCCATAACTTCTGGACAATATGCTTCAAATTGTTCAAGTGCTGTTCCCGATATTGAATATGCTACTTTGAATGCTCCTTTGTGTTGATTGATTAAATCAAGTATTAGTTTGTTTGCAGGTAAATAACATTTTTCTGCTACTCTTTTGCAAATCCAACGATTTTGTATTTGGTCAAAGTAATTATGACTTTCTCCTATATCAAAGAATCTATATGGTCTTAGCCTATGTGGTTGATGAACTTGAAAGTAAAAACATATTGATTTCATAACGTTTTGTTTTTATTTTTGCATTTGATTATATAATTCTACTAATTTCTCTGCCGCCTTTGTCCAAGTGGTGTTGATTGCTTCGGCCTTTCCTTCTTTTGAAAGTTTGTTTGAAAGTGTTGGATAGTTGCCTATGGCATAGATTGCATTGGCTATGGCGTCTGTGTCCCAAAAATCTACTTTTATTGTATTTCTTAATACCTCTGAAACACCGCTTTGTTTGCTTATTATGGTAGGAACGGCGTTTTGCATCGCCTCTAATGGTGCTATTCCAAAGGGTTCTGACACGCTTGGCATAATAAACATATCGCTTTGGCTTAGTAATAGATTTACTTCATCGCCTTTGAGAAAGCCTGTGAAAAGAAAGTTTTTTGAAATACGCTTTTTGGCAACTAAGGCTACCATTTTGTTTAGCATATCGCCTTTGCCTGCCATTATGAAAAGGAAATTTTTGTCTTTTCTAAGAACTTTTTCTGCCGCTTCAATAAAGTAGTCCGGTCCTTTTTGAAAAGTAATTCTACCAATGAAAGAAACAATTTTTTTATTCTTTGCTTTAACAAAATATTTCTTTGAATTATTTTGCTCAACTCCATTGTGGATTGTAATAACCTTATCGGGCGATTGATGATATTTTGTTATTATGATATTTCTTGTGAAATCGCTAACCGCAACTATTTTATCGGCATTGTCCATTCCGTATTTCTCAACACGATATACGTCTTGGTTTATGTTTTCTCCACTTCTGTCATACTCCGTTGCGTGAACGTGAACGATAAGTGGTTTGTTGCTTATTTGTTTTGCTATCACGCCTGCTTTATAACAAAGCCAATCGTGTGCGTGTATTACATCAAAGGAGTTTTGTTTTGCAATGCTTGCCGCAATAAAAGCATAACGTTCCACTTCTTCTAAAAGATTTTCTCCATATCCTCCTTTAAAGTCAAATTGTTGCTTGATTGTTGTTTGTTTTTGGTCTTTTGTAGAATCTACAATCTTGTAATAATCTTGTTGTCCAATGTAAGGAAGGATTGTAGAGTTGATTTGAATGTAGGAAACCTTTTGATCAATTTTTTTGCTTTCTTCTTGCGTAAGTGTATTGACTACTTGACTTGCAGAAAGTATTCTTATTTGAGATGTATCTTCATCTCCAAATGCTTTTGGAACAACGAAAATTATTTCTACGTCTTTGTTATATAATGCTTTTGTCAAACCATAACAAGCCGTTCCTAAGCCTCCGGATATATGTGGTGGAAATTCCCAACCAAACATTAGTACTTTCATAATTGAGCGTCTTTATATTGTTTACACTTATCTATCATATATTTCATTCTACAAACCTCTGCCACACTCCATGCTTGCGAAATGCTTCCTCCCGCTTTGTATGGTGGGTTTGCATCATAGACCTCGGCAATGCTTCCTACACAATAATCACATAATATATTACCAAACTCCTCGTATATTTGTTCTATGTAACCGATAGCCTCTTTTCCGTAAACTCTTAAAAAGGCTTCTGCAAATGCTCCTATAAGCCAAGGCCACACCGTGCCGTTATGATAAGCCTTATCTCTTTGTTCTTGATTGCCAAAGTAGATTTCGTGATAATTAGGGTGGGTAGGAGAAAGGGTTCTTAGTCCTCTTGGAGTTAGAAGTTCTCCTTTGACTTTTTCAACTATTAGTTGGCGAATCTTAGGGCTTATTGGGCTATATTCTAAACTTGAAGCAAATATCATATTGCAACGAACCGAGAAATCTTTGTAACTTCCATCAACATAGTCTGCAAGATAACCTAATTCTTTTGACCAAAATGTTGCTTTGAAATTAGTAGGAAAATTTGCTGCAAATTCGTCCCATTTTGCAATCTCTCCATCTTGACATTGTAGTTTTGCAAGTTCGCGATAAAACATTACGGCATTGTACCACAAAGCATTGATTTCAACGGCATAACCTTTTCTTTGTGTTACGGGTTGGCCGTTTACGATTGCGTCCATCCATGTTAATGCTTTTCCATCTTCGCCTTGCCATAATAAGAAATTGCTATCCATTCTTACATTAGAGGTTCCTTCCGAGAAATTCTCCAAAATACTTCTCATCACTCCATTGTATGCTTGCCAAACTTCTTTTCTCGCATCGTTTATATAGGCATATTGTTGCAAAGCCCAGAAAAACCAAAGCGGAGCGTCAATACTATTGTATGCGGCTTGCGTTCCCTCTCCAATATTTGGGAAAAATCCATCTTTAAAGTCTTCAAGCATTGTGTCAATTGCCAAACGGAACATTCTCCAATCGTCAAGTGCTATGCAAAGACCCGGTAAGGAAATAAAAGTGTCGCGTCCCCAACGTCCAAACCAAGGAAAGCCTGCAACCAAGTTTACTTTTGTTCCTTTGCGTGAAAAGAACATTCTTGCCGCTCTTTTAAGTATATCTTCCGTTGTTTGAATTGGAAAACGCCAATGGGTTTCCTTTGTAAAATCTTGGCTAAGTAAAAACGGATTTGCCTCCTCTACACCACAACTTACAAAAAGGCTTTCTCCCTTTCTTAGGTTTACCTTGAACTTTCCGGGAACTAATAAATCTTCTTGATAATCGTATCCTCTATCTCTTTCCTTTATGTATTCAAAATTGTAATACCAATAAGGTTGATGCAAGTATTCTACTTTTTTTGAGAATTGAATATAGAGTGGAGTGTAGTTTTCATACATCTTAAAGCACACACCTTGTTCGGCTTGCTTGAAAGAAGTGTCCGCATCGCTATTTGCTTTTGATAATTTATGAATTTGACGAAAGGCTAAGAAAGGTTGTAGCTCCAATTCTATTTCTTGTAAAGCCTCTTGTAAAGTATATTTTATCAAAAGCCTATCTTGTTTTTCTTGAAAGAACATTTGTTTAACCAAAACAATACTTCCAATTCTATAAGTGTGTGTTGGAAGAACGCCAAGTTCGTAAGATTCCAAGTATTTATGTCCTTTTGGAGAATAAACACCATTTTGATAGCGATGAAGTCCTAAATGAAAACTATTATTATTTTGACTTATTGTTTCGTCTAAGGAAGATAAAAGAACGTGATTTTGATTATCTAATTTAGGTTGAGGGACAATTAAAAGTCCGTGATACTTTCGTGTATTACAAAAAGGAAGTGTAGTACAAGAATAAGCATTTGAGACATTAGCTCTTAACACTTCTCTATTCAATGAGTACTCTAAATTAGATAAATCGTTTTTAGCAAAAAATATCTCTTTCATTTAATGAATTATTTAAGTCAATAAATTTTTTATTTCTTTGATTCTAAAAATTTTTACAAAGAAAGAAGCCAACACAATCAAAACAAGAGTAATTGAGGCTTTTATTACCCAATTTAATTCAAGTTGTCGTGCAAATATAGAAATAAAAAATACAATTACAATGAAACTTATGATTTTTAAACAATATCTCCATTCAAATTTTATCTTAAATATTTTTAATGCCAACCACGCTTGTAGTATTGCCGTAACGCTTTGAGTTATCAAACTTGTCATTGCCGCTCCGTTTTCTTTAAACAAAGGAATCAAGATAAAGTTTAGTCCAATATTCATAATCATTCCAAGACCAGCAATCAAGTTTAAGTATTTCAAAGAACCATTTGCCGTAAGTACAGTTCCGAAAATATAAGTCATAGAAATTGGAATAAAACAAAAAGATAGTATTCTATAAACCTTAGCACTTTCGGCAATATGTTTATTGTAAAGAAGCTCCATTAGTTCGGTTGAATAGCAAAGCGAAACCGCAACAAAACCAAGAGTGATTATAAGCAAAAGATGAAAAGCCGCACCAACAACGGAATTTATCTTTTGATTAGTCTTAATCATTTTAGCAATCAAAGGAAGCAAAATCACCGAAAAAAGATAAGCAACCATATTTGCAGAATCCACAAGTCTGAATCCACTCGCATAAATGCCCGAACTAACACCACCATCATCAACCAAACCCAATAGCATTACCGAATCCATTCTATTATAACAAGCCATCAACAAACCAAGCAAAGCGTATGGCAAACCATCTTTAAGAATATGAAGATTAAAAGCAAAATTCCACTTTGGTTTTAAAAGTCCCGTCTTTGACAAACACACAATCAAAGCCACTAAGAAAGTGATAAACATTGTGAGAGTTTGAATATAGACAAAAATATCAATACTAAAATGAGGGCGAAGACTATCATTCCAAAGGAAAAGTCCACAAAAAACAATCAATAAACTCCTATCCAAAACCGAAATTATACTATCGGTTTTAAACAACATTAAAGACGTGATATTGCTTCTAAGATAAGAAATAAAACTTTGAAGCACTTGTGTTATGCACATCCAAGAAAGAAATTTTATTTGATAGGAGGAATATCCTAAAAATGCACCTGCAATCAGGATAATTATGAAATAAATTGCCGCAAGAGCGAATTTCAAAGGTACAATACGAGCAAAGTATTTTTTAAGTAGTTGCGTATGTTGTGCAATAGTGCGATTATTGTAGTTTGTAATGCCAAAATCAAGTATGATGTTAAAAAGATAGGTGAAGTTAAAGAGAGCATAATACATTCCATAAACATCTGCCGACAAAGCATTTTGCACCTCTCTGTCAATTCCCAAAATCCAAAATGACTTTATTAAAATATTCAAAGCCAAAAGGAAGAATAAATTAGTAACAAAAAATTTCTTCATAATTCAATGTGGCAAATATACGAAAGAAATTATAATATTTTTATTTATTTTCTTTATTGATTAAATTTACTACTACTTTTACCATAATATCTTTTTCCTCAGATTTGCTTTCTGCAATCATTAAAGTTAGTGCTACTAAGGTGTTGTCGGCTATTCTTTTATTTCCTTCTTCGTTATAAAGAATGCCGTTGTTTTCCATAAACCATAAGAACAGCATTGCTGCAATTCTTTTGTTGCCATCACTAAAAGAATGATTTTTTACGACAAGATATAACAACATAGCAGCCTTTTCCTCTACCGAAGGATAGAGTTCTTCTCCTGCAAAGGTTTGATAAATTTGCCCAATACTACTTTTAAAAGAATTGTCTTTTTCATTAGCAAACCATTTACTATTTCCGAATTTTTCTTTTAAGGCATTTATTGCTGCTATTGCATTTTCGTATGTTGCTTTAAAACGTTGATTTATTGTAGTTTTGTCAATGAAAAGATTTTGATAATCATAGCGATCTAATGTGTCAAGAGCATATACATAATCGCTAATTACATTAAATAATCCCGAATATTCGTTATTAGAAACATTGTTTTGAATATTTATAGCCCTTGACATAAGGTTTACAACCTTTTTTAATTCATTGTATCTTTCTATTTTTAAATTTTGATTTATAACATAACCATTTATTAGGTATTCTTTTAGAACTTTATTTGCCCATTTTCTAAATTCTATACCTTGTTTGCTTTTTACTCTAAAACCTACCGAGGTTATCATTTCAAGGTTGTAATATTCTATATTAACACTTTGAGTAAGTCCCTCTTTGCGTCCATATTTTCTGCTTGTCGCAAATTTTGCGACAACCGGCTCTCCTTGCAATTCTTCTTTTAAAGCGTTGTTTATGTGTTTACCAATAGTTTTTATATCTCTACCAAACAAACTTGACATTTGTTCTCGGTTTAGCCAAACGGTGTCATTTTTTAATGTTACCTCTAATTGAGTGCTACCGTCTATGCTTGTGTAGATTATTATAGAAGACCCATCTTTTGAAACAAGTTCTTTTCGTTCCATATCAAAGAGTAGAGTTTGTTAAATCATTATTTTATTCTTATATGTGGCAAATATACGAAAGAAATTATAATTAACTTGCATTAGAATGGTAATTCCTTTTGCTATACATTAAACTTTTTATGTCTTTTAGATGTAATATTACATCCGTCTTGTTTTTTGACCAAATTATCTCTGATTCTCCCTCCTCATAATCTTTTATCAATTCTTTAACATCTTCATCTCTCTCCGCCAATTCTCTAAGCGTAGAAATGTATTCCTCGCCTTTCGTTCTTAATTCTCTTTCGCTTGCCAAAAAGTCCTCCATTGCTTTTTCTCCATACTCATCTACCGAACAATCACAAACCAATCCCTCGTCCTTAAAAACGCTTTCTAAAACGTTTTTAACCTCCTCTTGTGTGCATTTTTCATTTGCTTTGGTATCCAACACAACTATTGCATCGTGAATAGATACTACCTCATAACCTTTTTTAAACAATCTTTTTAATGCCTTTTGAAATAACTTGCTTTCTAACGCCATAAGTTTGTGTGCAAGAACCGTTCTTTCCGCTTTTTTAAGTTCTCTTTTGTAACTCAAAATTAACTCATAGACATTAGGAAATTGCTCTTCAAATTGTTCCGCATACTTTTGTCCTCTTGTAGAAAGTTGCTTTCCATAAAAGACTTGTGAGAACATTATTTGCTTTATGTCTTGCCTTATTATATCATAATTCCCTATTTTTCCGTTATCCTCCTCTAAGACCTTATCCCAAAATTGTCCGGTTGAAGTCAAATAGATATATCTTAAAACATCAAATGGCAATTTTTTTATTTTGGTACAATCTATTCCTTTGTCTTTTAATTTGTTATAAATATAATTCACATCATAATATTTATTATATATATTATTATATTTATATATATTATTATTATATTTATATATATCTATTATCATATTAGATAAATTATATCTTATCTTGTTAGGTATATTATAATTATCATATATTAGAGAATTAAATATTATTGGATGTGAATTATGAATATCTATTATATATTTAATATTTAGAAAATATTTAAGTTCTCTTGGAGTAGATGAAAGTATATGATATATTCTATTATCCTCTTCATTAGGTATTTTAATTTGATAATTCTTCTCTTTATATCTCTCTAATATCTTTAAATGATAAAGTTTAGAATTTGTCTCCTCCTTAAAGTGAATATCAATATAATTTTGTGCTTTTTGAATATTTAAGATTAGTTTATTAAGGCTTTTGACATAGTTATTATAAAATTCTATTGATAAAATATTTTTTGCCGATTTTTCAAACCCTGTTCTATAATTTTTGAATATAATTTCTAATTTTTCAACGTATGGTTTATAAGGATAAAAATAAGGTTTATTTGAATAAGCAATCTTTTTTTCTAAATCAATTATTCTATAACCATTACTTTTTTCACCCTTTTTATATTTTTTTGCAAGTTCTAAAATTTTCAAGCTTTCAAGAGTTGCAATCATTATTTTGTAATCCTCTCCAAACACCTCCTTCAACACCTCGGCTCTAAGATATGCTATATCCTTATCATTAGAAAGTTGTCTTGAAATAAGGTTATGAATAAAAAACGAATACTTTTTTTCAAGCACATCCTTTTTTGGTTGAACTTTCTTTTTGTCAAATACAACCATATTCTTATGAATTTCGTAGATTTTGTTGAAATCAATTGATTCCAAATTAAAATAGATTTTACTCTGCATTTTATGTGTTTTTTTAATGCTACAAAGTTACGAAAAAACTTTCAATTAAACAAATAAAAACAACTTTAATTTTTAACACTTAAATATTTGATAATTAGAAATTTTTTTGTAAATTTGCAATGTTAATTTTAAAAAGAAATAATTATGATAGAAAAGTTAAAAACGACAAAAGAAGTGTTAGTGGAATTGGGTATTTCTTATTCAACTTTATATAGAATTAGAAAAAAACTTGCGATGTTTACAACCGAAAAAAAGTTAAAGAATTATTATTCCCAAAAAGACATTGAAGAAATAGAAACAATCTTAAAAATAGAGAATGCTTGTAGGGTGTAAATAAAATCAAGAGTTAGAAAAATAAAACTTGATTTCGTGAAATTATTTCTTGATTTTAGGAAAATAACTCTTGATTTCATTTTTTCTTTTTGCAACTTTATTAAATATGATTAAATATAAGATTTTTAAAGTCTTTCAAAGCCTTTCAAGTCTTTGTTTAATAGTTGTTTATGTGTTATCTTTGCATTGTAATTATTAACCAATTAAAATTTATTATTATGATTAACTATGTAAAAGTAAAACGCAACATTTTATTAGGAGAGAATCCTGGTGAGAGATACCTTGCTCGTCTTTATAGAAATCAAGACGTAGATTTGGATTCAATAGCCGAATCAATTTCAAACTCTACAACAATTTCCTATGCCGATGTGTTAGCGGTGTTGAAGTCATTGGAGCTTGAAATAAGTAGAAATATTTTAAACGGAAGTGCCGTAAAATTGGGCTATTTAGGTTCATTCATTCCGTCCATAAAAGCTAAATCACAATTCGACGTTGATAAGGTTGATGCAAATACCATCACACGTTTTTCGTGTAGGTTTTATCCATCACAAAAATTCAAACACACTTTAAAGACGGTTAAATTCCAAGAAACGAATTTAGATGTAAAAGGTTTAGTTGAATAAGTTTTTGCGTTATTAAAGTAAAAGGAGGGCTAAAAATCCTCTTTTTTTTTATTTTTTTTGTATCTTTGCTCATTGATTTAAGTTTAAAATTTTATTAAGTTGAGAGTTGGAGTTAATTCACGCTTGTTGCTGAAAGATAAATTGGAGGGAATTGGTTATTTTACGTTAAAGAATTTGGAGCGTTTAACGAAAAATCACCCCGAATGTGAGTTTGTCTTGTTTTTTGATAGGCCTTATGATAAGGATTTTGTGTTTGCAGATAATGTAAAGGCGGTTGTGATTCCTTTTCCTACAAGACACCCGATGCTTTGGCATATTTATTTTGAAATTCTTTTGCCAATCTATCTTCGTTTCTACAAAATAGATGTTTTCTTTTCAACCGAGGGTTATATTCCTTGTTGGGGAAAGACTCCAAAGCTTTGTACGATTCACGATATTAACTTTGAGCACGATAAAACTTATATTGGCAATAGGGTTTATCAAAGATATATGGAGTATTTTACGCCTAAGTTTGCAAAGAGTGCAAAAAAAGTGCTTACAGTCTCCGAATTTAGCAAACAAGATTTGATAAAGACTTACGGAATAGAAGAAAATAAAATCTTTGTTGTAGAGTCCTCGGCAAATGAAGAGTTTAAAACATATAGCGAGGAGGAAAATATTAAAACAAGACAAAGATATAGTAATTCTTGTCCTTATTTTTATTTTGTAGGTTCGCTTCATAAGAGAAAAAATCTTACTAATCTTTTTAAGGCTTTTGATAGTTTTAAGTCAAAAACCAAGTCCGATGTAAAACTTCTCATTGTTGGCAATAAGAAATGGTGGAAAGGGGAGATTGAGGACACGTTTAATGCAATGGAGTATAAGAATGAGGTTGTTTTTACGGGAAGAATACCTTTGGAAGAGGTTAATCGCATTGCTTCGGCAAGTCTTTCGTTGGTGTTTGTTTCGTTTTTTGAGGGATTTGGCTTGCCTTTGTTGGAGGCTTATCGTTCTTCAACCGCAGTTATCACTTCAAACACAAGTTCAATGCCGGAGGTGGCGGGACAAGGTGCTCTTTATGCTAATCCTTATAATGTAGAAAGTATTTGTGAGGCGATGATAGAAATTTATAAGAATCCTTCGTTAAGAGAAGATTTGATAAAAAAAGGACAGGAGCAAGCAAAAAAATATAGTTGGGACAAAACAGCAGAATTAGTATGGAAAGCAATAGAACAAGTAGCCAAGAAATAGAAAAATTATACGCACATTATCTTCAATATCCAAACATTAGCACGGATAGTCGTAGTATAAAACAAGGAGATATATTCTTTGCATTAAAGGGGGAAAACTTTGATGGAAACGAATTTGTTTTTAAAGCAATAGAACAAGGAGCTTCACTTGTGGTTTGCGATAATGAAAAAATAAAACAAAGAGATAATTTTCTAAAACAAAGAAATAAAATTTTTTTATGCGAAGATAGTTTGCTAACTCTTCAAAATCTTGCATCATATCATAGAAAGCAACTAAAAACTACTATAATAGGAATAAGTGGGACGAATGGCAAGACAACAACTAAGGAATTGATTCAAGCCGTTCTTTCTCAAAAATACCTTACTCTTGCAACCAAAGGTAATTTTAATAATCATATAGGAGTACCTCTTACACTTCTTTCAATACCTCACACAACCGAAATAGCGATTGTTGAAATGGGAGCAAATCATGTGGGAGAAATAGGTTTTCTTTCAAATATTGCAAAGCCCGATATGGCAATTCTAACTAATATAGGTACGGCTCACATTGAGGGTTTTGGAAGTAAAGAAAATATTATAAAGACAAAGAAAGAGTTGTTTGAGTTTGTGAAAAACAATCAAAATGAAAAATCACATATCTTTGTCAATGCGGACGATGAGGCTTTGAGAGAGGAGAATTTTTCTAAGAAAACAACCTATTCTTTAAAGACAAATGCTGATATTTCGGCAAAGGCTTGTAGCGAAAATGGCTATGCTCAAATCATATTTAAGGATTGTGTGATCACCTCTAATCTTGTAGGAATTTATAATGCTTATAATATACTTGCAGCCTTGACAATAGGCTTGCATTTTGGAGTTGAGATACAAAAAATCAAAGAAGCAATAGAGAATTATATTCCATCAAATAATCGTTCTCAAATCCTAAAAACTCAAACCAATACTTTGATTTTAGATTGCTATAATGCAAATCCATCTTCATGCTCTTCGGCAGTTGAGGCTTTTGCAAATATGCAAGCAAATCGCAAAATGGTATTTATGGGAGCAATGAAAGAATTAGGAGAAGTATCACAAAAAGAACACGAAAACATACTTTCTCAAATCAAATCAAAGAATTTTGAAAGAATTGTCTTGGTCGGAAAAGAGTATAAGGCGGTTGCAAAAGATGAAGTGGAGTGTTTTGAAACTTCTGAGGAGTTTAAACAATTCCTTTTGGCAAATCCGATAGAGAATGCAACGATTTTGATAAAAGGTTCACGCTCTACAAAAATGGAGATATTGAAAGATGTTTTATAGAGTATTGGGTTTGATGTCGGGAACCTCGCTTGATGGTTTAGATGTAGCCTATTGCGAGTTTAATGAAAAGAAAGGAGAGTGGTCTTATTCTATTAAAAAAGCACAAACCTTTGCTTACGATAGCGAATTTAAGAAAAAGATTCGTTCAATGGAAAATGCTACGGCTAATGAGTTTGCAAAGTTTTCGGTAGAGTTGGGACATTTCTTTGGAAAGAAAGCAAAAGAGTTTTTAGATGCTAATTCGCTTGATGTAGATTTTGTTTCCTCTCACGGACAAACTATTTTTCATCGTCCAGACTTGCATTACACAACTCAAATAGGCGATTTGTCGGCATTATGTAGCGAGGTGAAATGCACAACGATAGGAGATTTTCGTTCAATGGACGTAGCCCTTGGAGGACAAGGCGCTCCGCTTGTGCCGATTGGCGATGAAATACTTTTTTCCGCATACGAAAATTGCTTAAACCTTGGAGGATTTTCAAATATCAGTCTTAAAAAACAAGGAAAACGCATTGCCTATGATATATGTCCGGTGAATATTGTGTTGAATCATCTTTGCGAAAAAATATCTTTACCTTTTGATGATGGAGGTCAAATAGCCGCATCGGGAAAGGTTGATGAAAATCTTTTGAATCAATTAAATGCTTTGCCGTACTATAAAAAGAAAAAAAATAAATCCTTAGGCAAAGAATGGGTTGTTGAAAATATCTTTCCATTATTAGAAAATTCGGACTTGGACGTAAAAGATCTTTTAGCAACTTATACAGAGCATATAGCGATTCAGTTATCTAAGAATTTAACAGGTAAAACCCTTTTGACAGGAGGGGGAGCATATAATAGGTTTCTATTAGAAAAATTAAAAAAATACACTTCGTACACAATAGATGTACCAGAAAAAACGATTATAGATTATAAGGAAGCAATGATATTTGCATTTTTGGGTGTATTACGCATAAGAAAAGAAGCAAATTGCCTTGCCTCCGTTACAGGAGCAAGTATGGATAATTGTGGAGGACTAATTGTTCAATGGATATAAAGCAAAACGAAGATAATATATTAAAACTAATAAAGAAATCCTCAACAAGAGATAGGGGATATTCACTTCTCATAGACAAATATGCCGAAATGGTGTATTGGCAAGTGAGACGTATGGTCCTTTCTCACGAAGATGCCGATGATTTGGTGCAAGAAATTTTTATAAAGGTATTTGAAAACATAGAAAGTTTTAATAACGAATCTAAATTATCAACTTGGATTTATAGAATAGCATATAATCACACTATCAATTACATTAAATCAAAACAAAATAAACAAGCAAAAAATAATTCATCTTTTGAACAAGAAATGTTTGAGAATATAAAGTCGGATTCTTTGTTTGATGGAGACGAAATAGAACTAAAACTTCAAAAAGCAATGTTGTCTTTGCCCGCAAAACAAAGAGCGGTTTTTCAAATGAGGTATTATGATGATTTATCCTTTGCTCAAATTGCTTCAATCACAAAAACATCGGAGGGAGCCTTGAAAGCATCGTATCATATAGCCGCAAAAAAGATTGAAGAAATGATGTTAAATGAAGATTTTTAACAAGAGAAATTAAACTTAGAGGGAAAAAACTTGTCCAAATCAGCAAATCGAAAAAAATATGGATAAAAAGAATAATCACTTTAAAGTTCCTGAAAATTATTTTGATGATTTGAAACAACAATTAAGTGTGGAGGCAAAAAGAAAACACGTATCAGTTTCAAATGTCTTGAAATATGTTGCAAGTATTTCTATTATTCTTACTTTATCTATAAGTGTTTTTGCAATAGTTTTCTTTGATGAAAGAAAAGAACCTTTGCTTTCATCAAATTTCTTTTCATTATTTTCTCCAAATAGAGACAAATCAAACGATGAGGAAAAGAAAAATCTTGCTCAAAGCACAAAAATTCCATGGGAAAAGCAAGTTGAGAATCTTGTTGCGGAGGTTGAACAAATCCAATTTACAGAAGAGGAGTTAGATTACTTGGAATCTTTCATAGATGAGGACTTAAATGAGTATGTATTTAATAACTTTGAAAATATAGAATGATGAAAAAAAATTTAGTCTTGACTTTGTTAGCATTGATTCTAACAATACCAACATTTGCACAACAAAAAGATTGTCCAGAATGTAAAGAAAAAGAAAGAAAAGCCGCTCAAATGAAAATGATGAAGATTAAAAAAGCGACTTTTGTTCAAAATTTAAAACTATCGGAAGAAGAAACCGAAAAGTTTTGGGCTTTATACGAACAATTTGACAGAGAAATAAATTCTATAATTGAAAAACAACATCATTTAATGACCAAATACAAAGAGACAGATATGCTTAATCTTGACAAAGAAACTGCAATGATGTTGATAGAACAAAATAGTAAAACAGAAAAAGAACTTGCTGAAGTAAAAGTGCGTTATTACGAAAAATTCTTAGAAGTTCTTCCTCCTCAAAAAGTAGCAAAACTGATTGTGGAAGAAAAAGAACTTATGCGTAATCTTAGAAAAAAAGATAGACACGAAAGAAAAGAACCAGAATTTCAACAAAATAAACAACAAAACGTTATACAATTACAACCAAGATAGTTGTTAGTTGAAATAAATGACGGTTTCAATATTTTTAATCTTAGTTATATCAGGGCTTTTTGTAGGATTTATCAATACTCTTTCGGCAGGAGGGACAGCAATTTCAATAGCACTTTATCTTGCCTTAGGTTTGAGTCCCGCACAAGCTAATGCAACAAATAGAATAGGGGTTTTATTACAATCATCACTTACCTCTGTTCTATTTTCACGTAAAGGATTTCTTAAAAACACTCATTTTTTTCGCCTTGCTTTGCCCACAATGTTAGGAGCCTTAGTAGGAGCAATTTTATCTCTTGTTTTGCCCGAAATTCTCTTCTCTTATTTTATGGGAATTAGCCTTTTGGTGATGATAGTCTTTCTTTTTCGCTCACCAAAGAAGTTTGAAGAAGATGATTTTTCCAAAACCGAAAATGGAATCAGTTTTTTACAGTATTTAATTTTCTTTTTAATAGGAATTTATGGCGGTTTTGTTCAAGTAGGAACAGGTTTTCTTCTTATGAGTGCAGGAAGTATGCTTTTGGGTTACAATATTATCAAAACAAATGCTTTGAAAACCACCGTTATGGCGTTTTATACCGTTATTGCGGTTTTGATTTTTTGGCAAGATGGTAGCATTCATTGGCAATATGGTTTGCTTCATTCAATAGGAACATTCATCGGCTCGTTTATTGCAACGAAATTAGCCTTCAAAAAAGGAGCAAAATTTATTAAATGGGTGGTTATATTTGTTATTATATTCACTTCACTTTATTTATTCAAAATAGTCGATTTGAAACTTCTTTTTCAAAATTTTTTGACTTAGACTCTTTTTTTTGAATAAATATGTTATATTTGCAAAATCAAAAAACACTAAACGAAATGAAGAAATTAGCTTTTTTATTATTAGTATCTGCATTAGTAACAGGTTGTGCTGTTACAAAAAAGAATAAGTATAAATCAGTAGATGAAAAAGATGTGCCTGCAAAATTCGTGCAAGACTTTAAGAAACGCCGTCCTGAGGTTGAGCAAGCAAATTGGCAGATGGTAGATTCTACTTGTTATATTGCAAACTTCAAGGCTTCTGGCAACGAGGTAAGTATGAAATTCAAAAATACATCGGTTGAGACAGCATGGAATGTCCCTTTGGAATACACTCCTAAAACAATTCTAAACTATGTTAAAGAAAACTATGCAGATTATAAAGTAGAAAGCATAGATATAGTAGAATTAAGAAACAAAAAGAGTTATATCGCAACAATAGCAAAAAGAGGTGAAGAAATAAAACTTCAATTTGATCTTCAAGGTTACTTTACAAAAGTAATGGAATAATAGATTTTATAAATTAACGAAAAACGGTGAAGCATTTTTTCTATGTTTTACCGTTTTTTTTCTTTGTTTTATTTTATTTTTTCTTTGTTTTATTTTGCTAAGTCTAAGAGTTTTTATGTATATTTGCAAATTAAAATATTTGTATCAATGAAACAGTATCTTAAATTGCTAAATAAGTCTTGGAGTGCAATGATTTTTATAGAAATTCTACTCATTGCAATATTCTATGTATTAACTTATTACTATTATTTGTCGAATGATGCTATTCTTTCAAAAGGATTGAGCGTTAGTTTTTCGTATGTGTTGATGTTATTGATGGTTCTTTGTGTGTTTTTGGGTGGAAAAGGCACAAGTCGTAAGATAAAAAACATTGTTTCTTTGCCTTTGCCCGAAAAAATAGAGAAATATAGAATGTTACAAATAAAGCGTTTACGTTTTTATTCATTAGTGAATATCGTTGCTTTAATTGGAATGTTTTTTTGCAATCAAAATTCATTTTTATTGTTTTCAATCATCGCTCTTTTGCTCACTCTTTTAAGCAAAGTATCGGAATTGAAATTGAAAATGGAACTTTCTCTTAGCGAAGAGGAAATTGAGAATATGGATAAATTAAAATTTGAAAAAATATAAGACCTTATGTTTGAAATAAGACGTAGAGAACAACTTACAAGCAATATCTACCTAATGGAGATAAGTGCTTACTGGGTCGCAAGAGCTGCTAAACCTGGACAATTCATAATCATAATAATAGATGATAAAGGTGAAAGAATACCTTTAACTATTTGTGATTATAATAAAGAAGAAGGAACTATCACAATCGTATTCCAAATAGTTGGAAAATCAACAGAAAAGTTAGCAAAGTTAGGAAAAGGAAATAAATTAAAAGATGTAGTAGGACCACTTGGTAAAGAATCTTTGTTGATGTATGTTCCTGAACAAGAAAGAGCAAATAAGAGAATTTTATTCATAGGAGGAGGAGTAGGAACAGCACCAATCTATCCACAAGTTAAATGGGTAAAAGAGCATGGAATGAAAGCCGATGTAATTATCGGTACAAAAACTCATAATACTCTTATTTTAGAGGATATGATGAAAGAAGTTGCAGACAATCTTTATGTTTGCACCGATGATGGCTCATACGGAATGAAAGGATTGGTAACAGATTGTTTAAAATCTCTTGTAGAAAAAGGAGAGAAATATGATGAAGTTGTTGCTATTGGCTCAATGGTGATGATGAAGTTTGTTTCGCTTTTGACAAAAGAGTTAGGCATAAAAACAACTGTTAGTTTAAATTCTCTAATGGTTGATGGAACAGGAATGTGTGGAGCATGTAGAGTAACAATTGGTGGAAAAACTAAATTTACTTGTGTTGATGGTCCAGAATTTGATGCACATCTTGTGGATTTTGATGAAGCAATTCGCCGTCAATCAATGTATAAAACACACGAAATAGCAACCGATTCGGAAGATCATAAATGTAACTTAACAGCAGCGGTAAATCACACAATAAAGAAAAGACGTGTTCCTGTTAGAGAACAAGACGCTATTGTGAGAGTAAAGAATTTTGATGAAGTTTGCTACGGATACACAATGGAAGAAGCAATGGAAGAGGCAGATCGTTGCTTGCAATGTAAAAATCCAGGTTGTGTGAGTGCATGTCCTGTATCTATTGATATACCTGCTTTCATTAAACAAATAAGAGGAGGACACGTTGGACATTTTGCACAAGCCTATAAAATTATTTCTTCGGCTTCATCTTTACCAGCAGTATGTGGTAGAGTTTGTCCGCAAGAAAGTCAATGCGAAGGAAGTTGTGTATTAGGTAAAAAAGGAGATCCTGTTGCAATTGGTAAACTTGAAAGATTTGTTGCTGATTGGGCAAGAGAAGTTAAACTTGATTTCACAGAAGTTCCGCCAACAAATGGTAAGAAAGTAGCGATTGTAGGTTCGGGACCAAGCGGTTTGACTTGTGCAGGCGACCTTGCGAAGATGGGATATGAGGTTACTATATTTGAAGCATTGCATCAAGCCGGTGGAGTATTGGTTTATGGTATTCCTGAGTTCCGTTTACCTAAGGAAAAAGTCGTTAAAGAAGAAGTTGAAAACATAAAGAAACTTGGAGTAAAGATTGTAACAGACGTTATTATAGGTAGAAGTATCACAATAGACGAATTGTTTGATAAAGAAGGATTTTCTGCTGTTTATATTGCATCTGGTGCTGGTCTTCCTAAGTTTATGAATATTCCAGGAAAGAATCTTAACGGAGTTGTTTCGGCTAACGAACTTTTAACAAGAAGTAACCTTATGAAAGCATACGAACAAGGTTATGACACACCTGTTTATCCTGGAAAAGTAACAATTGTTGTAGGTGGAGGTAATGTTGCAATGGACGCAGCACGTACAGCAAGACGTTTAGGTGCAGAAGTACATGTGGTTTATCGCCGTGGAAAGAACGAAATGCCTGCAAGAGCAGAAGAAGTTCATCACGCAAAAGAAGAAGGTATAGAATTTCACTATATGACTAACCCTGTTGAAATCTTAGGAGATGAACACGGTTGGGTAAAATCAGTAAAATGTATTAAGATGGAACTTGGAGAACCTGACGCAAGTGGAAGAAGAAGTCCTGTTGAATTGCCTGGAAGCGAGCATGAAATACCTGCGGATTGTGTAATCATGGCTTTGGGAACTGCTCCAAACAAATTGATAATTGATACAACTGATAATCTTTCTGCAACCGATTGGGGTGGAATTCAAACAGATGAACACGCTGCTACTTCTCGCGAAGGAATTTTTGCGGGAGGAGATGCCGTAATGGGAGCTGCTACTGTAATTCTTGCAATGGGTGCAGGAAAGAAAGCTGCAAAGAGTATAGATGAATATCTTAGAAATAAATAATTATGAAAAATAGAGTTTTATTTCTATCAATGTTGTTTCTTCTTTTGTCTGTAAGTTTCAGTGAGAATCTTTCAGCACAAAGAAGAAACAAAGCACCATTGATAAGATTAGGATTAAGAGCAGGGTTTAATATGAGCGACCTTACCTCTGCAAAAGGATTAGATGTTTACAATGGTTTAGCGTATTACGATGAGCAATTAAACTATATAGGATTTACAGATACTAAACCATTTAAATTTGGCTTTAATGCAGGTTTTGCAGCCCAAGCTCAATTGAATGATTATTTCTTTTTGCAAGCTAATCTCCTTTATACAACAAAGGGATACAAATTAAACACGCAAAATGTTGAGATTAGCGCAAGAGCAGATTATCTTCAAATTCCTATTGACTTTATGTACAAATATGAATTGAATGATGATTGGCGTTTAGTGGGCTCTGCTGGTTTGTTTTTTGGAGTTGGCTTGTATGGATTCACTGATTTTGAAGACCATTATGGAGAAAAAGATACTCCAAGATTGCAACATCAATCTCTTAGACAACCATTTAGAAACGAAGAAACAGGTGTTCATAATTTGATATGCTTTGATCCAACTGTGCATGGAGCAACCTATTGGAAAGATCGCAATGATACATTTGCAACAGAAGGAACTTGGCAAGTAGATGGAGGTTTTCAAATAGGATTAGGCTTTGAATGGAAAAGCGTTCAATTCCTTGTACAATATCAATATAGTTTGACTCCATTCTATGATTATGAAAAAGAATTTAGAGGAAGATATGAAGCAAAAAATATAGAAGATGCTGCAACATCTTTTGAATATTTTGACTTAGAAGTACCATCTTCTCCTCGTCAACAATTGATAACTTTTAGTGTTTCTTATTTCTTTGATAATTGGAATCACGGAATACGTTGGTAAATCTTAGTATGAAAAAACTTTTTTTATTTTTTTCATCTTTTTTTGTTACTTTTATTGCCTTTTGTCAGGAATTAGAAACTGACAAGGGCAATTTAAGTCTATCATATTCAAATGTTATCGGACAAAATCTTTTTGCAAGCAGAATGGGAGTAGGGTATGATAAATGGCTTAACGAAGATGTGGGAATAAGATTTGGTATTTCTACAACAGATTTTGCTTTTCGTTGTCCTTATCAAAGTGTTGAAAACAAAGCACCTTATTCTGCAAAAGGAAAACAATTAGCCCTTAATGCAAGTGTTGATTATAAGGTGTCAAATAAAATGCTTCTTAGTTTTTCTGCTTATTTTAGCACAATGAATCTTTGGAATCAAAACTTTACTACAAAAGCAGTTAATGCTTCTATGCGTTATGTTTTTAAAAATGATTCATTTATAGATATATCTCTAACTGTTGTAGAATCAAACAGCCCTTTCCCATACTATTTTTATGAGCCTACTTCTTTCTGGCTACCATAAGACCGTCTCTTATCGGTATAATCAAATTATCTAAGCGGTCATCTTCGGTTACAAGTTTATTATAATTCATCAAAGCCTTTGTTTCCTTGTCGCTTTCCTTTACTTCCAAAACTACTTTCCCATACCAAAGAATATTATCCGCAATCATAACACCACCACTATTTAATCTCTCAACGCATTTATTGAAATAAGCAGGATAACTCGCTTTGTCGGCATCTATAAATATTAAATCAAAATTTCCTTCTATTGAATCAATAACCTCCATTGCATTTCCGATATGGAGTTGTATTTTTTCTTCAAGTCCAAACTTTGAAATAGTTTCTCTAATAAAGTATTCCAAACTCTCATCTCTTTCAATAGTGTGAACAACTCCACCTTCTTCTAACCCTTCGGCAAGACAAAGTGTTGCGTAAGAGGTGAATGTGCCTAATTCAAGAACTTTTTTAGGCTTTACAAGCAAGGAAATAATTTTTAAAAAAGTACCTTGCCAATTTCCACTAATCATATTTGGTTTTAAAAACTTAATATGGGTTTGTCTATCAATATATCGCAAACGTTCATCTTCCTTTGAACAAAATTCTTGACAATAATCCTCAATTCTTTTATCAATTAGCGGGTGAATTTGCTTTTCCATACTACATCGAAATGATTTTAAATTCTACTCTTCTATTCTTTGCTCTTCCTGCATCAGTGGAATTGTCGGCTATCGGTTGCTTTGCTCCAAATCCTTTATGAGTTAAGCGTTTTTCATCAATACCTTTTTCAACCAAATAGTTATAAACCGCTTCGGCTCTTTGCTTTGATAGTTTTAAATTATACTTATCGCTACCTTTACTATCGGTATGTCCCGAAAGTTCTATTGTCATATTTGGATATTCCTCCAAAATATTGATTAGTTTGTGAAGTTCTACAAAACTTTGAGGCAAAAGCACGCTTTTATCAAAGTCAAAGAAAATATTTTCAAGCACAATCACTTGACCAACTTCATACTTTGGTTTATCTTTTTGCGTAGTTATTGTAATATTTTCGTGTTTTATTACTTTTTTCTCGCCACAAGTCAAACAATAAAGTTCAACATCGTCAATATAATAATAGGCTCCGGGCAAGATTTGTTTCAAATATTTTGGAAAAAGTAAATTGCTTTGTTCGGCAGGGTAGAAATTCCCGATTGTAAGAAACTTTTCTCCACCTTCGGCAATAAATTCTCCTTCTATTTTTTGCCATTTCTCTGTATCTAACAAAGGTTTGTCAAAAGAATTAACAACTTGCGGTTTGAATATCTTTGCAATCTCTTGCTTAATTCCGTTTGAGTGTTTTGTTTTTTTATTATTAGTAAAAAGTTCCCTTGTAGTATCCGTTATTCTCTCGTTTGTGAATAATCCTCCTATGGTTGCAATCGCACCAGTTGAGTATTCGGAAAGACTAACCCAAAAACTAAGTTTGTATTTCTCACCTGCTTGAAGTTTCTCTTTAAGTTCGGTTTGAATATATTCACGATATGTAGTCTTTGAGGTATAAATTCCAACCATTCCTTCACCCGTTTTTGCATATTGATAGCCTAATTTATTCTTTGGCATTTGACATTGTTTTCCTCCACAAGGATGATAGTAATCCGAAGAGCCACCTGTTGGTTGCCACCAAGCCTCAACTTCCATCATTTGACCGTATGGCTCAATTTTTTGAGGACAATAAAGATGGTCTTCAAAAGAAGAATTATAGATTAAGTTCTTTTTCTTTTCGTCCTCTTGTGAAAAAATACTATTTGTAAAACAAAAAAATACTAAAACACTTATTACAAATCTAAACATTTCCAATCAATTTTATTTTCGGCATCAAGCCAAGTTGTATTCTTATCTTTCTTAAACCAAGTCATTTGTCTCTTGGCATATTGTCTTGTGTTAATCTTTATATTCTCTACCGCGGTTGAAAAATCTACCTTTTCATCAAAATATTCAAATAATTCCTTGTATCCAACCGTATTCAAGGCTTGCAAATCTCTAAAAGGGTAGAGGCTTTTAGCCTCCTCAACCAATCCTTCTTCAAGCATAATATCAACCCTTTTATAAATTCTTTCCAAAAGATTTTCTCTTTTTCTTTCAAGTCCCAATTTTATGATTTCAAAATCACGAGTTTTCTTTCCTCCAAGGCGAAAAGAAGTAAATGTTTTGCCTGTTTGACGACACACCTCCAAGGCTCTAATTAGTCTTATATGATTTTGCTTATCTACAACTTCCCAATACTCAGGATCTTTTGCCTTTAATTCTTCTTGAAGCGGTGCAATACCTTGCGTTTTGAAAGTTTCGTTTAATTCTTCTCTTATTTCTATATCCACATCGGGCATATTATCAACTCCATAACAAAGAGCGTTTACATAAAGTCCACTTCCACCTGTAAGAACCGCATAATCCTTTTCTTGAAATATTCTTTCCAATTCTTTTAATGCGTCTTTTTCAAAATCTGCTATATTATAACTTTGATGAATTGAGATATGACCTATTAAATTGTGCTTTGCCATAGAAAGTTCCAAAGCAGTAGGAGTAGCAACCCCTATATTCAATTCCTTATAGAATTGACGTGAATCGGCAGAAACAATCTCCGTACCAAGAAAATTTGCTAATTCTATGCTAAGAGATGTTTTTCCAACAGCAGTAGGGCCAACAACAACGATTAACTTCTTTTTACTCATTATTTTTTCAAGCCTAATTTTTCCGCTTCAACATATAGCAACTCTAATGCAGCCTCTTTATCATTTGGAATCACACCATCTAATATTGCATCTTTAATAATTGTTTTCAAAATACCAATTTCCCTACAAGGAGCAATGTTATAAATCTCCATTATATCCTCTCCATTCACGGGAGGTTGGAAATTACGAACCTTATCTTTCTCTTCAATCTCAATAAGTTTTTGTTTAACAATCTCAAAGTTTTGCATATATTGCTTAACCTTGTTAATGTTTTTAGAAGTTACATCAGCCTGACACAAAAGCATTAAATCATCAATATCTTCTCCCGCATCAAAAAGCAAACGTCTTACAGCAGAGTCAGTAACTATGCTTTCGGCCAAAATAATTGGTCGAAGATGTAAAGAAACTAACTTTTCAACATATTTCATCTTTTCATTCAAAGGAAGTTTTAGTTTTCTAAAAATATTTTTCACCATTCTACTTCCTTTGATTTCGTGTCCGTGGAACGAAAAACCTGTTTTTTCATCAAATCGTTTGCAATAAGGCTTTCCAATATCGTGCAAAAGAGCAGCCCAACGCAAGAAAAGATTATCTGTTTTTGCCGAAATATTTTCCAAAACCTCCAAAGTATGCTTGAAATTATCTTTGTGTGAACGCTCACCAACCGATTCAGTACCCTTTAACTTAACAAGTTCGGGAATAATCCTTTCAAGCAAACCCGCTTTATCCATCAAACGAAACGCCATTGAAGGATGAGAAGACATAATCATTTTATTTATCTCCTCAATGTTTCTTTCCATAGACACAATCTCTATTCTATAAGCATTTCTCTTTATTGCATCAAAAGTATCGGGGTGAATAGAAAAATCCAAACGGCTTGCAAACCTAATAGCCCTAAGCATTCTCAAAGGATCGTCCGAAAAAGTAATATCAGGATCAAGAGGCGTCTGAATAATTTGATTCTTTATATCCCTTATACCATTAAAAGGATCAAGCAAAGCACCATAATTCTTTTCGTTTAGGCAGATTGCCATAGCGTTAATCGTAAAATCCCTTCTATTTTGGTCATCTTCAAGCGTTCCGTCCTCAACAACAGGCTTGCGAGAATCTCTATTATAACTTTCTTTCCTTGCTCCAACAAACTCTATCTGCCAAATCTCCTCGCCATCTTTATAATTAAGCATAGCAGTGCCGAAATTCTTAAACACACTCACCTTAGAGGTTTTGCTACCCAACATTTCGTGCAACTTATTAGCTAACTTAATTCCGCTACCGATAGTTACAACATCAATATCCTTACAAGGACGATTCATTATAGCATCTCTGACATAACCACCTACAACATAAGTCTCCAATTCCAAAGAATCAGCAGCCTCTTGCAAGAGTTTAAAGACAGGAAACCTTAGCTTTTCTTCTAAATTCAACATATTCTGCAAAAATACGCAAAAACTTCTATTTAGAAACAAAAAACTCTACTAAAACTATTTAATATTTAATTTTTTAGTAAAAAACTTTGTTGCGTAAAAAACGTTTATTATATTTGCAAAACAATAGAATAATAATTTTAAACCTTAAAGTTATGAACAAATCAGAACAATTCATCGAAATGGAACACCAATACGGTGCTCATAATTATCATCCTCTACCAGTAGTTCTTTCAAAAGGAGAAGGCGCTTTTGTTTGGGACGTAGAAGGAAAACGTTATTTTGATTTCTTGTCGGCATATTCAGCCGTAAACCAAGGACATTGCCACCCAAAAATAGTAAATGCACTTTGCCAGCAAGCAAAAACGCTCACCCTTACTTCAAGAGCATTCTACAATGACTGCTTAGGACCATACGAAAAATACATAACAGAATACTTTGGCTACGATAAAGTTTTGCCAATGAACACAGGAGCCGAAGCAGACGAAACAGCAATGAAATTAGCAAGACGTTGGGGCTACAAAGTCAAAGGAATACCAGAAAATGAAGCCATAATAATTTGTTGCGAAGGCAATTTCCACGGCAGAACCATTTCAATAATTTCAATGTCCACAGACCCCGATAGCTATGGTCAATTCGGACCATTCACACCCGGCTTTGTAAAAATTCCATACAACGATTCAGTAGCATTAGAACAAACACTTGAAAAATTAGGAGATAAAGTTGCGGGATTCCTTGTAGAACCTATTCAAGGCGAAGCAGGAGTTTATGTGCCAAATGACGGATATTTGAAAAAATGTTACGAACTATGTAAAAAACATAACGTACTTTTCATTGCCGATGAAGTACAAACAGGAATAGCTCGCACAGGAAAAATGCTCGCATGCGACCACGAAGGCGTAAAACCAGACATTTTAATATTAGGAAAAGCACTTTCAGGCGGAGTAATCCCTGTTTCAGCCGTACTTGCAAACGATGAAATAATGCTAACCATTAAACCGGGCGAACATGGCTCAACATTCGGAGGCTTTTGCTTAGCAGGAAAAGTAGCAATGGCAGCCTTACAAGTAGTAAAAGACGAAAAACTTGAAGAAAAAGCAGAAGAATTAGGAAAAATCTTCCGCGAAGAAATGTCAAAAGTAAAAAGCGATATGATAGAACTTGTAAGAGGAAAAGGACTCTTAAACGCAATCGTCATAAAGCCAAAGAACGGAAAAGAAGCGTGGGACGTATGCCTAAAAATGAAAGAATTAGGCGTATTAGCCAAACCAACACACCAACACATCATACGATTCGCACCACCACTTGTAATAACAAAAGAACAACTCTTAGAAGCAATAGAGTTAATCAAACAAGCAATATTATCATTTGAATAATAAAAATAAAAAGGCAGCCAAAACGGTTGCCTTTTTTCTTGATTTTAGAAAAATATTTCTTTGTTTTAAAAAATTATTTCTTTGTTTTAGAAAATTATTTCTTTGTTTTAGAAAATTATTTCTTTGTTTTATTTCACAAAGACTTTATTCGCAAAATTTTTGTACTTAAAAAAATTATTATACCTTTGTGGACTGAAATTTAGATGACGTAAAAAAGCGTTTTTGCTTATAATTGATTCTTGAAACCTTTTTGTTTGAATTTACAAAGCCTTGATCGTGTAATATATTTTATCTATAAATTTTTCGTAATCGTTAAAAATAACAGAATTATCAAATTGATCGTAACTATTTTTCGTTAAAGTAACATTTGGATTCTCTTTTTTGTAATAAGAAAAGTACTCTTCGGCAGTTTTTATCTCGGTATTGTCAGGTATATGCACTACATAAATTAAAGTTTTGTTTGGAGTATGAAAATATACATTTATATCGTCTTTTGACAACTTCACATACTTTTCTATATTGTGCGCAGTAAACTCTTCCCAATGTTTAATAGTTTTGTTTTTCTTATAGTAAGGAAGTTTATCTAAGATTATAAAAATTTGAAAGTAAGGAATACCTTCACATCTTATGTTTGCAGTTTCACCAAGCATATTTTCAAAATAATTATTAGAGTTTTGCGAATAATTTTGCATTACAAACTTTACAGCAATTCCACAAACAGATTTTCCTTCCTTTGTTTCTATGGTTATATCTACTCTTTTATCAATATATCTTCCAAGTATTTTTTTCTCTTTATTTGTTCCATACCCTTGCGAGAATACTTTATAATCTTCACCTAATCGTTCAGCAATATCGTTTGCCACTGCACCATGCAAAGGTTTTAGTTTGGTAGTAGAATGCGAAGTTCCTGATTCTAAAAAATCACGAAAAGAGTTCGAGATTACTTGTAAAAATTCTTGATTGTTCATGATTTTTTATTGCATTAAGTTTATAATTTATGAATTGCTCTGCATCTTTTGAGTTAAAGGTGTAATATCCTCCGCTTTTATACTTTTTTATACTTTTTATATAATCTACGAATTCGTCAGTAGTCAAAATTTCTTTTATTGTTTTGACATCTGTTTCTCCAACTATGTATAATCCGCTGTAAATCCCTTTTCCTGCTTCTACTTCTTCTATTTTTAAATCGGACTTAGTTCTTAATAAAGCATTTATAGCGATTTTGTTTTTCCAAACATCAGATAAAGCTTGTGTTCTACCAAATAAATACCAACCTTCGTACTCTTCTTTTCCTTTTAAAATATTTTCTTTTTCGCTTTCAAAATGTTGACGTAACGATTCATTTGAAAATAATAATTCTTTGTCTAACGGCTTCCCATTTCTATCATAAGGAAATAAGCATTTTGACCATTTCCCCGTTGAGCCTTTAATAATAGGAATCGTAATGAACGTTTCAGGAATATTATCTCCTATAAAACTTTTATCGGCTAAGGTCGCAAAGCCATTTTTTACGCTAACATATTTTTTATGCTTTCGTTTAATGTTTTTTAACTTCGCAAGGTTTTCTTTTTTCGTTAGATAAAAATACGAATCTATTAAAACATCATCGTATGACAATCTATCAACAAATTCTCTCTTTAATTTTTCGCTATTAAAAGTATAATAATCAAATTTTTCTGATTGTACATTTTTGGAAAACACTGAAATCAAAGTATAGGTAGTGATTTTATCAAATGCTTGAAAGTGTTCTAAATCAATTAACGCCACTAAATTTTGATGTTCGGCTATATGGCAACGCAATTTCTTTGCTGCAAGACTATTAAGCCAAGAAGAAGGAGTAATATAGCATAATTTACCACTATTATTTAGCATATTAAATCCTATTTCAAAAAAGACAAGATATAAATCCGTCATTCCTCCGTCTGCAAATTTGAATTGCTTTACATCATTGTAAGTATCTTCTAAATTATGCACTCTAACGTAAGGTGGATTGCCCACAACAAAATCCATTTTACCATCATAATCTTTTACTTTCAATGTGTTATCGTTGCGAATATCCCAATTTATATTTTCAAATCCATAGTTTAAAACAAGATTATTAAGATTTGTTATGCAATTTTCAATAGCAACAATATCGTTATCTATGCCATGAATAAATGTTTCTAAACCTTGAATAATCTTTTCTTTAGTTAAGTTTTTGTTTATTGATGATTGTATATATCGCTTTGCGATTTGAATAAGAAACGCACCATTTCCACAACTATTATCTATGATATGCTTATCTAAAATATCATTTTCTATTGTGTAATCTACGTAATCCAACATTTCGCAAACGATATATTCTGGTGTAAAGACTTGTCCTATCTGTTTTTCTTTGCTATTTGAGTGCATTTCCCGTACTTATTTTTGTGCAAAAGTAATAATAAAAAATAACTCAAAGAAAAACGCTCGTGGGTCAAAGAGTTAATCTGACAAACGAGCGTTTTATTTTTTTATTTCTTTGTTTTATTTTTTCTTTTTAATGAATGGCAAGGCTATTGCTCCGATTACGAAAACTACTATTAGGATTGAGCCGATTAGGTTGATGATATTAAATGTTTTTAGGGTGTCTGGCTCGCATCTTAGTTCGATTGTGTGTTCTCCTGCTGGCACTTCTAAGGCTCTAAGTACATAGTTGGCTCTTAGGATTGGTGCTTCTTTGCCGTCAATGTAGGCTTTCCAACCGTCTTTGTAATAGATTTCTGAAAAAACGCATAGTTGTGGGGTTGTGGATTTGGTCTTATAGATTTTTAAGTCAGGGTTTTTGTTTGGTGATTCTTGCAATGTGATTGTTGCTTGTTGGTCTGCGTTAGAGAAGTCTTTGTTTTGTAGTTGTGAAGCAAATTCTTTGTTAAGGATTGCAGTGTGTTGTGGGTTGAAATCGTTTAATGCAAGTATTTCTTCATCTGCTGTGTTTACGGTTTTAATGTTTTCTACAAACCAAGCGGCTCCACAGGCTTCTGGATTTTCAATTGCTGTGCCTCCTTCTTGACCTACTGGAAGTATAAAGTATTTTGTATCAAGCATATTTAAAACTTGTAGGTTTGGACACTTGATTTGTTGTTGGTAGGTGTAGAAGAATTGACGGATTTGATTGGTTTTGAGAAGTGAAGTGTCGTTTAGGTCTTTTTGAACGTAGTTTGGATTTGTTAGGTGGAAGGAAATAATGTCTTGATAGCGTTGTAGTTTTGCTCCGTGATAGCCTCCAATCGATGGAACGTGATATGAGGTTGATGCGTCATTGAATGTGTTTACTGACATATTGTAAACGCGATAGTGATTTATGTTTTTTGCTTCTACGTCTGCTTTTATGGTTTCTAATGCTGGGGTTGATTGTATTTCTAATTCGTATGGTTTTTTGTAATTGTCGTTTGATATGTATCGTTTGTCTACTTGCCATAGGTCAATCACTGATGCAATTCCTATAATGACTATTACTATGATTTCTTTCTTTAATTTGTCTTTTGCAAATAGGAAAAGGCTGACAAATGCTATTGCTATAAAGATAAATGAGCGTAAGGCATCTGAGGTGAATGCTGATTTGCGGTCTTCATACAATGCTTGAATGAAACTATTTCCTAACATTGTTTCAAATGTTGTGTCTTTTGAGCAGGTGAATGAGGCAAATAAATCGGGTAGGAGGGCACATAGTAGACAGAATCCTCCAACTATTCCGCCACTAATATAGAGTGAGATTGTTTTTTTCTTATTATCTATTTCTTTATTAAAGAATTCTTTTAGTCCAAGAAAGGCTGTGATTACTAATGTTACGTTTGCAATCACAAGAATCATTGAAGGGGTACGGAATTTGTTGTAAAGAGGTAGGTGATTGAAAAGAAACTCGTTTAGAATCATAAAGTTGCTACCCCAAGACATAAGGATTGAAACGATTGTTGCAAATAATAACCACCAACGTTCTGCACCTTTGATTAGCAAAAAGCCGAGTAGTGAAAGGAAAATAACGATTGATCCAAAGTAAACTGTGCCTGCTGTGAATGGTTGTTCGCCCCAATAGGTTGAGCCTGCGTATTGATTAACTACTTGATTGATTTGAGGGTGTGAGGCTTGTGCCGGTTGTGTTGATTGTATTTCTTGTAAACGATTTTCGGCTAATGATTCCCATCGATTGTCTGATGAGCCACCTCCTTTGAAGTCTGGAATTAGCATTGTTAAGGTTTCGCCAACTCCATAACTCCATGCGTATGCGTAATCTATGGTTAATCCTTTTTCATTATTGTTTGCGTTGTCGTTTGCTTTGATTGAAAGTTCGCTTCCGCCTCTCATTGTGTGTTTTGCGTACTCTGCGTTAAGTGCAAGGTGAGAAGAATTTGGCATAACGGCAATTACGGCTGCTATTATCAAGGCTCCACACGATAAAGCAAAGTTTTTGATTTGTTTTTCTTTAATTGCATAAATTAAATAAGTTATTCCAAGTATTAAAGTAGCAATTAGTGTGTAGTAAGTGATTTGAATATGATTGAAATATATTTGAAGACCTAATGAAAGTGTGAATATAATTATTCCAGAAATGTATTTGCGTTTGAAAACGAGTATCATACCAGCAAGAATCGGTGCTATCATTGCCATTGCCCACGCTTTTGTGATGTGTCCTACGGTAATAATTATCACATTGTATGAGCCTAAGGCATAAATCAAGGCCGAGAATGCACTAATCAAAGGTTTGGCTCCCATAGAGCACATAAAAACATAGAAACCGAGCATCATAACAAAGAAAATGCCCGCATCGAATGAACGATTCCAAAGAGTTAGAGGTGGGGCTATTGTATTAAAAATATTATTTGATTGAGGAAATGCTATTTGATAAGAAGGCATTCCGCTAAACATTGCATTTGCCCAATTAGCACCTTCTCCGCTTGCTTTTTCATAGTCATGTAATTCTTTGGAAGCACCATCAAATTGTGCCATATCGCTTTGAAATAGTTTTTTTCCTTCCATTACAGGAGAGAAAAATACAAAACTGATTGCAATGAAAGAAACTATTGCAATAATGTGAGGAATGATTTTTTTGAAGTTCATATCTATCTTTTTATTTTAATTAGAAAGTGCAAAACTACAAAAAAACGTGGAATATATTCTAAGAATAAAGAAAAAATAGTATCTTTGTGGGCTGAAAAATTAAGGATTTACAATAATGAGTGAAGAATTAAGAAAAGGAGAATATACGGCCGCCAACATCAACGTATTGGAAGGCTTAGAGGCTGTAAGAAAAAGACCGGCAATGTACATTGGTGATGTTAATGTTAGAGGTTTGCATCACTTAGTTTATGAAGTTGTAGATAATTCTATTGACGAGGCTTTGGCAGGTTATTGTAATAAAATAAGCGTTCAAATATTAGAAAATAATTCTATTAGAGTTGAGGATAACGGTCGTGGAATCCCGGTTGATATGCACCCAAAAGAAGGTCGCTCTGCATTAGAAGTCGTTATGACTGTCCTACATGCTGGCGGTAAATTTGACAAAGGTTCTTATAAAGTATCAGGAGGTTTGCACGGAGTAGGAGTTAGTTGTGTGAATGCTTTATCAAAATATCTTAAAGTAAATGTTTATCGTGACGGAAAGGTATATGAACAAGAGTATTCAAGAGGTATTCCTCAATATGCAGTAAAAGAAATTGGCACAACAGATAAACGCGGAACGGTTGTTGAGTTTTTGCCAGACGATGAAGTGTTTACTGTCAGTGTTTATGATTATCAAACCTTGGCTTCAAGACTTAGAGAATTGGCTTTCTTAAATAAAGGAATAGAATTAACGATTACCGATTTTCGTCAAAAAGATGAGCAAGGAAATGTATTGACAGAAACCTTCTATTCAGAACAAGGATTGATAGATTTCATATCTTACCTTGACGCAACAAGAGAACATTTGATTCCAGAACCAATTTATGTTGAGGGAGAAAAGCAAGGCATTCCTATTGAAATAGCAATGCAATACAATACAGGTTTTACCGAAAATCTTCATTCGTATGTGAACAATATTAACACGCATGAAGGCGGTACTCACCTAACAGGATTTCGTCAAGCAATGACAAGAACCTTGAAAAACTATGCAACAAAAGAAGGATTGCTTGATAAATTGAAATTTGAGATAGCGGGAGACGATTTCAGAGAAGGATTAACCGCTGTTATTTCAGTAAAAGTTCAAGAACCTCAATTTGAAGGACAAACCAAAACAAAGCTTGGAAACAGCGAAGTAGCCCCTGCGGTTGCGGCAGCAGTGAGTGAAATTCTTGCAAACTATCTTGAAGAACATCCAAAAGAGGCTAAGCAAATTGTTGATAAGGTTATCTTGGCAGCAACAGCACGTCACGCCGCAAGAAAAGCGAGAGACCTTGTTCAAAGACAAACAATCTTGGGCGTTGCAGGGCTTCCAGGAAAATTAGCCGATTGTGCAAGTAACGATGCAAGCGTTTGCGAATTATTTTTAGTCGAAGGAGATTCGGCAGGCGGTACTGCAAAACAAGGAAGAGATAGAGAACATCAAGCAATACTACCTTTAAGAGGAAAGATTCTTAATGTAGAAAAAGCAATGCAACATAGAGTCTTGGATTCAGAAGAAATCAAAAATATTTACACAGCTTTAGGAGTTTCAATAGGCACAAAAGAAGACTCAAAAGCATTGAATATGGAAAAATTGCGTTACCATAAAGTAATTATTATGACCGATGCCGATGTCGATGGTGCACATATCGCAACCCTTATCTTGACATTCTTCTTCCGTTATATGCGTGAACTTATTGAAGAAGGACATGTCTTTATTGCAACACCACCTTTATACAGAGTTTCTTCTAATAGCAATAAGCAAGGCGTATATTGTTGGAGCGAAGAAGAGAGAACCGCTGCAATAGAGGAAATAACTTTAAATTCCAAAGGCAAATTTGAAGTTCAACGCTACAAAGGTCTTGGAGAAATGAACGAAGAACAACTTTGGGAAACAACAATGAATCCCGCAACTCGTATATTAAGACAAGTAACTATTGAAAACGCATCAGAAGCAGATAGAGTTTTCTCAATGCTAATGGGCGATGACGTTCCACCAAGAAGAGAATTTATAGAAAAGAACGCAACATACGCAAATATAGATGCGTAATAAAAAATCAAAAAAATAAATGCTCCTTGAAAACCTTGGAGCATTCTTTTTTTTCTTTGTTTCAGAAAAATAATACTTGATTTTATTTTTTTAATTCTTGGTTTTATTTTTCTCTTTCTTTGAATTATTATCAATAAAATCATTATTTTTGCAATATGGGACAAGATATTGAAATTTTCAAACTTAACAATACTAATGATATTTTCAAAGATGTAGAAAGTATTGTTGAACAAGCACGTGGTTATGCTTACAATGCTGTAAACATTGCTATGGTGCAAAGAAATTGGTTGTTAGGAAAACGTATTGCAGAAGAAGAATTGCAAGGAGAAGATAGGGCTATATACGGCAAAGAAGTTGTAAAACACCTTTCTCTACACTTAACAAATATTTATGGCAAAGGATTTACGCAAAGTAATCTTTATCAGTTTGTTCAGTTCTATAAATTTTTTCCAGAGATTTTCCACACAGCGTGTGTAAAATCTCAAATACTTTCATGGTCTCATTATAGAACCTTACTCAGAGTAACGGATAAAGAAGCACGAGATTGGTATTTACAAGAAGCAATCAACGAAATGTGGTCTGTAAGAACGCTTGATAGAAATATTGCTTCTCAATATTATTATCGTTTGCTACAATCACAAAACAAAAAGATAGTAAAAGAGGAAATGATTCAAATAACTACTCCTTTTCAACAAGATAAATTAGAATTTATTAAAAATCCTATTGTTGCAGAGTTTTTAGGTTTGGCACCAAATGCTGATTTTTCGGAAACGGAACTTGAATCCTCTATTATTACTCATATACAAAAATTTGTAATGGAGTTAGGTAAAGGTTATGCTTTTGTTGCTCGACAACAGCATATCAAGACTGATATGGGAGATTACTTCATTGATTTGGTATTTTATAACTATATACTTAAATGTTTCTTGTTGATAGATCTTAAAACATCAAGAATTACTCATCAAGATGTTGGATAAATGGATATGTATGTAAGAATGTATGATAATTTAAAGCGTACACAAGGAGATAATCCTACAATAGGACTTATTCTTTGTTCGGAAACAAGTGAGGATATGGCACGTTATTCAGTTCTACACGACAATGAGCGTTTGTTTCAAGCAAGATATTTAACCTATTTACCAACTATAGAACAACTAAAAGAAGAAATAGAATTGCAAAAAGAGATTTTCAGACAACAACACGAAGAGAATAAATAATAACTCAAAGAAAAACGCTCGTAAGTCTTTGAAATATTTTGACAAACGAGCGTTTTTGTTTTTATAATTCTTTGTTTTAGAAAGTTAAACTCAAAGATAAGCCGATTTTATTGTCATAAACAAAGGGTGAAAAACCTCCATTGAAGGATAAATTCTTATTATTGCGGGTGTTTAGGCATTGTTTGATTTTGTCAAAAGCCCAAATTGAAAGTCTTGAACCAAGAATCCCAACGCCAGCTCCACATACTACGTCCGAAAACCAATGACGGTTATTATACATTCTAAGAAAGGCTACTGTTGTTGCACAAGTGTATGCTGCAATTCCATATATTGGCGAGGCGTCTTTGTATGTCATATAAACCAAATCGGCTCCTACGAAAGAAAATGCGGTATGTCCCGAAGGAAATGAATTATTTGCCGAGCCGTCTGGTCGTTCTATTCCTGTGAGTTGTTTGGTTGTTAAAACCGTTGCACCAACTAATGTGTATGCAATAGCACCTACGCAAAGCCTATCAACGAATTTGTAATTAGTTTCTACGCCTAAGGTTCCTAATCCCGCAAAGGCAAGGGTTGGAAAGTATTGAATGTAATCGTCAATCTTACATTTATTTTGATTAAATGAAGAAAAACCCTCTCTTATGCTAAGGTCAAAATCATCTAAGGCGGGAACGAATTGAGCAAGTACACCGTATGAAATTAGCGTTGTTGGAATTATGTATTCGGTTTGTGCTTTTGCTTTTTTGCAAGGAGAGAATACTAACAAAATCGCTAATAAGAATAAGATGTACTTGCTTTTCATATCTATAAATTTAAAGGTTTAATGTTATTATGTATGTAAGTGAAGAGATTATCTATTGATATGCGTTCTTGTTGCATTGTATCTCTTTCACGAATTGTAACGGTGTTGTCTTCCATTGTTTGACTATCAACGGTAATACAATAAGGTGTTCCTATTGCGTCTTGACGGCGATAGCGTTTTCCTATTGCATCTTTTTCGTCATATTGTACTTGGAAGTCTTGTTTTAAGATATTCATTATCTCTCTTGCTTTTTCTGGCATTCCATCTTTCTTTACAAGAGGAAGAACGGCTGCTTTCACCGGTGCAAGCACACGTGGAAGTGCTAAAACTACTCTTTCCGAACCGTCTTCAAGTTTTTCTTCTTTGTAAGCGTGAGAGAAAACTGCAAGAAACGTTCTATCCAATCCGATAGATGTTTCTATAACGTAAGGAACGTAACTTTCGCCAAGTTCTGAGTCGAAGTATTGAAGTTTTTTGCCCGAAAATTCTTGATGACGCTTTAAGTCGAAGTCCGTTCTTGAATGAATACCCTCTAATTCTTTGAATCCAAATGGGAAATCAAACTCAATATCTGTTGCAGCGTTTGCATAGTGAGCAAGTTTTTCGTGATCGTGATAGCGATATTTTTCACTTGGTATGCCCAATGCAAGATGCCATTTCATACGTGTTTCTTTCCAATATTCAAACCACTTGATTTCTTCTCCCGGACGTACAAAGAATTGCATTTCCATTTGTTCAAACTCTCTCATTCTGAAAATAAATTGTCTTGCAACAATCTCATTACGGAATGCTTTACCGATTTGAGCAATTCCAAACGGTATTTTCATTCTTCCTGTCTTTTGAACATTTAAGTAATTGACAAAAATACCTTGTGCAGTCTCTGGTCTAAGATAAATTGTGTCTGCTTGTTCGCTAACCGATCCTACTTTTGTTGCAAACATTAGGTTGAATTGTCTTACATCTGTCCAATTTCTTGAACCCGATATAGGACAAACTATTCCTAATTCTTCAATCAAGGCTTTTATTCCCGCAAGATCGTTTGCCTCCATAAGAGATGCAAATCGTGTTTGTATGTCTTTCATCTTTGAGGCATACTCTAACACTCTTGCATTAGTGCTTACGAATTGTTCTCTATCGAATGCGTCTCCAAATTTCTTTTTTGCTTTTTCGCATTCTTTGTTTATCTTGTCTTCAATCTTTGCAATGTGTTCTTCAATCAACACATCGGCACGATAACGCTTTTTTGAGTCTTTGTTATCTATTAAAGGATCGTTGAAAGCGTCCACATGACCCGATGCTTTCCAAATAGTAGGGTGCATAAAGATTGCTGAATCAATCCCAACTATGTTTTCGTGCATTTGTGTCATTGATTTCCACCAATATTGCTTGATGTTGTTTTTCAATTCCACACCATTTTGTCCGTAATCATATACGGCACTCATTCCATCGTAAATTTCACTTGAAGGAAATATAAATCCGTATTCCTTAGCGTGAGATGTTATCTTTTTAAATAAGTCTTCGTTGTTTGCCATTTTATGTATTATTTTTATTATCCATTCATTCCTAATAAGAACTCTTCGTTTGAGTCTGTGTTTTTCATTCTTCCTTTTATCAATTCCATTGCTTCTTGTGGTGTCATATCGGCAATGTGATTGCGAAGTATAAGCATTCTATCCCAAATTGATTGAGAGTGAAGTAGGTCATCGCGTCTTGTTGAAGAAACTACAAGGTCTATTGCAGGATATATGCGTTTGTTTGCAAGTTTTCTATCAAGTTGCAATTCCATATTACCTGTTCCTTTAAATTCTTCAAAGATTACTTCGTCCATCTTTGAGCCTGTTTCGGTTAAAGCGGTTGCTATGATTGTTAAAGAACCACCATTTTCTATGTTTCTTGCTGCTCCGAAAAATCTCTTAGGCTTTTGCAATGCGTTTGCTTCAACTCCTCCCGACAAAACCTTGCCTGAGGCAGGGGCAACGGTGTTATATGCTCTTGCTAAACGTGTTATAGAGTCTAAAACTATTACAACATCGTGTCCACACTCTGTCATACGTTTTGCTTTCTCTAAAACAATGTTTGCAATCTTTACGTGGCGTTCGGCAGGTTCGTCAAAAGTTGAGGCAATCACTTCTGCATTAACCGTTCTTTGCATATCGGTTACCTCTTCCGGTCTTTCGTCAATCAAAAGCACTATAAGATAAACCTCAGGGTGATTTGCTGCAATTGCATTTGCTACTTCTTTCAATAGAGTTGTTTTTCCTGTTTTTGGAGGGGCTACTATTAAGGCTCTTTGTCCTTTTCCTATTGGTGTAAATAAGTCAATTATTCTTGTAGAAAGTGATTCTGATTTGTGATGACAAAGCTCAAATTTTTCTTCTGGGAACAATGGAGTAAGATAATCAAAAGGTATTCTATCTCTTATCAATTCCGCAGTTTTGCCATTAACCTTTGTTGCTTTTACAAGAGGGAAATATTTCTCTCCATCTTTTGGTGGGCGTATTGTTCCCTCGATTGTATCTCCCGTTTTTAAACCAAAATATTTTATTTGTGATTGAGATACGTATATGTCATCGGGAGAATTTAGATAATTGTAGTCCGAAGAACGTAAAAAGCCGTATCCGTCAGGCATTACCTCTAATACTCCTTCTGCTTCTACTAATCCTTCTGTCTCAAAATTGAAAATAGGTTTATTTTCTTCTACTTTCTCTTCTTCTTGCTTTGGTTCTATTGAAGTTTGTTCGGATGTAGTTTCTTCTTTCTTGGTTTCGGAAATTTCTTTCTTTGTTTCAGAATTTTCTTTCTTTGTTTTAATTTCTTCTTCCTTTGTTTCTGTTTTTGTAATCTTTAAGGTAGGAGTAAATTCGGGAAGAATAACCTCTTCGATTTGAGGAATTTCGGGGATTTCTGCGAGTTTTAGTTCTTTAATTACTATTTCCTCTGTTTTTTTCTGCTTCTTAGCATTCGCTTGTACGCTTTCGGCATTTTCTTTCTTTACATTGCTTTCTGCTATCGGCTTTGGCTTGATGCGAGTGCGTGTCCTGCGTTTTACTTCCTCTTTTTTTTCTTCTACAATCGGCTGTGGCTGATTTTGAGCTTGAAAATCTAAAATTTTATAGATTAAATCCTGAGAGTTTAATCGGCTTATTTTTGTTAAACCGAGTTCTTTGGAGATTTGTTTTAACTCTTCCAAAGATTTTTCTAATAGTTGAGTTTTACTATACATATTGTAATTGACATAAACAAGCACATTGAACAGGTGCTTTGCTGCATTATTTTAATTATATTAAATGTTAATCTTTCAAATTGGTTGAATAACCTTTTTAATTGTACGTATTTTGTTGATGCAAAAGTAAAAATATTTTTTTAAACAAAGTAAAATTTAAATAAAAAAGCGTTTTTTTTAATATTTTTGCAGTTCTAAATTATTTGAAATGAAGAAAAAAATTGTTTTATCTCTAATTCTAATTATCTTATCCTTAGGATTATATTCGCAAAATAGTGTAAAAATAGGAGCAGAACGCTTTGAGAAATATGTAAACTTAATAAAAGATAAAAAAGTCGCTCTTTTAACTAATCAAACAGGGGTTGTACACGATAAAAATGGTGATTTGGTTCATCTTTTAGATACGCTTCTTTCATTAGATGTAAATATTATCAAAATATTTTCGCCAGAACATGGTTTTAGAGGTAATGTTGAAGCAGGTGGATATGTGAATAATTCGGTGGATTCAAAGACAAATCTTCCTATTATTTCGCTTTATGGGAAAAATAAAAAAACTACAAGTGAGCAAATCAAGGATTGCGAAATCGTTTTGTTTGACTTGCAAGATGTAGGTTGTCGTTTCTATACATATATATCTACTTTGCATTATGTAATGGAGGCTTGTGCAGAAAATAATTGCAGACTTATTGTTCTTGATAGGCCAAATCCTAATGATTATATTGACGGTCCTGTTTTGGATCCAAAGTTTAAATCCTTTGTTGGAATGCATACAATTCCTGTTTTGCACGCAATGACAATAGGAGAGTATGCAAAAATGATAAATGGTGAAGGTTGGTTGAAAGATTCTATTCAGTGCGATTTACAAGTGATAGAAATGCTTGATTGGAAACACGGTTTGGAACAAGTATATCAACTTCCCGTTTCACCAAGTCCTAATCTACAAACTCCAAAAGCAATAGAATTGTATCCTTCTCTTTGTTTTTTTGAAGGAACAAAAGTAAGTGTAGGACGAGGTACCGATACTCCTTTTGAAATCATTGGTTATCCCGATTATTATGACAAAACATTTTCGTTTACTCCACAAGCAATAAAAGGAGTGAGCGATAATCCTATGTATAAAGGCAAAAAATGTTATGGAATGAAAGACTTGCAAGCAAAAAACAAGAAATTAGATCTTTCTTTCCTTATAAAAATGTATAAAACCGCAGAGAAAAAAGATGATTTCTTTAATTCGTTTTTTGATAAACTTGCAGGGACTGATCAACTACGAAAACAAATAGAAAAAGGCTTAAAAGAAGAAGAAATAAGAATGGGTTGGCAAAAAGATATTGAAAAATTCAAGAAAATACGTGCGAAATACTTAGTTTACGAATAAAATTACCTATATTTGCAAACTTAAATAAATAGAATACTTTTACAAGATGTTTGAAAATTTATCGGAAAAATTTGACAAAGCCTTTAAAATCATAAAAGGAAAAGGCAAAATCTCGGAAATAAACATTGCAGAATCTTTAAAAGAGGTAAGAAAAGCCTTAATAGACGCTGACGTAAGTTACGCAATAGCAAAAGAATTTTGTGCAACCGTTAAAGAAAAAGCATTAGGCAGAGATGTTCTCACATCAATCGAGCCAGGACAACTCATGGTTAAGATTGTACACGATGAACTCACAGCTTTAATGGGAGGAGAAGCACAAGGCATAAACTTAAACGGTAATCCTGCCGTAATTTTGATGTCAGGATTGCAAGGAAGTGGTAAAACAACTTTTTCAGCCAAACTATCTCACTACTTAAAAACCAAGAAAAATAAATCAGTCCTACTTGTAGCTTGTGATGTTTACAGACCTGCCGCAATAAATCAACTAAAAGTTTTAGGAGAACAAATAGGAGTAGAAGTATTTGCCAAAGAAGATTCCAAAGACGCAGTTTCAATTGCAAAAGAAGCAGTAAGTTATGCAAAAAGCAAATCAATATCAGTAGTAATTGTCGATACAGCAGGACGATTGGCAGTTGATGATGAGATGATGAGAGAAATCTCAAACATAAAACAAGCAATCAACCCAACAGAGACGCTTTTCGTTGTCGATTCTATGACAGGACAAGACGCAGTTAATACAGCAAAAGCGTTTAATGAAGTAATAGACTTTGATGGCGTTATTTTAACAAAACTTGATGGTGATACACGAGGTGGAGCGGCCTTAACAATCAAACATGTTGTAAACAAACCAATCAAATTCGTAGGTTTAGGCGAAAAAATGGGTGATTTAGATATGTTCCACCCTGAAAGAATGGCTAATCGTATTCTTGGAATGGGAGATATCGTTTCTTTTGTAGAAAAAGCCCAAGAACAATATGACGAAGAGCAAGCAAGAAAAATAAATAAGAGAATAAAATCTAACGAATTTGACTTTAACGACTTCTTATCTCAAATTGCACAAATCAAAAAGATGGGAAACCTCAAAGATTTAGTAGGAATGATTCCTGGTATGGGCAAAATGATGAAAGATGTTGAAATAGACAATGACGCATTTAAGGGAATTGAAGCAATGATTGGTTCAATGACTCCTTACGAAAGAAGAAATCCATCAAAAATTGATACATCAAGAAGAAGAAGAATCGCAAAAGGTAGTGGTACTTCAATAGAAGAGGTAAATCGTTTGATGAAACAATTTGATGAAACAAAGAAAATGATGAAGATGATGAGTAGCGGAAAAATGAACGCTATGAAAAACATAAGAAGAAGATAGAAAAATTATGGAAAACACAGCACAACCAATTTTGATTGACGGCAGAATAATTGCCAAAACAATTAAAGAAGAAATAAGAAAAGAAGTATCAGACTTATTAGATGCAGGAAAAAGACCACCACACTTAGTTGCAGTAATAGTAGGCGAAGACGGAGCAAGTCTTTCATACGTTGCAAGTAAAGAAAAACAATCAAAAGAAGTAGGATTTACTTCATCGGTATATCGTTTTCCTGAAACAATAACAGAAAAAGACTTATTAGAGACATTAGACTTTTTGAATAACGATCCAGAAGTAGATGGATACATAGTACAATTGCCACTTCCAAAACATATTTCCGAAAGAAAAGTATTAGAATCCATAAATCCAGCAAAAGATGTTGATGGATTCCACCCAACAAATGAAGGAAGAATGATGATAGGTCTGCCTTCTTACATTCCTGCAACGCCGTATGGAATCAAAAAACTATTAGATAGAAGTAATATTGAAACAGAAGGAAAACATTGTGTTGTATTAGGACGAAGCAATATAGTAGGTACACCGATTTCTATCCTTATGTCAAGAAATTCAAGCAAAGCAAACTGCACCGTAACGATGTGTCACTCTAAGACAAAGAATCTAAAAGAAATTTGTCTTCAAGCAGACATAATCATAGTCGCTATTGGAAAACCAGAATTCTTGACTGCCGATATGGTAAAAGAAGGAGCAGTGATAGTAGACGTGGGAATTCATAGAGTTCCTGCCGATAACGAAAAAGGATATAAGATAATAGGAGATGTAAAGTATGATGAAGTAGCACCAAAGTGTAAAGCAATCACACCAGTACCAGGAGGAGTAGGCCCAATGACTATTGTTGCTTTATTAGATAATACTTTAAAAGCATACAAGCACGAAATATACGAATAAATCAATGTCTAAGAGAATATTTACAATAGACTTTGAAACTATTTGTGCATTTTCAAAAAATCAAAACATAGAACTCCCATATCATTTATGGGATTTAGAAAAGACATTTGAAAGAATGCAAGAAATATTGGAGACACTTAATGTGTCTCCAACATTTTTTATACTATCATCTACCGCAGAAAAATATCCAAATCTTGTAAAAAGAATATCAGAACGTTATGATATTGGTTCGCATTCTCACAATCATAATTTAATTAATACGCTTAGCGTAAAAGAATTTTCAGAAGATTTAAAGAAATCAATAGATATTCTTCAACAACTAACAGGCAAGAAAATAAATAAATATCGTGCTCCGGGCTTTTCTCTTCCTGCAAAAGAATATATGGAGCAACTTATCGAAAATCAAATAGAAATAGATTGTTCTCAAACACCTACAAATCACTTGTATGGACAAAAGACAACAAATCTTCAAATCCCTTATAGAATACAATTAAAAAACGGAATAATCAAAGAATTTCCAATCACAACCTTTAAATTTTTAGGGAAAAATATAGGCTTTACAGGAGGTGGTTATTTCAGATTGCTACCTTATAGCATAATAAAACACTCTACTTTAAGTTCTGATTACCTCATGGCATATATTCATCTAAGCGACATTGAGCCAAATCAAGAAAAAATCAAAGAATTGTCCCTACCACTTCAATTTCGCAGACTTGTTGGCACTAAAACCGCAGAAGCAAAACTTAGAAAGTGGCTTTCTGATTTTAGTTTTGTTAATGTAGAGCAAGCAAACCAAGAAATCAATTGGGAAGAACAAAAAATTATCTCAAAGGTGTAAATCTTAGAGTAAAACTATATGTTCCTGAACTTGGGACTTGATATTTTTCTATTGTTTGTGGTCCGCAACTTCCATTGCCTACTCCTCGTTGAACATAGTCAAAGTGTGTGTAAACTTCATTTCTTTCAACCATTTCCCAAGGATGAAGTTTTTCTTTTATGAAATCAGTGTCGTCAAAGTGCAACATTGAGAAGGCAATAGGTTGATTTGCTTCTATTTTTATGCCTTTGTTAGTGTGTTTTTTGTAAAGAAAGATTTCTCTCATTTCTTGACGATTACCACATGATTGAGGGTGAGCGTAAGGAGTGAACATATCACTAACGGTTGAAGAGTAGCGTCCTATGAATGATGCTTCTTTTCTATCATTGTAGTTTTCCCAAGGGCCTTTTGCGTAATAATCAATTTCTTCAAAGTCTTTCGAGAAAATCATTCCAATGCCTAATCTTCTTAAATCCTTAACAATAGGAGTAAGGGTTACTTTCATATCAATTGTGTTGTTGGAATAGATAGTATATTCTATTGTATAAGGACACTTTTCATTTGTTGTTGTGATTTTTACTTCGGCTTTTGTGTGTTCTTTATTAATATTGATTTCGCAAGTGCTTGCTATGTCTCCCGAAATACTATCTATGTGTCTATCGTTTTCAATCCAACGGTTATTATTGTAGTGTGGAGAACCTTTTTTATCGCTAATAACTTCGCAATCAGCATACTTCCAATAAAGAATTTCTCCATTTTGTTTATCAAAACTTATTTTAAATCCATTGTTTTCAAGAGTTATTTGGTTTTTGTCTTCCTTTACGTTGAATTTTTCTTTACTTTCAACAACGGGTTTTAAGCGATTTTCTATTTTGTTTAATGGAAATTGTGCTTGTGATATTGGATAGTCTTTTTTTGCCCAAAGATTTGCTTCTTTAAGTCTTGCTTGTATGTTGATAAAGCTTTCTTTTTCCTTGTTTAATTCTACATCAAATGGTAATTCTATTGCAATTGATTTGTTTGGTTTTAAGGCTGGTATATCTACTTTTCCATTATAAATTTCATATCCGTCTTCTATGATTTGAAACTCTATGAAATAATTTTCTAAGTCTATGAAATAATTTTCTAACTCTATGAATAATTTTTTTATTTCTTTGTTAAATTCTCGGAACTTAATGTATTGATAGACTTGTTTTACTTCTGCGAGTTTATCATTCCATTTTCTGTCGGCTCTTATTATGCCATTGTTCATAAAATTACCTTGATGAGGACCTGGAAAGTCGTATCCTGCGGCGTAATAAGGATATCCGTTTTTTGTAAATTCACCTTTTTTGATTGATTGTGGAAAATAGATTGATTGATCTACCCAATCCCATATACAACCGCCTATTGCATTCTTTCCATTTTCTATTTCGTCCCAATATTCTTTGAGGTTTCCTATCGCATTACCCATTGCGTGTGCGTATTCACACATTATATAAGGTTGATTCAAAGTATCAGATGTTGCAAAAGCCTTTACAACATCAAGATGTGGGTACATTTGCGAATAAAAGTCTGTGTGAGGAGTTGCACCTCTTGTTGAACCTTCGTAATGTATTGGTCTGTTGTCCAAAGTTTTTATTGCATTGTAGGTATGCAAGAAATTTTTTCCGCCACCCGATTCATTTCCTAACGACCAAAAGATAATACTTGGGTGATTTCTACTTTTGAGAACCATAGCCTCAGTTCTATCTACATATTGTGCCGTCCAAGTGCTGTCATTGGTAATTCCGCCTTTTTCTCCGTGTGCTTCCCAATTCAAATGACATTCAACGTCCGCTTCGTCCATTACATATAATCCGTAAAAGTCTGTCATCGCATACATTTTTGCTTGACGAGGGTAGTGGCTTGCACGCATTGTATTGATGTTTGCTTGTTTCATCATTATTATGTCTTGAAGCATAGTGTTTACATCAATACTTCTGCCATATAAAGGGTGAGTGTCTTGTGTGTTTACGCCTTTAAACAATACTTTTTCGCCGTTTATGTAGAGGCAATTGTTCGCTATTTTTATGTCTCTAAAACCATATTTTGTGCTAAATACTAATTCTTCTTTTCCTTTCTTGTCTTTTTGACGAATAACTATGGTATAAAGATAAGGAGTCTCAGAATTCCAAAGATTTATATTGTTTAATTGATGATTAAGTGTGATTTTAGTTTGTTTTTGCTTTAAAATTTCTTTTTTTTCTATTCTCCAAACTAAATTATTCTTTGTATCAAGAAGTTCTATTTCTATTATTTTTTCTGCTTTCTTTCCTGTTGGGTTGTCAAAGGTTAATTCTACGTTAAGATTTCCGTTTTTGTAATTAGAATTTGCATCAAGAGTGCTTGTAATGTAGTGGTCGCTAATAAAAACAGGTTCAACAGCAAATAGATATACATCTCTATGCAATCCACTCATATGAAACATATCTTGCCCTTCAAGATAAGAGGCATCTGTCCAGCGAAATACTTGAACATAAAGGTCATTTTCTCCTTGTTTTAAGTATTTTGTGAGTTCAAATTCTGCATCATTATTACTTGCTTGGCAATATCCTACTTTTTTTCCATTACACCAAACATAGGCTCCGCTATATATTCCATCGAAATGAAGAAAAACTCTTTTCTTTTCCCAATTCTTTGGAATAGAAAAGGTTTTATGATAAGTCCCAACAGGATTATCTCCATACAATCCTTTGTATTGTTCTTTCACTTCTATATAAGGAGGGTTGTTTTTAAAAGGATAATCCACATTTACATACAAAGGTACATCGTATCCAAGCATTTCCCAACAAGAAGGAACGTTGATTGTTTCCCAAACGAGTTTTCCTTTTGTAAAAATATCGTTTTCGCTCGGTCTTTTATCAACAGAAGGAGAGAAGTTAAAGTCCCATTTGCCATTAAGACTGATTAAATCCGCTTTCATAGGAGAGAGCCAAGGGTAATTAAATGTTTCTTCGCTCATCATTGCAGATGTAGAACTATAAGGAAAGAAAGTAGCCCTCGGAGTGCAACGATTGATTTGAAAAACCTCTTGATTTTCCCAATCATTCTTCTCTTGCGAAAATGCAAAACAAGAAAAAAATAATGCTAATAAAATAAATAGAAACTGTTTCTTCATAAGAGTATGTATAATTGTTTGTTAATTCTTTAAATCTTCTTCGGTTATAACGAAAGTATAAATACATTCGTCTCCATTCACTTCTTTTCTCCAGTTTTCTTCTCTAAAAAAATTTTTAAAAGAATTGAAATCCTTTTCTTTTTTTCTCCAAACTTTTATTATTTCACCTTCTGAATTATTTATTCTCACAACACAACTATCATAAAATGACATAGTGTTTTCAAAAACATCTGATTTTATGCTATATGGTCCCATAATGTGTCCGAATGCAGATTTTTCTGTCAGACAAGATGTGTGACCACAATAAATAATCGCAGAAGTATTTTTGCCATTATCCATAGAAATGTGTAAATCTTTATTTGTTTTGTTTTTTATCATTAAAAGTGTATAGTTTTTACCCTCACAGGAAATTAACAAAATAAAAGAAAATAAAATTAAAATTATACTCAAAAACGATTTTATATTATTCATAATATTTGGTTTTAATTATTTATTTTTTAGTTCTATATCCGAATCATCTATTTTGAAAATAAAGGAAATGCAACCATCTTCACCATTTTGAATCCAAGTAGAATAATCAAAAAACTCTTTGTTTTCAGAATTTAAATCATAGTTTCTATACCATTTTTTCAATACTATGCCATTAGAATCTTGCTTTTGAATTATGCAAGAATCAAACATAGTTAAAAAAACTCTTGGATCGCTATATTCATTAAAAGTCTCCTTGATTTCTTTTTTAGATTTAGAACAAATTTGTTGTCTGAAAAATATATTTGGCATTTTGTATCCATAACGATCTATGTATCCAGATGAAGAATAAATAGTTAGAAACAAGTCTTCTTGGGTATTGTTTTCTATTTCATAATAATACTCATACCAAGGGTCACACGCCACAAATACAAAAGATAATAAAATAATAAAAATACTGCCTTTAAAAAATCTTTTCTTCATAATGTTAATTATTATTTAAAATACTAAATCGTGTTTCAATAATATTGTGATTTGCAGGTGATTTTTCTTGCAATGCTTCTTTTAATTTATTTTGAGTAGTAACCAAAGGTGTTAAGCAATCAAATACATCATTTGGCGAAACTATACCTTCTTTCATTAAATCATGTAATATATCTGCACGTATCCAATCTGCTCCTTTATGTATATCAAGTCCACCATATTTACCATTAGTTAATAAATCTTCTATTGCATAGCCCCACATTTCTCCAACTCCACAAATTCCAGCATTTTCACCTTTAATGTAATTCCACAAAAGACTAATGCTAATAAAATAAATAGAAACTTTTTCTTCATAAGAGTATGTATAATTGTTTGTTAATTCTTGAAATCTTCTTCGGTTATAACGAAATAGAGTGAATAAATATTTAGAGAATCATTAAGTAAGTGCCACTCTTTTTCGGAAAAGAAATTTTTATTTGTTGAATTGGTATTATAATTTCTGTGCCAAGTTATTTTGTGTATTGTATTGTTATTTTCTATCTTATAAACACTACAAGAATCAATATTATATAATACATCAGACCAATTATCAAAATTAATGATTTCTTCATTAAATACCATTTTTATTTCATTGAAAGGTATTGTTGTTGATGAAGATTTGTTATTACTGTAAGTATTAAAAATTATATCTGATTCTGTATAATTTAAAACGTATAATCCAAGATTGGACTTAGAATTTTCGCAACTTAAAAATGTTAATGAAACTCCAAGAATAGATAAAAAATAAAATAATGCTTTTTTTATTTTCATAATATTATTGATTTTCTGTGACTAAATCACTTTCTGTAATTACAAATAAATATTGATCTTCTGGTTCATAAGGATCTGAAACTCTTGAAAATAATTTCCAGTTATTTTCCGTATAAAAACTTTTGTTAGTTAAGTTTGTGTCATCATTAGAATGCCAAGTCTTTATTTTTATAGTGTCATTATTTTCTATTTTATAAAGAGAGCAAGAATCAATTTCCGATAACACTTCTTTTAAATAAATAGGTGCATCAATATTTGCTTTTCCGAAAATTCTTTTTTGCTGTTTATGAGAAATAAAAGAATCGTTTACAACATAGGTTTGTATAATTATATCTGTATTTGTATCATTTAATATAAATAACCCAATATAATTTTCTATATAATCTTCTTTGCATGTAAAAAAAGTGAAAAGAATCGTAAAACAACAAAATAGTAAAATTCCTATTTTCTTCATAATAAAGCACTTGTTTAAAAGAAAAGCCCAAACCAAGCTTTTGATTTGGGCTTTATATACTATTAACAAATATTATTTTCCGAATTTTTTAGATAGTTTGTCTAACATATCTATTGTCATTGTTTCAAGGTTGTATTTAGGATTGAATCCCCATTCTGCTCTTGCACAACTATCGTCCATCCAGTTAGGCCATGAATCAGCGATTTTTTGTCTTGTTTCATCGTGTTCATAAATCATTTTGAAATCTGGTTTATGTTTTCTGATTTCTGCATAGATTTCTTCTGGGTCAAAGTGCATTGCAGTTACGTTAAAGCTGTTTCGGTGAATCAATTTAGTAGGGTCTGCTTCCATAATATTGATTGCTGCGTCTAATGCGTCAGGCATATACATCATATCAAGCATTGTACCTGCTTTTAAAGGACAAGAGAATTGTTCTCCTTTAACTGCTGCATAGTAAATATCAACTGCGTAGTCTGTTGTACCACCTCCCGGAGGGCATACGTTAGAAATCAAACCTGGAAAACGAACTGAACGTGCATCTACGCCAAAACGTTCAAAATAATAGTCTCCTAATAATTCTCCTGTAACCTTTGTTACTCCGTAAATAGTCTTTGGACGTTGAATTGTGTCTTGTGGAGTTCCGTTAAGTGGAGTAGATTCTCCGAAAGCACCGATTGAAGAAGGAGTAAACAAAGCACATTTCTTTTCTCTTGCGATTTCTAAACAGTTCATCAAAGCACCTATTCCTATATTCCAACCAAGCATAGGATTTTTCTCAGCAGTAGCTGAAAGAATAGCAACAAGGTTGTAAATTGTGTCGATTTGATATTTATCAACTATTGCTGCAATTTCTTCTGCTTTTGTTGCATCACATGCTGCAATAGGACCACTTTGTTGAATAGCCTCTGTCAAACGAGCAGGGTTAATATCAGTTGCAACAACGTTGCTTCCACCATAGATTTCTCTTAATCTCATTGTAAGCTCGCTGCCAATTTGACCACCAGAGCCTAAAACTAATATTCTTTTCATTATAATTACATATTTAAAACTCTTGCAAAAGTACTAAATAATCTTTAATCCAACAAATTTTGTTTGTTTAAGAAATAATATTATTTTTGCCGAATTGTAACAAAAACGCATTTTTTCTTGTTATATATATAGAAAGCAATAAAAAATAAAAATAAAATAAAAAAAATTAAGCTTATGAAAAAGTTATTCATCTTGGCGATTATGGTTTCATTCACAACCATTCTTTCTGCACAAATTACAGCAGAACAATTCAATCAAATCAATTACAAAGTATTTCAACAAACAATGATTGAGCAACTTTTGAACTATGGATTCACCCAAAGCGATTCAGGAACTTTGGTAGGGCAAATCTCAAATCAAAACGTAGAAATTACATTCACATTATTAGAAAACGGAATAATTGATAGAATGAATGTAAAAGAATTAAATCCATTAGATCCAAATCAATTAAATCAAAGAGTTGCAGAATTAAGAGAAATGATAGCCGAACAAGACAATCCGATTTCTCTAAGCAAAGAACAAAACAGCGAAGAAAAATTCTTAATCACATTGATTTATAAATAAAAAAAAAGCCGCTCAAAATAGAGCGGCTTTTTTTTTGTTATTTTATAACTCCTAATTTCTTTCCAATTTTTGTAAAAGCTGCAATACATCTATCAAGATGTTCTTTTTCGTGTGCAGCAGAAACTTGAACACGTATTCTTGCTTGACCTTTTGGAACAACAGGATAATAGAAGCCTGTTACATAAATACCTTCTTCTTGTAATGCAGCAGCAAAATCTTGTGAAAGTTTAGCATCGTAAAGCATTACAGCACAAATTGCAGATTGAGTAGGCTTAATATCGAAACCTGCTTTCTTCATTTCAGCAACAAAATAATCTGTATTATTGTGAAGTTTATCTTGAAGTTCGTTAGTTTCATCAATCAAATTAAACATAGCAACTCCGGCAGCAGCAACCATAGGAGGAATAGAGTTAGAGAATAAATAAGGTCTTGAACGTTGACGAAGCATTTCAATGATTTCTCTCTTACCTGTTGTAAATCCACCAACAGCACCACCAAATGCTTTTCCTAATGTACCTGTAAGGATTTCTATTTGTCCTCTTAGATTGTATTGTTCAGTAGTACCACGACCTGTTTTTCCCACAACACCAGCAGAGTGACTTTCATCAACCATTACCATTGCATCATATTTTTGAGCAAGAGCGTAAATCTTATCCAATGGAGCAACATTACCGTCCATAGAGAAAACTCCGTCAGTTACAATCAAACGGAAACGGCAATTTTGTGCATCTTGAAGTTGTTTTTCCAAGTCTTCCATATCTGCATTAGCATAACGGAAACGTTGAGCTTTACAAAGTCTTACACCATCAATAATGGAAGCGTGATTCAAAGCATCAGAAATGATAGCGTCTTCCGCACCCAACAAAGGTTCAAATACACCACCATTAGCATCAAAACAAGCTGCATAAAGAATAGTATCTTCTGTACCAAAGAATTCAGAAATTTTTCTTTCCAATTCTTTGTGTAAATCACCTGTTCCGCAGATGAAACGTACAGAACTCATACCATAACCTCTTTCATCTAATGCTTTTTTAGCAGCATTGATAAGAACAGGACTATCGGCTAAACCTAAATAGTTATTAGCACAAAAGTTCAACACATCACCTGCTTCAGCAGTTTTGATAGCGGCAGATTGAGGAGTAACAATCACTCTTTCATTTTTGTAAAGACCAGCGTCTTTTATACCTTGTATTTCTTCTTGAAGAAATTTTTGAAAATTGTTGTACATATCTTTTAAAATTTTACATTGTTTCAAACTAACAGAGTGCAAAGATAGTAAAAAAACAAAAGAAAACGAGAGATTTTACTTTTTCTCGTTTTCTTTTTTAAATATATGAGGATTCTCCTTTTTAAATTTCTCTTGATATTTCTTTATATTGTTTAACACATAACGCGGAATAACAACCGTTGTTAAAATACGAAAAACAAGATAAAAAAGAATTAAAAAAATTATTAAATACAACATAAACTATTCACATAAAACAAATAAGTCATCTCTTGGATTAAGAAAAAGTATTGGTCTATCTTTTAAACTTTTAAGCACTTTTACTTCTTCTAATCCTTTAAGTAAATCAAATAAACTCTTATCCTTTGTTGTCTGACAAATAATCACACCATAATTTTCCTTATCTGCATACTCCAAAGCCTGCAAATCCAATAAGTTTTTTCTATCTTCACTTTTGTGATTTGAAGGAATAATATTAAATTGTCCTAACATTTTTCTTGCAAAAGCAAGATTTAAATTCAATTGTTTTTGATAAAAAGAATCTTTATAAGGGTGGTAAAACAAAGTTACTTCGCTACCAAAAAATCTTGCGAAATAAGAAGCCCAAAGTGTTTTTTCCTTACTTTCTCTTGCGTTATTGAGAGTCAAAAGCACCTTTTGATAATCAACCACACTTTGTTTTTGATTACAAATTAAGTAGGCTGTTCGAGAATTTTCCATATTCTTTAAAAGGGTAGTAGGATTGTCTGCTTTATTACGTTGTTTCTCATTAGGATTACACGAAGTAACAATAATAACCGCATTAAGTAATTGTCCTAACTCACCTATTATTTCCTTAGAGTTTCCCTTTAAAGAAATATATGAATGAAGCTGTACATCTGTTATATTAGAATTTAATTCTTTTAGTTTACTTTCCGCTTCTTCAACACCTATTAAGGTTAGCAATTCATCATAAATATGAATCAAAATAAGACCTTTATTTAATATATTCGCAATTTTAACTGAATGTTCAATACACACATCAACACAATCCAAATTATTTAGATATGCTATTACGAATTGATCTTTTTTTTCTTTATTATCATTCATCTAATATCGGTATTCATCTCTTTGTTTCTTCCAAATCAAAAGCAATACAATGCCTGCAATTGCTCCTCCTAAGTGTGCGAAATGTGCAACGCCATCAGAGGTTGTTGTGATACCATTAAACAATTCCAAAAGCATATAAATAATTACAAACCATTTAGTTTTGATTGGTATTAGAAAGTAAAAATAAATTGTTGAATTAGGATACATCATTCCAAATGCAGCGAGTAAACCAAAGACAATACCTGATGCTCCTACGGTATTGAGATTATTTAAGAACTCAGCAGTTGATATAGTTATTCCGCCACCAATGTTTACTCCTGAATAGACTCCGTTAATTAAATCTGAATATAAAAAATAGTAAACGCCCTGTTGAGCAACTGCTGCACCAAGACAAGCCACTAAACAAAAAATTAGGAATCTTTTTTGTCCCCAAACGTTTTCCAAAGTGTAACCAAACATCCATATAGCAAACATATTGAAAAACAAATGCGAAAAATTTGCATGAAAAAAGGCGTATGTGATGTATTGCCAAAAGTAATGATTGTCCGATGCAAAGAAATGTAAGCCGAAAATATCGCTTAAATCAATTCCTCTCATTCTAAAAACGTATGTTGCAAGGAAAGCAATCACATTAATTATCAAAAGATTCTTACAAACAGGTGGAAGAATATTGAATTTAGGTGGTGAATATTGTTGATACATAATTTTATATTTTTTTTTATTATTTTTCTAAAACAAATTTTCTATATCTTGTATTGTGAGTTTGTGAATTATTTTTTGTCCATCGGCGGTTGTTTGACAATTCGGAAGACAATAAAGCTGCGAAAGAAGACTTTGCATTTGATAATCCGAAAGTTTTTCTCCATATTTAAGTTTTAATTTCTTGGATAGTCGCATTGCTTTACCCTCTTGCTTCTCCATCATTTCTTCTTCTTGATATGGAGATGAGATTAACTCTTCTATAAAATCTATACATTCATCTATATTTTGAGAAAGTGGTTTTGAAAGTATAAGAAAGTTATTCCCTTTTTTGTCATACTCAATTTCTATTCCATATTGACGCAAAATTGAAGTATATTCAAGGATTTGACAATTTACTTGCGGAGAAAAATTATGAGGATAAGGAGTTAATAAACGTTGTGAATCAATTATAGTATTACTTTCGGAAAGTATTTTTTCATATATTATCTTTTCCGATGCACGGCTTTGATCTATGAATGTAAATCCATCTTTTGTTTGACTTACTATGTATTTATTTGCAAATTGAAACACAATTGTTTTTGCAGGTGTATGATTTTCCGTTAGATTTAATGGTAAAACTATTTGTTCTACTTCACTATAAGTTTTAACTTGTAATTTTTTTTCAAAAGGATTATAATTTGAATTAAAATTCACAACAGGTGCATTTGCTATTGTCGTACTTTTACTAACAATAGGCAACTCTATTGGTTTAACCGTAAAATCTAATTCATTAGAAAGCGAAAATTGTCCAATGCTCTTTTTAGTCGCTGCGTGTAGTATAGCATATATAAGTTTATCATCAAGAAATTTTACTTCGGTTTTAGTAGGGTGAATATTAACATCTATATTTTTGGGTTCAACTTCCAATTCTATAAAAAATATAGGATAAGTTTTTTCTACAATTAAGTTAGAATACGCTCTTTCTATCGCATTTGCGAAATAGCTATTCTTCATAAACCTACCATTTACAAAGAAATATTGTTGATTTTTTGTTTTTTTACATAACTCCGCCTTACAAACAAATCCTTTTATCTTAACAACATCAATACTTTCTTCTATTGGCAAAAGTTTTTCCTTAAGATTTGAACCGAAAATATCTATAATTCTGCGTTTTTTATTACCAGAATCTAAGCGATATTGTAATTGCTCATTGTGATAAAGGCTAAAACTTGCGTTCGTATTAACTAATGCAACTCTTATAAACTCTTCGTTAATATGTCCAAACTCTACGCTATCACTTTTCAAGAAATTTCTTCTTGCAGGCGTATTAAAAAATATGTTTTTTACGAATATGTTTGTTCCCTTAGGACAAGAAATTTCCGACACTTCTTTTACTACTCCTCCTTCAATAATAACCCTTGTTCCTAATTCATCTTCTTGTCTCCTTGTTTGTAATTCCACTTGCGAAATAGAGGCAATAGAGGATAATGCCTCACCTCTAAAACCCATTGTACGAAGATTCATAAGATCTTCACTTGTTCTAATTTTACTTGTCGCGTGAGGAAGAAAACATTTTTGTGCATCCTCTCTTGACATTCCGCAACCATTGTCTTTAACCTGAATAAGCGTTCTACCAGCGTCCTTTATAATAAGTAAAATATCGCTTGCACCAGAGTCAATAGAGTTCTCTAATAGTTCTTTGACAACAGAGGCAGGACGATTTACTACTTCTCCAGCAGCAATTTGATTTGCAACAATTTCACTAAGTACTTCTATTGCCATTTTTCAACGTAATGGAGGAGAAAATATAATAATCCCGTAATGATTGTAGCAATCAAAAATACTCTAAGCAAAGAAGCTGGCTTACCCAATTTAGCTTCTTTCTTTTCTTTCATAGCACTTCTAAAATCTATTCGGCGTTTATAAGACTCACCTTCGATTTCTCCGTACTTAGCTTTTAATTGTTCTAATTGTTCCTTATTAGGGTCGTAAAATCTAGGCTTATATTCAAATTTTCTTGGCTTTCTGGTTTCAAATAATCCCATATTTTTTTCATTTTATTAAAGGTGCAAAATTAAATAATCTTATTCAAAACTCAAAATTCTTAGTTTTACGTATTTTTTTCTATGATTTTTTTTATTTTTTCTATGATTTTTTAGAATTTTTCGTACTTTTGTAAGTTGATTTTAAAATAGGATTTTTAACTATATGAACTTAGAAAACGAAAAGATACAGAGAGTCAATATAGAAACTCAAATGAAGCAAGCATATATTGACTATGCAATGAGTGTTATCGTCTCTCGTGCTTTGCCAGATGCAAGAGATGGAATGAAACCCGTACATCGCCGTATTTTATTTGCGATGGGAGACATGGGAATGACCTATAACAGTAAACATAAAAAGTCCGCAAGAATAGTAGGAGAAGTTTTAGGTAAATATCACCCACACGGAGATAGTTCGGTCTACATGGCAATGGTACGAATGGCACAAAAATGGTCTCTAAGATACACAATGATTGACGGACAAGGTAACTTTGGTTCAATAGACCTTGACCCACCAGCTGCAATGCGTTACACCGAAGCAAGAATGTCTAAGATTGCCGATGAGATGTTGGCAGATATAAATAAAAACACCGTTGATTTCACAAAAAATTTTGATGATAGTTTGGACGAACCTACGGTTTTACCAAATAAGATACCATATTTAATGATAAATGGTACGAATGGGATTGCAGTAGGTATGGCAACAAATATGGCTCCTCATAACTTAACCGAATGTATTGACGGAATAATTGCATATATCGACAACAAAGAAATCTCTATTGATGAATTGATGCAATATATCAAAGCACCAGATTTTCCAACAGGTGGAATAATCTATGGATATGATGGTGTGAGAGACGCTTTCCATACAGGAAGAGGACATATTGTGATTAGAGCAAACGCACACTTTGAACAAGACAAACACTCTGACGCAGAACAAATAGTTGTTACCTCAGTACCGTATCAAGTCTGCAAATCAGATATGATAAAACGCCAAGCGTCATTAGTAGAAGAAAAGAAAATAGAAGGTATTTCAAGAATAAAAGATGAAAGTAATAAAGATGGTATAAGAATTGTTTACAAACTAAAACGTGATGCTATGTCTAACGTAGTTTTAAACAAACTTTACCAATACTCTGACTTACAAACATCTTTCTCAATCAACAATATCGCACTTGTAAAAGGCAAACCACAACTTCTCAATCTAAAAGATATGATTGAGTGTTTTGTAAATCACCGTCACGAAGTTGTAGAAAGAAGAACAAGATTTGAATTAGCCAAAGCAGAAGAAAGAATGCACATAGTAGAAGGGCTATTAAAAGCATTGGACTTCATAGATGAAATAATAAGTATAATAAGAAATTCCGAAACTATTGCACAAGCAAAATTAGAAATGCAAGACAGATTCGGATTTACCGAAATACAATCATCGGCTATTGTAGAAATGCGACTAAGACAATTAGCCGGATTAGAAAGACAAAAACTTCAAGACGAATACAACGAATTGCTTGCATTTATCAATAGATGTAAAGAAATTCTTTCAAACGAAAGCGTTTTGATGCAAGTAATAAAAGATGAATTATTAGAAATTCGTCAAAAATATGGCGACAAACGTCTTTCTACAATAGAATATTCTTCGGCAGACTTCCGCATTGAAGATATGATAAAGAACGAAGAAGTTGTCGTTTCAATCTCTCACATGGGTTATATCAAGAGAACCCCACTTGCAGAATACAAAGTACAAAACCGAGGAGGAAAAGGAAGTAGAGGAGGAGCCCTTAGAGATGAGGACTTCATAGAACATATTTATATTGCCTCAATGCACGATTACGTTCTCTTCTTTACCGAAAAAGGAAAATGCTATTGGCTAAGAGCATTTGAACTTCCAGAAGGCACAAAGACAACAAAAGGAAGAATGATTAAGAATATTCTTAACATAGAGGACGATGATAGAATAAAAGCATACGTAACCACAAAAGATTTACGTGATAAAGAATATGTAGAAAGCAACAACATAATAATGTGTACTAAATATGGTCACATTAAGAAAACAACGCTTGAAGCATATTCACGTCCAAGACAAAAAGGAATCTTAGCCTTTGGATTGAAAGAAGGAGATGAATTATTGGAAGCAAAACTAACAAGCGGAAGTGATGAAATCCTTATAGCAACTCGCAGCGGTAAATGTATAAGATTTAACGAAAGCACCGTAAGACCAATGGGCAGAACAGCGGCAGGAGTGAAGGCAATCTCAATTTCAGAAGAAGACGATTTCGTTATTGGAATGGTAGTTGCAAAAGAAGATAGCGACATATTAGTAGTATCAGAACACGGATATGGAAAAAGAAGTAAATTAGAAGAATACCGAATCACTAACCGCGGAGGAAAAGGTATTAAAACGCTTAATATAACCGAAAAAACAGGAGACTTAGTCGCTATAAAACAAGTAGATGATGACTTTGATTTAATGATAATGAATCGCTCAGGACTAACCATTAGAATGCACGTTGCCGACATTAGACAACAAGGACGAGCAACCCAAGGCGTGAAATTAATTAATATCAAAGACAATGATTCAATTGCTTCTGTCGTTGAAATAAACAGAGAAGAAGACGAAGCAGAAGAAATAATAAATAATGATAACGAATAAAAATAATTGTACAATGAAAAAAAGAATCTTATTTTTGGCATTATTAGCCATTACATTTGGAGCAAGCGCTCAAACAATGAAAGTTCAAAGTGCATACGCCGATTGGCAAAACAATCGTTTACGTAATGCAATGACAAATATTGATGAAGCATGTGCTCACGAAAAAACAAGTTTAGAAGCAAAAACTTGGTATTATGCAGGAGCAATTTACGCAAGAGTAGTAGAAATCTCTCAATCTGACAATAAGGAAGACCAAAAAATAATGAAAAAACAAAAAATTAACGAACCTATTGTTGAGATTGCAAAGAAATCTAAAAATGCCTTATTAAAAGCAATTGAAATAGAAAAGAAAAACGGTACAAATGAATTTATTTCATTATGTAATGGTACACTAAACGTTGTAGCAAGTTTCTTCTCAAACGAAACAGTTAATGCTTTCAATGCAGAAAAGTACGAAGACGCTATCAAATATGCAGAAGAAGCAATAGAATCAGCAAAAGCAGCAAACTATAAAGAAGCATTAGAACAATCAAAATACGTTATGGCATTGTCATACGAAGTGTTGAAAAACACAGACAAAGCAAACGAACTTTATAGAGAACTTATAAAAGAAAATACTAAAAAACCAGACGTTTATATCAAAATTTTCGCAGCAAATCAAGCAGCAAAAGAAACAGATAAAGCAATAAACGTTTTAAAAAGAGGAGTTAAAAACCTACCAGAAAACGCACAATTAAAAGCTTTATTAGGAAGCACATACTTAGCAAACGGAAACAAAGAAGAAGCAGAAAAGATAATCCAATCACTCCTAGCGTTAGGAGAGAAGAAAGAAGTATTCAACTACGTAGGCGACATTTACCGTGATGCAAGCGATATAACAAAAGCAGAAGAATACTATAACAAATCATTAGCCCTTGAACCAGCACAAACAGACGCTTACTTCGGATTAGCATCAACATATTTCAACAAAGCAGTTGATGTTTTAAAAGAAGCAGACAAAGTTCCATTAGACGATATGACAGGTGCATACGACAAATTGAAAAACGAAGCATTTGATTTATTCAAAAAAGCAATTCCAAACTACACAAAAGTTTTAGAAACTAAGCCAAAAGATTTCCAATCATTAAAAGCATTGAGAACAATTTATTCATTGCTTGGAATGAAAGCAGAATATCAAGACATAGATAACAGACTTAAACAACAATAGACGTTAGATTTTGTTGAAATTTTCAGGTTTAGGTCACTCAATTAAAAGAGTGGCCTTTTTTATGCTTTAAAATATTCTACTTTACATAATTTAAATTATGTGCCAAAACAAAGAAGCAAAAAAACAAGGCAAAAAAGCCTTAAATTTTTCCTAAGAAAAAAGAAAAAAAAGTAAAGAAAAAATTTGTAAATCCTTAGGAAAAATTTAAAAAAGCAAAGAAAAAATTAAATAAAACAAAGAAAAAAGGTTCGGTTAATTGCCGAACCTTTTATGTTTAATGTGATTAAAATATACTTTTACTTTTTACATTATTCTTCGTAAGATTCAAAAGTTTTAGGCAATGATTTTTTTGTTTTAGTTTTTATTCCTTTTTGTCTTAAATCCTCTAATTTTTTGATAACATTACCATTACCTGTTGTAAGTTGCCCTTTAGCTTTTTCATATTCATCTTGTGCTTTTTTCACTGCATTACCTACATTTTCAAATGTATCTAAAAAGCCTATTATCTTGTCATAAATACCTCCGCAAGTTTCAGCCATAGCTTCTGCTTCTTTGTTACGAGTATTTATTTTCCAAATATCAGCAATCAAACGCAAAGATGTAATCATATTAGAAGCAGAGATAAGAACTATTTTCTTGTTATAAGCATATTCCCACAAAGAATTATCGCTTTGAACAGCAAGTAAATATGCAGGCTCAATAGGAATAAACATCATAACAAAACCAATACTTCCATTAACTACGTTTTCGTATTTCTTATTTGCAAGTTCATCTATATGATTTTTTACAGATTTTATATGGTCTTGAAGATTCTTTTCTTTTTCTTCTTCATTTTCAGAGTTAAAATACCTTTCGTAAGCTACTAATGATAATTTTGAATCAATAACTATATTATTTTCACATTCAGAATTATCACTTGGTAAATGAACAACAAAATCGGGTATTAGTTTTTGGTTTTCCTCTGTTGTTACACTTTGTTGTGCTTCATAGTGAATGCCTTTTACCAATCCACTATTTTCAAGAATAGTTTCCAAAACGTGTTCACCCCAATTTCCTGCACGTTTATTCTCTCCTTTAAGGGCATTTGTTAAATTAACTGCATCTTCCGAAATAGAGTTTGTTTGTTTAATAACATTTTCTATTTGAGTTTTCAGTTCTGTATGTAACTCTACTTGTTTTACATTGCCCTCTTCAACTTTCTTTTTAAACTCATTGATTTGTTCTTTCAAAGGAGAAACAAGTTGTTCTATCTCTTTACTGTTTTGTTCTGTGAATTTCTTGGATTTTTCTTCTAAAATCTTATTAGTAAGGTTTTGAATATGAGCTTCATTTTGCTGATTAAGTTTTTCAAATGATAGTTTGTATTCCGCAAATTGCTTTTCTAAGTCTTGATACTTTTGTATTTCAGCCTTTAAACCCGCCTTTGTGTCTGAATTTTCTTTTTGTAAGGTTTTATTTTCATCTTTAAGAGTATTTATCTCTGCTTCTTGTTTTTGTAAGGTTGTATTAGAATTTGTTAATTTTTCGGATAAAACATCATTTTCTCCTTTTAATTTAGAGATTTCTTTATCTTTATTTTTATTCTCTAAATTAGTCCCCTCAAATTTTCTATTTAAAGTTTCAAACTCTGAATTTTTATTTGTTAATCTGCTTTCGGTTGTTGAAAGTTTTTCTTTTAAACTAACTATCTCTTTTGACAATTCATTTTTTTGATTGTTGCTATTCTCTAAACTTGTACTAAGAGTTGTTATTTCAGTTTGCTTTTCTTTTATTTGTTCATCTAAATTAGATGCTATTGTACTTAAACTTGCATTGTCTTTAAGGAGTTCCTCGTTTTTGGCTTTGTAATCAGATAGTTCTTTGTTAATTGTTTCTAATTCTTTATTTGCTGTTTCTAATTGCAAATTTAACTTCAAATTATCTTCATCAAAAGATACAGCAGTTGTGTTTTTACTATTTTTTATTGAACGACCAATAAACACAAACACTACTATTGCTCCTATAAATAATAAGATAGCAATAATCAATACGATTAAATTAACTTGTTCCATACGCTTATGTTTTTATTTTTTTGAATTATATTTTTCTAACAAAGAATTTAACGCTTCTTTTTGTCTTTCTTTTTCTCTTTCTTCTTTTATTTCAATATTCTTTCTTGCTATTGCTTCTAGCTTTTTATTTTCTTCTTCCTTACGTTTTTTCTGCTTCAATTCTAATATTCTGAAAAGGTCCTCTTCAGTCAATCCAGAATTTTCATATATTTCAATTATTTTTGTGTCTTTTGACTCTTTTTCTTCATTCTCTATTTCTACTAATCTTTGTTCAGCGGCTTTTTCGTCCATTATATTTACACTTAATTTATCATGCAACATTAGCATAAGTTCAATAATTTCTTTTTCTTGCATTTTATCTATATTGTATTCCATATCACTTGTTTTTATAATGTCCACATTTTCTTCTATTTCTTCTTCATTTAATTCATTTGTTTCAATATTAGGCGTATTGAAATTAAAATAAATATTTTTATTTTCAATAAACTCCTTATAAGACATACCAATAGGGGATTTACAATAATTCCAAGCTTTCCTCAATAGATATTTTAATCGTTCTAATTTATCTTTATTATTTAGATTTACTTCGATAAAATGAAGGTGATCATCCAGAATCTTTGGTCGGCGAATAGATTCCTTGTCCTTTGTTATTTGTAAATAAGACTTATCCTCGGAATTAAGAAATTCTCCATTACCCAATAAAAAGTCATGAACAAATAACCTATTAACTATATCAATATAACAATCAACGAATTTTTTATAGAAAATTATTTCCCATTCTCTTTCTTCATCTTCATCTAATACGAAGTTCTTTGAAAATTTGCAATAAAAGTTCTTTTTACCCTCTGCTTCTTCATTTGGAATATCAAATATACTAATGAATCCGTCATCGGTTTCTTCGCTTCCTTTTTTCATTTTGAATTCTTTTAACATTTCTAATTGTTCATCTGTTAATTCTGAGTTAGGGTTTAATTCTATTCCTTGTTCTAAAAAGAATTGTATAATACTATCTACTTCTATGTTTAATTTTTTTGCAACATTGACAATAGATAAGTCATCTTTTTCTTCTACATTAGAATATTGTAGCTCAAAATCATCATCTGCTTCTTCTATGTCAAAGAACTTTGGTCTATATATTTCTTCTGCTGTTAATTCGTAACCTCTTTTGTCATCATAATCTTCTTTCCCTTCAAAATGATACTGCCATTGTCTATTTGCAGAAGGTAAACCGAATCTATTATAAAGACCTATATTATCTAAGAAGATTGTTTTTTCTTTATTTTTTGAAATTCTTAATCCTCTTCCCACTTGTTGAAGATACATAGAAAGAGATGTGGTAGGTCTTGCAAGTTGTATGCATTCAACATCGGGACAATCAAAACCCTCGCTAAATATATTCACATTACAAATTATAGTTATCTCTCCTTTTCTAAATTGATTAACGTAATTATCTCGCTCTTCTTTTGGGGTATCACTATCTATTGCAACGCATTTATATCCTATTTTAATAAATTCTTGACAAAGGTTTTGATTATGTTCTTTATTTATAGTATAAACTATTGTTTTCTTTCCATTTGCATGTTCTAACCAAGTCTTTACAACTTTTGCTCTTATTTTCCTATTATCCAAAGCATTTGTCATCGCTTTATCTGAATAATCTCCTGTTGAATCTATTTTGAGATTATCAATTTCTAATTGAAGTTTTGAAGTTGCTTCAATAGAGTAATATTCGTATTCACTTAAATAACCATCTTTTATAAACCAACTTATAGGTTTGCTTCTAACTAAAACATCAAATGTATCCGTAAAAGGTTGTTTGTTTAAACGATAAGGGGTTGCGGTAACGCCAAGAAGATATGCTTCGGGGAAGGCTTTTCTTATTTTTTGATAACTATCAGCTAATATATGATGAGCCTCATCGCAAATTATGAAATCAAACTCATTGTCTTTCCATTTATTTAGTCGCTTTTCTCTTGCAAGAGTTTGTACCATTGCAACTTGAATATGATACATCTCATTATCACGTTTGCCACTTTGTATAGTGCCATGAGCTAAACCATACTTGTCGTACAAAGTTTTTTGTACTTGTTCAACAAGTTCTTTCCTATGAACAATAATTAAAAACTTTTTTAGTGGTGGGTTATCATAGAAATGATTCCACAAATCCTTGATAATAGAAGCAAAAAGCATTGTTTTACCTGTACCTGTTGGCATTTGCATCATTACAGACATGTTCCCATTTTGCCATTCTTTGAATACCTTCTGCTTCATCTCCACTTGATAAGAACGAAGTTTAGTATTTTTCTGCTTTATCTCTGTAAAATCCATAAGCACACATATATTATATGTTAAAATATTGTTCCAAACTATTCTTTTCTTTGACTTATAGACATTAAAAAAGTCGTGAACTTTGTCTTATTGTATCTTGAGGTTCTCGACTACCTAACTAACTAAATAAGAAAAGCCCACGATATACACGTGAGCGTTCTCGGCTTATCATTTAGTTAGTTTTCTTTGAAATTGTCGAGATTTCAAGACACTAAGTATAAGCAAAAACGCTTTTTATCCGTCTTTTAATTTTATTTTTTCCTTACTTTCTTTTCCTTTTTTTATGTTTTAAATTCTGCCCACAAAGGTAAAACATTTTTTAATAACGACAAAAAAAGCCCTTACTTTGTTTTAGAAAATTTTGCTTGGATGGTAACACTACTACTCTCCGATGGTAATAAAATATCCTCCGAGGATAAAACTTTACCAACGGAGGATAAAAATCTGAAACAAAGTCTTTAAAAAATTCCTATTGAATTTCTTTTAATTTTATGTCTTGCGTTTTTCTTTCTTTGCTGCCGGGAAAAGAATATTGTTTAGAATCAAACGATAACCCGAAGAATTAGGGTGTAAATCAAGGTCTGTTACAGGATCTCCAACATAATGGGAATAATCCTCTGGATCGTGTCCACCTAAGTAAGTCCAAGTACCTTTACCGTAAGTACCATGAATATATCTTGCTTCGTTTAATGATGCGTTTTCGCCAAGAATCAAAACCGAAGATTTAAGAAATTTTTTCATAAATGCGGTTGTTTGCCCCATAAATCCTTTGATTACTCTGCTATGGTTTTGTGTTAGCATTGTAGGAACCCAATCCCATTTTGCGGAAAAGTCAAATAATACAAAGAAATCGTCTTTTTCTTTGACTTGTCTTGCTCTGCTTTGGGGAACGTCAATGTTTGACACTTCGTATGTGTAAGGGTCTGTAACGATTGTAAAGTTTTCAAAGGCAAAGCATTTAGAGAAATCAAGTTTTTCTTGTGCTTGTGGATCAATTGGGTCATAATCAAACATTTCTGAGCAAATATCTACTCCTTCTGCTGCTAAGGCTATGTCAAAACTATCGGGTGCGGAACACATTGCAAACATAAATCCACCTCCTACTACAAAGTCTCTTATTTTTTTTGCAACGGCAAGTTTAAGTTGCGAAACTTTTTGAAAGCCTAATAGTTTTGCTGTTTGTTCTTGTAAAGCGACATCGTCTTGATACCATTTTTTGTTTCTATATGATGCCCAAAATTTTCCATATTGTCCTGTGAAATCTTCGTGATGCAAATGTAACCAATCGTATAAAGGTAAGACATCGTTCATTACTTCTTGGTCGTAGACAACATCGTAAGGTATTTCGGCGTATGTAAGCACGAGTGTTACGGCATCGTCCCATGGCAATTTGTTTTTGGGAGAATAAACTGCGATTTTGGGAACTTTTTGTAGTTTTACGATGTCTTGATTAACGCTTGGCTCGGCTATTTCTTCTACGATTTGAGCGTATTGTGAGTTTGTGATGATATAATAACTTACTCCTTTTAGTCTGCAAATTGTTTCTATTTCTTTTGAGTGTGAAAGGCAGAATGCTCCTCCTTGATAGTTTAAAAGCCAATCTACTTCATACTCTAATGCGAGGGCTTTGTATGCAATGCCGTATGATTTCAAATGATTTTTTTGTGTTTCGTCCATTGGAATCACTAAAAAATTGGCTTTCGCTTGCCAACTTATGCAAAGGACAAAAAAAAATGCTAAAATCTTAGAATGGAACGCTTTCATCTTTTTCCAAAGTATTGTTACTTTCTTTGTTCATTTGTGAATTAAGGATTAAAGTTTCTGGTGTTTGGAATGAATCGTGCATATTTTCAAATCTTACGAATTTTTCTACAAATCTTAGATTAACATCTCCTGGTTCTCCACTTCTATGTTTTGCGATAATTAGTTTTGCTAATCCTTCTGTACTCATTCCGTTTTCTACATCAATGCCATAATATGATGGACGATAGACAAACATTACCATATCGGCATCTTGCTCAATTGCTCCCGACTCTCTAAGGTCGGAAAGTTGAGGTCGCTTGCTTCCTCCTCTTGTTTCTACCGCACGTGAAAGTTGTGAAAGTGCCATAATCGGTACTCCTATTTCTTTTGATAAGGCTTTGAGTTGTCGTGAAATGTACGAAATTTCTTGTTCACGATTTCCTCCATTTTTAATCATCTCCCCTCCCGACATAAGTTGCAAATAATCTATGAAAATCATTTGAATATCATATTTTTGCTTCAATCGTCTACACTTTGCTCTAAGTTCAAAAATTGTTAAACCCGGGTTGTCATCAATATACATAGGAGCGTGTGCCAAAGCATTAGTTTTTTTTCTTAATTGTTCTTTTTCCCAATCTTGTAATTCGCCTTTTAGTTTAAACTTCTTGGCTTCTATCCCACTTTCGGCCGCAATTAAACGCGACATCAACTCTGTGGCCGTCATTTCTAATGAAAAAATTGCTACGGGCTTGTGAAAATCCACCGCCATATTTCTTGCCATTGTTAAGGCTAAGGCTGTTTTTCCCATTGCTGGACGTGCTGCTAAAATAAGTAAAGTTCCTTTTTGAAAACCTCCCGTTCTTGCATCTAAGTCATTAAAACCCGTCACTACTCCCATAGAATCATCTTGGGAATTTTGATTTGCTTCAATTTCTTTCAAAGTATTAGCCAAAAGAATGTCCATAGAATGGAAATCACTCTTGAAACTGCTATCGTTTATCTCCAAAAACTTGGTTTCGGTTTTGTCTAAAAGTCCTAAAACGTCTATTGTATCATCGTATGAATCATGAAGAGTTTCGGTAGATACTCTAATCAATTCTCTTTGTATGTATTTTTCTGATAGGATTCTAACATGATATTCTATGTGTGCAGCAGAGGTAATTCGATTTGTAAGGGATACTAATTTATTTAGCCCTCCTACTTTTTCAAATTCACCATCTTTTTTTAATTGATCGGCAACACTAAGTAAATCAACAGGATTTCCATCTCTAAATAAGGCGGTTACTGCTCTATATATTAATTCGTGATTTGGTTCATAGAAATATTCTGGTCTTAAAATGTCGATTGCGTTTGTGATTGCATTTTGATCCAACAACAAAGCTCCTAAAACCGATTCTTCTATATCCGTTGCCTGAGGTGGTATCTTACCATTCATATTAAAAACCTCGGTATAGGTTAATCTTCTGCTTTGTTTTCTAAATTCTTTGCTCAATTCTTTCATATTATTGCAAAGATACTATTATTTTTTATATTAACTTTGCAACGTAAAAAAATATTTAAGAATATGTTTTCAAAGATTCCATACGATGAATATGAATTAAATCTTCTTGCTTCTTGTAAATTGTGTCCAAGGAAGTGTAAAGTTAATCGTCTTGCGGGAGAGAAAGGATTTTGTAATACAGATGCTTTAATAAATGTGTCATTAGTGTGTAATCATAAGGGGGAAGAGCCTGTTTTATGTAAGGAAAAAGGTATTTGTAATGTGTTTTTTTCTCATTGCAACTTGCAATGTATTTATTGTCAAAATAAACAAATTAGCGATAACAAAAAAGAAGTGAAATCGGCTTACAATGATTTTGATATTTTGATAAAAGACATAAAAAATACTTTAAAAGAAAGTGAAAATGTTTTAGGTTTTGTTTCTCCAACACACAATATTCCTCTTATGAGAGCAATTATTCGTACTTTAAACAAAGATGGATTTTTTCCTAAAATAGTTTACAACACCAATGCTTACGACAATCCTGAAATATTAAAAGATTTGGAAAATATTATAGATATTTACCTTCCTGATTATAAATATTCTGATAATTTACTTGCAAAAGAACTATCAAAGGCAGAAAATTATCCAGAAATTGCATTGAAAGCAATTGAGGAAATGTATCGTCAAAAAGGAAATTCTTTGCTTTTTGATAAAGAAAACAACATTGAAAGTGGCTTAATATTGCGTCATTTAGTTATTCCAAAGCAATTAGAAAATTCTAAGAAAGTTTTAGAAAATATTACAACAATCTCTTATAATATTAGTATATCTTTAATGAGTCAATATGCTCCTTGTGAAAGTTTTAAACAAGAATATTTAAACCAATGCTTAAACCAAGAAGATTATGAAGAGATTTGTGAATATTTTCACGAAATAGGTCTTTCAAAAGGGTGGTTTCAAGAACTAAGTTCGCAAGGAAATCTTGTGCCAAACTTTGAAAACAAGACTTGGAGTAAGAGATAGTTATAATCATTCAACACTTGTTTATTTCATTTTTTTTATTATCTTTGCAAAGATTTTTAACTAAATTTGAATAATAATGAGTTTTAAAATTGTAGTTTTGGCTAAGCAAGTACCTGACACAAGAAACGTTGGTAAAGACGCAATGACAGCAGAAGGTACTGTAAATAGAGCCGCATTGCCCGCTATTTTTAATCCGGAAGACTTAAATGCTTTGGAAATGGCGTTGCATATAAAGGATAATATTAAAGATGCAGAAGTTTGTGTCCTAACTATGGGACCTTCAAGAGCAGCAGATATAATTAGAGATTCACTATATCGTGGAGCAGATTGTGGATATGTTATTTCCGACAGAAAAGTTGCTGGCTCAGATACCTTAGCAACTTCTTACACTATTAGTCAAGGTGTAAAAAAATTAGGAAAAGTAGACTTGATTTTAGCAGGTCGTCAAGCAATTGACGGAGACACTGCACAAGTTGGCCCACAGGTGGCAGAAAAATTAAAAATTCCTCAAATAACATACGCAGAAGAAGTAGTAAAAGTTTGTGAAGAAAAAATTCAAATCAAACGCCGTTTAGAAAGAGGTATAGAAATTGTAGAAAGTGGTTATCCTTGTTTGATAACTGTTCATGGTTCAGCGGCAGAGTGTCGTTTTCATCATGCAAAACGTTTGATGAAATACAAATATGCTATGTCAGAAGCAGAAGCAACAGAACAAGGAAAAGATTGCACTGCACTTTGGGAAAGAAAACCTTATCTAAAAATAGAACAATGGAGTGCTGCTGACATTCAAGCAGAAGATAATCGTTTAGGATTAACAGGTTCTCCAACCAAAGTAAAGAAAATAGAAAATGTAGTACTAGCCGAAAAAGAAAGTATCAACGTTGAAAATACCGAAGAAGCATTAAACAATTTGGTAAAAGAGTTGATTGCTACACATATTATCGGTTAATTTTTTCAAACTTAACATTGTAATAAAATGAATAATATATTTGTATATTGCGAAATAACAGAAGAAGGATTGATTGCTGACGTAAGTTTGGAATTACTTTCAAAAGCAAGAAAGTTAGCAAACGATTTATCTTGTCAATTAGAAGCAATAGTTATAGGTTCTGAAATTAAAAATTTAGAAGAAACTTTATATCCATACGGAGTAGATGTAATCAATTACGCTAATGATAAAAGATTAACTCCTTATCAAACTCTTCCTCATTTTTCAATAGTTACTAAATTATTGAAAGAAAAAGAAGCTCAAATTTGTTTATTTGGAGCAACAAGTGTTGGTAGAGATTTAGCACCAAGAATTTCTTCTTTCCTTGGTTGTGGTTTGACTGCCGATTGTACTTCACTTGAAATAGGTTCTCATGAAGACAAAAAAGCAGGAAAGGTTTATGATAAGTTGTTATATCAAATTCGTCCTGCATTCGGAGGAAATATTATTGCAACAATCATAAACCCTGAAACACGTCCTCAAATGGCAACAGTGAGAGAAGGTGTAATGAAAAAAGAAATCTACTCTCCTTCTCACAAAGGCTGTTTGAATGTTTTAGATATTGCAAAATACGTTGAAGAAAGCGACTTTTGTGTAAAAATATTGCAAAGAGAAATTGAAGCACAAAAAATCAATATCAAAGGAGCTCAAATAGTAGTTATTGGAGGTTATGGAATGGCTAGCAAACCTAATGGATTTGAACTAATTCACGAACTTGCAAAAACATTAGGTGGAGAAGTTGGAGCAACAAGAGCAGCAGTAGATGCAGGACTTGCTGAACACGAAAGACAAGTTGGTCAAACAGGAGTTACAATCCGTCCAAAACTTTGTATAACTTGCGGAGTTTCTGGCGCAGTTCAACATCGTGCAGGAATGGATCAATCTTCCAAAATAATAAGTATTAACACAGATGCAAAAGCACCTATAAATTCAATAGCAGATTACACAATTATAGGAGATGCTTTTGAAATCATACCAAAATTAATAAAGTATTACAAATCTAACACAAAATAGATATGGGTAATTTTTTTAATGATAATGAAGGTTTAAAGTTTCATCTTCGCCACGAATTGATGGAAGAAATCATTCGTTTGAAAGAGAGAAACTATGCAGATAAAGATAAATACGACTATGCACCTGAAAACTTTGAAGATGCAGTAGATTCTTACGAAAAAGTTTTAGGAATTATTGGAGAGATCTCTGCCGATGTACTTTGGGAAAACGCAGAAAGCGTAGATAAACAAGGACCAAGAATAGAAAACAATGAAATTATCTATGCAGACGGAACACAAAAGAATCACCAAGCATTAAAAGATGCAGGAGTTTATGGATTAAGTCTTCCACGTCAATATGGTGGTTTAAACTTCTCATACGTTCCGTATGTAATGGCAGCGGAAATAGTTTCAAGAGGAGATTGTGGCTTTGCAAATATATGGGGATTGCAAGATTGTGCAGAAACTATTTATGAATTTGCATCAGAAGAAATAAAGAATGAATTTCTTCCAAGAATCAATAAAGGAGATACTTGTTCAATGGACTTAACTGAGCCTGATGCAGGTTCGGATCTTCAAGCCGTTGGTTTGAAAGCTACTTTTGATGAAGCAAATAATTGTTGGAGATTAAACGGTGTTAAACGTTTTATCACAAATGGTGATGCTGACATCAAATTAGTGCTTGCTCGCAGCGAAGAAGGAACAACTGATGGTAGAGGTTTGAGTTATTTTGTTTACGATAGAGCAAACAAAGCAGTAACAGTACGTAGAATAGAAAACAAATTAGGAATCAAAGGTTCCCCTACTGCCGAATTAGTATTCAATAACGCACCAGCACAACTTGTAGGAGAAAGAAAACTTGGACTTATCAAATATGTGATGAGCCTAATGAACGGAGCAAGACTTGGAGTTGGAGCACAATCAGTAGGATTAGCAGAAGCAGCATATAGAGAAGCAGTAAAATACGCTAACGAAAGAGAACAATTCGGAAAAGCAATTATCAATTTCCCTGCTGTAATGGAAATGCTTTCTAATATGAGAGCAAAAACAGACGCTATCCGTACCCTATTATACGAAACAGCAAGAGCGGTAGATATGTATAAGAGTTTAGAAGCAATATCAAGAGAAAGAAAACTTGAAGCGACAGAAAGACAAACGCTTAAAACATATTCAAGACTTGCAGACGCTCTTACACCAATGTTAAAATTATTCTCTTCTGAATACGCAAACCAAATCACATACGATTGCATACAAGTGCACGGAGGAAGCGGATTTATGAAAGATTACGCTTGCGAAAGATTCTATCGTGATGCAAGAATCCTTACAATCTACGAAGGAACATCACAACTTCAAGTAGTAGCAGCAATTCGTGGAGTAGTATCAGGAGCATACGTAGGAAGAATAAAAGAATACGAACAAATTGAAGTAAGAGATGAATTAAAACCATTGAGACAAACTTTAATTTCTTTAAGAGAAGAATTTGAAAAAGTTTACGAAATAGCAAAAGAATGGGGCTCATCATCAGAAGCATTTGACTTCAATTCAAGAAGATTAGTTGAAATAGCAGGTTATTTAGTAATGTGCAACCTATTAGTTAATGATGCAAACAAAGACGAAATGTTCACAAAATCTGCAAAAATAATGACAAAACTTGCAGAAAGTGAAATAGCAAAAGCAATAACCTACATAAAAAACTTTAATCCAGAAATCTTAGAAGATTACAAACAAAACATAAAGTAATCATTTAGTTTTCTAAAAAAAAGAGTACTCTAAAAATTTAGAGTACTCTTTTTTTTAGATTTACAACCATTTGATTAGAGGTAATTCCATACGATGCTGCATTAGTGGGTGTTTAGGATAAACTCTAAAAGCAAAGTTATGTACCCCTGCTCTCGTTGTTCTAATTTTTATTTCATAATCTGCTGTTTTGTTTGTAGAAGAAACCAATTCAAAAGGTGCAACAAGAGTGAAATCTTTTATTTTATTATTTTCTTTATCCGCAATAATCATTTCAACTCCTATATTGTCTGATGGAATTTCTCCAAGAAGTAAACTTATCTTTGCTGTAAAAACATCGTTCAACTCTATATTTGTGTTTTCTATATCTGGAATTTCCATTTCAATTAATTCTATTCCATTCCACAAACGAGTAATTTTATTTTTCCAATCAGCATAGTCTTTTGCAAATTTAGCATTTTGAGCATTCATTTTGTGATAACGCTCACTCATTGCATTGTAAAACTTAGAATAATAATCATCTAATTGTCGCTTCATTGTAAAATGAGGTGCAATTAATGCTATTGTATGTTTTATTTTCTCAATCCATTTTACTCTAATGCCATTTGCGTCTTTGTAGTTGTAGCAAGGTATAATTTCATTCTCAAAAATATTATAAATCATTTCAGCATCCAATGTATTTTGGTAGTCATTTGATTCATAAGTACACTCTTCTGGCAACGCCCAACCTGCTTGACTCACATATCCTTCTGCCCACCAACCATCTAATACAGAAAAATTCACCACTCCGTTCATAACTGCTTTTTCTCCACTCGTTCCTGAGGCTTCCAAAGGACGAGTTGGCATATTTAACCAAAGATCCACTCCTTGAATTAGGTGCTTTGCCATGTACATATCATAGTTTTCTAAAAATATTATCTTACCTAAAAACTCTTGTGTCTTAGAAATTTCTATAATATGTTTGATAAGATTTTGACCTGCTTCATCTTGTGGGTGTGCTTTACCTGCAAAAATAAATACAACTCCCGAATCTACTATTTGTTTTAAACGTTCAAGATTTGTAAATAATAAATTCGCTCTCTTATATGTTGCAAATCTTCTTGCAAAGCCTACTATGAATTTATCTTCGGTAAGTTCTGCAACTGTTTGGAAGTAAAGTTTAGGATTTTCCGCTCTTTTTGTAAAATCCTTCTTTAAACGATTTTTTACAAACTCAATAAGTTTTTTCTTTTCATTGTTGTGAGTATTCCAAATCAATGAATCTTCAACCTCATATATCTTTTTCCAATAATTATCATTTGATTCGTCTTGAAGATACGCCTCCGAAAATGTTTGTTTGTAAAGTTCCAACCAAGCTTTTGAAGTCCAAGTAGAATGATGTACACCATTTGTTACATAATCTATATGTAATTCTTTTGGGAAATAACCTTTGTATAGATAAGAAAACATATCCCTACTCACTCTTGCATGTATTCGGCTTACTCCATTTACATATTGTGAAAAGTTTATTGCTAATACACTCATTGAAAACTTGGAATCTTTGTTTTCTCCATCTTTTCCAAGAGCAAAAAACTCTTCCCAACTTATATGAAGTTGTTCTGCAAAATATCCCAAATAAGTTCGCATCAATTCTTCCGAAAAAGCATCGTGTCCAGCAGGTACAGGCGTGTGAGTTGTAAACAATGTACTGCTTCTTACTAATTCTTGTGCTTGTTTGAAAGTGAGAGATTTCTTTTGAATGTAGTTTCTCATTCTTTCAAGGCTTGAAAAAGCTGAATGTCCTTCATTATTATGATATAAAACCACAGGAAGTTTTAATTCTTCTACTAATCTTACGCCTCCAATTCCTAAAAGAATTTCTTGTTTCAAACGATTCTCCCAATCCCCTCCATAAAGTTGATTACTAATCGTTCTATCTTCAATATTATTTTCTTCAATATCAGTATCAAGCAAGTAAAGCGGAATCCTTCCTACATCACAACGCCAAATTTTTGCGTAAATGTTTCGTCCAGGAAAAGATAACGTGATTTTTCTCCATAATCCGTTTTCATCTTTTTCGGCTTGAAGTGGTAGCTGTGTAAATTTTTGTGGATATTGTGCCGAAATTTGAACACCTTCTTTTGTTATTTGTTGTGTGAAGTAACCATTTCTATATAGCAAACCAATTCCTATCATATTTTTATTTGAATCGCTTGCTTGTTTTAAGTAATCTCCAGCCAACATTCCCAATCCTCCACTAAATATTTTCAAAGTATCATGCAAGCCAAACTCCATACTAAAATACGCAATCATCTCTCCTTCTTTGCTTTCTGCTTTTTGCATATATGAGTTATAAAGTTTTTCTACATTTTCCATCTTTTTTAGGAAAACTTTGTCATTTAAAAGATTTTCTATCTCTTCTTGTGATAAGGATTCTAATAAATGTATTGGAGAACGCTCATATCTTAAAAATTTTTCCTTATCTATATATTCAAATAACTCGTATGCTTCATTGTTCCAAGTCCACCAAAGATTTTTACTCAATATTTGAAGAAATTCTAACTTTGAAGGCATTTTTTGTTTTACGAATATTTTTTTCCAAATAGCTTCTTCACCCCTATTTGTTTGATGAACAAATTCATCGCAACGAGATTGTTTATGACTATATCGTTCTCTTCTAAATTCAACCTTTGTTTTTGCAATTTTATACGCTGCAAGATAATTGTATATTAAACGATCCCAAACTACTTTTGAAGAAAGTTTCATTGCTTTTGCTCTTATTTCTTTTCTTTCTTCAAGACTGTATCTTAAAAATATTTCAATCGTTGATTTTATATTTTGAATTACATCTTCTGTATTATCATCTGTACGTTCAATTACCGTAAGAACTTTATCAATATCATATTCGTCGCTACTCATCCAACGACTAAATCCTGCTAAACTTGTTGTTATGCTTGGAACTCCAAAAGCAAGACTTTCCATAGGCGTATATCCCCATGGTTCGTAGTAAGAAGGGAAAATTGATAGATCAAATCCTGTCAAAAAATCAAAATACGGAATATTAACTAAGCCATCTTTTCCATCTAAGTAAGATGGTATGAAAATAATCTTTACTTTTTCTGATTGCAAATTGTTAATATTATTAGCCCTTATTTCATTTAATATAGGATCACTTTGTTCGTCTACATTATATGCAGGAACGGCGATAACGGCTACAACTTCTCTTTCTATGTTTAATTTATTTAGTTTGCCTAATGCCTTAATAAATACGTCTATTCCTTTGTTCTTAAATTCATAACGCCCTGAATTTATTATCAAAAAGGCATCTGGTGAAATTTTTGTAGAAGTTAATTTCTCTGCTACTGAAATTATTTTTTTTCGAGATGCGTTTGATATTTCTTCATAGGATTCTGCCGTTGGCACAAAGTCATTTTCAAATCCATTTGGTGTGATTACATCTGCCGATTTTTTGAAAAATTGTTTGCATTCAGCATTTGTAATTTCGCTTACGGTAGTAAATACATCTGCATTCAAAGCAGATAATTTTTCCATCGAGTATTTTGCCCTTATATTAAATTGATTAGCTACATTATCACCTTCGTAATGTTGTAAAGAACTATAAAGTGCCATATTATTGCCCGCCAAACAACGTCCTAATACGCTTGCGTGTGTTGTGAACGCTGTTGCTATTTGTGGACAATATTTTTTGAGATATAAAATACCACTTCCAGTCATCCATTCGTGAAATTGTGCTATTATAATATCTCTTGCAGAGGCGTAAAATTCATAAAAACTTTCTATAACCTTTGCAGCAGCATAGCCAAACAAACAAGGTTCAATATAATCCCAACTTCCTGTTATGCTATCTAAACCATAGGCTTCCCAAAAGTCTGAAAAAATCTCATCTTTCTGAGAAAAATATGGCGAAAAATCAACTAAAAAAACTATTGGTTCACCAACAATTTTCCATCTACCCACTCTTATTCTTAATCCTCTTGTTCGTATGTATTGTTTCCAAGATTTAAATAAAGAATCGTCTTCTTCAAACTCCGGATTTTCTAATTTGTCTTTGCAAATATCGGGACCAATAAGTATTAAACTACCTTGAATAGTATCAATCAAGGTTTTAGCCTTTGTTGATACTACCGTATGTATTCCTCCTACCTTATTGCAAACTTCCCAACTCGTTTCAAATAAATAATCTATACGATTCATTTTCCTATTTTATATTCAACATTCTTTTTTTAGCAAATTCAAATCCACTTTTCAAGTCTTCAAATATTTCTTCAACACTTCTTACTTTGTTTATCATACTTGCTACTTGTCCAATCTCTAATTCCCCTTCTGTTAAGTCGCCTTCAAACATTCCTATCTTACTTCTGCCTTTTCCTATCAACTCTAAAAGTTCTTCTTTGCTTGCTCCGCGATTTTCGGCTTCCATTACCGAGGAGAAAAAGCCTCCTTTTAATAATCTTGTAGGAGAAAGTTTGCGGAAAAACAACATTGTATCGCCTTCTTTTGAGTTTACAACTGCGTTTTTAAAGTTTTCGTGAGCCGAAGACTCTTTACTGATTGCAAATGCTGAGCCTATTTGAACTCCTTCTGCACCAAGAGAAAGCATTGCAAAGATTTGTTCACCACATACAATACCTCCTGCTGCTATTACGGGAATATCTACTGCTTTTACAATTTGTTGCACAAGTACAAGTGTAGAAGTTTCTTCTTTTCCATTGTGTCCGCCGGCTTCAAACCCTTCTGCAACTATTGCATCACAACCTGCCGCTTGAGCTTTCAATGCAAATTTTTCATTAGCAACCACATGAACAACTTTAATTCCATTTTCCTTTAAGCGTTGTGTGTGAAGTGCTGGATTTCCCGCCGAAGTAAAAACCACAGGCACTTTTTCTTCTATTACTTTTTCAATATGTTCTCCACTCATAGGGTTCATTAGCGGGATATTTACTCCAAAAGGTTTATCTGTTGCTTGTTTTGTTTTTCTAATGTGTTCAACCAATATCTCAGGTGTCATAGAACCTGCTCCTAATAGTCCTAATCCTCCTTGATTACTTACGGCTGAGGCTAATTCCCAACCACTACACCAAACCATTCCCCCTGAAATTATAGGGTAGTTAATAGAAAATAACTCCGTTAGTTTTGTATTCATTTTTTTTTCTTTGTTTTATGAAATTATTTCTTTGTTTTAGAAAATTATTTCTTTGTTTTATTTTTTTATTTCTTAGACTTATTTATCTGCAAAAATAAAACAATTCTTAATATCATAAGTTCAAAAAAACATAAAAAACTTTGCGTGTATTATTTTTATTTGTAATTTTGGGCTTTGAATTTTAGTATAAAATTAAACATAGAAATAGTAAAATGAAGAAAACAACTATCTTTTTAGGCTTAGCTATTTTATTCTCTATCAGTTTATTTGCACAACGTGGTGGCGATTGGAGAACAGGAAAATGGCATAGAAACTTTCCAGAAAATTTGTTAAATGTACACGTTTCGTCAAACCAAATAGCAACTCAACAAAGCTTTACAAATCCTTGGAGTGTTGGTGTTACCGTTGGTTATGAGAATAGAATAAGACCATATAATAAGACAAATAAAGGTTCTTTGGCTTGGGGATTTCATACAGGTGTGCAAGTATATCCTGGTTTAGGCATAAATCATAATGCAACAGGAGCTAACGAAGAAGTAGAATTTGGAAGATATAAAACATATACTTACATACCTCTTATGGCGAGTGCATCAATTTACGTAACAACTCGACCAACTGCAAGTTTATTTTTTCAATTAGCAGCAGGAGGTAATTTATTATTAGGACAAAGAGACTTTGCTGTCGGAGAGAATTTGATATATGTTCAAAAAGATCCTTCTAATTCAATAAAGGCATCGCATTTTATTCCATCAGCAAGATTTCTTATAGGATTTATGACAGAACTTTCACCAAATCTTCGTTTCAGAGGAAGTTTTGGTATTCAAGGAGAGTTAGGTTATACCGATACTTACCAAGGACGTTACGTGAATGATGGATATATAGCAGGAGAAAAAGTATTCTCAAATGATCCTGCACTTAGTACAGTTGTTGAATTAGGATTTGCATTCTCTCTTTAATAATGTTATGCACCTTTTTTATACACCGGATTTAGAACTCAACGAAGGAGAATATTATTCTTTAAATAAGGAAGAATCCACACATTGTATTAAAGTATTAAGACTTAGAGAAAAAGATATAATCTGCCTTACCAATGGTAAAGGCAGATTTGTTTTTGCGGAAATTTACGATACTAATCCTAAATCTTGTAGTTTTTTGGTAACAAAAGTACAAGATGAGTATGGTAAACGTGATTTTAGGGTTCATATAGCAGTTGCTCCTACTAAGAATATGAATAGAATGGAATGGTTTTTAGAGAAAGCGGTTGAAATGGGAGTAGATAAAATTTCTTTTTTCATAGGAGAACATAGCGAAAGAACATCTATAAAAAGAGAGCGTTTAGAAAAAATTATGATTTCTGCTCTTAAACAATCTCTAAAAGCATATATGCCAGAGTTGAATGAGAATGCAGATTTTATGGAGTTGATAAATTCTAATGAAACAAAGAAATTTATTGCTTATTGCAACCCTGAGGGAAGAACAAGTATAAAAGAAAGTTATAATAAAGGAGAAGATGTATTGATTTTAATTGGTCCTGAGGGTGATTTTTCTAAAAAAGAAGTAGAATTGGCTCTTAACAAAGGATTTCAAGCAATAACATTAGGTGAAAGTCGTTTAAGAACTGAGACAGCTGCTCTTTTTGCATTGCAAAGCATACATTTTGTAAATATGTAGTAATGAAAAAAAAACTATTATTTATATTTATTAGTCTATTGTTGCTAAATATATCTCAATCTCAAACTTCCATTGCATTATTAAAATATAATGGTGGTGGAGATTGGTATGCTAATCCTACCTCTCTTACAAATCTCATAAAATTTTGCAATGAAAATCTAAAAACTAACCTATCAGAAAATTATCCTACCGTAGAGGTTGGTAGTAGTGAAATATTCCTCTATCCTATTTTACACATGACAGGTCATGGAAATGTTGTATTTTCTCCTCAAGAAGCAGAAAATTTAAGGAATTACCTTTTAGGTGGTGGATTTTTACATATTGATGATAACTATGGTATGGATAAATACGTAAGAGAAGAAATTCTAAAAGTATTTCCTGAATTGCAATGGGTTGAACTACCTTACAACCACCCTATTTATCATCAAAAATATGATTTTCCTAACGGACTTCCAAAAATTCATGAACACGACAATAAAACCCCACAAGGTTTTGGTTTGTTTTATGAAAATAGATTGATATGTTTCTATTCTTTTGAATGTGATTTAGGAGATGGTTGGGAAGATGGTAGTGTTCACAACGATCCTTATGAAAATAGATTGAAAGCATTGAAGATGGGAGCAAATATTATTCAATTTGTATTTATGCAATAAAAGAGGAAAAAATATGGGAATTGATTTTAAAGAAATATTAACAGCATTTATGGTTTTGTTTGCTGTAATTGATATAACAGGTTCAGTGCCTGTAATAATAGATTTAAGAAGTAGATCTAAAAAAGTGCATGCAGAAAAAGCTGCTATAATATCTTTTCTTATAATGCTCATATTCCTATTTGTAGGAGAAGCGGTTTTAAATTTTTTCCATGTAGATGTTCATTCCTTTGCAATAGCGGGAGCAATAATTCTTATTGCGATTGCGATAGAGATGACATTTAACGTAGAATTATTTAAAAACGAAGGAGCGAGTGAAAACTCTACTATCGTACCTTTGGTATTTCCTTTGATTGCAGGGGCAGGAGCCTTAACAACAGTGTTATCTCTAAGAGCAGAATGCGAAACCATAAATATTATTATAGCGATTGTATTAAATATGCTATTTGTATGGTTTGTAATAAAGAAAGTAAATTGGGTAGAACGAATACTTGGAAAAGGAGGCATATATATACTAAGAAAATTTTTCGGAGTTATTTTATTAGCTATGAGTGTTAAACTGATAATATCAAACTTAATTCCGTTAATATCGTAATTTAATAATAACATAACAAAGAATAGACTCGATTATGCAACGAAAATGGACAGAAAACGCACAAAAAGTTATTGAAAATTCAAGAGGAGAAGCAATAAGACTAAGAAATCAAAACATAGAATCGGGACATTTAATACTTTCTATGTTGAGATTTCCTCAATGTAGAGCAACAACTATTATAAATCAACTTTGTGATAACGTAGAACAATTAAAAACAGATTTAGAAATTTTGGTTTCTCGTAATAGTGTTGAAGAAGAATTATACGAGGAAACAAATGATATTGCTTTTTCAGAAGAATGTGATTTAGTAATAAAGGCGGCAAATATTGAAGCGATGAAACTAAATAGTAAATCTATTGGAACATTTCATCTTCTTTTAGGATTATTTTTTAAAGGAGGCAATGCAGCAGCGGAAATACTAAAATCTCACAACATAAATAAATCAAATATAAACAAACCTTTTGCAGAAGGTAGTATCACTATCAAAGTTACAACTTCAAAAGAACTTAACGAAATGCTTTCTGGCAAAGATATTCCTTCAAATATAGAGGAATTCTTTCACGACATAATGCTTTCAGATGACACTCCGTCAATGAAAACCATAAATCTATCAACAGAAGAAAAAGAGGATAAAACAAAAAACACCGATACTCCATTTTTAGAAAATTTTGGTAAGAATCTAACCGAGGCAGCAAAGAACAAACTATTAGATCCCGTAGTTGGAAGAGAAAAAGAAATAGATAGAATTTGTCAAATACTTAGTAGAAGAAAGAAAAACAATCCAATATTGATTGGAGAGCCTGGCGTAGGCAAAAGTAGTATTGCAGAAGGATTAGCAATCAAGATAGCAAATAACGATGTACCATTTACACTTTCAAAAAAAATAATCTACACCTTAGATTTAGCCTTAGTAGTTGCAGGAACTAAATACAGAGGACAATTTGAAGAAAGAATAAAAGGACTAATAGCCGAATTAGAAAGAAATCGCAATATAATACTTTTCATAGACGAGATACATACAATAGCAGGAGCTGGAAATTCAGAAGGAGGCTTAGATGCTTCAAATATATTCAAACCAGCCTTAGCACGAGGAGAAATTCAATGTATCGGAGCTACCACCTTAGAAGAATATAGAAAATATATAGAATCAGATGGAGCATTAGAAAGAAGATTTCAAAAGATATTCATTGAACCAACTAACGAAAAAGAAGCACTAAACATTCTAAAAAACATAAAATACAAATACGAAGAATATCATAAAGTAAGATATACCGACAAAGCCTTAGAAGCCTGTGTATCACTCTCACAAAGATACATAACAGATCGTCTTTTACCCGACAAAGCAATAGATGTAATGGACGAAACAGGGGCTTCAAAATACGTAAAGAACATAAAAATTTCAGATAAGCTCGTTGAAATTCAAAACAACATAGAGAAAGCAAAAGAAGAGTTAGCAGAAATCTCTCAACAAAGAGCATTTGAAAAACGAAGCCAACTATTAAAACAAATAGATAACTTAAAAGAACAATATCGAAAAGAAGAAAAAATATGGGAAAGTAATATGAATGAAAATCCCATAGAAATAACCGAAGAAGATATTGCAACAACAATCTCACTCATAAGCGGAGTCAGTGTAGAAAAAGTAAATAAAAACGAAACTCAAAAATTGCTTATGATGGAAGAAAGACTCAAAAGTATTGTTATCGGACAAGAAAAAGCAGTTGAAAAAGTTTCAAAAGCAATAAAGCGAGCAAGAGTAGGATTAAAAGACCCTAACAGACCGATAAGTTCATTTATGTTTGTGGGTCCAACAGGAGTAGGAAAAACTCTCTTAGCAAAAGAAATGGCAAAATACCTTTTCGATTCCGAAGACAACTTTATCCGTATAGATATGAGCGAATATATGGAAAAATATAGCGTTTCCAAACTAATAGGTTCACCTCCTGGATATGTTGGCTACGAACAAGCAGGACAACTAACCGAAAAAGTAAGACATCACCCCTATTCCATTGTACTTTTTGACGAAATAGAAAAAGCACACGAAGATGTCTACAATCTATTATTACAAATCTTAGACGAAGGACAACTAACAGATTCAGCAGGTAGAAAAATAGATTTCAAAAATACAATAATCATTATGACATCTAATGTTGGAAGCAGAAAACTCAAAGACTTTGGAATAGGTGTAGGCTTTTCAACAAATGCAGTTTTGGAGAACCAAAAACAAGCAGAACAAAACATAATAGACAAAGAATTAAAACAAACATTTTCACCTGAGTTCCTAAACAGAATAGACGAAATGATTTACTTCAATAGTCTAACAAATGCTCAATTATTGCAGATTATAGACTTAGAACTTGATAAACTAAGAAGAAGAACAGAAGCATTAAATCTAAACTTAGAAGTAAAAAAATCTGTCAAAGAATACATAATTTCTACCTTAGACGACCTTCACTATGGAGCAAGACCGATAAGAAGAGCTATTCAAAACCTAATTGAAGATAAACTCTCTGATATATTATTGACTAATCAAGAAAACAAAAACACAAAAATACTAATCACACTTAACAAAGAAAAAGAAATAGAAATAACATTAAAATAAAAAACAAGAAAGTGAAAAAAATAAAATACTTTTTTGAAGACTTTGGAGGTTATCTTCTGTTAATGAAAGAAGTCTTTCGTTGGCCACAAAATATGCATATATTCAAACGAAAACTTTTATTTGAAATACAGACCTTAGGCATAGACTCCATTCTTATTGTTTTTTTAGTTTCTGTCTTTGTAGGAGCTGCCGTAGTCATACAATTGCTTATAAATTTAGAGAATCCTATCTATCCCGATTGGATTTATGGCTATGCTTCTCGCAAAACAATGATGTTGGAATTTTCTCCTACAATTATTTCTCTTATACTTGCAGGTAAATGTGCCTCAAAAATTGCCTCAGAGTTAGGAACACAAAAAATAACCGAACAAATAGATGCCTTAGAAGTGATGGGAGTAAACACAGCCTCCTATTTAATCCTTCCAAAAATAATAGCCTGTATGATAACCTTTCCTTTATTGATAGTAATGAGCATATTCATTTCAATAGTAGGCGGAGGTATTGGAGCATTATCAGTAGGTACACTCTCAATGTCGGCATATATTGACGGATTGCGTTTAGAATACACAAATATGGACCTAATCTTTGCGATAGTCAAAGTATTCGTTTACTCTATCATTATTTCCTCCGTAGCCTCATACAGAGGATACACTCTAAAAGGAGGATCGGTTGAAGTAGGCATACAATCTACAAAAGCCGTAGTACAAAGTTGTATCATAATAATGATATTCGACTTGATAATTACAAATCTCTTTATGTAAAAGATTAAAAACTATGATCAAAGTAGAAAATGTATCAAAATATTTCGGAGAAAAAAAAGTCTTAGACAACATAAACGCAGAATTTGAAGAAGGAAAATGCAATCTTATCATAGGCAAAAGTGGTAGTGGTAAGACAGTATTAATGAAATGCCTTGTTTCGCTCTACACACCCGATGAAGGCTACATTCACTTTGACGATAGAATATTGAGACACTTAAATAAAAAAGAAAAAGTCAATCTTCGCAAAGACATAGGTATGCTTTTTCAAGGAGGAGCCCTATTCGACTCAATGAATATAGAAGAAAACGTAATGTTTCCTATCAGAATGTTTCAACGCGATGAGATAAAAAAGATGAAAAGTCGAGTAGAATTTTGCTTAGAAAGAGTAAACCTAAAAGGAATCAACAAATACTACCCCTCAGAGCTCAGTGGAGGAATGCAAAAGCGAGTAGCAATAGCACGAGCAATAGCAACACAACCAAAATACCTCTTTTGCGATGAACCAAACTCAGGATTAGACCCGCAAACCTCAATTGTAATAGATCAACTAATAAAAGAAATCACTCACGAATACAACATAACAACCATAGTCAATACACACGATATGAATTCGGTAATGGAAATCGGAGAAAACATCAATTATATACATCAAGGAAAACTTTGGTGGAAAGGAAACTCCGAAAACGTACTCAATACAGACAATAAAGAACTAAATGACTTTATATTTTGCAGTGCTCTTACAAAGAAATTAAAACAAAACAATATATGAATAGTATAAAACGACATAAAGCAATAATGATTATAAAACGCAGTTTACAAGTTCTTGTAACCGCAATAATAATCATATTAGCCTTTCCAAACAAATCAGGATTCAAATATGAATTTACACAAGGCACACAATGGAAACACGAAACCCTCTTCTCGCCTATTGACTTTCCGATTCTAAAAACTGAAAAAGAACTCTCGCAAGACAAAAAACAAATAGAAAAAAACAGAATACTCTATTACAAAAAAGACAACAAATTAGAAGATAGCCTTTATTTAGCAATCTCTAACACAAAAAACATCTCCAAATACGAAAAAGAACAATTAAAAAAACAAGCAGAAAAAATCTATTCCATAGGAGTTGTTCAAAAACACGAATTATCACAAAATGAAGCACAAATAATCGTAATAGAAAACAACACCGCAAAAGAATATGAACAAGAAGAATTGCTCGATGTTGAACAAGCAAAACAACAACTCTCAAAAATAACAAAAAACAAAGACATTTTAAACTCCCTACAAGCCAATATAATATACGATTGGCAAACAACAAACGAAATTCTTCAAACAAAAATCAACGAAATCACACATAACAAAGGACTTATAAGTCAAGGAGAACAAATAATCTCAAAGGGAGAACTAATTACTGCCGAAAAAAATCAAATACTCCTTTCCCTAAAACAAGCATACGAAGGAAACAATATAGGAAAGACCAATGAACTGACAATATTCTTAGGAAGATTTATCTTAGTGTGCATAACCCTTTTAGCAATGATGCTTTTTATCAATCACAACCGTCCCGACATATTTCCAAACGACAGAAAAGTCTTACTAATTCTCTTTGTAGTTCTTTTTATCTGTTGCGTGATGGCATTTATCATCAATATAAATCCTAAATATATCTATGCAGTACCGGTTTGTATTGTACCAATTGTAATAAAGACTTTCTTTGATACCAAAACCTCATTATATGTTTTCTTAGTTTCAATAATCATCATAGGTTTTGCCGTTCCTAATAGTTTTGAATACATATTCTATCAACTCATTGCAGGAATAATGACAATCGTAACAGCAGAAAGTTCAAGCAAACGCTCAAATTTCTTGCTTACCTCATTGATTCTATTCCTTACTTACGCCTTAATCTACATAGCAAACAATCTTATGCAAAACATTTCCTTTACTTCAATCGAAACAGACGTTATACTAATGTTTGCACTCAATTCAATACTACTTCTTTTCTCAATACCATTCATCTCAATCTTAGAAAAACTCTTTGGAATGATTAGCGACTACTCCATAATCGAATACACAAATACAAATAGCAAGATTTTAAGAGAATTATCGATGAAAGCACCTGGCACATTCCAACACAGCATACAAGTAGCCAATATTGCAGAAGATTTAATCTTAGAAATAGGCGGAAATGCAATGTTAGTAAGAGCCGGAGCCTTGCATCACGACATAGGAAAATTAGTATATCCAATGTTTTTCATCGAAAACCAAAACACAGGCTTTAATCCTCACAGCGAACTCACCTATCCCGAATCAGCACAAGCAATAATCTCTCACGTAAAAAGCGGAATAAAATTTGCATACAAGCACAAACTACCCGAACCAATTATAGATTTTATTCGCACTCACCACGGTACAAGCAAAACAAAATATTTCTATAATCGCTATGTAGCAGAAAATCCTGGCAAACCAATAGATCAATCAATTTTTACCTACAATGGACCACGACCATTTTCAAGAGAGACAGCTGTTGTTATGATGGTAGATGCAGTAGAAGCCGCTTCACGCTCACTAAAAAACCATTCTGAAAGCGAAATTAGTAAATTGGTAGATAATATCATCAACTCTCAAATGGAAGACGAACAATTCTCAAATTCAGACTTAACTTTCACAGACGTAGATAAGATAAAAGAACTATTAAAAAAGAAGTTACAAAGTATTTATCACGTTCGCATAGAATATGAAATAACAAAAAAATAATAAAACAATGGAAGCAATGATATTTGCCGCAGGACTTGGCACACGACTCTATCCCTTAACAAAAGATAAACCCAAAGCCTTAGTGGAAATATCTGGAAAAACACTATTAGAACGCTGTATTGAAAAACTAATCAAAGCGGGCTGTAAAAAAATCGTGATAAACGTACATTATTTCGGCGAAAAAATAAAATATTTCATAGAAAAAAATAATTTTTCAGCAGAAATAATTTTGAGTGAAGAAGAAACACTTTTAGATACAGGCGGAGGATTAAAAGCAGCAAAGAAATATTTTTCATTAAAAGAAAATATCCTGATTCATAATGTGGATATAATCTCAGAAATAGACCCTTTGTTAATGCAAGACAAACTAAACAATAGCAACGCATTAGCAATATTAGCTGTAAGTAAAAGATTAAGTAGCCGACAATTGCTTTTCAATCAAGAGAACCTGCTTTCGGGTTGGCAAAACACTCAAACAAAAGAAGAAATAATTACAAGAGAAAATCAAATCCTCACTCCCTTAGCATTTAGCGGTGTTCACATCATAAGACCCGAAGTCTTAGAACTTATGCCTAAGGAAGAAAAATTCTCAATTATAAATCACTACCTGCAACTCTCACGAAACAATAATTTACTTGCCTTTAAACACGAGAATTTGCTTTGGTACGACCTTGGAAAATACGAACAAATCGCTGAAATAGAACAACAATTAATCCAAAATTGTATTTAAGTAGAAGTAAAATAAGATTTTTGGGTTGTTTATAATAGATAAAATGCTTGATGTAACCATAAATAACATGGAATTGATAAAGCGTTTTACTTGACCAAACAAACCATTGAGGCTTAAAGTAATAAACTTCATATTTTTTAACGGAATTGACTCTTCGAGACGCATTTCCGTCCATACTTTCGGTGCGATAGAAGGCTGTAATCATATCTGTCTTTGCAAAAACAAAGTGTTCAAATAATCTTGCCCACAAATTAGTATCCTCTCCTTTGATTAAATCCTCACGAAAGTAGCCTATTTTTGCAAAACACGAGATGTGAACCACAGCAGACGAAGAACAAATAACTTGTTTTCTATTTAGCCAATCAGAATATAAGTCTTTAATTAAGTAATGATTAAAATCTTTATTTACAGTCTTTAATTTATTTTCTACACCTTCTGAATCTGTAAAACTTTCAATAGAAGAAGACAACACCAATGCCAAAGGCTCACTTTCTGCTAAACGAACCATTGTTTCTAAATGCCATTCTGCCCAAACATCATCAGCATCCAAAAAAGTAATCCATTGATTGTGTGAAGATTTTATACCTAAATTACGTGTAGAACTAACACCTGCGTTTTCTTTTTGAATAAATCGTATTCTGTTATCAGAAAATTCTCTTACAATCTCACCACTTCCATCTGTACTTCCATCATCTACAATTATAAGTTCAAAATTCCCATACGTTTGATTAAGAACGCTTTGAATACATTGTCTTAAACTATTTCTTTTATTATAAAGAGGAATGATGACACTGAAATTCATAACTATTTTTCTAAGCAATCTATCAAGAATCCTTTACTTTTTTCAACCAAGACCAAGAGTTTTTTTCTTAATCGTTCGTAATCAATATCTTTATGTAACAATTCTTTATCAAAATTATCTATTTCTTCAATTAAACGCTCTTCTAATCCGAGTGCTGAAAGCAGTGAAAGAAATCTTGCACTACCCCTTTGTTTGTTTAAGAGAACTAAGAAAGGTTTTTCAAAGATAATAGAAAACACCATTCCGTGAAAACTATCTGTTAATACGAATTTCGCATCATAAAATCCTCTTAACCATTTTTCAACCGCAGGAAATTCTTCGTTTTCCTTTGCCATAACAGAAAAAGACTTTAATTTCTTTTCGCTCTCAACCAACTTTAAAAAATCATTTTTTTCTTCCGAATAATCAAGTATATAAGTCATTAAATTTCCTTCACTTTTTTCTGTAAAGTCATCTTTAAATAATGAAATATAATCTTCTTTTGAAAGTAGTAATGTTGGATCTAAAACCCATTTTGCTTCAACGTTGATATTGTCTCTACAAAGTTCTACTGCATCTTTTTCTCTTACAGAAACGGCTCTAAATTTCTTTACTAATTCTCTTAAATTCTCTGTTCTTTCTCTATCAAATTGCCAATTACTCAATCCGAATGAAGCTGCGTATGAGAATATTTTTTTATTTCCTTGTTCTAAAAAATCTCCAAAGTACGTTTCTACTCTTGAATAAGAGTCTCTCCACACTTGATCTGAGCCAATAATGAAGGTGTCAAAACTATTTATCATTTCTTTTGAAGAAGATTGATTACCATTAAAAAAATCCACAGTATCAATTCTTTTACTCACAAACTTTGAAGTATTATTGCAAATTCTTTTCCAAGACTTCTCTGTCGGATAAAAAGGATTAGGATTAACTGTTTTCCTGCCTAAAACATAGTAAGCAATCATTCTTTTTGATTTATCAATCAATTTCTCCGTAAAAGTCAAAAATCTACGAGGAGATTCGTCTGTAACTACCTCATAATTCAAAGCTTTCAAACATTTTTGTAAAGCATAGGCTTGAAGTAAACAACCATAATTATGCCATAAAGGCTGAGTCAGAATGCAAATCTTTTTACTTCTCATTTTTTTCTATTCATTTAGTATTAAATAGTTAAGTTTTGCAGGACTAATATCAATAATTTCAACATTATCAGGGATATTAGAATATTTCACTCTTAATTTATTCTTATTTACAACATCTTCTCCGCAAAGCACATAGAAGAAAAAACTTTCTGGATTAATGCTTTTGAAATCTTTTATCGGTAATCGGTATTTTACTTTCACTTTTGAAGGAAATACTTTGATATTTTCGTCAATTCCTTCTTTTACAATATTTACAGGCAACTCTACTATGTTTTCTGTAATCTGCTCTACTTCTATTTTTATCGGGATATTTGTGTTTTGAAAATACAATCCTTTGTATTGTTGTTTGATTTCTATCGGAATTAAACTAATGTGATTCTTGTCAATATTTGAAACAACAATATCTTTTGTGTAAAGAGTATCAATTTTGTCTAAAACACGTTTCTCTCCTTCAATTCTCACTTCATCAATAAACATTTGAGGTTCTTTTTCTATTCTAAAAGATGTCTTACACTCAAATTTTGTATTATTAACAACAGGAACAATCTTAGAATACTTCTTTTGCCATTTCAAAATAATGGTATCCGGAATAAGAGTTACCGACAAATCTTCTACCCCTAAGAATTTTGTAATATAAGGCTTCAAGACATTAGAAGACAACTTTGTTTCGCCTTTTGATTTATTTAAAGAAATATTATTGACGTCAAAATGAAAAACTTCTTTCTTTGAATTAAAACCGCTTTTAAAGAAAAAATCAAAACCTGTCGCCTTTACCCTTACAGTAATTATACTATCACTCACATTATATATCTCATCGGGTTTTGTAGTATTTTCAAATTGAACCGGAACTTCAAAGTCGTGTTGTCTATAATCACTAAATGAGATAAATAACCAAAGAATAAAACTAAAAAACAGACACGAACAAACTGCTCTGAACTTATTTGATTTCAGAATATTTTTAAAAAAACTTGCAAAACTATTATTATCCATAAATAGTCTTTAAAAAAAATAAGCGTCCTTTACTTTTTAATAAACGGACGCTTATTTTTGATTTTTGCATCATTATCTTTGTTGAGCTGCAACACTCATTGCAATCGATGCTTTTTCCATTTCAATTCTCACATCGTGTGCAACTTCAATAACAACAGTTGTTTCTTTTATTTCAACAACCTTTCCGTGCATTCCACCTATTGTTACGATTTGTTGTCCCTTTTGAAGAGATTCTCTAAATTGTTTTTCTTCTTTTTGACGTTTTTGTTGTGGTCTTATCATAAAGAAATAGAAAATAGCTATCATTAGTAAAATCATAATAATACTGCTCATAGCTCCACCACTTCCTTGTTGACCACCGGCCATCATTAAAATGCTCATTAAGTTCATGTCTTTGTTTATTTTTTATTTTAGTTTATCTACTTTTTTCTAACGCACATCGGCTATTATTCTTAACTTTGTCTTTGCAGGAGTAGTATTTGCATTCACTGTTACTTCTTTGCTAATTCTCATTCCCGAAGAGCCTTCCGAATCGTATCTCACCGAAATCATACCTTTCTCTCCCGGTGCAATTTCTCCCTTAGGATAATCAGCAACTGTGCAACCACAACTTGTACTTACATCATAAATAACCAAAGGATACTTACCTTCATTCGTAAAAATAAAACTTCCTTGCACTACTTCGCCTGCTTCAACTAACTTAAAGTCTAATTCTTTTTTCTCAAACTTGATTTCTGTCATATTATCCACAACAGAAACATCTATTTGCTTTTCTTCCGATGAACCCTTGCAAGAGGCAAATAATAAAACGTTTGATAAAAATAATACTAATAAATATCTTTTCATTCGTTATTTGATTCTGTTTCTTCGTTTTCTAATTTTCTAATTTTTCCTGACGCTCTTAAATCTATCAAAAACTTATCTAATAATCCATTAACAAATAATTTACTTCTATCTGTTGAAAATTCTTTTGCCATTTCAATATATTCATTGAGCGTAACTCTTATAGGCACCTCAGGACAATATACTAACTCAATTACTCCCATTTTTATTATAAGCAAATCTAAAAATGCTAATCGGTCAATGTCCCAATTCTCAATATGTTTCTCAAATAAATAATCAAATTCATCGTAATGAGTTACACATTTACGGAAAAGATCAATTGAAAAATCTCTTGATCCTTTTTCACTTTCATCAAAGGTTTTCACAATTGATTTTGCCGGTCCGTCCGTTTGTTTAAACTCTTTAATAAACTTTAAGAAAGACAAGACAATGAATTGAAAATCACTTTCCCAATACAATCTTAATTCAGAAAGATAATCAAGAAAATTCTCATTCTTTAAAAGATAATTCTTTAACAACTGAACAACAACTTTCTTCTCATCATCGTAAGTCAAATCAGCCTTAGTCATATATTCGTTATAAGAGTTAGAATCTTTAAATCTATTCAAAACTCTTTTCAACATATCTTTTTGTTCCGACCAATTGATTTTTAGATTTTCAATAGCTTTTTTCAGCTCAATGTTTTCTGATAATTGTCTAAACAATTCATTATTAACAAAACGCATATTAGGATTTTTTTCTTCCTCGGTAGGAAAAAATTTATCCTTTGCATTTTCAATTTGATTTTCAGCAATGTCTCTTATTTCCAACAAAGCAGAATAAAGATATACCTCTAAATCGTATGTTTCAAGAATACTTTTGTTTAATTCTTTTTCTGCAATATCCAATGAGATGTTATTAGCCATTTTATGAGCATATAGCGATTGCAGAACTTTTACACGTAAGAAATGACGACTTAACATTTAATCTGTTTATTTTATTCTTTTAATAATTTGCAAAGATAAGAAAAAAATAAAAAAACAATCCAATATTTATTAAAAAGTATTATCTTTGCACTCCTCAATCGATAGAAATCAACGGAGAGATGCTCGAGTGGTTGAAGAGGCACGCCTGGAAAGTGTGTAAACGTCAAAAGCGTTTCCAGGGTTCGAATCCCTGTCTCTCCGCAACACAAACAACACAAAATCACCAAACAGTAGTCGTTAAACTTCTATTCACAAAAAATCCAGCATTTTTTGTACTTTTGTAATTAGTTTTAATAATAAAATAGTTATGAGGTATAATGTTTTAGGATTTGATCAAGAGAAAGTTTGCAAATTAAAAATAGATGAGCATGGTAAGGAAAAGAAATTGGACTTAACTGATTTGCTCATTCTTAATCATATTTATCATTTCTCCGAAAGAAAGGGTATTAAGGAAATAACTCTAAACAATAAGCAATATTATTGGGTGGAATATAATACTATCTTAAATGAGTTACCAATACTCAATATAAAAAAGCATGCTTTAAGGGATAGAATTGATAAAATGCATTGTTTGGGTTTGATTGAAAAGATTCTTGTAAATAATAAGGGTTATTCTAATATGACTTATTTTAGAATCGGAGAAAATTTTGAAAGTATATTGTTCAAAAACAAACAAGAGGGTGATTTGAAACAACAGAGGGGTGTCAATTTAAATGACAGAGGGGTATCAATTCAACTGACAGACATGAATAATAATATAAATAGTAATAATAATAAAAATAATAATTTAGAAGATGACAGTTATTTTGAAGAATGTTGGGTAACATACAAAAGGAAGGGTAGTAAAGCGCGCGCGAAAATTCAATGGGATAATATAGAGGCCGAAAAGAAAAAAAATATTTTGCAACATATAGAGGCATACGTATATGTTAGAGATTTAAAATTTCAAAAAAATTTTGAAAAATATTTAAGTGATAAAGAATATGAAAATGTTGTTTTTCAAAATGATGATATTCTATACGATCCTCAAAAAGAACTTTACGAATATAAACCTATATGCGATGGAATAACCTTAAAAAAAGATAATTATTCTAATCGTTATATATACACAGGTTATGATGCAAGAAATATATGTGATGGTTATAGCAGTGAAAACAGACCTGATGGTGCAAGGGTAACTCTTGAATATGATAGGACAGAATTTGTTTGGAGAAAAGAAAATAAGCGATGGTTTCCTATCTGATAAATAGGAAGAAAAAAGTCTATGAAAAATTCTTTTTTTTCTATGATTTATTTATTTTTTTCTTTGTTTTATTTTATTTTTTCTATGATTTATTTTTTCTTTGTATATTTGCAGTTTGAATCAAAAAATATATAAAAACATGAAAAAAGCATACGTATTTCCAGGACAAGGTGCTCAATTCGTTGGAATGGGCAAAGACTTGTATGATAACAATGAAGAATGTAAAGCATTATTTGAAAAGGCTAATGAAATATTAGGTTTTAGAATTACTGATATTATGTTTGCGGGTACTGATGAACAATTGAAACAAACTAATGTTACTCAACCTGCTATTTTCTTACATTCTGTGATTTTGGCTCATGCTTTGGGTGAAGATTTTAAGCCTGATATGGTTGCAGGTCATTCTTTGGGTGAGTTTTCTGCACTTGTGGCTGCTAAGGCTATGAGTTTTGAAGATGGTTTGCGTCTTGTGGCTGCAAGAGCTAATGCTATGCAAAAGGCTTGTGAACTTCAACCAAGTACAATGGCTGCTATTATTGGTTTGGCTGATGAAAAAATTGAAGAGGTTTGTGCTTCTATTGAAGAAGTTGTTGTTCCTGCTAACTACAACTGCCCTGGTCAATTGGTAATTTCTGGTTCTATGGAAGGTATCAATAAGGCTTGTGAAGCATTGAAGGCTGCGGGTGCTAAGAGAGCGTTACCTTTGAAGGTTGGTGGTGCTTTCCATTCTCCTTTGATGGAACCTGCAAGAGTAGAACTTGCTGAGGCTATTGAAAAAACTAATATTGTTGAGCCAATTTGTCCTGTTTATCAAAATGTTAATGCTCAACCTATGACAAATCCTGCTCAAATTAAGGAAAATCTTATTGCTCAATTGACTGCTCCTGTTAAATGGACTCAAATTTCTAAGGCAATGGTTGAAGATGGTGCTAATACTTTTGTTGAAGTAGGTCCTGGTCAAGTTTTACAAGGTTTGATTAAGAAAATAAAGGCTGACGCTGAGTTTAGTTCAGCTTCTATCTAATAGTTTTTACCATGGAGATTTTTCAAGATTTGTTATTGAGAAGACAAAGCGATAGAAAGTATTGTGATAAGCCGGTGGAGGAAGAGAAAATTCTTACTTGCCTTGAAGCGGCTCGCCTCTCTCCTTCTGCTTGCAACTCTCAACCTTGGTCTTTTGTTGTTATTAATTCTCAACCTATTCTTGAAAAGGCTCAAAAGCGTATTGCTACAATGGGAATGAATAAGTTTGTTAAGCAGGCTCCTGTTTTGATAGCAATAGTTTTGGAAAAAGCGAATTTTACTGCTTCGCTTGGTTCGGTAATCAAGGATAAAGAGTATCCACTTTTAGATATAGGGATTGCTGCTAATAATATATGTATGCAGGCTACTGAATTAGGACTTGGAAGTTGTATTTTGGGTTGGTTTGATGAGAAGGGATTGAAGCAACTGCTTGATGTGCCTGAAAAGAAACGTATTCCATTGGTGATTTCTTTGGGTTACTCGGCCGCAACTACGAGAAGTAAGCATAGAAAGCCTATGAAGGAAATACTTCATTTTAATTCCTATAAGAGATAAAAGAGAAAGTAAATTTATATTAAACAATAATAAACATTAAAGCAAGATGATAACGAACAATTTTGCACACCGTCATAACGGTCCACAACCTCACGAAGTTGAGAAAATGTTAAAGGTTATTGGAGTTGGTAGTATTGATGAATTAATTGATAAAACAATTCCAAGAAAGATAAGATTTGAAAAACCATTGGATCTTCCAAAGGGTATGAATGAGTATGAATATTTCAGCCTTTTGAAATCTATGGCTTCAAAGAACAAAATGTATGATTCTTACATTGGTCAAGGTTACTATCCTACTATTGTTCCTGCTGTTTTGCAAAGAAACATATTGGAAAATCCAGGTTGGTACACTTCTTATACTCCATACCAAGCAGAAATCAGTCAAGGACGTTTGGAAACTCTTTTCACATTCCAAACTGCTATTTGTTCATTGACTGCAATGCCGCTTGCAAACGCATCATTGCTTGATGAAGCAACTGCTGCCTCAGAAGCAATGCTTATGTTCTATGGTTCAAGAACAAGAGAACAACAAAAAAATAATGTAAATAAATTCTTTGTTTCAGAAGATTTGTTTACTCAATCAATAGATGTAATTCAAACAAGAGCATTCCCTCGTGGAATTGAAGTTGTTGTTGGAAAAGAAGATGAAATCGCATTAGATGAAACTTTCTTTGGTGCAATTGTTCAATATCCTAATAAAAAAGGTGAAGTTAAAGATTATAAAGCATTCACAGAGGCTGCAAAAGCAAAGAAAATCTTTGTTGCTGTTGTTGCAGATCTTATGTCTTTGGCTCTTTTAACACCTCCGGGAGAATGGGGAGCTGATTGTGTTTGTGGAACAACTCAAAGATTTGGTTGTCCTATGAGTTTTGGTGGTCCAAGTGCTGCTTACTTTGCTTGTACAGAAAACTTCAAACGTACAATGCCAGGAAGAATAATTGGACAAACTCTTGATGCACAAGGAAACAAAGCTTTCCGTCTTGCTCTTCAAACAAGAGAACAACATATTAAGAGAGAAAAAGCAACTTCTAATATTTGTACTGCACAAGCACTTGTTGCAATAATGGCAGGTCAATATGCTGCATATCACGGACAAGAAGGAATTCGTGAAATTGCACAAGATATAAATAATAGTGCTAAACAAATAGCAGAAAATGCAAAAGAATATGGATATACTCAATTAAATGCAACTTATTTTGATACAATCCGTTTGACATGTCCTGTTGCAGCAGAAAAAGTGTGTCAAACTGCTGTTGAAAATCAAATGAACTTCCTTTTGATTGATGCAAACACAATAGGAATTTCAGTTAGTGAAACAACAGGTGAAAATCAAATAGAACAAGTTCTTAGAGTATTGGCACAAGCAGCAGGAAAACAATTCCAAGCAGTAAAACAAGCAAATGTTGAAACAATTCCTGCAAACTTAAAAAGACAAAGTGAATATTTAACTCAAAGAATCTTCAAACAATATCATTCTGAAACAGAAATGATGCGTTATTTGAAGAAAATGGAAGTTAAAGACTTGTCATTAAATCGTGCAATGATTCCTCTTGGAAGTTGTACAATGAAGTTAAATGCTGCAATGGAAATGATTCCTTTCACTTGGCCTGAATTTACAAATGTTCACCCATTTGTACCACAAGATCAAGCACAAGGATACTATGAATTAATTGCAGATATGGATAGAATCCTTTCAACCGTAACAGGATTTGCAAAAATATCTTTCCAACCAAATTCAGGAGCAGCAGGAGAATATGCAGGATTGACAACAATTAGAAACTATCAAATAGCAAACGGTCAAGCAAACCGTACAGTATGTTTGATACCAGCATCTGCTCACGGAACAAATCCAGCATCGGCAGCAATGGCAGGTATGCAAATCATAGTAATTAAAACAACTGCCGAAGGAGAAATAGATATAGCAGACTTAAAAGAAAAAGCAGAAGCAAATAAAGAAAACTTGTCTTGCTTAATGGTTACTTATCCTTCAACTCACGGAGTATTTGAAGAAGGAATCATTGACATTATAAACATAATCCACGAAAATGGAGGATTGGTTTATATGGACGGTGCAAATATGAATGCTCAAATAGGATTAACTTCTCCTGGCTATATGGGGGCAGACGTTTGCCACTTAAATCTTCACAAATCCTTTGCAATGCCTCACGGTGGCGGTGGTCCAGGAGTAGGACCTATTGGTTGTACAGCAGCACTTGCAGATTATCTTCCAACTCACAGTGTAGTAAGCACAGGTTCAACAAAAGGAAGAGCGGTATCAGCATCACCATTTGGTAGTGCAGGATTACTTCCAATCACATACGGATACCTAAAAATGTTAGGACAAGAAGGATTGGCAGAAGCAACAAAATATGCAATACTTAACGCAAACTATATGCGTACAAGAATTTCAACAGCATATAATATCCTTTATACAGGCGAACAAGGAATGTGTGCACACGAATTTATAATGGATTGTAACCAATTCTCATTATCATCAGGCGTTCAATGCGGTGATATAGCAAAACGTTTGATGGACTACGGCTTCCACGCACCAACAGTTGCCTTCCCTGTACACGGAACATTGATGATAGAACCAACAGAATCTGAACCATTATCTGAAATGGACAGACTATGCGATGCTTTAATCCAAATCCGTCAAGAAATACGCGACATAGAAGAAGGTAAAGCAGACAAAGCAAACAACCTTATCACCAATGCACCACACACAATGCAAGTAATATGTGCAGATACTTGGGAAAGACCATACACACGCCAACAAGCAGCATTCCCTCTTGAACATGACGACAAATATTGGCCTTGTTCATCAAGAGTAGATGACGCATACGGCGATAGAAACCTTGTAGTTGCTTGGGCAGAATAAATCTAAGACAATAAATACAATAAACTAAGCGGAGTATAACAAAAAAATACTCCGCTTTTTCTCAAATTAAAAATAAAATATGGGATTATTCGATTTCTTTAAAAAGAAGAAGACCTCACAAAACGAAGAAAACCTTATTTCTTCTAACAAAATAACCCATAAATTATATTCAGGTATTTTCGTATTCAACAATAAAATAGATGAATTACTAAAACAAGATAAATTCATTTCAAGAAACGATTACAAAGACCTTATTACAGAATACAAAGAATTATACAACTCTCTCCTACCTATTTATAACAACAATTTAATAAGCGATTTCTCAAAAAAATACAAGATAAAAATTTCAGAAATCAATCGTTTTTCAAATTTATACAAAGAAATACAAGATTTAAAAAAAGAATCCCCTACAATAAAAGCCCACAATGAAGAATTTCTACAAAGACATTTAAATTCAGAAAAAACATATCTTGATACTATTTTAAAAGATTGTGATTCTGCTATAATGCTTGACGAAGAACAAAGACGAGTAATCCTTTCCGATGAGGACCATACACTTGTCATAGCAGGAGCAGGAGCCGGAAAAACAACCACAATAGCAGCCAAAGTAAAATATCTAACCGAAAAACAAAACATAAAACCCTCACAAATCTTAGTAATTTCATTTACTAATAAAGCAGTTGATGAATTAAAAAACCGAATAAACCATAATTTACAAATACCCGCAATAATAAGCACCTTTCATTCAGTCGGCTATTCTATATTACGACAAAGCGAAACTGAACAAAAAAGAGTTGTAGAAGGCGGATTTATGTATAATATCATAAATAACTATCTGAAAACAAAAATCATAAAAGATTCTACCATAGTTAACAAACTCATACTCTTTTTTGCTTCTTACATTTCAGCACCATGTGAAATCAACAACACTAATGAATATTTAAAATTCTTAGCCAATAGTGATTTTTCTACACTAAAAAGCAATCTTAAACAAACATTAAGAAACGAAAACCTACGTTCAGCAGAAGAAGTTATGATTGCAAACTTCTTATATATGAATCAAATAGAATACGAATACGAACCTATTTATCAATACCGAGTACTCGATTCGAGAAAACCCTACACTCCCGATTTTATCATAAAACAAGGAGAAAAGACTACTTACATAGAACACTTTGGAATCACAGAAGAAGGACAAAACAGCAGATACACCCAAGAAGAATTAGAAAAATACAAAACCTTTGTAAATAATAAAATAAAATTACACCGAAAACACAAAACCGATTTAATCTACACATTCTCAAAATACAAAGATAACCGCCCTACCCTTGTTCATCTTGAAGAAGAACTCTTAAAAAGAGGATACGAATTAAAGAAACGCAACTCGGTAGAAGTCTATCAACAACTTATAGATATACAAGAAAACAAATACATCACCAAACTAACTTGGTTTATTTGTACATTTATCAGTAATTTCAAAACACAAGGATATACACTTCAAAAATTCAGTGAATTTAAACAAAAAATAAACAATCCAAGAACACAACTCTTCTTAGAAATATGCGAAGTCTGCTATCTTGAATACCAAAAAAACTTAAAAGAACAAAATTGTATCGATTTTCAAGATATGATAAATAACTCTGCTCAAATAATAAAAAACAAACAACTATCAAAAGAAAAAATAGACTTCAAATACATAATAGTAGATGAATACCAAGACATATCAAGACAAAGATATAACCTAATAAAAGAACTAAGCCAATTATGTAACGCAAAGATAATGGCAGTTGGAGACGATTGGCAATCTATTTATGCTTTCAGTGGCTCAGTACTTACTTTATTCACACAATTTTGTAAAGAAGTAGGCTATGGCACAGAACTAAAAATAACTAAAACTTACCGAAATGCACAAGAAATAATAAACATTGCAGGCAACTTCATACAAAAAAACTCTAAACAAATAAAGAAAGCATTAATTTCTCCAAAAAGAATAGAAAACCCTGTCTATATTCAAAGTTATGAAGACAAATTTTCTTCAAACAAAAACAAAGCAAAAGGAGGAATTTATGACAATATAGGAGCAGCAATAAACGAAGCAATAGCACAAATCATAAAATACAATTCCGTAGAAAACAAAAACAACATACCCTCTATCCTATTGATTGGCAGATACGGCTTTGACGCAAGAAATATGTGTAAATCCAATCAATTTAGTTATGATGAGAAAAGCGGAAACGTATTTTCAAGCAAATACGGAGCAAAAGTAAAACTCAACTTTATGACAGCACATAGTTCAAAAGGACTAAGTGCGGAAAATGTCATAATAATAAATGCAAAAGACAATATCTATGGATTTCCATCAAAAGTAGAAGACGACCCAATACTCAAACTCGTAGTATCATACGATGACTCCTACAACTATGCCGAAGAAAGAAGATTATTTTATGTAGCACTAACCCGAACAAAAAACAGAGTATTCATAATAACACCAAAACACAAACCATCAGAATTTATAAAAGAACTACTAAACGAACCACATAACTATCCAAACGTAACACTAAACGGAGAATTATCCTCATTAACTACCGACAATGACGAAATAAAAAACAGATGTCCAAAATGCGGCTACCCAATGCAACTAAAATGGAATAAAAACTATGGACTAAAACTATGGATATGCACAAACGACCAAGAAATCTGTGGATTTATGACAAATGACAAAAGAGAAAAAGAACTCTCAATCCACAAATGCGATTGGTGTAAAGACGGTTACTTAGTAGTAAAAAACAATAAAAATCACTATTTCTTAGGTTGTACAAATTACAAAGCAGACAATTCAGGTTGTAATCGTTCAATAAATAAAACACAATACAAATTTTGGCAAAATGACAACTTTGGAGTCATTGATGAATCGGAACAAAAACAATCATACGCCCAAGAAAAAAAGTCAGAGCCTCAAACAAATTCTCAACCAATAGCAGAAAGAATACCACAAACAATAAACGAAATCAGTTACAAAGACATATATCTCAATAACCAAGTAATAAAAATAGCCGTAGATTCATTTGATAATTTACTTACTGACCTAACCTTATTTGACAAACTATACAGATATAAAAACAAATACAAAAAAGAAAATGCTCCTGTACTAACAAATCAAATCCTTGTACAACTATCAACAAATCGACCAACAACCTACGAAGAGATAATGGATATTCATGGATTTGGAGAAAAATATTGGGAATACTACGGACGAGAAATACTAATGATAATCATAACACACCTATCTAAGGCTTAGATAAAAATAACTCTATGAAATTTTATTTTTTTTCATAGAGTTATTAAAATATTTCTTTGTTTTAGAAAAATATTTCTTTGTATTTTTTTCTTATTTCTTATCTCCTATCAATACGCCAGATACGCTCCACGCACTAAAACTACCACCTTCTGCTTTTCCTTGTGGGATTGCTACTTTGATTGTGTGTTTGCCCGGTGTTAATTCATCAAGATATATATAGGTTGGTTGAGTTGCTGTGCCGGGACACCAGCCTGAGCGTGAGAGATCAGAAGAAGAAAGTCCGTTCCAAAAGTTGCCAGACACAGGATTCCATTCTCTATATCTTCCACAGTCTTCTCTCCAAGGTGTGTATTGATAAATTATTGTATCGTCTATGATTATGTTGTTAGGCTTTGGATTAAATTCATCGCCTCCGCCCCAACCGCCATGGCCTGTTGAGATGTAGCGTAGTTTGAGTTTGTTTACGCCTTCTGGGATTTCAAAGGTTACTGATAGGGTGTCGGTGTCAAAAAAGTGTGGGTAGTTTTGTCCTGCCATTTCCATTACGTTGCAAGTGTTGAATAGGGGTAGAGTCCATTGTCTTTGTGGAGTGATTTGGTTTACATAGTCGCCCGGATAGGCTTTTAGGTCTAAGGAAAGCAAGTGTCCACCTCCGTCATAGTTACCTATAAAGGCTCCGATTAAAACATCGCCTTGCAGGAATGGTTTTAGGTCGGTGATTTCTTGTTTGTAATAGACTTCTTCTTGCCATTCTAAGCCATCTATTTGTACTCTGTCGTTGAAATGACCTACTCCAAACGGGGTGAAAAAGCGTATTAGTTCTACTACGGGACTATAATGAGGAGTGGCTATCATTCCTTGGTATTTGTTTTCTTTTTTGCTGGTAAAGTAGGGAATGTTTTCTATGCCTTTTGTGAGGGCATCGTATAGAGTTATGCTGTCTTGTGGTATGATAAAGATACTTCCTGTGCGGTCGTATGCATCTCCTGAGGATTGGGTTGTGAGTTCGGCAAAGAGTTGGTAGTGTTCGGGTAGAACTTGTAGGTTTATGCGTTTTAGAATAAGAGTACCGCCTGCAAAGTGAATGGTTGTATCAAATGGCATTGAGCCTTGGTGATGAGTTGTGTCGCCCCAATGTATGCGTTGTTTGTTGAAAATGTGTGTGGTGATTACTTTTTTGTCTTTTTCTATTTGGTCCAGTTCTCTAAATGTTACTTGTGTTGCGTTTGCAAGGGGTTGGGTGTTGATTTTGGCTTTTTTGTTTAGGGGTTTTATGGTGCTTAGTTCTGTTATGCTACTTCCATTGCGTTGAAACTTGATTAGTACTCCGGGTAGGTTGGCAAATTGTAGGATTGGTGTGGCATTCATCTTTAAGTCTTCTGTTACCCATAGTTCTATGGTGTTGGAGTTGATAGAGGTGCGGTATTTTTTGCATTTATAGCCGTTTACTTCTTCTTCTCCTTCTATCTCTAAGGTGTTATCGGGAATGGTGCTGGTTGCAAGGTAGGCCTCAGAGTTTTGGTATTCTAATTGACGATAAAGGTTTTTGGTCGCATAGTTGATGTAGAGGGTTTCGTGGGCAAGGCCTTGGATTGGGTTGAATTGCATTAGGTCTTCATTGCCTTGGATTGAGATTTCGTCTTGATTGCGATAGATTATCGTTAGACTTGTGTCTTGTTTGGCTACATCTTTGGTGTAGGATTGATAGGTTAATTCGTGTTTTTGTGCACTAAGATTTAAACTAAGGCTTAAAAGTGCTATGATTACGCTTGTCTTTTTCATTTGCTTTTTGTTTTTATTTTTGCAAAGGTCTTATTTTTTTTTGATTTTCGCAAATGATTTTATCCCATCTGTCCTGTAAGGTAGGCTTTTGTTCTTTCGTCTTTTGGGTTTGTGAACATATTTTCTGTTAGGTCGTATTCTACCATTTCTCCTAAATACATAAACATTGAATGTTTTGAGATGCGTTTTGCTTGTCCCATATTATGTGTTACAATTAGTATGGTTACGTCTTTTTGTAGTTCAATTAAGAGGTCTTCTATGTGTTTGGTTGCAATAGGGTCAAGAGCTGAGGTTGGTTCGTCCATAAGTAGGATTTGTGGTTTTAAAGCTAAGGCTCTTGCTATGCAAAGGCGTTGTTGTTGTCCGCCTGATAGGAAAGTGCCTTTTTTGTTTAATACGTCTTTTACTTCTTCCCATAGTGATACGCTTTTGAGGGTTTGTTCTACTATTTCTTCTTTTTGATATTTGTCTAAGCGTATGCTGTTTAGTGTAAAGCCTGAAAGAATGTTTTCTTTGATGCTCATTGTTGGAAAGGGTGTTGGACGTTGAAATACCATTCCTATATTGCGTCTTACTTCGATAGGATTCATTGAGAGTATGTTTTCTCCATTTAGTAGTATTTCTCCTTCTACTCTTATATTGGGATAGAGTTTGTGCATTAGGTTTACAGCTCTTAAAAGTGTACTTTTTCCACAGCCAGAAGGTCCCATAATTGAAGTAATGCTGTTTTTCTCTATTTGTGCTGTTACATACTTTACTGCCATTGTTTGTTGGGTGTATGAAACGCAGGTTTTGTTAAATTCTAATATTGTGTTTATTTTTTCCATTTTCGTGTTAAATATTTTGATAAAAGGTTAAGGGTTAAAACAAAGGTTAATAAGAAAAGCGATGCGCCCCATATCAATTCTTGTTGGTAAGGGTCGTTGAAAAATTCCCATATCAATAAAGGCACTGCTGAAATTGGTTTGTCAAGAGATAGTCGTATGAATGAGCAACCAAGTGCGGTAAACATAAGTGGCGCTGTTTCTCCAATGACTCTTGATATTGCTAAGAGTATTCCTGTGAATATTCCTCCAAAGGCTGAGGGAAGTTGAACTTTTAGCATAAGTTTTGCTTTGTTTGCTCCTAAGGCTAATCCCGCTTCTTTGAGTGAGGAAGGTAGTATTCTGAGCGTTTCTTCTGTTGAACGGATTATGAGAGGTAGCATCATAATACATAAGGCTATACTACCTGCTAAGGCTGAGTAAGTCTTCATTGGTATTACTATCCAAATGTAGGTGATAATTCCTATAATAACAGAGGGTGTTCCTTGTAAGAGATCGGTTAGGTAACTTACAAATTTAGCAAAGCGTTGTTTACTATTGTCTGCTATATAGGCTCCACACAATATGCCCAAAGGGATTGCAACTGCTGATGCTATAAGAAGCATTATCATACTGCCAATTATTCCGTTTGCAATACCACCTGGGATAGGTAAGCCTTGTTCTACTGCTTTCAATACTTTATATGCGGTTGGAGTAGGAAGGGTAAAAAAGGATAAACTAAACTGACTAATTCCTTTTACAAAAACTTCTCCTAAGATTGCAATCAAAGGTATTGAGCTAAGCAAGGAAAAAACACATACTATCACAAAAATAGAACGGTCTTTAAAGAATCTTTGTTTGATATTAAGGTTTGATTTCATTTGTTCTGTAATTAAATTCGTGAATGTTTGATCATTATTTTTCCTATCATATTTATAATGGCTGTAATCAAAAAGAGGATTAAGGCTATTGCAATAAGAGATGAAAGACGTAAACCATCAGCCTCTCCAAATTGGTTAGCAATGATTGAAGCCATTGAATTACCTGTAGAAGTTATAGAAGTAGGAATTGCATTTGTGTTTCCAATCAACATTGTTACCGTCATGGTTTCTCCAAGAGCCCTTCCAATAGCTAAGATATAAGAAGAAAATATTCCAGAGCCAGCAATAGGAAAGAATAGTTTATGAATGATTTCCCAACGTGTTGCTCCAAGGCTATAAGCACTCTCTTTAATATCGTCAGGAATCATTTTGATAAATTCCGAACTTAAAGAAGCTGCATAAGGCACTATCATAATTGCCAATACCAAAGAGGCGGTTAAAATACTCGAACCCTGAGGGGAAATATTCAAAGAAATAATTAACGGACGCAAAGAAAAAAATCCCCAAAGCCCATAAATAATTGAAGGAATGCCAGCTAATAAATCTACAACAGTGCTAAGGATAGAAGCAATCTTTCTTCCTTTGAAATATTCTCCACAAAACAAAGCCACAGGTAAAGAGAATGGAATGCAAAATAAAAGAGCTAAAAAAGTTGTCATTAAAGTACCTATTATAAAAGGCATTGCTCCATATTGTTCTTGTCCTTCGGTGTAATTCCAATCGGTAGAGGTTAGAAAATTAAAGAAACCGAAATAATCAAATGCTTGATAGGCATCGGTAACAAGAGCATAGACAATACCACCGCAAATAAGTGGTATTATCAATGCTGTTATGAATAATATTATTTTAAAAATTTTATCTCCCATTCTTTGATTACTATTTTATTAGTTGGATTCCATCAAAGGTTACTTGCTTTAAGTTTGCTTGACATTGCTCTCTAACCTTTTCAGGCAATGGAGCGTAGTGTACTTCTTTTGCAAGGTTTTGTATTTTATCTGACAGAATGAATTGAATCAAATCTAAGGTGGTTTCAGCCTGAGTTTTGCTACGCTTAGAGTAGTTTTGCTCTTTGTAAATCAGCATCCAAGTGAAACAACTTATAGGATAAGCTCCTTTTGCATCGGAATTTGTTATGCTACATCTTGTGTCTTGTGGAATTTCTCCTGATGCAGCTTTTGAAATACTTTCAGTTGAAGGTAGAACTACTTGACCTTGTAGATTTTTAATGCCTGCGTATGGTATTTTTTGAGCAAAGGCATATTCAGAGCCTATGTATCCTATTGAGTTTTCGGTTTGAGAAATCACTCCTGCTACACCTGTATTTCCTTTTGCTGCAAGTCCAATAGGGAAATTAACCGATTTTCCTCTTCCGTATTTATTTTCCCATTCTTTACTTACTTTTGTAAGATAGTCTGTGAAAACAAATGTTGTTCCAGAGCCGTCTGAACGATAGGCAGGTATGATTTCCATATCTGGAAGTGGTGTTTGAGGATTTAGTTCTTTTATCTTTTCATCATTCCACTTCTTTATATTTCCCAAATATATGCCTGCAATTACTTCTGATGAAAGATTAAGGTTCTCAACGCCCTTTATGTTGTATGCTAACACGACTGCTCCCATACAGGTTGGAACATGGATTACTTCTTTCATATTTTTTTGTTCTTCATCTGTTAGAAACGCATCGCTGGCTGCAAAGTCTACTACTCCGTCTTTAAGGTTTCTTAATCCGCCTCCTGAACCTATTGCTCCATAAGCGGTCAGTATTCCTTTTTCTTCTAAATATTTTTCAAAGACTACGTTATAGAACGGTAGTGGAAAGGTTGCTCCAGCTCCTGAAAGCTCGTCTGATAATTCTTTTGCTTGATTTTCTTTGTTGCCACATGAGCTTGCAATTAAGGCAATGCCCAACATAAATATGGGTAATAAGTTCTTTTTCATTTCTTTTTTTATTTTAAGTTATTTTATCTTTTAAAGTCCAAAACTACAATTTATATATGCTGAATAAGTATTGTCTTGCTCTTGTGCTTTCGGCATAGAGAGTCTAAGATTTGGAGAGATTTTTATGTTTTTTGAAAGTTTAAATTCTGCTCCTAATATTGCAGAGGATTCGTCTTTTGAATACCAATCATCTGTTGAAGAGAGTTCATCATATCTTGCGTAAAGATTGATATGTTTATTTAGAATGTAAGACATGTATAGCGATAAACCTGATTGGTCGTAAGAGTTAGTCTCTAAAGTATTCATTTTATGGTTATATTCTGCTCCTATGGAGAAGTCTTTTCCTTTATATCCCATAAAGGCTGCAAGGTTTAGTGCATCTTTTTTATCTATTCCGTTTCCTTGATTTAAGCCTGAATAGAGTCTTATTTGAAATCCTTTTAGAGGTGTAAGGGTTGCGCCTATTCCATAATTAAATCCTTCGTTTGATTGTACTTTTTTATATCCTTCTCCGTTTACTATTATTAAGTCCATTGTAAGCCATGAGGTAGGATTATAGTAAGCGGCAAGTCCTAAATCGGCACTGCTTCCAAATTTATATTGGTCTTGAAATGATTTCATCACATATCTATGTCCCCAAAACTTCTCTTGAAAATTGAATTGTGTGGTTGAAATCATACCACCTTTAAATGTAAAGTCGCCTTTCTTCCAAGAAATTTCCGCTTTCTTTATATAAGCCATATAGTGCATATCTCCAACATCGGAAGATTTGCCTATATCCATTACAGCCTGCATTGAAAGTGATTCAGATAGCTTTCCCTCGTATCCAAGGTAAGTTCTCTCTAATCCAAAGGCTGGTTTTGGTTTTTCTTCTGCTAATTCGGAATGAAAGTTTCCAAATACTTGAACTACTGTTTTACCTTTTGGCTCATTTGTTTGAGCTTGCATTGAAACTCCTATTAGAGTTGTTGCTACAATGCTTAATAAAATTTTCTTCATATTAGTTTGTTTGTTTTTTTGGTGATGCAAAAGTAGAAGCATTATGTTACAAGAATGTTTCAAAAAAATGAGACTTTTATTAAATCTCAAATTGTTACAATTTTGTTAAATTTCAGTTACATGGTATCATCATATATTTTTTCTCATTATTTTTGCAAAAACAAACTACAACTCTTATGAATAGTGAACATATTTTAATAGTAGATGATGAGGAAACTTTATGTGAAGTTTTGAAACTTAATCTTGAAAATGAGGGTTATGATGTGGATATTGCTTTTAGTGCAGAACAGGCTTTGATGCTTGATTTAAAAAACTATTCTCTTATATTGCTTGATATTATGATGGGGGAAATGAGTGGTATAAAGTTTGCTCGTTTGCTTAAATCTAAGGTTGAAACTGCTAATATTCCTATTATTTTTTGCACTGCAAGGGATTCGGAAGACGATATGATAATGGGACTTAATCTTGGTGGAGATGATTATATCACAAAGCCTTATACGGTAAGAAATGTTATTGCAAGGGTTAAGAGTGTGTTAAGAAGGACTTCTGGTTGTAAGGCTTCGGAAAAGACAAATAGACTTTTGGTTGAGGGCTTGCAATTGGATTTAGAATTTAAGGTGTGTTTTGTTGATGGCAATGAGGTAAAACTTACTAAGAAAGAGTTTGAACTTTTGACTTATCTTATAGAAAATAAAGGAAAAATTTGTTCGAGAGAACAGATTTTAAACAAAGTGTGGAAGGACGAGGTGGTTGTATTGGACAGAACAATAGATGTAAATATCACTCGTTTACGTTCTAAGATTGGTTCTTATGGTTCTTATATAATTACACGTTCTGGATTTGGTTATGGTTTTAGAATTTAAATTAACTTATCACAAAAGGTTATTTCTTATTTTGATTGCCTTTACTTGGGCTATCATTAGTTGTTTTATTGCTTTTCAATATATTAGAGAAAAGCAGTTTAAGACAGAGTTTATAAATATTAAATTGCAGACGTATAACAAAGAGCTTCTCTATGAAATAGATAAGGATATTTTTTCAAAGAAAAAAATAAATAAAGCTAAGGAATATTTTAATAAAGCTAACGTTCCTTTCAATAATTTACGCATTTCTATTATTTCTTTTTCAGGTGAGGTGATTTATGATAATCTCTTGTCTTATCAAAGTATGGAAAACCATGTTCAACGTCCTGAAATCATTTCTGCAAATAAAACGGGTGTTGGTTATCACAAGTCAAGACTTTCGGAAAGCGACGGTAAGGAGTATTTTTATGTTGCAACAAAGGGTAAAGACTTTATAGTAAGAAGCGCTATTCCGTATTCTGATGCTTTGAAAGAGTCTTTAAAGGCAGATGGTTCGTTTCTTTGGGTGATGATTGTGGTTGGCGTAGTGATGAGTGTTATAGCTTATTTTATAACTCATCGTTTGGGTAGTACGATTGAACGTTTGAATTTATTTGCTGAAAAGGCTAAGAAAGGAGAACCGTTTGAGACTGAAAAATCTTTTCCTAATGATGAATTGGGTTCTATATCGAATCATATTGTTCAGCTTTATGCACAATGGCAACAAACAATTAAGGATAGGGATAGGGAGTATCAAGCAGCTATTCGTGAGGAGCAAGAGAAAAATAGAATTAAACGTCAATTAACTAATAATATCAATCATGAATTAAAAACACCTGTTGCTTCTATTCAAATATGTCTTGAAACTCTTCTTTCTGGTATAGAATTAAGTGAGGAAAAGAAACAAGAGCTTATTGAGCGTTGTTATGTTAATAACGATAGATTGCGCCGTTTACTTAATGATGTGTCGTTGATTACAAGAATAGAAGACGGTAGTCAGTTAATCGGTATTGAGCAAGTATTTGTTAATGATATTATTGATGAGGTAGTAGATGAGATGTCTATTCAGCCTGAGAGTGAAGGTATGAATTTGATTGTGGATTTTAAAGAAGAGGTAAGTCTTATGGGTAATCCATCTCTTATTGGTTTTATTTTTAGAAATCTAACCGATAATGCTCTTAGCTATTCAGGAGGAAAGAATATTTTTATCAAGCTTTTAGAAAATACAGAGGAGTATTGTAAGATTTGTTTTGAAGATGATGGTAAAGGTGTTGAAGAATCGCAACTTCCGCATTTGTTTGAGAGGTTTTATCGTGTGGATAAAGGGCGTTCTCGTCAGAAAGGTGGTACGGGACTTGGGCTTGCGATTGTTAAACACGCTGTTTTATTTCATGAAGGAACGATAAGTGTGAGAAATCGTGAAGAGGGTGGCTTGCAATTTGAATTCACCCTCAACAAATCTCACTATCCTTTATAGCTTTTATATTCTGTTTATTAGGGTTTGCATATCTATTTTTCTTCCACATTCAAAGTGCTCGTGTTTACATTTCTTTGCTCCGTGTAATCCACAAGGCTTACATTTTGGTTGTGGTGTAGCCTCTACTACAAGACTGTCATCGCTCAATGGTGTGAATCCAAAGTCGGTTGTGGTGGAACAAAATACGGCTGTTACAGGTGCATTGACAGATGTGCAGAGATGTAAAGGTGCTGAATCGTTTGTGAAATTCATTTTAGCATCTCGCATTAGTGCGGCTGATTGTAAAAGGGTTAATTCGCCAGATAGGTTAAATGTATTGGTGTGTTGTGAGTGTTTTTTTATGTATTGGCAGAGTTCGTAGTCTTGTTTTGAACCTAAAAGGTAGAGCGTGCTGTCTTGTGGTATATGATTGGTGAGTTCTATCCATTTTTCTGGTTCTAAGGTCTTGGTTTTCCACAATGAAGCCGGAGAAATTGTGTAATAATTCCCTTGTTTGTAAACACTTGTCTTGGCATAGTCTTCTTTTGTGGGATAGAGTGTTGGTCGTGGTGCTGTTTTACACCAATATCCTTCTAATAAGGATATGTTTCTATCTACTTCGTGAATGCCTTTTTCGATCTTGTGTTCTACTCTGTGTGTAAAAAATAGGGATAATGGGTTTTTCTTAAAGCCTATTCTTTTTTTGGCACCTGAATACAAGGTTACGATTCCGGAAGAAAGGAATCTTTGTACGCAAAAGACTACATCATATTTTTCTTTTCTTATTCTATCACACAAATCCCATAGTCTCAAATATTTTTTATCATCTTTTTGCCATATCCAAATGTTATTTACGAAAGGATGTTGTGTAAAAAGTTGCTGATTTGGGCTTTTTAACAAAAGATCTATTTGAGAGTTTGGAAATTTATGATGTAATTTTTCTAAAAGAGATGTTACTAATATTACATCTCCGATAGATGCTGTTTGTATTACTAATATTTTCTCCATATTTTTATAAAAATGCCGTTCTCGCAAGCACACGAGAACGGCTGTTAACTAAAAACCCTTATGAAAAATTCATTATTCTACAACAAGATTCCAGTTGTGTGTATCTTCAACTTCACCTTCTTGTATTCCTTTAAGTTGTTTGTAAAGTTTTGTACAGATTGGACCTGCTTCTGTTCCGAAATCGTAAACTTTACCGCTTTCTCTGTCTACTATTTTACCGATTGGAGAGATAACTGCTGCTGTTCCGCATGCTGCTACTTCTTCAAATGTTGATAATTCTTCAACAGGGATTTGTCTTTGTTCTACTTTCAATCCCATGTCTTCTGCTAATTGACGTAAAGACATATTTGTGATTGAAGGAAGGATAGATGTTGATTTTGGAGTGCAGTATGTGTTGTTCTTTATACCAAAGAAGTTTGCTGCTCCTGCTTCATCTATATATTTCTTTTCTTTTGCGTCAAGGTAAAGAACGTTTGAGAATCCTTCATCGTGTGCTCTTTGTCCTGAACGCAATGATGCTGCGTAGTTTCCTCCTACTTTTAATGTTCCTGTTCCAAGTGGTGCTGCACGGTCTGCATCTTCTACTATTTGGATTTGAACTGGTTTAAATCCTTCTTTGAAGTATGGTCCTACTGGGCCTGCAAATACTACGAAAAGATATTCATTTGCTGGTTTTACTCCAACTTGTGCTCCTGTTCCTATCAAAAGTGGACGTAAGTATAATGATGCTCCGCTTCCTGCTGGTGGAACAAATCTTTCGTTACGTTTTACTACTTCTATACAAGCCTTTACGAATAATTCTTCTGGAACTGGTGCCATCATAACACCTTCTGCTGAACGGATTAAACGTTTTGCATTTTCGTAAGGACGGAACAAACGAATTTTTCCATCAACTCCTCTAAATGCTTTCATTCCTTCAAAGGCTTCTTGTCCATAGTGCAAGCAAGTTGCAGCCATGTGCATTGTGATTTCTTCTGAATCTGTAACTTCTAATTCACCCCATTTTCCATCTCTGTAATAACAACGTACGTTGTAATCAGTTTTGAAGTAACCAAATGGTAGGTTTTTCCAATCTATGTTTTGCATCTCTTTATATTTTTATGAATTATTTTTGGCAAAATTAGTCATTTATTTTTAATTAGCCTAACTCTATGGCTTCAAATTTTAAGAATTTGTCTTTAAATTCTTGTGGAATTTCAGCAGAAGTCTGTGTTTTTTGATTAAATCCTGCAAGAATTGTTCTACAAGTTCCTTTGATTTCTCCTGAGGAAGTGATTAGTCTTTGATGCATTGTCATAGATTTATTGCCAAATCGTACAAGTTTTGTATCAACATAAAGTTCTTCCCCTTGTAATATAGGTTTAAAGAAATTATTTTCGGTATTTACAATGACAACTAAGACTTCATTCCAACCAAATGAACCTCCATTTACTTTCTCAAAATAGTTTATCCTTCCTAAATCATAGTATTGTGCTTGATAACTATTATTTACGTGATTCAAAGCATCTAAATCGCTGAATCTTATCTGTATTGGCAGACGAAATTTATATGTATCGTTCTCCGGTCTTATTATATCCATTGTTATTTTTTTTGCAAAGATAGTTTTTTTTGTACTTTTGCAAACTCATTTAAGCAATAATTTATTATATTTTGGAAGTAATAAGATTTGAAGATTTAAAAACTTTTGACAAACGACCTGCTGTCTCTATCGGAATGTTTGATGGAGTTCACAGAGGACATATTTCTTTAATTGAAGAATTAAAACAAGAAGCTAAACAGTTGAATACCTACTCTGTTGTCATAAGTTTTGACAATCACCCTCGACAAGTAATCACAGGAAACGAGAAAGAGGTCAGTATTCTGCAAACACAAGAACAAAGATTAAAGAAATTATCGGAAACAAAGATTGATTATTTAGTTATCCTGCACTTTACAAAAGAGATTGCAATGCTTGAAGCATCAGATTTCTTAGATTTAGTAATAAAAAAGATAAATCCACAAACCTTATTACTTGGATATGATAATAGATTTGGAAAAAAAGGTTCATCACAATTTGATGAAATTCTTGCAAAAGGTTCTTATAAAGACATAAAGATAAAGCGTACACAAGCCTGTATTTGGCATAATGGAAAAGAAATATCATCTACACAAATCAGAAAATCATTAGAGAATGGAGAAGTAAAACAAGCAAATCAAATGCTTGGTTATCCTTATAGTATTGAAGGAATAGTAGTAAACGGATACAAGATTGGCAGGACGCTTGGCTTTCCTACCGCAAACATAAAGCCAAATAACAATAAATTAATCCCACAACAAGGTGTCTATGCAATAAAATGCCAAATTGACAACAATATGTATAATGGTGTACTCTCAATAGGAGAAAGAGAAACTTTTAACATAAAAGGACAAAGCATAGAAGCACATATTTTTTTCTTTGATTTAGAAATTTATTTCAAAGAAATATCTATTTTTTTCATAGAAAAAATCAGAAATAACTATAAGTTTTCTTCCAAAGAAGAATTAATAGAACAAATAAAGCACGACTGCGAAAATGCAAAAAACATACTATCTGATAATTAGCCTGCTTTTTACATTTATTTGCCAAGCACAACAACCTTGTTACAAATCATTAGAAGAGGCTTTAAAGCAAAAAGATTGTGTAACCTGTCTTGACCTTTCCAAACAAAGACTGAAACAAATACCAAATGAAGTATTTGAATTTCCGAATTTAGAAAAACTAATTTTAAACAAGAATAAAATAAAACACATACCCGATTCGTTATCAACCTTACGCAACCTACATTACTTAGATTTATCTTCTAACTACATAGACTCCCTACCTCCTTCCCTATCCGAACTCTCATTAGACACCCTAATAATGTGGGACAACCCTATCTACACTCTACCAAAAGAGTTTGAGAAATGGGACTTGAAATATCTCGACCTTAGAGCAATACAAATGAATAAAGAAGAACAAAAATATATAAAATCACTTTTCCCAAGAGCAAGAGTAAGAATGGATCACCCTTGCAACTGTGGACGATAAATTTTAAAAAAAGAAAGTATATGAAAATAGCAATATATCAAGCAGACACAAAAGACAACCAAACTCAGCAGAATATTGAACGCTACAAACAAGCCTTAGAACACTTAGAGAAAGACACCGATTTATTAATCTTTCCAGAAATGTACACAACAGGCTTTACAATCGACACAAACTTTGCAGAAGATATGCAAGGAGAAAGTTTGGAGTTTTTAAAACAAATAGCAAAAGAAAAAGACATAGCAGTAGATGCAAGCATATTGATAAAAGAAGGAGAAGGCTATGTAAACAGACAATTCTTTGTTACAAAAGATAGCGTTTCCTACTACGACAAAGCACATCTATTCTGTCTTTCAAAAGAACCAAAGGTTGTCAGCAGAGGAAACAAACCTTTAATAGTAGAATACAAAGGTTGGAGAATAAAACTTCTTACTTGCTATGACCTACGCTTTCCACAATGGGCAAGAAACGACTTTTCGCAAGAGAAAGGCTACGACTACGATATTTTGATATACGTAGCAAGTTGGGCAGATGACAGAATTTCTCATTGGGAAATGCTTTTACCAGCAAGAGCAATAGAGAATCAAGCCTACGTCTTAGGTTCAAATCGCATAGGCATAGACAAAAAAGGCTACACCTATAAAGGAGCCTCAATAGCCATAAACTATCAAGGCGATACAATAGTAAGAGCAAAAGACAACAGCGAAGAAATCATTTACGCAACCTTAGACAAGGAAGCCTTAAACGAATATCGTAAGAAATTCCCTGTTGCATTGGATTGGGATTAAAGATAGTTGAAAGAAAAATTGAAAGAGGCAATTGAGAACTTATAAGCTATAAAACTTATATTTTGAAATTATAATCTAAATTACTTATAATTTACTTATATAAGTTTTATAGCTTATATTTTTGGATAAAAAGAATAATGTGCGTATTTTTGCAATTGAATAAAAAATAAATAATATGAAAAAAAAGATTGATTTATTACTTGCTATATTTTTAGTAGTAATTTCGTTTGGTTTCATAAGTTGTGAGTCTGACCAAGAAGAAATAGAGGCAAAGTATACATATTTAAGTGATTTTAATTATTATGGGGGTATTAGTTTTACTTGGAATACATCTTGTCTTGTTGAAACGTATGACAATAATATTTTGATTAAAAAATCAGATGTAGAATTTCCAAGTGCCCATAACATAAATCCTATGTTTTATCGTATTGATACGGAAATATCTAATGACACTATTTATGTTACAGAAAAATGGTTTAATGCCCTTGTTTCGGAAACTCCAAGGTATAGAAACTCTAATATATTTGTTGCTAATATTCCGAAAGGTAAATGGGTGATAAATAATAGTCTTCTTTTGTTCCCTAATGATTATGAATCCTACAATGAAGAAAGTCCTTATGTTTCAACAAAACAAATGTTTAGTATAGAAATAGAATAAAAACAAATGTTATGAAAAGGTATAGTTATTTATTATTGTCAGTGATTTTAATGATTTCATTTAGTTTTTCAAGTTGCGAATCTGAAAAAGAAGATATGGAGGCTAAATACACTTATCTGAGTGATCTTATTCACTATTATGATAATATAGGTTATTCTGAATTTCCTCCAACGTGTACTATTGTTTTAGAAGGCAATAGTCTTTTGATTAAAAAGACAGATGTGGAATTTCCAACTGATGAGGGTAGGTACAGAGACAAACCTATGTGGTATCGTATCGACACAGAAATATCTAATGATACTATTTATGTTACAGAAAAATGGTTTAATTCAACTTGTGCTAATACTCCAAGATACAGAAACTCTAATGTGTTAGTTAGTAATTTACCAAAAGGGAAATGGGTAATAAATAATAAACTTGCTATTTATTCGGGTAAAGATGAGCAAGATTTCGGAGAACCAGTACCACCACCTTATATTAGTTCAACCGGTCCATATATTACAACTACGCAAATATTCAGTATAGAAATAGAGTAACGAAAAATTCAAAAGGCGGTTGAGAGAATCAATCGCCTTTTTTATAAATAATGAAACAAAATTCATGAATTATTGAATAAATACGCAAAAAAACACTATATTTGCAAAAATTTATTGATTTTATGAAGAGACTTTTTATTTGTTTTATAGCTTTATTTGCAGGTTTGACTGCGTTTTCTCAGGATATTCCTAATATGGCAAAGGATTATGATTTGTCAGGATACCCTTCTTCTGTAAGATATATGAAGTTTGAATCGGATTCTGCTTTAAAATCTCAAAGAACAAGCTTTATTGATGATTATCAATTAACGTTTAACAACCTTAGACAATTGACTGAAAGAGTTAATTTCATAGAAGGTAAAAAAGATAGATTCATTGAGTACACTTATGACAACAATAAACAGTTGGTAAAAAAGACTTTGATGGAAGAAAACAATAAAATTGTTGCAGTAACCACATACGAATATAATTATCTTGGTCGTTTAGCAAAGACTGTTGAAGTAGAATATCCTCAAAGTCGTGGTGGTGCTAACACTTTAACGAGAACAGAAGAATTTTTCTATAATCAAAAAGGTTTTTTAAGTAAATACACTTTGGATTCTCAAAACGAAAGAGAAAATAAAACGATAGAATATTTCTATGGCCCACAAGATAGTTTGATTCATACTATTTCTACTTATCATTTCACTAAAAACGTTGATAAAGTTACAATTAAACGTGATTACAAACACGATATGATTGAAAAAATAACAGTAAGAAACGACAAACAAACTCGTAGAGAAACTTTTGAACGTAACGATAAGGGATTGATTGTAAAGAAAGAGGTGTTTAATGCTAAGGATAAAAAACTTTTAACCTATACTTACGAATATGATGTCCACAATTATATGATTTCGGAAGTTGCTGTAAACGACAGAGGCGTAAAAACAATTGAGTATTACTATCAATACGAAAAGGATAAGTATTTTAACTGGACCAAGCGTATCACTTTTGATTCTTGGACAGAGAAATACACCGAAGTACGCAAAATTGAGTATTTAGATAAGAAGTATTGGTACGAAGACTTAAAAGATGCAGACACTAAGAGAGTAATTCGCGAGAATTAGTCAAGGCTGCCTCAGTCGGATTTTCATCAGATAACATTTTTGCTATTTCAATCACTCTTTCTTCTTTTGATAAAAGAGTGATTTTTGATTCTGTTTGATTTCCAATATCGCTTTTATAAACTTTAAATTGATTGTCTGCTTTTGCTGCAATCTGAGGTAAGTGTGTGATTGCAATGATTTGACGATTTTCCGCCATATTTTTCATTATCAAAGCAACTTTTGAAGCAATTTCTCCTGAAATTCCACTATCTATTTCGTCAAAAATCAAAGTCGGCATATTGTCTTTTTCAAGATGAATCGCCTTTAAAGCAAGCATAAGTCTTGATAATTCTCCACCAGATGCCACTTTATTTAAAGTTCTAAATTGATTTGCAATAGTTTTGTTTGCATTAAAAAGAAATTCCACCTCTCCTGCTGTTCGATTAAGCTTTTCGGCCTCCGCTACCTCTATTTTCAAAACAGCATTCTTCATTCCCATCGCTTCAAACAAAGGTAAAAGAGATGCTTCTACCTTTTCAGCAGATTTTTTACGTGAATTAAAAATTTTTTTTGCGAGAATAATTAATTTTTCTCGTAAAATATTTTCTTCTTCTCGTAACTTATTTATTTCAAACTCTAAATCCGAATTTTGATTGATTTGATTAGATAATTCTTCCTTTATTTTCAATAAATCAACAACGGTTTCCACATTGTGTTTTAATTGTAATTTGAAAATAAAATCTAAACGTTGAGAATTTTCTTCTAAAAGTTGTGCATCAAAAACTATGGAATCGTTAAAGGTTTGAAGTTCTGAAAAAATATCTTTTAGTTCAATGAAGGCCGATTCAGTGCGAGAGTAAAGTTCTTTTGTGGTTTTGTTTAGATTTTCTATTTTTGAAAGATTGTTTTTTATCTCATAAAGATTTGTTATCACGCTTGGATAATCCTCTGTCTCAAAAAGTGAAAGTGAGTTAATTATTTGTGTTTTAATATTTTCACTATTAGACATTAAATCAACACTCTCTTGTAATTCTTCTTGTTCACCCTCTTTTAATTTTGCGTTTTCAAGTTCTTCATACAAGAAATTCACATACGAACTTTCCTTTTCAAACTCCGATAATTGTTCTTTTAATTTTTCTATTTGAGAAGACAGTTGAGTATATTGCCTAAATTTTTCAGAATAATCTTTTAGTAATTGGCTATCTTCAAGATGTGAATCAAGAATTGAAAGTTGAAATGATTTATCATTAAGATTTATTGTGTTGTGTTGAGAATGTATATCTACTAAACAGTCTCCTATTTGTTTCATAACACTAAGACTAACAGGAGTATCGTTGATAAAAGCACGCGATTTACCACTTGGCAGAATTTCTCTACGGAAGGTGGATTCTAAATCAAAATCCAAGTCATTGTCCTCAAAAAGAGGTTTAAGCTGAGCGGAAATAGAAAAAATTGCTTCAATGAAACATTTTTTTTCTTTATCAAGTAAGACTTCACTATCGGCTCTTTGACCAAGTACTAAGGCTAAGGCTCCAAGCAAAATGGACTTTCCAGCCCCTGTTTCTCCACAAATAGAGGTAAATCCTTTTGAAAAATCAATATTTGTGGAACGTATCAGTGCATAATTCTCTATTTGTATGGACAATAACATAGTTTTTTGTTTTTATTTTATTTCACACTTCAATATTTCTTTACCTTCTAAAACACCTACAAGTTTATCTCCTATTTTTATTGGGCCAACGCCTGCGGGGGTACCCGTAAAAATCAAGTCTCCAACTTTTAAGGAAATAAATTGAGAGATATACGAAATGATTTCATCAACGGAGAAAATCATTTGCGAGGTATTGGCTTTTTGAACAATGTTTCCATTTTTCAATAGTGAGAAATTAAGGTCTTGAATATCTTTTCCTAATTCTTTTAAGGAGAAAAATTCGCTGATTGGTGCAGAATAGTCAAAGGCTTTTGAGAGTGTCCAAGGTAAAGACTTTTCTTTTTCCTTTTCTTGCAAGTCTCTACAAGTAAGGTCTAAGCCTAAGGCTACTTCTTCATAATGATTCTTTGCACAAGAAACCGGAATACTCTTTCCTATCTTTGAAATCTTAACCACTATTTCGCATTCATAATCAATATGCTGCGAAAAATCAGGATAATAAAAAGCCTCTCCTCCTTTAACCAAAGCAGTATCTGGTTTAAGAAAGAGAACAGGTGCAGTTGGTCGTGAATTTGATAATTCTTTTATGTGTTGCTCGTAGTTTCTTCCTACACAAATAATCTTCATACTAATTATTTTTTAATAGTTTACGAGTTCTGATTTCGGTAATTAGTTTTTTGGTTGATAAAGGAAAGTCTGAGTTCATCATCCAAGCATAATATGCAGGTTCTATTTCAAAAACTTTTTCAACTTCACAGCCTTTATGTTTTCCAAAGTTGAAACACTCCTTATTTTCTTTGTTATAATAAATGTGTCCTACTAAATCCGCCCAATTTCCTGTCTTTGTAAAAGCGGAAAGTTTGTTCATATCATTTACAATAGGAGTTGAAATTTTTCCTTCATTGTCTTCGTATTCAGCTCCTTCGTATCGTTTAAGTTGAGCTTTGAATACCTCAAGTGTTGCCCTTGTATCTGCATTTGCAGTGTGTGCATCGGTAAGGTCTTTATCACAATAAAATTTGTAAGCACCTTTTAAATTTCTTGGTTCCATTTTATGGAAAATATTTTGCACATCAATGATTCGGCGATTATGAAGTGAGAAATCTACTCCGGCTCTTAAAAATTCTTCAACCAAAAGAGGGACATCAAATTTATTAGAATTGTATCCGCAAAGGTCAGCATTTCCTATAAAATTAAGCAATTCGGGTGCTAATTGAGTAAAGGTTGGACAATTTTCAACGTCTTTATCCTTTATTCCATGAATTGCTGTTGTTTCTTCTGGAATATGCTGTTCGGGATTGATTCTATATAACTTTTCAATCTCACTTCCATCAGGCATTACTTTAATTAGACATAGTTCTACTATTTTATCTTTGCCTACAATCAAGCCTGTGGATTCTATATCAAAGACTACGAGAGGTTTTGAGAGTTTTAATTTCATTATTTCTTATTTATTGGGAGAAATAATATCAACTAATTCCAATTCAAATACGAGTGGAGAGTATGGAGGAATTTCTCCTCTTTGTCTTGCTCCGTACGCTAAGGCAGAAGGTATAACAATAACTGCTTTTTCACCTTTTTGCATTAGTTTTACACCAATTTCAAATCCTTTTATCATTTGCCCTTTTCCTATTGTAAAGCTTAAAGGTTCGTTTCTTGGAATTGAAGAATCGAATACTTTACCATCAAGAAATTTTCCTGTGTAATGTACTTTTACTTGGTCGTTTTCTTTTGGTTTTTCTCCACTTCCAGAAGATAATTTTTTGTAATAAATATCATCAAAAGGAATATTTGAAATCTGATTATTAGATAAATATTCCATTACTCTATCTAATTCTACTAATTGCAGACTATCATTTATTCTCATTTGCTCTTTACGAATAGAATCTTGCTCTCTTTGAAAATCTTCAAGGCTTTGTGATTTTGTTATTTGAACTGAATAATACGCATAGTCGCCTTCTTTAAAGAAAGGAGGAACTTGTTGTACTTTTTTAATAGAATCGTAAACGAAGGCAAAGGTAAATGTTTCTCCTTCTTTCATTAAGAATAATCCATCAATCAAATCTCCTTTGAATGCACGATTTTGAGACATTGCTCCAAACATTGGAGCGGCTGGTTTATCGTAATTTTGGAATATTAGAGAGTCTCCAAAATACACTTTGTAGTGTCCGTGAACTATTGTACCTTCCGTGATTGGTTTTCCTTGCGGATTTGCAACATCAACTCTGTATATCACTCCTGATTTATCGGTTTCAAATCCTTTTGGTGCTTGTGCGAATGCTAAACTTGTGAAAACAAGTGTTAAAATAATAATAGATAATTTTTTCATATTCTTTTTGGTTTTGTTTTTATTGTTTTTTTACTTCTACTAAATTCAATTCAAATATTAAAGGAGTATATGGAGATATTGCTCCATAACCTGCATCGCCGTATGCGATTTTTGAAGGAATTAATATCTTCATATATTCTCCTTTTCTCATATATGAAAGTCCTTCTGTCCAACCTGCGATTAGTCCATCATCACCTAAGATAAATTCAAAAGGCTTTCCATTTGTGTTTTTATCAAGAACGTTATTCAAAGTGTCGCTTACCGAATAGTAAACCGAAATTGTGTCTCCATATTCGGCTTTTAATCCTTGTGTTTTATTGTGTTTTAAAATGTATAAACCACTTTGTTTTTTTTCTGCATTAGGAAAATACTTTGCAACAAAGACTGCAAGTGTTGAATCTTCTATTCGTTGTGCTTCAATTACTTGTTTATCGTGCTCAGTTAGTTCTTTTTGAGATATTATTTGGTGAACTTTTATATAAAATCGTATTTTATCTCCTGGTTTTGTAACAATCTTTGACACATGTGAGACAATACTATCAGCAGGTGGCTCTATTATTATGGAATCGCCTATATGGACATTCAATAATAGTTTATCAAAATCGCTAACGGTGTCTGCATTTACTTTAAACAAACGATTTGGACTTCCAAAGTTAGAATAGAGTATGCTATCGTTTTGACGTATTTCTATTTCTCCAAGAATTATATCACCTACTTTCACTTTTGGAGATGTCTTATTTTCTAAACAATGTTTAAACTTAAAACCTTTTTCGGTGCTTGCAAAATCGGAAGATACATCTCCTTCTTTACAAGAGGCAAGGCTTAGAATTAAAAAACTGATTGTTAATATTGATTTGATTTTCATAGGTTTATTTTTATTTTAATCAATTTCTACTTCATATATCAAGGTGGTTGATGGTGGTATTCTCTTGCCATCTCCCGACAATCCGTAGGCTAAGGAAGATGGGATAATGATTCTTGCTTTGCAATTGTGATAAAGATGTAGTAATGCTTTTTGTAATCCTAATGGACATTCAGAATCTTTTCCTAATCTGATGTTTAATTTTCCGTCTTTTTCGCTATCATAGAGTTTTTCACCTTTGAGCGTGAAGCATTCATAGGATAAAGAAATTATTTCATCGTTTTGTAATTTTTTTTCATTGATTTTTGAAATTATTTCTATGAAAATTCCATCTTTTTCTTTGACTTTCCAAGAGTTTCTCTCAATATAGGATTTTATTTTTTCTAATTCTTTTTTTATTACTATTTGATTAGTTGTTCTTAAACTCTCTTCTATTTTTTCATTTCTTAGTCTAATAGAGTCTTCTTTTGTAAGAGTTTTTTCTGTCAAGTCTTCTTCTTGGTATCTTCGTCCACAAGAAAAAGTAAGTAATAAAATAGTAAATAAAATGAGTTTATTGATTGCTTTCATGTAGGTTATTTTTTATTTGTACTTCTAATGCTTGCTCTACTTCTTGGAGTGAAAGTGAACTATTGCCTCCTGCGGCTAATATATGCCCTCCCCCGTTCCAATATTTGTTTGCAAATTTGTTTACATCTATATTTGGATTTGTTGAGCGAAAAGATAGTCTTATTGTGTCTTGACGTTCTGATAGTAATGCTGCAAATTCTATTCCTTCTATCTTTAAGCAATAGTTTACAACACCTTCTAAGTCTCCTTTTTGAAAGTTAAACTGTCTTAATTCTTGTTTTGAAACCGAAATATAGGCTGCCTTGTTTTGTGGAAATACTCTTAATTTTTCACTTAACAAGTATCCTAAAAGTTTTAGACGATTTTCGGAAGACAGATCAAAGACTTGACGTTTTAGTGGTGCTATTTCTAATCCAAATTCTACTAATTCTGCTACTACATCAAAGCAATCACGTCTTGAACAAGAGTAAGAAAACGAACCTGTGTCGGTACAAATTCCTGTATATATAGCTTGTGCGATTTTTATATCTAATTTTGTAGCGTCTATCTGCTTTATGATTTTGTATGTCAATTCGGCTGTTGCAGAAGCCTTAGAGTCGGAGAAAGATATATCGAATTGCTCAGGGTCAATGTGATGATCTATTAAAACTTTTGGTGTTGAAAGAGAATTTAATGTTGATTCTAATTCTTCACAGGTGCGAGAGATTCTGTTTAAATCCATATAAATCAACAAATCTGCTTGTTTTACTGCTTGTTTTGCTACAAGTAAACCATTGCTTGATATAATGTGATTTATACCTTCAAATAAAAATGAAAAATTATGCGGATATTCGTTTGGGTAAATAATCGTTAAATTTTTCTTTCCAAGGTTTTGTAAAAATCTATATAGTGCTACGGTTGAGCCCATCGCATCTCCATCGGGATTGAAGTGTGATAATAATACTATATTATCACTTTCTTCAACCATTTTGGAAAATCGTTCAATATCTTCTTTGTTTAATATCATTTTTTATGAGATTAAGAAAACATATTCTTCATTTTTTCAAAGAAACTCTTTTCTTTTGCATTTGGTTTTGGCTTAAAACTATCTAATTTTGATAGTTCGTCCAAGAGTTTCTTTTCTTCTTTTGTAAAACTCTTTGGCACCCAAACATCAACTCTTACAAGCAAATCGCCTCTTGAATATCCGTTTACATCAGGAAGTCCTTTACCTTTCAGACGAAATACTTTACCCGATGGCATTCCTTGTTCAATTTTGAATTTTACCTTTCCGTTCAAAGTAGGCACTTCTATTGTTGAACCTTGTACCGCTTCAGAGAATGTAATGTAGGTTTGCATACAAAGATTGTTTCCATCACGCTCAAATATTTCGTGTTTAACTTCTTCTATCACTACAATCAAATCGCCATTGATTCCATTTCTTGCTCCAGCATTACCTAAACCACGCATTGCAAGTTGCATTCCGTCTTGAACTCCCGCTGGGATTTTGATTTCTACAATTTCTTCGCTTTGAACTATGCCTTCTCCTCTACAATCTGGACATTTATCCTTTATTATAGAACCTTCTCCGTTGCAATGTGGACAAGTAGTTTGCGTTTGCATATTTCCAAGAATTGTTCTTTGGACTTGAATAATCACACCTGAGCCTCCACAATGTGAACAAGTGATTTTTTCTGAACCTGCCTTTGCTCCACTTCCTTTACACGAAGGACATTCTACGTATTTCTTTACTTTAATTTTCTTTTCTACGCCTTGTTCAATTTCTTCCAAGGTTAGTTTTACTCTTATACGTAAATTACCACCTTTATTTACTCTTTTACCTCGTCCATTGCTTCTTGAACCAAATCCTCCAAAGCCTCCGAATCCTCCACCGAAGATATCGCCAAACATTGAGAATATATCGTCCATATTCATTCCTGCTCCACCACCAAATCCGCCTTGTCCATCTACACCTGCGTGTCCAAACTGATCGTATCTCGCTCTTTTATCTTTATCTCTTAATACATCGTATGCTTCTGCGGCTTCTTTAAATTTTTCTTCGGCTTCTTTGTCTCCTGGATTCTTATCCGGGTGATATTTTATCGCTAATTTTCTATATGCTTTCTTTAATTCGTCTTCGGTTGCGTCTTTTGAAACGCCAAGGACTTCGTAATAATCTCTCTTAGCCATTGTTTAATTTCTATAATTTAAAATTACATCGCTACAACTACCTTAGCATATCTTATCACTTTATCGTGTAGGTAATAACCTTTGGTAGTTTCGTCTAATACTATACCTTTTTGTTCTTCGTTTTCAGCAGGCATTTGTGCTATTGCTTCGTGTAGATTTTCATCAAACTTGCCTCCTTTTGCATTCATCGGCTTTAAACCTTTTTGTGTAAGGATTGACATCAATTTATTATAAATCAATTCTATTCCTTCTTTGGCTTTTATAAATTTTTCATCTTCAAATTTTTCAAAATTAGCCAATGCTCTTTCGTAATCATCTACAACTGGCAATAGGTCTTTGATTGTATTTTCTGCTGCATTTTGAATAAGTTCTATTTTTTCTTTTGAAGTTCTTTTTCTGAAATTTTCAAAATCCGAATACAACAAAAGGTATTTTTTATTTAATTCTTCCAACTTTTCTTCTAACTCTTCTTCTTTTGTTTTTGTATTTTCTTCTGTTGTTTCTTGTGTTTGTTCTGTTGCTACTTCTTCTTGTTCAACATTTACTTGTTGTTCTTCCATATCTTTCTTTCGTTTTTTCTTGTTAAACATATTTTTTCCGTAGTATTTTTATGTAATTTTTGTTCCTTTGTTTATTTTTATGACATTTTGTCAATTTCTATGTTTAAAAACATCTGATTTTGACATAGGACGATACTCTTCTAACCAAATAAAACCTTTTAAAGTTTTTTCTTTTTCGTCAATGCGATAGTTATCGTCTAAATAAAATTTTGGTAAATCGACAGCCGTCATTTTTTTCAAGCGACCTTTTTCAAAATATAGATTTAATTTACTACTTTCTCCTATATTTACTCCTGTGAGTTTTTTATTTTTTTTACCCTCTTCCCAAAAATAAAAAATACTTTTTACTTGTTGTTGTATTTCCGCATATTTTATTTTATTTTTTGAGAAATTTGCTTTGAATTTTCTTCCACTTATTTGATTAAAATATTGTTTTGTTGTTGTATCTGAGTTCTGTGCAATAATTACATTTGGATACATAAACATTTCTCTTACAACATTTTTATCTATTTTAAGACTTATAGTATCGGCTGTGAATTGATTATTTTCATTCCAAAGAATCGGCTCACCAAGAAAATAAACCAACGAATCTTTTAGATTATAAAAAAGCGTATCTGCAACACCTTGCATATCTTGTCTATAAAATTTAACGTGATTATAAGCATACACATTTTCTGCATTCATATTTGAATCAAAATATATCCAAATACTATCACAATGAAGGTGAAGTGTATCTTCTTTTTCTATTTGTTGCAAAAGTAAATCTTTGGTTAAATATATATATGGTAAGGAATCCTTTTCGTCTTTTTCTAAATATTGAGAATATGCTATAATTTGATTTACACTATCTTTTAAAAATATATTATAAAAGGCTTTTGATTTCTCTGTTTTGGTATTATAGTATATACTATCTGCCACTAATTGTTTTGAATCATTAATTATTAAGTTATCTTTTAACAATATAGCATCATCTGTCTTTGTATTATAAATTCCTTTTGAAGTATAAATTTTTACACTATCCTTTGTTGAAATATCAGTCCTCCCCAAAAAATGAGCTACATCGGTTTTAGTCTCGTAAAATAATGAATCAGAGATAATTTTTGCTTCAAGGGATTGAAGAATCACTTCATCAACAAATTCAAACTCTTTTGTGTCAAGAAGATATGTTCCAAATTGACTTTCAAGTGTGTTTTCATCGTCCCAAATGTAAGCATGAGTTGTGTAACGCACTGTTTGAGCAACTCTATCCATTACCATATAATCTGTTTGCAAACTTATTTTTCCGTCATATAGGGTTACAGTATCTCCAAAGACTTCTGCGACTTTGACATTTGCGTCATAAAAAAATTCATCTCCATACAAATGGAGAGTATCTTGGTAAATATGGATATTTTTGTAGGCATTGATAAGATTTTTTTCAGTATCAAAAACAGCCGAATCGCAAGTCATTGTCATATCTTCGTGAACAAAGACAACATTCGACTTTAATATTAACTGATTGGGGAAAGATGGTAATTTCTCTCCCCAATCAGAACTATAATATACTTGCTTCTGTGCTGAAACTGTATAAAATAAAGATGTAACTATTAGAATAAATATAATAGTTACATTCTTTAATATTTTAATCTTCGTATTCATCAGTTGAACCTGCTAAACCTTGATATCTATAAGACTTATCATAGGTTAGCTTTATGTATTTTCTATCTTTTTTGCCTTTAATTTTTTCCGACAATTCAATATAGAAATATGTTTCTAACTTTCTATCTGTTACAGTGTTTCTATATTTAATATCGTATTCTACTTTTTGAAATTTTTCTATTTTAGCACCAGGATAACGTTGGTTTAAATCTTCAATTATCTTTCGTGGGTAACGATCTTTTTGCATATCAATCGTTTTTGTCATCATCATACCATCAGGTTTATAACAAATTTGTGTTTGTATCCCACGATTTTCAAACGATGCTACATAGTTTTCTGCTTCTTGACTCCAAACCTCATCTTTAACTCTTGGGAATTTCTTTTTGAAAGCATCTAAAACTTCCTTAGGTGTTACAGCTATATCTAATGACTCTGGCACATCAATTTCCACATCTTTTGATTTCTTTTTGCCAGCACTCTTTACGTCATCTTCAATACGAATTTCTAATCCGCTTCCGTCCATTTCTGCTCTTTCAGCCATCTTTTTTTGTCTATATTCAATGGCTTCTGGATTTAAACGAGAGATATAATCTTTTTTTACAAAATCAGGATCAGGTGCATTAGTCTTTGTTAATTTTCCTCTCGGGTCAAAAATCATTTCATATTCTGTTTGCCCAACTCCTTTCATTGCAATAATCAGTCTATAATAATTATCGCCTGAAAAATCTTCTATATATTCTGATTTTTTTATGCGGTATCCTGGATAATTATTTAGAAAATAATTTGCAACCAATGTTGGCAATTCTTGTTCTGCTACATTGAAAATTGTAAATTGCCAATTACCTGTTGCAGTCAAAAATACTCTTCCTATTTGTTCATCTATACTTATTTCTGCAACGTATTGTCCTGTTTCAAAATACCAACCTTGAAGTTTATAATCAGAATATGTGTTTTCTAATCCTAATCTTACTTCTTGCGGAATATCAGAATTTCGTAATTTTTGGGCATTAAGTCCTAACGAAATAGTTAATAACAATGTTGCTAATATGATTCGTCTCATAAATTATTTGTTTTATTTATTTAAATTTCTGTTCTGATTATTGTATCTTTACGATTTGGACTTGTAGATACCAAAACGATTGGCAATCCTGTTTTTTCCTCTAATTTAGATATATATTGACGCATATTTTCTGGTAAATCTTCATATCGTTCTATACCTTCAATGTTTTGTTGCCAACCTTTACAAGAAGAATATACAGGTTCCATAGTTTGTTCCATATCAAAAGGCAACTCCATTGTGCGTTCTCCGTCAATAATATATTCTTCACAATATTTTATTGTTTCAAATTCGTTCATCACATCTATCTTCATTAACATAAGATGTGTAACGCCGTTTAGCATACATGCATATTTCAACGCTGGAATATCAAACCAACCACAACGTCTTGGTCTTCCTGTTGTAGAACCAAATTCTCTTCCTTTTTGTCTTAATTGTTCGCCATCTTCATCAAATAATTCTGTTGGGAATGGACCACTACCAACTCTTGTGCAGTAAGCCTTACAAATACCAAATACTTTACCAACTCTTGATGGTGCAATTCCTAAACCAGAACAAACACCTGCGGTAATAGTATTAGAAGATGTTACAAAAGGATAAGATCCGAAATCAATATCTAACATAGATCCTTGTGCACCTTCTGCTAATATTTTTTTACCTTCGTCTAATGCTTGATTTATATAGTATTCGCTGTTTATGATATTAAATCTTTTAAGATTTTCTAAGGATTTCAACCATTTTTCTTCATACTCTGCCAAAGTTAAGCCTTCGATTTGGAAAGAGTTTTCGTCAAATCCTAATGATTTTATTATTCTTAAATGACCTTGTTTTGCTTTTTCGTAATTAGAAACAAAGTTTTTAGAAAGAATATCACCAACTCTCAATCCTGTACGTGCAACTTTATCAGTGTATGCAGGTCCTATACCTTTTAAAGTAGAGCCTATTTTTCTTTCTCCTTTTGATGCTTCATTCGCAGCGTCCAATAAACGATGGCTTGGTAATATTAAGTGTGCTTTTTTGGAGATATATAAGTTTTTTGTAGGAGCAAAACCAATATTTTCTAAGGTTGATATTTCTTTTTCAAAAATCAATGGTTCTATAAGCACACCATTTCCAATTATATTTATCTTTTCTTTATGACAAATACCTGATGGAATTATATGTAATACGTGTTTTATTCCGTCAAACTCAAGTGTATGTCCCGCATTCGGTCCTCCTTGAAATCTTGCTACTATATCATATTTTGGTGTTAAAACATCAACTACTTTTCCTTTTCCTTCATCTCCCCATTGTAAACCGAGAAGCACGTCTATCTTACTCATCTTTGATATATATTTTATTTTATTCTTATAAATCCTCTGCAAATATACGCAAAAAACTCGATTAAACTATAAACTGAGCGTTTTTTGTATGTATTCTTATTGTATATGATATTCAACAAGTGCTTTAAGCGGTGCTTTCACAACATTGTTAATCTCTATATCATATTTTTTTGCAACTTCTTTTAATTCCTCTGTTGCCAAACACGCTATACTTCCAACGACATTTATAACGTATTTATTATATGAGGTATAATAAGTTATTTGTTCTTTAAAAAAACTATCAAAAGCCTGCATTATTACATTTTTACAATAAGACGTTGATTTATTTTCTATTGCGAAACGAGCAAATGAAGCAACGTAATAATTCGGAGCCTCTTCTTTATATAGTTTATTTAGAAAATCTGATTCTTCTCCCGGATATTGTTGAGCAAATTTTTGCATTAAGTCCTCAGGCATACGTCCTCTTAAATAATCTCTCAGAATCAGTCTTCCAATATTTGTACCCGCTCCCTCATCACAAAGAACATATCCAAGCGATGCTACATTTTCTACAATATTTTCACCATCGTAAAGACAAGAATTAGAACCTGTTCCAAGAATTGCAGCAATTGCGGGCTCGTGTCCACAAGTTGCCCTTGCAGCTCCTAATAAATCCCCTTCAACACATATCTTTGCACTTTGAAAATAGGGTCTAAACCAATTTATAACTTCATCTTGCTTAACTTTTGCCGAACAACCCGATGCGTATATAAAGATTTCTTTAACTTCTTTCACACAAACATTTGGCAAAATCTTTGTTTCAATTTCATTTTTCATTGTTTGAATAGAAACATTATAAGGATTCATTCCCCTTGTTGCAAAAGTTGTTACTATATTTTTGCCATTTACCAAAGCCCAATCTGTTTTTGTAGAGCCACCATCTGCTATTAAAATCATCGTTTCTTTATTTTTTCTTGCAAATATACACAAAAAAAAGACGTAATACTAAGCTATCTAAATTTTTCTATGATTTTTTTATTTTTTCTATGATTTACAAAATTATTTCTATGATTTAAAAAATTATTTCATAGACTTAAAAAATTATTTCTTTGAATTATTTTTCTTTGTCAATCAAAAAATTTATTATAATTTTGCGGGAAATTTCTAACTTTTCATACTTATGCAAGAAAAAGACGGTAAATATATCTTTGGCGTTGTAAAGGTCGGAGATAAGGGACAAATCGTAATCCCAAAGGAAGCAAGAAAAGTGTATGACATTAAATCGGGTGATGCACTCTTACTTGTAGGTGATAAAAACGGAATGGCGTTGATAAAAACCGAGATATTCCAAAGTGCAATTGATGATATAATGGGAGGAATCACAAAATGAGAAAGCATTGGTTAGACAATTTACGATGGGTTGTAGTGCTTTCGGTTTTGTTTTATCACGTTATATACTTCTATAATAATAAAGGAGTTTTCGGAGGCATTGGAGGTTTTGGCGGAAATCAATATCAAGACATTGTAATGTATGTTTTGTATCCGTGGTTTATGATGTTGATGTTTTTAATCGCAGGAATAAGTGCGCGATATAGTTTAGAGAAACTTTCTTCTAAACAATTCATTAAGTCAAGAACAAGAAAATTGTTAGTTCCTGCAACATTAGGATTGTTTATTCTTCATTGGATTACAGGATTTTTCAATACGCAAGGTGCTTCTTTAACGATGGGAAATCCTATGTTACCAGAAGAAATGCCTGTGTTTATAAAATATTTCATTTGGAGTGTGAGTGGAATTGGCCCTCTTTGGTTTATTCAAGATTTATGGCTGTTTTCTATTCTTATTGTTTTGATTCGCAAGATTGATAAAAAGGATATATTGTGGAAAGCGTGCGAAAAAATTCAAATTATTCCGATAATACTTTTGGGAGTTTTGCTTTACGTAGGTTCGTTTACGCTTATTTTATATCCAAGAGCAGAATCTTTTGACGGACTTTTGAATTTATATAAGCCATTGAACTATTTAATTCCTTTTTTAATGGGTTATTTTGTTTTCTCTCACGATAAGGTGCAAGAAAAATTAGGTAAGTACTCTCCTATTTTAATTTCTATTGCTATTGTTTGCGGAACGATTCTTACGATAACTACTTTCGGACAAGACAATACTTTGCCTCAATATCTTCAAAGCCCTCTTAATATTATTTACACTTGGTTTATGATGTTGGGGCTTTTAGGAATTTTTCAGCGTTTTTGCAATAAAACCAACGCTTTTGCGACTTATATGACTAAATCAAGCTTTGGATTATATATTGTTCACTATGTAGTAATCGCATCCTTTGGATATATGTTAAAAGTTCATACTTCGCTACCTGTATTTGCTATTTATGCGATATTAACTCTTGCAGTTTTTGTTTTATCTCCTTTGATTTACGAACTATTACGCCGTATTCCTTTTGTGAGATGGTGTATATTTGGAATAAAGAAATAAAAAATAAAGGGAAGTTAATTAAATAACTTCCCTTTTTAGTTTTATAAGACTGATAGATTAGCAAACTCCTAATTCTATCATTGAATCAGCTACTTTTATGAAGCCAGCGATGTTAGCTCCTTTAACATAGTTGATATATCCGTCTTTTTCTGTACCATATTTTACGCAGTTGTCGTGGATTGAATCCATCATGAAGTGTAATCTTTCATCAACTTCTGCACCTGTCCAACCAATGTGTCCAGCGTTTTGGCTCATTTCTAATCCTGATACTCCAACTCCACCAGCGTTTGCAGCTTTACCAGGAGCGAAGATAACTTTTGCTTTTTGTAATTCGTGGATAGCGTCAGCTGTACAACCCATATTAGATACTTCACAAACCAAAGTAACTCCGTTAGCTATCAATTGTTTTGCGTCTTCTCCGTTTAATTCGTTTTGGATAGCACATGGCATTGCGATATCAACTTTTGCTTCCCAAGGTTTCTTACCAGCGATGAATGTAGCTGAAGGGAATTTATCTGCAAATGGTTTAACAACTCCATTATTAGAAGATCTAAGTTCTAACATGTAAGCTATTTTATCGTCATTCATTCCTTCTTCATCTAAGATATATCCATCAGGACCTGAGATACAAACAACTTTTGCTCCAAGTTCAGTAGCTTTTTTAGCTGCTCCCCAAGCAACGTTTCCGAATCCTGAAATAGCAACTCTCTTACCTGCTAATTCTAATCCGTGTTTTTGTAACATGTTGTTTACGAAATAAACTCCACCAAATCCTGTTGCTTCTGGACGAAGGATAGATCCTCCCCAACCAGCTCCTTTTCCTGTTAAAACGCCTGTGTTTTCACGAGCTAATTTTTTGTACATTCCATATAAGAATCCTATTTCTCTTCCACCTACTCCTATGTCTCCAGCAGGAACGTCAGTGTCTGGTCCTATGTATTTGTACAATTCTGTCATAAATGCTTGGCAGAATCTCATTATTTCGTTATCTGATTTTCCCATTGGATCGAAATCAGAACCTCCTTTACCACCACCCATAGGTAATGTAGTTAAAGAGTTTTTGAAAGTTTGTTCAAATCCTAAGAATTTCAAAGTATCTAATGTTACAGCAGGGTGGAAACGTAATCCTCCTTTGTAAGGTCCAATTGCGTTGTTGAATTGAACTCTGAATCCTCTGTTTACGTGGATTTCTCCTTTATCATCTACCCATTCTACTTTGAATTGGAAAATTCTATCAGGTTCTACCATTCTTTCGATAATCTTATAGTTATCGTATTTAGGGTGTTCAGCAACATATTCTTCGATTGTTTCCAATACTTCTGTTACTGCTTGCAAGAACAATGGTTGTCCAGGGTTCTTAGCTTCTACTTCTGCTAAAAGTTTTTTTACGTCCATGTCTTTTCTATTTTAATTAAAACGTTATTTTAAACACTAAATTTGTTTTGTGTTGCAAAGTTAGATATTATTCTTTGAATAAAACAAATATTACACTAAAATATTTTTCTAAATCTTTGTTTTATTTTATTATTTCTTTGTTTTAAAACATAATATATGCACACTTACCCCTATAGCTATTAGAATTAAAAAAAATTTCAGCCAAATTATTTTCACAACCCAAACAGACAGAAAAATAGTTAGCCAAAGAGTCGTTATGCTTACTACTTTTAATTTTTTGCTTATTGCTTTGTGAATCATAAAATCTTTAATATAATTTCCTAATCGTTTGTGATTCAACAGCCAATCATACAAAGATTTTGAACTTTTAAGAAAACACGCCGCACTCAAAAGCAAAAAAGGAGTTGTTGGCAAGACTGGTAAAAATATTCCCAATATTCCCAAAAACAAACTCAACAATCCCGATATTATAAGTATGTATTTCTTCATAAAACGAGTGCAAAATTAGTTTTTTTTTTATTTTTGCAAAAAAGAAATCTATGGTTTTGAGTTTAGAACAAATAATTCAAATATGTAATGCAAAAAGTGTGATTGGCGAAAACCTCGTTAATACCATCAATTTAAAAGAAACACAAATCCATCATTTGCTTTACGATTCAAGACGGCTGAATTTCACAGACAATACAATCTTTTTCGCTTTTAAAACCGCAGATAATGACGGACATAAATACATAAAAGAACTATATAACAAAGGAATAAGATTTTTTATTTGCCAACAAATACCCGATTCAAACAAATTTCCAAACGCAGTCTTTCTTTTAGTAAACAACACCTTAGACGCCCTACAACAAATTGCCAAATACAAACGAGAAAACTTCAAAAAAGAAGTCATAGCCATTACAGGCTCAAACGGAAAGACCATAATAAAAGAATGGGTTGTTCAATTAGCACAAGAAGACAAAAAAATATGCTACTCACCTCGCAGTTACAACTCACAAATCGGCGTTTCACTTTCCTTATGGCAACTAAATTCAAGTTACGACTTAGGATTATTTGAAGCAGGCATTTCAAAACCAAACGAAATGAATCGTTTACAAGAAATAATCCAACCAACAATAGGCGTTTTCACAAATATCGGCTCAGCACATCAAATAAATTTCACAACAATAGAAGAAAAAATACAAGAGAAACTACAACTTTTCACAAAATGCTACACACTAATCTGTCCAAAAGACGATGAATACCTATATAATATAGTAAAACAATGGTGCAAAAATCACAAAATAGAACTCAAAACCTTTAAAACCTCCGAACTAAGCAAAGAATTAAACATAAAATTCAAAGACAAAGCAAGCATAGAAAACGCTTGTTTAGCCTATATGACAGCCTTAGAAATAGGAATTAGCCAAACAAAACTCAAAGATCAAATAAACAATCTCTCAAACATAGAAATGCGACTACAACTCAAAGAAGGCTTAGGCGAAGGCATTATAATAAACGACAGTTACTGCTTTGATTTAACCTCATTAGAAGCCGCATTAGATTATTTGAATCAACATCACAAATCATTGAGCAAAATAGCCATACTATCCTCAATGACAGAAAACCAAAACAAAGAAAACACATTTCAAGAAATAAACTCCCTACTATCAAACAAAGGAATAGACGAATTTTACGCCATAGGAGAAGACTACATCAAACACAAAAACATTTTTACCATAAAAACACACTTCTACAACACCATAGAAGAATTTACAGACAAATTTTCCATAGAACAATTCTACTCAAAAGCCATACTAATCAAAGGAGCAAGAAGTTTTAATATGGAAAGAATTTCCAATCTCTTAGAAGCACAATCACATCAAACCATATTAGAAATCAATCTCTCTGCTTTAAACGACAATGTCAAATACTACAAATCACAACTCAAACAAAACACAAAAATAATGGCTATGGTAAAAGCCGCAAGTTACGGATGCGGAGCGTATGAAATTGCAAAAGACTTAGAACACTTTGCCTTAGCAGACTATTTCACCGTTGCCTTTGCAGATGAAGGCATTTTGCTAAGAAAAAACGGCATAAAAACTCCAATAGTCGTTGTCACACCAGAGAAAGAAGCCTTAGAAAAAATGATAAAACACGACATAGAAGTCGTAGTTCACAACTTCGCAACACTTGATATGGTAAAAAACACACCATTACGCATACATATAAAAATAGATAGCGGAATGCACCGATTAGGCTTTGAGAAAAAAGACATAAAACCACTAATTGCATTCTTAAAACAACACAACAACCTAAAAATAGCCTCAATTTTCTCTCATCTTGCCTGTGCTGACGAAGAAACACTTGATAATTTCACACAAAAACAAATAGAAACCTTTGAGCAAATAAGCGAAGAAATCACACAAGCCTTCGATTACAAAATTCTTAAACACATTTGCAACTCCGCAGCAAGCATACGCTTTCCACAAGCACACTATGATATGATACGATTAGGCATAGGAATGTATGGAATAGGCGTAAACTCTGCCTCACAACAACACTTACGCTACGTTCACAAACTAAAAAGTTACCTAAGCGAAATAAGAACAATAGAAAAAGGCGAAGCAGTAAGTTATATGAGAACTTTCATTGCCAAAGACACAACAAAAATTGGTGTAATCCCCATAGGCTATGCCGATGGCTTAAACAGACATCTTTCAAACAAAGACTTTTGCGTATATATCAACGGAAAATATGCCCCAATCATAGGAAACATTTGTATGGATATGTGTATGATAAACCTAAACGACATAGAAGCAAAAGTAGGTGATAGAGTTGTTATCTTTGGAGAAGAAAATCCAGTAGAAAAAATGGCGAAAACCTTAGACACAATCCCATACGAAATTTTCACATCAGTCTCTCAAAGAATCAAACGAGTATATTTTCACGAATAAAACACTGATTTTTTTTATTTCTTCCAGAAAGAAGGCATAAAAAGAACAAGTACAGTTGCAATTTCCAAACGTCCGAGATACATTGCTAAGGAAAGGACTAATTTTGCAGCATCTGGAAAATTAGAAAAGCAACCAAAACCACCACTTTCTTTCAATCCCGGTCCCATATTAAACACACAACTTATTCCCGCACCTATTGCCTCTTCTATTCCAATACCCATACACACCAAAGAGAAAGAAACCAATATCAAAAGCAAGATAAACATCAAAAATATTGCCATTACATTGTTGATTACGCTATCTTGCACAATTCTTCCGTCCATTTTTATTGGTATAAAAGCCTGTGAGTGCACTCCCCTTTTAGTTATGCTTTTTGCATTTTTGAATAGCAGAATTACACGAACCAATTTCAAGCCTCCTGTCGTACTTCCGCTCATTGCTCCTGAGAACATAAGAACTAAAATAACCCAAATCGCAGGCATAGCCCAGTTTGTGTAATCTGTGGAAACGAATCCTGTACTTGTAATAAAACTTACGGTTTGGAAAAGAGCATTTCTTAGCGTTAGTTCAAAGTCTGCCGAAGAGTTATAAGTAAAAAGGAAAATTAAAACGCACGAAAACAAAATTCCAAACATATATGCTTTAAATTCATCATTGTTTTTCAAAGCCGAAAACTGACCTTTTAAAAGTCGATAAATCAATAAGAAATTTATTCCCGCAGGCACCATGAACAAAATCATCATATATTGAATCAAAGGAGAGAATCCTGCTGCCGAAGTATTCTTTGTAGAAAATCCTCCTGATGCTAATGTAGAGAAAGCATGGCAAACAGCGTCAAAAAAGCCCATTCCGCAAATCCAATATACAAGACAACAAACCAAAGTAAGCACAGCATAAATTCCGCAAATAATTTTTCCTGTTGTTGCTATGTGTGGAGAAATTTTTGTTTTGCTTGGACCTGCACTTTCAGCAGAAAACAACGCCATTCCACCTCCTCCAATAAACGGCACAAAGGAAACAACAATTACAACAATCCCTACACCACCTATCCAATGAGTTAAACTTCTCCAAAACAAGATTCCTTTCGGCAAACTCTCAACATCGCTAAGTATTGTCGCACCTGTGGTTGTCAAACCCGATATTGTTTCAAACACAGCGTCTGCAATATTAGGTATATATCCGCCAATCAGATAAGGCAACGAACCAAAAAATCCAATCAAAAGCCAAATCAAAGCAACAATAGAAATACCCAATCTCTTATCTATGCTTAATTGTTTTTCAACCCTTTTGATTCTGCAAAGCAATCCTGCACACAGTGTTATCAAAGCCGAAATCAGCAAAGCAAAGAAGTCTCCTTGTTTGTAATATAAAGCAGGTATTAGACTCAACGACATAAATCCTGCTTCCAAAATAAGAAGCAGTCCTATAACTCTAACACCTGTTATTATTTGTTCTTTACTTCTAAATCCCATACTTTAATTTAATTTCTACTCCAAACAGATTTTGAAAACAAAGCAAAGAAAGCATATATTTCCAAACGTCCTATGAGCATCAAAACAATTAAAACATATTTTGAAACCAAGTTTAAGTCAGCATATTCAAAGCCTTGTGCAATCGACCCCATAATCGGACCCATATTACTAATAGCAGCGGCAGACAAAGACAAGGAAGCAATAAATCCATTACCAAAAATCGAAAGCAAAAAAGCACCTGCAATAAACAAAAGCAAGAATAAGAAAAAGAAGCCAAAGATTAGTCTAACAGATTCGTCTCTTAGTGCTTTTCCGTTGTAGCGAACAGGAATTATTGCACGAGGATGAAAAATTCTTTTCAAACTTACAGGAATGTAACGCAACAAAACTATTACTCTAACTATCTTTAAACCCGTTGAAGAAGAGGCCGAGCAACCGCCAATAAACATTAGAAAAATAAAAATAATGGTTGGCAACATTCCAAGGCCATTTACCTGCAAGTCAAAACCTGTTGAAGAAACTATTGAAACAACATAAAAAAGCGAAACTTTAATTGCAGAAAATAAATCAAAGTTTTGGAAAAATAAATGATAGAAAAAAAATATTAAAGCAAAGAAAAAAATTATTAAAACATAGAATCGCAACTGCTCATCTTTAAAGAACTTTTTCCACTTAGCTTTAAAGACAAACAAAAACAAGAAATAACTTATTCCCGACAAAAACATAAAAAGTATTATAATGAATTGCGAATAAGAATCGTATGTTCCTATATTTCCATTAGAAACCGAAAAACCTCCCGTAGAGATTGTGGAAAGCGAATGACAAAGAGCCTCAAACCAAGTCATATCTCCCCTTAACAAAAGCAAGAAACAAAACAATGTAAGAGTAAAATAGATAGTAAAAATCTTATAAACCGTACTTAAAATATGCGGAGAATCTTTTTCTTTTTCAATTGAGTTAAACTCTGCATTGAATAAATTATTAGCACCATTACGTAGAGTTTTCAAAAACATTATAATAAAAACCGCAAAGCCTAATCCACCTAACCATTGAGTCAGACTTCTGTAAAGCAATAAGCCCTTTGGCATAACAGATAAGTCTTTTATCACACTCGCACCAGTAGTTGTAAAACCAGAATAAGACTCAAACAAAGAATCTGTAAAAGAAAAGCCCGAAATCAAGTAAGGCAAAGCACCAAACATAGGCATTACAACCCACAAAAGACCAATTAAAAGTCGTCCATCTTTCTTTGAAATCAGCGAAGTATAGTTTCTGTTTCTATATGCTAAGAAAGAACCAATAAAAAAAGTAAAAACAAAAGAAAGAATAAATGGCAGATTGTCGTCTTCAAAGAAATAAGAACACAATCCCGAGAAAAAAAACACTACGGAAAAGAATAACATATTCATTCCGAAAATATAGAAAAATATCTTCTTGTTTAAATTTCTCGTTACAAACATTTAGTGTTTTTCTTAGTTGAAAAGTTTCATTAGTTTATTAGCTGACTCTGGTATTGTAAAGGCAACGACCTTATCTCCCGGCAAAATCTGTACATTTCCCCTTGCAATATGAGCCTCATTGTTTCTTATCACACCTCCAATGTTTACTCCCTTAGGTAAATCCAAATACATAATTTGTTTTTTCGTTATTGGAGCATTCTCTTTTACCAAAACCTCCACCACTTCCGCATCAATACCACTCAACCACTTACTTGAAGTTACATTAGCGTTTAAAGTAAATCTCGCAATGTAAGAAGCAGTAATCAATTTCTTATTTATGATCGTATCAATACCTATTTCCTGACTCACATCTATATAACTAACATTCTCAACCAAAGCAATAGTCTTTTTTACCCCTTGTTTGTGAGCGTGAAGACAAGAAAGAATATTTGTTTCCGAAGAATCGGTTAGCGAGATAAAAGCATCTGTTTCATCTAAACCCTCATCCATAAGAAGCGAAATATCGTTTCCGTTTCCGTTTATAATCATTGTACGATTCAAATCATCAACCAATTGAAAGCAACGTTCTTTATTCATTTCAATTAGTTTCAAATCAATATCGTTTTGAAGATTTATTGCAACTCTTTTGCCGATTCGTCCTCCACCAAGTATCATTGCGTTTTTGATTTGATAGTCTCGCTTGCCTCCAAGTTCTTTTATTTTTTCTATACTCTCTGGTTTTGCAATCCAATACACCAAATCATCTTTCAAATACATATCAGGACCAGAAGGAATTATAGTTTTTCCTTTGCGAATTATACAAATCGCTCTCGCTTCCAAAGTTGGATAAAGTTTTCCCATCTCTGCCATAGTTTTATTCAAAAGAAGAGAGTTTTTATCCAAACGCATCATATAAACAAGCAAAAGACCATTACTAAAATCAAATATTTCGGTTGCAGTATTCCTTGTTAAAAGATTAGTAATCTCCTTTGCGGCGATTCTTTCTGGACAAACCATTTCATCAACTCCTAATCCCTTGAACATACTCTTGTTTTCCTCATTCAAATACTCCAAAGTACTAACACGAGCAATACAACGCTTTGCACCAAGTCTCTTTCCAAGAATACAAGTCATTAGATTTATACTCTCTTCGTGCAAAACCGAAATCAAAAGGTCACAAGAAGCGACACCAGCCTCTTTAAGAGTTTCAATAGATGTAGAATTGCCTGCAATAGTCAGCAAATCCGAATCCGCTTGTAGCATATTGAGTAATTCCGAGTGCGGATCAACAACAGTAATATTGTGTTTAATCTTAGAAAGTGAACGAGCAAGGTGAAAACCTACTTCTCCATCGCCTGCAATTATTATATCCATAAAATATGTTTAAGTAAAATTTTTACATTCCACCGCCTCCACCATTTCCTGATGAGGCTTGTTTATTTTCAAGTTCTAATTTTCCAAATTTTAGTTTGATTCCAAACGATATAAACCTGCTATCTCTCACGCTTGTAGAGTATGAGTGATAGTAAGGAGCGAAATTGCTGTTTGAGTTCTTGTTCCAATTAAACGGATCGCTAACTCTCAAAGACAAAGTCAAGCGATTATCAAAGAAATTAGCAGTTGCTCCAAGGTTTAAGTTATAGTAATATCCCGATTCAGAGAAAATGCTTTTTGTTGGTGTGCGAACATTTGCTCCAATAAAGACTTGGAATTTTTTTGAGAACCTTGACCAAAGATTTGCATTACCCCACAAATACACACTCTCTTGTCGGTAATTTTTTCCGTCAATATAAGTCATTTCGTCAATGTTATGCTCAAGCGTAGAGAAGAGATTTAAGTTTGCAAAAGCACCTAATCTTATATTTCCAAAGACTCTGAGCGATTGAGAGAAAGAAGAACCTAAATTATAAGGCATTGAGTAATTTATATAGCGACCTATATACTTATCATAAATCAAATCGGTAACATAACTAACGGAATTGCGATTCCAAGTAGCATCATAATCCACCATAATGTAGCCTGCTTTCATAAAAAACTTACTCCAACCAATTCCAAGGCTATGTGAATATGCGTTTTTAAGGTCTCTGTTTCCTACGCTATAACTTTCTTCTTTGTAATCACGGAAAGTCGTAAGTTGATTAATAGATGGCTTCGATGTAGAAAGACTATAACTTATGTCAAATTCGTGCATAGATTTTGTTCGATAGGATAAGCGAACTCTTGGACGCATTGTAAAAAAGAACATAGTGGTATCGTCCGCAAAATAGGTGTTTTTAGAAATAAAATCTCTAAGTTCTGCATCTGCATTCAAGCCTACACTCATTGTAAAGTCTTTTATCTTATATCTCCAATCAACATATCCTCTTGCTTCATAGTTATTGCTGTGTTTATCAAAGGAACGCAATGAGTCTATAAGACTATAAACCTGCGAAACTGAGTCAAACTCTGTTACGTCTTTGATATTATAATCGTTATCAACGCCTAAGGTTAATCCGGCAGAGAATTCTCCCTTTTCATTATAAGGTCGTGTGTATCGAGTATCCAAAGAAAAATTGTAACTATCAGAAGAAGTTTCGTATTGTTTGTTTAAATCTGTGAAAAGAGGATTTTCTTGTAAATAATTCCTTATTGAAGTCTCTGTTCCAATGCCAGGAGAAAAGTTTCCGTTCAATGAAACATTCAATCTATGACCTTTATTATCAAACTTCTTTTGATAATCTCCACTAACAAAGCCCCAAGATGAGAAACCTTTGTTTGTAGTTTCCGACAAGAATCTTGTTTCTATTTTTTCTTGGTCTTTATAATCCCAACGTGTTCTTTCGCCTGTTGCAATAACGTTATCATAATTCGGTCCAAAGCCTGCGTGCATTCCTATCTCTTGTGTAGAATCTATTTCATAATCTACATTAAGCGAAAGCCAGCCTCCGTATGTTTTTGAATCGTTTTCGTTGTGAGTTATCTCGTGATAAAGAGTATCAACCCCTGGTTCGCCTTCGGGATTAAAAGAAGTAACATAACTATCGCTTACAGTATGATTATTTCTTATGTTAAAACTTGAATAAAAGCCTATATTAAGTTTTTCATTCGCCCAAACGTATGACAAATGTGGTCTTATTTCTCCTTTTGTATTTACTTCCGAACCAAAACTTATGAAATGGTTTTTCTTAATCTTTGTATTTGTAATGATATTGATTACTCCGCAACCAGAAGCATTTGCATATTTTGCAGGAGGGTCAGTCATTACCTCGATTTTTTGAAGAGCATTTGCAGGTAAATTCTCCAAAAAAGTTTTCAAACCATCTTCTTGTATCTTTGAAGGCTTGTCATTGAGCCATATCTCTACGCAACTAACGCCTTGAAGAGTGATATTTCCTTCTGCATCTACTTGTACGCCCGGTGCATTTTGAAGAGCATCGGTTGTTGTACCGGTTTGAATCGAAGGGTCGTCCTCTACGCTATACACGGTCTTGTCTCCGTCCATAGAATACAAAGGACGCTGTGCCACAATCTCAACTCCGTCAAGGATTTCAACCGATTTTTCAAGCAAAACAGTGCCTAAATCCAATTTATCTTTGTATGTGATTAGTTTTTCGTATGGTTTATAACCTATGTAAGAGATTCTCAAAATGTAATCGCCATCTTTGACTCCTCGAATAACGAATGCACCTTTTTCATTAGAGATTGCACCCTTTACAAAAGTGCTATCCGATGTTTTTAACAAGCCTACATTGGCAAAAAGAATGTTTTCTTTTGTTTCTTTATCCTTTAACTCTCCTCTTATTTGAGCCTGCATTTGCAAAGCAAAGAAAGAGAAAAATAAAGCAAAGAATAAAATTTTTAAATCAGCGTTTCTCATAAATATTTCTTTGTTTTAATTTACTAACTCTAAGAGTTTACAAATTTAGAGACTTTTTCCGTATTTTTGCATAAAACTTTAACTTTTTTTGATATGAAGAAAACATTTCTATTATTAGCTTTATGCTTAGGGCTCTTTACCTCTTGTGGATTTGAAGAAAGAATAAAGGCACAAACCGAACAAACCGAGATTGAAAACTTAGAGATTCCACAATCGAAACAAACAAATAATGAGATAATTCTACATCATAAAGGATATAGCGTTGGTTACAACACCAAAAACCTTTTACCTAATTGGGTTGCATGGGAACTTTACAAAGAAAAACTAACAGAAGACGCAAGCCGATACAAGAAATTTCTTCCTGACCCTGACCTTCCACAAGAGTATGCAATAACAACACACGAATATACGCACAGTGGTTGGAATAGAGGGCACATGTGTCCTGCGGCAGACAACAAATGGGACGCCGATGCAATGAAAGAAAGTTTTTATACAACGAATATCTGCCCTCAAAACGAGAATCTTAACAAAGGAGATTGGAATGATTTAGAAGAAGCGTGCAGAGAATGGGCTATGAGCGAGAGTGTATATATTGTTTGTGGACCTGTGCTTTACAAAGAGCCCGTTTATGGATTTATTGGCAAGGAATTTGAAATCCGTGTACCAGAAGCGTTTTACAAAGTAGTGCTTAAAGGAGTTGAAAGCGGCAATCCACAAGCAATAGGCTTTATTTTCAAAAACCAAAGCGGTAATAACAAACTCTATAAGTACGTAAACACAATAGATGAAGTAGAACGCATAACAGGAATTGACTTTTTCCCTGCCTTAGACGATGAAATAGAAACACAAGTCGAAGCAAAATACGACTTAGAGCAGTGGGAGTTGAATAGATAACAAAGAAACAGAAAAACAAAACGCTCGTAAGTCAAAATAAAACAAAGACTCACGAGCGTTTTTCTTTGAGTTAAAATTTATTTATTAAACTCAATGATGTCTGCACTTACAGTAACAGTTTTAATGACTACAATACCTACAATCATTTTCCTTGATGTAGTTACTGAATAGTTTGTTAAAGCTTGATTTTGCTTTAAGTTTGCATTTTTTCTTAAATCATCAATTGCTTGTTGTTCAGCGTTACCACCTCCTAAACCAAAAACATATGTTTTTTTTACAATTGATGTTACTGGGCGAACATATTCAAAATTCGCACCGTTAAGGACTGTTCCATTTAAAGAAACGTCTAATTTACCGGTTGTAGCACAACTTGAAAAGCCAAATACTGTAACAATTGCTACAATTGCAATAAAGAAATGTTTTTTCATACTTTTATCTCTAATACGTGTCGAGAGCAACTTCTAAATGTTAATAATATATTAAAAACGATAACCTAAACGTAAGGATAATCATAAAAAAAGTGCTGTAAAAATCATAATCATGATGAGAATATTCGTTATAGGAACTATATTGTTCTTTTCCATAAATACATTCTCGGTAATATTCAATTAATATGCACTTAACATAATTAATAATTTTTATCTAATTTTTCTAATTTTTTGATTTTGCCAAGTCCCAAAGGCGATATGTTAAATTGATTCTTGACTTCAAGGCATAAAAAAACGTGGGACTTTTTATCTTATCGTTGTTTGAGGTTCTCGACTACCTAATCATTGGAATAAGAAAAGCCCACGATATTACTCGTGAGCGTTTTCGGCTTATCTACCCAATGATTTTAATGAAATTGTCGAGATTTCAAACAATCAAGTATAAGCAAAAACGCTTTTTATGTCGTATTAAAATTACTTAGTCTAAATTATCGTTATTCTTTGTCTCCTTTTTGTCCTCCTTTTCTATGGGTTACACATTTTTTTCTTTTGTTCAATTTTCAATTTACAAAGGTATAACTTTTTTTAAAAAGCACAAAAATTTTGCGGATAAAGTCTTGGGGAATTTAAATTTATTGTTACGAAATTTTTCTTTGAGAGGGTTTTGAAAAGTCTGAGGAAAATTGAGCAAAAATCGGAAGAAAATTTGCTGAAATCGGAGCAAAATTTACTCAGATCGGATCAAAAATTTTTTTGGTCCGATCAAAAAAAATTTTGATCCGATGAAAATTTTTTTTTATCCGATAAAAATTTGCTAAAACACGATAAAAAATGAAGAAAAACTAAGAAAAAATCGCACTAAATCATAGAAAAAATTGCTGGAATCAAGTCTTAAAATGTTAAGTCTTTGATTTTGTGGTTTTTAGTTAAGGGCTTATATTTTCAAAATTTACGATCAGAAATCTTTTGCTTGAAAATATCGCACGCATTTGGCGTTAAGTGGTGGTGAAAGTTTTTTATCCATTCTCTATTTGCTATTTTAAAAAATAAAAAAAACAATGATTTAGGCTTATTTTCAATTATAATTTATAACTTTGCAGCCCAAAAAACAAAATATAATGAGAATAGAAGTTGTAAAATCAAAGATACATAGAGCGATTGTTACCGAAGCAGATTTGAATTACATTGGTTCGATAACAATAGACGAAGACTTAATGGACGCTGCCAATATAATAGAAAACGAAAGGGTACAAATATATAATATAAACAACGGAGAAAGATTTGACACCTATGTAATAAAAGGTGAAAGAGGTTCAGGAAAACTTTGTTTGAATGGAGCAGCGGCACGATTAGTACAAGTAGGCGATGTTGTCATTATAGTTTCGTTTGCTTCTATGGACTTTGAAGAAGCAAAATCACATAAACCTACTGTTATTTTTCCAAAAAATAATAAAGTTGAGTAACTCTTGAATCAAAAACTCAAAAACACAATTCAAACTCTTTTCTTCGCCGCGTTAGGTATTGCTTTTATTTGGTGGTTTTGGGCAAAGCTTGGTGAAGAGGAAAAGATTCAAATTTGGAAATCATTATCTCAGACCAATTATCTTTGGTTTGGCTTTGCGATAATAGTTAGTTTGCTTTCGCATTACATAAGAGCCTTACGTTGGAGACTGATGAGTGAAACGTTTGGTTGTAAAGTATCTCGTAAAAACAGTTTTTTTGCAGTTATGAGCGGCTATTTAACAAATTTAGCCGTACCAAGACTTGGAGAAGTAGTGCGTTGCACAATGCTAAAACAAAGCGACAATATTCCAATTGAGAAATCTCTCGGCACAATCATTACGGAAAGAATCATAGATATGATTATTTTTGCTCTACTTTTGCTTTCAACACTCATTATTGAACAAAAGTTACTATTAGACTATATAGAGAAAAATTTTAATCTTGATTTCAATAATCTTTTGCAATTATTTATAATAGGATTAGTAATAATTATTGTCATAGTTGCATTGTTTTTTGCATTTAAACGTAAGATTAAAAACAATAAAACCTTAAATAAGACCAAAGAATTAGTAAAAGGATTTTTAGAAGGAATAAAAAGCATATTTAAATTAAAGAATCCATTACTTTTTATCTTTTATTCTTTATTGATTTGGGCGTTATGGATTTTGGGAACCTTTGTTTGCTTTAAGTGTTTGAGTCAAACCGAAATTTTAAACCCTATTCAAGCCTTAGTAACTACTGTTTTAGGAGCTTTTGGCCCTATGATAACTCCGGGAGGTATAGGCTTGCAACCTGCAATCTTTGCAGAAGTATTAGAAACCTACACAATTTCACGACCAATTGCCTACGTATGCGGTTGGTTGAGTTGGATAAGTTCACAAGTCGGCACAATAGTCGTTGGATTGATTGCTTTTGTATATTTTTCCTTTAAAAAGAAAAAACAAATATAATATGACAAAAGAGAAATTTATTGATTCATTGCGAGAATTTGCTAATAATTTTTGTAAAGAAATTGTTACAAAGGATGGGAATTGGGTAGTTAAAGGATTTATTGATATTTACAAAAATATATATACAATATCAACAGACACAAAAGTAATTTCTAAAATTATTGAACTTTATATTTTCCCTAAGATTTTAGAGTTTGCAAATAGTAATGACTTAGAAATAATTTTAACAAAAGAGCAAAATTATTATCCTGATATTACTTTCAAAGACAGAGATGGCAATTTATTTGCAGTAGATTTGAAAAGCAGTTATAGAAAAAACGAAAATAATATCAATGGAATGACATTGGGTACCTTTACTGGCTATTTTCGAGATAGGGAAAGTGAAAAAAATATTTCTTTTCCTTACAAGGATTATAATGCTCATATAGTTTTGGGAATTATTTACGATTCTGTAAAAGAAATAAACGAAGAAAAAGTTTTTGGAATCAACAATTTAGAAAATATTTCATCTGTTATAAAGAACATAGAGGTATTTGTGCAAGAAAAATGGCGAATTGCTTCGGATCATCCAGGCAGTGGCAACACAAAAAACATTGGTTCTATCACAAATATTGAAGATTTGAAAAATGGAAATGGGATTTTTTCAACGTTAAATGAAAGCATTTTTAATGATTATTGGTCGTTTTATTTAACAAATGATATGGCAAAAAAAGCCGAACTACCAAAACCACTCTATCGAAACTTAAAAGAATATAAAATTTTTAAAGGCATAAAATAGTGTTATCACAACTAACTCTTTTTTCTGATTATTCTAAGCCAACAATTAAGTTTCCTTCTACAAGGTATCAAGGAAGCAAATATAAATTTGTGGGTTGGATATGGCAATGTCTTAAAGATTTGGAATTTCATTCGGCGTTAGATGCCTTTGGAGGCACAGGGAGTATTGCTTTCCTTTTGAAAGAAAATGGGAAAAAGGTTACCTACAATGATATTTTACCTTTTAACCATATTATAGGCAAGGCTTTGATAGAAAATAGCGATACTGTTTTAAACGATTATGAGGTAGAAACTCTTTTAAGAGAGTATTCTCATATTGATTATCCTAATTTTATTGAGAAAACCTTTAAAGACATCTATTTTACTGATGAAGAAAATCATTGGTTAGATATTATATCAACAAATATTCGCCATATAAAAAATCCTTACAAACAAGCAATTGCTTATTTTGCACTTTTTCAATCTTGTATCATTAAACGCCCTTATAATCTATTTCACAGAAAAAATCTTTATGTGCGTTTACAAGAAGTAGAACGAAGTTTTGGAAATAAAAAAACTTGGGATACTCCTTTCGCCGTGCATTTTAAAAAATTTGTTTTAGAAGCTAATAGGGCTATTTTTAACAATGGTGAGATTTGTTCTTCAATTAACAAAAATATTTTTGAAGTTGAAAACAATTATGATTTAGTTTACATTGATACTCCTTATATAAACGAAAACGGAATAGGCGTTGATTATGCGGATTTCTATCATTTTCTTAATGGTATTGTAGGTTATGATAATTGGAAATATAATATTGATTATAAAAGCAATCATTTAAGATTGGTTCGTCAGCCTAATGTTTGGTGTAATTCTTTGAGTATTTATCCTGCTTTTGAAGAATTGTTTTATAAATTCCGCAATTCAATATTGGCTATATCGTATAGAAACAATGGGATTCCTAAAATAAATGAATTAGTCGCTATGCTGAAAAACTCAGGTAAAGAAGTAAAAATATATACGAGTGATAATATAAAATATGCTTTGAGCTCTAAATTAACAAATGAGGTTTTAATAGTTGCAGAATAAGAATATAGACAAACAAATATGACACAAATAGAACAGATTGAAAGAAAAATCGTTTGTAGAAAAGATCTGAAAGAGTTGATTCTTAAATGGAGAGAAGCAAACGAAAGAGTTGTTTTTACTAATGGTTGTTTTGATTTATTGCATTTAGGACATGTGGATTATCTTGCAAAGGCTAAGGATTTAGGTGAGCGTTTGATTATTGGAGTAAATACGGATTCTTCTGTTAAACGCTTGAAAGGTGAACACCGTCCTTTGCAAGATGAAAATTCTCGTTTACATATCTTGGCTGCTTTGCAGAGTGTTGATGCTGTTGTTTTGTTTGATGAGGATACTCCTTATGAATTGATTAGGGAAATCGAGCCTGACATTCTTGTAAAAGGGGCTGATTATAAGATTGAAAACATTGTTGGTTATGATATTGTTACTTCAAGAGGTGGAAGTGTTCAAACAATTGAATTTATTGAAGGTTACTCCACTACTTTGATTGAAAAACGTATTTTAAATTCAAAATAAATTATGAAAAAAATTGCAGTTATTTTAGCAGGTTGCGGAAACAGAGATGGAAGTGAAACACACGAAACCTTATCTGTGCTTTTAGCGATTGACAAACGAGGAATGGAATATCAATGTTTTGCTCCTGAAGGCGATTTTTCAGTCTTTAACCACATTAAAGGTGAGCCTACTGGTGAAAAACGTAATTTAATGACTGAGGCTTCAAGACTTTGCAGAGGTAATATCAAGCCTTTGAGCGAGTATTGCGTGAATGATTATGATGCTTTGGTGTTACCCGGCGGTATGGGGGCTGCTCAGAATTTGAGTGATTACGCTTTTTGTGGTGAAAAAATGAGTGTTAATAGCGAAGTGGCTAATGCTATTAAGCAAACTCACTCTGCAAATAAGCCTATCGCTGCTTTGTGTATTGCTCCTATGATTTTGGCTAAGGTTTTGGGAGATAAAAATCCTATTTTAACACTTGGTTGTGATTGTCAGGCTGCTAAGGACGCTATTGCTTTGGGTTGTAGGCATAAAGTGTGCAATGCAACTGAGATTGCAATTGATGAGAAAAATAAACTTTTGAGTGCTCCTGCTTATATGGTGGCTACGAGAATTAGTCAAATATTTGAGGGCTCAGATAATTTAATCCAAGCCCTCTATAATATGATTTAGTTTTTTTAACTTTATTGTTTTATTAGTTTTCTTTGTTGTCCAAAATTATTTTTTAGGATATAGCAACCAGATTTAAGGTGTGAAATGTCTATTGCGTTCGCACCTTTTTTGATTTCTTTGATTAGGAGTGTGTTTCCTGTCATATCAAAAATGGTTATAGTCATATTTTTGTCTGAAATTAGTTGAATTTTTGTTGTGGCAGGGTTTGGAAACATACGTATCTTGGTTTCTGCTATTTCTTCTAAGCCTACTGCGGTGCGATTGTTTGTAAAAAAGTCGTACATCTCTGCTAAGCAGTCTATGTCATAGATTTCTGAGTCTACATAGGGTATATGCTCCCCTCCTTCTATTTTTAAGAATCGTACTTCTTGTTTTGCGTCTTCGCCTAAGTAGGAATGTCTTATAAATCTTAGACCATCGTCTTTTCTGTCTTCTAATGAATCTATTATTGGTGTGGTATTTGCTCCGTTATTGTTTACCCAAAAGTTTATTGTTTGCTCTACGGTCAAGCCAACTAAGAGATTTGGCATTCCTTCTACAACTGAACTTGTGCCATTGTATGAAACAATTGGATCTGTCGTACCATGAATGTGCATTATCTTTACTGGCTGTGATGGAGTTGCGTTTTCTAAGGATTTTGGCATCATTCCACTTGTTGCTACAAAGGAATTAAATTTGTCACCATATTCTGTTGCCATTCTATGTGTCATAAATCCTCCCATAGAAAAGCCTGATAGGTATATGTTTTCACTTTCTATGTTGTAATTCGCCTTTATGGTGTCTATTAACGCCATTATAAATCCTGGATCATCTACATCGCTATTTGGAGAAACGGTTAATGGTCCTACGGATACACTCATTCCGCTATTCCACATATAGCCTATGTCAATAATTGTACCCATTAAATTTACTGAGGCTTCTAAGGCTTGTGGTAAAAGGACTATCCATTCAAATTCATCTGCTATTCTTTGGTAGATTTCGTTGTTATTGTCAATGTTGTCTCCTAATCCGTGTAGGAATACAAGCATTGGTAGACTTTCTTCTGAATTATAATTTGCTGGGGTTAAGATTTTGTAATTTCTTTCTACGCCTTGCCACAACATTGTAGGATTTTGTGCTTGCGAAAACTGATTTAGTGAAAATATAACTATAATTAAAAATAATATCTTTTTCATAATCATTTGTATATTCAAAAAAAAGGTTCAGTTTTTGACCGAACCTTTTTTATTTTATAAATCAAATTCTAAAATTATTTTTGAGTTTGAATTTGACCACATCTCATCAATGCATTTTGAATACGAGTTTTAAACTCTGCATTATCCTTACATTCATTAACTGCTGTTTTTTGTGCAGGAGCTTGTTTTAACAATTCTTCAAAAGCAAGTAATCCTTTTCTTCCTGTACCTTTATTTTTTTGTGCTTCTGCTAATTCGTCAACGAATTTTTCAAAAGCTTTAACTTTTGCTTCGCAAGGATCTTCTTTCTTTTGTTCTGGTGCAGGTGTAGCTTTAACTTCTTCTGCTGGAGCTTCTGTTGTTTCTTCAACAACTGCTTCTTCTGTTGCTACTGTTTCTGCTACTGTTTCTGTTGCAGTTTCTGTTGCTTTTCCTCCGCAAGCTGCCATTAATGCAACAACAGCTACGCTTAAAAATAATCTTCTTAATTTCATTTTATTTAATTTTTTTGGTTAATTATTTCTTTGTTTGTGCAAATGTACGTATTTTTTTATTTATAGCAAGTCTTTTGTAATATTTTTTTTATTTCGACTTGATAATTTCATCTTGTACTCTTACGGATTCTTTGTGAATTTGCTCAAATATTTCTTTTATAAAACTTTCTGAAAGTTGCTTTGTTTGAGAATATTCTATTCTTTCAGAAAGCAATTTATTCCATCTGTTCACCTGTAAAACAGATAGATTTGATTCTTTCTTTATTTGTGCTATTTTATTTGCTACATTCATTCTTTCTGACAATAACTCTATCAATTTATTGTCAATATTATCAATTTCTTTTCGCAAAATATTTATTTTTTCTGGTAGGACATTTTCTTCCGTCTTTGAAATAATCAGATTGTTTAATAGATTTTTGAATTGATGTATAGACAATTGTTGTTTTGCATCGGTTTTTGCTATTTGTGGATTATGATGTACTTCTATCATAAGACCATCTAATCCTATATTCATAGCAGTTTGTGATAGAGATTCTACTAATTCGCTTTTTCCTGCTATATGACTTGGATCGCAAATGATTTTTAAATCAGGAAATATTCGTTTTAATTCTATCGGAATTTGCCATAAAGGTGTTTGACGATAAGTTCCGTTATCTGTTAAAGAAAATCCTCTATGCACTGCATAAACATTTTCAATTCCTGCTTTTTTTAATCTTTCGATTGCACCTATCCATAATTTCAAATCAGGATTTAGCGGATTTTTAACAAAGATTGGTAATTGTTCTCCTTTTAAAGCTTCTGCAATATCTTGAACAGAAAAGGGATTTGTTGTCGTTCTTGCCCCAATCCACAAAGCATCTATTCCAAAAGTTAAGCATTGTTCTACGTGATTAGGATTTGCGACTTCTGTACAGACTTTTAAGGAATATTTTTTTTTGATTTGTCGCAGCCATTCTAAGGCTTCAATTCCTATTCCTTCAAATTCCGAAGGTCTTGTTCTTGGTTTCCAAACTCCTGCTCTAAAATAATCAGGAGATAATTGCACAATACCTTTTGCAATTTCATCTAATTGATTATAACTTTCAGCAGAACAAGGTCCAGCTATGAGAACTTTATTAATTAAGCCAGATTTTAATGTTTTCATTTAATGTATCACTAAATACAACTTCGGCTCTTGAATAGGAAACTATATTGTTAATCAATTCTTCTTTCGGGAACGCTTTAAAATATTCTTCTTTATAAAATTTCTCTTCTTGCTTTTTTAAATCTTGTTCCCAACATTCAATTTGATTATAAAAGTTGTAGAAATCTATCATATAATTACCTTTTAGTTAAACATCTTTTCAATTTAACGCAAGATAATTATATGATATTGTTTCTAAGAAAAAATTTTACATTGTTAAAATCATTGATTTTTCTTCTGCCATTTTTCTCATATTTAACAAAGCATATCGCATTCTTCCTAAGGCTGTATTTATGCTAACACCTGTTTTCTCTGCAATTTCTTTAAAAGACATATCCGCATAATGTCTCATAATGAGTACTCTTCGTTGTTCTTCTGGCAATTGTTTTATAAGACGTCTTATATCTCGACTAATCTGTTTTTTAATAATTGTTGTTTCAATGGAATCTTCAAAATTACCAATTACATCAAAGACATTAACTTCGTCATTTGAACGAACACATTTTATTTTCTGTTCTTTTCTGAAATAATCAATTATAAGATTATGTGCAATTCTCATTATCCATTGCACAAACTTACCTTCCTCCCTATAAGTTCCACTTCTAAGAACATTAACTACCTTGATAAAAGTATCTTGAAAGATGTCATCAGAAGCATCTCTATCTTTTACAACAGAATATATGTAATTGTAAAGTTTTTGTTGATGTCTAGCAACAAGCGTGTCAAAAACTTCCTTTTCACCATTGATATACGCTTGCACTAACTCGTTGTCGCTTCTATTTTCTATTCGTTTCATAAGATTAAACTTTTTTTTTATAATATAACACCTCACAAAAGGCATTACACATTCATTATACAATACTAAATTATTTTTGTTTAAATTTAAAAAAAAGTAATAATCCTATCTATAAGCGTACAATTTTTGTTCGTAAATCTATTATTTTGGTGCAAAAATAAAAAATATTTTAATTTCAACAAATATTTTCTTAAAAAAAATCTATATTTTTTTATTTTTCACCTAAGTTTCTAAAACATTTAAACAATATATTAATATCATTATACACACTATAATTTCTTGCGTATAAAAGTTTTAACTTTTGTTCATCTAATTTATCTAATTTTTCATCTTTCAAAATATCCAAAGGAGAAAGAATAGATTTTTTTAAGTTTGGAAGTCCACCATTAACCCTTTCTTTATCATTTCCAAAACCTATCCAAGTCCTAAAATTAAAAAGAACCAACAAACAATTCCTTATATAACAAAAAGGATTCTTTGTAAACCACATCAAAAATAAAGAAAACACAAACAAAATCAAAGAAGAAACAAAATCAAAAAGGCGTTTTTTTCTTTTATTATCATCATTTGTAATACTATTTAAACTAACCACATAAAGATCTGTTGGAGAATTAATAGTATTACTACCAATTATAAAATCAGCCGTAGGAGGTACTATCGTAAACTTCACATTAGTTTTTGACAACCTATTCATTAAATTATTAATATTAGACTGACTCAAACTTTTTGCACAAAAAATAACCTCGTTAATAGAATATATTCTAATAATATCATCAATCTGAGAAATACTTCCTACAAAACTTTCCTTATTTGGCTTTTCTCCAACACTAACAAGAGCAATAAATTCAGGTTTTAAACTTGTAGTATGAATCAAATTTGCAACCCTTTCAGCCTCTTGCTCATCTGCAATAATAGCACAACGCAAAAAATCATCATTTTTAAAAGAAAATTTTCCAGAACGAAGAAATTTAATAACAAACCTCACGAAAAGCAAAACACCAAGACTCATTACCGAACCCATTACAACCAATGCTCTTGAATATCTAAGTTCCGAAGGCAACAACGAATAGAAAACCAACAACACAAGCATACCTGAAAAAATCCCCGAAATGATTTTTGGGATTCTTATCTTTTTTGAATAACCTCCTGCAACGTAAACCGAAGTCAAAAGAATAAGAATATAACTTGGAACAGCAATTAACATATAATGAGGAGGGTAATAATCCTCCCAACCCCAATAATAAATTGCCCAAGCCTTTTCCAAGAAATAAAAACCAGCATAAATTAGAACAAAATCAAAGAACGGCAATGCGAAATCTTTGAAAACTCTTGAAAAGAAACCAAAAAATGCCTTTATCCAAATAGCTAATTTTATTATAAAACTGTATAACTTATTTTGTTTCGCATCTAAATGTTTTTTAGCAAAGATTGCCATTGCATTATAAAAGGTATAGACATAATTAAGACTTGATTTTTTTGTCGATTCCCCTTTATAATGAATTATTGTAGCCTCTGGGAAATAATAATTCTTGTATCCGCCGAGTGTTATTCTATATGACAAATCAATATCTTCACCATACATAAAATAATCCTCATCAAGCAATCCAACTTTATCCAAACACTCCTTTCTCATCATCATATAAGCCCCCGCAAGTATATCTACTTGATTTGTTTCTTCGTATGAAAGATGCCCCATATAGTATTGAGCATATTTTTTAGAAGTAGGAAACAACGAAGTCAAACCACTCATCTTGCAAAAACTTGCCCAAGGAGAAGGAAAACCACGTTTACTTTCTTTCAAAATATTACCTTGCCCATCAATCATCTTAATACCCAAACCTCCACAATCCTTATGAGAATCCATAAAAGCAATACACTTTTCAAAAGTATCTTCCTCCACAACAGTATCAGGATTCAACAAAAGAATATATTCACCTTTTGCAATTCTCATTGCTTGATTATTCGCTTTTGCAAAACCTACATTTTCTTTATTTTCAATCAATAAAAATTGAACAAACTTTTCTTTAAGCATTTTCACGGAACCATCGACCGAATTATTATCTACGATCAATACTTCCGCATCAATATTTTTTATTGCCTTTTGTACAGAATACAAACAATGCTCTAAAAAATATTCTACATTATAATTTACTATTACTATTGAGAGTTTCATTTACTATCTTTTTTCTGAATTTAGTGAGACAAAACAATCGCTAAGGCAAATGCGATTATCACAACTACAAAACGGACAAAATTATATTTATGACTTTCCTTAGAATCAAAAAGAGTACTAATAGAAACGTGAAGCAAAATACCAACAACAAAACCTATCACATAACCCATATAATGATGCAAAAACTCAAAATAAATACTTAATACAGAACCCAAAACACCCATTATTGCAAACACAGACAAATATCCAAAAGACTTTATCTTAGAAACACCAGCAAGCATAAACGCATTTACAACGAGCATTGAAATAGGAATATTATGCAACACTACACCTACTAATAAAGAATAATTAATTTCTCCATTAACAACAAGAGCAAAACCTTCCAAAAACGCATGTATTGAAACACCTAAAAGAATCATTAACGCAGAAACAAAAGATTTTTTTTCACAACAATGATTTTCATCGTGCAAATGTCCATGCTCTGCCCCATTTGAAAGCAATTCCAAAACCAATTGCAATATAAATCCAATCAACACAAACAATCCAACACTCAAAAAAGAATGTGAATGACTATGCTCGTGAGAATGATGAGCACAACTATGAATTTCACCTTGCAAACCAATAGCCTCAGGAAGCAAATGCACAAAACACACAGCCAACAAGAAAGCCCCACCAAAAACTCCTATATAAGATAAAATCTTCTCATGCTTTTTTAAAACAAACACAAAACACCCACTCAAAATGCAGGCAAAAAATAGTACTAAATAAGAAATAATAATAGTATTCATATCAAAAAAAATCTATTTATTTTGCAAAGATAAGACATTTTAAGAGTTAATTTGTATCTTTGCACGAATTTATAACGCAAAAGTAAGTATGGGTATTATAAAATGGGTTGCCAGCATATTCGGAGTCATAATGGGAGGAGGAATATTTGGCGGTATAATTGGATACGGTGTAGGTTCACTACTTGAAAAACTTGTAAAAAAAGAATACAATCAAGGAGAAGAAAAAGGCGATTTTACAATGGCATTGTTAATTCTATCTGCCGCTGTAATGAAAGCCGATGGTAAGATAATGAAATCTGAACTTACATTCGTAAAAAGTTTTCTAATCAAAAATTTTGGCGAAGATAGCGCAAGAAACAAATTAGATATTCTTCGACAACTCATAGATAAAGACATTGATCTTTATCAATCTTGCGAAAAAATAAGACTTTCTATTCCTTATTCAGCAAAGCTACAACTACTTCATTATCTTTTTGGAATAGCTTGTGCAGATGGTTTATGTTCCGGTGTAGAAAAAGATTTAATTTCAAGAATTGCAAATCTAATTGGCTTATCTATTGCAGACTATAAGACTATTGAAGCAATGTATTTTGAACAAACAGATTCAGCATACGTCATTTTGCAAATTTCAAAAGAAGCCTCTGATGAAGAAGTTAAGAAAGCATACAAAAGAATGTGCATAAAATATCACCCTGACAAAGTTGCGAATTTAGGAGAAAAAGCACAACAAGCTGCAAAAGAGAAATTCCAAGAAATAAATAACGCTTACGAAAAAATAAAAAAAGAAAGAGGAATAGCATAACATTATGTTCACAGATTATTCTCTTTGGTGGTTAATTCCAATTCTTGTTTTTGCATTTGCAATATCATGGTTTGTATATCTATACAAACAAGAATCTTTCTCAAAACAACAATCCATTATTCTTTTTTCATTAAGAGGATTAGCAATCTCTTTATTACTTTTTTTATTACTTACCCCTGTTGTTAAAACCTCTAAAAACAAAATAGAAAAGCCAATAATTGTAATTGCACAAGACAATTCTGCATCAATAATCAAGACAAAAGATTCACTATTTTACTCAAACGAATACCTCAAATCATTAAATTCATTATCAAAGTCTTTAAATAAAAACTTTGAAGTAAAACTTTACTCATTTGGAAGCGAAACAAAAGAAAATTCTTCCTTTGATTTCAAGGATTACCAAACCGATTTTTCAGATTTATTAAACACAATTCAAAACGAGTATTTTAATCAAAACCTTTCTGCAATAATAATTGCTTCTGACGGAATAAACAACTATGGAAAAAATCCTTTGAATATGCTTGACAAAAACCCTTGCCCTATCTACACAATAGCACTCGGAGACACAAACATACGAAAAGACGTAAGCATTTCTTCAATTCGTTATAACGACATATCATATACCGAAGATATTTGCCCATTAGAAATCAGCATAAAAGCAAAAAAAGCAAAAAACGAAAAGATAAAAATAAATCTAACACACAAAGGAAAAAATATTTTCAGCAAAGAAATCACCATAGACAAAGAAGACTTTTCAATAGACATTCCAACCACATTCTCTTCTCACGAATCAGGAATACAATCCTACACTTTAAGCCTTACAACACTTAAAGACGAAATAAATATTGAAAACAACAAGCGAGATTTTTTTGTAAAAATTTTAGATTCTCGCAAAAACATCATTTTTCTTTCCGCAGTGCCTCACCCTGATATATCATCTTTAAAACAAAGTGTAAACAAAAACAAAAATTATAATCTAATTAACATTTCAAATCTTAAAGAACTACAACAACAAAATAACATTAACCTTCTGATTGCACACCAATTACCATACGATACAGAAACATACGAAATTCTTAAAAAGCACCAAGAAAATTCAACACCCATTCTCTACATAATAGGCAAAAGAACCAACCTCAATCTATTCAATCAACTCAATAATGGCGTAAAAATAAACGCATACAACAAGACTTCTCAAACCCCTTGCCTACCTCAATACAACAATAACTTCTCTTTATTCTCTCTTAGCAAAGAATCCATAGATATTCTATCGCAACTCCCTCCCCTTTCCTCACCTTTAGCACGTTACGATCTATCTGCCGGCATACAAACCTTATTTTATCAAAACCACAACTCATTAAAAACCGAATATCCTTTGATTTGCTTCAACAATAACGCAGAAAACAAATCAGCAACTATATTTGGCGAAGACATTTGGAAGTGGCGTTTAAGAAACTACCTACACAACAAATCCACACAAGAATTTGATGAAATTATTCAAAAGACAATTCAATACCTTGTAAGCGATAAAGACAAAAGCACCTTTAAAATCAGACACGAAAACATATACAATCAAAACCAAAAAATAAGATTAGAAGCAGAAGTCTACAACCAATCATATCAACTTGTTAATAACTCAGAAGTAAAGATAAACTTAAAGAATGAAAACGGTGATAAATACGACTATACCTTCTCAAAAACTTCTAATGCCTACGCCTTAGAAATTTCAGAACTTGATCCAGGAAAATACAACTTCACTGCAACTACAAATTTTGGAGGATTAGACCACAAAGCCGAAGGAAGTTTCATAGTTTCTGCCAATGAATTAGAATCTATCGACTTAGTAGCGAAACACGATTTACTTTACACCCTTTCAGTCAAAACAAACGGAAAACTACTCTACCCTTCACAAATGCAAGACTTAGAAAAAATATTAGAGAACCAAGAAGACGCCAAACCAATCATTCATAAAATAGAATCAAACCACAAACTAATCAACACATTTTGGTATTGGATTTTAATAATTCTTTGTTTTTCATCTGAATGGTTCCTAAGAAAATATTGGGGAAAGATATAAAAAGAATAACTCTAAGATTTAAAAAAATGACAAAAGCAAAACCTTTCATAAAATGGGTTGGAGGAAAAGGGCAACTCATAGAACAACTCGAAGCATTGCTTCCAGCTGACTTTGCAGAAAGGGAAAACATAACATATATAGAGCCTTTTGTTGGCGGAGGTGCAATGCTTTTCTATATGTTACAAAAATTCTCAAATATAAAGTCAGCAGTTATAAATGACATTAACCCAGACTTAACCTTATGTTATCAAGTCGTTAGAGACAATCCAACAGAATTAATAAAATCTCTAAAAGATATTCAATCGCAATACTACTCCATAAAAACAGAAGATAAACGCAAGGATTTTTTTCTTCAACAAAGAGAGTTATTTAACACAAAAACATTAAACAAAATAGACAACACAACTTTATTTTTCTTTCTTAACAGAACTTGTTTCAACGGATTATACAGAGTAAACAAGAGTGGTAAATTTAATGTACCATTTGGCAAATACGACACACCTACAATCTGCGATGAATCTACTATTTATGCCGACAGTGAAATACTTCAAAAAGTAGAAATAATGACTGGTGATTTTGAACAAACATTTGACAAAATTAATGGAAACACTTTTTTTTATTTTGACCCACCTTATAGACCTTTAAGTAATACTTCAAGTTTCAATGATTATACAAAAGAAAATTTTAACGATAATGCACAAATACGTTTAAAATTATTTTGCGACAAATTGAATAAGGTTGGTATAGATTTTATGCTTAGCAATTCCGATTGTTTAGGTAAAGATGGAAAAGATCGTTTCTTTGATGATTTATTCATTGATTACAAAATCGAAAGAGTTTTAGCAACAAGAAATATCAATGCAATAGCCTCAAAACGTGGGAAATTAACTGAAATAGTTGTAAATAATTATTTTAATAAATTTTCATCTCAAAAAATAAGTATATGAGTACACATACAAAAGAACAATTTAACATATTTTTATCTCAATTAAAAGAAACAAATGCTACACTTGATTTCTTCTGTGATTTTGATAAAATACAAACCAATGTTGAATCTATTTCTATAAAATTAAATCAATTGAATTATTTAATTGGTAAAGACGATTTAGATAGTGCAATTCATAGACTTTGGAATGAAAATAGCAATGCATTCAGCGTTTTAGAAATACTAATTGCTGTTCGTAAAGAAGATAACAAAAAGGTTATAATGCCTAATGGTGAAATTAGATCAATCAACACATTTTCAGAAAATGTAGAAAGCGTAATTGAATATATACATGCTACAGGTCTTGATAATATATTTAGAAATAAGCAAATAAAAAACTTGGTTGATTATGTTTTTGGTGTAGAAACAGGATTAGACACTAATGCTCGTAAAAACAGAAGTGGTAAACTAATGGAAAATCAAATTGCTTCAATTTTAGATAAAGCAGGAATTAGTTACAGAAAAGAGGTTTATTCAACAGAATTTTCAGAATTATCAGTATTAGGAGAAGACAAAAAACGTTTTGACTTCGTTGTAGAAACAAAAACTTGTACATATTTAATAGAAGTAAACTTTTATAGTGGTGGTGGTTCAAAATTAAATGAAGTCGCTCGCTCATATTCAGAACTTGCTCCTAAAATTAATACTTTAAATGGGTTTAAATTCGTTTGGATAACAGATGGTATTGGGTGGATTTCGGCAAAAAATAAATTGGAAGAAGCATTTTATACAATACCACATATTTATAATCTCACAAACATTAACGATTTTATAGAAATCATAAAGAATGATTAAGCCTTATTACAAATCGCAAAATAGAAACTTTACTCTACTCAATGGAGACTGCTTTCAATTACTTAGAGAATTTGATTTCAAATTCAATTGCATATTTGCAGATCCGCCATACTTTCTTTCCAATGGAGGAATAAGCGTTCAATCGGGCAAAATCGTAAATGTAAATAAAGGAGATTGGGACAAAGGCAAAAATCTCCAAGAAATGATGGATTTTAATCTTGAATGGTTAAAACTTTGCAAAGATAAACTCAAAGACAACGGCACAATTTGGATTTCTGGCACTTATCACAATATTTTTTCTATTGAAAATTGTTTAAGAGAGTTAGGTTACAAAATCTTAAACATAATAACATGGGTAAAAACCAATCCCCCACCAAATATTTCTTGTCGATACTTTACTTATAGCACTGAATTTATAATTTGGGCACGTAAGAGCGAAAAGAAACCTCATTATTTCAACTATGATTTAATGAAACAAATAAACAATAACAAACAAATGACTGATGTTTGGCACATTCCTGCTATTGCACCTTGGGAAAAATCATGCGGAAAACACCCTACTCAAAAACCGATCAACCTATTAGCAAGAATAATAATGGCTTCCACTCAACCAAACGAATGGATTCTTGATCCTTTTTGTGGTAGTGCAACAACAGGTATTGCAGCCAATTTATTAGGAAGAAGATTTTTAGGAATAGAACAAGAAGAAGAATTCATAAAAATAAGTAAAAATAGACGTGAAGAAATAGAAAATTTTGACACTTTTCAAGATTTCTATAACAAAATCAAAGATTTAAAATTCTTAAATCAAGATTCTCTCCTACTTAATGAAGAAGTCAATAATGCTTATGGCGACTTACCTTTTTAACTCTAAGAAATAAAAAAATAAAGCATAGAAAAAAAATTTTTTTTCTATGCTTTATTTTTTTAAATCTAAGAAATATTTTTAGATAAAGTTGATTTCTTTTAATGCTTCTTGGATTAATTGGAATGTGTGTTCCATATCGTTGTCTAATCCAACTGAATAACGAACTAATCCTTCGCTCATTCCCATTTTCTTTTGTACATCTTCTGGTACTTCTGATGATGTTGATTTTCCAGAGCAAGAGAATAATGTACGGAAGTAGCCTAATGAAACTGCTAAGTAACCAACGCCTTTGTTTTGCATTGCTTCCATAAATTTGTTTGCACGTTCTGCTGTTCCAAGGTCAATTGCTATCATTCCACCGTAGCCATATCCTTCGTTCATTTGAGATGTCATTAAAGCGTAATCTACGTGATCTTCGTTTCCTGGATAGTTTGCTTTAATTCCTATTTCATTAAATCTCTTAGAAAGGTACGCTGCATTTTTTGAATGTTGTTGCATACGGATATGTAATGTGTAAAGATTCTTTAAAATAGAAGTTGAGCGGAATGAATCTAAGACTGGTCCTAATAACATTGCTGTTCCGTCATTTACATCTATCATTGCGTTGATTGTTGCTGCGTCTGCACAGATTGCTCCTGCTACACAGTCGTTCTTTCCATTGACAAATTTTGTCATTGAATAGATTACAACGTCTGCTCCTAATTTATATGGAGAGAATATCATTGGTGTAAATGTGTTATCTACTAATAATTTTGCTCCTCCGTTAGATGCTATTTCTTTTAAGCCAGCTATGTTTGCTATTCTTAACAAAGGATTTGACATAAGTTCTGTATAAACAACTTTTGTATTAGGACGCATTGCTGCTTTTACTTCTTCAAGGTTTGTTGTGTCTACAAAAGTTACTTCAACTCCGTATTTTACGATATAATTCTTTAAAAATGCAAATGTTCCTCCATAAACTGTTTGAGAAGCTACACAGTGATCACCTGCTTTCAAGAAGTGCATTAAAGAACATGTGATTGCAGCCATTCCAGAGCCTGTTACCCAAGCTGCTTCTGTACCTTCCATTGCTGCCAATGCTTGACATAATGCGAAGTTTGATGGATTCCAATGACGTGAATATAGGTAATATCCTTCTGTTTCTCCGTGGAAAGTATCTGTCATTGTTTGTCCGTAAGGGAATGTAAAGGTTGCTGAATCGTTTATATTAGGATTCACTCCTCTTTCAGGAGAAATACTTTGAACAGCGCTGATTGCTGTTGCTGGATCAAATTTTTTCATATATATTTATTTTTTTGTTTATATTCATTAACAATTCATCGCTCCGCAAACGTGGATTACTTGTCCGCTTACATAAGAGCTTAAATCAGATGCTAAGAAAACACATGCTTTTGCTACTTCTTCTGGTTTTCCTCCTCTTCTTAATGGAATTTTTTCTTCCCAGCCTTTTCTTACTTCTTCTGAAAGTTGAGCTGTCATATCGGTTATGATAAATCCTGGTGCGATTGCGTTACAACGAATGTTGCGTGAGCCTAATTCTTTGGCGATACTCTTAGTGAATCCTATGATTCCTGCTTTTGAAGCTGAGTAATTGCTTTGTCCTGCATTGCCGCTAACTCCTACAACGCTACTCATATTGATTATTGAGCCGCTTCTTTGTTTCAACATAACTTTTTGGCAAGCGTGTGTAAGGTTAAATATACTTTTTAGATTAACATTTATAACTAAATCCCAATCTTGTTCGCTCATTCTCATCAAAAGATTGTCTCTTGTGATGCCTGCGTTATTTACTAATACGTCTATTCTTCCAAATTCCTTTACTACGTTTTCTACAAGCAAAGCACTGTCTTCAAAAGATGCAGCATTAGAAGCGTATCCTTTTGCTTTAACTCCCATTGCTTCTAATTCAGCTTGACAAGCCTTCATATTTTCATCTTCTCTTACATCAGTGAATGCTATATTACAGCCTTGTTTTGCAAATTCTAATGCTATTGCTTTTCCGATTCCACGAGATGCTCCTGTAATTAGAGCAACTTTTTCTTCAAGTAATTTCATTTTATTTCTATTTTATAGTTTAGTATTTTGCAAATGTACGAACATTTTTCAAAAAACTATGTTTTTTTCTTTGAAAAAAGGATTGTATATTTGCAATTTAAATAAAGATAAAAATGAAAGCTTATAAAATTAACTTGAATGATGATTCTCCTTCTCCAATCAAAGGCAGATTTTGGATTAAGGTTTTAATTATGTCTATTTCTGTTTTGATTGCGAGTTATTTATTTAACTTTGTGCAAATCAGTTCTTTTACTACTGCTATTATTTCAGCTCTTGTGATTAGTTTACTCAACTCTTTTTTGAAACCTATCTTAAAACTTTTATCTGCTCCTTTGATTCTTATGAGTTTTGGATTGTTTCAACTTTTTATAAATGCGTTTATCATTCTTTTAACTTCACGTTTGGTAAGCGATTTTAGGGTTGAGAGTTTTTCTGACGCATTTTGGTTTAGCATTGTAATCACTATAATCAATTTCTTATTGGAATTACCAAATAAAATACAAAGAATTAAAAAGAATCTCACACCTCAAAATGAGAATCAAATAGAAGAAAATGAAGAATTTACATCTTACGAAGAGGTTGAAGAAGAAAATGATGAAGAAATAAACAATAAATAATATATAACAGTTATGCAAGTTTGTTATACAATAGATGAATTATTATCTTGTGTAGATAAATTAAAGCAAGAAAAGAAAACAATTGGCCTTTTGCCAACAATGGGGGCTTTACATCAAGGACACTTATCCTTAGCCAAAAGAGCAAAAAACGAAAATGATGTTTTGATTTGCAGTGTGTTTGTAAACCCTATTCAATTCAACAACAAAGAAGATTTAGAGACTTATCCAAGAGACTTAGAGGGCGATTTGGCTTCATTAGAGAGTGTAAATTGTGATTTTGTCTTTGCTCCAAGTGCGGAAGAAGTTTATAAAGAAACGCCAGAATTTACTTACAATTTTGGAAGTTTAGAAAGCGTTTTGGAAGGTCCACAACGCCCTGGACATTTCAACGGAGTAGCAACTATTGTTCATAAATTATTCAATTGGTCAAAAGCAGACAGAGCATATTTCGGTGAAAAAGACTATCAACAAGTTGCAATAGTAAAAGATTTAGTTAAACAATTTTCTATTCCTATTGAAATAGTGGAATGTCCTATTTATAGAGATGAAGATGGCTTAGCAACAAGTTCTCGAAACAGACGTTTATCGCCTGAGGCTCGCCAAATTGCACCAAAAATTCATGAAATTCTTTTAAAATCTGCTTCATTGATGAAAACTCTTTCTGTTTCGCAAGTAAAAGGATATGTAGAAGGAGAATTTAAAATGAGGAAAGAATTTACTTTGGAGTATTTTGAGATTGTTGATGCAGTAACTTTGCAACCTGTAAAGGTAAAAGGCGAAAATAAAATGGTAGGTTGTGTTGCTGTGTGGTTAGATGGCGTTAGGTTAATCGATATTCAAAAATATTAAGTCTAAAATTTATCTTTCAAATACTTAGAAGTGGGGGTATCTTCTTTGATTAAGGATTGCGGTTTTCCTTCAAAGATGATATTCCCTCCTTTTTTTCCACCTTCTGGACCTAATTCTATCAGCCAATCTGCTGTTTTTATTATATCTAAATTATGTTCTATGATTACGACACTATGCCCTAAATTAACCAATTCGTCAAAGGATTGATTAAGTTTTAGAATATCATAAAAATGTAAGCCTGTTGAAGGTTCGTCAAAAATGAAAACAGTCTTTTTTTCAGTATTTCCTTTTGATAAAAAGTAAGCTAATTTTATTCTTTGAGCCTCTCCACCCGATAAAGTAGCGGAACTTTGTCCTAATTTTAAGTATCCTAACCCTACCTTTATGAGTGAATAGATTTTTTGAGAAATCCTCCTACATAAATTATTGCTATCTTCTGAGAAAAACTCGTAAGCCTCATCTATTGTCATATCTAAAACATCAAAAATGCTTTTTTCACGATATTTTACTTCAAGTGCTTCTTCTTTATAACGTTTTCCTTTACAGTGTTCGCACTCTAAGACAACGTCTGCCATAAATTGCATTGAGATTGTAACACTTCCCTCTCCTTTACACTCCTCACAGCGACCGCCTTCGGTGTTAAAAGAAAAATAACCAGGCTTTAATCCACGTTTTTTTGCAAGAGGTTGTTCCGAAAATAAGGTTCGGATTTCGTCAAAAGCACCAAGATAAGTTGCGGGATTAGATCGCGAAGAGCGACCAATAGGATTTTGATCTACCATCTCAACTGCTTCAAGTAAATTCAAAGAGCCTGTAATCGGAGAACTCTTTGGCACACAATCCATAGACAATCCAAGATGACCTTGAATGTTTGGCAATAAGGCTTTGCGAACAAGCGTTGTTTTTCCAGAGCCTGAAACTCCGCAAATAACGGTTTTTACTTTCAAAGGAAGTTTTAAACTAACTCCTTTAAGATTATTTTCAGTTATATTATCAATTTGAATAAACTCTTTCCATTTTCTAACCGACTCAGGTAAAGGAATTGTACGCTCTCCTTTTATAAATTGAGAAGTAAGTGTAGAAGCTCTTTCTAACATCTTGCTATACTCCCCACTAAACACCACTTCTCCTCCCTTTTGTCCTGCAAACGGACCAATATCTACTATATAATCCGCTGCTTTTATTACTTCCTCATCGTGTTCTACAACAATTACTGTATTACCTAAGTCTCTTAATTTCAGCAAAACACCAATCAATCTTTGCGTATCGCAAGTATGCAAACCTATTGTAGGCTCATCTAAAATATACATACTGCCTACAAGCGGACTTCCTAAGGAAGTTGCGAGCGAAATACGCTGACTCTCGCCTCCCGAAAGGGTTGAACTTTGTCTATTAAGGGTTAAATAACCTAAACCTACTTCTATAAGATAGTTTAAGCGGGTTTTAATTTCTATAAGAAGACGTTGCGAAACTTTTTCTTCGTATTCGGTGAGTTTTAGATTAACAAAAAATTCTAAGAGTTCATCTACCGGCAATAACATCAAGTCTATGATTGACTTTCCTGCTATTTTCACATACGAAGCATCTTTTCTAAGTCTTGTTCCTTTGCAATCATGACAAGTTGTGCGACCTGTATAGCGAGAAAGCAAGACTCTATATTGTATTTTATAACTTTCTGATTTTACATACTCAAAAAACTCATTTATTCCTATGATTTTTCCTTTGCTATTCCAAAGAAAATCTTTTTGTTGTTCGTTGAGTTGATTATAAGGCTTATGAATAGGGAATTTTTCAAATGCTTTATTGATAAAATCCTTATAAAATTTTTTCATCACCTCCCCTTTCCAACAGTTTACAACACCTTCATAAACCGATAAATCAGGGCGTGTGATTACTAAATCTTCGGAAATTCCTTCTATTTGCCCCGATCCCGAGCAGGTTTTGCAGGCTCCATACGGGTTATTAAAGGAAAAAAAGTTTGCAGAAGGCTTTACAAAAGTTATTCCGTCCGCTTCAAAACGATTTGAGTAGTGATAAATTTTTCCCTCAGCATCTACAATATCACAAAAGCCATCTGACTCATTAAAAGCAGTATGTACAGAATCGGAAAGACGCATTTGAACTTCTTCATTATCTTTTTCTATTGTCAAACGGTCAATTAAAAGATTTATCTCTTTCAAATCCTTTCTTTCTTCTTCTAAAACGTCTTCAATTCTGTGAATTTGATTATCTATTATTATTCTTACGTAACCTAATTGAACTAAAAGTTCTAATTTTTCTTTAAGATTTTCATCTGTTTTAAGTTGTAAAGGAGATACAACAAGGATTCTTTCTTTGTTTTTAATGTTTTCAAAAACCTCTTCTACAACATTTTGAACGCTATGACGCTTTACTTCTTGATTTGAGATAGGAGAATAAGTTTTTCCTATTCTTGCAAAAAGCAATTTAATGTATTCGTAAATTTCTGTTGTTGTTCCAACTGTTGAACGAGGGTTTCTATTCATTACTCTTTGTTCAACAGCGATTGCAGGCGACAAGCCCGAAATTTTTTCAACTTCGGGCTTGTTCATTCTTCCTAAAAAACCTCTTGCATACGAAGAAAGACTTTCAACATAACGTCTTTGCCCCTCTGCAAACAGCGTATCGAAAGCCAAAGATGTTTTTCCACTTCCAGAAACGCCTGTAATAACTACCAATTTATTTGTTGGTATATTTACATCTATATTTTTTAGATTATTAACCTTTATTCCTTTTGCAACAATCATTTACTTTCTTTTGTCTCTGTAAGACCTGCTGGCTTTGATATGCTTTCACGCATTTCGGTATCGGCTTTTATATTTTGCATTCTGTAATAATCCATAATACCTAAGTAACCTTTTTTGAAAGCTTCCGACATTGCCAAAGGAACTTCTGCTTCTGCTTCAATAACTTTTGCTTTCATTTCTTGGGCTTTTGCTTTCATTTCTTGTTCTACTGCAATCGCCATTGCACGTCTTTCTTCTGCTCTTGCTTGTGCAATATTTTTATCGGCGTATGCTTGATCCATTTGAAGTTGAGCACCGATATTTTTTCCTACATCAATATCTGCTATATCGATTGAAAGGATTTCAAACGCTGTTCCTGTATCTAAGCCTTTTGAAAGCACAAGTTTTGAAATTGAATCAGGGTTTTCTAACACTTCTGCATGATTTTTTGCCGAACCAATTGCAGTTACAATTCCTTCTCCAACACGTGCAAGAACAGTTTCTTCTCCTGCACCTCCTACTAATTGACGAATATTTGCTCTAACTGTAACTCTCGCTTTAACAATCAATTGAATACCATTACTTGCAACGGCTGTTACAGCCGGAGTGTCTAAGACTTTTGGATTTACAGACATTTGAACTGCTTCTAAAACATCTCTTCCTGCAAGGTCAATCGCTGTTGCTGTTTTGAAATCCAAAGACATATTCGCTTTATCAGCAGAAATCAAAGCATTAACCACACTTCTAACGTGTCCTCCTGCTAAATAGTGAGCCTCTAACAAATCTGCACTCAAATTTAATCCTGCTTTCTTTGAGTTAATCATTGCATTAACAATAACTGCTGGCGGAACTTTTCTCCAACGCATAAATATCAATTGCACAATTGATATTTTAACTCCATTAAGCACACATTGGAACCATTGATTGATTGGAACCAAATAAAGAAATACAATTAGGAATACTACAACGAGTATAATCCCGAAAATAATTGTGTTCATAGTTTTTTGATTTTAATTATTTATTACTTTTACTCTAACTCTATTACCTTCAATTGCTTCAATTTCCAAAGATGTATTAGCATCTATAAAAGTTGTAGAAGAGTAAACCTCTATTCTTTCGCCATTAAATTCTGCCATTCCAACAGGTGCTAAGCGTGTGATAGCAACTCCCTTATCCCCTATTTTGATTTTTTCATCTACAACATTGACTTTTGAATCTATTGAAGTGTTTAACGAAAAACGTTTCCAAGTTTTTGCTCTCAAAGAATATATTAACAAACATATACATATAACTGAGCAAATTAAAATAGAGGTATAGCCCCAAACTTCGCCAAATTCTTGAAAGACTTCATAGTTTCCGTAAATCAAAAGTCCTAATCCGCTAAGTCCTACAATAGTTGTGCCCGGCACGGCTAAGAGTTCAAGCACTACAAGAGTCAAACCTCCTAATAAAAGCAATAAAATTACAAATAAATCCATAACTTCTTATTTTTTTTATTGTTTATCTAATTTCACAACTCAATCCTTTTTTCTCTAACTCCACACACATAGGTTTCAAAGTATCAAGCGAGCCGTGTTTAACTATGCAAAGACCTTTGTAATGTATAATATTGGTACAAGTAACTGCTTGTTCCTTTGTTAATTTGCATATTTTCTGCAAACAATCTATTACATAATCAAAAGTATGTACGTCATCGTTAAAAACAAGAAGTTCATTTCCTCCTTCTGATTGGTCAATTAGAGATTTTTTCTCTTCGGTTTGAGTTATTACACCTTCCACTGCAAAATTTTTTTTCGTTTTTACATTCTTTCTGGCACTTGTATACCTAACAAACTCATTGCAATTTTTATTGTATTTGCAGTGAAATATGTTAGACACAAACGCATATTTTTCAATTTTTCGTCTTCTTCTTTCAAAATCGGCGTATCTTGATAGAATGTATTGAAGTTCTTTGCTAATTCGTAAACATAGTTCGCAATTAGTGCAGGAGAATAGGTTTTTCCTGCTTGTTGAACAACGGCTGAGAATGAATGTAAGGTTTTTATTACCTCTAATTCTTTTTCATTAAAGGTTATATCTCCTTCTAATTTCAATTCGCTACTTCCACTCTTACGAATAATCGAGCAAGCTCTTGCATGAGTGTATTGAATGAAAGGACCTGTGTTTCCATTAAAGTCGATTGATTCCTCAGGATTAAACAACATATTCTTTTTTGGATCAACTTTCAAAATAAAATACTTTAATGCTCCCAATGAAAGTTGATTATAAAGTTCTAAGGCTTGTTCTTCGCTAAATCCTTCTGTCTTTCCGTGTTCTAAGGTTTGATTTTTAGCAGTTTCTACCATTTGTTGCATCAAATCATCAGCATCTACAACTGTTCCTTCTCTTGATTTCATCTTTCCGTTAGGCAATTCTACCATTCCGTATGAGAGATGATATAGATTGTCTGACCATTGCATTCCTAATTTTTGCAAAACAAGTTTCAAAACAGCAAAATGATAGTTTTGTTCGTTACCTACTACATAGATAAGTCTATCTGAATCAAAGTCATTATGACGCAAACATGCTGTTCCTAAGTCTTGTGTCATATAAACAGATGTTCCGTCTTTTCTTAGTAAGAGTTTTTCATCTAATCCATCTGTTGTAAGGTCTATCCAAACCGATCCGTCTTCTCTTTTATAGAAAACGCCTTTTTCTAAGCCTTGTTGAACTAAATCTTTTCCTAAAAGGAAGGTTTCTGATTCGTAATAAACTTTGTCAAAGTCCACTCCGAGTTGTTTATATGTAGCATCAAATCCCTCATACACCCAACCGTTCATTGTTCTCCAAAGATTCAAAACTTCTTCGTCTTTTTCCTCCCATTTTTTCAACATTGCCTGTGCTTCAAGCAAGATTGGAGCAGTTTTTTCTGCTTCTTCCTTTTCCACACCCTTTGAAACCAAATCGGCAATCTCTGCTTTATAGGCTTTATCAAACTCTACGTAATATTTTCCTACTAAATGATCGCCTTTCATTCCGCTTTTTTCAGGTGTTTCTCCCGCAGAAAATTTTTGCCACGCAAGCATAGATTTACAAATGTGTATTCCACGGTCATTAACCAAGTTTACTTTTTTCACATCGTATCCATTTGCTTTCAAAATCTGAGCAACAGACCAACCAAGTAAGTTATTTCTAATATGACCTAAGTGAAGAGGTTTATTTGTGTTTGGTGAAGAATATTCTATTACTATTGTTTTGTCATCTTTCTTTGGTTGATAACCATAATTTGTATTTTGATAGTTATCATTTAAGAACTTCAACCAATATTTTGGTGATATTTCAAAATTCAAAAAGCCTTTTATTACGTTAAATCCTTCTATTTCTTCGGATTTTTCTACCACATATTCCCCTATTTTTTGAGCTAATGCCACAGGATTCTTTTCTCCACATTTTTGTAAAAAAGGAAAAACAACCAAAGTAAAATCTCCTTTAAATTCTTTCTTAGTTGCGGTTAAAGAAATTGTGCTTTCTTCTACTTCACAATTAAATAAATCTTTGAAAGCTTTTGATATAAGTGATTGTAATTTAGTTTCCATTCTTTGCTTACTTATGTTAAATTATTACTTTGCAAAGATAGGAAAAATAAATCAAAGAAATAAAAAAATAAATCAAAGAAAAAAATAATTTTTTCTTTGATTTATTTTTTTAAAGCATAGACTTTTTTCAAAGTACTATTTAACTAATAATTTCTTTGTTGCTACACCTTGGTTAGTGTAAATTGTAACGAAATAATTTCCTGCTTCAAGGTTTTCAATATTGATGTTTGCTCCGTTAGCACCTATTTCTTTTGTCATAACAACTTGTCCTAATACGTTAGATATTTGAACTCTGTCTATGATTGAAAGAGATGAAACATTGAAATATTGATTTGCAGGGTTTGGATAAAGATTTGCTTCAACGTTTGTCATAACATCGTTTAATCCTACAACTCCTTCGCCCATTAAAATATCAACTGTATTTACTGTTCCTAATGTATTGTTTGCATTGTAAGGGAATGTAAATACTTTCATTATAGTTCCTTCAACACAATCAGCAATTGTACCACCTAAATCTTCGTATGATGCTTCTCCGTTTTGTGCAAAATAATCTAAAATAGCATCTTGTGTTGTTAAACCATATTGTTCTAAAATAGTTTCTTCTGCTATTAGATAGTAATAGTAAGCAGTTTCTTCGTTCATTTCAAAAGCAACTTCAAAACTTGTTTCTGCAACTTCGCCAACTATGATTTCAACTTCTGCAACTCCTGTTCCACCAAGAGAAAGTGTAGTTATTGTTGTTTGAGCTACTGTTCCTAATTCGTTGTTTGCATTGAAAGGAATAGCATAACAAATATATTCTGTTCCCATTACTAAATCGCCAACTGTTCCTTCTAATTCTCCGTAATTTTTTTGTTGATTAGCTTGTGCCCAAGCAGCAATATCAGCTGTTGTTTCTAAACCTAAATCAGTATAGAATGATTGATCTGCAATTAGATAGTAGTAGTAATTTGTTTGATCGTTAGGAACAAATGAAATATCGAAACTATTAGCAGTTGGATTTGTAGCAGTCATTGCAACTTCTGCAACACCTTCTCCACCATAGTAAGTAGTTGTAAAGCTAACTTCATAAAGTTCACTTGCAACTCCGTCAGCGTTGAATGCCATTGCATAAACTAAATATTCAGTTGAAGGATCTAAGCCTGGCATTTCTTCATCAAGTTCATAATAATACTTTTGATATTCTGTTCCGTTAAAGTATGCTATCAAAGAATCAGTAGTAAAACCTATTCCATCTAACTCTGCTTGTGTTGTAAGCACCAATCCGTAATGTGCTGATTGATCATTTGGAGTTATTGAAATGAAAGCAGAAGTTTGTGCTACATCATATACATTTATTGTCAAAGTAGCATCTCCTGAACCTCCAAGAGAAAGTGTTGTAAAGTCAGAAGTGATTACTTCGTATGTACCATCGTTTAACAAAGCTGCAACATAAATTGAAGAAGCAGTATTTGGAGTAAATCCTTCTACATCTACTGTCATTTCAACATTAGAAGAATCTTGTGCAACGTAAGTTATGTATTCTGCAACAGTCATTGACATTCCGAACATTTCGTAAAATTCTACTAAATCTTCTATCATTCCTGTTTCTGTACCACAAAAATAATATTTAACTACGTTTTCAGAAGGAGTAAAAGTTGCATTTACAGTTCCTGCTTGAATATCGTTAATTGTTATTGCAACAGCAGGATTTGTTTTTGGTGTTTGAGTATGTACGCCACTTCTTTTTTGCTTTGCGTACTCAATTGCTTTTTGCTCAAAAGTCTTTTCCCCTTTTTGGAAAGTGAAGTTTTGAGCCATTGCTCCGAAAGTCATAACTAACGAAAGCATTAAAACTGATAATTTCTTCATTTGATTTTTAAATTTTTATTAAACAAAAAAACAGAACTAAGCCTAATCGACTTAGTTCTGCAATTAACTAAATTATTTCGTTATTATTCAACTACTAATTTTTTAGTTGCCATTCCTGCTTCTGTGTACATTTTAACTAAGTAGTTACCTGCACCCATTTCAGCAGTGTTTACTTTTACTGAGTTAGCGTTTACGTCAGCTGCAAAAACAACTTGACCTAACATATTAACGATTTCAACTCTTTCCATTGTTAAAGAAGAAGCTACCATAACTTCATCTTTTGCAGGGTTAGGGAAAATGTAAGATAATGTTTCAACATCAGCTTCTGTTAAGCCAGTTCCAGAAACCTTAGGGAAGATCATACAGTCTAATTCAACACCACCCCATGCTTCATTTAATGTTATCCAACCGTAATCACCAGCTTCTGATACTATAGAATAAGAGTAAGACATTGCTCCTGAACCACAATCCATTTCAGTTGATGCAACGATAGCAATATTTCCTCCAAGGTAACCATCAACAACAGTTAATGCAGGAACATAAATAGCTGCTAAGAAATTATTTGCAGAAACTGGTGCAGAGAAATTAAATTCTACTAAATCAAAAGCAAAACCTTCTTCACTGTTAAGATCTGTTTGAGGAATATCAGCAGTTGTAAATTCAACTAATGCTAATTCTTCTCCACTCATACTTACGATTCCAGCAGCCATATCATCTATTGTTGCACCTTCATCTAATGGCAAATTTGTTAAAACAGCTGCAATACCTGTAACTTGATAATTTCCACTATATTCTTGAGCATAACCCAAATCACCATAATTATTTGTTCCAGTTAGACCCAAGTATAATTGTGATTCTCCTGTTGATTGATCTATACCGAAATAAGCAACTGGATTGTCAATGCTTCCACAATCTTGGAAAGATTCAGGATAAATTAATCCGTTTGTTTTAGGAGAATTTTTTAATTGACCTTTAACAGCCTCAGCTCCTGTGTAATTTTTTTGAGCCATTAAGCCCATTGATAGTCCTAATGCAAGGACTGAAAGAATAATTTTTTTCATGTTGTTAAATTTTAATTTATAATTACTTTTCTTAACATTGTTTTGCAAATATAGTAACATTCAACAAAACAACAAACATTTTCTACAAAAAAAAGAATAAAAATCAAAACATTTCATTGTTAAAAAAATATTTTACATTCTGAAAATCAAACTAAAACAACATTACAAAACTGTTTAAAACTAAAATAGGATTTTTTTTCATAATTTTGCCAACAAATAACAAAGACATATAAATATGTATAAAGAGATAATAGAAAATGCTTGGCTCAATCGTGAGTTATTAAAAGAAGAAAACACAAAAAAAGCAATATTTAAAATCATAGAATTGCTTGATAAAGGTGAAATTCGTGTAGCTGAAAAAACAGAAAACGAATGGAAAGTAAACCAATGGGTAAAAAAAGCCATTATAATGTACTTTCCACTTTGCGAAACAAAAGATATGCAAGCCGAAGACTTGAAATTCTGGGACAAAATACCAACAAAACAAAACTATAACGAACTTCAAATAAGATGTGTCCCTCCGGCAGTTGCACGATATGGTAGTTTCTTGGCAAAAGGCTGCATAATGATGCCAAGTTTCGTTAATATCGGAGCATACGTTGATGAAGGAACAATGGTAGACACTTGGGCAACAGTCGGAAGCTGTGCACAAATCGGCAAAAACGTACATTTAGCAGGAGGAGTTGGCATCGGCGGAGTCTTAGAGCCTGTTGGAGCAAATCCTGTCATTATAGAAGATAATTGTTTCATAGGCTCACGTTGCATAGTCGTAGAAGGAGCAATCATAAAACAAGGAGCAGTACTTGGAGCCAACACAGTAATCACACAATCCACCAAAATAATTGACGTATCAGGCGAAGAACCTATTGAATACAAAGGAATAGTCCCAGAAAACTCAGTTGTAATTCCAGGAAGTTACACAAAAAAATTCCCAGCAGGCGAATATAACGTAAATTGTGCCTTAATCATAGGCAAAAGAAAAGAATCAACTGATAAAAAAACGTCCCTCAATGACGCATTGAGAGACTTTAATGTTGCTATTTAAAGCTAAAATTTATCTTCTGACCAACCGCGTCCAATATTCCAGTGTTCGTCTATAACAATTTCGAAATCGTCTGGAAGATTGAACTCATCTGCTATTGCCTCTCTAACAGCTTGTTGATTTACTACTTGTTTACCGTTAATTTCTCCATTTATCCATGTCCCCACAGCAACATATATACTTCCGTCTTTACGAACAAAAACTCTACCTCTTGGAATTAAGGTATAATTTTTTTCAACATAAAATATTGAATTAACATCTCCTTTTGCTACTGCTCGGTGATGCTGTTTGTGCCAATAGGTTCTATGTAATTTAGGTAAGGTATTGACTTTTTTTTCGTCAATATATTTTTCCGCATCGTCTTTTTGGACACCAAATAGTGTATTATGAACATAATCTAACCAAAAAATACCAACCTGAGGCTTACCATCATCAAAAAAATTGCTCATTACATCTATCATTTCTTGATGAGATACCGCGTCCGATTCCGTAATTTTATTATTAGGTGTTAATTCGTTGTTTGTTTCGTCAAGCATTACTTTTTCTATTTTATAATTCAAGTTATTTATTTAAGACTTTTCAAATACCATTCATAGAGTTGTCGCACTCCTTGTGGCAACTCTATTTTATGTTTCCAACCAAGGGAATGTAATTTCGTACAATCGGTAAGTTTTCTCATTGTTCCATCGGGTTTATCGATGTTGTAAACAATCTCAGATGTGTATCCAACAGTTTCACACACCATTGCAAACAAATCTCTTATGCTAATTTCTTTTTGACTTCCTATATTGATATGACAATTCTTTATTTCCTTCTCCCCTTTTGCAAAAGTATCTTTAAAATCCACCTTTTCCATTAAGAAAACACAAGCATCTGCCATATCTTCACTCCAAAGAAATTCTCTTAACGGCGTTCCACTTCCCCATAGTTCTATTTCAACAGAATTTTCTTTTGATTTTATTCCATACTTTGATAATATATTCTCTATTTCCTCTTGATTGCTTTCTCCATTCACTCCCTCTATTGGACGAGTGTTTAAATCATTCCTCAAAGACTGCCAATCATTATTTTGTAAGCATTTTCCAAGATGTGCTTTTCTTATTAAAGCAGGCATAACATGAGAAGTTTCTAAATTAAAATTATCATTTGGCCCGTAAAGATTAGTAGGCATAACAGCAATAAAGTTGGTTCCATACTGCAAATTATAACTTTCGCACATTTTTAAGCCAGCAATTTTTGCCAAAGCATAAGGTTCATTTGTATATTCTAACTCATTGGTTAATAAAGCACTCTCTTGCATCGGTTGATGTGCATCTCGAGGATAAATACAAGTACTTCCAAGAAACAAAAGTTTCTTTACACCATATTTATAAGAGAAATGAATTACGTTATTTTGGATTTGCAGATTGTTATAAATGAAATCGGCTCTGTATTTAGAGTTTGCCATAATTCCTCCAACGAAAGCAGCTGCTAAAAATACGTATTCGGGTTTTTGTTCTGCAAAAAACTTTTCTACCTCTGCTTGATTGCAAAGATCAAGTTCGTTATGTGAACGCAAAACAAAGTTATGATAACCTTTTTCTTTAAGATTTTTCAAGATTGCAGAGCCTACAAGTCCTCTATGCCCTGCTACAAAAATTTCAGAATCAAGATTCATTTTCTAATTTAACTAATTGCTTTTAAATCGCTTTCAACCATTATTTTAACAAGGTCTTCAAAAGAAGTCTTTCTTGGATTCCAACCTAAAAGTCTTTGAGCCTTTGAAGCATCTCCAAGAAGTTGTTCTACTTCTGCAGGACGGAAATATTTTTCATCTACTTCTACCAAAATCTTTCCTGTTTTCGCATCAATACCTTTTTCATTCACACCCTCACCTTCCCATTTCAACTCTATTCCTGCGTACTTAAAAGCAAGAGTACAAAATTCTCTTACGCTATGTGCTTCACCTGTTGCAACAACAAAGTCTTCCGGCTTTTCATATTGTAGCATCAACCACATACATTCCACATAATCTTTTGCATATCCCCAATCTCTTAAAGCAGAAAGGTTACCTAAATAAAGTTTTTCTTGCAATCCTTTTGCGATACGTGCTGCGGCAAGTGTGATTTTACGAGTTACAAATGTTTCTCCTCTTCTTTCGCTTTCGTGATTAAACAAAATTCCATTAACTGCAAACATTCCGTAACTTTCTCTATAATTTTTTGTTATCCAAAAGCCATATAATTTTGCAACTCCATAAGGTGAACGAGGATAAAAAGGAGTTGTTTCTTTTTGTGGCACTTCTTGAACAAGTCCATAAAGCTCTGAGGTAGATGCTTGATAGATTTTCGTCTTTTTTTCTAAGCCTAAAATTCTAATTGCTTCTAAAAGTCTAAGCGTTCCTACTGCATCCGTTTCGGCAGTGTACTCCGGAACATCAAAACTCACTTTTACATGACTTTGAGCCGCAAGATTATAAATCTCATCGGGTTGAATTTGTTGCAAAATCCTTATAAGAGAGGAAGAATCCGTCATATCTCCGTAATGAAGATTGATTGCACGTTCTTGTTTTTGGTCTTTTATCCATTCTTTCAAATAAAGATGTTCTATTCTTTGAGTATTAAAAGAAGAACTTCGGCGAATTATTCCGTGAACTTCATAACCTTTTTCAATTAAAAACTCAGCTAAAAAACTACCATCTTGACCTGTGATTCCAGTAATAAGAGCCCTTTTCATATTTCTTTGTTTTATTTTTTTATTTCTTTGTTTTAGAAAATTATTTCTTTGTTTTATTTTTTTATTTCATAGACTTTTTTTTGTTATTCTTTTGTATTGTTTTCCAAAGGTTTAGATTCTTTTGGTTTTCTTTTGATGTGTGAGCGGAAAACAAATCTAAAAAATACGTTCATCTTAGGTTGTTTCTCTATGAGTAGAATCATTATTGAGCAAATCAAGATTGAAAATAATACTACCGAGAAAGTAATGTATTTTATTTCGCTTCCTGATGGCATTCCTAATTGTTCGGGAACAGATGCTAAGACTGCGGCTGCTAATCCTTTTGGAATCATTAGCCCGATTGTACTTTTATCAAAAATATTCGCTCCTTTTGGTGAGCAATACTTGGCAATTATAATTCTACTCAATAACAATCCGATAGTAATCAGTCCTCCGATAAGAATAGACTTTGAATCTGAGAAAGGAATACTTATTCCGATATAGACAAAAAAGAATGTTTTTAACACAAAACTTATTTCGCCTACGAAAGATGTTTCACTGTCGTTTAGTTTTAAGTTTTTGTCTTTTTGATACTTCTCTAAAAATTTAAAATTGAAGTATTCCATATTTGCAATCGTGATTCCAAAGGCCAAAGAGGCTATCGCACCGCTATATCCTAAGACTTCTGCTAAACCATAGATTATAAAAAGATATGCAGGCGTTAGAAACATTGAATTTCTTAAAGAACGGATTTTTTGAAGCAATGAAGCCCAAATCATAGCCGATACAAAACCAAGTACAGTCGCTAAAACGAATGATGCAATGACGTTTCCTGCAATTTTTCCTACGTTAAGATTTGCACCCATTCGTGCTGCGTCTATGAAAGCCAAAGCAAAAACAATACAAAGCACGTCTGTAATTGCAGATTCGAGGATTAAAGAGGTCTTTGTTGTATTAGATAATTGAAGATGTTGTGCAAGCGGAATGACAACTGCCGAAGATGTACCTCCAAGTATTGCTCCTATTGTTATGCTATCAAGAAAATCCATTCCGAAACTCATACATACTCCTGCAACAACAAAAGCGGCTACAACAAATCCTGTAAAAGTAAGCATAGCTGTTGGTTTCCAAGAATTTTTTAGATCTCCTATGCTTATTCCCGTACCGCCTTCAAAAAGAATTACTATCAAAGTTATGCTTGTAAATACGCCTCCGACTGCTCCAAAGTCAGATGGTGAAACTAATTTCAAGACTGGGCCTATTAAAACACCTATTCCTAACAACAATAATACGTCTGGAATTTTTTTCTTACTAAAAATCATTGCAAAAAGGTGGGCTGAAAACACCAAAATCCCTAAAAATATTAAAGTTGCACCCATAGTTTATTTGTTTTTATGTTAATAGCTTATTTCTCCTCCCAAAACTTTTGCTAATTCTGCTAAATTCGGATTTTTTTCTTTCATATAGTTGAATACTTCTCGCGGTTCGTAAAGTTTTGGTTTGTGTTCGTATTCTTTTACCTTGATATTTAAGTTTATTTTCTTACATTTTGTTCTATTTTCTATAAACGATAAAATGTTTGTTTTGTTGCTGAGTATTAATTTTTCTTCCTGTCTGTTCAAGAGTATAATATCTACCCATTCATCGCTTTTTACCGAAAATTCTGCCGTGCTTAGAATGAAAGAAAGGTTGAGTGCATCGGGAAATGCAGTGGAATCTAATTTTTTTAATTCTTCGGAATAGATTTTTATGGCCTCTAAGAATGAGGTTACATTGTATTCTTTTTGTTTTTTTTCTTCTAAGGCGTTTTGTTGTTTAAATTTTTCTATCAGTCCTATGTTTGCCTTAATTGAATAGGGACTGTATATATTTAAATTGGTTTCTACCTTAGGTTTTTCTATTGGTTGGTCATTTTTTTTTTAGTTTCCTCAACTTGAACTATTGTTTGTTGAGGATTTGTATTTACTTTGTTTGTGATATAGGAGAGTTTCATCAAACAAAGTTCAACACATAACCTTTTATTATAGGATTCTTTGTATTCTAATGCACAACTATTTGCGTAATCTAAGGCTTTGAGTATGAAATTTTGCGGAGATTGTGAGGCTTGTGTAAGGTATCTTGATTGCAAACTTGGACTTGCGTCTAATAGTTGAACAGATTGAGCGTCTTTACATACTAATAAGTTACGCAAGTGTGCAGACAACCCGTTGATAAAGCTACTGCCTTCAAAACCTTGCTTTAATACTGTGTCAAAAAGAAGCAGGCTTTCGGTTAATCTGCCATTTAAGAAATAATCTGTTAGTTTAAAATAATAATCATAGTCTAATATATTAAGGTTATCTATGATATTTTTGTAAGAAAGATTGGCTGAGGTAAAAGAAACAAGTTGATCAAACATTGATAAGGCGTCTCTTAGTCCTCCGTCTGCTTTTTGTGCAATTAAGTGTAAAGCTTCTATGTCGTAGGTAATGTTTTCTTTTTGTGCAATATACTCTAAGTGTTTTGCAATGTCGTCTGTGTTGATTCTTTTGAAGTCAAAAATTTGGCAACGAGAGATTATTGTTGCAGGAATCTTGTGTTTTTCAGTTGTTGCTAAGATAAATTTTGCATAAGCGGGTGGTTCTTCAAGCGTTTTTAAGAATGCGTTGAACGCAGAGGTGCTTAACATATGTACCTCATCAATTATATATACTTTATATTTACCATTTTGTGGAGGAATCTTTACTTGGTCTGTAAGATTTCGTATATCGTCCACCGAATTGTTTGAGGCAGCGTCTAATTCTACTATATTAAAAGAGGCAGATGAGTTAAATGATTTGCAACTCTCGCATTCGTTGCAGGCTTCAAAGGATTCGGAGATATTTGTGCAGTTTATAGTTTTTGCAAGTATTCTTGCACAAGTTGTTTTTCCAACTCCGCGTGGTCCACAAAAAAGAAAGGCTTGTGCTAATTGGTTATTCTTTATAGCATTTTGAAGTGTTGTTGTTATATGACTTTGACCTACAACAGAATTAAAGTCGCTTGGTCTATATTTTCGGGCAGAAACTACAAAATTATTCATATTTTTTCTCGTAAATCGGTTTTCAAAATTACTATTTTTTTTTAAAACAAACAAAAAAGCTGTAATTTTGCGAAAATTTTTTAAGATGAACACAGAGACAATCGCACTTATAATTTTTGTTATTACTTATATAGGAATTATTTTTACTCGTTTACCAAAAGTAAATATTGATAGACCTTCGGCTGCCTTTATTGGAGCTGTGGCAATGCTTGCTTTTTCTGTTGTAAGCTTTGAAGAGGCTGTTAGTTTTATTGATTTCAATACTATTTTCTTGCTTTTGGGTATGATGATTGTAGTTGCGGCTTTGAAATTTGATGGTTTCTTTGGTTTAATTACCGAAAAAACTCTGCAATTCGCTAATTCACGACTAAAACTCTTGATTGGAGTGGTTTTTATTACCGGTATTGCTTCGGCTTTCCTTGTAAACGATGCTGTTGTTTTGATTTTCACACCTATTATTATTAGTATATGTCAAAGAGTAAGGATAAATCCTTTGCCTTATCTTATTGCAGAGATTCTTTCCTCTAACATAGGTAGCGTAATGACTATTACTGGTAATCCACAAAATATGTTGATTGGTTTAAATAGTGGAATAAGTTACACAGATTTTCTTTTAAAACTCATGCCTATATCTTTTATCGGTATGGTGCTTTGTATTGTGGTTGTAAGGTTGATTTACAAAAAAGAATTTAAAGACTCTTCTCCTCTAATCTATACTCCTACTCACAATTATAATTTTAAAGATATGTATTCTTCTATTATTGTATTTGGATTAGTAGTATTAGCTTTCTTTTTCGGCAAATTATTGGGTATGTCTATTGCTGTAATTGCCTTAGCTGGTGCAAGTCTTATTATTCTCTTTGGAAAACATAAACCAGAGAAGCTTATAAAAGATGTAGATTGGGTTTTGCTTTTGTTTTTCGCCTCTTTATTCATTGTTGTTGGTGCTGTGCAAAAAGTAGGCTTATTAGATGGAATTTTAAATATTGGTTTAGAGGAAAATTTCGCAGGATTGATTTCTATTCACTCAATAAGTCTTGTATTAAGTCAGATTTTAAGCAACGTTCCTTATACAGTATTGATGTTACCTTTGATGAATGTGGTAGATAGTGAGACTTTATGGCTTGCTTTGGCCTCTGCATCAACCTTAGCTGGCAATGCAACAATTATAGGTGCAATGGCAAATATTATTGTTATTGAATCGGCTGATAGATTTGGTGTAAAAATTGGTTTTTGGGAGTTTTTTAAATCGGGAATAATAATAACGATACTGACATTTGTGGTATCAGTATCGTTACTCTTAGTTTTATAGAAATAAGTCTTTGTTTTATTTTGTCTTACTCGCTGCTTTAACGAACGAAACGAAAAGAGGACTTGGTTCTTCTACTGTTGAGCGATATTCAGGGTGATATTGCACTCCAACAAAGTAAGGATGTGATGGTATTTCTACCACTTCTACTAAGTTAGAGTTTGGATTTATTCCTGTGGCTTGCATTCCTGCTGCTTCAAATTGCGATAAGTATTCGCTATTGAACTCATAACGATGACGATGTCTTTCTTTTATAAATTCTTCTCCGTAAGCCTCAAAAATTTTACTTCCTTTTGTTAATTTACATTCGTATGCTCCTAAACGCATTGTACCACCCATATTAGTAAGATTCTTTTGTGTTTCCATCATATCAATAACAGGGTGAGTTGTTGAGCCCATCATTTCCACAGAATGAGCATCTTTAAATCCAAGTACATTTCTTGCAAATTCTATTACGGCACATTGCATTCCAAGACAAATACCTAAGAAAGGAATATTATTTTCTCTTGCATATTTTACTGCAAGTATTTTTCCTTCTATTCCACGTGAGCCAAAACCTGGTGCAACTAATATTCCTTTTAAACCTTTTAGTTGTTCCTCTACTGCATCTACATTCTCTTCTAACTTTTCTGAATGAATCCATTTAAGTTTCACATTGCATTGTGTTGTAGCTCCTGCGTGAATAAAGGCTTCGGAAATAGATTTGTAAGCATCTTTTAATTCAACATACTTACCTACTAAACCAATTGTTACTTCTGTTAAAGGATTTTTAAGTTTGTAAAGGAAAGATTTCCATTTTTCTAAATTAGGTTCGCCTTTTGCTGTAAGCCCAAGCTTTTTTAACACTTGCGTATCAAGACCTTCTTTAAGCATATTAAAAGGCACTTCATAAATTGTAGAAGCGTCTTTTGATTCTATAACACTTGCTCTTTCAACATTGCAGAATAGAGAAATTTTATCTCTAACGCTTTCTGTTAAATCGTGTTCTGTTCTACAAACTATAATATCTGGTTGAATACCTTGTTGCAACATTTCTTTAACAGAGTGTTGTGTTGGTTTTGTTTTAAGTTCGCCAGCAGCGGCAAGATAAGGTATATATGTTAAATGAATAACTATTGCATTACCTTCTAATTCCCATTTAAGTTGTCTTATACTTTCTAAGAAAGGTAACGATTCTATATCTCCAACTGTTCCTCCTATTTCAGTAATTACAAAATCATATTCTCCCGTTTCACCTAAAAGTTTAACTCTTCTTTTAATCTCGTCTGTAATATGAGGAATCACTTGAACAGTTCCTCCAAGGTAATCACCTTTTCTTTCTTTTTCAATTACTGCTTGGTAAATTCTTCCTGTTGTTACGTTATTTGCTTGTGAAGTTCTAACATTTGTAAATCTTTCATAGTGTCCTAAGTCAAGATCTGTTTCAGCCCCATCTTCGGTTACGTAACATTCTCCGTGTTCGTATGGATTTAGTGTTCCCGGATCAATATTTATATAAGGATCTAACTTTTGTATTGTTACTTTGTAGCCTCTTGATTTTAGCAAAACAGCTAATGAAGAAGATATAATCCCCTTTCCTAATGAGGAAGTAACGCCTCCTGTTACGAAAATGTATTTTGTATTATACATAATAGCCGATTATTTTGTTAATTCTAAATAATAAACTGCAAAAGTAAAGAAAAAAAATCTCTTTATAAAATTATTTTGATTATTTCTTCGGGTTTTAGACTCAAAGCATCAAATATAAAATCAGATTGTTGGTAATAAAACTCCCTTTCTCTAAGAGTTTGTCTGATAAATTCAAGCAATTCTTCATCATTTTTATTTTGTAGTAAAGGACGTGGGCGTTTAGCAACTTTATGTCTTGAAATTATTGCTTCCGGTGTGAGTTTTAGATAGATAGAAACACCATTTTCTTTTATCCATTTCATATTATCGTTAAAACAAACGAAGCCTCCACCTGTTGAAACCACAATATTATCCATTTGTTTCAAGTCTTCTATAATTTTTTTCTCTAAAACCCTAAATACTTTTTCACCATATTTATTAAATATATCCTCTACACTCAATTTATATAGGTTTTCTATATATTTATCAGTATCAACAAAGGTATAATTCAAAAGTTTTGCCAATTTTTTGCCGAAAGTACTCTTACCACTCAGCATATAACCAACAATAAAAAGCCTCATAACTTTTATCTTGCGTAAGCTGTTAAAGACAAATCAGCAAAATCATTATCCATATATTTGAATAATCCTGCTACTGCAACCATTGCTGCATTATCTGTGGTATAAGAAAATTTTGGAATAAAGACTTCACAACCATACTTATCACCTAATTGTTGTAATCTCGCTCTTAATTCTGAATTTGCACTCACTCCTCCTGCTACAGCGATAGTTTTTATTTTTAAATCCTTAATTGCCTTTTCAAATTTTTTAAGAAGAGAATCCACAACCGCCTTTTGAACCGAACATGCAATATCTTTAAGATTTTCTTCTATGTAATTTGGATTTTCTTTCAACTTATCTCTAAGCGTATAAAGGATACTCGTCTTCAAACCAGAGAAACTATAATCATAATCCTTTATATTACTTTGAGAAAATGCCAAAACAGGCTTTCCCTCCTTTGCTAATCTATCAATATGTGGTCCTCCTGGATATGGTAAAGAAAGAATTTTTGCTGCTTTATCTATTGTTTCTCCTGCCGCATCGTCAATTGTCTGTCCTATTACTTTCATTTTTCTTGGACTTTCAAGCAAAATAATTTGAGTATTTCCACCAGAAACGAGCAAACATAAAAAAGGAAACTGCGGAACCTTTTGTTCAGGCGTATCTTTTATAAAATGAGCCAAAACATGAGCCTCTAAATGATTAACATCTATAAGAGGAATATTTAACGCTCTTGCAAAACTTTTTGCAAAACTCACTCCTACCAAAAGCGATCCCATAAGTCCTGGACCTCTTGTAAAGGCTACTGCTGATAATTCTTTCTTTGAGATTTTTGCATCCTTCAAAGCCTTATCCACAACAGGAATAATATTTTGTTGATGAGCTCTCGAAGCAAGCTCTGGTACAACTCCACCGTATGATTTATGAACTTCTTGCGAAGCAATTACGTTTGATAAAACACAAAAGTTACTATCAATAATTGCACACGAAGTATCATCGCAAGAAGACTCTATTGCTAAAATATATTTCATAATATTATTTTTATATTGCAAAGGTAGTAAAAAAAGATGTATATTTGCAACGAAGTTTTTTAAATGAAAAATAATAAAACAAAAAGAATCACTCTTTGCACTCTAAAAGTGTTAGGAAAAACACTTTTAGGCATTTTTATATTCCTTTATCTTTTAATAGCAATTCTTAATAGTACAATAGTACAATCATTTTTAGCAGCAAAAGTTTCTGATTATTTTTCAAAAGAATGGCAAGCCAAAGTATCTATTGGGGGTTTGGAGATACGCCCTCTACTAACCGTTGGATTAAAAGACGTATATCTTGAAAACCCTCAAAAAGACACGATTGCAACAATTGGATATTTAGAAGCAAGTCTTAAAAATTTTGAATTTATCAAGGGATTAGAATTTTCATACGTAAGACTTGACGATGTAAATTACGATCTAACGATAGAAAATCACAAACTCAACCTTTCCTTTATAATAGATTATTTCAAAAGCGATAAACCCAAAGAAGAAAAAGACAAAGCCCCATACGTAATTAAAGTAGATAGATGTAAATTAAATAATGTTAATTTTTCTCTTAACCTAAACGATAGCCCAAGTCCAATACCAAAATTTGGCGTTGCAGTAAATCACATGCAATACAGCCAAATCAACGGAGTGTTTGATGATATTGTTGTAATAAACGACTCAATAAACGTAAACATCAAACGTTTTTCAGCCAAAGAACGCTCAGGCGTTACACTAAAAAACCTAAAAGGAAAATTTACTGTTAGTCCAAAGGGAATTATTTGCAGAAGTATGCGAGTTAAAACCGAAGAATCCGATCTAAGACTATATGCAAGCATAAAAACAGATAGTTGGAAAACATATTCTTACTTTATAGACTCAGCTGATTGCTTTCTTTTCCTACAAAGAGGCAGTAAAGTAGGAATGAAAGATGCAACCTATTGGGCTCCTATGTTAAAAGGATTTGATCAAAAGTGCGAAATCGGAGCAATTATCAAAGGAACAGTTGCCGATGCTAAGTGTTCTTTTCTTGAAATGAAGACTGGCGATACATATATAAAAGGAAAAGGAAGTGTAAAAGGCTTACCAAATATTGAAGAAACCGTTTTTGATGTAGAATTATCCGAATTAAAAACCTCCTCACAAGATTTCAACCAAATACAATTCGGAGAAATGCTATCAAATGTAAAATTACCAGAACTACTTGATCGCTTAGGAGAAATAAATGCAACTGCAAACTTCCAAGGACTACTACATAATTTTCAAGCAACTGCAAATTTCAAGACCAATATAGGAACAATTGATTTAATAGGAAGTTCTCAAAGAGCAAATCCTCAAGAAAACATAACCTATCAAGCAAAAATCACCTCAGAACAAATAAACCTCGGACAATTTCTCGGAACAAATATATTAGGAAGCGGAGGTTTGAATCTTGAAGCAAAAGCCAAAGTAGGAAATCTTGAACAATTAGAATGCAACCTTACTTCCACCCTTACAAATTACAATATTAACAATAATATTTACAACACCATTGAAATAGAAGGGCAAATGCAAGAGGGAATTGCTTATGCACAATTAGATATTATTGATGATGCAGCAATGATTAACCTAAATTGCGAAGTAGATATACAAAACAATATGGCAACAACCCTAAGAGGAGATTTAAACGAAGTAAATCTTCACAAAATGAACTTCTTTCAATTCCCAGACACCACAGCCCTAATTTCTACCGATATAATTGCACGAGTAAACTGCTTTAATCTTGACTCTCTTCGAGCATTTATTGATCTAAGAAACGCAATTATTACAACCGACACAAAAAATTATGACATAGATTACCTAAACATAAGAACAAAAAATGACAGCACAACAAATATTCTAACAATAAATTCAAATATTTTTTCGCTCGTAGCACAAGGTCAATACAAAATACCTACACTTATTGAAGAACTCACAACCCTTACACAAAACTATCTACCAAACCAAACAAATACAACATCAATTCAAAGAAAAAACAAACTAAACCTCAAAACAGAAATAAAAGATTTCGCAATGCTTAGCGAACTTTTTGCACTCAAAATGCACATAGCACCACAAACTATACTCACAGCCTCAACAACACCTGAACAAGACTTAATATTAGACTTAAAATCCGACTATTTCATTTACGAAACCTATACTTTTGAGAATATAAACCTACATTCTCAAACACAAAATCAAGCCCTTGACAACCAACTCAGCGTAGGAAAAATAAAACTTAGCGACTCGCTTAACATAAGTGCCAACTCACTCAATCTATCAATCACAAAAAACGACATAGACCTCAAACTACACGCCGGAACACCTAACATAGACGAATTATCAACCAATCTAAACTTCAAAGGATTTTTCACAACAAATGGAATTCAAGGATTTTTCAAAAATTCTTCAATAAACCTATCAGATTCCAAAATAGAACTCAATGAAAATCACACTATACACTTCTACAACCAAGCCCTAACACTAATGAACTTCTCTTTACGTCAAAACAAAGGCACAATCACACTCAATGGTGAAATTTCCGACAATCCAAATAACAAAATTGATATTACATTCAAGAATTTAGACCTATCTATCTTCAATCCAATCTTAGAAAACTTTGGTTTGAACATAAAAGGAGAAATAAATGAAAAAATAATACTAAGAAACCTATTAAGCGACTTTAACATAACCTCAAATCTCGCGATAAATAACTTTTCAGTAAACGATATAAACCTCGGAAAAGCCACATTTGACATAAACAACTCTCTAACCAAAGACATTTTTGCCACAAACATAAAAATGCAATACCAAACCGAAGACAAAAAGCACATACTTCCACTTTCAATCAAAGGATTCATAAACACAAAAAGCAAAAAAGACAATCTCGATCTAACACTTTCAACCGACAATCTCAATTTAAAAATAATACAACCATTCCTTAGCAATCTAAGTTCCGATCTCGGCGGAACATTATATGCAGACAACCTAAAAATCAAAGGACCTTTCACACAACCAGACATAAAAGGCACAATAGAAATAAAGAATGCGCACTTCAAAATAGATATGCTCAACACCACTTATCACTTTAACGACAAAATATACTTAAACAACAATGTGTTTTCATTCAAAAACTTTACCCTATCCGACCAACAAAAAAACAATATAAAACTTAACGGAGATATAAGCCATACTAATTTCACTAATTTTGAACTTAATCTAAACGCAATAGCCGACAAGCTAAAAATATTAGACACAGACGAATACTCCGATCAGATGTACTACGGTACAGCCTTTGCGTCAGCCTCAGCAGACATTAAAGGAGATTTGAATCACCTTGATATAAATGTAGTAGCACGCACAGAAAGAGGCACAAACCTTACAGTACCTGTATCAAGCAAGATGTCAGCATCTGAAAATGCCTTTATAAAATACATTATCATAAAAGACACAACAACAACGATAGATCTACCTATAATAGAAGAAGAAAATCAAAGTTTAAGCTACGACATCACAGTAGATTTAGAAGTAAACCCAAATGCACAACTTATAATTCCGATGGATTTCAATCAATTAAAAGGGGATTTATCAGCAAGGGGCAATGGAAACCTAAGAATATATCTCAATAGTCAAGACGCCCTAAGTCTAATGGGTACAATTGAGATAGACAACGGACAATTCAAGATGTCTGTAATGGATATGATGGCAAAAACCTTTGACATAGAACAAGGAGGAACACTTACTTGGACAGGAGAACCCGCAGAAGGAATATTAGATTTGCAAGCAATTTACAAAACCAAAGCTTCACTTATGCCAATTTTAGGAAGTGAATACTCAAAAGCCGTAGATGTACATTCTATTATCAAACTTACAGGAGAAATGACAAACCCTCAGCCCCTATTTGACATAAGACTACCAAACACAGACGACAATACAGTTGAGCGACTCTTTATGAATATAGATCGCAACAACGAAAAAGCGATGTTAGAGCAAACAGTATCACTTCTTTTCTTACATCAATTCTACTCTTCCGAAGGAAACTACGAAAATACCGTTATGGAAACAGGAATTTCCTCAGCTTTCGAGGCAGCTTTTGGACAAATCAGCGGTATGCTTAGCGATGTAATCAAAATAGTAGATGTAAATATGAACTACTCTCGTGGAAACGAAACAACATCCGACCAATTTGATGTAAATCTATCAAGAGACTACGGACGTTGGGCAATAAATGTCAATTCAAGTTTTGGAACAGGCGACAATATCACAACAACCACACAAGAAACTAATGCAATTATAGGAGACGCTTACGTAGAATATAAAATGACAGACGCATTTCGCATAAGAGTATTCAATCGTTCAAACGCCAACGACTTCACAAAATACAATATCTCGCCATTTACACAAGGCGTTGGTTTATTCTACCGCAAACAATTCGGAACAGTATCCGAAATATTCCAAAGAAGGAAAAAGAAATAAACTAAAAACTTAAAGAAAATCCCAAACCTGTTGTCAAAACAGCCGAACCACCATTTGGATTCAAGAAATTATTATAAGAAACATCAGGTTTAATGCCCAAAGACACATTATCGTTTATAAAAAACGACATATAACCATTTTGCATATTGACTTTCTTAACAATTTCTACCGCATCAAGAGCAGAAGCCACTCCAACAACCAAATGAATACAAGTAGTTAAAATCTGAATATAAGAAAACATTTCCTTTGTTGATTTAGAAAAATCGCCATTCTTTGCAACCTCCAAGCCTATCATCACACCAGGAAAAGCAACCGAAGACCAAGCAACATATTCCCAACCTTTATCAAAATCAGTTGCGTAAAGTTGTCCCCAACCTGGTAAAACAAAAGACAAAAGTCCAGCACCGAAAACAGATTTGTGCTTTGGCATAATCCACACCAAAGGAATATTAGTATCAGTTACGAATCTATTATTTTTATTAACGTAAATATTCTTGTTTATCAAATAAAAATCCTCACTTGCCACATTATTTTCGTCCTCTTCCGCAAAAAATTCTTCTTCAATTATCTTATCTAACTTTACTTTACTATCATAAAAAGCATATTCTCCTAAAAAAGTAATAGACTTTGGAAGAAAAACCGAACGTAAACTCTCACAATAAGCAAAAGCATAGTCCTCTATTTCTTTTATTCCCTCAGGAAGATCAATAAAACTCAAACTCTTACAACCCGAAAAAGCACCATGACGAATAGAAACAAGATTATTAGGGAAATTAACATCAGTTAAAGCAATACAATTTTTAAACATTCCACTACTTATATGCTTTATACTATCAGAAATAACAACCGAACTCAATGCACTACAACTTGCAAAACAATAATTACCAATTTCTTTCACACTATTCGGAATAACAACCGAACTAAGACGAGTCAAACCAAAGAAAGCCTTCATTCCTATCTTTGTAACATCGTATGTGATATTATTATTATTGGTAATCGTTGCAGGAATCTCAATTTCTGTAAAATCCTTAATACATTTGATTACCTCAACCTCATTTTCTCCAATTACTTCATAAATTAAGCCATTTACTCTAAACTGTTCTTGTCCCAAAAGCACATTAACACTCAAAAAAACAGCAATAAATAGTATTATTTTTTTCATTTCTAAAAATTATTTTTCACATCTCTAAAACATTGTTGCAAATATATACATTTTTTTAACAGAAATAGCCTATTCAATCAAAAAACTTTTCACCTTTTTATTCAATTAACAATATAAATCACATAAAAACTCATAGAAAAACACTTTTTTAACGAAATAATTATTTGATTTATTTTTTTCTTCGTAATTTTGCTTTTTCTATAAAAAATGAGAGATTTTTTAAACACGCCAATTGAACTGCTAAACTCGATAACCGAGAAAAAAGCCAACATTTTAAAAAAAGAAATCAATGTTTCAACTTTTGGAGATATGTTGGAACATTTTCCTTTTCGCTATATAGACAAAAGCAAATTCACAAAAATCAAAGATATTGCCAACGAAGACACCTATATTCAAGTTATCGGCAGAGTAATCAAAAAAGATATTGTAAAAGGCAAAGGACAAAGATTAATTATCACGATAAAAGACGACACAGCAACAATAGATCTCGTATTTTTTCAAGGATTGAAATGGATTAACGAAAGTTTTGCAATAGGAATTGACTATGTAATCTTTGGCAAACCTACGATTTTCAACGGTATTTTCAACTTTGCCCACCCCGAATTTGAGACTTTACTTGCCCACAGACACACTTCAATAGAAACATTCTTCCCTATCTACAACACAACCGAAAGAATGAAAAACGCATTCTTGAGTTCAAAAAACTTAGCCAAATACACACAAGAAATTCTCTCACTTGCAGTAAACAGAATAGAAGAAAACCTACCCGAATACATCACAAAACACTACAATCTCTTCACAAGAGAAAGAGCATTAAGAGAAATACACTTTCCAAAGAATGACCAAACACTTGCAAAAGCCAAAATACGCTTAAAATTTGAAGAGTTGTTTTTTATGCAACTCGAAAATCAAGTAAAAAAACACATCAATCGTTCAAAAAACAAAGGATTTATCTTTTCAATTGTAGGAGAAAATTTCACTAATTTCTATAAAAATCATCTACCTTTTACTCTTACAAATGCACAACAAAGAGTTGTGAAAGAAATCCGTAACGATATGCGTACAGGTTCACAAATGAATAGACTTTTACAAGGAGATGTAGGAAGCGGAAAGACACTTGTAGGTTTATTATGTATGTTAATTGCAATAGACAACGGATTTCAAGCCTCAATTATCGCTCCTACCGAAATTCTCGCTCAACAACACTTCAACAGCATAAAGAATTTCTTAAAAAATATGCCAATAAATGTTTGTCTATTGACTGGTAGCAGCAAACAAAAAGACAGAAAAATTTTACTCTCAGCCCTTTCAGAAGGAGAAATCCATATCTTAGTTGGCACACACGCTATTTTAGAAAACAATGTCGTGTTTAAAAACCTCGGACTTGCAATCATAGACGAACAACACCGCTTTGGAGTAGAACAACGTTCAAAAATGTGGAGCAAAAACCATATTCCACCTCATATTCTTGTGATGACAGCAACCCCTATTCCGCGAACACTCGCAATGAGTGTATATGGCGACTTAGATTGTTCAGTAATTGATGAATTACCAAAAGGAAGAAAACCTATAAAAACCCTACATCTTTTCGACAGAGACATACTTACTTTGTTTAACTTCATAAGAAAACAAATTGACATCGGAAGACAGATCTATGTTGTTTATCCTTTAATTAAAGAAAGTGAGAAAATGGATTTGAAAGACCTAATGGACGGATACGAAAGCATAGTCAGAGAATTTCCTTTACCAAAATATCAAATCAGTATCGTTCACGGACAAATGAAAGCCGAAGACAAAGACTATGAAATGCAAAGATTCAAAGAAGGAATCACCAATATAATGGTCGCAACAACAGTAATAGAAGTTGGAGTCGATGTCCCGAACGCAACAGTTATGATAATAGAAAACGCAGAACGCTTTGGACTCGCTCAACTCCATCAATTACGCGGCAGAGTCGGCAGAGGACAAGAACAAAGCTATTGTATCCTCCGAACAAAAGACGATATATCACAAGAAGGCTTATTTAGAATCAACACAATGTGCAGTACAAACAACGGTTTTGAGATCGCACAAGCCGATTTACAACTCCGAGGCCCAGGAAACATTGCAGGCACACAACAAAGCGGCGTTTTAGATTTGAAAATAGCCGATATTGTACAAGACGAACTTATGATGACACAAACAAAAGAATTAGCAGTTCAAATAATATCACACGATCCTTTGCTCAATGCAAGAGAAAACAAACCACTAAGAGACTACCTTGCCTCGAAACACAAAACAGCAGATTTCTCTCAAATATCTTAGAACTTTATCCTACAATTTACGATTGATTATTCTTGAAATTTTATCTTTAAACAAAGAATTATACCCCTGATGAGAAAAAATCACCTTACCTTTCTTATCAATAATAAAAATTGTTGGGAAATAACGCACCAAATACATCTCCTCAACAGTATATTTAGGTATTTGAGCAACATAATACGATAACTTATGCGCCTTTACAAAAGATTGCATTTCATCATTGTTTATTTTAGTATCCACAGGATTTAAAGCAACAAACTCAACCCCCTTACCCTTGAAAATTTCACTCAATTCCTGCAAATCATCTAACATAGGAATACACGGAGAGCAATTATTATAAAAGAAAACCAAAACAACAACCTTACCTTTATTTTGTTTCAATTCAAAATCTCGCCCATAAGTATCACTAATCTTGAAATTCAATGCAGGAGTGCGGTAAGCAAACGTACTTTGATTTATTTCCTGCTCGTTCCACTGTCTTTTAAGAGCAGAAAGACTTTTATGTCTCAAATCTATTCCCGTATTCCTATCATCAAACACAAACCTCTCATCAAGAAACGCCGCATTTTCATCAATACGAGTAAGTTCCACATAATAATTCTTAGCAGAAATTTCCGCCGTTTCTAAATCAAGCAAAAATATAGTAGTATATTTAGCAAGCGGAAGAAAATCTTTCTTTCTTATATAATGCTCTTTCAAATAAGAAACAGTATCAAATTTCAGCAAAGCCTCATAAAGATGAAACACCTCAAAACCATTAATTATCGTATCATTACCTCTCGTTATTTTAACATCACCTTTTTCAATCGCTTTAAAATCAAAAATCGGTTTATTAAAGACAAAATCAGGAATAACCTCAAAATTTATTTGATTTACAAAAGTTTCATAATCCTCCTTCTCGTATTGCTCTGCAATATTCTCATAAAAATCCACAAAAGTAAAACGATTATTATCACAAAACACCTGTTTTATCAACTCATTTGAAGAAAAAATTTGAGCATTAAACATTGCAAATACTTTATTACGAGATTTATTTTTCTTAAAACTCACCTTATGAAAATAAGACACAGTATCCACACCATTATTCAAAGACACCCTTGTCTCATAATAAGCCGAATGAAGATTTTTTGCGTATTCATTCACACTAAAACAAATATCCTCAACACTTTGTGCCGAAAGAAAAGTTGAAAACAACGCAAATAAAGCAAAAACAACAAGCCTTTTCACAATACCTTACCTATCTAATGTTTTATCCTCATAATCCAAACTAATATAGTATATAACTTCTCCCTCTCTACCTTCACCTTTTTCAAGCGAAATCATAACTCCGTTTTCTTTTTCTGAAAATGCAAGATAACTTTTATAAATATTTGAATCTTCAATAGGTAATTCATTCATTTCATACTTTGAAGAAAGTTCCGATAACACCAATTCAAAATCTTTTAAAGCAGTTTCTTCATCTGCATACAAAGCAGTAAAACCAAGACTAAAAAACTTATCATTTGATAAAGAAGCAGTAAGATTTTTCCAACTTATTCCGCAAAAACTAAAATTAGCTTCCGAAGGGTAAAACGTAAGAATATCATCAGTAGAACGCTTTTTGCTAAAATCTAAACCATGATTCTTAAATCCCTTTATTACCTCTTTTTTACTCGCACCAAACTTTACATCAAAAAATGTATCTTGTATATTTTCACTATAAACGATTTTTAATTTTATTTTCTCTTGTGCATTAACAAAAGAGAGAGTACACAAACTAAATGCTAATAATAAAAATAGTCTTTTCATAATTCCTTAATTATTTTCTTTGTTTTCAATTTCCGCCTACAAAGGTATAATATTTTTTTCAAAACACATTAAAACATTAAACAAAACAAAAGAAATTTAAAACAAAGAAAACGAAAAAGAAATAAGCGAAATCAACTAAGATTCCGCTTATTTTATTAATATTATTAGTATTTACCTGCTTCCCAAACCGCTTTATAAACTTTCATTTGTGTATGATAACGAGCAAAAAGAATACTAAATAAAAATAACACAACTCCAAAACAAAAACAACAACAATTACTGATATATTTCTTTAAGTACAAAATATATTCAACACCTATCGAATAATCGTGGTTACAGCAACAATTACAACAAGAACATTCACAATAAGAACATTCACAACAAAACACAACAATATATGCTAATAATATCAAAGTTATATTTCTTAAAAATGCTTCCTGTGCTTCCAATGTACTAATATTTGTATAACAGGGTTTATTCATAATAGAATAATAAGTACGAATATATTCTTCTTTTATTTCTTCTTCATTAATAGCATCATATTCGGTTCTATAAATTTTTTCTTTTGCTTTTTTTATTGCTTCATTTGCATTACGAATAAATATTGTTTTGAGTTTTCTTATACCTTTTTTATCTTCCAAAATGCAAGCAATTACACGTCTAATATATTCCAAAAACCTATGATAAATGATACCTATTAGATATGAAAAGATTATAACGAATATCCAATTTTCTTGCAAAGATGTACTTTCAGGAATAAACAATGCGAGTATAAGGAAACCGCTTATCAACTGAGTAAGTATATCATATAATGATAATTTTGAAGTAAAGTCCATTTTACATAGATTTAATTATGATTATTTTTGTTTGATTGAAACGTTTACTCTACGATGTTCTTCATTCGTTTTGTATCCGAGTTCGTTATATTTTGCTTCTCCATACCATTTTACTTCAATATTCTTTTCTGATATTCCGCTGTTTACAAGGATTTGTTTCACTGCGTTTGCTCTATTTTCCGATAATAGCATATTACTATTTTCATCACCAATATTACAAGCATAGCCCTCAATCAAAATAGTTGCAGATTTATCTGTTTGCAAAAATATGTTGGCATATTCTTTAACTAATTCAACAGAAGACAAATCAGCAGAAGCCATTGCAAATTTAACACCTATTGTAGGTATTTCAATAACATTATTGTTTGATGATAATAATGCGTTTTTATTTGCTTCAAAAGCTTCTTTCAAAGATTTAATATCTTCAATAACTAAGCCACCATCAACTGTTGCATTTATTGCACAAGCCATTTTTAATTTAGTTGCAGGGTCTGTAACATTTTCCAAAGAAACGTTCATTGTATCATCAACGGCACCAACTCCTAAAAAGCCGTCTAAATTGTTTGAATAATACAAATAAAATCCGCCACCGCCAATAAGAAGAATTGCGACAATTGCAATCCACAGAATTATTTTCTTTCTTTTCTTTGCTTGTTTAGCATCTTTTTTTGCTTGTTCCTCATTTTGAGTTGCAATTTGAGAGTTTTCTGTTTTTTTACTCTCTAAATTTGTTTGATTTTCATTTAATTTTTCCATATTTATTATTTATTTAATTGTTTTTTCAAACTTACTCCACCAGAATGCTTAGCCATTTTATGTACATTATAATCAACTAAAACAAGTTGATCTGGTGGACCAGGTAGATGGTGCCAAGTATACCCTTCCATATCAAAATCTTTTCCATATTTTTGTTTAGCAAGTGCTGTTGCTTTATCTATATCCTTAGCTCTTTCTGTAAATCCATTAGGAACTTCCATAACAAATAATTCTCCGTTTTTATCTGTTTTACATGCTCCTGCTTTTACAAAATCAGGAAATCCTTCCTTTGTATAAGGTACTCCATTAGGATATTTTCTTGAATAATATTGTAAACCTTTACCAGCTCTTGTTTCAATTACCTTCAAACCACCATCACTTAATTCTTCAACAATTATTTCATCATTATCCGTTAGTAAAGTTTTGGTTTTAACACCATTTTGATTTACACCTCCGTCTATAATTTTATATCTTTTTGTTTTTACTCCATCTATTACAATCTCTTTATTATTTTTTAATAAATTATCATTAAAACATGGCTCAAAATAATAAGATTTACCTGCGTATTCACTATTTACTGGATATCTTCCATTTATCTTTTTAACATTGTTTCTATTTACAGGTTTTTTTAGATCTATCCATTTTTTAATATTAAGTTCCGGATTTTGACGAATTAAATTTGCCAATTCAGGATTATCACTCATTTCTTTTAATAATAATTCTTGTTTCTCTTTACTAAGTTTATGTTTAGTAGCATATTTCTCTAATATTTTTGCATCTTTTGACGCTACTTTTTTTGCGATTTTCTTTTCTAACTTTTTATTTAACTTACTATTGCTAAGTTTTTTCAAAGCAGAATCCCTTGTTGTTTTAAGTTTTTTAGTAAGTTTACCCGTATTATCCTTTGCTATTGTAACAACTTTCTTAAATGGCTTTGTTTTTGAAATCTTTATAGCACTATTAGCAATAGTTTTACCGACAGTCTTAGCTCCATTTTTTGCAGTTTGTACAACTTTTTTTTGTGCTATCTTTTTTGCACTTTCACTAAGTTTTGAGGTTAATTTTCGCGATGCATTTGATTTTATTATTTTTTTACCTACGACACCTAACCCCTTTCCAACAACCGGAACTAAACTAAAAGCAGCATTAACTCCAACTTCTGTTCCTACTGTTTTATAATCCTCATCTATTGTTGCAGAAGCAATTGTTAATCCTGCATCTGCAACATTAATCACAGTTGTAGCAACTGCAGCACTTTTCCCAACAACTGCAATTATCGCAGGAGTAGCAGTACCACCTGTAGCCACAGCTGTTGCTAAAATAGCAACAGCTGTTAATGCAAGACTTGTATATGTTACAACTTTATTAATAGTTTCTTTATGCTTTTTATACCAATCATTTGCATTTTCTAATGCATTCATGACCTTGCCATTTTTCACATTACTCCAAACGCCATCTTGTGTTGGGCAACCATTTTTCAAAGGTCCCTCATACAAATCCCCATTTGAAAATAGCATACTAACTTCAGAGGGAATATTATTTTTACCATCCCAAAATGCAGTTATTGCAACTGTATCATTATTGATAACACAATAGAAAGTTCCATCTCCACAAATTTTACCATCTTCAAATTCTCCCTCATAAATACTTCCATCTGAAAAATAAAAAGTTCCTAATCCATTTATTTTATCATCTACAAATTCTCCCTCATAAACATTTCCAGAATTAAAAGAATATTTTCCGTAACCATACTTTTGATTTTCTACAAAATTTCCTTCATATACTTCACCATTTTCATACTCAATCGTTCCAAAACCATTTATCCAACCTTCTTCCCAACCCCCAGAATATGAAAAATTCTTACCCATATACATTCCATCTCCACTATGAAGACCATTAGCAAATCCTCCTATATATATATCACCTGTTGAAAACATGTATGTTCCATTGCCATTAAATTCATTGCTTAACCATTCCCCATTATACACATCTCCATTAGAAAATTTCATAACACCTTGTCCATTTGCCATACCATCTTTCCAATTTCCTACATAAGAAGAATAGTCATAAAACAAGATACTTCCGTTACCATTTGGATAATTATTCAAAAAATTTCCTTTATATGTATATTCTAAACAAGAAAATACACCTTCTCCATCGTATTTACCATTTTTCCACTCTCCGTCATAAACACTTCCGTCTTTGTATTTCAAAATTCCTCTTCGTGAGGGTTTTCCGTCTTTGATATATCCATAATAATCCCCAACCTCATTGGAGAATTTCATCATCTTTTCGTGAATCTTTCCATTCTTCCAAATTCCCGTTACCGTTTCATTGTTTTCCTTATACAAAGTACCCTCTCCGTCAAAAGAACCATTCAACCAATTTCCTTTGTATCGCAATTTCCCACCGACATACCAATCCAAATAACCATTAGGTTGGCTATTAGCAAAATTCCCCGCAAATATTTCGTTACTTTTTACCAAAACACCGAAACCTTGCATCTTTTTCTTTTCAAATTCCCCTACATATTTTCCATCGGAAACTTTTTTTACATCTTTTTTTCTTAACGCTCCGTAATATGCTTCAAGAGAATCTCTTTGTATTATGTCATTATCCGAATTATATGTAAGAAGAACACCTTTACCATTAGCAAAAGAATTCCAATTACCACCAATCCATTCGTAAGTATAAGTAGTATCTTTTACAACTCCCCAAAATAAAACATCATTATCTGTTGTCTGCCATTTAAATTCCTTGTTAAAATAAAAAAAATCAGAACAAGAATTAAATACAAACGACAGACAAATTATTATACCAATAAATAAAGCCCTAATACTTTTCATTTAATGAATAAATTCTGTTTGATATTTATTATTTCTACTAATTATTTAATTTTCCTTTGTTTTACTTATTTTATTCTTCTGTTAAAATTCTTACTTGCAAAAGTATGTATTTATTATATAACTACAAAATTTTATTTGTTAAAAGATTTTGCTCTGATTTCTTACGAAAATTGGTCGGAAATCGTGCTTTATTTTGCTAAAATGCGAAGAAAATAAATTACTCTTCAATAGTAATCCTATTACTTTCCTATGGTAATAGCATTACCTCTTAGTGGTAATGATTCTACTTCAAAGAAATAATTTGAAAAAACAAAGAAAAAACTCAAAAAAGCAAAGAAAAAATCTGAAAAAGTAAAGAAAAAATTAAAGAAATCTTTGCCTTTAAAAATTAAATACTTGATTTAGTGGATTTTACTCAAAGCAAAATACTTCAAAAATTTCGGATTAGGATTTTAAAGTCCAAAATTTTTGAAGTATTTCGCAGTTTAGTTTTAAGAAAAAGGCGTTTATTGCCTATTTTTCATTAAAAAAAATTGAGTTAGTTTTTCTATTCCTTGTTTATATTTTAAAGGATTGGTTTCTTTTAGGTTAATAATATTTTGTAATTTCCATTTAATTGAAGGATAATTACTCAAATCTCCTGCACTACATTTACTCCAATCTGGATTTCCTTCTTCAAATGAAAGAATAAAGGCTTTATCTGTTTCTGTCAATGATGTGTTTACTTGGTTTATCAACTTTTTCCTTGTTTTTTCGTAATCTTCATAAGTAAATTCAATATCTGACATTCCTTTAAATTGATTTTCTAAGACTTTACTTTGATCTATATCGTTTGGTTGCAAGGATTCTATTATAGGTTTATCACTACCGAGTAAACATAACATAAACCCATTTTTTACTTCATTAAATGTATTTATTTCCATATACTTGCAATCAAATAAATCTCTTGGATGCTGTCGGCTTAATGCGGCTGTTATCTTGCCTCCATATAATTGTGAATAGGAAACGGTGCGTGCTTTACAGGCCATACAGAATTCTTGTTGCGCTTTCTGACAAAGCATTTTTTCTTCTATTTCTCCTATTACGCCTCTTTTGGTTCCATTTACTTCTATTTTCACTGTTGCACCATTGAGTGTACATTGCAATTTCCAAATATCGTATTTTGGAATCACTTTTATATTAGGTATAGTCTTTTCTATATTCTTTTTTAGTATTGTAAGGTGTTCTTTTATCGTTCTTAAACTTTCTTCTCTCTCTTGTATATGAATATATGTTAAGTCAATATCTACCGAATAGCGAGGCATATTTTTATGAAATAGATTGATTGCTGTTCCTCCATGTACAGCAAAATCTTTAATTTGATAAACCAAAGGCATTATGCGTATCAATAATGCTACTTGTCTTTTGTATATTTCATTCATAATCGTTCAATTCTTTGGGAATTGTTATTTTATATTTGTTTACATAAATTCCATTTTTTACCAATTGTAGTTTAGATGTTCCTATGTTTATTTTATTTATGTCTAACATGTCAAACCAATAATGTCCTGCTTTTTCTGCCATGTATAAAAATATCCTTTTTACTCGCTGATTCTTTATGTTTTCAAGCAATATCTGCACAACATCTGCACGCAAAGAGGTTAATTGTTCCATTATATAATACAAATCCATATAATTGTATTGATCTTTGGCTAAAAGTAAGCATTCCATAAAAGCCTGTTCAGGAGAAGAAACCAACAAATTAACACCTTCTATATTTATATTACTTGTTTGTGGAATTTCTATCATTTTTGTGCTAAACACTTTAAATGTTCTATCAAAACAATCCTTTGACATCCATTTAGGAACTATTGAACAAGAACAAGCTATCATAAGTATTGGTTTTCCCATAGGTACATAATGATTAAATCCGAAAAGTTCTAATGCAGAATGAGCTGCAATTCTAACTTCTTTTTCTAATTGTTCGTTGTAGCAAGCTAAGGATACTATTGCAGATAATTTATCTCCTGTGCGATACATTACGCCTTTATCTAAGGAAGATAACCAACCAGATTGTCGATACTTTCTTATTAGTTGATCGGAATAACCTTTTTTCTTTAACCAATCAGAGAAAAATAACCCATTTTTCTTTCCTAAAACAAGTAATTGGTTTAATTTACTTTGAAATTCTAAACTCATAGTTTATAATCACACTCTAAATTCAACTGCAAAGATAGTGTATTTTCATAGAATCACAAATAAATAACAACAAAGCCCAAAATCTTTTATTGATTTCGGGCTTTGGTTTTTGGTTGTCAAAGGTGTGATTTTACACAACTACGTTTACAATCTTCTTTGGTACGAAGATGATTTTCTTTATCGGCTTTCCGTCTATGTATTTTTGTACTTCGGCGTTGGCTAATACGATTTTCTCTACTTCTTCTTGGCTTATGCCTAAGGCAATTTCTATATTGGCTCTCATTTTGCCGTTTATTGAGATTGGATACTTGAATGTATTTTCTACAAGTACGCTTTCGTCAAAGGCAGGGAATGATGCAAAGCTTATGCTTGTTTTATTTCCCATTAGATTCCAAAGTTCTTCGGTGATATGTGGTGCGAATGGCGACAATAAAATACACAATGGTTCAAGGATTTCTTTTTTGTTGCACTTCAAGTCTGATAGTTCGTTTACGCATATCATAAATGTAGAAATTGAAGTATTGAAAGAAAATCTTTCTATATCTTCTTGTACTTTCTTTATGGTTTTATGCAATGCTTTTAGTTCGTCTTTTGTTGCTGCTTCTTCGCTTAGGGTGTAGTTATTGTCTTTGTCGTGATATAATCTCCAAAATTTTCTTATAAATCGGCTCACTCCTTCTATTCCCTTTGTGTCCCAAGGTTTTGATTGTTCTAATGGTCCAAGGAACATTTCGTATAATCTTAGTGTGTCGGCTCCATATTTTTCTACTAAGTCGTCTGGGTTTTGTACGTTGTAAAGACTTTTACTCATCTTCTCGATTTCGTATCCGCAAATGTATTTTCCGTCTTCTAATACGAAGTCTGCGTTTTTGAATTCTTCTCTCCACTCTCTGAATTTTTCTATATCTAAGACGTCATTGTCTACTATATTTATATCAACGTGGATTGGATCGGTTTCAAATTCTCCTTTTAGATTATAGGATACAAATTTGTTTATTCCTTTTACTCGATATACGAAGTTGGAACGGCCTTGTATCATTCCTTGGTTAATGAGTTTTTGATATGGTTCTTGCTTGCAAACTGCTCCTATGTCGAAAAGGAATTTGGTTATAAAGCGTGAGTATAATAAGTGGCCTGTTGCGTGTTCGCTTCCGCCGATATATAAATCTACGTTTTGCCAATATTGATTTGCTTCTTTGGATACTAAGGCTTCTGTGTTGTTTGGATCCATATATCTTATGGAATAGGCGTTTGAGCCTGCGAATCCTGGCATTGTATTGCAGTCGTATGGATAGCCGTCTTTGGTTTGCCAATTTTTTGCTCTTGCTATTGGTGGTTCTCCGCTTTCTGTTGGCAAGTATTTATCGACTTCTGGCAATAAAAGTGGTAGTTCGCTTTCTGAAATTGGAGTTGCTATTCCGTCTTTGTAGTATATTGGGAATGGTTCGCCCCAATATCTTTGACGTGAATAGATTGCATCTCTTAATCGATAGTTTACTGTGCCGTATCCTAAGTTTTTGTCTTCTATATATTGGATTGCTGTTTTTATTGCGTCTTTTACGTCTAAGCCGTTAAGGAAATCGGAATTGATTACCTTGCCTGCTTTTGAGTCTTTGCTTTCTTGCCACAAGGAAGTGTCTTCTTCTTGTTCTCCGTGTGGAACTACTACTTGTTTTATTGGAAGATTAAAGTGTTTTGCAAAGGCAAAGTCTCTACTGTCGTGTGCTGGCACTGCCATAACGGCTCCTGTGCCATAGCCTGCTAAGACATAATCTGAAATCCAAATAGGAACTCTCTCTCCACTCAAAGGATGGATTGCGTAAGAGCCTGTAAATACTCCCGAAACTTTCTTTACTTCGGCTTGACGTTCTCTTTCGCTACGGTTTTTCGCCCATGAAACGTATTTTTCTACTTCTTCTTTTTGTTCTTGTGTGGTTAGAGAAGTTATCATTTCGTGTTCTGGACAAAGAACCATAAAAGTTACTCCGAAAAGTGTGTCTGCTCTTGTTGTAAACACTTCTAAACTTTCTCCATTCTCCAATTTGAAATAAACTGCTGCTCCTTGGCTTTTTCCAATCCAATTTCTTTGTATTTCTTTTAAGGAATCTGTCCAATCAAGCGTGTCTAAATCGTTAAGAAGTCTTTCTGCGTATGCTGTGATTCTTAAAGACCATTGACGCATTGATTTTCTTTCAACAGGATAACCTCCTCTTACCGATACGCCATTAACAACTTCATCGTTAGCAAGCACTGTTCCAAGTTCGCTACACCAATTCACCATAGAATCTGAAAGGTATGCGATTCTGTAATTCATTAAAACATCTGCTTTTTCTTTGTCTGAAAAGTTTTTCCACTCTTCTGCACTGAATTTTTCGCTTTGAGTTGTTGCAGCGTTTATGTTTTGATTTCCTTCTTTCTCAAATACGCTAATCAATTCTTCGATTGGACGTGCTTTTTGTGCGTCATTGCAATAGTAACTGCCAAATAATTTTAAGAAAGTCCATTGTGTCCATTTGTAATATTTGTCATCGCATGTTCTTACTTCTCTATCCCAATCGTAAGAAAGGCCTAAAATATCTAATTGACTGCGATAACGATTTATATTATTCTCTGTGGTGATTGCAGGGTGTTGTCCTGTTTGTATTGCGTATTGTTCTGCTGGCAATCCATAGGCATCATATCCCATAGGGTGCAATACGTTGAAGCCTTGCAAGCGTTTGTATCTTGAAAATATATCTGAGGCTATGTAACCAAGCGGATGTCCTACGTGAAGTCCTGCTCCCGATGGATAAGGGAACATATCTAAAACATAATACTTTGGTTTATCTTCTCTAATCTCTGCTTTGAAAGTTTTATTCTCTCTCCAAAAGTTTTGCCACTTTGGTTCAATTTCTCTAAAATTGTATTCCATATATCGTTTTTTTTAATTCTCTTGTTTTAAGTTTAATTCTACTACGTTTTCTACGTGATGTGTGTGTGGAAACATATCTACCGGACGTATTTTCCCTACATTATATAAAGGAGACAATAATTCCAAATCTCTGGCTTGCGTTGCAGGATTACAACTTATGTAAACTATTTTGCGAGCCTTTATTTTCAATAATTGATTCACTACATTTTCTGCCATTCCTGCACGAGGTGGATCGGTAATTACTACATCGGGCGTGCCATATTGAGCAACGAAATCGTCATTTAATATCTTTGCCATATCGCCTGCTATGAATGTTGTGTTGTAAATCTGATTATAATCTGAATTTATCTTAGCATCTTCAACTGCATCTTCAACATACTCTATTCCTACTACCTTTTTTGCAAGATGTGCAACATAATTTGCTATTGTTCCTGTGCCTGTATATAGGTCATACACAGTATCGGTAGGTTTTATCTCTGCAAAATCTGCTGCAATTGAGTAAAGGCGTTCGGCTTGTTCTGGATTGGTTTGATAAAATGTCTTTGGACGGATTTTAAATGTAAGAATTTTATCGCTTTTGTATGCTTTCATTGTTTCTCTTATGTGGTCATTGCCCGAATATAAGAGTATTTCTTGGTCTGATATTGAATCATTGAATTTTTCGTTCACACAATACATCAAAGATGTGATTTGAGGAAAATTTTCTTTTATATTATCTAACATAGGAGCTATTTCCTCACTTTGTTTTGCAAATATCACTATCAACATTAGCTCTTTTGTGGAACTTGTTCTTACAATCATTCCTCTTAAAAAGCCTACATGTGAACGTATATCGTAATATTCTAAATTTCTTTCTTGCGAATATTTTCTTATGTGATTTCTTAATTGATTGGAAATATCATCTTGCAATATGCAATGTTGAATATCTATTACTTTATCAAAGAAAGTTGGTGCGTGAAAGCCTAAGGCTCCTTGTGGAGACTTTGGATCATTGGGATTTTCTACCCATTGCTTTGTTGAAAATGTAAATTCTAATTTGTTTCTATAATACATTACATTTTCCGATGGTAGAATTTCTTGCATTTGAGAACAATCTACCTTTCCTATTCTTTCAAGATTATCTATTACTTGGCGTTGTTTGTAATTTACTTGTTCGCTATATTGCATTGTTTGCCACTTACAACCACCACATTGCGTAAAATGTGGACATTTTTGTTCAACTCTTTTATCTGAATAATGATGTATTTTTATTGCTTTGGCTTGTGCAAAATTCTTTTTCTTGCGATAGATTTCCAAATCTACTATATCACCCGGTACAACAAAGGGAACAAATATTACCATCTCATCTACCTTTGCAATAGCATTGCCTTCTGCTGCTGCATCAGTGATTAAAACCTGTTCAAGTAATTGTTTTTGTTTGGTTTTTCTCAATTTCATATTGTATTAAAAAAAAAGAAGCATTGGATTGTGTCAATGCTTCTCGCAAAATATCTTTCGATTTTTTTCTTCTTTCTCCAAAGAGAAGTAAATAAACTATCTTTCGTCAGAAACTGTTAATTTATGTCTTCCATGTGCTCTACGAGCGGCCAACACTCTTCTTCCGTTAGCTGTTGACATTCTTTTTCTGAATCCGTGTTTGTTTACTCTTTTTCTGCGTGAAGGTTGATATGTTCTTTTCATTTTTATATTGTTGTTTTATTTTCTTTCGGGGTGCAAAAGTACGTTTTTTTTTTGATATAGCAACAAAATTGTGTGAAATTTATTCAATTTTATCACTTTTTTACGTTTTTTCTTGCTACAAATAACATTTTTCGTAAATTTGCCGATTGTTTTAGTGAACAAAATCTTAGATGGATAAAAGGTTAAATGACATATTAGAATTAGAAGATTGGCAAGTAGAGTTACTAAATTTGCTTAACATTGAGAGATTGATTACAAAATTTCCATATTGTAGCATACTACATATATATGCTGCACGTTTCAGTGCTCTACTCAATAATCAAAACAAAGAAGCTCATAAAGTTTTATCCGCAGTCTATATTTCCGACAGAATTAAGTTGAAAGAATTTTTAGAAAAACCCGCAACAGAGTCTCCTTTCAAGAAAAAACAAGTACAAAAAACCAATGCCACACAAAATGATGGCGATATTCTTGATGAAATAAATCAATACTCTGAACCGGATTTATCAGAAAATCCTACAAAAGAAGAACTAATCGAAAGATTTCTAAGAATAGAAAATCCAAAGGTTTCAACCGTAGAACACGAAGGTGCGAATCTTTTCACAATTGATAAAATCATTAAGAATAGTGCCTCAAAAGAATTTAAAAATGTAACAGAAACCATGGCAAAACTATATCTTCAACAAGGAAATAAAACAATGGCCATAAAAATTTATGAGCAACTAATGATTGATAATCCAAAAAAAAGTGTTTACTTTGCAAACCGAATTAAAGAAATAAACAAAGAATAAACAATAAAAATAATTAGAGAAATGTTTGTATTATTAACCGTATTGATTGTTATTGTTGCAGTTTTGTTAGCCGTAGTTGTACTTATACAAAACTCAAAAGGAGGTGGATTAGCAGCGAATTTCGCTTCTCAAAACCAAGTAATGGGAGTAAGAAAGACGGCAGACGTTTTAGAAAAAGCAACATGGATTTTAGCAGTCGTTATGTTGGTTTTGTGTCTTGGAGCAACAGCATTAACTCCTGGTAAAGCAAAAGTAGAAAACACAAAAGGAACTCAATTAGATCCAAATGCGATAAAAACAACAGTTCCTGCAAAACAACAAGCTCCTGCAATGCCAATGGCACCTGCACAAAACAATGCAAATACTCCTGCTAACTAAGAGGAAAATTAATAAAACAAAAAAGACAGTGAGCAAATCACTGTCTTTTTTTTATTTATTTTTTCCAAGCAAGTCGAACATATTGTTTTTATACGCCTCAACACCAGGCTGATTAAAAGGATTAACCTTCAAAGTGTAAGCACTAAGTGCACAAGAGAACTCAAAAAAGTATAAAATCGCACCTAAAATTTTCTCATTCACCCTCTCAACCGAAATTCTCACCTGAGCAACACCGCCACTCAAATGAGCCTGACGCGTAGCCTGCAAAGCAACAAGATTTATTTCGTTAAGACTATGTGAAAGCAAATAATTCAATCCATCTTTATTGTCTTTATCAAAAGGAATCTCCACATTCTTATTAGAATTTTCAACTTGAAGAATTGTTTCAAACATAATTCGCTCACCCTCTTGAATATATTGCCCCATAGAATGAAGATCTGTTGTATTTAAAAGGCAAACAGGGAACAATCCTTTACCATTTTTCCCTTCACTTTCCCCAAAAAGTTGTTGCCACCAACGAGATAAATACTGCAAAGAAGGCAAATAAGACAAGAAAACATCTATTTTTTTACCCTTTGCATAGAGAAGATTTCTAAAAGCAGCATATTTCCAAGCAGGATTAGTCATTGATTTATTATTTATCAAGACCTCTCTTATTTCTTTGGCACCTTGCAAAATTTTCTCAATATCAAAACCTGCAACAGCAATAGGCAACAAACCCACGGGCGTCAAAACGGAAAATCTACCACCAACATCATCTTTAATTTCAAAGGTTTTATATCCGTTTTCAGTAGCCAAACCTCTTAAAGCACCTTTTGACTTATCTGTTATCGCAATAATTCTATTTTTTGCCTCTTCTTTTCCATATTTTTCTTCCAATTCTTTCTTCAAAATACGGAAAGCAATTGCAGGTTCAGTTGTTGTACCAGATTTTGAAATAACACAAAGCGAATAATCCTTGGTTTTCAAAACCTCCAACAAATCAACCATATAATCTTCCGAAAGATTCTCTCCTGCATACAAGATTATAGGAGAATTTTTCTTTGACATTAAATTTGCAAAAGCAGAACTCAAAGCCTCAATAACCGCTCTTGCACCAAGATATGACCCGCCTATACCAATAACTACAAAAATATCATTCTTTTCTCTTAATGCTCTTGCAACATTCTGAATATCCGCAACACAATCTATTTGTAAAGGCAAATCTCTCCAACCCAAAAAATCATTTCCTGCACCATTTGCATTCATTATTAACTCATGAGAATTTAAAATTTCTTTCTCTAAATTTTGCAACTCATTATTTTCACAAATCCCTGCAAAGTCATAATCTACCTTTATCATAATTTTCAATATTTTAATTTACAAATATACAACAAATTACCAATCAATCGGTTTTATTCCCTTAGATTCCAAAAAATTATTCGTCAAAGAAAAATGTTTACAACCAAAAAAACCACGATAAGCACTTAAAGGCGAAGGGTGTACAGCCTTTAAAACCAAATGTTTATTCACATCAATATATTTCCCCTTTTGTTGAGCATACGAACCCCAAAGAATAAAAACCAAATTCTCCTTTTTCTCCGATAAAATACTTATAACCCTATCAGTAAATCGTTCCCAACCTCTATTTTGATGCGATCCAGCCTTGTGAGCCTCCACTGTAAGAGTCGCATTCAATAATAAAACTCCTTGTTTTGCCCATCGAGTTAAATCTCCGCTCGATTTCATAGGTTTACCCAAATCTTGCTCAATTTCTTTGTATATATTTCTCAACGAAGGAGGCAATATACAGCCCTCTTGAACCGAAAAACACAATCCATGAGCCTGATTAGGTTCGTGATACGGGTCTTGTCCAATAATAACCACCCTCACAGAATCAAAAGGACACAAATCAAAAGCCGCAAATACGTTTTTAGCCTGCGGATACACGATTTTAGTACTATATTCTTGATGAATAAAATTTCTTAATTCAAGAAAATACTCCTTTTCAAACTCAGAAGACAATTCTTTTTTCCAACCTTCTTCTATTTTTACATTCATACGCTTATTTTTTTACACACAATACAAGTTTTTTCTTCATTTCCAAGAGTTGTAAAAAACAAATACAACTCCCCTCCCTCCTTTATCTTTGTCTTTTGCCTTATTTGGCTAACCGTTTGAGGAAAATTCCTAACCGTTATATTCGCTTGCTTAATATCTTTCAAGGATTTCGGACTTGCATTTCTTTGTTCTATTACTTCAAAACTACGACCCTCAAAATTTTCTATAAGATTATCAGAGGTAAAAAGATGTGAATTTCTATGCAATTTCTCGAAATCATACTTATCAATCAAAGCATCAAAAGCACCTAATTTTAGTATAGAAACATTAGGCTCATACAAGTATTTAAAAAGTCTATGATTTAGAAAATTATTTCTTTGTTTTAGAAAATTATTTCTATGATTTATTTTATTAAAACAAAGAAATAATTTACCGTTTTCTAAACTCATAGATTTTATATCCACGCAATGATAATTTATTTCTACAACTTGCTGATTTCTAATCTCTACTAAAATTTCCTTACACTCATTCTTAAAAGACACAATGTGTATATCACTTATATTTTCAAAAGCATTCTCAATTTGTTTCAAATCCATCATAGGAGAAAGCTTTAAAATAATTCTCTTAGCCTTAGACTTCAAAACATCAATCAACTTTAAAACATTAGGTTGCGATGCCTCAATTTCAAAAACCTTATTTTTATTCTCATCTCTTCGTGCAGGGTCGAGATAAATCACATCAAAATTTTCAGCCTTCAACAAATACTCTTCCGAATTTGCATTAACACAAAAGAAATTCTTTCGTTCCAAACACTCAAAATTATAAGCAAGCAAATCAACCAACATTTTATTTTGCTCAACACAAACAATCTTACTTATCTTTAAAGAAAAATAAATATCATCTATACCAAAACCCGCTGTCAAATCAAGCAAACTCTCTCCTTTTTCTAATAACATAGACTTATACATTGCAGTATATTCCGAAGAACTTTGTTCAAGATTCAAAGACAAAGGAAAAAGAAAATCATCTCTCTTAGTTAAAAAAGGAAACTTATCAGAAAACTTTTTACGAAGCTTAATTTGATTAATACAATACATATAATCAATATCTTCGTCTTTAACCTTATGATATTTTAATAATAATTTATCCGTATCAGAACATAAATTATTTTTAATAAACACTAATTCTTTATCGTTTAACATAAAAATCAAAAAAATAACTACCTTTGCAAAATCTTAAATTTCAATAATGCAAAGCTATGAAAAAATTATTACATTTTTTATTTTTGATTATTTTTATTGCATCTTTAACATCTTGCGTAGATGAACAAGATTTTGATTTTGATTCCTTATCTCAAACAACAATAAACCCAACAATAAACGCACCACTTATAAATTTAGAAGTATCATTAAGTGATTTTTTAGACCTAAACCAACTTTCCGATACAGCAAACGGCTTTGAAATAATGCAAATCAATGAAGAAGGTGAATCGTTTCTTCAAATCACATATTCAATAAAAGACACCGCACAAGTAAATGAATACACAAAACAATTAGACGAAATAGAAACAATACAAATCAATATAGCAGAATTATCAATTCCCGATTTAGAAGATTATGGATTTGCATTCAATGAGATTGAATCAGTAGATTTTCTTTTCCCTGACGCAAACACAGAATCAGAAGATATAAGTGTAGAAATAAATCATTTTAACAATGAAGCAAGAATTGATAGCATACATATAATATCAGGTAACATACTAATACAACCACAAGAAGCCCTACCATTAAATAGCTATATAGAATTAACATCAAGCAGTATAAAAAATCCTCTTACAGGAGAATTGCTTTCACAACGCATTCAAATCTCAAATACCTCAAACATATTAAACCAATACCTTGACTTATCAAATTATACCATATATTTAAAAGATACAATTATAGATCAAGTCAATAAAAAGTTTGTAGATTTAAGATATAGACTTGTTTTTGATTTAGCAAGCAATGATTCCTTTCAATCAGGTGATTATGACATAAACCTAAACCTTGCATTTGAAACCATTTTCTTAGATGCAGTTTTCGGAGATTTAGGAGAATGTGAATTTCATCTTACCGACACAATACCATTAGACTTCTTCCAAGACTCAATCCTTAATTCCATTGCAGGAAACAACAATATAGACCTTGAAAAAGTATATCTAAACCTTTGCTCTTCAACAAACATAGGAATTGACCTTAACGCATTTGCCAAATTCAAAACAATAACAAAAGAAGGCGATGTTTACAACCTAATAAACGAAGAAAACACATTACATTTCAATAGAGCAGAACAATTAGGCTTAGTAGGACATACAAATGATATTGTTTTAGAATCCGATGCAAATGCAATAGAAATCCTTCCTGAGAAATTATCATACGATATAAAATTCAATTTCCAAGAAAACTCAAATAACAATAACTCTTATCCTAATTTTATTTCACCAGACGATGCCTTCGTTACCTTAGATGCCAAAGCCATTCTTCCTTTAAAAGCAAAACTAAAAGATTTGCATTATGAAAAGGAATTTGATGCGTTTAAATTCATAGAAGAAATGAATTATTTAAAATCCACAACATTACAATTCTATATAGAAAGTTCACTTCCAGCAGAATTATCAGCAAATCTATATCTAATAGATAGTAACAACGTTTTAATTGACACTTTACTTACTTCACCTCTTGTAATTTCAAGTCCTATTGTAGATTCGCAAGGACATATCCTTTCTCCTACTTCGGAAAACATTAAAGTTACTCTTGATGATTCGAAGTATAACAGCTTAAAAAAGGCTAAAAAGATAAAACTATCAGCAACTTTAAACACTTCAAAAGACAATCAAAACCAACAAAGATACGTAAGATTTTCAAATGATGCGAAAATCAAAATCAAAGCAAGTGTAAGTGCTGTTGGAAACATTAGTTTTTAATCCTATTTAAAAGACAAAGTTATATGAAAAAGCATAATTCAAAAATAGTATTTGGTTTATTTGTTTGCTTATTCACATTTGTAAGCACAAATTCATATTCTCAAAAAGATATTCTTTATTTCCTAAGAGAGGCTCCGCAAGTTACTCAATACAATCCTGCAATTACTCCAAACAATAACTTTTATATATCGCTAATACTTGGAACGACAAATGGAGGTGTACATACTTCTGGTTTTTCTTACCACGATTTGATTCACAAACACCCGATTTACCCTGATTCTTTGCAATTAGATTTAGAAAGATTTAGAAATACTTTATCTGATAACAACTTTGTAAGTTTCAATTACGATATGGATTTATTTGGTTTTGGTTTTAAAGTAGGAAAAAACTATTTCAACTATGATTTATCCTTAGTTATTGATACAAGACTCAACTTTTCAAAAGGTATTTTCGACTTAATTTTAGATGGAAGTAGTGTTGAGAATGGAAATATCAGACTTTTAGACGGACATTTCTTAGAATTAAATTCATATATCAGCAATGCCTTTGGTTATGCAAGGCAAATAAATGATAGATTGAACGTTGGAGCAAAAGTTAAATTGATAACAGGAATTGCAAACATACATACAAATGATGCAAATCTTGAAATCAAATTTGACAATAGCGAAAAAATATCTGCTCATGGCGAAATAGATATTTTGACTTCAAATATTTTAGGAGATATTAACATAACTTCTTTGTTTAAAGACAACGCTAATGCTGAGTTTATAATGAATGAAAACCTTAAAGAGATATTTTCTCAAAGTTTTAACAATAGTGGCGTTTCGTTTGACGTAGGTGCGAGTTACAGATTGTTGGAAAACTTAGAATTAAGCATAAGTGCAGTTGATATTTATAGTATTTTGAATTGGAAGACTCACTCTTCTCAATTGATTAACAATCGTCCTTATCAGGAAATAGTGTTTGAGGGTATTAATTCAAGCATTGATAGTATAGAAACTGACTTTGAAAATCAAATAAATGCCCTTGCAGATAGTTTAACTTCGGCATTAGACATAAGAACTCAAGCTTTGGATTCTTATACTACACATTTGCCTACAAAACTCTACTTTGGAGCAACTTATAACTTTGGAAAAGTAAACTATCTCCATGCTTTATTCAATACAAAGTTTGCTGACGGAAAATTTTATGACACTCACCTCTCTCTTTTCTATTCTTTACATACCAAATTCCTTTCTTTAAGTTTTGGAAATATGTTTAGAAAAGAAAATTTGTTTAATCCAAGTGCGTTAGTCAGTTTGAAAATAGGCCCTGCTCAACTATACGCAGGCGGAAATCTTCATTCTACAAAACAGTTCAATGTCGGAGACATCAACGGCTTTGATATTTTTGCGGGATTAAACCTTTCAGTAGGAAAACATAGTTATTGGCAAAAAGTAAAGTTAGTAAAAGAGAGTGTGAAAAAAGAAATAATTTTGGAAACTCAACAACAATCAGAAGAAGAATCCAAAGAATAATTTTTCTTATATTCGTTTGCCAAATTTTTAAGTGCGTTATTTTCTAAGCGAAATACGGTCCACTCGTCCAAAGGCTTTGCTCCCATTGCTTTATAAAAGTTTATAGAAGGTGTATTCCAATCTAATACAATCCATTCAAAGCGTGGACAGCCCTCTTCTACGGCTTGGTTTGCTAAATACGACAATAACATTTTGCCATATCCCTTTCCTCTGTGCTGTGCTCTTACATATAAATCCTCTAAGTATAAACCTGCTTTGCCTCTCCAAGTAGAGAAGTTGTAAAAGTATAGAGCAAATCCTAAACTTTCGCCGTTCTCTTCTAATAATACAACTTTTGCTTGTTGTTTATCAAAAATACTTTCTTCTAATATTGATACAGTTGCTTCAACTGCATCAGGTTCTTTTTCGTATTCTGCAAGTTCTTTTATAAATTGTAAAATCACAGGACAGTCTTTACGTTCTGCACATCTAATTGTTACCATATCAATTTTTTTTTGCGAAGATACAAAAATAAATCAAAGAAATAGATTTTAGAATTTCAATTTTAAACCTAAATAATATGTTCTTGGCTGTGTCGGACCATAGATATAGCCTGAATCTCTGTTAATTCCTTTATCAAAGTCTTTTTGAAATGAATTGAAAACATTGTTTACTCCCATTTTTATTTGGAGTGTATTGCTTTTTGTCAATTGAAAATCGTAGTTAATCGCACAATTCAAATCGAAAAATCTTGGTGTTGTTTCCATACGATCTTGATTTATGTAGCCAGCATAGTGAGGCACTTGCATTTTTCCTGTATATGTTCCCGAAAGATTAAGACCTAATCTCTCAATTGGGGTATAATCTAAACTTACATAACCATAATCATCAGGGCTTCTTAATAATTTGTCTGTACCTGCTACATTTTCATCTTCTGACCAATATTCTGTTTCTTTATATCTACTCGATTGCAAGGTATATGCAGCAGATATTGTCATTATATCTTTATAAGACATTTTTGCTGTAAGACTTATTCCTTTAACTACTGCTCCTGAGGCATTATATCTTTCTTGTATTGTAGTTTGTGTTTGTTGATCGTGTCCTATTACTCTTAATGCAAAGACATCATCTAAGTTTGTGTAAAATCCTTCTAACAATAAATTGAACTGAACATTGTTTCCTATTTGCATATAATAGTCTGCCGATAGGCTTGCACTATGAGAATATTCTGGACGTAGGTTTTCATCAAGCACAGTCCTAACACTTTCCCCTCCTACTTGAGTTATGTGTAAATCTTCATCATAAACTTGTGGTGCTCGATAGCCACTTGAATAACTTGCTCTGAGTTGTAAATCGGAAATCGGCTTATACAACAAGTTTACTCTCGGTGCTATTACTGGTGCTTCTAAAAGATTGTGTTTATCGGCTCTTGCTCCTAATAAAAAATTGAATTTATTGCTTTTCCACTCCGATTGAACATATCCTCCTATTACATTTGCAGTTTATTGTGTGTACATATTATAATCTTCTACTCTATCGTCTAAACTATTACTGCTATATTCTACTCCGTATGTAATATCGGCTTGTGAAAATAAGAGTTTATCTAATTTATGATTTGCCATTGCTCCTGCCAAGAAAGTTAAATCTTTTGTTTTTCCATACGCATTTGGGTCTTGATAAGCTCCGTAGTAAGAGTTTCTATTTATATATTGTGTAGAAGCGTATGTATTTAAGCGATTTTTACCATTAAGTGATACGAAATTGTAGTTTAAATTCACTGAATGTATTTGATGTTGTGTCATTTCACAAATATCGCTTTTGTGTGGTTGCAAATGTAAATTATTTCCATCTCTTCTATCTTCGCTTGTTGTATGATATTCCAAGTTAAGTTTGTTTCTATTGTCTATATTATAGAATATATTTGTTCCAAAAGAGAGATTTTCCAATTCTCCTAACTCTGTGAATCCATCTTTATCGGCATCATAAGCTGAACGTGTTCTATATGTTTGGTAAAATGAGGCTCCCGTTTTTTTATCTTTGCTTAATAACGCTCCATTTACGTTTACGTTTTGTGCATACGAGCTTCCTCCTATCATTTGAACGTCTGTACCTACACTAAGGCTTGGGGTGGTTGGTTCTTTTGTGATTATATTGATAGTTCCCGCAATGGCATTTGCTCCAAACAAAGCAGAACCACCACCCTTTACCACTTCTACTCGCTCAACCATATTTACCGGAATTTGTTCTAAGCCATAAACTCCGCTTAATGCACTCATAACTGGGCGAGAATCTATAAGAATTTGTGTATATGGTCCATCTAAACCATTTATCTTTACTTGTGGAAAGCCACAGTTTTGACAATTGTATTCTACTCTTACTCCACTTTGAAAAGGTAAGGCTTGAACAAGGTCTTGTGCGTTGTTCTTTTCAAATTGCTTAGTTGAAAGAACATTTACTATTACTGGGGCTTCTTTTCTTGATGTTTCATTTCTGTTTGCTGAGACAACAACCTCATCTATCGTTACTGCATGTGGCTCTAAGTTTAAATGAATGTGTGGAGTGTCGTCATTTTTTAATTCTATTTGAGTTTCTAATGTTTTATATCCTAAACAGCTAACAACTAATGTATATTTTCCTACTTTTAGATTTCTAATTATGAAACTTCCTATTTCATCTGTTGTTGTTCCTATTGTGGTATTTTTAATCATTACAGTAGCATAAAGTACTGCTTCTTGTGTTTCTTTATTAAAGATATGCCCTTCTATTGACAATCCTTCTGGATTTATATTTTGTGCTGATAGATTTCCTGTGATAATCAGCATTAGAATTAGTTGTAAGATAAATTTTGCTTTTGTCATTTTTACTATTTTTAAATTTCTGTGCAAAATTACTTTCTTTTTCCTTTTGTGACAATACTCAAAAATAGTGATTTTAATTTTTTTATTAAAAAAAGAAAAACTTTATCTATTATGAAGTGTTGTTTATATATGAGTTAATTTTAAAATCTTTATTATCTATGAAAAAGTTATTAGCAAGTGCCGTTTTATTATCAATGAATATTGGTGTAATGGCTCAAAATGATTTGATTAAAAGTGTTATTGATGGAAGTTTCTTTAATTTTCCTCAAATTAGGGAAAGTGTTTGTGATATGAGAATGTTTTTCCCAACTAAGGGTGTTAAACCTGCTGAGTATAATCGTTATGATTTTAAATCAAAAAATGATGATGCTATTGGCGATTTAATGTTTGAAACTCTCGATGGCAAACTTATTTCTTTTAATCAATCACTTGATATGGCAAAAGCCGATGGAATAATTGTTCTTCACAAGGGAAAAATTGTATTTGAACGTTATTATGCTTTTTTAGAACCTGATGGTACTCATGCTGTAATGTCTGTGAGCAAGACTTTAACGGGAACTTTGGGTGCTGTCTTAGTTGCAGAAGGCATTTTAGATGAAAAACAAAAGGTTTCTTACTATGTGCCTGAGTTAAAAAAGTCTGCATTTGGAAATGCAACGATACGAGAACTGTTAGATATGACTACTGCATTGGATTATGACGAAAATTATAATAATCCGTCTTCTCGTATTTGGGAATTTTCACAAGCAGGTACACCTTACCCTAAACCAGATAATTATAAGGGTGCAAAAAGTTATAGAGAGTTTTTACAAACTGTGAAACAAAAGGGAACTCATGGTGAAAAGTTTGGTTACAAAACTATAAACACCGATGCCTTAGCTTGGGTTATTACAAAAGTTTGCGATAAACCATTAGCTGATTTAATTTCGGAACGTTTTTGGAAACCAATGGGTGCTCACATTGAGGCTTACTATCAATTAGATGCAACAGGTACTGAATTTGCTGGCGGAGGATTTAATGCTGCTTTGAGAGATTTGGCAGCATTTGGTGAAATGATAAGAAACGATGGGTATTTCAATGGAAAACAAATTATTCCTCAGGGTTTAATGAAAGATATTATTGAGAACTCTAACGCAAACAAGTTTGACAAAGAGAGTTATCCTCTTTTGAAAGGTTGGGCTTATAGAAATATGTGGTGGGTTACTAAGAACAACGATAAAGCCTTTTGTGCAAGAGGCGTACATGGACAAGTAATTTATATTGATCCTGTTGCTGAAATGGTAATCGTTAGATTGTCTTCTCACGCTGAGGCTTCAAATGCGGTAAACGACCCTTTCTCTTTGCCAGCTTATCAAGCAGTTGCTGATTATTTGAAAACAAAATAAGAAAATAAGAAATAAGGAGTGATTACCACTCCTTATTTCTTTCTTGTTCCATTGTTCCTTGATCTATTTCTTGGATATAATTACTACAATCCATATCGGTTGTTATTGTTGGCGGACGATCAAAATCTCCTTTGTAGAAATTGAGTTTTTGATCTTTTTCGCAACGTTTCATAAACAAAGCATATACAGGTAAAGCCATTGAAGCTCCTTGTCCTAAGGCTGTTGAACGGAAGTGAATGCTTCTTAATTCCCCTCCTACCCAGACTGCGGTTGCTAATTTAGGGTTTAAACCTATGAACCAACCATCTGAATTATTGTCTGTCGTTCCTGTTTTTCCTGCTATCGTACTTGTAAGTCCGTATCTGTATCTTAATCTTCCTCCTGTACCTCCATCTACAACGCCTTTCATAAGTTCTAAAACTAAATACGAAGTTTCTTCATCTATTGCTGAGTTACTTTTAGAATTAAAGACTTCTAAAACCATTCCTTTGCTATCACATATTTTTGTAATAAATATTGGTTCTTTGTGAATTCCTTTATTAACAAAAGTAGACATTGCCCCTGCCATCTCCATTACTGAAAGATCAGATGTTCCTAAACATATAGATGGATAGGCTTCCATAGGTGTTGTGATTCCCATTTGTTTTACTAAATCAACTACTGCTTGTGGTGTTGTGTAGTCTTTGATTAGGGCTGCCGAAATGTAGTTTACTGAATTTGCTAACGCCCATTTTAATGTTACATTCTCGCCTTCTCTTGCGTCATTTGAGTTTTTAGGAGTCCAATTATCGAAATCTTCAAATGTTACTGGCGAATTTTCTAACTCATAGCATGGAGATAATTCACTATCTCTCATTGCTGCTGCGTAAACAAATGGTTTGAAGGTTGAGCCTACTTGTCTTCTTCCAAGTTTTGCGTTGTCAAATTTGAAATGTTTATAATTGATTCCTCCTACATAAACTTTTATATGTCCAGTTTGTGGTTCAATTGAAACCATTCCGGTATTTAAAAAATGCTTATAATAACGTAAAGAATCCCATGGCGACATTATCGTATCTTTATCACCTTTCCAAGTAAAAACTCTCATATTTGTTTTTTCTTTAAAGTGAGATTTTATGTCGTTTTCGGATAATCCTTCCGATTTCAGATAGCGGTATCTGTCGGAATTCTTCATTGCTTGAACGTAATACTTGTCTATATCCTCTCTACTTATACCTGTAAACGGTGCATCTTTGTATCCCTTAGTATGTTTAAAAAATTCTGCTTGTAAAGTAGTAAAATGTTCTTTCACTGCTTCCTCTGCATATTTTTGCATCTTGTAATTTATAGTTGTATATATTTTTAATCCATCTTTATGCACGTCATAATTTTCTCCGTTAGCTTTGTAGTGCGTTTTACACCATTCTTTCATATAATTTCTAAGCATTTCGCGAAAATATGTTGCTATTCCTTCATCGTGAGACTGTGGATTGAAATTCAATTTTATTGGTTTAGAGATTTTTTCTCTGTATTCAGGCTCAGTTATGTAGCCATATTTTTGCATTTGGCTTAAAACAACATCTCTTCTCTTATTTGCATTTTCAGGATTTCGTATAGGACTATACGCAGTTGGTGCTTTTAATAATCCTACTAAAACAGCCGCCTCTTCAACTTCTAATTCCGATGGTTGTTTTGAAAAGAAAATTTGTGAAGCAGCCTTTATTCCAAATGCATTACTGCCATAATCAACAGTATTTAGATACATTGATAAGATTTCTTCTTTTGAATAATTTCTTTCAAGTTTAACTGCTACAACCCATTCTTTGAGTTTTGCAAATACTGTACCTAATGTTGATTTTTGTTCACGAGGAAAAAGATTTTTTGCCAACTGTTGTGTTAGCGTACTACCTCCTCCTGAACTTTTATTACCTCCTAACACTGTTTTTGTCAAAACTCTAATCAACGAACGCAAGTCTATTCCTGAGTGCTCATAGAATCTAGCATCTTCTGTTGCAACAAGAGCATTTATAAGGCTTGGAGATATATCCTTATATGTTACATTTGAACGATTTTGTATACCAATGTATCCCATCAATTCACCAGAATCAGAATAAACTTCGGTAGCAAGATTTGCTTTTGGGTTTTCCAATTGTTCAAATGTAGGCATAAAACCTAACACTCCTGAGGATAACAATATGAAAAAAACAATTATCGTCACTAAAAAGCAGATATATGTTCCCCACATTATACTTACATACTTTTTAAAGTTGTTTGTTTTAGTTTTTCTCTTCGTTTTTTCACTCATATCAAAAACTTTTTATTTTTTAATCTTGATATTCTAAATGTAAACCAACATCGGTAATTCCTTTCAAAGTAGAATCAATTGTCGCTTGACGCAATTCAAAAATATATTTACCTTTTTGATTAAATTTCATATTCTTTGCTATCCAAAAACGATTATCTTTTATTTCAGAATTACCTTTTCCCTTCCACGTTCCGTCAGGATAAGCAAGATAACACTCAACCGTATCTTGTTTTGTAACTTTTCCATCAGGCAAAATCGTTTTTAAATAAAAATATATATTACTATACGGATAGTTTATCGTATTTCTGATATTGATAGCTAACTTATACTCCTTTATTGTGTCGTTTATTTCTATTTCGTAATACAATTTATCAGTTGTTTTCCACAAATCTTGATTTACCTCTTTATTTTCATCATAAACAACATTATGATTACAAGCTGAAAGCAAAACCAACAACGACAAAACACCTATTTTACTAATTATAGTCTTCATTTAAATCGTGTTTTAATAAAGATTTATCATTTTCTAACTTTTCCACAAACGATTCAAGGTCTTTTACCAATATATTTTTCGCATTCTTATCCATTATATATTTAACAGATTTTGCCGATAAAGGAAATAACTCTGTACTTGATTGATAAGAATACCAAAATATACCTTTAAAAACATCAACTTTATGATATATTGCTGTACCTTTTTCTGTTTCAAGATCAACTCCTAATTCCGGAATTTTATTTAATGACTCTACATAAACATCATACTCATAATTCAAACAACATTTAAGCTTTCCGCATTGTCCTGCCAACTTTTGAGGATTTGGAAAGAGTTGTTGAGTCTTTGCAACAACAGTTGAAACCGAATTAAACGTATTTAACCAAGTACTACAACAAAGTTCTCTTCCACAAGTACCTATTCCACCTAATCTACTTGCCTCTTGTCGAGCCCCAATCTGCTTCATTTCAATTCTAATTCTAAATTCTTCTGCCAAAGACTTTATTAATTGACGAAAATCCACCCTTTCATCAGCAGTATAATAGAAAATCGCTTTTGTACCATCACCTTGAAATTCCACATCATTGACTTTCATTTTAAGATTATAACGATTTGCATAATCTCTCGTTTTAAAAATCATATTATCTTCCTTTCTTACAGATTGCAACCACTTTTCAATATCAGCTGCTTTTGCTCTTCGGTACAATCTCTTAAAGTCAGAATTTACATCTACCTTCTTTTTCTTCATCTGAATCCTACATAACTCACCTGCAAGTGTAACAATTCCGATGTCATGACCAGGATTTCCTTCCACAGCAACAACATCCCCTTCGGAAATCTCCAATCCTTCTGGCAAACGATAGAAATCTTTTCTTGAATTCTTAAATCTCACCTCTACAACATTACATGCACTACCATTTGAGGGAGAATGAATATGTCCCATCCAATTATGAACATTCATTTTAGAACAATTATCTATCTCTTTCTTTGAAATCGGTCTGTAAGATATAGGCTCCTTACTACAACCTCTTGACAAAAGGTCGCTAACTTCAAATTTATCCTTTTCAATATCAGGTTCCTCATCAAAATAAGGGTGCACAAATTGTTCTAATAACTTATCTCTTTGCTCTATCTCTTTAATTTCTTTTTTATCTGCTTCCATACAACAAAAATAGTTGAATTATATATTATTTATTTAAAATATTCTTTATCAATTTTCCGATATTTATAGCCAAAGTCAAAAAAATCATTTTAGCATTACCATTACGCATTATTTCAACCATAGCTTTTTGTGTCAAATTATATATATGTACAATATTTCTTGGAGTAATAAATTTTGCAAAATTCGCTTTAAACTCTTTTTCCTCCTGAGAAAAATTACAAAGTTGCTCAATTTTCAATTCTCCATACTGAAAACACTCCCTATACAATTCCAAAGTATAGTTTAAATACACTTTCAATTCTTCTCTTCCCATTTTACAAATTTTTTCCACTAACTTATAAATCTCAGCCAAAGAAGAATTATAAGAAAAAGCCAATCTATTAAATTGAATAAACAATTTTCTATACTCTGACTTATCATCTGAATCCCAAGAAAGAGCTTTTATTAAATTTCCTTCCGCAAAACTCAAAATATTTTCCACATTCGCAAAATTATTTCTTGATAAAAAATCAGCCATATCCACATCTGAAATCGGAAGTAACTTAATTAACTGCGTTCTTGAAAGAATTGTAGGAAGTAACGCCTCACTATTTTCTGCAACTAAAAGAAACAATGTATTTTCATAAGGCTCCTCCAAAATTTTCAACAATTTATTTGCAGCATCTACTTGCAATTTATCAACGCCCCAAATAATATTTATTTTATATTGCGACTCGTAAGTTTTAAGAGTTAGATTTTTAATTATTGTATTAGCATCTCTTACATTTATTGCCCCTTGTTTATTATCTACACCAAGCTCTTGATACCACGATTCTAAATCTATGTAAGCATTTTTTGAGAGAACATAATCTCTAAACGTATCTAAAAAACTAATACTCTCATTATTTTTCTCCACAGCCTTAGTTGTAGTATTTGGAAAAGTAAAAAACAAATCAGGATGCGAGAGTTTTTCATACTTTAAGCAAGAAGGACATTTTCCACACGAATCCGCCTTCAATTCTCCTTGACTTGCATTTTCAAAAATCCTTTTATCATTACAACTAACAAACTGAGCATAAGCCAAAGCAAGAGCAAATCCACCATAACCTGCACTTCCCAAAAATAACTGAGCATGACTGACTCTGTTATTCAAAACAACATCAATCAATGCATTAATTAAATTTCTTTGACCTACTATTTGCTCAAACCGCATAATACAATCCTATTTTAAACCTACAAAAATACGACAAATTCCTATAAAAAGGTACTATTATTCAAAAAAAAAGCGAGTTTTATCGCAAAATAAAACTCGCTTTTAGTTAAAAAATTATCTTTTTAATACTCAAAAGAGAAATTTTCTGACATAAATTCATCTTCTGACTCTGTCTTTTGAACCTTTTCCACATTAGAAGTTCTATTTGAAACAGACTTTTGCAAAGAAGCAATCATTGCTCCCAACATTTTTGTCATTTCCATCAAAACTTCAACCGAAGCATCATTTTGTTCTTGTGAGAATACACCTTTCTTATATGCTATTGCAGTATAAACAACACATTCTCTAATAGCGGCTTTTGCATCTTTCAAAAATTGAATCAACTGAGTTTTATGACGAGATGAGCCTTCTGCAATATTCAAAGACACTCTGCTTGCTGAATTTACAAGTGGTTTAAACACCAAATCTGCGTCCATTCCATTTAATTGACAATTTTGATTAAGCAACCAATTAACATAATCCAAAGATTTATGATAAACTCTTAAATCTTCAAATCTAAAAAAGCTGTTTGAGTTAATTTGTTTTTCCATAACGATATTTTTATTAGTTAGATTTCAAAAATAATTATTTAATTCCAGCAAAATACTTCATAAACTGAACTCTTAGGAACGCCGAACTCTCATTATTCTTTTCCACAGCAAGCTTTCCTCTAAAATCTCCCAAGGATTCAAAATTATTTTTTTGCATCCATTCCTTTAAGAAAGCAATAGACTCTTCAATAAAGTCAGTTCCTTGCTCATAAATTGCAGAAACAGTTTGAACAGTATTTGCACCAGCCAACAAAAGTTTTATAATATCCTGAGGTTTGTGCACTCCACCACCAGCAGTTATAGGACAATTCAAAACATTTGCAAGAATAGCAGTCCATCTTATAGTCTTATGCAAACTATTTGGTGAAGAAAAAACATTAGCCGGCTCAATTGTCATCGTATCTATATTAATATCTTGCTTTGAGAATTGATTAAAAATATTTAAATTCTCAATTCCCATCCAAGAAAGCTTTTGAGCAAATCTTGCAAGCGAAGAAAAATAAGAACTAATCTTAACCGAAACAGGAATCTTAACAACCTTCTTTATATTATGTATAACATTTTCGTAAAACTTCTCAACATTATCAGTTGTAAGATTAACATCCGAAGGTAAAACGAACATATTCAATTCTATTCCATCAGCTCCTGCTTGCTCAACACGAGTTGCAAAATTTATCCATTGAGAAGAAGAAACACAATTTACACTTGCAATAACAGGAATAGAGACTGCCTCTTTCGCAGACCTTATAAGATTAATATATTTTGCCAAAGATTGCTTTTCAGTGTGAGCCACAATGTAATCATACGTTTCATCAGCATACTCGATCGCGTTAGACATAGAATAATTGTTAGACATCTCTTGTAAAATCTGTTCTTCAAAAATAGATTTTAAGATTACAGCACCAGCGCCTGCCTTTTCAATTCTCTTTAAAGTTTCAACATCAGAAGTTAATCCGCAACTCCCAACTATAATAGGGCTTTTAATGTCCAAACCCATAAATTTAGTTTCAATATTCATAGTTTTCACGTTTTTAGACGAGCAAAAATAATAATAAATTCAAAATCAACAAACTTTTTGACAAAAAATATATATTTTAACAAACAAAATTCTATTTTTTTTGTTCAGCCAAACAATTTTATTTAAAGTTTTCATAGCAAATTATCTTGTTTTTCCTCAGAAAAATGTATCTTTGCAGTCTGAAAATTAAAAACAAAACATAATGAACAAAGAAAACATCACATCAAATCAAGGAAAAGAACAAGAAAATAACGGTTTAAACGTAGGCGAAATCGTGTCTAATTCAGAAAAGTTCATAGAAAAGAACAAAAAAATCATAACAATCATTATTTCTGTGATTGTTCTCGGAATTGCAGCTTACTTTTTGTATCAGAATTTCGTAGTTGAGCCTCGCGAAAAGAGCGTTCAAGAAGAATTATTCGCAGCACAAAGATATTTTGAGCAAGAAGATTTCAAGAAAGCACTTGAAGGAGACGGTAAATTCGCAGGATTATTATCAATAATCGAAGATTACGGTTCTACAAAAGGAGGATCACTTGCACATTACTACGCTGGCAACATTTATCTACGTCAAGGCGATTACAACAAAGCAATTGAACACCTTTCTTCATACAAAGGAGACGATATAATCATATCATCACAAACAAAAGCATTGATTGCAGACGCATACGTAGAGCTTGGACAATTAGATAAAGCGATTAGCAACTACAAAGACGCAGCAAAATCAAACAATATAATGACAACACCATTTGTTCTTTTGAAATTAGGACAAGTTTACGAAATGCAAAAAAATAATGTAGAAGCATTAAACTGCTACAAAAGAATAAAAACAGAATTTCCTGCATCACAAGAATACAGAGAAATTGAAAAATATATCTCACGCTTAGAAAACCTTCAATAAGTCTAAGAAATATTAAAATAAATCATAGAAATAATTTAAAAAGTCATAGAAATAATTCGTAATTTCTATGACTTTTTTTATCCAATCACAAAAAAAATAGTATTATGAAAAGATTAGCATTCTTATTATCAGCAATTTTCTTGACTAACATAGCATTTTGTCAAGAGGAAGTCAAAGTTTCAGACGAGGAAGCAATCTTTTTCGTTGTGGAAGTACAACCCGAATTTCCGGGAGGCATGGATTCGATGTATGCTTTCATACAAAAAAACCTTATTTATCCCGAAAAAGCAAAAGCAGAAGGCATTGAAGGAAGAGTTTTCATTACCTTCACAATAGAAAAAGACGGATCGGTTTCAAATGTCAAGATTTTAAGAGGCATAGGTGGCGGTTGCGATGAAGCAGCAAAAGAAGTAATAGAGAAAATGCCTAAATGGAAACCCGGAACTCAAAGGGGAAAACCTGTAAGAGTACAATTCAATTTGCCAATCAAGTTTGAATTAGAAAAAGACAAAGAATAAAAAAAGAACTCGTGAAATAAAACTCACGAGTTCTTTTTTTATTTACTATTTTTCCTTATTTCAAAGGGCTGTAATCCTTGGAATATCTTAACATTTGCTCAGTGTAGCCTTCTTCGTATGAGACTTTTACGTCTGTTATATTGCCTTTGCTGTCTTTTACTGCTGTATAGACAGGGTTTACAAAACCTTTGTATGGTGCAATGTTAAGTTTTTGGTATCTGTCAAGGATTTCTTTGTGTAATTCAGGGTCTATTTTCACTGCATAGTTTTCTACCAAATCTCTTGCTGCGTTATAGTCGCCTGTTGATTTGATTCTTTGGATTTCTGCCAAAAGTTGTCCGAATAAATTACGCAACATTTCATAGTCGTTTATCTTTACAAAGGTTTCTCCTTCGCGTTTTACCATTTCTATTACGTCTTTTCCGCCTTTTGCTGCACCTTTTCCTTTTTCAAATGCCCATCTTGCTATCAAAGCTCTGTCTCTCATGTGAGATTCTTCTATTTGGTCGCCAAGTTTTATGCGAACTACTTGTGTTAAAAGTCCGTTTTGCATTTGTGAAATATAGCTTGCTTTATATGCTTCTGCGTCCGGTAATAGTCCTAATTCAACTAATTTTGCGTCTGCAAGGTAATATAGTGCGAAAAGGTCGGCTCTTGCTTCTTCTATTGTGCTTCCGTATGCTTTTAAGGCTTCCGGATCAACTCCCGGCAAGAGTTTTCCGCTTCCGTGACCAAGACATTCGTGTAAATCGGTGTGTAGGTCGTCTGTAAATTGACCATATTTCTTTATAATCTCGATTTCTTCTTTTCCAAAGGCAAATTCTTCCAACATTCCACTACTATTAGATGCTTGAGCGTAGGCTTCTGTAAGGTTTGCAATAGTTACAGACTTGCTTCCGTGCTCTGCTCTGACCCAGTTGCTGTTTGGAAGGTTGATTCCTATGGCTGTTGAAGGGAAAAGGTCGCCTCCAAGAATAGATGCACTGATAACTTTTGCTGAAACGCCTTTTACTTTTTCTTTCTTAAACTCTTTTGCAACAGGGGAATTGTCTTCAAACCATTGAGCGTTGATACTTAATTGTTCTGCACGCTTTGTTGCTTCTATATCTTTGAAATTAACAATACTTTCCCAAGATGCTTTCATTCCAAGAGGGTCTCCGTATGATTCAATGAAACCATTTACAAAATCAACATTAGGTTCTGTGTTTTCAACCCAAGCAATGCTGTATTCATCAAATGTTTTCAAATCACCTGTTTCATAGAAAGAAATAAGCAAATCGATAACTTGTTGTTGTTTTGCATCTTCTGCAAAAGGACGTGCAAGCTTTAAGTTTTCTACTATCTTGCTTATCGCTTGTCCATACTTACCTCCTACTTTCCAAACGTCTTCATAGATTTTTCCATCTTTACCTTTTACAAGAGTAGAGTTCATTCCATACATTACAGGCTTAGCTTGATCGCCTTTTGCTTTCATTTCTGCATAAAATGCTTCGGATTCTTCTTGTGTTACGCCTTGATAGTAATTGCAAGCACTTGCAAGCAACAAATCAACGCCTTCTGCAAGAGATATTTTCTTAGCCATCACCTCAGGATTGAAGATTACCTCTGCAATTTCTTCGCTACATTTTGTTTGTTCTACGAACCATTGACGCTCAAACTTAGGAACAAATTTATCACTTCCGTAATGATGATGAATTCCGTTGCTAAACCAAACACGTTTCAAGTATTCCTCAACGCCTTTGAAGTTTTTATCTTCTCTATCTCCTTTATAATTTTGATAAAAGTCTTCTAACATTCTACGAATTTCAAGATTGTAGCGTCCGTTTTGGTCAAAAAGAATATCTCTTCCCCAAAGAGCAGCCTCATTCAAATAATAAATGAAGGTTTTTTGTTTAAGGCTCAATTCATCAAAGCCATCAACTTTGTAACGCAAGATTTGAATATCTGCAAAACTTTCTACATTGTAGTCAAACTCTGTTTGCTTTTGCTCTTTTTCACCGCAAGAAACCGCAGTCAAAGCAGCTGTAAATAACATCATTGTTTTAAAAATTTTCTTCATAGATAAATAATTTATGTTTTAAGTTTGCAAAGGTACAAAAATTGCAAGAATAAAAAAATTACTTCTTAGAAGTAGAGTCTCTACTTCTTTAAGGTAGAAGCTCTACTTCTTTGAAGTAATTTTAAAAAAAACAAGAAAAATTTTGCAAGCACTTAATTATTATATACTTTTGTAGGTCGAATTTTAACAATAAACACACATAAAAAATGAAGAGATTATTATTCTTTTTTAACATCTTATTATTTGCAAACGTTCTTTTAGCACAAAGCTTTACAATAGACGATATTACTTATAATGTAATAGGAACAAATCAAGTAGAATTAACAAAATACAACGGAAATGCCTCCTCTGTTAATATTCCTGCGACAGTAGAATATGAAGAAAACACATACTCTGTAACATTCATAAAAGGAAAAGCATTTTACAATAAAACTAACCTAACTTCTATTGCAATTCCAAATACCGTTACTGCAATAGGTACAGATTCAGATGATTATGGAGCATTTGAAGAATGTGATAGTTTACAATTAATCTCTTTGCCTAATAGTGTAATACGTATAGGCTCTTATACTTTTTATGGTTGTGATGCTTTGTCAGAAGTTTTGCTTGGTCATGTAAATTCTATTGGCAAACAGGCTTTTCAATATTGTAATAATTTGGTAGAAATTGATATACCAGACAGTGTAGATAATGTTGGGAAAAAAGCGTTTAGTGGTTGCAATATGTTATCTACTGTTAGATTACCTCAAACTTGTATTTTTGCCGTTGATGCTTTTGAAAATTCGGGGAATAAAATAGTTGAAAATAATATAACCTATGTAGGAGAAGATACATTGAATGTTGGCTCTTATAAGTTTGCTTATGCAGGTTTTATTACTTTTATTTTAAATGGTACTCAATATATCTCTTCTGAATTAAGCGTGAAAAGCTGTCCTGTAACTAAAAGTGGAGCAATTACAATACCTACTACATTAACTAATGAGGGCGTTAATTATTCTGTTACTAGCATTGCACCAGATGCTTTTAAAAATTGTGATTTAATAACATCTGTTAGAATTCCTAATAGTGTAACCTTTATTGCGGATAGTGCTTTTGCTTTTTGCTATGGATTGGATATGGTTAGTTTACCTTTGAATGCTACAATTTCTTCTAATGCTTTTATGGGAGCAGGAGCAAATGTTTTTGATGATATAGTGTATGGGGGAAGTGATAGCTTGATAATAGGAGATAATGTGCTTACTTATCCTGGTTTTACTACTTTTAGATGGAATAGTGTATATTATAATAGCGCGAATGAATTAAGTGTAGTGAAATGTCCTGTAAGTAAAAGTGGAGCATTGTCAATTCCTTCTCAACTGCCAATAAATGGTGATTTATATCCGGTTACATCTATTAGCGGTAAAGCATTTTATAAATGTATTAATTTAACTTCAATCACAATTCCTAATAGCGTTGTTAGTATTGGAACTTTGACTGACGAATATGGTGCTTTTGAAGAATGTGATAACTTAACCTCAATTACAATTCCGAATAGTGTTAGTCTTCTTGGAAGGTATTCTTTTTATAGTTGTGATAATTTAACTACAATTATTATTCCTAATAGTGTAGCTGCTATTGGAGAATATGCTTTTTCTAAGTGTAATCGATTAACTAATGTTACTTTGCCAGAAAATGCGACAATGTATCCTAATGCTTTTGAGGGTTTAGGAAAATTTATTGATGGTATTGAATATGCAGGAAATGATACATTGGAAGTAGGTAATTATTCTTTTACATCTCCTGGTTTCATTACTTTTACAATTAATGGCGTAGATTATAATATTTCGGAGGTTAGTATAGTTGGTTGTGATTCTTTGAAGAGTGGACTTGTTTCTATACCCGATTCAATAATGAATATTCCTGTAACTTTTATTAAAGGTAAGGCTTTTTATAATTGTGATAACATAAGCTCAATTATAGTTCCAAATACGGTAACAAAAATAGGAAAATTAGACGATGGATATGGAGCTTTTGAAGAATGTAGTAATTTAACCTCAATAACTCTTCCAAGTGGTGTTGAATTATTAGGAAAATATACTTTTTGGAAATGTAGTAGATTAGAAACAATTACTTGTCTTGCAGAAACTGCTCCTTTGGTTGGTGGTAGTGCGTTTAATCACACTCCAAATACTAAAAACTTAATCGTTCCTTTTGGGGCAAGTGGTTATTCTCCTAATTGGGGCAATGCTACTTGGCAAAAGATTTATCATAAGATAGAAGAAGGAGAAACAAAAACATTAACAAATGCTTTTGAAATAACAGATGATAATAAAATAGAAGTAATTAATGAAGGCATATTAAGAATAGCACAAGGTGGAGAATTAATAAATAAAACTGCAAATAATATTGAAGGAATCGTTGAAGTAGAAGCTATAAATAGAGAAAATAATTGGAATTATATAGGAGCACCTTTTGATGATTATGTTTTAGGAGTAATTCTTCCACAAGAAAATGATGCATCCGTATCAACCTTTAATCATAGTACGGGCAATTGGAATGCGAATTGGGCAACAAACGAAACAGAAATTCCGACAGGAGAAGGTTTTGCTGCGTGGAATTTTGCATCTTCTCCAATTATTTTCACAACTTACGGCGATGCTTACGACTATGAAAGAGACAGTTTATTTGGATATGACTTTTTGCACTCACCTGATTACTCATTATTCAACGAAGAGCAAATCACAATCACTCATTCGGATAACAATAACGCAGATAGTGTAAATTGGTTGTCGATTGCAAATCCATATTCCTTTAAACTTGATGTAGAAAAAATAATAAATCAAAACTCGCTTCAAGGAAACGTATTATATAAGTATAATGGCACAACATTTGTTCCTGTAAGCTCGGGCGAAATACAAGTAACAGAAGGATTTTTTGTGAATAATCAAAACATAACGCTAAAAAAATCGCAACACTACACCTTTTCAGCAAAAACAAAGTTGCAAAAAGATTACATACGCCTTGCAATGAATGACGGAGAAAACGAAATAGATTTGCTCTTTGCTCATAACGAAGACGCAAAACAAGATTATGACATTTTTGATGCAAACAAACTATTCTCTCCTTTGGAAATTGCTGAACCTTATTTCGTAACTGATGGAATTGCCTTAGTAAAAGAAGAAGTAAAAGAATATCCTTATACTGCTACGCTTAATATTAGAAACTACGAAACAAAAGAAATCACTCTTTCTATTGATAATATACCGGAAGGTGTAAATGTTTATTTGATAGATAATGGTTTTGAGGTGAAAATGAACGATGGTGTAGAGTATAACACAAGAATTATAGCAGGAGAAAATGCTGATAGATTTAAAGTTTTGTTTAAAAAGCAACATAGATTAGAAAGTATTAAAGACAATCAAATCAATATTTCAAACTACAATAGACATATTAGTGTTAAAAGCGACATTTCTAACCTACATATTGAAGTTTACAATCAATTAGGTCAAAAAGTCTTCTCAACTAATGATTATAACTTTACTTTAAGCGAGCAACCTGCGGGTAGTTATGTGATAAAAGCTTATCAAGGAAGATTTAGCGAAAGCAAAAAGATAGTTATAGAATAATAATGATTTTCATGACGATGAAAGGTGAGAGAATTTATTTCTTTCGCCTTTTTTTGTTATTCTTTTCTGCATTAAAACAAAGTAAATTAACGACAATAAAAAAGCGTTTCGGAGTTTTGAAACGCTTTTTTATTGTTTTTTCTTTTGTTTATTTGTTGTTATTTATATTTTTTGTAATTTTGCAACGCAAAGCCCGGGTGGTGGAATTGGTAGACACGCCACTTTGAGGGGGTGGTGTCAGTTTTGACGTGCAAGTTCAAGTCTTGTCCCGGGCACTTTTATCTTTTTTAAAGTTTTATGTTTTTCCCTATTTACAATAATGGTTTTGATGACAGAATTATAGATTCGATAATTGATGTTTTAGAATCAGATGGCGTAGTTATCATTCCTACCGATACGTTTTATGCTTTCGCATGCGATGTTAATTCTTTAAAAGCCTCTCGTAGATTGGCAGAATTAAAGGGCAAAAAGCTTGAAAAGTCAGATTTTTCTATTATTTGTAGCAATATTAGTCAAGTTTCTTTATATACGAAACCGATTTCAAATGATTTCTTTAAGTTATTAAAGAACAATACTCCTGGTGCTTTTACTTTTGTTTTTGAAGCAAGCAATTTAGTGCCTAAAATCTTTCAAAACAAAAAGAAATCTATCGGAATTAGGATTCCTGACTGCAAATTTGCTACTGAATTGACAAAAGCCTTTGAAAAACCTTTGCTTGTGAGTTCAATTCCTATAACAGATAAAAATTTTGAAGATTATTCCAATGCCGAATTGGTATGGGAAGAATGGAAAAGCAAGATTGAGGCAATGGTTGGCGGAGGTTTTTTGAATTTTGAACCTTCTACTGTTGTCAAGTGTATTGGTGATGAATATGAAATCATAAGAGAAGGTTGTGGCGAACTAAGATTATGAAATCGCTTCTTTGTTTTATAGGTTTTATTTTAAGTTTTATTTTTTCCTTTTCGCAAAATAGATTTTATGTAAGCGATATAGTGCAGGGTAAAATAGACTCTGCTCGTTATATGTCAGCAATTACCTACATTGAAGGTATTGAAAAAGTTGATATTGATACTGCTTGGAGTCTTTTTCCGAAGAAGGCTTATTGTTATTATAAGATTGGTAAGAATAAAGAGGCAAAAGAATGTCTGAAAATCGTGGAAGAGGAAGGTTATGATACGGATTTGAGCGAGTATTTGACGATGTATTATTTGATTGATGTGCCTAAGGAAAAGGAAGAGTTGATGGAGAGACTTATTTTTGCCTTTGAAGAAAATGAAAAAAAGTTTTTTAATAGAATTAAGATATTTCGCAAGAGTGATTTAAAGAAATTTGCAAATTTTGTTGATGGTTATATTGCTTTTCTTGACGAAGAAGACGACAAAACAATATATAATATTATTGCAGCTTACTTTTATTATCAGGCTGGAGAGAATATGAATGCTTATAACAAGCTTTCTTCCTTTATAGATACCGACCCTACCGCTTTGTCTTCGTTTTTGATGGGGATTATAAAGAGCGAGCAAAGAGAATATTTGTCTGCAATTTCTTATTTTAATCAAGCAGAAAATTTGGGGGACAAAACGAGTGATTTGTATATGAATCGTGCTAAAACAAAGGGATTTAATGAAGATTATTTCGGAGCAATTGAGGATTTAAACATTGCTTTGAAGAAAAATGCAAAGGCTGAGTATTATTATTTGCGAGGTGTGTGTTTTAATCAAGTTCTTAGATATAAATATGCCTTAGATGATTTGAATATTGCGATAGATATGTGTGATACGATTGCGGAATATTTTAATCAAAGGGGGATTGTGTTTACAAATTTGGGAATGCACGCCGATGCTTTGTTTGAGTTTCAAACTGCAATCAAAATGAATCCAAATTTAGAGTTTATAAATAATAATATTGGATTAGCTTACGAACATAATGGGCAAATTTCAAAAGCTATTGAGCACTATAAAATTTCTATAAAGAAGGAACCTTATTATAGTGATTCATTTTATAATTTAGGAAGATTGAATTATGAAAGAGAAAAATATAAAACGGCTATAAAATACTTGGAAGAGGCTTATCTTCTTAATGCAAAATTTGGAGAAATCACACATTATTTAGGTTTATGTTATGCTAAAACGGGGAAAATAGAAAAAGCCTGCTACTATTTTCAGATTTCAATAGAGGCAGGCTGTAAATCTGCTATAAATTCTCAAACAGAATTTTGTTCCGAGCAGGTTTCCGAAGAAGAGGTAATAGACTAATGTGCGTGATCGTGGTCATGATCGTGATGATGTCCGCAACCAGATTCTAATCCTCTTGCTGTGTTTTTGCAACAATTAGGAAGTTTTGCTACTGCTCTTTCATTTGCTTTGAAATTTGGTGTTTCAAATCCTGCTTTTGCCAATGCTTTTTCAATTTTCATTTGATTAGTTTTCTTTGTCTTGAATGTAACTAAAACAGACTTTGTAATAGGATTTAATTGAAAACTCTCAACACCTTTTTCGTATGCTAATGTTTTTTCAATCAAAGCATCACTTTCAGAACAACAATATTTTGGTAAAGAAATCTGTACTGTTTGTTCTTCAGGTACGGATTGTTCTTGTGCGTTTGCAATGGCAACTGCAAAAAATGCCAAAATGGCTGTAAAAATAATCTTTTTCATACTTATAATTTTATTTAATATTCCAACGAATACCCGCATAAATCAAGCGTCCCATTACAGGAGCATAAACAACTGAGGCATCAAATTTATTTGTAAACATTTGATCAACTCCAATTACAGGTATCTCTTGTGTATAATTTGTAAGGTTTTCTACTCCTACATAAATATCTATATCTTTGAACTTACGAGTAATTTGTCCTAACATATAAATGTAAGGATCTGCGTAACCTTGTTTTTCTCCTACGTTAAGAGGTATTCTTTGCTTTCCATTGAATTGAGTTGTTAAATCAAACATCCATTTATCGTATTTTGTCTTATAAGAAAGCACCACTAATCCTTTCCATTTTGCAACGTATGGTTTTTCCATTAACTCTCCGTGATAGGTTGTCTTAACATCGTTGTATCTTCCTGCCAAAGTAACATTAAATCCTGTGAATGGTTCTATATTTATGTCTAATTGTGCTGCATTAGAATAACTTTTCCCGTCAAGATTGTAAAAATGTACTTGATTTGCATTTTGATCTAAGTCCATAACCACTTGATTAACAAAATTTGTATGGTAGTAATCTAATGCTATTGAGAACTCTCTATCATCTGAAAGCGATAAAGAATATGAAAGATTCAAACCTGCATTGTATGCTTCTTCCATTCCTAATTTTTCATTTATGATTATATCTCTTGAAGATGCTAAAATACCGAAATTATCTGCTATTATATTTGCTGAACGAAATCCTTTTCCTGCCGAACCTCTTAAAATAAAATCTTCAACTATCTTCCAACGAAAATGAAGTCTTGGAGTTATGATGTGTTGTGCATAAGCAGAGTTGTAATCGTAACGAATACCCGCTGTGGCAACAAATATCTTATCATAAATGAAATTAAACTGTCCGAAAACTCCTGGCACAATTTCTTCTTTTACAAAGTTTGTTCTTAAATCCCCTTGTTGAGTATTAGAAATGAATTGATTTGCTCCTAAATATGGCATAGAGAAAAGATTTTCCTCTAAATCAGTATAACGAAAACTTGCTCCAAAGTCTACATTGTGTCCTCCTCGAACCATTGTGTTTACAAGAGCGTTTGCATACACGTCTGTTTCTACTCCTTCGTAATTAGAAAGTCCATAATATGCATCTTGCTTAAAGTAAGTTGCTGAAACTTGTGTTCCAAATGAAGATGTATTTCCAAGAGGTGCTCCATTTTTTGTAAAAAAGTGTACTCTGTCGGTTGTTCCTCCTAATCCATAGATAGAATCACTGCCTCGCATATCTTTTGTGAACGCCATTTGTCCTCCTAAACGTTCTTCGTGAGTGTAATTGATTAAGGTTTGACTACAAAGTCCATCGTGAACTTCATAATTCCAACGATTAGCAACATTTATCTGTGTTTGAGCAGGGTAATCTCTAAATCCGTCTCCTTGTCCGTTGTTTCCAAGATGGTCAAATGATTTAAAATTATTGTATGTTCCGTAAACAAATAAACCTGTTGCTAAATTATCGTTTATAATTTTATTTGCCTTTACGTTAAACTCTGTTTTCAATTCGTTATTTACGTATGCGTTAAAAGAAAACAAATCTGCTTTATGAGGTTTGTCGTATTCCAAATCTATAATTCCTGTAATTGTTTCGTAACCATGTTTAACGGTTGCAACACCTTTGCTAACGGAAATGCTTTCCATCCAATTTCCCGGAACGTATGAAAGACCAAATGGTGCAGAAAGCCCTCTAAGGAAAGGCATATTTTCTAAAAGGATTTGTGAATAAACACCTGTCAATCCCAATAACTGTATTTGCTTACTACCTGAAACAGCGTCTGAATACCCTACATCAACCGATGCTGAATTTTCAAAACTCTCTCCAAGATTACAACACGCTAAGTGTTTTAAGCCTTCTCCTGAAATAATTTCTTTATTTTCTAATGATGTTTTTGAAAGAAAAGAACTCTTCATTCTTTCTCTTACCTCAAAGGTTGAAAGAGTTGTTCCTGTTTGTTTAAGATAAATTTTAAGATTTGTTTGTTCCTTTACTTCAATAGTATCATTTGCATATCCTGTGTAACTAAATACTAATTTTGTTTGATTGGATTTCTTCCTGTCTATTGTAAAATTTCCGTCAATATCAGAAATTGTTCCTCCACCTCCTTCAAGCCAATAGATATTTGCTGATGGCAGTGTTTCTTTTGACTGTTTGTCGTAAATTACACCTGAAATTTTTTGCGATAATCCACTAAATGATACGCTTAACAAGCAAATTAAAAATAAATACTTCTTCATTAATTTTTGTTTTTTCTTTTTATAGACAATATTCTGCTGAAAACCTTACATTAGTAAAGACGTTTTTCTTTACCGAAGTTGTAGTTATTTACATCTATTTCGTTCTTTTTCTTTGCGTTTCTTGGTATTAGATTATCAACTTTACGCCATTTCCCTCTTTCAAACTTCAATCCGACAACTTTTCCAGATGGAACATTTAAATTTTTCACCATTCCGAGCCCATCATACATAGGTTCTAATTCTTCATAAATTATCATTTGAGTCTTTTCTATCTTTTGAGCTTCAGTTTCAAAAGGCTTATTTTTTTTCATTCCCTTTTGTTTTGCTTTTTTCACACCTCCCTCGGTATAAAACTGATTATCCCATTTCAAATTAAAAGAAGCCGTAGGTGCATACTCAAATATCATTCGCTTTAATTGTTTTTCCTTATAGAAAATTGATGCTCCAAAGTTTGGCCTTCCAGAATTGCGTTTAAAAGTAATTGGTTCTATGATTTTTCTCTTAGAATAAATATCCTTTCCGTCCCAACCAAGTAAAGTATAATATGTTATATTTTCATTTTTAGTTGTAATCAATTCATAATATACCGCTCCAAACCAAGAAGTGTCGGTAAGTTTAGCCTCTTGTGGTGAAAAAACATCTTCACTCCTATCAAAAAGTCTATAAATCTCGTACTCCTCCGTGTTTTCGTTACGAGCCTGAATCATTCCAAAATTATCGTAATTTCCTTCGTTAGAAAAAATTGCCCAAGTAAATATTTTGAATCTTTTATCCGAAGAAGTAAGAATGCTAATCTTGTCTAAACTTTTGAAAGGATAATCAAAACTATTTGGATATTCTAAAACATTATCTAAAATGTTGATAAACTTTTCATTTGCATTGAATCTTTCATTATCATCTTTTGAAATGAACATTACATTCATTAGAGAACTTAATTCTTTTTCCGCATTTTGTAGCATAATATCTTGCGAACGCAACGGGCAAACAAAGATAGCTACACATATAAATATTATAATTTTTTTCATAGTGCAAAATTAAGAAATTATTTACAAAGGATCTACATCTACTATTACTCTTACATTTTTATATTCTTTTTTACTAAGAATTTCTTCATTAAGTTGCATTATCAACTTCTTGGCTTGTGAATAAGAAACAGTTTTTTCTAATTTTAAAATAAATTGTTTTTGAAACATTCCTTTGACTTTATAAATTGGAGGATACTCTGGCCCTAATATTCTTTGTGCAAAGATTTTTCTTATCTGATTTGAATATTCTGAACACAAAGAATCTAATTTTTCTTTGTCGGCTGATTGAAAAATTATCTTAGTTAAAAACACAAAAGGCGGATACGAAAAAATTTTTCTCTCAATAATTTGATTTTTATACATAGAAGCATAATCATAATTCAAAACATCTCTAAAAATTTGATGATTTGGATTAAATGATTGAATGATTACTTTTCCTTTTTCAATTAATCTGCCTGCTCTTCCTGCAACTTGCGTTAGTAAATCAAATGTTTTTTCATACGCTCTAAAATCAGGAAAATACAAAAGTGAGTCAGAATCAATTACTCCTACTAATCCCACATTGGAAAAGTCTAATCCTTTTGTTATTATTTGAGTTCCGCAAAGTATATCAATATTTCCTTTCTCAAAATCTTGAATAATTTCAAGGTAATCATTCTTTTTGCGAGTCGTGTCTAAGTCCATACGTTTTATTCTCGCATTTGGAAAAAATCTTTGAGTTTCTTCTTCAATTTTTTCGCTCCCATTTCCCGTTTGAATCAAACTATGACTATGGCAAGCTGGACATTCATTATATATAGGTAGGTTTAATCCGCAGTAATGACAGTTTAAAACTTGTGAATGCTTGTGATAAGTTAGTGAGACATCACAATTAGGGCACTTTGCCACCCAACCACAAACCTCACAACGTACATTAGAAGCATAACCTCTTTGATTTTTAAACAATATTACTTGTTTATGATTATCAAGTGCTTGATTTATGTTTTCGTACAACAAAGATGAAAAAATAGAATAATTCTTTTTGTTAATATATTCCTCTTTCATATTTGCTATTTCTATCTTTGGCATTGGCGTATTCAAGTATCGCTCATTTAATTGCACATATCCATACTTTTCTGTTTGAGCATTAAAATATGTTTCCAAACAAGGTGTTGCCGAACCTAATAAAACTTTTGAAGAATGAAGCTTTGCAAGATAAATTGCTGCATCTCGTGCATTATATCTCGGAGAAGATTCTCTTTGTTTAAAGCCATTATCATGTTCTTCGTCCACAATAATTAGACCTAAATCGGAAAAAGGTAAAAAAATCGAAGCTCGCGAACCTATTATTATTTGATAACGATTTTCTTTATTAGTGTCCTTAACTTTATTCCATATTTCTACTCTTTCTTCCTTTGAAAAACGGGAATGATATATACCTATTTTATCTCCAAAATACTTTTCTAATCTTGAAAGTAATTGAATACTAAGTGCTATCTCTGGCAAAATATAAAGAACTTGCCTTCCTTGTGAGATAACTCTTTCTATCAACTTTATATATATCTCTGTTTTTCCGCTACCTGTTACTCCGTGAAGAAGGGTTACATCAAAAGTTTGCCAAGATAAAAGAATAGAATCAAAGGCTCTTTGTTGTGAAAAGCTGAGTTTTATATCACTTGTATCAAAAGAGGATTTTGCTTGTTTTAGGCGTGAATGCACAAGATGTTTTATTTCAAAAACTTGTTTTTTTATTAGAGTTTGAAGTGCACTTTTATGATTCTTTTCTTGGAATGCGTTTTTTTCAACAACACCTCTACCTTGCGAAAGCTTTAAAAAAAGTAAAAATGTTTGTAATTGATTTTCTGAGGTTTTCTTTCCGCTTAAAGTTTGAATTAATTCTGCTTTGCTTTCTGCTGTTTCGTATTCGGAAGTAAGAACTACGTAAGGTTGAAGTTTAGGTTTGTATTTTTCTTCGAGTTGTTCATCAATAGCTAATATTTTTTCATTAACCATTTTTGTAATCTCAGGCAATATTCCTTTTTGAGAGAGTTTTTCACTCACCTCATCAATAGATATATTTTCTTTTTCATCAACTATCTTTAAAATATCAAGTTGTCTTTGGGTAAGTGAATCAATTTCTGCTGTAAATTCGGGATTAACTATTAATTTACTTTCACTCCTAAGCCTTAATAACGCAGGCATTGCTGCCGTTATCACATCTCCTATATAACACATATAATAAGAAGCAACCCAATCATAGAAAAAAAGTGTTGTTTGTGTGATTACAGGTTCTAAATCTATGATTTCTAAAACATACTTAACGGTTGCCACCTCCGGTACTCGCTCGTGAATTTCAGAAACTATGCCACTATATATTTTCTTTTGACCAAATTGAACTGCAACCCTTACTCCTACCTTTATTTTATCATACAATTCAAGCGGTATTCGGTAAGTGAAACTGCTTGGCAAGTGTAAGGGTAATAAAACCTGACAAAATAAAGTTCGCATCTGCTTTATTGAACAAAAATCAGCAATATTTTTTCATCTTTTCTAAGATGCAATTCTCCATCTTCGGTAAGAAGAAAATTATTTACTTTTTCAAGTTGAGTAAGATAGCGTTTTTCCAAATCCATTGTTTGATCTGGACACAGCATTGCAGTAGAGGCCATATCTTTAAAGGTAAGTTTACCTTTTTTATAGATAAATTTTCCAAAATATCTGTTACAAGCAGAAAATCCGCTCACGTTTTCAGGTTCAGAAGTCATCAAAAGAGTTATCGTTTCATTCTCTTCTGAATATTTCATTACCTTATTACCAATTTTTTTCAATTTCCATTCTACTCCAAACACAGATTGTGCATCTGAATCTGTGGTTTTGTTTTCCGAATTATTATTTAAAATTGAGCAAGATGCGAATACAAAAAATAAAACAAAGAAAAAAATAATTTTTTTCATAAAATAATTTTTTATTTACGTAATTCAGAAAAATATTTCTCGATAAGATTTTGTGCAGCCACGTAAGCCGAAATTTTATCATCTATTATATCTGTTTTCATCTTCTCTATTTCGTTTTGAATCGTCTCATTAGAGTAGAATCTATCGGTTAGAGTAGAATGAATCGTTTCAGATAAAATTCGTAAGTTTTGTTCATTTCTTTTTTTGTGAAAATGCCCGTTAGATTTAGTTAAAACAACATAATCCATTATTGTTTCCCAAATCTTATCTATACCATCGCCAGTATAAGCCGAAGAAGTAAACACCAAAGGTTTCCAACCATTTTCATTATGTGGGAAAAGACTAAGTGCATTGCGATATTGAGTAGCGGCTAACTCGGCTCTACTTGGGTCTAACTCAGCTTTATTGATAGAAATTGCATCTGCCATTTCCATTATTCCACGTTTTATTCCTTGCAATTCATCACCCGCATTTGCAAGTTGAAGAAGTAGGAAAAAATCTACCATAGAATGAGCAACAACTTCGCTTTGTCCAACACCAACAGTTTCAACTAATACAACATCAAAGCCTGCTGCTTCACAAAGAATAATAATCTCTCTTGTTTTTCTTGCAACTCCGCCAAGACTTCCTGCCGAAGGACTTGGACGAATAAATGCATTAGGATCATTTGCCAATGTTTCCATTCTTGTTTTGTCGCCAAGAATTGAGCCTTTTGTCTTTTCGCTTGTAGGATCTATTGCTAAAACCGCTAATTTGTGTCCCATAGCAGTCAGTTTTGTTCCAAGTGCTTCTATCGTTGTTGATTTACCAACGCCAGGTACACCTGTTATTCCAACTCTTATGCTTTTACCTGCATGCGAAAGACATCTTTCTATTATTTGTTGTGCTTTTTGTTGATGATCTAAACGATTACTTTCTACCAATGTTATAGCTTGCGAAAGAATTATGCGATCTTGTTTTAGAATTCCATCAACAAATTCATCTACACTTAACTCTCTACGTTTTTTTAGTTTAAAAACATAATCCTTATTCACTTGTGCAGGTTGCTCACTTAAAGCCGCCTGCACTTTTAATGCTGAATTAGGATTATCTTTATCAATTATTCTATCGTACATACTTATTGTTTAAAGAAATGTGAAGAATCTGCTTGTGCAGTTGGCATAATTGTCAAATCATTTATGCAAACATGAGCAGGAAGTGATACACAATAATAAATTGTTTCAGCAATATCCTCTGCTGTTAAAGGTTGGAATCCTTTATACGTAGCATCGGCTTGCTCTTTGTTGCCATGAAAACGAACAATTGAAAATTCTGTTTCCACAGCCCCTGGACAAATATTTGTAACCTTTATTCCATATTTCAAACAGTCAATTCTCATCGCCAAACTCAAAGCATCAACAGCGTGTTTGCTTGCACAATATACATTTCCGTCTGAATAAACTTGCTTTCCTGCGATAGAACAAATATTAACTACGTGCCCCTTACCTCTTTTACACATTAAGTTAAGAATTATCTTGCTAACATAAAGCAATCCCTTTACATTAGTGTCAATCATTCTTTCCCAATCATCAAGACTTCCTTCAATTATTGGTTCTTTTCCGGCTGCAAGACCTGCATTATTGATAAGCAAATCTATTTCTTGCCATTTACCTGAAAGATTACCTAAGTATTGTTCAACCTCTTGATTATTTCTCACATCAAAGTTAAGACTTAAAACATCTGCTCCAAGTTCTCTTAATTCCTTTTCTAAGTCTTCAAGACGTTCTTTCCTACGTCCTGTGATTATTACATCATAATCATTTTTTGCCAACTTAATTGCACAAGCCTTTCCTATGCCTGAGGTTGCTCCTGTTACTAATGCTATCTTTTTCATACACAATTATTTTTTTACATTATAGCTTTGATTCCTGGAAGCGTCTTTCCTTCTAAAAATTCCAACATTGCTCCTCCTCCTGTTGAAATATATGAAATCTTATCTGCAAATCCTGATTTGTTTATTGCCGAAACTGAATCTCCTCCACCAACTGCTGAAAATGCTCCTTTATCCGTAGCTTCTGCAACAGCTTTTGCAATTGAATCTGTTCCCTTCGCAAATGTTTCAAACTCAAAAACACCAACAGGGCCATTCCAAAGAATTGTCTGAGAGTTTAAAATAACTTCTCTAAACAACTCACGAGTTTTTTCTCCTGCGTCCATTCCTTCCCAACCATCAGGAATATCTACCTCAGGGCAATATTTTACATTGCAATCATTTGAAAAAGCATCACCAGCTACTATATCAACAGGTAAATATAAGTTTACACCTTTGTTTTTTGCCTCTTCAATCAAATCAAGTGCCACTTGCATTTTATCATCTTCGCAAATTGAGTTACCAATTCTCTTTCCTCTTGCTTTTGCAAAAGTATAACTCATTCCTCCTCCAATAATTAGGTTATCAACCAATGGTAATAAATTGTGAATTACGTCTATTTTTGATGAAATTTTACTACCTCCTATTATTGCAGTAAACGGTTTTTTTGGTGAAGACATTAAACGATTAAGATTTACTATTTCGTTTTCCATCAAAAGGCCAAAATATTTTGCATTAGGGAAGAATTTTGCAATTGTTGCAGTAGAAGAATGTTCGCGATGTGCTGCTCCAAATGCATCATTCACATAACAATCACCTAATTGAGCAAGATTTTTTGCTAATTCTTCATCACCTTTTGTTTCTCCTGGATAAAAACGAATATTTTCTATCATCATAACATCACCTGGCTTTAATCCGTCAGATAAAGTCTTTATATCCTTAAAATCCAAACTTTGAGTAAAAGCAACAGGTTTGTTGATTATTTTTGACAAATAATCAACCACAGGTTTTAATGTCAATTCTGGTTCAAAACCTCCTTTTTTTGGCCTTCCAAAGTGAGCCATTAAAATCACAGATGCACCATCTGAAATAAGTTTTTCGATAGTTGGCAACGCTTCTCTTATTCTCGTGTCATCTGTTATCACATTATTTTCAACAGGAACGTTAAAATCAACTCTAACTAAGACTTTTTTACCTGCAAAGCTTACATTTTTTATACTATTCATAACATTAAATTTTATTTAATGCACAAAAGTAATACTTTTTTTCTTATCTTTGCAGTGTTTTTGAAAAAAAGGAGGTGAAAATGATAGAAACAATAACTTTTGACAACGAACTAACCTGGCAACACATACTAAACCCCGAGGAAGAAGACTACACATATCTTTTAGATACTTATGCTTTCCACCCCCTTGATATAGAAGACTGTCGTGCAATCAATCAAAGACCAAAAATTGACGAATACGACGATTATTATTTCTTAATTCTTCATTTTCCATATCTTGATAAAAGCAATAAATTCATTAGAATGAAGGAAGTAAAAATCTTCTGGGGAAAAGATTACATTATAACAATTGGGCGAAGTCATTGGGCAGTAAAGAATCTCTTTAAACAAACCCAAGATATGATGCAACGCTACAAAGCAGGTTCCTCTAACGAAGACGAAATAGAGATAATAGAAAAAATTGGCACTTCATCAGATGCACTACTCTATAATATCTTAGATAGATTGATGGTAGAAACTTACACACTTATACTAAGAATTGGTAGCGAAGTTGATAGCATAAACTATGACATATTTACAAAAAAACCACAACGCGTAATTGAAAATTTAAGCTTAACAAGAAAGAACATCATCTTGCTAAATACAACCTTTAAACCCCAAATAAAAGTCTTTTATAAATTTGAAAGCGGGGGAATCAAAGGTTATGCCGAAGATATGGAAGATTATTGGGGAAATATCTTAGACCAATATCAAAAAATGTTTGACTTGGTTGAAGATTATGGAGAATTGATTGAGGGATTGAGTAAAACATTTGATTCTTTGCAAACAAACAAAACAAATGAGATTATGAAAGTTCTCACTTTCCTTTCAACAATCATGCTTCCTCTTACAGTAGTTTCCTCAATCTATGGAATGAATGTATTATTACCCTTTCAAGAATCCCCATACGTATTTATGGGAATAGTAATTGCGATGCTTATTATCGTAATTGCATTCTTTATTTATTTCAAAAAGAAAAAATGGCTATAAACCCTACCCTCGTAGTTAAATGGATATAATCGTAGATTCCGGTTCTGCTGTTATGAGTTCGATTCTCATCGAGGGTACTAAATTTAATTCTTAATAATATGAAACTAATCACCAAAGACCTATCCCCAACAGTAAAAATCCTACTCTCTATTGCAATACTTATGACATCTATATCTTTTGCTTCACTTTTTATAACCTTTTTCAAAGACTATCCTCTACTCTATCAAGCAATAGGAACATTATTTATGTTTGGATTAACCTCTTGGGTTTGCATAAAACTATTCATCAAAGACTTTAAAATAAACTTCACAAAACCAAAACACAAGAGTTTAATTATATGGGCAATCATTCTTCCAATTGCTATCATACCACTAAACGATTTTCTAACATTTGAAGGAAGCAATGCCGTAAGTGAAAAACTACTACAAAGCAATTCTTTTCCCCAATTCTTAATTGTTAGTTTAGTTCTTGCAGTACTTCCTGCCGTAACAGAAGAATTATTTTTCAGAGGTGTAATTCAAAACCTCTTTAAAGAACTAACCAAAAACGCATTATTTGCTATTATATTAACTTCCTTATTATTCTCACTAATGCACTTTGAACTCTATGCTTTCCTACCACGCTTTTTACTTTCCTTATGTCTTGGCTTACTTTTAATCGCATCAAACAATCTTTGGATCCCAATCCTTTGCCACTTCATCAACAACCTTTGCGTTTGCATATTCTATTATCTCAACAACCTTAATATAATCCCTTCAGCAGACTCCACAATCTACTCCCAAAATCCTATTTTAATAATAAGCAGTGGAATAATATTAATATTATTTTTCATTCATATAATTCTACTTGCATTATCCCAAAAGTCAAATTGACGCTATGAATTTTTTTTACCTCATATGCAAAATTAAATACGAGAGATAATAACTTAACATAAAAGTATTATCAAAATAAAATCAAGAATTAGAAAATTATTTCTTTGTTTTAAAAAATTATTTCTTTGTTTTAGAAAATTATTTCTTTGTTTTATTTTCAAGAAAACAAGAAATAAAAAGAAAATTAAAGACTCATTGTCTTTTAATTTTTTTTTGTATTTTTGCTTTTTATTTATTTATAATGCTATTAGACGGATTAAATAAAGAACAACGAGAAGCCGCTGCTCAAATTGAAGGGGCGGTGATGATTATTGCCGGAGCAGGTTCAGGAAAAACTCGCACACTTACTTATAGAGTAGCAAATCTATTAGAACATAGTGTAAGTCCTTATTCTATTATGGTTTTGACTTTCACAAACAAGGCTGCAAAAGAAATGGACGAAAGAATCATCTCTCTTATTGGGCAAAAGTCAAAGGGAATAATGATGGGCACTTTCCATTCTGTATTTTTAAGAATATTAAGAGTTGAATGCGAAAGAATAGGTTACATAAGAAATTTTTCTATTTACGATACAGCAGACAGCAAATCACTAATAAAAAATATAGTTAAAGACTTTGGCTTAGATGATAAGGTATATAATTCTTCTTATGTTTTAGATAGAATTTCAAAAGCAAAGAGTAATCTAATTTCAGCCGAAGAATACATTGAAGATAATACATATTTAACAGAGGATACAATTGCAGGAAAGCCAGAAATAGGAAGAATATTCCATGAATACAACTCACGACTAAGGAAAAATATGGCAATGGATTTTGATGATTTACTTTTTAATATGTATTCCTTACTTTGCTCTTGTCCTGATGTTGCTGAAAAATATCAAAATCGCTTTAAATATATTTTAGTTGATGAGTATCAAGATACAAATCACGCTCAATATGCTATTATCAAACTTTTAGCAAAAAAACATAAGAATATTTGTGTCGTAGGTGATGATGCACAAAGTATTTATGCCTTTCGAGGTGCAAATATCCAAAACATACTTAATTTCAAGAAAGATTATCCCGATGCTTACACCTTTAAATTAGAACAAAACTATCGTTCGGTTTCAAATATCGTGAACGCTGCAAACTCTGTTATTGACAAGAATGTAGAACAGATAAAAAAAACTATTTGGACTGCTAATCCAGAGGGAGAAAAAATTGTTTTTAAATCCTTAAATAGCGACAGAGAAGAAGCAGAATATGTTTGCAACAAAATAAGAGAGAGTATTTTATTAAAAGAAGAGAAAAACTATGGCGATTATGCTATTCTCTACCGCACAAACTCTCAATCAAGAGCTTTTGAAGACGCTTTAAGACTAAAAAACATTCCCTACAAAATCTATGGTGGCATTTCGTTCTACTCTCGTGCTGAAATCAAAAATGTTTTAGCTTATTTCAAATTAGTTGTCAATAATAAAGACAATGAAGCTTTTGAAAGAATTATAAATTATCCCACAAGAGGAATAGGACAAACTACAATTAGTAGATTAAAAATAGCATCAGCAGAAAATAATCTTTCATTATTTGACACTATTTATAAAGCAGATTTAGCTGCTTACAACATAAATTCTTCAACACAAAATAAACTTCTTGCTTTTTGTGATTATATTAGAGCCTTTTCAGCAAATCTTTATAAAAAAAACGCATTTGAATTAGGAGAAGAAATAGTTCGCACATGCAGAATCACCGAAACTCTAAGAGAAGAAAATACAGCAGAAAATGCAGACCGTATAAATAATATTGAAGAATTAGTAAATAGTTTGCAATCATTTATTGAAAATGAGCAAGAAGTTCTTTTAGACGAAGCAACAGGTGAAGAAATTGCAACAAACAAAAAATCCTTAGACATTTTCTTACAACAAATTTCACTTTTCAGCGAAACAGACACAATGGACGAGAATCAAAATTGTGTAGCCTTGATGACAATTCACTCTTCCAAAGGATTGGAGTTTGATAATGTCTTTATCGTTGGAATGGAAGAAAATCTTTTTCCTTCAACTCTCGCACTTACTTCAAAAAAAGAAACAGAAGAAGAACGCAGATTATTTTATGTTGCAATGACTCGTGCAAAAATAACTCTAACCCTAACAGCTGCAACAATGCGTTATAAATATGGACAAATAATCTTTTCGGAAAAAAGTCGTTTTGTTCAAGAAATTGACAGCAAATACATAGATAGCGGACTTGTTGCAAAGAAAGCACTCCCTACCCTATCATTTGGTGAAGAAAAAAAGACATCATACCCAAATTTTGTAAAGAAAGAAAAAAAGAAATTACCTATAACAAGTTTAAAAAACAACGTAATAACAAGACAAGCAAGCAATATTGTAAACGAAGGCAAACTTATAAATCCAGATACGTTGCAAACAGGAATGCAAGTCTATCACGACAAATTCGGAAAAGGCGTTGTACTTAGCATAGACAACGAACACGATGACAAAAGAGCTGTTGTAGATTTCATAAAAGAAGGAAAGAAAACACTCGTTTTGAAGTTTGCTAAATTGAAACAAATATAATAAAATGGAATATAACGTTAATCGCAAAAAATTAGAAATACCAGAATACGGACGTAACATACAAAAAATGGTAGATTACGCTTTGACAATAGAAGATAGAGAAAAGCGAAATGCCTTTGCACAAATCATAATCACAACTATGTCGCAAGTAAATCCAAACTGCAAAGAAGTAGCGGATTTCAATCAAACACTTTGGGATCATCTTCATATAATGGCAGATTATAAATTAGACGTAGACTCTCCTTACGAAAAACCGAAACCAGAGAACCAAAATACAAAACCAGACAAGATAAAATATAAAAATTCTAAGATACGCTTTCGTCCATACGGCAAGAATATTGAAAATATGATTGATAAAGTAATTGAAATGCAAGAAGGAGAAGAAAAACAAGCCTTGATAGAAATGATTGCTCAACAATTAAAAAAATCATATCTGCAATGGAACATAAATAGTTGCGATGATGCGACAATACTCCAACACTTTGAAGACTTATCTCACGGACAACTTAAACTACAAGAGGACTTCAAACTACACAGCACTAAAAAACTTCTCAACAACAACCAAAACAATCAAAAAAAGAAAAACAATCAAAAGCAAAAACAAAATAACAACAATAAGAATAGACATCAAAAGAAAATTTAACACACGATAATTATGAGCTCTTTTGAAATAATAGGTGGACAACCATTAAGTGGTGAAATTATTCCACAAGGTGCAAAAAATGAAGCATTACAAGTAATCTGTGCAACCCTTCTTTCCGATGAAGAAATCACGATAAACAATATTCCAAACATCAGAGACGTAAACAAACTCATTGAATTATTAGAATATCTTGGAGTAAAAGTCAATAAATTAGGTAAAGAATCCTACTCTTTCCAAGCAAACAGAGTAGATATTAGCCGAATTTACACCGAAAGATACTCTCAAATGGCTGCATCTCTAAGAGGTTCTATTATGCTTGTTGGACCTATGCTTGCAAGATTTAAGGAAGCATATATTCCAACACCCGGTGGAGACAAGATAGGACGCAGAAGATTAGACACTCACTTTACAGGATTTGAGAAATTGGGAGCAGATTTTCATTATGACACAACAACAAAAGCCTATCACGTAAAAGGAGATAAACTAACAGGCTGTTATATGCTTTTAGACGAAGCCTCTGTTACAGGAACTGCCAACATAGTAATGGCAGCCGTTATGGCAAAAGGCACAACTACAATTTTCAATGCAGCATGCGAGCCTTACTTATTACAACTCTGCAAAATGCTAAACTCAATGGGAGCAAAAATACAAGGAATAGGCTCAAACCTCCTAACAATTGAAGGAGTTGATTCACTGAAAGGCTGCACACATCGCCTACTTCCTGATATGATTGAAGTAGGTTCGTTCATTGGAATGGCAGCAATGACACAATCATCTCTTACAATAAAGAATGTAGAATACCAACACCTTGGAATTATTCCAGAAGTATTTAAACGTTTAGGCATTGCAATAGAAAAAAAAGGCGATGACATATTTATTCCAAAACAAGAAATATATGAGGTTGAAAAATTCATGGACGGATCAATTATGACAATATCTGACGCACCATGGCCAGGATTTACGCCCGACCTTATAAGCATTGCCTTAGTTGTAGCAACACAAGCAAAAGGCAGTGTATTGATCCACCAAAAAATGTTTGAATCCAGATTATTCTTTGTAGACAAACTAATAGATATGGGAGCACAAATCATTCTTTGCGACCCACATCGTGCAACCGTAATCGGAAGCGAAAGAAAATATCCTTTAAAAGGAGTTAGAATGACCTCACCTGATATTAGAGCAGGTGTAGCATTACTAATCGCAGCCCTTTCCGCAGAAGGCACAAGCATAATTGACAACATAGAACAAATCGATCGCGGTTATCAAGACATAGACATAAGATTAAATAACTTAGGAGCAAAAATAAGAAGACTATAATGGAAATATTAAATCTATTCGATAAAATTGATCCTTCACAAATAAATTTGATAAACAACGAAGAAGGAACACTAAACAACAACATTCTTTGCAACTCTACACTAAAAAAACTAAACACTGCCGACTTTAATGCCGACATAGCACTCATAGGACTTAGCGAACGCCGAGGAGCCGACAAAGAACCCTCAACACTTGCAGCAAACAACATAAGAAAAGAATTTTATAAACTAAAACAACACAACAACACCTTAAAAATAATCGACCTTGGCAACCTAAAAACAGGACAAAACATAAAAGACACATACTATGCCTTATCAGAAGTATGCGCAAACCTATTTCAAAACAAAATAATCCCCATAATAATTGGAGGAAGCAACGACAACGCAATAGGAATGTACAAAGGCTACGAACAAATAGGACAAATCATTAACCTAATCAACATAGACTCACGCATAGACATAAAAGACCTTGACAAAAACGCCAAAGACGATAATTTTCTATCACACATCTTTTGCTCCGACCCCAATTACCTTTTCAATTACACACACCTTGCATACCAAAGCTACTTTGTAGAAACCAACGTACTCAAACTAATGCAAGAAATCCGCTTTGAAGCCTACCGACTTGGCGAAATACAAAGCCAATTAGAAAATAGCGAACCACTAATACGCAACGCTGATATGCTAATTGCCGACATAAATTCTATACGAGCAAGCGATGCACCAACAAGCGACTCACCACACGGATTATATGGCGAAGAATTTTGCAAACTCCTACACTACGCAGGAATGAATGACAAACTCACCTCATTAGGACTATTCAATTACGAAGCCGAACAAGACATCAACAACCGCACAGCAAAACTTATCTCACACGCCCTTTGGTATTTCATAGACGGATACCTATGGCGTAAAAACGACTTCCCATATAAAGACCTAAACAACTACTATCGCTTCAACGTAATAATGGAAAACGAAGACACAATAGTCTTTTACAAAAGCAAAAAAAGCGAACGCTGGTGGATGCAAATCAATTGCAACAACGAAACCAAAGAAAAATACATAAGACACTACCTAATCCCTTGCACATACGAAGACTATAAATCCGCAATGGAGAATAGAATCCCCGATCGTTGGATCATAGCCTACAATAAAATGAATTTATAAGAATTTTTTTTAAATTATTACTTACTCCCCCCGAAATCTAATTATTGATTTCGGGGTTTCTTTTGAAAAAAATCACCCAAAAATACCAACCATAAAACTTTTTTCTTAAAACCAAACCCCGAAATACTCCAATATTTTCAGCAAACAAAATCACAAATCCAAATTTTGAAAAAATAAGCCCTTAACTAAAAATCACTAAATCAAGCAATTAATAAAAATCTCCGCAATTTGCTCCAATTTTTCTATGACTTTTGCCTATTTTTTTACGATTTTTCTTCAATTTTTATCGGATCTTAGAAATTTTTTATCGGACAAAAAAAATTTTTCATCGGACAAAAAAAAATTTTGATCCGATCTCCGTAAAATATTCTCCGATTTTAGCAAAATCAACCCCAATTTCCCTCAAATTTTCCCCGATTTTAAGCCCGAAATTTTTTAACAAAAAAACATTTGTTCGGATAAAAAAATATTTATATCTTTGTCAATTGAAATTAACATATAAAAAAGGAGGACAAAAAGGAGAAAAAGAATAACAATAATTTAGACTAAGTAATTTTAATACGACATAAAAAGCGTTTTTGCTTATACTTGATTATATGAAACCTCGAAAATTTCATGAAAATCAGTCAAGAGAAAAGCAGAAAACGCTCACGAGTAATATCGTGGGCTTTTCTTATTTGACTGATAGGTAGTTTCGAGGACCTCATATAATCATAAGAAAAAAGTCCCACGTTTTTTTATGCCTTGAAGTCAAAGAAGAAAAAAACATATTGCCATTTGGGACTTGGGCAAAGAAAGTAAATAATTATTTAACAAAAATTAAAATTATTATTATGTCAGGAAAATTTTTTAGCTGCCCACTATGTGGAAATCATGAAGAAGGATATAGAATTTATCGTTGTCCTTCTTGTGGTAAAATAATGTGTGAAAAATGTGCACCTTACCATTGCCCTGCGTGTGATACACCTTTGACTTGGAGAGATGAAAAAGGTACAATAGGTAAATAGGGTAATATTCTAACCTCAAAGAAAAACGCTCGTGAGTCTTTGCTTTAATCAGACAAACGAGCGTTTTGTTTTATGTGTTTAAAGAATTATTTTCTTGGTGCTAAGCCTAAGATTTCTCTTGCTTCGGCTGAGGTTGCGATTTCTCTGCCTAATTCTTTTGCAATGCGAACTACTTTTTCTACAAGTTCACCATTTGATTTTGCTTTAACGCCTTTTGATAGGTAAATGTTGTCTTCAAATCCTACTCTTACGTTTCCGCCCATTGCTATTGCGGCTGCTGCCATTTGAAAGGCAGAACGTCCAACTCCTGTAACGGTCCAAGTTGAGCCGGCAGGGATATTGTTTACTAACCAAGCAAGATTGCTAACTGTTGCAGGGGTACAGCCCGGTACTCCTAAGACAAAATTAAATTGCATTGGGTGTCCTGGTACTTCTCCTTTGCGTGCCATTGTTAAAATGGTGTCAAGGTGTCCCATTTCAAAGCATTCGTATTCTGGTTTTATGCCTTTTTCTATCATTCTCTTACCAAATGCACGCATTGTTGGCATTGTGTTGTCGAAAATTTCGTCTCCAAAGTTGCAAGTTCCGCAATCAAGTGTTGCCATTTCAGGTATTGGATTAGTATTTGTTGAATCTAATCTTTCATCTGGGCTCATTCCTACTGCTCCTCCTGTTGATGGAATTATGATTACGTCAGGACAAACTTTGTAAATCGCTTCTTCGCATTCTTGAAATCTTGCATGGTTTTGTGTAGGTGTGCCATCGTCTTCTCTAACGTGTAGGTGTACGATTGCAGCTCCTGCATCAACAGCAGATTTTGCTTCTCTTACTATTTCTTCTACTGTATATGGAACAGCAGGGTTTTGTTCTTTTGTTACTTCTGCTCCGCATATTGCAGCAGTTATTATCAATTTTTCCATTGTTTTCTTATTTATTGTTTCTTTGACATTGTTTTGGAACTACGCATGTACCGCTTGCTCTACATACAACGATAGGTTCTGCCAATACGTCTGCTGCTGAATCTGATATGTCTGTTCTTGGAGCGATTACTTTGCGTGCTTCAAATTTCATTTTACGAGATGTGTTTCCTACGTGTGTGATTTCTCCTACTGCTTCAATGTAATCTCCTGCATATACAGGTGCTAAAAATTCTACATTGTCGTATGCACAGAATAATCCTTCGTCTCCGTCTTGTATAATCAAAAGTTCTGTTGCTACATCACCAAATAGGTTTAACATTCTTGCTCCATCTACAAGGTTTCCGCCATAGTGAGCGTCGTGTGCCGACATTCTCATTCTTATTATTGATTTTGCTGCCATTTTTTTATTGTTTTATTTTGTTATTATTTTACTATGTAATCTACAAATAGGTAAGGTGTCTTCACCGCTTCTGGTGCTATGTTTTCAACTGTTTCTTTTACTTCTGCAATTACTACATCTGCTGCGGTAGCCATAAGAGGGTTAAAGTTTTGGCTTGTTCCGCGATAGATTAAGTTGCCATATTTGTCTGCAACTGATGCTCCGATTAAAGCAACATCTGCTCTTAATGGAAGTTCTAAAAGATATTCTTCCCCGTTTACTTCTATTACTCTTTTGCCTTCGCCTGCAAGTGTACCTAATCCTGTTTTTGTTAAAAATCCTCCTATTCCTGCTCCTCCAATTCTTACTCTTTCTGCCAATGTTCCTTGTGGTACTAATTCAACTTCCATTTCGCCATCTTTCATCTTTTGTTCTGTTACAGGGTTTGTTCCTATGTGAGAAGCGATTACTTTCTTTACGCAACCTGTTGCAACTAATAATCCACTACCTTTTTCAGGATAAGATGTATCGTTGCAGATTACTGTTAGGTCTTTGCGTCCTGCTTTTGCTAATGCTTCAATTATTCTGTTAGCACTTCCTGCTGCTAAAAAACCTCCAATCATTATGGTCATGCCGTCTTTAATCATTTCGACAGCTTGGTCGATTGTTATTTGTTTACTCATATTGAATTTATTTTAATGTTATTTACCTTTTTTATTGTCTTGCAAAGATAACGTATTTTCTTTATTTGATTCAATTTTTTCATAGAAATAATTTTTTAAATCATAGAAATTTAATTTTTTTTCATTACCTTTGCACAATTAACTCGTAATTTATACAATATTTATGTACACTGACAGCTTAATAGCAAATATTGCGGTAGGTATCAAAGAGAATTGGAATTTGCCGGCATTGAGTGATTATAAGAAGGAACCAATATATTATAGAGAAGTAGCACAGCAAATTGCGAAATTACACTTATTATTTGAACAATCAGGGATTGAAAAAGGTGATAAAATAGTTTTATGTGGTAGAAACTGCTCTGCGTGGGCGGTTATCTTCTTTGCTACAATTACTTACGGAGCTGTGGCAGTTCCTTTGTTGCATGAATTTAAAAGTGATTCTATTACTCATCTTGTAAACCACTCTGACGGAAAGATTCTTTTTGTTGGAGATGTTGTTTGGGAGGGATTGATTGCGGAAAATATGCCAAAACTTTCTGCAATTGTACAAATGCAAGATTTTGACTTGGTTGGTTGTAATGATGAGAAGTTTCGTCAAGTTTTTGCTTCGTTAGATTCGGAATTTGCAAAGAAATATCCAAACGGATTTTCAAAAGAAGATGTAAATTATAAAAGAGACGATTTGGATACCTTGGCATTGATAAATTATACATCAGGGACAACCTCAATAAGTAAAGGTGTAATGCTTTCTTATCGTTCTTTGTTAAGTAATTATATGTTTGCTTGTGAGTTTTTGCCTAATTTGGGTGCAGGAAACAATGTTATTTCTATGCTTCCTATGGCTCACATGTATGGATTGCAGTTTGAGGTGATTTTTGAATTTATAAGAGGAATACATATACACTTCTTAACTCGCATTCCTTCGCCAAAAATTGTGGCAGAAGCCTTTGCAAGAGTAAAACCCGATATAATAATTTCTGTTCCGCTTATTATAGAAAAGATTTACAAGAGTAAGTTGAAGCCAATCTTAGATAAAAAGAAAATGAAGCTTCTTTTAAGGACGCCAATCATTGACACGATGGTGAAAAACAAAATACTCGAACAATTAACAGAGTCTTTTGGTGGAAAATTCTATGAAATCATCGTAGGCGGTTCGGCATTTAATAGAGAGGTTGAGACATTTTTCAAAAAAATAGGCTTCCCTCACACCGTAGGTTACGGAATGACAGAGTGTGGACCAATAATTTGTTATTCTGATTGGAAGTCTCATAAATTAGGTTCGTGTGGAAAAGTTGTTCCAAGAATGGAATTAAAAATTGATTCTGCTGATGAAACTAAAATTGCAGGTGAAATCCTTGTAAAAGGAGCCAATGTAATGATGGGATATTACAAAAATGAAGAAGCAACCAAAGCAGTACTTGGCGAAGATGGTTGGTTGAGAACAGGGGACTTAGGAATAAAAGACAAAGACGGTAATGTATATATAAAAGGTCGTAGTAAAAATATGATTCTTGGACCAAGCGGACAAAATATCTATCCCGAAGAAATAGAAGACTTACTAAACAGTATAGAATTTGTTAATGAAAGTTTGGTAAAGGAAGAAGACGGGAAATTAGTTGCTCTTGTATATTTGGATCAAGATTATTTAGATACAAAAAACATTGTTTTGTCGCAAGAAGAAATTAAAAACCAAATCAAAACACAAGCAAATCAAGTGCTTTCAGGCTACGAACAACTCTCTGCTATATACTTACAAGAAGAAGAGTTTGAAAAAACTCCGAAACGCAGCATAAAAAGATATATTTATATGGGTAAATAATAAAACAAACAATAGAAATGAAAAAGATATTATTAATTATCACAACAATTCTTTTAACCACAAGCCTTTTTTCACAAAAAACGCCTTGTAACCTTACAGAATCAATCGAGAATGGTAAGACAATCTATCGTGGAGAAAGAAATTATGTTACTACAAACTACGAAGATTTAAGAGTTTGTGTACAATATCTATACGATAGCGAAAGACATTGTTTGGAATTGACCTTAGATACAAAGGAGGCACTCTCAGTAGAAAAAAATTCCATAGCCTATATCCAATTTGCCGAAGATTTAGAAGAAGAACTAAAACTTAACGATATTGTCATTAACGAAAAAAACAATAAAATAAGTTGTAGATACGCCCTTTCGGCAGAACAAGAAAAAATATTTTCGCTACAACCAATTCAAGCAATATATTTTTCTACAAAGGAGTATTCTCAAATAGAAATACCAGAGCTTAACAAATACACAGCAAAGAAAATAATGGAGAGATTCAATTGTGGAATAAATACAATAGGTAAATAAAATACAAAAGAATAATAAAAAAAATAAAAAAATATGAGTACAAAAGTAACAAAGCAATTAGTAAATCCTCAAAGCATAGTTGTAGTAGGAGCAAGTAATGACACAGCAAAACCAGGTGGAGCAATACTTAGAAATATTATAGAAGGCGGTTTTAAAGGTCAATTATACGTAGTAAATCCAAAAGAAAGCGAAATACAAGGCATACAATGCTCAAAGGCAGTCAATGATTTACCACAAGTAGATTTAGCAGTTATTGCAATAGCAGCAAAATATACAGAAGAAACAGTTAGAGTTCTTACAGAAGAAAAAGGAACAAAAGCATTTATTATCATATCTGCTGGATTCGGAGAAGAAAGCCACGAAGGAAAAGAATTAGAAAACAGAATCGTTGCTTTGATTGAAAAAGCAGGAGCTTGCTTAATCGGACCAAATTGTACAGGAATCTTCACTCCATATCATCATGCAATTTTCTCAAAACCATTCCCAAAATCTTCACCAAAAGGAGTAGATTTCATAACAGGTAGTGGAGCGACAGGTTGCTTTATTATGGATATAGGAATGCAACAAGGACTTCACTTCAATCACTGTTGGGCAGTAGGAAATTCAGCACAATTAGGAATAGAAGATATATTAGAATATCACGATGAAAGTTTTGACCCAGAAACATCATCAAAAGTAATCTTAATGTACATAGAAAACATTAAGAACCCTATGAAACTCCTAACTCATGCAAAGAGTTTGAGAGCAAAAGGCGTTAGAATAGCAGCAATTAAGTCAGGATCATCAGAAGCAGGCTCACGTGCAGCATCATCACACACAGGAGCATTAGCATCACCAGACGTTGCAGTAGACGCATTGTTTAGAAAAGCAGGCATTGTTCGTTGTTACGGAAGAGAAGAACTATGTACAGTAGGAAATATCTTCACTTACCCACAATTTGAAGGCAAAAACATAGCAATTATCACACACGCAGGTGGTCCAGCCGTAATGCTAACAGACGCATTAAGCAAAGCAGGAATGAATATCCCTCACATAGAAGGCGAAATGGCAGACGAATTACTTTCAAAACTATTTGCAGGTTCAGCAGTTGGTAATCCAATCGACTTCCTTGCAACAGGAACACCAGAACAACTTGGAACAATTATTGATTACTGCGATAACAAATTCGATAACATTGACGCAATGTGCGTAATCTTTGGAACACCAGGCTTAGCACCAATTTACGAAGCATACAGAGTGCTTTCTGAAAAAATGAAAACAAGCAAAAAACCTATTTTCCCAATACTTCCTTCAACACTTGTAGCAGGCGATGAAGTAAAAGAATTTGTGGAATTAGGAAACACATACTTCGCAGACGAAACAGTATTTGGAAATGCAGTAGGACGTATAATTGCAACACCAGAAGCATCAAACGAAGAAGACACAGTAAAGATTGATGTAGAAAAGATAAGAGAAATCATTTCACGTTGCCCAGACGGATACCTTGATGTTAAATTAATGAACGAATTACTTGACGCAGCAGGAATCAATCACGCAGTTGATATTTCAAGTGATAACGTAGAAGAAATAGTTGCCTTTGCTAACAAAACAGGTTATCCACAAGTAATGAAAGTTGTAGGACCTGTTCACAAATCTGACGTAGGTGGAGTATCGCTTAATGTAAAAGACGAAGCACATGTAAGAGCAGAATTTGAAAGATTAATGAAAATCAAAGACACTTACGCAGTTCAAGCATACCCAATGTTGTTTGGAACAGAAATCTTCATCGGTTCAATGCGTACCCCATTGTTTGGACACCAAGTATTGTGCGGATTAGGCGGAATATTCGTAGAAGTATTGAAAGATGTACAAGCAGGACTTGCACCAATAGGCGTTTCAGAAGCAAAAGCAATGATAAAACGATTGAGAGGCTACAAGATAATTCAAGGAGTCAGAGGACAAGACCCTGTAAACGAAGACTTGTACGCAGATCAAATAGCAAGAGTTGCAGCATTAGTACAAGCAGCACCAGAAATAGCAGAAATGGACTTAAATCCATTGTTAGGCTCACCAACAGCCGTTGTTGCAGTTGATGCACGTATAAGAATAGAAAAATAAGTCTAAGAAATAAAAAAATAAAACGCTCGTTTGTCTGAATAAAACTAAGACTTACGAGCGTTTTTCTTTGAGTTACCTAAAATGTTTTTTTTATAAATTTCAAATTATATTGTTTCTGGATTGAAAAGCTCTTTTAACCAAGAAATAAAATCTTGACAGATAATAGGAGTTGTTGAAAGATATTTTTTTGTTATGGCAAATATAGATAGCCCCTAAAATTATTTAAATTTATATCAGTCTTCATTATCAGGCTCTATAATAAACTTAGGTAAATCCCATTCTACTGGAGGTAATTTCATTTTATGGTATTCTTCTATCATCTGTTCATGTTTCTCATCTTCGAGTTTATCTTCCTCTGTTTTATTCAATCCGAACATGATGTTAATATAACATTCTCCAAGAGGAATAGAAGAGTTTGTATTTATAGTCCATAGCCCTTCAAAGTAGTATTCAGAACTATCTATTGGCTTAATAGTTTCTATCTGTTCTAAAAGATTGTCAATACTTTCGTTGTTCAAAGATGTTTCGTCCTCGTTAATTCGAATATTGATTAAGAATGTATTTAAATTGACAAAAGGAATATCTTGTGATTTTATTACATCTAATATATCCTCAATAAATTTGTCGTTTGAACAAGAAATTGTGAATGAGATACCGTATTTTAATGTACTGCATCTTCTAAGAGTGCGAAGATCTGCATAATCAATATGAACAAAGGCTTTATCGTCAGATAGAAAAATATCTTCAGCCAACTTCTCTACTTCAAATCTATCAGTAATAACTTCGTATTTCATAATATGTTAAGTTTATTAGTTAATAATTCTCTTTTGTATATTCTTATTTATTTTTTCCATTATCGCCTTGTATAGCGTTTTTATATATATAAATCCTCCTTCCCGTTTAACGAGAACGCTATCAATACCAATGTCAAATTGCAAATCAGTAGACTGTGCATTGTAGTCATCCATTGTGCAATGGCAATGTCCGTGTAGCATAATCACACCTTGATGTTTCCAAAGCCTGTCCAATAGTTGGTAGTAACATAGTACAATCCGGAGTTCTTCCTTTATGAAATTACAGACAGATGGCTTTATCGTAACGTCCATTATCTGTGAAGCCTTACGAAAATAGATTCTATCTTGTTTGCCGATAGTTTTTTGCCACAACTCTATTAGCCACTTATCGTGTGCCTTTGTATCTTGCTCCAACGCATAAAGTCTGCTTAGCATGTATTTCAATACATTTTTGTGGCCTATATGGGCATCCACGGAAAAGAATATATTATTCATAGCTATCAACTTTAATATATTTAGATGGAACACAATCTACTAACCATACACCTCTCTGTGCTTTATAGAATTTGTATCCATCTTCTACCATAGATTTTGCATCAACTGACAAAACAATTGGGACTCCATGTCGGGCGCCTACTTGTTGTGCCATGTCCGTTGTTTCCGACAAATGAACATAGTTACGCTTGCGAGGTTTTAGTCCTTCTTTTATTATGCGCTCAATATATTTCACCGCTGTGCCATGATATAGTATAGTCGGAGGTGATGATGGAATTAATTCTAAATCGACATTGATAGTGTGTCCGTATAGAGCCCTTACGGATAAACCATCATTAGAGAACTCAAAACGCCCTTTGGTGTCCTCAAATAAGATATGTTCTAAATCCTGTATAACAAAGTTGTACTCTTGAATCAGAACACTAATACTTACCCAACCATTATGATTGGGTAAGTATGAATGACGTAGAAGATATGCAAGCCGTTTTGACTCTTGAATTTGGTTATTCATCTTTTACTTCGCTATCGGAATTGGTTTCACTATTTTCATCTATACTCGTGCCAGAGAGTTTTTCTGGATGTTTCTCTTTCCACTCCTCAATATCGGAAGGAGACATTGGTAGGTATAATTTAGGTTTGAAATACTCATCCGCAGCGAATAAGGAATCAATAATGACACTTCCAATAATTACTATAGAGATTAAGTTAGCCGCATATGATAAATCATACAATCCCATCGCTTCGGATAACTGCCAACTCGACATAAGTTCTCTTGCTATTATTCCTATACCAAGTATCAAAATTGCTTGAATGGATGTCCATAGCATTACTCGCCATGTTATCATATGACGGAAGTTATTAGTAGCGTTCACTATTGAGGCAACAAGAGCAATGAATCCTAGTATGAAAGGTATAAGAGCCCATATTGGCCCAGCTTCAATAAGAAACATATATCCGATACCAAATGGTACAAGTGTTAATTTGTATAAATCCAAGCACTCTTCCTTAAGCACTTCCTTCATTCTACCATGACTAATAACCACTCTTAAAATTGAAGCAGGCAAAGATGCTACAATCCATATTAAGATAACCACCAACAAGAACGCACCTTCACTCCATACAAAGTGATGCCACCCGAGATGCCAATAAAAATATTCATACACATAATCATATATGTAGCCAAAATATTCAGTAGCATACAATGTAATGAAGGTCGAATACACAAATACATCATCTATTAAGCCACACCATCTGTCGTTTACATCTTGCTTTGTCTCGCTTTTTCTTATCGCACAGAAACTCCACCATAATGAACGACAAAAAGAAAAAATCAAACACCCGCAAACAATCCAATATACAACATAACTATTCATAACCACTATTTTATTAAATCAATAACTAACACCGTCACATTATCTTTTCCGCCTGCCTCCAAGGCCGCATCAATAAGTTTATCTACTCGCTTATCAACTGATATGGGCTCACTCAGGATTTCTACTGTTCGTGAAGAGTGAACCATATCATATAGACCATCACTACATAGTAAAAGAGTAGAGTCTGGCTCCAACATAATAGTATGAGTTTGAATATACTCAGTACCCCATTGAAGAATATCCTTGCCAACACTTCTCGTAATAATGTTTCGGCGAGGGTGATCCATAGCTTCCAATTCTGTTAGTTGTCCCGATTCTTCCATAGGTCCAACAAAAGAATGATCAGAGGTGATTTTTGTCAATATTTGGTCTTTGAGCATATACAATCTCGTATCTCCTACATGGCATACATCCATCTTTCCTGTCTTTAAATTTATAAGTGCAGCAGTTAGCACACAACTCATTTGACTCAACCAAGGGTTGTAATGTTGAGCATATATTGAATTATTTGCAAAAATTACGGCCGATTGTAAAACATCTATACTATTGACAGAATGCATACATTCTCTAAAATGCTCACTTATGCACCGTACAGCCAAATTACTTGCGACATCACCGCCACCATTACCTCCAACACCATCAACAACTACTGCAAGCAGATGAGAACCTCCCCATACATCATTTAGTACAAATGCGTCTTCATTCTTAGGCCGAATATTTCCAATATTCGTTCTCCCATAATATATAGCTTTCATAATACTACAAATTTACATAAAAATCGCTATTTATACTACTCCCCGTTTTCAGACAGGTTTTAATTGTTAATTTAATTTAAAAATTGTCCTTTTACGTTTGCAAATCTACTATTTTATTTCATACGCACAAAATATTTAAGCAACTAATCTATATTTCATCGCTGACAGTAGAACATCAAGAGAAGAATGAGGGCGTTGAAAAATGTTATCTTTGTACCTTCTTTTCCCATCCATACTTATCTGTATATGGTTCTTATTTAGAATCTATTCCCAATTTTTTGTTGTGTATTGACCACCTTAATCAGAGTTGATTATTTTGGGTAATCCATAAAGTTTTATACAATCTTGAATAAGATTATAACAATTTGATGCTGAAAAATGTTACTTAATTTCCACCCAACAATAAAACGACTGTAAACATCTATTATTGGAAAAGAAAAACGAAATCTCGGGTTTGAGACTTCGTTTTTTATCTTAAAATTTAAATAAGTTTTTTTCTTATTTAAACTCTATAATTGCTTTTTGCTCAGGATTGCCACCATATAATTTTAAGATATAGTTTGCAGAATTAAGATTCAATACGCCCTACAAAGTTTTGCAACTTACTGTATGTTACAAAACCTGATAATCCGAAGATTATACCAAGTGCAATTACTACTAAAAAATATTTAACGCAAGAATTAGAGAAATAAAATAATGAAAAAAGGCGGAGTTTCTTTGTTTTGAAACTCCGCCTTTTGGGGTTTAGTGTTTGTTTATCGGTTATTTCACTACTATCATCTTCTTAACTTGTTTTTCTTCTTTGAAGTACATTGTGTAATAGTATGTTCCTTCTGCTAAGTTAAGGTCTGAGAGTTTGATTTCACTTCTTCCTTGTGGGAATGCTCCTGCTTTTTGATATACAATTTGTCCTATATTGTTTGTTATCACCAATTCTACATTGCCAGCCTCTGGTAGGGTGAAACCTATTGTTGTTTGGTTGGTCAATGGGTTTGGTTGGTTTTGTTCTAATTCAAAGATAGGACTTTGTGCTTGGGAGTCTAATCCTACGTATGACTTAACTACTACGATATGTGTTGTATCGTTTCTGTGGTCTGCATCGTATGGATATTCAATCCATGCCATTAGGTTGTATTCTCCGCTTGCGTTCTTTGGTATTCTTTGATCAAAGTTCATATATCTTACTAATGCAGGGTTTGGTTCGTCATATTCCCAAGTGAATGTTTGTGTTATTTTGTTTGCAAAGTCTCCGTTTTGAACTAAGTGTGCTCTTACTTGTGTTGTTCCGCCTATTGTTCCTGCGTTGTGGGCAATAAGTTGTACTTTACAGTCTTCGGCTGATGTTTGTTCTACGAATATCGTGTCTGCAACGCCGTCTCTATATCCCATATAAAGAACGCTTGTTGTGTCGTTTTCTCTATCGCTTTCGTTTTCGGCTGAAACGTATGCTGTTATTGAGTAGTATGGTCCGTTTGCTCTTGGTAGTTCTACTGCAAACTTGTGATGTGCAAGTGTTCCCGAAGGTACTATGTTTCCTAAACGATATGTTTCTTCTACTGCATTGGCTAAGTCTCCGTTATAGTAGTATCCTACTGTTATATCGCCTATTCCTACTGAACTTCTGTTCATAAAGGTTAGTTGAACTGATATATTTGTAGGGTCAGCATCGTCTATGGTAACATATTTCGCTTCTAAGTCTCTTGTTGCACTTGTTCCTTCTAAACGTTTGTACAATGTATCGTTGTCGTGATAGTAATCGCCTTCAAATCCTGTCCAACATTTTAGATTTGCTGCTCCAAATGATGCACGGAATCTTTCGTTGAATCTGTAAACGTATTCATCTCCGTTGTATAATGGTGGTTCAAAGTACACGATTTCGTTAATTATTGATCCGCCTGATACTTGATAGCCTACTGGTAATTCACTTACAGGATCTAATCCGTAATTCTTAATATGGATTGCAACTTCTATGTTGTCGTTTGATACGATTTGTGCTCCTGGTGCTGTGATTGCTACTATTCCTACGTCTTTTTGTAATGGTCCTATCACGGCTGATACACAGCAAGAGTCGTTATCTGTATATACGTCTGTTGGATTTAATCTTGTAAAGGCACAAATGCTGAATGGATCTGGCATACCTACTGATAAATAGGTTCCTTGTGTGAATGTGTAGTGAATTGTGTCGTCTGGTTCTATGCCTGCATTTGTTAATGTTTCACAAATTGGAATGTACATACCTTCTGCCATGTAGCATACTTCAAGATTGTCTAAGATTTGTGCTCCGTAGTTCATTATTCCTACTCTTGGATAGAAGTTTGATCCGTAGTTTGGTAAGTCGTTTGGCTCTAAGTTGATCGTAATAACGCCTGCGTCTTGATCACGTTTTGCTCTCTTTATCATAAAGTCGTCTATGGCTACTCCGTCATTGCGAGAGGCTGCGCTCTTGAATACAAAACGGAATTGTAATTCGTTACCAAATAAGTGGTTTATTGATTTTAGAGAGTAAATTACTTCTCTCCATGTTGAGGTTGTAGTAAATCCTTCTTCTGAATTATACCAATTTGTTGCGTTAGGGTCATCTGATGTTCCTAATATTAACCATTTTCCTTCCCAGTTTAGATATTCTATGTGCATTGACGATCCTGCTGCAAGAGCTGTACGCAACATAAAACTCATTGTGTCAGGTTTTACAACGCCTATATCATATATTGGTGTATATAGGTAACTTTCGTTGTTGGCAGGGTAAGTGCCTTCAAGTTTTGTTTTCCAACAATTTGGTTCTGAGTAAGGTGCGTTGATTTTGCTATTAGATGCTGCTGGTGTTCCAAATTCCCAACAGTTAGATGGGTTAGATGTGTTTACATCGTATGCAAAGAAGTCATCGTTTCCTTCTGGTTCGTCAAAGTTTGTAGCGTATGGCACTACTACTTTCTTGAAGACGTGAGCCATTCTGCGTACTGTGTCGTTTGCTTGATAGTTATCTCCTGCTACGCTGACAATAGCTATTAGATTGTTGTCTCCTAAGTTTAGTGTTGTTTGTCCTAAGGTTACGATTTCTGTTGCTCCTGTTTGTAGGTTACCATTCCAGTTGAATACTTGCTCTGCATCTTGATTTAATTTCCATGTTATGGTTGCAGAAGTCAAGGCATTTTGTCCTGCATTTTTCAAAATTACTTTTACGTCTTGTTGTGTTTCTGACAAGAACTGTAATGGTTCGGTGAATCCTTGTAATTCGGCATTTATTTGTTCAACTGAACGTACTAAGATTTTATAATCTTCTACTTCTCCTCTTGCTGGTGAGGATTCTGATGAACTTCCGTCAGGTATTGTAGTTTGATTTCCTCCTTGTGCAAGGATAACTCTCATTCTTGTTAGACCTGAAAGTGTAGATGCTGGAACTACAACAGGTTTTGTCATCATTTGTCCTGACCAAATGGTATCACTTGCAACGCATTCGTTTGCTGCAAAGATTCCGTTTCTATCCCAATCAATGAATGCTTTCACCCAACCTCCTACTACTGTACCTGCTTCCATTGCAGAAGAGTTATCGGCTTGTATTTGAATTTCATCGTTTACGCCTTTGAATAATACTGCTGGTGCAATTTCTTCTGTGTAGTTTGTGTATTGGTTTCCTGATGCGTTTGAAGAGGATTCCATTGCGGCTAACTTAACTCTTGTTATGTCTAACGATTCTGAATTTCCTGATTGTGCAACTACGTAGATATTATTTCCATTTTTCGGTTTAATCAATGTATAGTCACAAGTGTCATTCAAGGCTGTAATGTCGTTATTTGCATCAACCCATGCTCTAACTTTGTATGTTTTTGAAACATTTGACATATCGGCAAGTTGATTGAACGAATAGATATAAGTTGCTAATGGATCAATTGTCGCTGTACATGTTTCTGTAACTATTATTTCTTCTGCCGTTGTTGGTGATGTTGGTTTGATACTATAAGATATATTAAAGTTTGAAAGTGGTGCAGTTCCGTAGTTTCTTACATCAACTTTTATTGTATCTCCTAATTCCATATATACCCAACCTTCTGGTATTGGTTCAACAACTGCGTGAGCTGAGGCATCAACTGGTGCTCTTTCATCTAAGTAAACGGTTACTGGTGTAAAATCACTCGCACATGGATATGCTCCACTCGCATTTACCATCAAATAGAAAGTAGTATCTGCAAATAATTGTGTTGTTGTGTAGTTCTTTGAAGCGTTATATGATGATGGTGCATAGAATGGTGTTGTGGCACCTGGATTAGAATACCATTTTATTGGTAAATTATTCACTTGTTCTGCTGATGGGTGTCCCCAAGTTCCGTATGGTATGTAGTCGTGTGTAACTGTTGGTGCCGGTGGAGAAACTTTTGAGATTACTGTCTTAGCTGTTGTTAGTGTATCATTGATTTCTTGGTGGTCTCCTACGGTTTTCACTATTGTAATTAAGTGAAGTGTATCGTCTGTCATATCTGTCGGATAGATGTCTGAGGTTGTAGTGAAGGTATAGGTCAATGATGCTCCTGGTTGTAGGTTATTGAAATTAACTCCATTTGTTTGGTCTGTGTAAGGGAATGTCAAATTTTCTACAACCATTTGATTTGGTTTTTCTTGGAAGTAGTATTTTAATTCTATTGTACTATTGGCATTCACCATATACTCTCCTACGTTTTTAACCTTTGTTTGTACTTCATAGTTTCTTAGATTACAACGTTCTGTTGTTACTATTACTCCATCTATTTTAAGGTCTGTTGATGGTATTGTTAGGAATGATGTATAGGCTGTGTCATTGGTATGTGTTGTGTCATCATTCAATGTTGTATAAACATACATATACAATTCTTCTTCGTAATCATAGTTCAATGGAGGTATGAATGTACCTTGGAAAGTATATGTTGTTGTTTCTAATGAGGCTAACATTCCTGTCCAAGTTTCTGTTATTTGTTGTATTACGTTTGTTGAGTCTTGGTGATATTTCAATACTGCTGTGATATCAACTGAACTGATTGTGTAATTACCAAAATTCTTCAATTCAACTTCGATCGTTATTGGTTCGCTTTCGATATATTCATCTCCTTCTACAGGACTGATTATTGTTGGTATACCTGTATCGGTTGAAGTAAACATATATTCGTATGCTCCCATTGTTGGTTTTGGAGAAATAGGTCTTACATTGTTGTCTATATCAACATTTATATCGTCTAACGGCTCTGCTGCTCTTACTATATTGGTTGGCCATCTTAGTGATAAGATTGAGTCGTTAAGGAATGAGTTTTCTATTGATAATGACAAGTTATCCATTCCGTTTACTGCTTGCAAAAGTTCTAATGAAGCTTTATCTGCACCCCATTTAGCAAACTTACTTCCATTTACAGTGTAGTTGTTTGTGTTTGATAGAACTACTACATCTGTTCCTTCTACATAATATGCGTATCCTTTACTTTGGTTGTCTAAGTTATTGTTTCTTACTCTCACACTCGAACCTGTTTCGCCTATTGACAAGGCTCTTGATTTTGTACTGTTGTTTGAGGCTCTCATATATACAGTGTTATAGAATATATCTACGTGTGAAATATTGTCAATTGAGATACCAAAGGTTTCAAAGTTTGTTGAAACGTTAGGTCCTACAACAGAAACAGAGTTGTTTGCTATCTTAGCAGGATTGTTTTGTGTAAAGTTAGAATTTTTCAATTCTATACCTACTCTATCTTCTGAGCCTTTTTTCAAGAATACTCTATTTGCCATCACACTTAACGTTCCGCTAATTTGTGATAGTTTAACTGCGGTTAGAACAATCTTTGAAGTATCTGTGCTAAACGAGTTATTATTGATTTGTAATCCTGAAATATTTGACAATTCTAAGGCTGTTGTTCCAAAATCATAGAATTTATTGTTGTTAATGTTCAATGTTGTTATTGCATCTTCTGATTTGATTTGATTCGATGAGCCGTAGAAGTTGTTATTTGTAAATGTAATGTTGTTAGTGTTTCTTACTTTGAATAAATCAGGTGTTACAGAGTGTGGTGTTGCAAATGTCATTTGATTAAATGTTATATTTTCGGATTGATTAACATCTATTACAAATGAAGTTGTTGTATCGGTTATTGATATTGTTAAGTCTTGGAATGTAATGTTTGAAACAGAATCAAGAATTAAAACATATTTTGCATCATTGTCAGCATTTGAAGTTGGAGTATATGTAATTATTGTTTGATCTGCACTTCCTTCTCCTTTAAATAATATGTAATTTTCTGCTGAAAGTCCTACTATGTCAGTAATTACTAATTGTTCATTGTATGTTCCTTGTTTTATTTCTACTTCTATTGGTCCACAAATTCCTGATGATTTCAAAACATCTAAACATTCGTTGATTGTTGCATAATCATCTGTTGCGTCTGGTCCAATTGTTACATTTGTTACTCCATTTGAGTTTCCTAAACATGAAGATAGATTAATTGCTATTGTATCATTTGAACTTTCACTATCATTTGGTGTTACAACCCATGATACTAAATCTATTGTTCCAGAAGAGAATGTATAGTTACCAATATTTACTATTGCAGTTGTGTTATTTGCAAGATTACCTGTCCAATTGTACATTGTTTGTTCTACGCCATTAACAGACCAATGAATTTCTGCTGATGTTAAGACTTCTGAACCATAGTTTTTAAGTTCTATATCTATTGGTGTTGCAACTCCTGCCAAGATATTTGTTCCTGCTAATGGAGATTGTATTGATAACAAACCTGCATCAACTGATGGTGGTGCTGCTACAGTTACAATTACTTCTTCTCTTGGAGAGGTACAGCCAAAACTTACACTAAATTGAATATTTGGTCTTCTTTGTGATACTGTTGAAGGTGTTCCTGTAAATTCACAAGCGTTATTAGAAGCATGACGATAAGATATTGCTGAATTGTATTCTGTTTCTGTTTGATAAACTTTTACTTTTCCTGTTGTGGTAGTTGTTTCAAAACATATTTGAACTACAATATTAGATTGGCCATCGTATTGGAATGGTTGTGCAAATTGAATTACTTCCCAACCAGAATCAGATGTTGTTAATGAATGTGTTCCTGAATAAACTTCTTCTAAACCATTGATCCAAGTTGTTAAATCGTTTTGATTAGTTGTTCCAATACTAACTCTATAAACACCCATTGTTACATTGGCATTCACATCATATATATTAAAGGCAAGACTATTGATACTTCCTTCTCCTAAACCTGCTGCGCTAAGTTCTGCGGCTGTATACAAATATTGTTCTTTTGCCTTCTTTGTTGTATATGCAAATGGTGCTGGGTGAGATGTTGTTGTGTTTGTTATAGTTCCTGTTCCAACTTGAATATTTGTTATTTGTTCTATTATAGAAGCAACATAGAATGTATCATTTTGATAAAGTATTGGTGTAGTATATGTTCCTCTTGCCAATTCTTCTTCGGTATATAAATCATCATACCAAATTAAAATATTTTGAGAGTTTTGTGCTGTTGCTGTCAATTGTGTTTGTGTTGCATAATCAATAGAAACATCACTTGCAGTCGGAGTTAATGGTGTTAATAACGATGTTATTGTTGTAGTTGATGTATCATTTGAATGTAACACATCTGTTGAAAGATTTGTGTATGCTTTTATAGTAAAGTTTCTAGCATTTGTATTTGCTGCAAGGTTGAATGTTGGTCCTAAAACAAACTCAACAGTATCGTAAGGAGCAATACTTGATGTATATGAATCATTTATCGTGTTAATTAAAGCATTATTTTCATATAATTCACAAACAACAGGTATAGGATCGCTACTTGCTTGAATACCCATATTGACCAATTTAACTTTTACTTGTTCTTCTGTTAATGTACAAGCAGATTCTCCATCAACTCCATTGATAGAAACTGCTGCAACTCCTGGGTTTACTTCTGGCACACCTGTTACGTTTACATTAAACACTGTCTTTTCTCCGTAACATCCGTTATCTTCTGCTATTGGTATTTGAGAATTCATTACTCCAATAGACATTGGATTTGTTGCAGAAGATACTTGCCATATATCTTGTGTATTTCCTGTTGCAGAAACTCTGGTGATACCTGCTTTTCCTGTACAATTTAGATTTTGTGAAGAGCCTGTCCATACAGAAGAAGGCACTCCTATTGCAGCAGGGAATGTTGCTCCATTTAATGCAACTGCATCAATAATTGTACCTTGTGGATTTTCAATAAACGCACCTAATTTATTTGTTTGATTAACCGTACCTGTTCCAATTCCTAATGCTAAATCTGTATCCACAGAACTTTGAGCTTTATTAAGCAATGTTACAGTTTGTCCAGGTTCTAAAACAAAGTTTGAAGAAAATTCATAAGTTTTAGTTATAGAAGTTCCTAATTCTTGGTTTGCATTTGCTTTTATATATTTGAATTTGTATCCACCCATATTAGCAATTCCATTACCAATATTTGAAATCTCAAAAGCATTTGCTGTTGTTACCCATGATGGCAATGGAGAAGTTAATCCTTCTGCTGAATTTGCAGTTTTAGACAATTGAATTTCTGTTATTTTAATATTTGGAATTTCTGATTTTTCAGAGAAATACAAAGTCGTATCCGCATATAATATTGTTGTTTGCAAACTTTGTGATTTCAAGAAAGGTTCTGAATCATCTACCGAATAGAACCAATAAACTGAATCATTAGAAGTAACAGATAATGTTGCTGTTGTACCGTATGGAACATTTATAGACATATCTGCTCTTGCAGGAATTTGATGACTTGAAAATACTCTTGCTATTGTTGTGTCGTTTGACTTAATTGTATCCAAAGAGAAAGAACTCCATGCTTTCAATTCTCTTTCCATATCTTGTGTTGGAGCTGAGAAATCAAAAGTTTGAGTAAAGTTAAAGTCATATTCCACATTTGGTTCTATTGCATGAGATACTGTACCTGTCTTTATTGTTGAATTATCAACTTTATAATTCATCGTAACAGAGTTTGCAGGTATTGTATTATCACTTATATTTTTAAATCTTACAGTTATTTGTTCTGTTCCAAAATCACAATCAGAATAAGAATCTACTCCATCATACATTAAATTATATGTACCATTATTTGGAGTAACAGACATTACATATATATTATTTGTAGGAGGTAAAAATTCTAAGGCTCCAATACAAGGAGTATTTGCTCTTGGTCTTCCAAAGAAGTCATCAGTTACACCAGAAACAGCAACACCTTTTCCACACAAGAAAGTACTTGTTGTACTCAAATCATTCCATGCTGAGAACAAAGGATTTTCTGTATAATAAGAATTGGTTTCATTTGTATAAGTTTCCCAAATTGTTGGACTATCTACTGTTGAATTTCCATAATAGAATAAATATGTAGAGTTATCTCCTGGAATCTTATAATACAAATTGTTGGAATAAGTAATAGATTGTGGAGAAGATGGAGTAGTTTTTACAGCATAACCACTCAATTCACTAACGATTATATTGTTTTTAACTTGAATATTATTTGTATTTGTTCCTGTATAACCTAAATTATATCCTATTGCATTAGCGTCTGTACCCAAAGCATACACATTATTATATGCCAACAAAATATTTGTTCCTGAAACCAAGTTTACGCCATACAAAGTAATAGGAGAATAACTTACTACATTATTATTTCTAATACTTATTTTGTTATTGACAACCTTTGATTGAACTGCATTAGGAATATCAGACAAAATCATTGCACTAACACCTGATAAATTAAATTCATTCTTGTTTACATTAAATGTTTTACAAGAAGAAAGCATTATTGCATAATAATTAGAAGATATTCCATTCATATTATCAGGGAATATTGTAGTAAATTTATTATCTCTTACAACAAGATTCTTATTCAAAGTAGCATAAATTGCATTACCAACAACATTTGCATTTGTTGCAGGAGTGTGCATATTCCTTATCTCAAATGTAGAGTTTGTAATCTCAATTCCATCTGACATTACTGCATCTGACATACCTTGAATATCTATATACCTATTTGCAGGAACAGAGAATATACAATTATCAATTACAACATCATTGGCTGCACTTAAATTAAGAACTGACGACAAACGTTGAGGATAAGAACCTAAGTGAGTAATATCATCAGGCTGATTAGTTTCTGAATTTACTCTACTTGAAAACTTACAATTCCTAAACGTAATATTCGATGTCGTCATAGAGGCTGTTACAACTCTTGCATTATTTTCGTATGAATCCGCAGCTCTAAACTCAATATTATCAAATACTATAAATTTACAACCAGATAAGTCAATATTTGCCACCGTTACATTAGCAGGTTGCAAAACTTTCTTAGCTGTTGTTGGACTTGTAAAAGTAATTGTATTTGTAGAAGAAGCACCCGTAATATTTTGAGGGAAAACTAACTCTTCTTTCAATTCACTTTCGTCCAACGCTATTTTAATTGTAGTAGGACCATTAACACCGCAACATTCCAACATTCGGAATGCTTCATTGAAATTTGCAAATTGTCTATTTGCTGGCACACCAGAAAGATTTCCTATTGAATAAATACCACTTAAAGGACCAGCACAAACAACAAATTCATATCTTGCAGTATCATTATCTTGATTCCAATCTATATCAGGCTCATTTACGCTTGTTATTAATTCCAAATAACGATAACCAGGAGTTATATTCATATTATTTGTTACCGTAAATGCAACAGAATCTCCCGAAGGCAAGTTACCCGTCCAAGTTGAAGAACCTGATGTTCCGTCATCAGCACTATAACTTACGACTATTTCATTAAGAGTGTTTGTTCCTTCATTTCTCAAATAAACTGTCAAAGGAGAATTTGATGATGCACAAGAAGAAGGAGCAACCAATGCACTTTCAGAACCAGACAAACCCGGGTCAATAGGCAAATGACAATTATTAACAAAATCAAATTTAAAATTAGGTTTATAATTTAACGTTCCACTAAACGGAGCTGTACATGCTTCAATAGGAGCATCAGATGTTTGTTCAAATTTATAAGTAACATTATCACCCGTTGCTGAAATACATTCTACCTTCGTTACACCACCTGTGTTAGAACTTTCACCCCAACATACCTTTATCAACAAATCACTTTCTCCGTCCCACATCAATGGCTCAGAAAATTGCATATAATGCCAACCTATACCAGGATTTATATAAACCGGTTCATTGATTACATTAGTTAATTGAGTTGCGTAGTATTGGTATTGAGGGTCCATTTGAAAATCTGGATCAATATTACCAATATTAAGTTTAAAATTAGGCATTGAAAAACCAGCAGCTGATTGCGTAACATTAATACTAAGACCTCCAATTTCACCTGACGAATAACCAGCAGCCAATAGTTCTTCTTTTGTATACCTCATTTGATAAAGAGCAGCCCTTGCATTAGTTTTAAACACCATTTCTTGTGAACTCAAACCTGTTGTTTGCAAAACTTCGTGTCCAACATAAGGTCTGATTGGTGTAAAACTATTATAATGCCCATAAACAAAAGGATAAGTTAATTGATTACCCTTTAAGTCTCTAATTATTATTCTCCATTTGATTTCTGTGCCGAAACCATTAAAAGGAATTGCCCCTTCATAAATATTTTGGTTTGAAGGATCTTTTGTTAAGTTAGTTTGTAAAGGAGTAGTATTATCTCCCAATAAATATTCCACATATACCGCATCGGCATCAGTAGACATCGCACCTTGTGCATCACGAATATCCAAACGAACAGGAGCATCAGAACAAGTAGGGAACATTTCCAACAATGGCAATTGATAGATTTGTTTCAACTGTGGCACTCTGACTTCATCACCAGGCACACTTGCTACATACAATCTAACATCATCAATCAACCAACCTGTGTAATTTGCGGCAGCACCAGTAGTTTGAGGCAATATAAATCTAAATTGAACAGTTGTTGCGGTACCACCCAAAGTACTATACAAATAAAAGATTTCATTTCTCCAATATGACTGATCCAAATCTGCAATAGGGATAGAATAACCACCTGTCCAATACATTGTCTTAAAGAAATTACCATTAAATGATGTTACTCCGCTACCATAACTTGCATCATAACAACTTGGCATTTGAGTTCCGTTCAAATTAAGCGTTTGCCAAGTTCCGTTTGGCTTCTTTACCTCTACTCTACCCCCCTTTTGTGTTTCCAAAATCGGAATATGACTAAACTCTAAACGAGTTGCACAACCAGGAGTAATAGCAAACTCTGGTGAAGTAATGATTACTTCCGAAGAAGCAGGAGTCATTCTCAATGATTTCGTACCTGTTGAAGCAATATCAGTCGTTGCAAACACATTTGTAGAAGACGATACAGTCCAACCAGCAGGAATACCTTGCTCAAAGTCAGCATGCGTCAATAAAGTCGGACCCTGCTGAGCTAATGTAGTAAACATTGATAAGAATACGCTGATAAATACAGCTAATAAACCTTTTTTCATATATAACATTTTTTATTTTTATACAATTATACTATCATTCTAATCTAATAATTCAACTCGCAAATTTACAACAATTTTCTTTTGTTACAAATTTTTACACGATAATAAGACACTTTTTGCACTATATTTTGTTTTTTTTATAAAGCAAAATACAATATATTTCAATTATATTTTATAATTTTGCGATATGAAAAAATTAATATCATCATTCGTATTCACAGTTACATTATGTATTTATGCTTTTTCGCAAGAAAGAAGTGATTTATTAATGGAGTACAACTCTATTCCATCAAATAAAAAAATTGAAGTCTATCTAAATTTTATAGACAACAAGATAAATGAAGACAAACCCTTTACCTATTATATTGTAACAAACAAAAAGCAAGAGATTTCAAGCAAAGAATTAAAGAAAGACTTTCGTTTAAAATTAAAAAAGAATAAAAAAATAAACGATGACTCCTATTTAATAATCTTAAACAGCTTTAAAGAAATACAGTTTGCAGCAAATTACAGCGATCACTCCAAATTCACAACCGTTTTCTATAAAAGAAATAAAGCTTGGCACAACATAGAAAACATTACCTTCTATTACAAAGACTCAAAAGAGAAAAAATTAGACAAAATCAAAGTAAGATGTAGAAATATTATTCACGGAACATTATCTTTTTTTGAATTAAAAAAATAAATTATGATGAAAAAAATTTTTGTTATAGCAATTTTGATATGTAGTTTAGGAATATCAAAAAATTCTAATGCACAAAGAATAGAAGAAGCTTGCGAAATAATTGCAACAAGCATTGTAGATTCACAATACAAAGAATTTACAATAGATGGCTCTGCTTACCTATCTTACATCTGGACAAATCACAAAGATTCCGAAACAACACTTCAAGTAGACCTTACACAAGTAACAATTTCCAAAGACATAACTCGCACAGGCTATAAAGTATGGCTAAACTGTCTTGATGGAGTAAATTGCATAGTAGAAAAAGGCAAATTAGGCAACGACGAAAATTATTATAGTGAATTTCCACGCACCTATTTGCCTGCAAAAACCGAAAGCGATATGAATGCAATATTCTATCAGTTAGAATACCTTTTAAAACTCGGTAACGAAATTAGATAATTACGATTTTTTTGCTTAATTTTTTGCCAGAATAATTAACTATAACTATAAAATTTCCCTTTTGTCCAAAAGATGAAAGGGTTATTTTTTTGCCTGCGGTTACCGAAATAGTCTTGTGATCAATTATTTTAGCATTTACGTCCACTAACTCAATGCTTACATTTTCTAAATCATTATTAAAAATAATATTTACATCATCTTTTGCAGGATTAGGACTAATTGTAAAGACATCTTCATTTGACAATGCAATTTCTTCCAAAGACGCTGTTTGATTTTTCCAATAATCAATACTATCAAACGCTACCCTATTCGCCACATTTTGCAAAAACTCTCCATCTTCTGCCGAAACACCACTTGGCAAATAATCAGAAACAACATTATTTCCCGACATCATTATATAAAAACAGCAGGCCGCTAAATAAGAACCTTGAATTGAAGGGTGAGAATTGTCCGAAGAATGCAATACAAGTTCCGGTTTATTTGCAATAGAGTAAGACCAAGCCGCACCAACAGGAGAAACCCACGAAGAAAAATCATTTGCCATCAAACAATAGTTCGTTTTCAAACGCAAAGACATAGATTCGTATGTGCAAAACGGAGGATAATATTGACAATTCACTTGATCGCCATATCTATACCCCCAAGTCATATAAAATAACACCTTTACATCAGGATTAAACACCTTTGCCAAAGAATCTAACTCTCTTGCATAAGGATAAACCTCATCAAAAAACTGACCATCGGGGAAAGCAACTTCTTGACTCTGTCCTTGCAAAACCACAAAGTCCCAATTTCCTTCTTGAAGTTTAGAAATCACATTTGAATTCTGAGCATGCGTCATAAATCTTGCACCTCCCGGAGTAATACTCTCGCAAGAAATCTCCTCTCCCATTGAAAGAGACAAATTCCTCACTAATGTCGGCAAATCGTTCACATGAGTATAACTATTTCCAATAAAAAGCACTTTTTTAATCTCTTGTGCCGATAAATTAAACAAAGAGACAAAGCACAAAACTACTAATAACAATAATTTTTTCATAACATTAAATATTAAATTTGCGACAAAAATACAAAAATTACGTACATTTGCAAAAGTAATAACCAAAGAAAAAATAAAAATATGAAAAAAATCGCATTACTATTTCTTGTTACAATTCTAAGCCTTAACCTTTCGGCTCAAAAACTTTATGACGAAACAGCAAATGGCGAAAAGCAACTAACCGAAGCATTAGAAAAAGCAAAAAAAGAAGGAAAACACGTACTAATACAAATGGGTGGCAATTGGTGTAAATGGTGTCTTAGATTTAATGAGTTTCTTACAAAAGACAATGAATTAAATAAAACAATGAACGATAACTATGTCGTTCTACACCTTAACTATGACAAAAAAGACCTTGCAATGCTTGAAAGATTAGAGCACCCTGAAAGATTTGGTTTTCCAGTTATCATCATATTAGACGAAAACGGCAAACGCCTTCACACACAAAATTCCTATTACCTTGAAGAAGGCGAAGGCTATCATAAGAAAAAAGTACTATCTTGCCTTAAAGATTGGACACCAAAAGCAATAAAAGGAATAAAAGAATAAGAGCGAAAAAAAAGTCTAAGGAAACGCAAAATAAAGCAAAGAAAAAAATAATTTTACCTTTGCTTCATCAATCAAATTATTATGCAAATTACAACAAGCATAACCTACCTTTGCAAGAACAATTTAAGCAAATAGAGATGTTTGCTTCGTCTCTTGCTTTGAGCAAACATCGTTAAAATAAATTCAATCAAAGCAAAGAGAAAATAAAGTATTCACACTCTAAATTTTAGGAGGAAATAAAATGAAAAGAAGTATAATATTACTATTGGTATTACTACCAATAGTCGCATTTTCACAAATGCAACACATAATAAGTCAAGGAAATACCGCCACAACACAAAGAATTTTAGGAGGTAATAATACAATTGATTCAAGTTTAATAAAGATTAGAAGCATAAATTCCCATAGATTGCTTGTCTCTATGCCGGAAATATCAACGCATCAAACAGTATTTTCTTATTCAACAATGGGAACAAATACTACGACCTTAATAACCTTTCCAAATTTAAAGATTTACGATTTTAAAATATTTGCAAATAATATTTATTTTTGCGGGCAAGTTAATAATGTAGTGGGTTTTATATCTTGGATGCCAATAAGTAATTTATTAAGCGCAAATCCAGCCTCATTTACAGTGCAATTAATCACCAATCCATTCTTCATAAGAGAGGTAACAGAGTTGGAAGTTTATAAATGGTATGATGGCATACACGTTGCAGCATTAGCAGATTTTAGATATTTAATAGATATGAATACAGATAATCCAAGTGTATATCAAATAATGCAAACCAATTCTAACCCATTTAAAAAATTATCAGTTGGAGATACTAAAATTGTTACAGTAAATAGAGATAGCGATACTTCTGCTGTTATAACTGCATTTGAAAAAGGCAATATTTCACAATATATGTATCAGTTTTTTTCACACCCAGTTTTGGTACACAATAAATATGTATTGGAAAACTTAATGGAGAATACAGATATATTTACCTTAGCCTATAACCACCGAACACATACAAACAATATATATTACAAAGCAGACTTTGCAATATTTGAAGTTTCAAATGGAATAAACATAATAAACAAACAATATTTAGAAGTTAATGATGGGAAATTAGAGCCAATAGATTTAGAGTTTTGCATAGAAGATAGTACATTGCTATATCTTGCAGGAGGGTATTATGGATATGATGAAATATTTCCAATAAAGCCTTTTACATTTGGTAACTATGATATAAGTACAATACAGCCTAATTATATAGAAACTAATCCTATTATTAAACAATATAATAGTATAATAAGGTATGACAATTATTATTTTGCAGCATTTGCGAAAATCACACCATTGAATGAAGGTTTAATATTTGATTGTAAAAGAAATTCTTTTTCTGTTTTTAATTGTGCTAAATCTCGTCAAGTGAAAATAATAAATGATTTCTTTTTAAATTATATAAATGATTTTGTAAATTATACTTATTATTTAGGACAGCAAGATACGATGTTATCAAAGCACTATTGTACGCCTGATTCAAATCAAGTTTTATGTCAATAACCATTAAAAAAAATAAAAATATGAAAAAAGTATTATTTATTTCAGCATTTGTTGTGTTTGTATCCTTTTTTGCAAAAGGACAAAATATTGAAAACTATTATTTGCCTGATTTTATAGATGTAGAACTTTGCGGCTCTCTGTTATTTTATGATGAAACGGGTGTGAATTATCAACTTTTTATGGCACGAAATCACTATTCTTTTTATAATACGGGAAGTAATCTGAATGTTATTCAAATTCTTGATAGAGCACAACCATGTTATACAGACACATTATTAACAGTACAAGGTATTGCAATAGGAGTTAATTATAAATATTTATTAGATTACATTCCTGAAAATATCAGTAATATAGCTTTGATTACTACGGATGAAAAAATAACACATATTTCTAACAATCCAATTGATTTTTACAATTCTACACCAAAAGGTAAATTAAAGTTAATGAATAGCACATTGAATAGAGAAATAACATCGGTTGATATTGATACTAACTTTGTTTTAAAAGACTCAGAGCAAAATACTTTCATTGAATATTATTTTAATGAACCTGTAAACGTGAACGGCTTGTTTTATATAGTGGAAGATGCAACTAATAATTCTACTGTGATATCTAACATAGTGTTTTCAGAATGTAATTTTGCATATCCTTCATTAGTAAGGACAGCTGACGACACTGCATCTACTTGGGTGCAATGGAGTGATCACCCTTATAATCAACACTTGCAAGTTGAAGATCATGGACATTCGCCATCAAGATATCCTTATACCGATTTCTTTAATTTAAGTCATGCAGCAGATTCTCCGACTCCAAATACTTGTCAAATGTATATGTTCCCAATTTTTGCAGAAACAGATACCACCTTAGGCGATGGCACATATCCCGATACTAATGTTTGTCTTTATGATGTAAATGTTGATAAATATTCCAACGTTTACCCAAATCCTGCAAAGGATATTGTAACAATACAATCATCATTCAAGATAAGAGAAATAGAAATCCATAATGCCTTAGGACAAGTTGTGTTAAGAAAAGAAGGAAGTCAAAACATTGAAACCTTAGATGTGTCAATTCTTGAAAGCGGTGTTTATGTTGTGAGGATAAAAACACAAAGAGGATTTGCAAATAAAAAACTGATAATCAAATAGTAAAACAAGCGAAAAAAAAGTCTAAGGAAACGCAAAATAAAGCAAAGAAAAAAATATTTTTTTCTTTGCTTTATTTTATTTTTTCTTAGAGATATTTTTCTTATTCTTTTTTAACGTTTTTTAGGATTAGAAGATTAAGTGGGTTTGATTCAAATCCGCTTATGTTTTTTTGAACAAATCGCAATACTTGGTCATAATACAAAACTACAATAGGACTTTCTTCTATTATTATGGCGTTCATTTTTTTGTATAAGGCGATTCGCTTTTCGTAATCTGTCTCTAAGATTGATTCTTCATAGAGTCTGTCATATTCTTTTGAAGAGAAATGAGTGTAATTTGAGCCTTTTGGGCAATGATTCTTGCTATAAAAAAGCGAAAGATAGTTTTCTGCATCGGGATAATCGGCAATCCATGAGCCACGAAACCATTGTGTTTTGCCTTGTGCTATATGCTCACGCAAAGCAGCAGGAGGATTAACATCTATCTTTACCTTTATTCCTAAAAGTCCTAATTGTTGTTGAATATATTTACATAAATCAAGATAAGTTGCCGTTGTGGAAAGTGTAATTTCTTGCATTCCTTCTCCATTTGGGTAACCTGCCTCTTGCAATAGCTGTTTGCTTTTTTGGGGATTGTATTTGTATGAATTTATTGTGGAATCAAATCCTGCTAAACCTACGGGAATGATTCCAAATTCACCTGGATAGCCAACGTTATTACGCATATATTTTATCATCTTCTCACGAGAGAATCCGTAATTGATTGCTTGACGTACTCTTTTGTCCTTTAAAGGATTTTTTTCATCGTTTACGTCCATCTTAAAGCCAAGATACTCTGTATTTAGATATGGTTGAGTGATAAGATTTATTTTATCTTTATATTTAGGTTGCAATTTACCGCTACGAGTTAGGATTTCGTCTTTGTAATTTGGATCAATTCCCGAAATAAAATCAATATTTCCCTTAACGAACTCTAAGAATACAGATTGTTTATCAACAATAAAACTAATTGCAACAGCATCTAAATAAGGAAGGCTTTGACCTAAGGAGTCCTTTTCAAAATAGTCTTCATTTTTCACAAGTACCAATTTGACATTTTCTTTCCACATTTTGAATTTAAAAGGACCTGTTCCGATAGGGTGCTTTCTGAAATCTTCCTTGTAATGATTTACTATTTCTTCTGGCACAACGCTTGCGTAAGGCATTGTTAATATTCCAAGAAATGGTGAAAAGGCTTGCTTTAATCTTACAACAAACGTGCTGTCGTTAGGTGCAAAGAAACTATACTTTCCATTTATTTTTTCAACATTTTCAAAAAAAACAGCACCTGGCGACATTGTTTTTGTATCTACTATTCTGTTTAAACTAAACACAAAATCCTCTGCAACAACTCGGCGTTTACCATTTTTGAAAAGTTGATGTGGGTGAAAATACACATCATTTCTTAAATGAAATGTATATTCCAATCCATCGTTTGATACTTCCCAAGATTTTGCTATTGAAGGCACGATATTCAATTCATTATCCATTTGCACCAAACCATTATAAAGTTGAACATCTACCCAAATCATTGCTTGATCTTTGGCAAATGCAGGGTCTAATGACTGAATATTTGCAGCCTCATTATAACGAAAAACTTTCTTGCCAGCATTACGATTCTCGCTTGTGCAAGAACATAATACAAAGGCAAGAAAGCTTAATATAAAATAAAGTCTAAAATTAAATTTCAAACCTCTTACTTCTTTATTTGCAAGAAATTCTTTCCGTAAACACCTTGTGTTTTTGCTATTGAAATGAAAGCATTTGGATCTATCGCTTTTACCAAACGCATTATTTCAACTTTATCTTTCTTTTGTGCGATTACAAGCAATACTTTTTGATCTTTTTTGCTGTACCAACCCCAACCGTTCAATAAAGTAACGCCTCGTTTTACTTCGTTACCGATTGCATCTGCTATTTCATTACTCATTTGAGACATAATAGTGATTTGATAAGTTTGTTTCTCTCCTTCTACAACAAAGTCTATTGCAAAAGTAAATACTCCTAAACAAACAAAACAGTAAACTAATTGTTCAAGGCCATTACCCATTAAAATAGTTGATGCAATAACACAAGTATCTACTATCATTATTATAGAGCCTGGGCTAACGTTTTTATATTTTGTTACAATCAACGCAATTATATCACTACCTCCTGAGTTTCCTCCGTTAATAAAGCACAATCCGATTCCTAATCCAGACATCGCTCCACCTAATATTGCTTTTGTAATCATTTCCATGTTCTCGAATTTGAATTGTTCCATATTTTGCACTTCCAATACTTGTTGGAAAAATATTAAGAACAATGATGCTGAGGTCATTCCTATGATTGTGTTAATTGCAAACTTACCTCCAAGTATTCTATAACCTATTAACAATAGGATTGCGTTAATAGAGAAGTTTGTTATACCCATAGGTATTCCTGAAAGGTAATAAATAACCGAAGAAAGACCAACTACTCCTCCTCCAATTATCTTTGAGGGAACCATAAACACGCTCCACGCAAAACAATACATTGATATTCCTACTAATATCAATAAATACTTTACTACAATTTTCCAAATAGGAGTTTTAACTAATGTATTCATATTCTATCTTTTTATTATTTATCTTGCAAACATCAATAATAATCTTTCCGATATTTCATCCATATTAAGATTCTTCGCTATTATATTTCCTTTTGAATCTATCAATATGTTTTGTGGAATATATGTCAAATCAAACAACTTAACTATTACGCTACTCCAACGTTTTAGGTCAGAGAGATTAACCCAATTCATTTTTTCTGTGGCAATTGTGTTTTTCCAAGCAAGTCTTGAATCGTCAAGTGATACGCTTACTATTTCCAAACCATCTTTGCGGAAATTCTTATAAAGCATTCTTAAATCTCTTATTTGCATTAGAGATTTATTATCCCAAGATGCCCAAAAATGTATTAGAGTATATTTATTTTTTTGAACAACGTCCATTATAGATACAGGCTCTGCTTTTGTGTTTTCAAGAGTGAAATTTCTAATCTTTTCTCCTACTTGTTCTTCTTTATCTAAGGCTAATATATGTTTAGCCAATAAGTCATATTGATACATAGTTTTTGCTTCACCTTCAAGAGTTGAATAGATTTCTCTTAATTCTGATGTTTTTAAATATGGAGCCAAATAAGAAGTTACTATAAATGGTGTATAAATACTTGACTTGTTATCGATAACATAGTTCATTAAACATTGCATAGGGTTCTTTTGACGATTACATTGGTTGGCTATTTGCAAAAATGCGTCATTTGAAGGTGAGCCTTTAACGGATATTTTTTCTAAATTGGTGTATTTTCCTGAGATTTCAATATTTTCATTATTCATAAAGAAGGAAATTTCTCCCATACTTGAAGGTAACGAAATTATTGCCATACATGTCTTATCTACCTTGCCTGTAAATTCAAAGAATCCATTAACAACTTTTGACTTTATCTCTTCTTTCTTTCCGTTTTCCAATAATAATTCTAACAAAATCTTTCCTTCTTCTATTCCTTCTATTGTTCCGCTGATTGTAAAGCCTGAGGCTGCTGTTAATTCTTTTAATCGGATTTCTAATTCCTCTGTCGATAGATTGAATGCTATGATTTTGCCTTCTTTATCTATCAAAACATTGCTTGGAACTTCTTTTATCATATAGGTTTGTGCAGCAGATGTTTCCCATTTTTTGAAATCACATACTTGTATCCAAGGTAATTTATCTTCTTTAACGGCAGCCTCCCACATTGCTTTGCTTTCGTCTAAGGAAACGCCAACAATTTCAAACCCTTTCTTGTTATACTTTGAGTAAACCTTAACTAATTCGGGATTTTCTTCTCTTGATTTTTTACTCCACGAAGCCCAAAAATCTACAAACGTAAAATCGTGTTTTCTTACTTCATCTGAAAGTCTAAAAGTTTTGTTTTGCAAATTTTTTGAAGTAAAATTAGGTGCTTTTGCTCCTATTCTTAGTTGTGTCATCAAAGCTTCTCTTTCTCTTAAATGCTTATAATGATAGGTATTTAAGGCTTCTTCTTTTAAAGTATTAAGAGTGCGGGTTAATTCCGAATAATTCCATTTGTAAGCAAGATATGAAGCAATTATATCGGGAGAAAATATATGGGAAGGATTGTTTATAACCCAATTTTCTAATCTTGACAAATGCACATCATAGTCTTCTTTCTTTTGTGGTGCGACTATTGAGTACCATTCGTCTGTTAATTTCGCTCCTTTAATCTTTGTCTTTTTTTCATTATTAGGAACAAGTATCATTTCTATGTTATCGCCAGGCGAAAGATAGAGACGATATGTTTTTTTGCCGTTTATTGTCAATAAAGCAGGGATCGGATCTTTTATCTGTCCTCTAAAATAAAATTTTCCATCATCTTCTATTCTTGAACTATCTAATTGTTCATTTCCATCTCGAAAATATGTTCTTAATGTCGCAAGTCCGTTTTTACTTCCTTTAATTTGACCGTTTATCATATACCCTTGTGCAAACGAAATAAGGGTAAACATCGACATAAAAGTGAATAAAATTAGTTTTTTCATTTTTACCATAATTCATTTAATACTTTAAGGCTCTTTCAAGCTCTCTTTTATTATCTTTTAATTTAATTGTTTCGCGTTTATCATAAGAATGCTTCCCTTTACAAAGAGCAATTTCAAGTTTCGCATATCCTCTTTCATCAACAAAAAGCAATGTTGGAATAATTGTGAATCCTTTTTCTTTACTTTTATTTTCTAATTTTCTCAATTCATTTTTCTTCAAAAGCAATTTGCGAATTCTTTTTGCTTGATGATTATAATACGAACCAAAACGATATTCTGATATGTACATATCGTGAACCCACAACTCGCCTTTGCTAAATAAACAATAGGAATCAGAAAGATTGACTTTACCCTCCCGAATTGACTTTATTTCTGTACCATATAAAACAAGCCCTGCTCGAAATGTTTGAACAAAAAAATATTCAAAGCCAGCTTTTTTATTCTTTATATCTATAAGATGCTTTTCTTCTACTTGCATAACTTTGCAAAGATACTAAAAAAAACTTGTTTAAACATTTATTGATAGAATTAAAATAATAAATCATAGAAAAAAAAGATTTTTTCATAGACTTAATAAAATCTCTATTTGAGACTCGATAGTATCTGAGAGACACACAATAATAATAGTAGACAATAAAAAATATTTAAGAAAAATTAAAAAGAAAAAAGAAAGATTTAACATATTATGTTTTAATTTAGTTTCCAAAAAGGACGGCGAAATTTTAATAAACAAAAATAATCTCACTATTAATCAACAATTTAGATATAAAACACAAAAAAAAGTTAAGAAAAAATTTGGCAGTAACGAAAAAAGACGTAATTTTGCACTCGCAAATCAGGGGATTGACCAAGTAGCTCAGCCGGTAGAGCACATCCCTTTTAAGGATGGGGTCCTGGGTTCGAGTCCCAGCTTGGTCACTGATGGAACAAGAGAAGCCGATTGTAAAAGCAGTCGGCTTTTTTGTTTATGTATTTTCTTATTTCTATATTTGCAGAAAAATTTTAACAATGAAAAAATTACATTTCCTTTCAATTATTTTATGCTTTGCGTGTTTTAATTTAGCAAAGGCACAATCCTCTAACACAGATGTATTACATTACGAAATAAACCTTAATGTTAATAATCTACAACAAAACACACACATAGGATTTAGTGAAATAACTTTTCTTTTACTTGAAGAAAATCCAGAATTTATTGAATTTGATTTGAGAAATCAGACAATAGATTCAGTTTTTCTTGAAGAAAACCCAATAAACTACACTTATCAAAACAATAAATTGCGTTTTACTCCGAGCAATGAAGTAACAATTAACGACACTCTAAGATTAAAAGTATTTTATCGAGGAGGCAACAATGTAGAGCCTTATAATTGGGGTGGCATTCACTATTCTAATAGCATAATCTACACATTAGGAGTTGCATTTAGCGATTATCCTCATTGTTATGGACGTAGTTGGTTTGTTTGTAAAGACAATTTTACCGACAAAGCAACATTTGATTTTATCATTACAACAAACAAAAATGTTAAAGCAGTGTGTTCAGGAAATTTAATCAACGAAACAGAAAACGAAAACAGCAAAACATATCATTGGAGACTTGAACAAAACGCCCCAACCTATACTGTGGGAATGACAATTGCAGATTTTTCAAAATTAGAAAAAGAAATCATATCAGAAAATGACAATATACCTTTAAACGTCTTTTATTTTGCAAACGATAGTAGTGCAATAGAGGAAAATTTCAGACACATTGACTCTGCCTTTCTTTGTTTAGAAAAACATTTTGGTAAATTTCAATTCAACAGACTTGGATATTGCACAACCCCTCAGGGAAGTATGGAGCATATTGACAACATTAGCCTTGCTCATTCTTTGGGAGCGAATTATTCTTTACAATCTCAATCCGTTATTGTGCACGAAATGGGACATTCTTGGTTCGGAAATTTAATTACTTGTGCAACTTCTGGCGATATGTGGATAAATGAAGGTTGGACAACCTTTACTGAAAGGCTTTCACTTGCTGCAATATTTGGAGAAGATGTAGCAAAACAACATTTTAGAAGTAAAATAGAAAGCGTAATCAAAGATTTACCATTTGATGAAGGTAGATTTGCTTTAAGCGGTGTTAATTCCGACAACACATATTCAAGCACTGTTTACGACAAAGGGGCTTTGATTGCAATGAGTCTTAAAACCTATATGGGCGATAGTCTGTTTTATAGTAGCGTTCAAAGACTTTTACAAGATTTTGCATTTTCCAATATAGATTCTTACACACTCCGAGATAGCCTTTCATCTTATTCTGGTATAGACCTTAGAGATTTTTTCAATTATTACGTTTTTGACACTTTAACTCATCACTTTGCAATAAAGAGTTGCTCTTTTGCAGAAAATTCCGCAAGAATAAAAATAACATCTCGCACAGAAACCGACTACAATTCTCCTTGTACAAACATCAGAATACCTATTACATTTATGGATTCTGCCTTTAATCGCTACGATGCTATGATTATTGACAACGGACAAGGATTTGAGCATAATTTTTCTTTACCTTTCACTCCACAAGCAGCGTTTTTGGATTTTGATGAAGAGTTTTTTGATCTCACAACAGATAGTTATAAAATTATATCAGAGCCAAGCAATTACGAATTTAAAAACTCCTACTTCAAAGCCAATGTTACATCTTGTCAAGATAGTGTTTTACTTCGCCCTACTCTGCATTGGGTTGGAGCAAATCAAGAACAATTACCCGAAGGCGTTAGCAGATTTTCACAAAAACACTATTGGACAATAGAAGGCGTTAATTTAGATAAAGCAGAAATAGAAGCAAAGTTTTATTTTAAAATCTCCTTCTCAGAAAGAGACTTTGACAATAGTTTATTGCCTGATTACGCATCAAAAGACTCTCTTATGTTATTTTATAGAGAAAACTCAGAATCGCCTTGGTATAGAATAGAAGCAAATTATCCTTCCTCCTCATCGGGATATGTATCTACAAAACTAAGAAAAGGCGATTACATAATGGCAATTGGTGATAAAAACCTTGTAGGATTAAAAGATGAATTTCAAAAAGAAGAAAAAATAAAAATATATCCTAACCCTTCAACAGGCGAAATCAATATTTCACACCCTGAATTTAAGAAAGGAGCAAATTTAAACATATATAACGAAGCAGGACATTTAGTTTTTTCAGAAAAAATAAAGAAAAACACGAATAATTCTTCTATTTTTTTAAATATTCCAAAAGGATTTTATTCTATTGAATTACAATCAAAAGAACATTCTTTGAAAGATAAATTCATTATTGAATAAAAAATTTTTTTGCTCTATTTGTAACGTTTTTAATCTTTTTTTTGTCTTATATATGAGATGATTAAAGAACAAGAACTAAACACACTAATAGAACTATGTAAGGCTGGCGAAAAAAAAGCACAGCAGAGCATATTTGATTTATACAAAGATGAACTATTTTCCATCTGTAACAGATACGCATTAAGCTCTTCTGATGCTGAGGATATGTTTATAGAAGGCTTTACCCAAATATTTAAGAAAATCTCCCTTTTTTCAAATGGTAATTTTAGAAGTTGGGTAAAAAGAATAATGATTAACACTTGTATAAACTCATACCATAAAGAAATAAGACGAAGAGAAAACGAAATATTAGTAGAAGAATACTCTGAAAACGTAGAAATAGAATCAAAATATAAATTTTCATACGAAGAATTGCAATGTTGCTTGCAACAACTCAAAGACCAACAAAGAATAATATTCAATATGTATGCAATTGACGGGTATAAATCAAAAGAAATTGCAGAAATATTAAAAATAAACGAAAGCTCAGTCAGAGTAGAGATACATAGAAGTAAATTAAAACTAAAAGATCTATTAACACAAATAGAACAAAATAGGAAAAGGTAATGAAAATAGAAGATTTATTCAAGGAAAAAATGAGCAATATTAATGTTAAAGCTCCTGAAAACTTGTGGAACAAAATAGAAAACAATCTAAACAATGCTCCACAAAGCACAAACATTGATACAAATGCACAAAACATTATTTCAAATACAAGTTCTACTTTCAGTACAACACTAAAAGTAATAGCCGTTAGTTGTGGCGTTGGTGCAGCTTCGGTTGGAGGCTATTTAATCTACGACAATCTTCAAAAAAACGATACTCCACAGACTACAATAGTTGAAACAAAACCACAACTTCAAAAAGAAATCGAAACAACGTTTGACACTACAACTCTAATCATTACAAAAAACACTCCTATAACAAAACAAGAAACAATTACAACCCCTATACTTTCTGAAATCACACCTATTGACACAACTTCTATGCCGATAGAAATTACTGAAACAAAGATTGAGACTAAAATAATAGAACAACCACAAGTCAAACACGAGCCTGCTCCTGTCAAAACTTCTATTGCAGAAAATAAACCAATAGAAGAAAATCAAATTATACAAGAAGAAACAACCCCTATACAAGAAGAAGTGTTTGAGCCAAAGATTAAACGACCAAACTTCGTAAGTCCTAATAATGATGGCATAAATGATATATTCAGAATAGAGAATTTAGAAGCTTATCCCGACAATGAAATCATTATTTTCAATCAAAAAGGAAGAATAATCTTTCAATCCTCACCATACAACAACGATTGGGACGCTGCAAACATAGAAGAAGGCACATATTTCTACAAATTATTGATAAAAGAAGGTAAAAACAAAAAAATATTCAATGGAACGATAACAATAATGTTATAAAGTGGATATTTTATGCTTCTGAAAGACAAAATATTATAAATAGTATTAAAAAAAAAACCTTAATTTTATTTTGCATTAAAAGCAATATTCTTAATATTGCAAAAAATTTAATCGCATAATATGAAAAAAGTAATACAAAAGAAACGTTCGATAATCAGTTATCAAAACTTACCACAAGAAGCCATTGACTTATTTGAAGAAAAGTACGGAGATGGATATGCGGATTATGCACAAAAAATAATGAAACCAGATGGTACTCCATTGTATGTAGTTCCTCTTGAAACAGATGAGGCTATTTATATGGTGAAAGTTGATGTTGTAATAGATTCTAAGTTTACCGAAGAAGAATTTGATAAAGAAATTTTAGGCACATCAAAGAACGATGACGAAATAGTTAGTGCGCACGCAGAAGAAGAGGAAGAAGAAAAAATAGGTCAAGATAAATTTGTTTTAGTTCACGGAGATTATTCAGGCGTTGACGATGTGGCAGATGACGATGACGAAGATGACGAAGAAGATGATGAATAAAATTCAATAAATTACAAAAAGAGAGGTGTAAGATTTACACCTCTCTTTTTATTTTCTTAAACATCGAAAGCCAAGTCAAGAAAAATGCCACAAAATGTACGCCTTGCTGTCTTTCTATTATAGATTCTGTCATCATATAAACGCATAACATTCCTATTGCGAAGAGATAAATCAATGAATCTTTATTCCAAAATCCCCAACTAAAAGCAAACAACATAACAACAAAGCAAACAAGCCCTAAAACACCGATTGCAAATGCTGTTTGCAAGAATTGATTATGAGGATTAAGGTATCGTCCAAAATCTACACCTTTTTCTTTATAAAATTCTTCTAATTCTTCTTTCACATCGCCTGTTCCTACTCCAAAAACAGAACTTTTCTTAATCATTCCCCCTACATTTCCATAAATAAAACTACGTTGAGAAACACTATCCACTATTTTATTTCCACTTTCTTTTGTAATTTGAGTTTTTGACACTATGTTTTCGTAACGATTATTAAGATTTTTCACAACAAAGAAAGAGATTACAAATACGCAACAAACACAAAAATAAGTCAAAGCATTGAAAAAACGTCTTCTAATAACAAGTTCATTGAATAAAATAACAATAAACGCTATCAACATCGCAATTACTCCTATTCTTGAACTCAATAAAACATTAAAAACAGCCAACCACGACATTATCACTAATTTTAAAAACATTGAACCTTTCTTTGATTTTAACAAATATTTCAAAGGAATTAGATAAAAGCCAAGCAAAGCAGTGCAAGTAAAGAGAGAGAAATATGTAGAATGGATTTTTCTTGCCAATCTTGTGTATAATATTTGTTTTACATCAAACCCTTCTGCTGAAAAAGCATTAGTCAATGCTACAACTAAACTATAAACTTGCATAACAAACAATCCTACGGCAAAGGCTAAGAATAATTTCCATAATCTGTTTTTTGTGATTATGCGTTTTGGCATAAGGCAAGCAGCAATAGGTAAAATAATCAAAGGAAGTTTTATTGTTAAATCCTTTATTCCTTCTTTTAAATCAGAGGTATAAAACATTCCTACACAATAAAGCAGATAAAACAATGCCAAATAAAACAAAGAATTTTTAGGACTAAGAATTTTTGAAAAATACGTTTGATTTCTATTTACAATCAAATTGATTACTAAAATCAATAGCAATAAAGACAAAGAAAGTGATTTAAAAAGCGGTGGCAGACTAATTGAAAATCCTGCAAAAATCAGCAAAGGATATATGGACTTATGAATAATTTCTTTCATTTTTTAAGTTATTTTTTTTATCTCTGCAAAATTACAAAATAAATCATAGAATTAAAAAATTATTTCTTTGTTTTATTGTTCCAAATTTAAGTGTTATTTTTGCTAACCTAAACAAAAGATTTTTGAGATGAAGAATTGGAAAAATATTTTCATTATTTCGGCTGTTATTGCCTTGCTTTATTTGGTTATATGTGGACTTGGTGCTGGAGCATCGGGCGATGAATATTTTCATGTAAATCATTCAGAAGATGTTTTCAATTATTACAAAACCCTTGGCGAGGATAAAACTGCCGCAACCATAACAGAACAAAACAATTTACCATATTATAGTCAATTACCAGACACTATCATTCAGTTAATCATAAAAACATTTGGTATTGACAACTATATGACTGTCCGACACTTGTTTTGCAACATCATTGCTTGGTTAGGGATATTTTTCTCTGCACTTTTGGCAAAAAAATTAGGCGGTTGGAAAGCGGCGACCATAACTGTAATTTTATTTTTAATCTCTCCTCGATTTATTGGACACGCTTTCAACAATCTTAAAGACATTCCTTTTGCCACTTTCTCTATTATGTCTATTTATTACATAATAAAATTTTTGGAGACACTGCCTAAGTTCAAAATTTCAACAATTTTAATGCTTACTCTCTCAATTTTCCTAACTACTTCGGTTCGTGTAGGAGGTCTTTTAATGATTGCTTACTTAGGATTATTTGCAATAGTATATTATATCTACAAAAGAAAAGAATTAAAACCTGTTTTCTTTAAAACACTCTTAATTTCTCTCGGGATTTGCGTAGTTTCCTATTTCTTAACCGTACTTGTATGGCCATACGCCTTAGAAGGAGTTTTCTCAAACGTACTTGACGCCTTTTTCAATATGAATAAATTTGATATTTTCATTCGTCAAAACTTTGAAGGCGTTGCTCAATGGTCAAATGACTTACCTTGGTATTATTCTTGCAAGTATATGTTAATCACAATTCCTATTGTGGTTCTATTAGGCTTTGTTTTATCTTTGGCTTTTCTTTATCACAATCGAAAAAATTGGTTTTTACATTTCGTTTTACTTTTCTCTACAATCTTCCCTCTTGTTTGGATAACAGCGAACAACTCAAATGTTTACGGAGGTTGGCGTCATCTTATTTTCGTTTACTTACCTCTTGTTGTACTTGCCTCACTTGGAATTTCAACTCTAATAGATTTGATAAAAAACAAGTACATTAAAATAATAGTTGTTTGTTGTTTTGCTATTCTTTCTTTCCACCCTATTTCTCATTCAGTAAGAAACAATCCTTATCAATACGTTTATTTCAATCAACTATGCGGTTCAACAAAAGGAGCATACGGAAAATATGAATTAGACTACTATTATCATTCTTTAAGAGAAGCCTGCGAATGGGTAATTGACAATGCAGAAAAAGATTCCGCATCTCAGGAAAAAATTATCGTTGCTTGTTGGCACAGACCTATTCTTGAATATTATTTTCGCAATGACACAACAAAATTTAAGACAGAATTTGTTCGTTGGAACGAGAAAGGAGAATTTGATTGGGATTATGCGATTTTTTGTAACACCGGAATTTATCCTTCTCACTTACTAAAAGGAACTTTTCCTCCTAAAAATACTGTTTATAGCGTTGAAGTAGATAATCTTCCTATTTGTATAGTTTTAAAAAGAGAAGACAAAAACGATTTATATGGCACAATTGCAAGAAATAATGAGAAATTAGATACTGCTTTATATCACTATGAAATTGCATTAAGAAAAGATAGTTTGAACGAAACAGCACTTTTAAATTCAAGTCAAATATATCTTTTCAAAGCACAAGAAGAAGATACGCTATATCTTGAACGTGCAGATTCATCTCTTACACTCCTTAATAGAATCCTAAAATATAATCCAGAACACGAGGGTGCTAATTATTACAAAGCCTTTGCCCTATTGATGAAAGACCAAGTAAATGAATCTATGTATGTATTAAATGATTTAATCACCCTATATAATCCTAAATATATTAAAGCTTACGAATTGACTGCAAGCATTCTATTTCAATTAGGCGAACCTGAAAAAGCAGAAAGTTATTTACTTAAAGTAATTGATATGGATATTGCGGACGAAAACACCCTTGGAATGCTATTTAAACTATACAAAAAAATGGGACTTAATGACAAAGATGCGTATATAAAACTTTATTCTTATTTAGAAAGACATTACAGAAAAAATGGTAAGAATGAATTAGCAGATGAATACTTAAACGCTATAAATCAAATAAGCCTTTACTAATTTTGGTAAGTAAAGGCTTTTATTCATTGTTTTATGATAACATTTCTATAAATTCGGGTAATTCTGTCAAAGGTTTAAATCCTTTTTCTTCCATATTACCAGAAATTTTAGTCAATTCAAAGTAAGATAACATTGTTGCACATTCATATTCGCCTATCATCTCTTCAATAAGTGAGTAAACCGCAACTAACAAATCCTCATCTTCTGTTTCTTCTGCCTCTAATGCTATTTGAAGTCCTAACATTTCTGCATCTTCTTCATTTTCCATTGGCATAAACCACATTTTCTTACTACTCAAATGATAGTTTTCAAAACTAATACTGACATTTGCACCTTTACCTTGCTTAAAAGCGACAATATCCCAAAAATCTAATATAGGCGATTGCTCATAAAGATTTATCAAATCCTCAAAATAATCTATATCTCCGTCTGCTGAGAGAGTTAATTTGCGACCATTTGTTCCTAATTTACCTATTTCCAAAGACAATCCTTCGCTATATTGTTTCAAATCACTATCAACAGAGTTTAAAATCTCGTCTCTATCTTCTGAATTAAGAGAATCTAAATCCATTAACTTATCACTTTTTTCTTTAAAGCGATTCCAAAATTCTTCTATCGTTATTTTCATTTCCATTTATTTATTTTTGTTTATTTAATCAAGTGTGCTTCTATTTCAAGTCTTACTCCAAACTTTTCTTCCACCTTTTCTATTACCAAATTCGCAAAATTCAAAACATCTTCTCCTGTTGCATCGCCATAATTAACCATTACCAAGGCTTGTTTTGCGTGCATTCCAAGATGATTGTAGCGTTCACCCTTGAAACCACATTGCTCTATCAACCAAGCAGCTGATAATTTCACTGCATTTGGCTGAGAAAAACTCACTATTTGAGGAAATCTTTGTTTCAAATCTTCAAATTGTTCTTGGCTAATAGTGGGATTTTTAAAAAAAGAACCTGCATTTGGTAATATTTCAGGGTCTGGCAACTTAGAATTACGGATTTCGGTAACAATATCACACATCTGCAAAGGAGAAACTTCATTTATTTTATTTTCTTCCAAATATGAGCGAATTGCAGCGTAATCTAACTGTGGTCGAAAGACTTTATCTAACAAGAAAACCACTTTATAAATCAATTCTTCTTTATGAGAGGTTTTCCAACGCGAAAAACGATAATCAAACTCGCAATCTGCATTCATTATTCTATAATTATCAGAGGTTTTCATATTGTGAACCTCAACCCAAAGTATGCGATCGGCAACTTGCGAGCCGTATGCCCCAATGTTTTGTACAGGAGAAGCACCAACTTGTCCAGGAATAGCAGCCAAATTCTCTAATCCTGAAAATCCATTCAAGCACGCCCAACGCACAAACTCTGCCCAATTTTCGCCAGAGTTTACTTCCACAGCCACAGAGTCCACTTCCTCAGAAATTATTGTTTTTCCTTTATTTTCAATCTTTATTATAGTGCCGTCAAACTCCTTATTCAAAAACACAGTATTGCTTCCTCCTGCAAGAATGTGTACTTTTTCCGATTCTCTATACGCTTTATCAATTTTTTCAAAGTCTTTTTCCGAATCAAACTCAACAAATTTTTTCGCAACACAATCTATTGCAAAGGTGTTTAACGATTTAAGATTTCTTTTCTCCATAATTACTTAGTTTTACACCGTACAAATTTACATAAACTTTAATTCTAAGAAGTTTTTTCGTGCAAAAATAATAGCATTTTGTCATATTTTCGGCAAAAAACTTTCGTAATTCAAAGATAACTTATATTTTTGTAGTCTCTTACAATAAAAAAAAAGAAAATAAATGACACATCACACATTAGATTTCAAAGGAATAAATCTGCATTATCAAGACGAGGGTAATGGAGACATCGTTTTAGTTTTGATTCACGGGTTTATGACAGATTTAAGAGTGTGGTCATATTACGTTTTCGCATATATGCGAGACATAAGAGTAGTTACAATTGATCTTTTAGGTCATGGACAAAGCGGTTGGTTTGAAGAAACCCCAAGTACTATGGAATTACAAGCCGAAGCCATTAAAACAGTTTTGGATCACTTAGACATAAAAGAGTGTGTTATGGTTGGGCATTCTATGGGTGGTTATATATCATTAGCATTTGCCGAAAACTATCCTCAATATTTGAAAGGGCTTTGTCTTCTTCACTCTCACGCCTTGGCAGATGGCAATAGCATAAAAGAAAAACGCGAACAAACTTGCAATATCATAAATCAAAATCGTGCAAACTTCATAATCAATTTCATTCCTAACCTTTTCGCACCCGCAAGTCGCGATAAATTTTATTATGAGATAAAAGACTTACAAGATTCCGCACTTGAATCAAAAGCAGAAGGCTTAATTCTTGCACAAAAAGGCATTGCTGCTCGCACTTCTAAGATAGAACTTTTAAAAAATGCAGATTACCCAATATTATTCATTATAGGAAAACAAGATTCTCGCATTCAATTAGACATGATCGTTGCACAATCTTGCCTACCTAAACATTCCGAAGTTTTAATCTTAGATAATGTCGGACACATGGGACATATAGAATCGCGAGACATTATAAAAAGACGTTTATTGTCCTTTACTTACTCTTGTTTTGCTTTCTAAACAAAATGAGAGACTTTACAAAAGGTAGTATTGGAAAAAATATTTTCTTATTTAGTATTCCCCTAATGTTGGGGAATTTATTTTTGCAATTATATAACCTTGTCAATAGCGTATTTGTAGGACATTTTCTTGGAGATGTTGCATTGGCAGCAGTCGGCACAGTATATCCTATTGTATTCTTTTTAATTTCTTTAATAATCGGTATAGGCTCAGGAGCAAGTGTAGTAGTTTCTCATTTTTTTGGAGCAAAAGAATTTGAAAAAATCCCTTTAACAATCAGTACGTTCTATATTTTTTTTATAATTCTCGGACTCTTTGTTTGTTCCCTAAGCATTATTTTTACAGAAGAGATATTTTCACTTCTCAATCTCGAAAAAGAAATCTGCGACTTAGCAGTTTCTTATATGAGAATCTATATGATAGGAATGTTTTTCTCGTTTTGTTTCAATAGTGCGGTGAGTATCCTTAGAGGATTAGGCGATAGCAAAACTCAACTCTATTATCTAATTGCAGCAAACATATTAAACGGAATTCTTTCCTATATTTTCTTAGTCCTATGCAAATGGGATTTAAATTCTACGGCGTGGGCAACGGTGATTTCTCAGGCTTTGGCTTTCATTACCTTGTTTATTCATCTTCAAAAAACTAATCCTTACTTAAAAATACGAAAAGCAGAGAAATATTTCGACAAGGAAATTCTAAAAAAAATAGTAAGAATAGGATTTCCAACAGGAATACAACAATCAGTCATTGCTTTATCTCAAATTTTCATAGTAGGAATTGTTGCACTATTTGGCTCAGATGCACTAACAGCATATTCCGCAGCATCAAGAGTAGAATCTATTGCTCTTTTACTAATACTTAATTTTTCCTCAGCCTTATCTTCTTTTGTAGGTCAAAACTATGGAGCGGCAATGTATATAAGAGTAAAAAAATCTCTTGCACATTCTCTTCAAATCACAAGCATTATCAGTGTGATTACAGCAATTGCATTTTGTTTTTTCGGAAAATGGATTATGAATCTCTTTTCTCAAACACCCGAAGTCTTGCAAATAGGCTATGATTACCTGCTTATAATGGGATTATTCTGGATAATACTTTCGGCAATGAATATATTTCAATCATTTTTCCGCGGATTAGGCGACACTTTCTTTCCTATGTTAATCAGCATTCTTTCTCTTTGGATAATAAGACTTCCTATCTCTTATTTTCTTTCCTTAGATTTTGGCACAAGAGGTATTTGGATTGGAGCACCTATATCATGGGCTATTGCATTAATAGCATATCTTGTTTACTATTACCGTTCCAAATGGGCAAAAACAATTTTAAAAACAACAATTGTTGTATTCTTTTTTGCAAGTCCTTATTTTCTTAACGCTCAATCGTGCAAAGATTTTCTCTCTCCTATGAAAATTTCACTTGCATCTTCGGGACACTTTGGAGAATTACGCTCAAATCATTTTCATTCGGGCATAGACCTTCGCACAAACGCAGTTACAGGACAAGTTGTCGTATGTCCTTTTGACGGAGAAGTCTCTCGAATAAAAGTTCAAGTATATGGAGGAGGCAAAAACCTCTATATCGATCACACAAACGGCTATACAACAGTTTATATGCACTTAGAAAATTACGCAGGTGCGATTGCAAAGTACGTAAAGGCTCATCAATACAAGATACAATCATACGCTTTTGATTTATATGTGCCAAAAGGAGCTTTAAAACTAAAAAAAGGAGATACAATTGCCTATTCTGGAAACACAGGCTCATCGGGTGGCCCTCATCTTCATTATGAAATTCGCAACACTTCTTCTCAAAAAACAATAAACCCTGTAATTATGGGACTAAAACTACAAGATAATCTTGCCCCCACCCTTTATAGCGTGAGAATTGTGCCAAACAACAACTCATCTACAATAAACGGCAAAAACGATGAAGCATTTTTCAATATAAAAAACGGAAAAAACTCCCTCTTAAACGATACCATAAATTTAGAAGGAGATTTCTATATTTGTTTTGAGGCATACGATCGCTCAAATGGCAGTACCGAAAAAAACGGTGTGTATGATTCAAAACTTTTTGTTGATGACAAATTGATATTTCGTTACAACAACAACTCTTTTCTTTTTTCCGAACAAAGATATGCTAATGCCGTAATAGATTTTGCCTATCTTAAAACAAAAGGCAAAAGAATGCTAAGTACAAAACAATTACCCGGTTGCAAATTCTCTAATGTTACATACGCCAACAAAGGAATCATAAACATTAAAAACGGAGAAACAAAAAAGATTACAATAGTTTTAGAAGACGAAAAAACGAATAAAAACACATACTCTTTCTTTTTAAAATCCGATGGAAAGAAATCACAACCAATAACAAACAATTCTCAACAAAAAGGCATAAAACATATTCCTTACACAAAAGGATTAACCTTTAACACAAACGATTTAAGTCAAATATCCGTACCTGCAAACGCTCTTTACGAAGACTTAGACCTGCAATACTCCTATTCACAAGGCAAATACGGCTGCATACATCAAATAGGCAGCAACACAGTGCCGCTACACAAAAAATACACAATGAAACTCCGCTACAACCGAAATTTAACCGATAAAAACAAAGCCCTAATCGTAAGAATAAGCGACAAAGGAGGCAAAACATCAATCGGAGGTAAAGCAGAAGGAGACTACATAGTAGCAAGCACATTTGACTTTGGTCGTTACGCAATAGAAATCGACACAACAGCACCAAAAATCACAGCAAAAAACTTTAAAGACAACCAAAAACTCAACCCAAAACAAAAGTTTGTCCAAATAAAAGTAACAGACAACCTCGCAGGAATAAGAAACGTAAACGCATATCTTAACGACAAATGGCATTTAATGGAATATGACGGCAAAACCTCTACAATATTCTGTCCAGCAAGCGATTTTCCAAAAGGCAAATCCTCACTAAAAATCATTGCAATAGACGAAAAAAACAATAAAACCACAAAAACGTTTACTATATTGAAGTAAAATTTTCGTAACTTTGCAATAAGAATTTAAAAAATAAGAATATGGAACCACAAAAACAATTAAGAGAAAATAGAAGCTTTATTAAGTATTTTCTATTAAACCTTATCACATTTGACATCTATGAAGCAGTGATGATTTCCAATATGTCAAAAGAAATAAACCTTATTGCAAAAGACGGAAAACGCACGTTCAATTACCTATACCTCTTTTTAATGGGAATAAGTGGCGTTTTAATTCTTCTGCTCGGTGCTTTGCCTATTTTAAAGTATGAAGATTTGGATTTAACACAAATGTCAAAAGAAGAATTAAAACCAATAATCAGCGGAGGCTTTATTATGCTATTTGGATGCTTGATTTTAGTAGTTTTATCCGTTATAGTTTTAATTTGGTTTTACCGATTCACAAAAAGAATTAGCGAAGAACTAAAACGCAGAAGCATAGATTATGGATTTAATGAAGACACTTATTGGATTTGGATAATAGGAAGTTGTGTTGTTTCAATCATTTTCTCAATCGCTTGCACTGTTTTCGGAATAGATAACATATTATCCGACCTTATTCCCGGCATTCCAGCAGTCCTATGCTACATTTACTCCTACAAACTAATAAAAGCAATGAACCTTCTCAACAAAGACTACAACCAAAAAGCAGAATAAAAAACATAACACAAAAAAACAGTTGGCTACAAAATGTAACCAACTGTTTTTTTTCTATGAAATAATTTTCTAACTCTATGATTTAAAAAATTATTTCTATGATTTATTTTTCTAACTCTTAGAAATATTTTTCAGAACAAAGAATAGATTTATTTTAACTTTGTTATTATTGATATTCAATAAATAAAAAAAGGCGTTTAACTTGTTTTTGTTTTGTTAAACGCCTTTTTTATTTTGCCATCTTATTTCTTTTCTGGTCTTGGTCCGCGTGGACGTTCTGGTTTTCTTTGAGGTTCTACGTAGCCTTCTGGTTTTGGCAACAAGACTCTGTGAGATAGTTTGAATTTTCCTGTCTTTTTGTCTATTTCAATAAGTTTTACTTTTATCTTATCGCCTACTTTCAATACGTCTTCTACGTTTTCAACTCTTGACCAATTGATTTCGCTAACGTGAAGCAAACCATCTTTTCCTGGAAGGAACTCAACGAATGCTCCGAATGTTTGAAGATTTTTTACAACTCCTTCGTATTCTTCTCCTATTTCAGGAACGGCGATTATGCCTTTTATTCTTGCTATTGCTGCTTCAACGCCTGCTTTATCCACTGAGGCAATTTCTACTAAGCCTTTATCGCCTGCTTCTTCTATTGTGATAACTGTGTTAGTTTCTTTTTGAAGTTCTTGGATTACTTTACCTTGTGGTCCTATGATTGCTCCGATAAATTCTTTTGGAACGCTCATTGAAACTATTCTTGGTACGTTTGGTTTGTAGTCTTCTCTTGGTGCTGGAATTGTATCTTCGATTATGTTCAAGATGTGCATTCTTCCTTCGTTTGCTTGTGCTAATGCTTGTGCTAATATTTCGTAAGAAAGTCCGTCACATTTGATATCCATTTGGCAAGCGGTGATTCCGTCTCTTGTTCCTGTTACTTTGAAGTCCATATCTCCTAAGTGGTCTTCGTCTCCTAAGATGTCTGAAAGCACAGCCCACTTTCCGTCTTTTGCAATCAAGCCCATTGCTATTCCAGATACTGGTTTGTGAATTGGAACTCCTGCATCCATCAATGCTAAACAGCCTGCGCAAACTGTTGCCATTGAAGAAGAGCCATTTGATTCTAATATATCTGATACTAATCTAATGGTATATGGACATTCTTCTTGGGTTGGAAGTACTTGTTTTAAGGCTCTCATTGCTAAGTTGCCGTGTCCGATTTCTCTTCTTGAAGTTGAGCCTGAACGTTTTACTTCTCCTGTTGAGAATCCTGGGAAATTATAGTGTAGAATGAAGTTATTTTTTCCTACAACCATAACTCCGTCTATTGTTTGTTCGTCAAGTTTTGTTCCAAGTGTACATGTAGAAAGTGATTGTGTTTCTCCACGTGTGAAGATTGCTGATCCGTGTGGTGTTGGCAAGTATCCTACTTCTGCCCAAATAGGACGGATTTCGTTTAGTTGTCTTCCGTCTAATCTTACTCTTTCATTTAACACCATATCACGCATTGCTTCTTTTTCAACAGCGTGAAAATAACGGTCTATCATAAATGCTTTTGCTTCTGCTTCTTCTGCTTCAAGCGTGTCAATAAATTCTTGTTTGATTGCTTTGAATCCTTCGCCTCTTTCTGCTTTTGATTTTATTCCTTGTTTAGCAAAATCATAGCATTTTTGATATACTGCTTGGTGAATTGCTTCTTTTAATTCCAAATCATTCTCTTCGTGGCAGTATTCTCTCTTTTGAGTTTTCCCTACCATTTCTGTGAGTTCTCTTAGTGCTTGACAGTGAAGTTTTATTGAAGCATGTGCTTGTTTAAGAGCTTCTAACATCATTGATTCTTGGACTTCTTTCATTTCTCCTTCGACCATCATAATGTTATCTTCGGTTGCTGCTACTATAAGGTCCAATTCTGCTCTTTCCATTTCTTCATAATTTGGATTGATAACGAATTGTCCGTCTATGTAAGCAACTCTACATTCTGATACTGGACCATTGAAAGGAATATCACTAACTGCTAAGGCTGATGCTGCGGCTAATGCTGCCAAAGCGTCAGGTGGAGTTGTTGGATCGCCTGAAATCAAAGTTACTTGTACTTGTACTTCTGCGTGAAAGTCATCTGGGAAAAGCGGTCTTAACGCTCTATCTATCAATCTTGAAATTAAAATTTCGTATTCACTTGGTCGTGCTTCTCTTTTGAAGAACCCTCCCGGAAATTTACCTGTTGCAGCATATTTTTCTTGATAATCTACTGTCAAAGGCATAAAATCCACATTTTCTCCTACTTCTTTCTTAGCACAAACTGTGGCTAAAATCATTGTGTCGCCCATTCTAACGACTGCTGAGCCATCTGCTTGTTTTGCTAACTTGCCTGTTTCGATTTCGATGGTTCTTCCGTCTGCTAATGCAAACTGTTTTTTTGTTCCTAACATCTTTTCTTCTTTCTTTTTTAACCTCTTCCAAGAGGAGCGGCTTGGATAAATTCTTCTTTTCTTCGTTTTTGCTCCTGCATACAACAAAAAAAGGCAATTAGAAGCTAATCGCCTTTTTGTTTCTTATCGTTCAAATTAAGTATTACTTTCTTATACCTAATTGCTTAATCAATTCACGATATCTTTCGATGTCTCTATCTTTTAGATAGTCTAATAAACGTCTTCTTTTACCAACTAAGTTTACTAACGCTCTCTTTGTTGATAAGTCATTATGACTTTTCTTTACGTGTTCAGTTAGATGATGAATTCTAAATGTGAACAACGCTATTTGAGCTTCTGTTGATCCGCTATTAGCTTCGCTTTTGCCGTATTGAGCAAAGATTTCTTTTTTCTTTTCAGTTGTCAAGTACATACTCTAACTACTTAATTTTAATATATTATTCTTTTTTTTCTTTTCCTTTTGAGTTTGCAAAATTACGAATTATTTTTCATTCTGCAATCTTTTCTTTAATTTTTTTTCAAATAAGATAAATAACAACAAGGCTAAGACTACTCCTATTATATCAGAAAGATAATCCGAGAGTTCAAATCTTCTTCCACACCATTGATAGGTTAAGGCTTGTAAAAACTCTGTAAACAAACCAAACGACACTGAAAGTATTGCTGTTAGAAGGTATTGTTTTTTTGTTTTCAGTTTTATATTTAGCAATAAAAGGGTTTGCAACAAAAATGTAAAGACTCCAAACAATCCACAATGCATAATTTTATCTGAATGAGGAATTTTGAAAAGTGATGTGCGATTTTGTTGCAATAAATCGTTAGGCAAAAGCAACATAACAAACATTACTACAACCCATAAGACAAATAAGACTACGGAAAGTGTTTTATATGTTTTTTTGTATTCGTTTTGCATAAATAAAATAAAGATGCCCGAAAATAAATCGAGCATCTAAAAAATTTTAGTTATAAAAAAAATATTTATAATCCGATGAATGCTGAATAAGCAGCTGCATCTTTTAATTCTTCTGCCTCAGCAGGGTTAGTCATCTTTATTTTGATAATCCAACCTTCTCCGTATGGATCAGAATTGATTGCTGCTGCATTATCTTCTAATGCTTCGTTAAATTCTAATATTTCTCCGCTAACAGGCATCATTAAATCAGATACTGTTTTTACTGCTTCGATAGTTCCGAATACTTCATTTCTTGCTATTTCTTCGCCAACTGTATCAACATCTACGAATACTATGTCTCCTAATTCGTGTTGTGCATAGTCAGATATACCGATATATGCTACGTCTCCTTCTATTCTCAACCATTCGTGGTCTTCTGAATACTTAACATTTGATGGAATGTTCATTTTTTATCGTTTTTTAGTTTTTAATTTTATTATTTGGTTTGCCAAAATTACTCATTTTTATCGGATTTTAGCAAATTGACTATAATTTATTTTTACATTATTGTTTTATTACCCTAAAATTCAATATTTTAGAATTGATTTGCATTTGTAATAAATACACTCCTGATTTTAAATTAGAGAGATTGATTTTGTCTTTTTTGCCTTGCAAATCCATAATTCTTCGTCCTGAAAGGTCTGTAAGGCATTGCAATTCGTATTCTTGATTTGCTGCATCTATAAACAAGGTATTTCTTACCGGATTAGGAAAAAGTGTTACATTATTTTCTATTTGAACATCATCTAAACTCACTAATTGTATTGCTTTTTTAACTGCTTGATGTGCATCGGCTTTCCCGTATCCCCAAATATAGTTTGGAACTTCTTCTGTATAATCATCTTGTCTTGCAGTTGTGATAAGTATTTCTTTTACTTGCGAAGGAGTTAAGTTAGGGTTTGCTTGCAGAATCAAAGCTGTTATTCCTGTAACCATTGGTGCAGACATTGATGTTCCAGACAAAGTTGCAAAAGGATATTCCTTTCCATTAAACTCAACAGTTGCTTTTGCTGTTGGTGGTTCTGTTGCAAATGAAGAAACAGCCGATACGACTAATTGTCCCGGAGCAGAAATATCTGGTTTCAACCATTGAAATAAATTTGGACCATGGCTTGAAAAACCTGCAATATTAGAAACAGATGATGAACTATTGCGTCTTCCTGCTTTGTGTGCAGCAACTGTGATTACACCTTGTCCTAATCCCGGTTCGCTTATCGAGTATTCACTATCTCCTGAAATATATCCATTTACGTGCCAAGCAAATGGCAATCCCCAATTACCAACTCCTGTTGTCAAACAAGCAATATTCCATGCGTGAACATTGCCATTTTCTGCTGTAATAACCAAAACAGCATGGCAAGCAGTGTTATGATTTGTAAATCCTACTTCCCAATCCATCAAAGGACGAGAATTTGTTCCTAAACGAGAAGATGCTCTATATATTAAGGAGTCTGTTTCACTTAAAACAACAGCTGTTTCTGGAATAACACTACCGTCTGCATCTAAAAGTTCACTTTCGTAAAGCAACTCCCAATTTCGTGAATAGATTTCTATCTTTGCTGAAAATGTCGCAAGACTATCTCCTGCTAAGGAAACGGTTTGCCCCCAATAGTGTCTTGAAGAAGATGTCGGCAAGTCAAATTTAAATTCACTTCTTATTGTATCCCTTTCTTCAAACTCTGCTTTAATATGAAATTGTGAACCTCCATTATTACCTGCACTTGAAACAAAAACTACACTGTCTTCTTCTGACATGTTTTCTATAAATTCGTCCAACATAGACGTTCCGTCCATATAGCCAAAAGAATAAACACCCCAACTATTGTTGATTACCAAACGTTTATTCTTTGATTTTGCAACATTTTTCATCCAAACGTATGTATCCATTACATTACTTTCGTCCACCAACCACGTTCCAAACAAAAGTTCTGCTCCAAATGCAACTCCACGATACTCAGTTCCCGCACCCGCTCCTGATGCTATTGAAGCGACATGCGTTCCGTGATAACCTTTATCATAAATATTATTGGTATCACACTCTGCTGCAAGAAGATTTTCATATCCTGTTATTTCTGCACCATAATCAAATCCTTCAGGAGGAGTTCCTGCTGTGCGGAATTGGTCCCACGCTCCAATTATTCTATAATTCTCCATAAGAGTATCATAAAAAACAGGGTGAGTGTAGTCAAATCCCCAATCCGCTATACCAATTATCATTCCTTCTCCATTTATTCCAAAAGGCATATCCAATCCTTGATGAACATAATCGGCATTTACGTCCTTAATCGCATCTTTTAACTGAGGCGTTCCAACTTTTCTTGCTGCATCTACCTCAATTATTTTTTCTGACTTAACAATTTTCTCCAACGACTCTACCTCTGCTCTAAGCGTAACTATGTTTCCACTTCTTGAACGAACCTTACAGCCCAATTTTTCTACATCTTCATTTGTTACATCTTGCTTTAATTTTGCTACAAGCGAAATATATTCCTTTCCATCAATAATTTGTAGAGAAAATCTTTGAGGAAACTTTTCGTGAACACTTTTTGGCGAATTTAGATTAGCCATAAAACTTCTCAGACTACTGCCAATGGTTTGAGAAACTGCAAAATATCCTCCCAAAACCATACAAATCAACAAAATAACCTTTTTCATATTTAATATTCTTTTTCTTTCTTGCAAAAATACACCTTTTCTGGAAATTTTTTCTATGATTTATTAAAATATTTCTATGAATTATTTTATTTTTTCTATGATTTTTTATTTTTTTTCTTAGAAAAAATATTGCCTTATTAAAATAATATTGTAACTTTGCAAACTGAAAGAGATAAAAAGTAGTATTATAATGAAGAAAGTAGCAATATTTTTAGCAGCAATAGCAGTTTCTGTAAGCGTATTAGCAGATCCACCAACAAAAGAGATTAATTGGTTTGGTTCAGGTACTGATTATTCTGATGATAAGGAAGCAGAAGAAAACACAGGTATTAGAAGAACAAAAGGTGCCCCTATCGCACCTGCAACTCTTTTGTTATTAGGATTAGGTGGTGCTGCTGTTGGAACAAAAGTTGTTAGAAACACAAAGAAGTAAGCATTCCTGCTAAATTAAAAAAAGATTAAAAAAGATCCATCTCAAACAAAGAGGTGGATTTTTTTTTGTACTATTTAAACAAAAAAAAAGCGACACGCTAAGAATTTAACGTATCGCTTTTGTATTATAAACAACTATTAATTGTATTCGTTGATTATATCTTTTACCATATCAGGAGTTAAACGTCCATAGACCTTATCTCCGATTGTAACAACAGGTGCTAAACCGCAAGCACCAACACAACGCAAGCAATTCAAAGAGAATTTTCCGTCTGCTGTTGTTTCTCCGATTCCAATACCTAATTGACGTTTAAATTCATCAAGAACTTTTTCTGCTCCTCTAACATAGCAAGCAGTTCCCATACAAACAGAGATTGGGTGTTCACCTTTTGGTATCATTGTAAAGAATGAATAGAATGTTACTATACCATATATTGTTGCAACAGGCACATTCAATTCCATTGCTATCAATTCTTGTACCTCAGCAGGTAAATAACCAAATTCTCCTTGTACTTTGTGCAAAACATTGATAGCTTCTCCTGGTTGATTGCCAAATGACGCACAAATTTCTTTTATCTTATTTATTTTACTTTCTGATAATTTTACTTTTGCCATAACTTTTAAGTTTTAAAGTTTAATTACGCCTCTACTTCTACTTGTTTTGATTTATCGAAATAGTGAGTATGAAGTAGGTGGTGAGATTTTTCTCCACAAGGAGTACCTAAATATTCATCATACAATTGTTTTACGTATGGATTTTCGTGTGATTTTCTCAATTCTTTGTTGATGTCTTCTTGATAAATTGCTTGATGACGTTTTTCAACTATTGAGAAATCTCCGTGGTGATAAGGTTGTCCTGCACCACCGATACAACCACCTGGACAAGCCATTACTTCAATTGCGTGATATTGAACTTCACCTTTACGAACTTTGTCTAAAAGTTTTCTTGCATTACCTAATCCGTGAGCAATTCCTAAACGAATTGGAGTGCCGTCAAAATCAACAACAGCTTCTCTTACTCCTTCTAATCCACGTAGGTCAGTGAAATCAACTTTTCCAAGAGTTTTTCCTGTGAACACTTCGTATGCTGTACGAGCTGCTGCTTCTATAACACCACCTGTTGCTCCGAAGATAACAGCTGCACCTGTTGATGCTCCTAATGGCATATCGAAATCCTCATCTTCTAATGAATTGAAATCAATATTAAATTGTTTTATCAATTCTGCCAATTCTCTTGTTGTTAATGAGAAATCTACATCTGGATTTCCATCAACTTTAAATTCATCTCTTTGACATTCGTATTTCTTAGCAACACATGGCATAATAGAAACTACAACCATATCTTCTCTCTTGATTTTTAGTTTCTCTGCCCAATAGTTCTTTGCAATTGCTCCAAACATTTGTTGAGGAGATTTTGCTGTTGAAGGAACGTCTAACATATCAGGATAATTTGTTTCAAAGAAATTAACCCAACCAGGACAGCATGAAGTCAAGATAGGAAGCTTAACATTTTTGTCGCCTTCCATAAATTTCTTTATTCTGCCTAATAATTCTGTTCCTTCTTCCATTATTGTTAAGTCTGCTGCGAAATCTGTATCAAATACGTAATCAAATCCTATTCTTCTCAATGCAGCAGCCATTTTTCCTGTAACAATTGTTCCAGCAGGGTATCCAAATTCTTCTCCTAATGCTACTCTGACAGCAGGAGCTGTTTGAACGATAACTGTTTTTTGAGGATTGTTGATTGCTTGTATTACTTGACGTGTTTGATTTACTTCACTCAATGCTCCAACAGGGCAAGCCATTACACATTGTCCACACATTGTACAAGAAGATTTAACAAGATCTTGTTCAAATGCTGTTGCAACAACTGCTTCAAAACCTCTGTTTACTGCGCTCAATGCTCCAACTGTTTGCAATTCGTTACATACAGTTTCGCAACGACGACACATTATACATTTATCAACATCTCTTATGATAGATGGAGAATTATCTTTTCTATATGTAGATTGTTCTCCTTGGAAAGGTATTTCTCTTATTCCTAATTTTTGAGCCAAAGTTTGCAATTCGCAATTTCCACTCTTTGAACAACTCAAACAATCTGATGGGTGGTCAGAAAGGATTAGTTCAACAACAGTTCTTCTTGCGTTCACAACTCTTAAAGAGTGAGTATGAACAACCATTCCTTCCATAACTTCTGTTGCACAAGCTGGTGCTAAGTTTTTTCTTCCTTCAACTTCAACAACACAAACTCTACAACCACCTGGTTTGTTTTCTAATTTTTGTCCGTTAAGTTCATAATAGCAAAGCGTTGGGATAGATACACCTGCTTTTCTTGCAGCTTTTAATATAGTTTGACCTTTTTCTGCTACAACCGCTTTACCGTCTATTATTAAATTTACTGTTTCCATTTTCTTTTCTAAATATTTTGATTAGACAAAACCTTATTGGATACTAATTGCATTGAATTTACATTTTTCAATACAAGTACCACACTTGATACACAATTCAGTGTTTATTGTATGCGGTGTTTTCTTTTCTCCTTGAATTGCATTAACAGGACAATTTCTTGCACAAGCTGTACAACCAACACAAACATTAGGATCTATCACATATTGCATCAATGATTTACAAGCACCTGCTCTACATTTCTTATCTTGAACGTGTTCAACATATTCATCCCAGAAATTATTTAATGTAGATAAGATTGGGTTTGGAGATGTTTGACCTAAACCACAAAGAGCAGTATCTTTAATTACACCTGCAAGATTCTTTAAATTTTCAAGATCTTCCATTGTTCCATTACCCTTTGTTATCTTGTCAAGGATTTCCAACATTCTCTTATTACCTATACGGCAAGGAGAACATTTTCCGCAACTTTCTTCGCAAGTAAATTCAAGATAGAATTTCGCTATGGCAACCATACAAGATGTTTCGTCCATAACAACCATACCACCTGAACCCATCATTGAGCCTGCTGCAATAAGGTTATCATAATCAATTGGAGTATCAAGATGCTTTTCTGTCAAACAACCACCAGAAGGACCTCCTGTTTGAACAGCTTTGAACTTTCTTCCATTCTTGATTCCTCCTCCAATTTCGTAAATTACTTCTCTAAGAGTAATTCCCATTGGAACTTCAATCAAACCAACATTATTGATTTGACCTGCAAGAGCAAATACCTTTGTTCCTTTTGACTTTTCAGTACCTATTTTATTAAACCAATTTGCTCCCTTTAATATAATAATAGGAATATTAGCGTAAGTTTCTACGTTATTTACGTTAGTTGGTTTTTGCAAATAACCACTTTGAGCAGGGAAAGGTGGTTTAAATGTAGGTTCTCCACGTTTTCCTTCCATAGAATGAATAAGAGCAGTTTCTTCACCACAAACAAAAGCACCTGCACCATATCTTAATTCTATATCAAAGCAGAAATCTGTTCCAAATAAATTATTTCCTAACACTCCATATTCTCTTGCTTGAGCAATAGCAACTTGAAGTCTGTGAATTGCCAAAGGATATTCAGCACGAATATAAACTAAACCCTTTGTAGCACCGATAGCATAACCATTAATAGTCATCGCTTCGATAACAGAGTGAGGGTCTCCTTCAAGGATACTTCTATCCATAAACGCACCAGGGTCCCCTTCGTCAGCATTACAAACAACGTATTTTTGATCAGCGTGATTCTTTGAAGCAATTTCCCATTTCATTCCAGTAGGGAAGCCTCCACCACCACGACCTCTTAAACCAGAAAGTTTTATTTCATTGATAACTTGTTCTGGAGTCATTTCAGTTAAACATTTTGCAACAGCAGCATAACCATCACAAGCAATATATTCACCTATATTTTCAGGATCGATAAAACCACAGTTACGCAAAGCAATACGTAATTGTTTTTTATAGAATCCCATGTGTTTTGCGTCAGCAACATGTTCTTTCTTTTCAGGATCAGTATAAAGCAAACGAGTTACCTTACGTCCTTTTATAATATGTTCTTCAATTATCTCTTGAGCATCTTCTGGTTTCACTTCTGTATAGAAAGTATTATCAGGCATTATCTTAACGATAGGGCCTTTTTCACAGAAACCAAAACAACCTGTAAGGATTACTTGAACTTCATTTTCTAAACCTTTATCAAGTAGATTGCTTTTTAATCTATCAGCAATCTCTTGGCTTTTTGATGCACTACAACCTGTACCTCCACAGACCAAAATGTGCATTTTAAACTTCGCCATATATATTCCTCCTAAATTTGAGTTAATTTTCTAATTTTATTATTTACCGAATTTTTCCAAGATTTCGTCAACCTTAGCCTTATCTACATTTCCAAAAATCACAGACTCTTGATTTGGTAATGCAACCTCTACGGTAGGCTCTTCATTACAACGACCCATACAGTCTGTTTGGTAAACGACTACGTCTAATTTCTTTTCATCGATTTTTTCCAAGAAGTAATTATAAATGGATTTAGCACCTGCTGAAATACCACAAGTAGCCATCGCAACTTTTATTTGCACCAATCCATCTTTGTTACCTTTTACTCTAGTGTCAATTTGTTCTTGAACACTGCTCTTCAAAGATTCCAAATCCTTTAAAGATTTTATTTGTGCCATATTCTAAAAAATTAATTTGTTTTTAAAAATTTTCATATATTAAATAAAACATCTGCAAATATATATATTTTTTTTTAATACAAATAAAATAATGTAAAAAAAATTTAATACAGATAAAAAAATCATTTTAAATTATGCAAATTCAAAAATAATATTTATTATTGCAAAGTCAAACAAAAACAATTTTTATATGAAAAATGAGATTATCTTAAAAGAAGGTTTCGGCCCTTTACGTTTTGGAATGCAAATCAATTCAGTAATTGATTTAATCGGCAAACCATCTGAGGTTGAAGAAATCGGAGAAGACTTAGAAATGCCTGCAACAGTTCTTTATTACGAAGAAAAAGGACTAAGTCTATTTTTTGAAAACTTAGATCAAGAAAAACTCTCTTGCATCAACATAGAAACAGAAGAAATCTTTCTTTTTGAGCAACAAATCAAAAACAAAACATCAAAAGAAATAGTAGAACTAATGCGAGAAAACAAAATCTTTGAACAAACAATGGACAAAGAAGAATGGGGCGAAGAAAGAATATCATACGAAGAATACGCAATAGACTTTTTCTTTTTAGATGACAAACTAAACTCTGTAACAATTGGACTATAAAGCATTATTACCCACCTCATACTTTCCTTGCATAGCCTATTTATCCATTTTAAATAAGCACGAAGAAGTATTGATTGAAGCAAACGAAAGTTTCAAAAAACAAACTCATAGAAATAGGACCTATATCCTTTCAGCAAACGGAGTATTGCCCCTAATCGTACCCGTAAAGCGTACAACGGAGCAACATCAGCCTATTTACGAAACAGAAATCTGCTACAAAACACCGTGGCACACCAATCACCTAAGAGCAATCGCCTCCGCCTACGGAAAAAGCACCTATTTCGAATACTATTATTATCAAATAGAAAACATACTGCAAAAAAAACATCGTTATTTATTTGAACTAAACCAAGAAATAACGATGTTGCTTTTGCAAAAAATGAAAATCACAACCAAAATCCTTACAACATCTTCCTATAAAAAAGAAGTAGAGAATGATTATCGCGACATATTTGACAAAAAACGCATATTCACCGACTACACCACACGTCCCTACTTCCAATGCTTTGAACACAAATTCGGATTCCAACACAACCTAAGTTCATTAGACCTTTTGTTTAATATGGGCATAGAGGCAAGAGACTATCTCTAAGCCTTGGAGCGAAAATAAAAAACTTTCACCACCACTTAACGCCAAATGCGTGCGATATTTTCAAGCAAAAGATTTCTGATCGTAAATTTTGAAAATATAAGCCCTTAACTAAAATTCACTAAATCAAAGACTTAACTTTTTTAAGCCTTGATTTACTCCATTTTTTCTATGATTTAGTGCTATTTTTCCACTATTTTCATTCAATTTTCATCGGATCTTAGCAAATTTTCATCGGACCAAAATTTTTTTTCATCGGACCAAAAAAATTTTTGATCCGATCTCAATAAATTTTGCTCCGATTTCAGCAAATTTTCTTCCGATTTTTGCTCAATTTTCCTCAGACTTTTCAAAACCCTTGCGAAGAAAAATTTCGTAACAATAAATTTAATTTTCACAAGACTTGGACTCAGAAAATTAAAACTTTTTAAAAGATTTTTTTGTACTTTAAAAAAATTATTATATATTTGTAGGCAGAAATTAAAACAATGAAAAATTTTGTATAACCCGTAGAAAAGGAGGAGAAAAAAGATAAAAAAATAACAATAATTTAGACTTAGAAAATTTTAATACGACATAAAAAGCGTTTTTGCTTATACTTTGAGGTCTGAAATCTGGAAAATTTCACACAAACCAATCAATGTAAAGCAGTAAACGCTCACGAGTAATATCGTGGGCTTTACTTATTTGATTGGTTAGGTATTCCAGAGCCTCAGACTTCAGTAAGATAAAAAGTCCCACGTTTTTTTATGCCTTGAAGTCAAAGAAAGAAATCATTTAATCGCCATTTGGGACTTGGGCAAAGAAAAAATTTATTTAAAAACATTAAAATTTAATTAAAATGGGAAACAATAATTTCTTAAAACTCGGAGCAGTCGTATTATGGATTGCAGTAAGTATTGGCAGTTGCTATTTAACTGTTGAATCTTTTTATTTGTTGTTAGATTGGTCAAGATGGATATTGTGGATATTCGCTTTGGCTTTTTTTGTGCTTTCATCGGTTGGAATGACCTTTATTTATGATTCACTCAATTCAAATAGTGATTTAAGGAATGACGGACGTACACCTTGCTTTGTTACAGGTATTTTAATGGTGTTAGCTTTTTGGGTAATATTTTCATTGCCAACAAATACGCACACTTTGTATTTACAACAAAATGCGAAAGAAGTAGTTGAAAAAGATTTAACAGAAGCGGAAAGAAATTTACAACAATTAGCTGACGGAAGTTTTATAAATGAACAATGGGAAGAAAAAGCGGTTAAGGTTGGTGGTTTATTAAATGCATTGGAACAAGAGTATAAGCGACCTGATAGACCTGGAATTGGAAAAAGATGTAAAGCAATTATTGATAAAATAGAAATAGCAGTAGATCCGACAAAAGAATGGAAATTAGAAACAGATAGGAATATTTCTGCTAATTCATATAAGGTAATAGAGGCTCTTACACTTGCTCAAATGGAAATTGAATACCAAAAATTTTTGGCTGCTCATGATTTATCAAAGAAAGGAACTGCTAAAAGAGATATAAATAATTGTTTAAAAAGAATCGGAACTATCAAGAAGGGTATTGATAAAAATACTATCAATTATTCAGAAATGGTAAATGAAACAAGTGATGTTTTAGAAATTGCTTATCCTTTATTGTCAGAATATGGAAAAGGACATGAGTTTAATAATAAAGTTTCAAAAACATCTCAATTAAAAAAAGTATATGAAGTATTTATGTCTTGGTTTAGTGGAGATTTGAAAGGACAAGGCTTTGCAATTTGGTTTGTTATTTCTATTCTTATAGATTTTGCAGGATTTTTATTCGCAACAATAGCATTTAGAAACACAATAAGTAAAAAGATTTTTAATTAATTAACAATAAAAATTAGATATTATGCCAATTACAAATAATAATGAAGAACAAGGACTTCAACAAGAACAATTGGATGTTGTTCAAGAAATAGACAGACAAGATAATTATGAACCTATTCCAGAAATAAATCAAGTGGACATTACAGCACCAGCACCAGCAGGAGGAATAGTTAATGTTAATGTAAAGGATAAGAAATCTCCAATAATATTCCTTTTTGGTCCTCCAGCAGCAGGTAAAACAATGACATTAGTTCGTTTATATAGATATTTAAATAGTATAAATACGAATATAAAACCTAATAAGGATTTTGTTAGTAATGATGGCGGAGAATATGTTAGCAGATGCGACAACTTTCATAATGACGCAGTGAGTAATTTAGCAGCAGAAGCAACGAAAGGGGTTAATTTTATGCTTTTAGATATTTGGGATAATGGAGCAAAAAAATGTCAAATATTAGAAAGCCCAGGTGAACGTTTATTTGAACCAGACCATAATAAGGAAGTACCTTTTCCAGTCCAATACGTTTCCAGTATAATAGATTCTGATAATAGGAAAGTTTATATCTTTATCTTAGAGCCAAATTATAAAGATGATGCAACAAGAGTGAGATATAAAGACAGGATTGCAGAAGTGAAACAAATGATGGATAAAAAAGATAAAGTAATATTTCTTTATAATAAGATAGATTGCTCTCCTTCCTTAGATGATAACGGAAATGTTAATATAAAATCTCTAAGAGAAGAAATAAATGATGATTATCCTGGCTTGTTAGATTTATTCAAAGTAAAGGGTCCTCGTGCAATAATAAGGGAGTATGATTGTTATTTGATTCCTTTCCAAACAGGAACTTACTCTGAGGAATTTAATACAGTGCTAAATAAAAAAGTAAAAATATTTACAGCAGGAAAGAATAAATATCCTCAAGAACTTTGGAATGCAATTAAAAAATGCTTGTAGATTATGACTGAGAAGTTTTATATATTAGGAAAATTAGGTGACAGTGATGGATTTCAAGTTTATGACTTGAAATCCAAAGCCACTGCACAAGGTGATGACTATTCATTTCTTGATACTTCTTTTCATAAAGATGTTTATAAAGAACTTTTTAAAATAAGTAGAGATGGCTATAAGACTTATTATACTTATATTAAAAGTGATCTTTCAGCTAAAAGACCCGGTTGTATGCTTGGTTTTTCTTATGTTTATGAAGATAATGGCAATGTTATAAAAGATTTTTTGGGTTTAAGACAAAAAATGAAAGAAGCTCTTAATCATTTACTTGAAAATGATGAAATTAGAATAACTTCTTTTAATGATAATAGTGTAAATGCTTCACTAAAACATATAGAAAATTTTACAAAAAAAGTAAATGCTGAGAAACTTTCTTTATCAGAGAATCAAATTCAATTTCCTGTCCAAAATCCTAATGATTTAACCAATGAGAAGATTTGGGCGATGTTGAAAAAGAGCCTTAATGTAGAAATATCGGAGGAGATTCCAACAGCTCTTTCGCAAAAAGAACAAAATATTAAAACATTAACATCACAAATACAACAACTGCAAAATTTGATTCTAGAAAAAGATAAGGAAATTCAAATATTGAAAGATGAAAAAAATATTTTGATGAAAAAGAATGAGAAGTTAGAAACTCAATCAACTAATGCTAATAGTAAGAATAGTGTTAGAGATAGAGAAATACTAAATATTAAGAGTTGTCTTTCCACAAATGAAGAAATACCTCATCCACCTCATCCGCAAAAAGAATCAAAGTTAAAAGAAGTACTTCCTTTCTTTATTTTAATTCTTGTAATTATTAATATTATTATCGGTGTTTCTAATTGTTCTGGTAATTCAAAACAAGATGAAACTAATAAAGATGAAATTCAGAGATTGGAAAATGAAATTTCACAATATAAAGATAGTTGTGATTTATTAAATACACAAATAAATAGCATAAATAACAAATTAGATAATACAATAAAAACATATAGGGAAGATACAAAACCGAAACATAAAAAAGAAGAGGTTAAAAAAGAACAAAAAGACACTAATAAAAAGCAACCTTCACAAGATGAAAAGGATTACGATGAATGGGTTAAAAACGCTGATAATCTCAAAGCTATGACAGAAAAACTAAAAGAGTATGCAGAAAAGAATAACAAGAAATATGAGAATATAAATAAGGATTGTAAAGTTTGTAAAGAATTTACAAAAGAGGAAAAAATTAATTTATGGAAAGAACATTTCAAAAAATAAGTAAACTAAATTTCACATTGTTATTATCACTTTTCGTTGTTTTTGCTTCTTGTGGGAGCAAAAACAACGAGAGTTATTCTGATGAATATTCAGAAGATTATATAGAAGATGAATATTATGAAGAGGAAACAATTATTGAAGATTATGTAGAAATAGCATATCAAGAAAAAGGTGGAGTAAAATTATTGCCTGTTAAGATAAATGGCTTAGGTTTCTTTATGATATTTGATACAGGTTGTTCTACAAATCTTATTTCAAGGTTAGAGTTTATATCTCTTGTTAAAAATGGATTAATAACAGAAGACGATATTTTAGAGCCTATTAAGAGTTCTATAGCTGACGGAAGTGTTGTAGAAATGCCTGTTGTGAGATTAAAGAAAGTAATAGTAGGAGATAAGATTCTTTTTGAGGATGTTGTAGCTTGTGTTGCTGATAATGTAGCCGCTGATTTGCTCTTAGGGAATGAAATATTAAACAGAGTAAAATCCTATGAGGTAGATAATGATAAACAAGTAATTAAATTTAAATTATGGTAATATTATGTCGTACTCACTTTATTTATTACATATCAAAAAGGTAAAAAAAGTAGAGCAATATCCAATAGATTATACTACTGATATATTTAAGAAATATGTCAAGAAGTTAAAACACGCTCAACATTTGTTTGTAGAAAAGAAAGGTATAAATGTCTACTACACTTATTTAAGACGTTTGAATGCTTCTAACACCGATTATTACGGATTTTGTTTTGCTTTTACAGGGGAGTATATTGAAAATGTTGATTCAATGTTTGAGTGTTGCGAAACTTTGGTCTATAAGATTCTCAAACAAAATGAATTGCTTTCAGGCTCTATGCCTTTGAACTTGCAAATAGAAAATGCTTTTTACACAAAATCACCAGAATTAAAAAGAATTGAAAATTGGTTTAAAGAAATTGCATCTCATTATAATTTGATTAAACCATTTGTAGGAGCTCTTGCCGATACTTCAGAAATAGAAATACCATTAGAAAATAAATCGAAAGACGAAAAACTTTTTGCAATAAGAAACTACAATCATATAAATTGTTACTCAAATAAGTTAACTAATGGCGTTGCAAATGTGGTTGAAGTAGTACAAGAGAAGAACTCTCTTCCGTGTATGATATGGTTGTTTTTTATTTTCGGCTTTGCAATATTTTTTATAATTAAATGTAATGATGAGAATAAAAGGTTACACGATGAACGGGTTAAGATAGAATTAGATAAATCAAAGGAAAGAGTAAAAGTAAAGCAAGATAGTATCATAGAATCTCAAAAAGAAAAAAATACTACAAAAAAGAAAAAAACTAAAAGAGAAAATCCTTACCTCAATCTTTCTACAACAGAAATATCAGTGTCTCATGAAGGTGGAACAAAAAGGATAAATATAACATGTGATAGTATATGGAAAATAGATATTGGAACACGTAAATGGATCAAATTATCTAAATCAAGTGATGGTGTAACCTTGAAGATAGAAAGAAATGAGACGAATAAATCTCGTGAAGATTACTTTACTATAAAATCAGGGAAATTAATAAAACGTGTAAATGTTAAGCAGTCTGCTAATAAAAAAAGAGAAAATCCTTACCTCAATCTTTCTACAACAGAAATATCAGTGTCTCATGAAGGTGGAACAAAAAGGATAAATATAACATGTGATAGTATATGGAAAATAGGTACTGGAACATATAGCTGGATCAAATTATCTAAATCAAGTGATGGCGTAACCTTGAAAATAGAAAGAAATGAAACAAATAGTTCTCGTGAAGATTACTTTACTATAAAATCAGGAAAATTAACAAAACGTGTTAATATTAAGCAATCTGCTAACGATGAGCCAAATGCAAAGATTGATAGTATTTGGGTTGAACATAATATTCTAAAAAATGGACAGAATTATATGCGTATTCATGTTAATTTTACTGTAAATAATAAGTTGAATAAAAAAATTTGGGTTTGTGCATTCTTCTATGATGAAGATGGAAACAGATTAACTTCTTCCATTAATGGTTATAAAACTCCAGATGGACAACTTACAGTTCAAGACACAGGAAGTCCAAGATATAAAAGTAGTCAGTGGGAAGATTTTGTACTTGAAATACCATATTCAGTTATAAAGGAAGGAAGTAACAAATTTCTTGTTCAGATACAAGATGAATCTAAAACGTTAGCATATTCAAGAAATATACATTTTACTGTTTATTAACTATAACGGACTATGGTTTAATTTTTCCTAAGTCCAAAAACAAAAACGCTCGTAAGTCTTTGCTTTAATCAGACAAACGAGCGTTTATTTTTTTATTTCTTTGCTTTATTTTGCTTAATTGTCTTACAATTCAAATATATTAAAGTTATAGTTTTTGACATTGAAGATTAGGAGTTTGTTTTTCAAAGAAACATCGGTGTAATTGGTTAAAAACTTTATAACTTCGTTTGAAGCAATTGAAGCAGTGATTGAGGGTAAAACTCCAATCACTGCTTTGTTTTTATTATACAAGAAAAAATACTTACACTAAATAAGTTTTCTTTTCATTTTTTACATATTTGCTTTTTTATTATTACTTTTGCGGTAAATTTAATTTTAATACAATGGCTAAGTTAGAAGAAGTAACTATTAGAGGCTATAAGTCTATCGCCTTTGACAAACCCGTAACATTAAAACTTAACGATGTTAGCATATTATTAGGAGCAAATGGTGCTGGAAAAAGCAATATTATTAGTTTTTTTCAAATGTTAAGTTTTATGATGACCCAATCTTTTGGAAGATATGTAGAACTATCCGGAACTTCAAATGCCTTATTACATTATGGCTCTAAAAGAACGCCTACTATGTCAAGTGAAATTAAGTTCTCTGATGACAACAATATTGACACTTATAGTTTTTCTTTGACTAATGCAAATCCCGATAGGTTAATCATTACAGAAGAGAAAATTTTTTGGCATCGCAACGGACACGATAAACCAAAAGAAATGAATTTAGAACCAGAATATAAAGAGTCTGCTCTTGCACAAAGCTCTGACTCTACTGCTAAGATAGTATTTCAAATGTTATCTTCTTGTAAAGTCTATCAGTTTCATGATTCTTCGGCAGAAGGTCCTTTGCGTCAAACGTGTCCTGTGGAGACTGCTAACTATCTTCAATCTCATGGTAATAATCTACCTTCTTTTCTTTTATTTCTACGAGACAATTATATAAATTCCTACAACAGAATTGTTGATTATGTCAGAGATGTAGTGCCTCAATTTCAAGATTTCTATCTTGAACCTAACAACAACTTTATTTCTCTACGTTGGATGGATAATTCAGCTACGGATTATCGTTTTAACGCTTATCAATTTTCTGATGGTTCAATTCGATTTATAGCATTGGCAACTTTGCTTTTACAACCGCCACAAACAATGCCTAATGTAATCATACTTGATGAACCGGAATTAGGCTTGCATCCATACGCCATAACTCAACTTGCAGAGATGATAAAGGACGCATCAATACATGCACAAATTATTATTGCTACTCAAAGCAAGGATTTAGTGGATCATTTTGATATTGATAATATATCAGTCATTGAAATGGATAAAGAAACTCAATCTACTACCGCTACGCATTTAAGCGAAGAAGAATATCATCTATGGCTTCAAAATTACACTGTAAGTGAATTATGGGATAAAAATATTATTGGAGGACGTCCTGTATGAAAGCTAAAATAATCCATGTTTTATGTGAGGGACAGACTGAGCAGGGTTTTGTTGAAAAGGTTTTGCGTCCATATCTTCAAGATAAAGGTATAACAGGTGTAAAGGGTAGTTTGATTACAACGAATAAAAAGAAGAATGCTCGAGGTGGAATGTTGACATACAATGACGCATTAACAGACCTTCGACTATTACAACAAACAGAATTGGATAAAGATTTTGAAAGACATATCTTTACAACTATGTTTGACTTTTATGCTCTTCCTAATGACTTCCCTGGTTTTCAAACAGCACAAAATATTAACGATCCGTATCTAAAAGTCTCTGAGTTGGAACAACAGTTCTATAATTCAATAAATGACGATCGTTTTATCCCATATATCCAACTTCATGAAATTGAAGCACTTCTATTTTGTGGCATTGAACACCTTGCAACTCTTTATCCTGGTTGCGAAAGACAATGTAAAGAACTAAATAAAGCCCTGCAAAGAATAGGGAATCCAGAGTTGATTAACAATAGTCCACATACCGCTCCAAGTAAACGTATTATAAATGCAATAGAAGGCAATAAAAAGACACACTATCGTTACAACAAACCTAAAACAGCGAAAGATGTAACGGCTAAGATTGGTATTGATACGCTTCGTTCAAAATGCAAACACTTTAATGAGTGGATTGAAAAGTTATTGAACGCATAGAAATTATAAATTAACACTATATTAACACGCTTACAATTCAAATATATTAAAGTTATAGTTTTTGACATTAAAGATTAGGAGTTTGTTTTTCAAAGAAACATCGGTGTAATTAGTTAAAAACTTTATAACTTCGTTTGAAGCAATTGAAGCAGTGATTGAGGGTAAAACTCCAATCACTGCTTTGTTTTTATTAGGTTCTTCTTTCAATAGATTTTCTTCCGGAAAAAGGGTTCTATAATTTGCAGAATCTTCCTCGCAATTAAGCAAGGCGACTTGTCCTTCAAAGTCCGAGATAGCGGAATAAACAAAAGGTTTTTTCAATCTTTGACAAGCGTCATTTATTACATAGCGTGTTGCAAAGTTATCGCAACAATCCACTACTATATCATAGTCTTTAATAATCTTTTCAGCGTTTTCTTCGCTCAAAAACTCATTGTAGCAATTTATTTTGCAATCGCTATTCAATTCTCTAAGGTTTTCTTTTGCCATTTCCGTCTTCTTCTCTCCTATTTGACTTTCTCTGTAAATTATTTGCCGATGAAGATTTGTTAAACCCACCTCATCATTGTCTATTATGCCGATTTCTCCGACTCCTGCACCAACAAGCAAAAGACTTGCAATGCTTCCCAATCCTCCAACGCCGACAATCAAGACTTTTGCTTGCTTTAACTTTTCTTGTCCTTTGACTCCAAAGCCCTCCAACTCTATTTGGCGGGCATATCTTCTTAATTCCTTTTCCTTTAACATTAGTTTAAAATTCTATCCCAATCTTTAAACACAACATCATAACCTTGCGAGCGAACCATTCTTTCCATTTCTTCAACGCTTCTTTCATCGCTTACAGAAAATTGTTCTCTTTTTGCATTAGGATTTGAATATCCCCCCGGCTCTGTGTGAGAGCCTGCACTCATTGAGGTAATTCCAAGGCTTACAAAGTGATTTCTCATTTCAGGAGTTTCTCTTGTGCTCATTGTTATTTCAACGTCATTGTCAAAAAGGCGAAACGCCCAAATGATTTGAGCAAATTCTTTGTCGTTTACGCAATAATCTGCTTGAAAGCCACCTGCTGCGGGACGCATTCTTGGAAAAGAAATAGAATACTTAGTCTTCCAATAATTCTTTGTTAAGTATCTAAGGTGCATAGCCAAGAAGACCATTTCCGTTCTCCACTCTTCAAGTCCTATTAAAGCACCTAAGCCAACTTTATGAATGCCTGCCTCAGCCAAACGCTCAGGTGCTTGCAATCGATATTGATAATTGCTTTTCATTCCCTTTGGGTGATAGTGTTTGTAGCGGTTTTCGTTATAGGTTTCTTGATAAACATAAACCGAATTAGCCCCTGCTTTTATCAATCTTGCGTAATCTTGCGTATCCATTGGGAAAACCTCCAAATTGATTGCTGAAAAACTTTCTCTACACAAAGCAATCGCCTTTTCAATATACTCAACTCCTGCTTGTTTTGGACTTTCTCCCGTAAGCAAAAGCACATTATCATAACCCATTTGCTTGATTACTTTTATTTCTTCTTTGATTTGTTGTTCACAAAGAGTTATTCTATCTATTTTATTATTGTGATTAAATCCGCAATAAATACAATGATTACTACATTCGTTTGAAAGATACATAGGAATATAGAATTGCATAACCTTTCCAAAGCGTTTTTGAGTAATATCTCTGCTCATTTGTGCCATTTGTTCAAGATATTTCTCTGCCACAGGCGAAACCAACGCCATAAAATCCTCTATATCCAAACTCTTTTTTGACAAAGCACGCATAACATCGCTTTCGGTTTTAGCATATATGCGTTTAGTTATATCATTCCAATCAATTGATTTTATTGTTTCATAAAAACTTCTTTTCATAACCTCTTATTTTTGTTTTGAAACCTCACGCGAAATTCTCATTGCACAGAAATCCGGCCCACACATAGTGCAAAAAGGAGTGCCTTGCAGTTTTTCCGCACCATAATACTCCATTGCCCTTTGCGGATCGATTGAAAGATTAAACTGATCTTTCCAACGAAATTCAAATCTTGCCTTACTAAGTGCATTATCCCTTTCAATAGCCGAAGGATGTCCCTTTGCAATATCGGCAGCGTGTGCAGCAATTTTATAAGCCATTATTCCCGCTCTCACATCTTCCTTGTTTGGTAATCCCAAATGTTCTTTTGGAGTAACATAACAAAGCATTGCCGTTCCATACCAGCCAATCATTGCCGCTCCAATAGCAGAAGAAATATGATCATAGCCAGGAGAAATATCCGTTGTCAAAGGTCCCAAGGTGTAAAACGGTGCATTGTGGCAAAGTTGCTTTTGTTTTTCCATATTTTCCTTGATTTTGTGCAAAGGAACATGCCCCGGACCTTCAATTAAGACTTGAACATCATATTTCCACGCCACTTTTGTAAGTTCTCCCATTGTTTCCAATTCTCCAAACTGTGCCTCATCGTTTGCATCTGCAATACTCCCCGGACGCAATCCATCTCCTATGCTTACCGCAACGTCATATTGAGCAAGAATTTGGCAAATCTCTTCAAAATGTGTATAAAGGAAGTTTTCTTTCTTGTGATATGCTATCCATTTTGCCATAATTGAGCCACCACGAGAAACAATTCCCGTTAGTCTTTTAGCAATTAAAGGAAGATGTTTTTGCAATAATCCTGCGTGAATAGTGAAATAATCCACTCCTTGTTCGCATTGCTCAATCAAAGTGTCTTTATAAATCTCCCAATTAAGATTTTCTGCTTTTCCATTAACCTTTTCCAAGGCTTGATAAATAGGAACGCTTCCCAAAGGCACAGGACAATTTCTTATTACCCACTCTCGCGTTTGATGAATATGCTTTCCTGTTGATAAATCCATAAGAGTGTCGCCTCCGTAGCGAGAAGAAAGCACTGCCTTCTCAACTTCTTTTTCTATATCGCTACCAAGTGCAGAGTTTCCTATGTTTGTGTTTATCTTTACCAAGAATCTACTTCCTATAATCATAGGCTCGGCTTCGGGGTGATTGATATTTGCAGGAATTACTGCACGTCCTGCTGCCACTTCCTCACGTACAAATTCAGGAGTTATGTAACTGTCTTCTTTTTTGTTTGAAGTCATATTTTCTCTTATTGCAACATATTCCATTTCGGGCGTAATCACTCCTTGTTTTGCCAAAGACATTTGAGTAATTCTGCGTCCTGCTTTTGCTTTGTAAGGAAGGTGTTTTGTCTTAAAGCAAAATTCTGCATTCTCATCATCAATCAGTCTTTGTTTTGTGTAGTTTGAAGTAAAATCTTCAAGCCTTTCTATATCATCTCTTTCTTTTATCCATTTTTCTCTAAGTCTTGGCAAGCCTTTCTTTACATCTACCTCAACATTTTCATCGCTATACACTCCCGATGTGTCGTAAAGTCTAAGTGAGCCATTATCTTGTGTTTTTCCATCAATGATTGTAGGAGTTAAATCCACTTGACGCATTCCTACTTCAATATCATAGATATTTCCTTTTTCATATACTTTCTTCACTCCACCAAGAGAGTGGCATATTTCTTTGTTTTCTTTCATTTCCTCTTTATTTAAAAGTTCAAAAACTCTGTTAGCGGAGAAGATGCTTGTGCTATATTTGAACTAAGTGCTAATCCGCTTTCGTAAGCTGCTCTTCCTGCTTTAACAGCCAAAGAAAAGGCTTCTGCCATCGCAACAGGGTCGCCCGCAATCGCTATTGCTGTGTTTACAAGCACTGCATCTGCTCCTAATTCCATTGCTTGTGCTGCATGACTCGGTGCTCCAATGCCTGCATCTATTACAACGGGTACATTGCTTTGCTCAATTATTATTTCCAAAAGGTCTTTTGTTACCAAGCCTTTATTACTTCCTATCGGTGAGGCTAAGGGCATAACGGTTGCAGCACCGACTTCTTCTAATTGTTTACACAAAACAGGATCGGCTTGTACGTATGGCAAAACTATAAAGCCGTCTTTTACTAATTCTTCTGTGGCTTTAAGCGTTTCTATTGCATCTGGAAAAAGCCATTTAGGGTCTGGGTGAATTTCAAGTTTCAACCAATTTGTTTCAAGTGCTTCTCGTGCCATTTGTGCTGCAAAAACTGCTTCTTTTGCATTTCTTACCCCTGAGGTATTAGGCAATAGGATTACTTTTTCTCTGTTTATGTAAGAGAGCATATCGTCTTCTTTTGAGTTTTCAATGTTTACTCTCTTCATTGCTGTTGTTACCATTTGTGTTTGTGAGGCTTCTATTGCTTTTCCCATAATTTGATTTGATGGAAACTTGCCTGTGCCTAAGAATAAGCGTGATTCAAATTCTTGTCCTGCGATTATCAATTTTTTTTTCATTGTTTTATTTTTTTATTTCTATGATTTATTAAATTATTTCTTTGAAATATTTTCTTAACTCTATGACTTTTTTTTCGGGCTCTTTACTCTCTAAAATTAAAGAGGAAATTGCTATGCCGTAAATCCCTGTTTCGCTTAAAGGTTTTGCATCTTCCAAGCGTATTCCTCCTATTGCATAGATTGGAATATCAAGGTTTAGATTTTTATATCCTTCAATGCCAAGTATAGGACTTAGATTTTCTTTTGTCCAAGTAAAGCGATAGGGTCCTAATCCTATGTAATCTGCACCGCTTTCAACGGCTTGCCTTATGTGTTCAAGACTATTGCAAGTTTTTCCTATGATTTGATTTTCTCTTATCTTGCCTTTTGCAATGCTAATCGCCTCATCTTTTTGTCCAAGGTGCACTCCATTTGCTCCAATCTTCAAAGCCAAATCGCTATTGTCGTTTATGATTAGTTTTGCTTTGTATTTATCGCACTCTTCTTTTAATATGTAGGCTGTTTTCTCTATCTCGCTCAAAGGTGAGTGCTTCATTCTAAGTTGAATTAGCCTTATGCCAGAGTCTAATGCGAGTTTTGCACTTTCCAAGTAAGAATACTTTTCGTTTTGATGTGTTATAAAATATATTTTGTCCATTTTAAAAGTTATTTGTCTGCCAAATAAATCCCATAATTGCTGCCGCAGAAAAGCCAATCTCTTTTAATTCGGGGAATTTGCTTGGTTCAATTCCCGAAAGTGCAAAGACATTTTCATCAATTAAGCCTTCTTTTACGGCTTTTTTTAATTCTTCTTTTGTAAACCTTGCTTCATATCCTTTTTTGCTTATACTATTATATATAGGCGAAAGGAAAAGATAGTCGGTCTTTGTTTTCCACTGCTTAATCTCCGAAAGAGAATGACAACTCACACTTATTCTTCCCTCATAGCCCGAAGGAATTGTGTAATTGTTGCGAGCATTGAGATGCACTCCTCCTATTTGAAATTCTTTTGCTAATTCTATGCAGTCATGTAGGCAAAGGCGTTTTCTTATTTCAAGAGGTAAATCCTTTAACCAATCTGACATTTGCTCAAAAGAGAAATCCGGCTTACGAATATGAAAGTATTCTATTTTTTTGCTTTCAAGCAGTGAAATTATTATTTGCTTTTCCGCTTTTGAGTCTTCGTATTGCGGAAGTGTTATGCCTATCAACCTCCACATGTTGCATTTATTATTGTTATTTCATCGTCATTGTTTAGTTGCGTTTGGCTCCATTGCGATTTTTTTATGACTTTATTTCCTACCGCAACGGCACAATGATTTGGATTTACATTCAATAATTCTAATAATTGATAGATATTGATTGTGTTTTCAATCTCTATTGGTTTTTTATTCACAATTAGTTTCATCAAATATTTGTTTTTGTGGGTTAAAAAAATGATTTAAACTTCCGTTTCCTTTTCCTGAAAAAATATCTTTTGAATGTTCTATTGCCGAATAGACATATTCTTTTGCTCTTTGCACAGAGGTTTTGTAATCATAGCCTAAGGCAAGATAGCAAGCAAGAGCCGAGGAAAGAGAGCAGCCTGTGCCGTGAGTATTTTGGCTATCTATTCTTTTGCTTTGGTATTCGTAGAAATTTTTGTCGCTATCCAAAAGTATATCTGTACAGTATTCTTCTTGGAAATGTCCTCCTTTTATCAGTACTCTTTTGGTTTTTAATTTTTCTTGAATAAGGGCGGCTACTTCTCTTTGCTGTGAGAGGTTATTTATACTTTCTACTCCTGCCAAAGTGCAAGCCTCAAAAAGATTTGGCGTAATAATATCTACCAAAGGAAAGAGATTTTCTATCATTGCTTGCTTTGCTGAGTCTAAAAGTAGGTTACTGCCGCTTGTTGCAATCATTACAGGGTCTAAAACAATGCTTCCTTGAAATTTATGATGCCTTAGAGTTTCGGATACTTCTTTTATGATTTCGCAATCAAAAAGCATACCAATTTTTATGGCTTTTACAGGTAAATCTTCTAAAATTGCATCAATTTGATTGCGAATTAAAGATTTTTTTAAAGGAAAAATTTCTCTTACCCCTAAGGTATTTTGAGCCGTAACAGCGGTTATGCAACTGCAAGCAAACAATCCTAAGGAAGAAATTGTCTTTAAATCTGCTTGAATGCCCGCTCCACCGCAAGAATCTGAGCCTGCGATAGTTAAAATAGGAATAATTTGTTTTTTTCTAATCATTACACTCTCTTTTTTTTAGGATTTGAGAGTGTACTTCCAAAGAAGATATTTTCCCCTGTCTGCATTATCAGACCGGTCAAAGGGTATAATCTCAGCCTACAAAAAGTAAGCACCCCCAAATCTTTAATACAATAAAATAATAACTCTTTCGTTTATTTGATAGTGCAAAAGTATAATTTTATTTTGTAACAAAGAAATTTTTAACCTTAAATAAATTAAAGTATAATTATGAAGAAGAATTATTTATTGATTGCAGGACTTGTTTTAATCTTGGCAGGTGCTTGTAATAGCAAAAAAGAAAAAGAACTTTTAATAGAAAAAGAATTGAGAGATTCAGTTGAAGCAGCACTTTCGGCTAAAAACGCAGAAGTAGAGATGTTATTTCAACAATTAAATGAGATTGAAGAAAGTCTTTCTATTGTTACTTCAAAATATGCTGATGTTTCAAAAATAAAAGACAAAACAGGAGAAGTAAGTGTTGATACAAGAACAAAAATTACTTCGCAAATCCAAGACATTAACGACTTATTAGCAGAGCAAAAACAAAAAATTAATAATCTAAACGCTCAACTAAGAAAACAAAAGAACTCTAACAAGGAATTAACTGCCTTTATAGAAAAACTTCAAACTCGTATTTCTGAACAAGAAGAAGAAATTCAATTATTAACAACCGAGTTGCAAAAACATAAAATAGTTATCGAAAACCTAAACCGCAACTTAGACGAGTTGAACAAACAAAATCAAGACAAAGATGAAAGAATCCTTAAAATAGAAGAAGAAAAAAATACTGCTTACTACATAATAGGAGAAAGAAAAGAACTTCTTGACAAAGGAATTATCAATAGAAAAGGTGGATTCCTTGGAATAGGAAAACGTAGTGTTACAAGTAGCGATTCTGAACTTGCAAATTACACAAAAATCGACATAAGAAGAGTTCCAGAAATTAGACTTCACGGAACAAAAATAAAAATCCTTACTTCTCACCCAAGCGAATCTTACAGATTGGAACCAGATGAAAAACGTCCTACAAGACTTGTAATAACAAATCCTTCATTATTCTGGCAAAAAAGTAAATTCCTTGTAATAGAACTTGACTAAAAACAAACTAAATAACATAATACGTTTCAAAAGGTGTAAACAAAATTTTGTTTATGCCTTTTTTCTTTTTATTTCTTGCAGAGTTAATATTTTTTTTATAAATTTGCAATAGAATTTATTTATTAACTAAAATTTATTGACATGAAAAAATTAATGTTTATGGCAGTTGTAGCTCTAATGACTATATTGCCTTTATCAAATGCAAAAGCTCAAAATTGGGGCGTAGGTCTTATCGGAGGAATTGACTACGGTATTCAAGTAAAGAAATACATGGGTGGAAACGCTCTTGATTTCCGTGGACATTTACACAATTCTGGATTCCAAGTTGCAGGATTGTATGAATGGAATCACAATCTTGGACACAATTTCACTTTATATTATGGAGTTGGAGCAGGACTTGGAACTTGGAAAGCTACTCCTGAGCACGATATGGGATTCGGTCTTGACATCGAAGGTATAGTTGGAGTTGAATGGCAAATACCTGGTGTTCCTTTGGCATTGTCTTTGGATTATAGACCAGCATTTGAAATCCTTCCACAAACTACTTTCTACGCAAAAGGATTCGCATTCGGAATTAAATACTTATTCTAAGAATATTTATTTCAAACAAAAAAAGAGCAACGGCTAATTTTAGTCGTTGCTCTTTTTTTGCTTTTGCTCCACTGTATCTGTAAAACTTAGAGAAAGAAACGCTATGTTCGCCTTCTGTAATATCGTCCCAAGTTGTGCCGTTGAAACGATAAACAACTCAACCTTTTATATCACCGTGTTCACTTAGAAAACTACTTACGTCAAGTTTAAAGGTATAAGGATTTGATAATGCTAACCAATTTCCGCCGTCTGTGTGTGTTGTTAGTGTTTTTGTTTCTCCTTCTTGAATTAGGTAATTTGTCTTTGCCCAATCAGTATTTCCCCCAATTAGAAGTATAACCACTTGCACCAAAAGGAACAGTAAGAGTTTTTGTTGAAGGAATTTCGGTAGATGTTGCAGTGGTATTATTATATGTTTTTACTGCTACTTCGTTTGCTGATGTTACAAGTTGTTTGTGCCCAAAGCACGTTTGCACATAATAATTAAAAACAAAAAAAGAGACTGCATTTTTGCAATCCCTTTTTTATATAACAATAAGAATGTTTTATTTTCTCTTTTCTTAGAATCTTTTTTCTTTGATTCTTGCTTTCTTTCCTGTAAGTCCTCTCAAATAGAAGATTCTTGCACGGCGAACAACTCCGCGTTTGTTCACAACGATAGATTCAATAAATGGAGAAGTTATAGGGAATATTCTTTCTACTCCTACTCCACTTGATATTTTTCTAACTGTGAATGTTTCTGTTGTACCGCTTCCTGAACGTTGTAAAACCACACCTTGGAATGTTTGAATACGTTCTTTGTTACCTTCTTTAATTTTGTAAGATACAGAGATTGTGTCTCCTGCTTTGAACTCTGGATATTCTTTAACTTCTGTTAAACTATCCACATATTTCATCAATTCTGGTTTACCCATTTTCTTTACTCCTTTATGCGATTATACAATTTACTTCTTTACTTGATTAACAACAGCTTTGAAAGCTTCTGGATTATTTAGGGCTAAGTCTGCTAACACTTTACGGTTAAGTTCTATGTTATTTTTGTGCAACAATCCCATAAATACAGAATAAGATATATCGTTCAAACGGCAAGCTGCGTTGATACGATTTATCCACAAAGCTCTAAATTCTCTCTTTTTATTTTTTCTATCACGGTAAGCGTATGTTTGACCTTTTTCCCATTTATTTTTTGCTACGGTCCAAACGTTTTTACCTCTTCCCCAATAACCTTTTGTACGGTTAAGGATTTTTTTTCTGCGTGCTCTTGACGCTACTGCATTGACTGCTCTTGGCATAATTTTTTAATTTTTTTTCGTATTAGCGGTTTTCTTTCTTGAAAACTCTTGTTTTGGCTAAATACAATGGTTAATAACTCCTTTAATTGTAAAGATTAAAATTTTTTGACTCTTTCAAAATAAGATTAAATCATTTCTCTTATTCTTGGTTCGTCTGCTCCGCTTAGTACAGAAGTACTTGCCAATATTCTTTTTCTTTTTATAGATTTTTTAGTAAGAATGTGGCTGTGATAAGCGTGCTTTCTTTTAATCCTTCCTGAACCTGTTACTGAAAATCTCTTTTTAGCAGCAGATTTGGTTTTCATTTTTGGCATCTTACGTCCTTTTTTTAATTGTTTATAATTTATTCTTATTGTTATTTTTCCTTTTATTTTTTAGGGGCAATTATCATTATCATTCTCTTACCCTCTAACTTCGGCATCATTTCAGGTTTACCATACTCAAACAAAGCTTCTGCGAACTTCAATAGTTGTGTTTCGCCTTGTTCTTTATAAACAATTGTTCTTCCGCGGAAAAACACATCAACCTTCACTTTATTTCCTTCTTGTAGGAATTTTATAGCGTGTTTTAGTTTAAAATTAAAATCGTGCTCATCTGTCTGAGGCCCTAATCGTATTTCTTTTACTACGATTTTTGCAGATTTTGCTTTAATTTCTTTTTGTTTTTTCTTTTGTTCGTAAAGTAGTTTTTGATAATCCACTAATTTACAAACTGGTGGGTTTGCGTTTGGAGAGATTTCTACCAAATCTAACCCCATTTCATCTGCCATATTAAGGGCTTCTTTAATGCTATAAATGCCCGTTTCTATGTTATCACCGACCACTCTTACCATAGGAGCGTCTATTCTGTCATTTATCCTATGTTGTTCTTCTTTTTTTTGTGGTCCTTTACCTTTTGAGAATTGTTGTGGTGCTGCTATGATGCGTTCCTCCTATTGTTTTGTTTATACTATAATTTATTTAATTTTATTCTAATTCTTCTTTAACTAATTGATTTACTTTATTTGCAAACTCTTCAATACTCATCGTTCCAAGATCTCCCTCTTTATGACGGCGAACAGAAACCGTTCCTTCTGCCTCTTCTTTTTCTCCTACAATAAGCATAAAAGGTACTTTTGCCAACTCTGCATCTCTAATTTTCTTACCTGTCTTTTCATTTCTTTCGTCAATACTTCCTCTTAGGTCGTAACGAGCGAGCAAAGATAATACTTTTTTTGCATATTCTTCATATTTTTCTGAAATTGGAAGAATAATAAATTGTTCAGGCGTTAACCAAAGTGGGAAAATTCCTGCTGTATGCTCAATCAAAACCGCTACAAATCTTTCCATTGAACCAAATGGTGCACGGTGAATCATAATTGGGCGATGTTTTTGATTATCTGCTCCTGTATATTCCAAATCAAAGCGTTCTGGCAAGTTATAATCTACTTGAATTGTTCCTAATTGCCATTTTCTTCCTATTGCGTCCTTAACCATAAAGTCAAGTTTTGGACCATAGAAAGCCGCTTCGCCTATTTCAGTAACAGTTTGTAAACCTCTTTCAGCCGATGCCTCAATAATTGCTTTCTCAGCCTTTTCCCAAACTTCATCAGAGCCAATATACTTTTCAGTGTTATTAGGATCTCTTAGTGAGATTTGAGCAGTAAAGTTTTCAAACTTTAATGTTTTGAATATATATAAAACAATATCAATTACTTTACAAAATTCATCTTTCAATTGTTCAGCAGTACAGAATATATGAGCATCATCTTGTGTGAAAGAACGAACACGTGTTAGACCGTGTAATTCTCCTGATTGTTCGTAACGATAAACTGTTCCAAATTCTGCTAAACGTAACGGTAAGTCTTTGTATGAATGTGGTTTTAGTTTATAAATCTCAACGTGATGAGGACAATTCATTGGTTTTAGCAAGTACTCTTCCCCTTCAAACGGAGTTGTGATTGTACGGAAAGAATCTTGTCCATATTTTTGATAATGTCCTGATGTTTTATATAAAGTTACATCTCCAATATGAGGAGTCATCACTTGTTGATAACCGTAATCTTTTTGTACTTTCTTTAAGAAGTTTTCTAATCTTTGACGAAGTTCTGTTCCTTTTGGTAACCAAAGAGGCAATCCTTGTCCTACGCTTTGAGAGAAAGCAAAGAGTTCTAATTCTTTACCAAGTTTTCTATGATCTCTTTTCTTTGCTTCTTCTAAAAGTGCAAGATATTCATCTAATTCTTTCTTTTTAGGGAATGTGATAGCATAAAGTCTTGTTAATTGTTTTCTTTTTTCATCTCCTCTCCAATACGCACCTGCCAAAGAAAGTATTTTTATTGCTTTAATAGAAGAGAAATCAACCAAGTGAGGACCTTTACATAAATCTATGAATTTTCCACTTTCATAGAATGTAATTGTACCATCTTCTAATTCTTCTATAAGTTCTGTTTTATAAACCTCTCCTTTATCCCCAAAGAATTTCAAAGCCTCAGCCTTAGACACTTCTTTTCTAACCAAAGCAACGCCAGCCTTTGCAATCTCTTGCATCTTTGCTTCTATCTTTGGAAAATCTTCACTTGAAAGAACCTTATCACCAAAATCTATATCGTAATAAAATCCGTTTTCAATCGCAGGACCTATTCCGAATTTCGCATTAGGATAAAGTTCCAAAACAGCAGCAGCCATTAAGTGTGCAGAACTATGCCAAAAAGTATGCTTACCCTCTTGGTCATTCCACGTAAACAAACGCAAAGAACAATCATTATTTATTGCTCTATTCAATTCAACTATTTCACCATTCACGCTTGCACTAATAACAGCCCTTGCCAAACCATCACTTATGCTTTTTGCTACATCAAAAGGAGTTACTCCTTGTTCAAATTGTTTTACGCTTCCGTCAGGTAAACTTATATTTATCATAGTCTTTTACTCTTTTTTCAAAGCTGCAAAGATACAACTTTTTTACTAAATAAATCAAAGTATGAGTATTTTTGTTGTATCTTTGCCGAAAAAAATAAAGAAAATAATATGTTAAACGCCGTAATTTGGGATTTTGAACCAATGCTTTTTGGGTTTGTTAGATGGTATTCTCTTTTATTTGCCTTAGCCTTTGTAGCAGGATACATAATCTTACAAAAAGTAGTTTTTCAAAAAGAAAACATTCCTACATCATACCTTGACAAACTATCAGTCTATGTATTTCTTGGAGTATTGATTGGAGCAAGATTAGGGCACTGCCTTTTCTACGAACCAAGTTATTATCTAAACCACATAACAGAAATGTTTCTTCCAATAGCACAAACACCCGAAGGCTGGAAATTTGTAGGCTATCAAGGCTTAGCATCTCACGGAGGAGCAATAGGAATAATAATCGCAATATGGTTATATTCACGAAAAACAAAACTAACAATGTTTTGGACACTCGACAGACTTGTAATAATAGTTGCCTTAGCAGGATTATTTATTCGTTTAGGAAACCTTTGCAATAGCGAAATCTATGGAGTAGCAACAAATAGCAATTGGGGATTTATATTTGTTAGAAACGGAGAAACCATAGCAAAACACCCAACACAATTATACGAAGCAATAGCATACTTCCTTACCTTTATAATCCTTTTATTTGTTTATATAAAAAACAAAAGAAAACCTGTTCCAGGAAGACTTTTCTCGCTATTTCTAATACTTGCTTTTACTTCTCGCTTAATTATTGAGAACTGGAAAGAAGTGCAAGAAGCATGGGAAGCAAATATGATTTTAAATATGGGACAAATCCTAAGCATACCTTTTATTCTAATAGGAATAATAATACTTATTTTAGGATTTCTTGGAAAAACACATAAAAAATAAATAAGAAATGAAAAAACTGATTTTAGTAAGACACGGACAAAGCGAATGGAATTTGCTAAACCTATTCACAGGTTGGACAGATGTAGATTTAACAGAACAAGGAGTAAAAGAAGCATATAACGCAGGACTTGCTATAAAAGAAGAAGGTCTAAAACCACAACAATGCTTCACTTCTTATCTTAAAAGAGCAATCAAAACTCTTAACGGAATACTTGATGCAATGAATATGGACTATTTGCCTGTTGAAAAATCTTGGAGACTAAACGAAAAATCATACGGCGACCTTCAAGGAAAGAATAAAGCAGAAGCAACAGAAAAATTCGGAGCAGACCAAGTATTGTTATGGAGAAGAAGTTTTGATGTACAAGCACCTGCATTAGAAGCAAACGATGAACGTTCACCATACAACGACCCACGTTATGCAGGAATTGACAAATCAGAACTACCATTGACCGAATCACTTCAAGACTGCATAAACCGTCTATTACCTTTCTATCAAAACAATATTTTGAAAGCATTTGAAACAAATGACACAGTTTTAGTAGTAGCACACGGCAACTCACTTCGTGGAATTGTAAAAACGCTTAAAAATATGACAAACGAAGAAATCATTAAATTCAATATCCCAACAGGAATACCTTACCTATTTGAATTAAATGACGACCTCACACTAAAAGCAGACCGTTTCCTTGCAGACGAAGAAACATTAAAAAAACTAATGGACGAAGTTGCAAACCAAGGCAACAAAAAATAAAAGAAAAAGCAACCACAAAGGCTGATTCAAATAAAAAGAATCAGCCTTTTGTTTTTCAATCCTTAAATAATCTATCTATAACAGACTTAATATCTTTTGGAATCCTATTTTCATCTGTGCAATCTAAATGAAAAGCATGGTATACAAGATCGCCTTGTTTTTGTTCTTGCCTAAATTCTATGTATTTTTTATGTTTGCAATCATAGTAATATAATACCTTAGAATCTTCTCCAAATGCCATATTTAACATATCAGGAACATCATCTTTACTACACATTAAAATAGAGACTTTATCTCCTTTATTAGATGGAAATGCTCCTCTGCCATTTTCTCCATGTTTAGGATTCCAATTATAAATTCTTTTTGGTTGTCTATTTTTAGAAAACCATTGAGCAATTTCTTTTATTTGAGGAGCGACTACATCTATAGAATAGCCATTGTCATTGTACTTTGTTTCTATAACACCACTTTCACATCGAAAAGCATCATAGTTTATTATCAGAAAACTATTTTCTTTGTTAATAGACATACGTTTAGTTACTTCACAAAAAGTATTATCATTGATTGGAGCATAATAATAAAAAAACAAATCTCCTGGTTCTTGTTCACTTTCTTCTCGCCAATTTTCCCCCCATGAGAACATTAACTTTCTAAATCTTGTTATAATATTAGGATAACAATCTCCTAAAATACCTGTTGGCGGTAGAAAATCTTTAATATTCTCTGAATCATAATATCCATCATAATTCTCAATACTAAATATTTTTGAAATACTCTCTACAACATTTATACAATCACTATAATACGATTCTGATGTATCTTTACAAACAGGAAAAACTATAAATATTTCAGATTTAGCCATCATCAAAAACCTGTAATAGTCCTTAAATCTATATCAATTTGATCAAAAAAACCTTTAGGAGGTCGTTTTATAAGCCCATTATCAGTTATTTCCAATGAATGAGAAATCGCGATATGTTGGTTTTCATCTCTACTAAAATAAAATATTGCCAAACGTTTTGTATCTATAATTTTATTTTTAAGAGCTACAAGACTTCCATTTATAATATGATCGCTATGTGTCTCTATTATAATTTGCACACCTAATGAAACTGCCCTTGCTATCAATTCCATTAGTATAGCTTGTCCCTTAGGATGGATATGTGCTTCGGGATTCTCTATAAGTATTATAGAATCTTTTTGGGCACTAAGAATTGAAATCAAAATTGGCAAAACGTATGTTATACCAAATCCAGTGTTTAAAGCAGACATATCTTCCGTTATAGTATTTTCCTCCCTATTAAATCTATATTTCAATTTAAAGTCTTCTCCAATAGTCTCAATTTTAATCTTTATCTTTGGAGAAATTTTTTGCAACCAGAGTTCAACTTGTGATGATAATCTATAATCTATTGAGTTTTCATCATCTGCTTTAATTGCTAAATCTTTTATCGGAATATCTGTATTTTTATAGTGTTCAAGAAAATGAATAGCATATTCACACTGTCCCATTACTTTAGAAATTTGTTTCTTATTAACAACCAATGAAGTATCTCTATTGTATGTTTTTTGTGGGCCAAAACGGAATGCACTTAGATATTGAAATGAATCATTAAACAAAGAATATTTTGATAATGTATTCTTATCTGTAATGTTTGCTTTTTCTCCAGGAAGTAACGTATCCATTATATTATCCGGGTACATAAACTTAAACCTAAGATCGCTTTGATTATCAAACATCAACTCTATGTTTAAATAATCTTCTTTTGATGATTGACAAGCCAATTCTCCAGATATACCAGCATCACATAAATCTCCTTTTAGATTCAGACCATTATCTAAATCATTCGTCAAATATGATTGACGTAACAAAATTAAGGATTGAATTATGGTTGATTTACCCATACCATTCATTCCAGTTAATATTGTCAAACCTTTTGTTGTTAATTCAGTATTACTATGAAGTTTAAAATTACTGATATTTAATTGTTGTATCATTTTTTTTAATAATATTATCTATTAATTGTTTGATTAAACTAAAACGTTTACCAACTGAATATTTTTGTCCTGTCCCAGTAGATATAGCTGCATTAAATTCGCTGTTATTAAACAATTCTATTAAGTCATCTTTAAAAATCTCAGAATTGCTAACCAACAAATTTCTTTCTTCCTTAGTTAACCAAGCAATATTCACACTTAATGAATCAAAAACAGCCTTAGAAATAGGCCTTTTTCTATCTCCTTTATTATACCTTTTTCTAAATGTATCATCTCCAAAAATCTCATAACAACACTTCATTGTTTCATCAAATGTTTGACATATATTATCTAATTCTTCTTGCGACATTTTATTTAATTCACCCATTTTATCATTCAAGAACGCATCTAACTCACCACCATAATCGTTATAACCAATAAAAAAAGCAACAAAGCGATTCGCAAAATCTCTATCTTGCATTCGTTTACAGTTAACAGAATGATTAGTAGCTTGCTTGAATGATTCCAATTTAGCTAATTTCTTTATAAAATTAGCAGCGGGACCTTGATTTAGAGCATGACGCATTTCTTGTGGAGTTAATGGCACACCTGCTGTATTGACTCTTTGAAAGATAATAAATTTAACATCATTTGGCGTTCCTTTCCTTAAAGTATTCATTGTAATTTTTAGAGATTTTATGCGTTTTACTTCAGGACGTTCTAAATCTAAATAAGTCTTTCCTTCAAAGTTTTTAAGAAATTGTAATCCTTCTAATCGTAAAGGTTTTTCATCTTTTTTATTGACTTTGAGTATAAAATCACTGATAGCACAAAGTCGCTGTAATCCATCAATTACAGATAATTTTTTAGTAATAATATCTTCACTAAAATAGAAAGAAGGTAATGGCAATCCCAATAATATAGACTCTATCAATCTGCTTTTTTGCGTATCAGTCCATACATCCGCAGAACGTTGAAAATCAGGCTGCAAATCAATTTCTTTATTTTCAAGTTGCTCTATAAGATAACCTAAGTTTACAGTTGCAATATCTACATCAATTTCATTAGGGTTAAAAGGTTTTGTAATAGAGGGTTCGTTATTTCCACACACATCTTCCCTTTCAACAGCTTCTTCTTCTTTTTCCATAATTACACTATTCCTTAATTCTTAAATAAGTTTTCAACTTAACAAGAATCTTTTTACATTTGCAAATTTACTATTTTATTTCATTCAAACAAAACATTTATATAACCAATGGACGTTTATTTTATTCTTTATCATCTTGCAAATATTGTTCATAAATTTGCAAAAAATTTTGTCCTACAAAGTTCACAAAGGATTTTATTTGATTCTCTGATAAAGAATTATTGTATCGCAATGTTTCCTTTTTATAGTTATCTTTGAACGAAATACAAATTTCATAACTACGATCATAAAACCTATATTCAATAGGTATTCTGATATCATATTCTCTAAGTGTTTCTCCTATTGTAATTACAATTGCAGAATAATATACATCGCCAACTATCCTCTCTGAAAGCATTCTTTTAAATTCATCAACGCTATAAAAATTTATGTGATCAACTTCTATTTTACAAAACATATCCTTAAAAGGAGACAATGCTTCAATAATTTTATCATTTAACAAAAAAACATTTTCTTCTAATGCTTTATTGACTAATTGATTTGTCCTAAAAGGTGATTCTTTTGTTTTTACAGATAATAGTTTCAGTTTTTTCTTCCAATCATCTTCTTCATCAATGCTTTCACCCTTAGCCGCCTTTATGCGTATTGTCAAAGCACGCTCCATGCACTTTTTCATATATTCAACAAAAGGTTGAATTTGTTCTATTTTTGCCTGTGCACCATCAGAAGGAACAAAGCCAACAGCAGTATCGCAACGATTAAGAGCAGAAAGATAATTATCTCTTTCATCGCTACGGATAATAATCATAGGGTAACCTTTTTGCAAAAGAATATAATTCACAAGCAAACGAGCAATACGACCATTTCCATCTTCAAAAGGGTGAATACGAATATAACGATAATGAAATAATGAAGCAAGTTCAATAGCAGACAAAGTTCCTTTACTGGAAGTTTCATTATACCACTTAACCAAATCGTTCATTAAAGCAGGTGTTTCTTCCGGTGAAGCATATTCAAATAATTCTCCTGTATCAGTTCTAACAGAATTCGGACGTGTTTTATATTGCCCTGCATGAACAGTATAAGAAACGATGCTCCCATCTTCTTGTTCTTTTCTTACAGTGTAGTCTTCACGAATTAAAGTTTTATGTAGATTTTTTATAAAATATTCACTAAGAGGACGTTCAGTGCTTTTTACTTCTTCTTGCATCATTTTAAGACCAACGTTGTGTGCTTTCATTTCTTCCAAGTCTTGCATCTTAGCATCGCCATCAACCTTACCAAACATTAAAAGCAATTCTGCTTGTCCATAAGTTAGTGTATTACCTTCAATATGATTAGAGTTATAATTAAACTCCAACATAAATTTTTGATTAATTCTATTTTGTATTTTTTCTGATATAGGTTGTAATGATTTCCATTCAGTGTATAATACATCTATGTTTTTCATAATTCTATTTACGGCAATTATGTTTTTTAATTAATGTTACAAAATTAAGCAAAAAAAAATCGCCGCCAAATTTTTGGAACAAATTTCACAAGATGATAACAAACATGTTAATTTTCTAATTTCTTTTTATTATTATTTATTATATTCATGTGTGTCAGTGAAAATACTACCCCTCTATCAGTGAAATTAACACCCCTCTATTATTTAAATTGATACCTTTGGTGTATTTTTTCTATGATTTAGAAAATTATTTCATAGATTTAGAAAATTATTTCATAGAAATAAAAAAATAGATAGCAGTCTTTTATGACTACTATCTATAAAAACAAAGTGTTATGAAAAAAATTATTTTACTATAAGTTTATGACTTGATTTTTCTTGTCCTTTTTGGCTTACTACAAAGTAAACTCCTCTTTGTAGGTCTGATATATTTATTGTTTCACTCAAAGATGAAGGTACAAAACTCTTCATTTCTCTGCCTTCTACTGAGTAGATTTTTACTATATCTGCTTTTTCTGTGAAGTTAATTGTTAGGTTATTTGTTGCAGGGTTTGGATAAAGTGATAGGGTATTTGCAACTACTGCTGATTCTATTCCTACGCTTCCTTTATCTCCTGCTGCTATTGGTGTGTTTGCAGAGGTTTGATAAGCATATTCGTAAATGGTAAATGTATTGTTGCTATTTACTGACATTTTTATCCAACCATAATGTACTGCTCCTGCATTCTTTACTTGAAATCCAACGAATGCTGTTGTATTTAGCCATTGTGTGTGTAGTTCTGCGTCATAAATCACAGGGAAAAGAGGTGCTCCATCGCTTACTGCGAAGTTTGAACTACCGCTAATCATTTCTCCTTCTTGTAGTGGTTTGATACATTGCATTCCTTGTACGTCTCCTGGATTTACTACTACTCCTGCTCCTTCTACAAAGCAGGCTACGTATGAGGAAGCTGGCATATCTGGATACATATAGTTTTGAATGTAAAATTCTGCATTCCATTCGCCTACTCCATAAACGTAAATAGGATAGCCCATTTCGTTTTCGGTTGTTACTACTGCATCTGGCTCAATGTTATTAAAGTTTATTTGAGCCGAAACTAAATTTACCATACATAAGGCAACTAATGATACTACGAGTTTTTTCATTTTCATTTTTTTATTTGTTAATAATGATATATTGACACTATTTTCTTGATTTTTGTTTATTTTTGCAAAAAAAATGGTATGAAAAAAATATTTTTAGTTTTAATTTTTTCAGTTCTTTTTGGCTGTTTTGGTTTTGCTCAAAGTAAGGCTGAAAAGCGTTTTGAGCAAGCGGTGCAACTTCTTCGCACAAATAATGTAACAGAGGCACAAGATGAGCTTTTGTCTCTTAGAAATAAGTATCCTGATTTCCTTCCTACGTATTTAGCTCTTTCGGAAATCTACATTGCTCAAAACAATATTGAGCAAGCAAAGGCTGAACTTTTGGCGGTTTACTTTAAAGACAAGAATTTTGATTGTAAGCTTTATTTAGATCTTGCAAATATTTATCTATATCAAGAGAAATATGATAGTGTTTATTTGTTTACGAGTTCTATTCCTTGTAAGCGTTATCAAGAAAAGATTGATAAGTTAAAAGAATTGGCGGATTTTCGTTCGTTTCAAAAGGAAAACCCGCTTCCTTTTTCGCCAAAGAATATGGGAAGTGCGATAAATACGGAGTATGATGAGTATTTGCCTTGCTTAACGGCTGATATTTCTTCTCTACTCTTTACAAGGAGGGATAAGAGTGAGGATTTTTTTATTTCTAATAATGAAAACGGGGAATGGAGCAAAGCGGAGAAATTACCAAGTTTGTTAAATTCTACTTTTAACGAAGGTGCGGGTAGTCTTTCGCCTGATGGCCGTTTTATTTACTTTGCTCGCTGTGGTGCAGAGGACGGTTTGGGTAGTTGCGATATTTATGTGAGCGAGAAAATTGGTGATGAGTGGCAAGAGCCTAAGAATTTGGGAGCAAATGTCAATTCTTCTTTTTGGGATTCTCAACCTTGTATAGCCTCAGATGGCAGAACTTTGTTTTTTGTTTCTAATAGAAAGGGGGGTGTTGGCAAGTCGGATATTTATTTCTCTTATTTGAAAGATAATGGTGAGTGGACAAAGGCGAAAAACTGCGGAACAACTATCAATACGGTAGGAGATGAAATTTCTCCTTTTGTTCATCAATCAAATACAGTGCTTTATTTTGCAAGTGATGAGCATTTAGGAATGGGAGGTTTTGACTTGTTTTATTCAAAGATAGAAAATGGAAAGTTTCAAGAAGCAATAAATCTTGGTTATCCTTTAAATACTGCAAAAGATGAGTCTTCTCTTACGCTTTCTGCACAAGGTGATTTTGCAATTTATTCTTCGGATTTGGATCTTTATTCTTTTACAATGCCTGAGCAGATAAGGCCTATTGCGGCTTCATATATCAAAGGTGTTATTCTCGATAAAGAAACTTCTGCTCCTCTTTCGGCTCGTTTGCAGATAAAGAATCTTAAAACCGGAAGACTTGCTCACGAGAGTTTTTCGGACAAAAAGACAGGAGATTTTCTTATTTGTCTTGCACAAGGAGAAGAATACGCTTTTTCTATTGCTTGTGATAATTATCTTTTCTATTCGGAGAATTTCTCTACTGAAACTCAAAATCAAGAAAAGCAGATTTTTCTTACTCCAATCAAGGCGGGAGAAAGTATAGTTTTGAAAAACATTTTCTTTGAGACTAATTCTCATTCTTTGCTTGCTTCTTCTACTGCGGAATTGAATACTCTTACCGAACTTATGCAAAACAATCCTAAACTTAAAGTCTTGATTGAGGGACATACCGACAATGTTGGAAATGCAGAACATAATCAAATACTTTCGCAGCAAAGAGCTGAGGCAATTGTTTCTTATTTAACAGAAAAAGGAATAGAGCCTTCTCGTCTTCAAGCAAAGGGTTATGGTTTTTCTCGTCCTATTGCAACAAATGATACTGAGGAAGGAAGAGCGTTAAATCGTAGAACTGAAATAAAAATCATTGAATAAATGGAAAAAACCTTTGATTTAGAGAATATAGATCTCAGAGAATTTTGGGGAGTAAACAATAAAAATTTCAAATTCTTAGAAACTGTTTTTCCTTCTTTATGCTTGATTGAAAGGGCTGATAAATTAGTAATTCAAGGAGAGGAAAAGGATATAGCTGACTTTACTAAATTCTTTGATAATCTTTTAATTGTTTTTGACAAGCAAGGTTATTCTGATGAAAAGATAATAATGTCTGTTTTGCAAGAAAATGAATATTTCAAGAATAAAGAAGAGGAAGTGCTTGTTTATGGAGATAATGGTTTAAGGGTAAAGGCAAGAAGCGAGAATCAGGCAAAAATGGTGAAAGAAAGTGAAGGTAACGATATGCTTTTTGCAATTGGTCCTGCGGGAAGTGGAAAAACCTATACAGCAGTTGCACTTGCTGTTAGGGCTTTAAAGGCTAAGACTGTTAAAAGAATCATTTTGACACGTCCAGCTGTTGAAGCAGGCGAAAACTTAGGATTTCTTCCCGGTGATTTAAAAGAAAAACTTGATCCTTATTTGCAACCTCTTTACGATGCTTTGAGGGATATGCTTTCTCAGCAGAAATTAGAATCTCTTATTCAACAAGGCGTAATAGAAATAGCACCTTTGGCATTTATGAGGGGAAGAACACTTGACAATGCTTTTGTTATTTTGGACGAGGCTCAAAATACTTCTATGGAACAGTTAAAAATGTTTCTTACTCGTATGGGTAGAAATTCCAAATTCATAATTACAGGAGATGTAACTCAGATTGACTTACCTAAAAATCAAATTTCGGGACTTCTTCCAACAATCGAGAGAGTAAGACACATCAAAGGAATATCAGTAATTGAACTTCAAGCCTGCGATATTGTAAGACATAAATTAGTAAGTAAAATAATTGAGGCTTTGGATTAAGATTTACTAAAAACAAAAAAAGGAAAGCATTTTTTAACGCTTTCCTTTTTTGTTATCCCGTCAAGACTCGAACTTGAAATGACTGAACCAAAATCAGTTGTGTTACCATTACACCACGGGACAATCTACATTTGCGAGAAGTATTTCCCTCATTTGCGTTTGCAAAGGTACACGCATTTTTTTATTCTACAAAATATTTTTTACTTTTTTTTACTTCGCTTTATGCTTTCTTACTGATATACAATTAGAAAAAATAAAAAATAATTCTTTTCAAAGAAAAAAAATTATTTTTCTTTACTTTTGCAGTAGGATTTCTTAGAAAAAAACTACTATGACAAATACTGATAGGAATATTCTTCAAATAGAAAACTTACACATAAGTTTCAAACACAACAAATCTTGGAATGAGGTTATCAAAGGTGTTGGTTTTTCGCTCAAAAAGGGAGAAACTCTTGGTTTGGTTGGTGAATCGGGCTCAGGAAAAAGCGTTTCTTCTTTGGCAATTATGGGTTTATTGGACAAAAAAAAGTCAAAAATCACAGATGGCAGGATTTTATTTAATGAAGATGTTGATTTGTTGAAATTAAGCGAAGAAGAACATAGAAAATTTCGTGGAAAGAAAATTGCAATGATATTTCAAGAGCCTATGACGGCATTAAATCCTGTTATGAAATGTGGTAAGCAGGTTATGGAAACAGGAATAAGTAAAGAGAAGTGTTTGTCTTTGTTTCAAGAAGTTCTTTTACCTGATCCCGAAAAAGCTTTTAATTCTTATCCTCATCAACTATCGGGAGGTCAAAAACAAAGAGTAATGATTGCAATGGCTCTTGCTTGCAATCCTGATATTTTGATTGCCGATGAGCCTACTACTGCTTTGGATGTTACTGTGCAGAAAGCTGTTTTGGATTTAATGAAGCATCTTCAAAAAAAATATAATATAGGCATTATTTTCATCACTCACGACCTTGGAGTTGTGCATCAAATTGCCGATAAGGTTGCGGTGATTTATAAAGGAGAGATTGTAGAGCAAGGAAGTAATGAGGAGATTTTTCTAAATCCGAAGCACCCTTATACAAAAGGGTTATTGGCTTCTCGACCTCCTATGAATAAAAGACCAAAAAGACTTTCAACAGTAAGCGATTTTTTAAATAAAAGTGAGAAAGAAAATGAAGATAAAATTGTTATCTCAACACAAGAAAGAGAGAGTTCTCATAAAGAAATTTATTCTCGTCCTCCCCTTCTTAAAGCAAAGAATATTCATATCAAATATGGTAAATTCGTTGCTATAAATTCGCTTAGTTTTGATTTATACAAGGGAGAAACTCTTGGCTTGGTTGGAGAATCGGGTTGTGGCAAATCAACATTGGGTTATAGTTTGATGAATTTGATTGAGAATGCTAAGGGAGAGATTTATTTTGAAGATAGATTGATTTCTAATCTAAGTATGAAAGATTTGAAACTTTTAAGAAGAGATATTCAAATCATATTTCAGGACCCTTATTCTTCGCTTAATCCTCGTCTAACAATCGGACAAGCTATTGAAGAGCCTTTAAAGGTTCATAAAATAGAGAAAAATAAGGTTAAGAGAAAAGAAATGGTTTTGGAAATGTTGGAAAAGGTTGGCTTGGAACGTGAACACTATGAGCGTTATCCTCATGAATTTTCGGGAGGTCAAAGACAAAGAATTGGAATTGCTCGTGCTTTGATTTTAAAGCCTAAGTTAATTATTTGCGATGAGTCGGTATCGGCATTAGATGTGAGTGTGCAAGCTCAGGTCTTGAATTTATTAAACGATTTAAAACAAGAATTTTCTTTGACTTATATTTTTATTTCTCACGATTTGGCTGTTGTAAAATATATGTCGGATAGAATGATGGTAATGCGTAAGGGAGATATTGAACAATTAGCAGAAGCTGACGAAATTTATGCAAATCCTCAATCAGAATATACAAAGACTTTAATAAATTCTATACCCGAATAGTTTTTTCTTGTAAAATAATTCGTATATTTGCAGTTTCAAAATTTTATATTATGAGTTTTATTGAAATAAATTCCGAAATAGGAGAATTAGAAGGTGTTATCCTTCATACCCCTGGCGTTGAAATAGAGAGTATGACGCCAAGCAACATTCAAGAAGCATTATATAGCGATTTACTTAACCTAAACATAGCAACAAAAGAGTATTCTAATTTTTCAGGTGTATTGTCAAAGTGGACAAAAACCTATCAGGTAAAAGAATTGCTTGCTGAAATATTAAAAAATAAAGAAACTAAATCTTCACTTGTAAGCAAAATACTTGCAGCAGAAAAGAAAGAGTATTTGTTTTCTGAACTTATTGAAAAAAATCACGAAGAACTCTCAACAATCCTTATAGAAGGTTATAATTATATTGAGGGGGTTCACCCAAAAGAATATAAAGAAAAACGCTTTGTATTAAATCCATTATACAATCTTTTCTTTACTCGCGATGCGTCTTCAAGTGTGTATGATAGAGTATTGATTCATTCTATGAGTACTGATGTTAGAGATAGAGAAAGTTTTATAATGGAGGCTATCTTTAAGAATCATTTCTCAACAGAAACAATAAATCCTCGTGTAAGCGAAGGTGCTCACACAGAAGGTGGAGATGTTTTGATTGCAAGAGAAGATGTTTTGTTTATTGGTAATGGTTGCAGAACAAATAAGAAAGGTATTGAGTTTTTAACTAAGTATTACGCTGCAAGAAAAGAAAAACAACACATAATTGTTCAAGAATTACCTGAAAAACCAGAAAGTTTCATTCACTTAGATATGGTTTTCACAATGCTTGCACAAGATAAGTGTATGATTTATGAGCCTATAATCAGAAATAGTTTAGGAAAATTCAAAGTAACTCATATAGAAATAGACAACGGTCAAGTTCGCTATCACGAAAGAAGCAATATGTTAGAGGCTTGTAAGAAATTAGGTTTTGATTTTGAGCCAATACTTTGTGGAGGTAAAGATGAATGGTTTCAAGAAAGAGAACAATGGCATAGTGGGGCTAATTTCTTTGCATTAGGCGAAGGAAAAATTTTGGGATATGCTCGTAATACTCACACTATTGAAGCTTTAAATAATGCAGGCTTTGAAATTTTGAAAGCAGAAGATGTTTGTCAAAACAAAGTCAATATGAGAGATTACGAAAGATTTGTTGTAGCATTTGATGCTGCGGAATTACCTCGTGGAGGTGGCGGTGCAAGATGTATGACTATGCCTATAAAACGTAAAAAAGTAAATTGGTAATTTTTATTCAAAAAAAAGATGAAAAAATACACTTTAATAAATAATGTTTTGGGTTGGGCGGTTTTCTTAATTGCCACAATCGTCTATTTAATTACAGCAGAACCTACTGCAAGTTGGTGGGACTGCGGTGAATATATTGCAACAGCAGATAAACTTCAAGTAGGACACCCTCCCGGAGCACCAACCTTTCAATTAATTGGCTCTTTATTTTCTAATTTTGCTGGTTCAGACACGAGTTTAATCGCTTACACAATCAATGCTATGAGTGCTGTTTGTAGTGGCTTTACTATTTTGTTTCTTTTCTGGTCAATCACAATGCTTGCTAAGAAGTTTGTGAGAAATACCGAAGAAATGACAAAGGGACAAATGATTGCAATCTTTGCAAGTGCCGTTGTAGGTAGTTTGGCTTATACATTCTCTGATACTTTTTGGTATTCAGCAGTTGAAGGTGAGGTTTACGCAATGAGTTCGTGCTTTACTGCTATTTCTTTTTGGGCAATATTGAAATGGGAAGCAGAAGCAAATGACAAACACAACCTTAGATGGTTGATTTTGATTGCCTTTTTAATTGGAATCTCAATTGGGGTTCACTTATTAAACCTTTTAGCAATTCCCGCTATTACTTATGTGTTCTATTTCAAGAAATATCCAAACGTAGAAAAAAACAAAAAACGTAATTTCATCTTAGTAGGAGTTATTTCTATGCTTTTGGTTGCAGTTATCCTTTACTTTATTGTTCCTTATATTGTAATCTTTGCTGGTAAATTTGAGATTTTCTTTACAAATTCAGTAGGTCTTCCTTTCAACTTCGGAACTATTATCTATTTTGTATTGTTGATTGGTTTGCTTGTTGCAGGAGTTTTATACTCTATCAAGAAACAAAAAGTAATTCTCAACACTGCATTGCTTTCTGTTTTATTTATTTTAATAGGATACACAACCTTCTTTGTCTTAGTAATTCGTTCTAACGCAAATACACCAATTAACGAAAACGCACCAAAAGACGCAACTGCATTACTTACTTACCTAAATCGTGAACAATATGGTTATACCCCTCTTTTCCACGGTCAATATTATAATGCAATGGTAATTGACCAAGAAGAAGGCACTTCAAAATACATTAAAGACAAAGAAAGCGGAAAATATATTGAAGTAAAACAAAGAGGTAATCTTGTATATGAAAAAGATAAGACTACGATTTTCCCACGTATGTGGTCAAATGACCAAAGTCGTAATCACCCTACATATTACAAGATGTGGACCGGAATAAGCGAAGGTTCAGATCGCACTCCTACCTTTGCAGAAAACCTAAGTTTCTTTTTCCGTTATCAAGTCAATCACATGTATTGGCGTTATTTTATGTGGAACTTTGCAGGTCGTCAAAACGATATTCAATCTCATGGAATATTACTTTCAGGCAACGAACCAACTTCAATTTCTAACGGAGAAAAAGATCTTTTGCATGGAAACTGGATTACAGGTATTGATTTCATAGATGAATTACGTCTTGGCCCACAAGATAATCTACCTACTGACTTAGCAAACAATGCAGGAAAAAACAAACTCTTCTGTTTACCTTTATTGTTAGGTATTGCAGGACTTATTTTCCATATTAGAAAATCACCAAAAGATTCATTCGTTGTTTTCTTACTTTTCTTTATGACAGGATTAGCAATAGTTCTTTACTTAAATCAACCTCCTGCTCAACCAAGAGAAAGAGATTACGCATACGCAGGTTCATTCTACGCCTTTGCTATTTGGATAGGACTTGGAGTTTATGCACTTTATGAATGGACTAAGAAAATTAATAAAATTCCTGATTCAGTTCGAGCATGTATTCTTGGAGTTATATGTTTATTTGCCGTTCCTGTACTTATGGCATCAGAAGAATGGGACGATCATGACCGTAGTGGTAGATACATGGCAAGAGAATTTGCAAGAAACTACCTTGAAAGTTGTGAAAAAAATGCAATCCTTATAACCTTTGGCGACAACGACACCTTCCCTCTTTGGTATGCACAAGAAGTTGAAGGAATACGTACAGATATTCGTGTATTGAATTATACCTTATCAGGAATGCATTGGTACATAGAACAACTTTACAACAAAGTTTATGAATCTGAAAAACTACCATTTACATTAGATAAAAAATTCTATGGAATGGATTTAGACGTTTCCTTAGTTACTCCAAGCACTGATCCAAACAGAGAAATAACAAGTGTACTTGAAGAATTAAAAACAAATCCTAATACAACAACTTTTGATAATAACGGAGATTCCATAAAAGTTCTTCCTACAAATAGATTCTATATTACATTTGATAAGGCAAAAGCAGCTGCACAAGGCATATATCCAAAAGAACTTGTAGATTCTGAGGAAGGAAGAGTTGAGTTTGAAATCAATATTCCACAAGAATATCGCTATGAACAACTCATTAGAAACGAGTTAATGCTACTTGACTTATTAGGTTCTAATCATTTTGAACGTCCTATCTATGTTATGAATCCGCGTTACTTAACAAAAGTATTCCCTAATATTCAAAACTACATAAGACAAGAAGGAATTGTTTATAGAATTATGCCATATCCAACAAACGGAGGCTTTGATATGGATAAAACTTATAAACTTTTCACTGAGAAATTTGCTTGGGGAGGAGTAAATCAAGAAGATGTTTATTTGGAAGAAGCAGTTAGCGTAAACAATTCAAAGAATATGAGAGGAAACTTCTCAATCTTTGCAAATAAACTTGTAGAAAGCGGACAAAAACAAAAAGCTATAAACGTATTAGACAAAGCCGTTAAAGAATTTCCTGATTGTAAATTAGCCTTTGATCGTTATGACATCGCTCTTGCCGAGATTTATATGAAAGCAGGCGAGATAAAAAAAGGTGAAGAAGTATTAAACAAAACAATATCTTACTATGTGTCATACGTAAACTACCTAAAACAATTCAAAGGCAAGAAAGCAAAAGCAGTTGAAGGCGAAAAACAACTTTCAATCTATGTTTTAGCAGAATTAGGAAACTTAGCACAAACATATAACCTTACAAAAGAAATTGAACTTGTAAAATCAGTTCCAGAAGCAGGTGAAATATTTGAAACCTTTGCTGCAAGAGAATTGCTAAACGACTATGCAATGCGTTTGAATCGTGTAAATTCTCTTTTAAGAGAAGGTAAAAAAGATGCAGAAACAGAATTATTGGAAATTATTGAAGATTTGAACAAAAACATTCTTTCAACCAACAATCAATCTCTAATATCTCAAACTGCTAATTTCTTTGGATTTATTTACAATGTAGCATATCAACAATCCCTTACAAAGGTTCAAAAAGCATTGGAAGAAAATCCTAAAATTCAATCATTATTAAATTCAATGGCATCAGCACAATAATTAAAAAAATAAAGATAAAAAAATGAAAAAACAAGATTTAATATTCATATTAGTAACAATCATTGTTGTATGTGCCTTTATTTTTGTAGAACCTATCAACAATTGGTTTATGTCTTGGTCATCTGCAAAAGATTGGCGTTATATGGTCTTAGCATTCTTTAAGTTTGCAATCCTTGCAACAGCAGGAGAATGTATAGGACTAAGAATTAGCAAAGGAGTTTATAACGAAAAAGGATTTGGAATACTACCAAGAGCCTTTGTATGGGGAATCCTTGGCGTTGGAATCACAATTGCAATGACAGTATTTGCAGCAGGTAGTTTCAAAGTACTTGGATATTTTGGATTAGACATAAATCCACTTACTATCTCTCACGAATGCTTCGGAGTTCAATTGATTTACGCCGTTACAGTTTCAGTTCTTATGAATACCTTCTTTGCTCCTATGTTTATGACAGTGCATAAAGTAACTGACACACACATTCTTCAAACAGGAGGAACGCTTAAAGGATTCTTCACCCCTATTCCATTTGGTAATATCATATCAAACCTTAATTGGAAAGTACAATGGGGATTTGTATTCAAGAAAACCATTCCACTTTTCTGGTATCCAGCGCACACAATTACATTCTTATTACCATCAGAGTACAGAGTGTTATTCGCCGCCTTACTTGGAGTTGCCTTAGGCGTGATTTTGTCAATAGCAAATATGAAAAAGAAATAAGAAATACTTAAATGATAAAAAAAATTTTATTAGGCTTGGGTTTGATTTGCTCATTCACAAGCCTTTTTTCACAAGAAAAAAAATTCGATTTTGAATTTTACGGTTGGGTTAGCCCACAATATTTTGTAAACTCACACGAAATCGTAGAAGCACGCGATGGACAGTTGTCGCTTTATCCAAAACCAGGACGATTTGATGAAAACGGAGTAGATTCTAACCAAAATATAAATCAAAACTTCTCTGCCGCAGCATCACGTTTTGGAGCAAGAATTTTCCTTTCAGATATTCTTGGAGCAAAAGTAGTAGGTAATTTAGAAACCGACTTCACAGGACAAAGCGATGCTAATATGCACCTTTTACGTCTAAGACAAGCAAATGTAAAGATGAGTTGGGACGAATTAAGTCTTACAATGGGACACGGTTGGAGTGCATTTTGTGTTCCCGAAATGATGCCTGCAATGCAGGATTTGAACAACGGAGCACCGTTTCACCCATTTTCAAGACTAAATCACATAAGATTAGACTACTCTCCTATTAAAATCCTTAACGTAGTTGCCTCAGCAGGTTGGCAAAGAGACTACGCCTCAATAGGACTCAATGGAACAAGAGATTACAGACAACAAAGTTTTGCCTCAATCCCAGAATTAAATCTTCAACTACAAGTAAAAACAAAACATTTATTTGCAGGCATTGGAGCAGAATACAAAGAACTAAAACCCAACAAAGACAAAGACGCCACAGTTTCTTCGTTTGCATACACAGCATTTTTGAATTACAAAAACCAAGCATTGAATCTTAAAATGCAAGCAATAAGCGGAGGAAATCTAAACGACTATTGTATGATAGGAGGCTTTTATAAAACAGAACAAACCTACACTCCAACAACAGTAAACACACTTTGGTGCGATTTATCTTATAGTCTTGGCAGAATAACTCCCGCAATCTTTGTAGCAGGAGCAACACACGAATTTGACAGAAGCCAAACCTTGGTTTATGGTTCAGGAATGAGTGTAGAAAACCTTTACCGCATAGCACCAAGAATTGATTTCTTCCTTAACAAAGACCTTTTCTTCACCTTAACCCTTGAATACACAAACGTAAAATATCAAGACGAAATTTGCAAAGAAAGAATAGGCAATTACAGACTTGGAGTTTCATTATTATACAGATTTTCTTCTAAATGAAAATGCACTTTCACAAATACCAAGCCACAGGAAACGACTTTATAATCATTGACACAAGAGAAGAGAACCTTGTCTTAGAAGAAAAAGACATACGCTTGCTATGCGACAGACACTTTGGCATAGGAAGCGATGGCTTAATAATTTTTGGTAATAGCGATAAAGCAGACTTTTCTATGCAGTTTTTCAACCCAGATGGCAGTGGCGGAATGATGTGTGGCAACGGAGGAAGAAGCATCGTTAAATTTGCCTCAGACAAAGGAGTAATCTCTAACTCTTGTTCTTTTATTGCACCAGACGGACTTCACTTGGCAACAATCAACAATGATATTGTCAGTTTGAAAATGGTAAACCCTACCCTATTGCAAGAATTTGAAGATGGATTTTATATAAATACCGGCACATCTCACTTTGTTGTATTTGAAAATGACCTAAGCAAAATCAACATAATAGAAAAAGGAAGAGCATTAAGATACGATAAGAGATTTCTTGCCTATAATGGTTGCAACGTAAACTTTGTAGAAGAAATATCTACCAACAATTTGCAAATCCAAACCTACGAACGAGGCGTTGAAGACTTAACTCTTGCGTGTGGAACAGGCATTTGTGCAGCCGCAATCACTTATAGCATAAAAAAGTCCTTACCTTGTGGACAAAACACAGTCAATATCAAAGCCAAAGGAGGAGATTTGCAAGTAAAATTCATAAAACACCCCGACAATACCTTTACCGAAGTCCACCTAATAGGCAAAGCGACAAAAGTCTTTGAAGGCGAGATAAATATTTCTATGAAATAATTTTCTAAATCATAGAAATAAAAAAATAAAACATAGAAATAATTTCATAAATCATAGAAAAAAAACTCGCAAAATTTAAGCAAATAAATTAGTGCTTTGTTTTCGTTATTTTTTTCTTAACTTTGCAGTATGGCTACTTTGAATAAAAAGAAAATAATAAACGATCCTGTTTATGGATTCATAAATATTGTGAATGATGATTTGTTTGATTTGATTCAAACAAGCGAAATACAAAGGCTTAGAAGAATTAAGCAATTGGGTTTAAGCAATTTGGTTTATCCTGGTGCAGAACACACAAGATTTGCTCACTCTCTTGGAGCTATGCACTTGATGAATGAGGCATTAGAGGTGCTTCGTCAAAAGGGAGTAGAGATTTCTCAGGAGGAATACACCTCTGCTTTGTCTGCAATCTTACTTCACGATAGCGGACACTCGCCTTTTTCTCATTGTTTGGAACATGTGTTTTTTTCTTGTCCACATGAGGAGATTTCTTTTGAGTTTATGAAAAAAAATGCTTTATCTTCTACTGCTTTGGAGATATTTTCTAATTCTTATCCAAGAAAATTTTTGCATCAATTAGTTTCTTCTCAGGTTGATACTGACCGTTTGGATTATTTAACTCGCGATAGTTTTTTCACAGGTGTAAGTGAGGGAATCATTGGTACTGAAAGAATCCTTAAAATGTTTAATGTGCAGAACGATGAACTTGTTATTGATCAGAAAGGCATTTATTCGATTGAGAAATTCATTATTTCAAGGCGTTTAATGTATTGGCAAGTTTATATGCACAAGACTGTTGTTGCAGCAGACAATCTTTTGGAGAAAGTTCTCTTGCGTGCAAGGGATTTACAAAGGGAAGGAAAATTGTTTTTTGAGCAATCGCCTCTTAGTGAACATCTTTTCTTTTTCTTAAACAATGGTTCGCAACCAAAAGAGAATAAAGAGGCTTTGGATCACTTTCTTTTGCTTGATGATTCTGATGTTTGGAGTGCTGTAAAGGTGTGGTCAAAACATCAAGACAAAATTTTAAGTTCTCTTGCCTCTAACCTTATCAATCGCAAACTTGGTAAAATAATAATACAAGACACTCCTTTTACTGAAAATCAAATAAAGAATATTTGCAAATACTCTTCGGAGGAGGAGATTCGCTATTTTACAAACTCCGATGAATTGCATAACAAAGCCTATAACTTCAAGGACACAAAGATTAACATACTTTTTAAAGACGGAAGCCTAAAAGAAATCTGCGATGCCTCGGATCAACTCGACAGTTCTTTTCTTTCAAAAGAAATAAAGAAGTATTTTTACTATCAAATATAGACTTAATCTTTTAATGTTCCTATTGGCACAACGTATATCCCATCTTCTTTACGGCGATATGCGTATTGACCGACTGCAATCAATATCATTTTGAATGCAGGTGCTTTCATTCGAGTTATATCTATTTGTTTTTCCAATTTATTCAAAGTTTCAGCACCCTCGTTTATCAATGTTTCACCTCCAATCTTTATTTCTACTAATCCATATTCTCCATTACGAAGATGAATTACCGCATCACATTCCAATCCTCGTTTATCGCGATAATGATATACCTTTCCGTTCAACGATTCTGCAAAAACACGTAAGTCTCTCACGCATAAAGTTTCAAAAAAGAAGCCCATAGTATTTAAATCGTTTACTAAATCATTTGGACCTAAGCCTAAGGCTGCCGTAGCAATAGAAGGATCTACAAAATATCGTGTATCAGAAGTACGAATTGCTGTTTTGGAACGAAGATTTGGATTCCAAGCAGGCATATCTTCTATAACAAATATTTTTCTCAATGCTTCAAGGTAAGAATTTATAGTATTATCATCAAGAGTCGTTGTATCGTTATTTTTTAAGTCGTCTTTGATTGTAGCAATTGAGACTTGCGTCCCTTGATGCCTTGCATAAGCTCGCATTAACCTTTGAACTCTTTCCGAAGTTCGCTTTACACCATCAACTTTCGTTATATCCTCTTTTGTAACTGCTTCATAATAATCAAAAGCCTGTTCTAATGCTATGTCTTCTGGCAATCCTATGCTCATAGGCCAGCCTCCACGACAGATAAGAAAAGAAATATCTTTTAATGTCAAATCATTCTTTGCAAGAATCTTTTCGGGAGTATTAAATAATTCAGAAAGACTAACTTTTCCATTAGATTCTCCTGATTCAAACAAAGTCATAGGTCTCATAGTGAGCCAAGCAAATCGTCCTGTTCCTGAATGTATTCTTTCTTTTTCTGCATTAGTATCAGGAACTGCCGAACCTGTCAAAATAAATTGTCCCATTTCTCTGCGATGATCAATAGTGTAACGAACAGCGTCCCATAATTTTGGCACAGTTTGCCATTCATCTATCAACATTGGTGGATTCCCTGCAAGAGCTTGGTCAGAATCTATTTCCAAAAGGCTTTTAAAGTTCTCTTTTACATCACTTCTTGATAGCATCAACTTACTTGCTGCAATTTCTTCGGCAGTTGTTGTTTTCCCACACCATTTTGGACCTTCAATTAATACAGCACCCTTGGACATTAGTTTCTTTGCTAACAATTTATCCATTATTCTTTGTCTGTAATCTTTCATTTTTGCATATTTCTTTGTGCAAAAATAATAAAACTTTTAGTTAATTCAGTAATTTGGCCAAATATTTTTCAGTAATTTAGCATAGTTTTATTAGGTAATTTGCCAAAAACTTATTATTTATTTGTTTTCGTTAGATTTTTTCGCAGATATTAACTAATTTTGCCAACAAAAAATTTTTTAGAGATGAGAAAACAATTATTTATTCTTTCATTGGCGGCTTTGTTTGTGGTAACAGGTTGCAAGAAACAATCATCAGATAGTGCTGATGTGATAGATAAACCGAATGTTGAGGTAAAAGATGGAAAACTTTCTCCGGAAGTTCTTTGGAGTTTTGGAAGAATTGGCGAGGTTTCTGTTTCGCCTGATGGTAAAAAGGTGCTTTATACTCTTACTTATTATAGTATAGAAAAGAATAAAGGCAATGCCGAAATTTATATTATGGATATTGACGGCAATAACGTAAAACGCCTTACTACAACACCTAATAGCGAGTGGAATGCGGTATGGAATCCTGCGGGAGATAAGATTGGTTTTATTTATGCTGATGAAAATGGCGTAAATATTTACGAAATGGATACCGAAGGAAAGAATAGAACTCAGATTTCTGAGTTTAAGGAAGGTGATTTGGAAGGATTTAGTTATTCTCCTGATGGAAAGAAAATTCTTTACGTGCGTGCAATTGCAAAACAAGACAAATACGCTTACTTAAAAGAAGGTTTAGATAAGACAACCGGCAGAATAAATGACGATTTGGCTTATAGACATTGGGATAATTGGGTTGATGCAATTCCTCAGCCGTTTATAGCAGAATTAAATAAAGATGGAAAAGTTTTAGAAGGTAAAAACTTGCTTGAAGGCACAGAATATGAATCTCCAATGCGTCCTTGGGGAGGAATGGAACAACTTGCTTGGAGCCCAGATAGCAAACAAATTGTTTACACTTGTAGAAAAAAAGTTGGTAAAGAGTATGCTTTCTCTACAAATTCAGATATTTACCTTTATGATATAGCCTCTCAAAAAACAGAAAATTTATCTGAGGGTATGATGGGTTATGATCAAAATCCTGTTTTCTCTCCTGATGGAAAACTTCTTGCTTGGGAAAGTATGGAAAGAGATGGTTATGAAGCAGACAAAATACGTTTAATGGTTTATAATTTTGAAACTAAAAAAGCAGAATACTACACTGCTGATTTTGATCAAAATGTTGGCGGATTAACTTTCTCAAATGATGGTAAATGGATTTACTTCGTTTCAGATCATTACGCAGTTGATAATATTTATAAGATAAATCTTGAAGATAAAGCAATCAAACAAATCACTTCTGGCGTACATGATTACACTTCTGTGTCGCTTGCTGCAAACGGAATTTTGATTGGAGAAAAAATGAGCATGTCTCACCCTAATGAAATTTGGAGTATTGACGAAAAAACTCAAAAAGAAACAAAACTTTCTACTGTAAATGATGAGTTAATGGCTCAAATAAATTGGGGAAAAGTTGAAGAACGTTGGTTAAAGGCTACTGACGGAAAAGATTTGCATACTTGGGTGATTTATCCTCCTAATTTTGATTCTACAAAGAAATATCCTACTCTTCTTTATTGTGAAGGTGGTCCTCAATCTACTGTTTCTCAATTCTGGTCTTATCGTTGGAATTTCCAAATTATGGCTGCTCACGGATATATCGTTGTTGCACCAAACAGAAGAGGACTTCCTGGTTTTGGACAAGAATGGAATGAACAAATAAGTGGCGATTATGGTGGACAATGTATGAGAGATTATTTAACTGCTATTGATGAACTTTCAAAAGAATCATACGTTGATAAAGAACATCTCGGTGCTGTTGGAGCAAGTTTTGGAGGTTTTTCTGTTTATTGGCTTGCTGGTCATCACGATAAGCGTTTTAAGTGTTTCATTGCTCACAATGGTATGTTTAATTTGGAACAACAATATCTTGAAACCGAAGAAATGTGGTTTGTAAACTGGGATTTAGGTGGAGCATATTGGGATAAAGACAACAAAACTGCTCAAAAATCATACGCAAACTCTCCTCACCTATTTGTAGATAAATGGGATACTCCTTTAATGGTAATACATTCTGAATTTGATTTTAGAATTGTTGCTTCACAAGGTATGGCTGCTTACAATGCGGCTGTGATTAGAGATATTCCTGCAAGATATTTGTATTTCCCTGATGAAACTCACTGGGTTTTAAAACCACAAAACGGAATCCTTTGGCAAAGAAATTTCTTTGATTGGTTGGATAAATGGTTAAAAGTAAAAGAATAAAATAAAAAAAGTAATATATATGGAAGCAATAGGAAAGTTAATTGCAATTTTACCCGAACAATCGGGACAAACTGAAAGAGGTGCTTGGACAAGAGGCGGTTTTGTTATTGAAACAGAGGAACAATATCCAAAGAAAATAGCCTTTACATTATTTAATGAAAGTGTTGGATTGATAAAACCCTTTCAATTAGGTTGTGTTTTAAGGGTTCAATTCTCTGCAAGTTCAAGAGAATACGAAGGACGTTGGTATACTGATTTGCGTTGTTTTAGAGTTGAAGCATTTACTCAACAACCTGCTTATCCACAACAGCCAATGCAACCTGTATATCCTCAACAACAAGTTTACGCTCAGCCAATGCAGCAACCTGTTTACCAACCTCAGCCTGCTCAACCTGCATATCCTCAACAAAATTTCCAACAACAAACTCCTCCACCTGTGTATCCAACGCCTACAAACACTCAAATGCCGGTTGATAACAGCAATCCGTTTGATTCACAAGCAGACGATTTACCATTCTAATAAGAATTAAAAAACAAAAAAGGAGAGATGAATTAAAAAATATTCTTCTCTCCTTTTATTATTTCTTCAATTTTGCCTAAGGCTACTACTTCTGTGGAAAGTTTTTTAAGGTCTAAGGATTTTAAATTATATTTACTGATATAGATTCTTTCAAATCCTAATTTGTTTGCTTCGGCTATGCGTTGTTCTATTTTAACAACAGGACGCAATTCGCCACTTAATCCGACTTCTGCTGCAAAACAATGCTTTGAAGAAATAGAAATATCAGCATTTGAAGATATTAAACTTGCTATTACAGCCAAATCTATTGCAGGGTCAGAGACTTTCAACCCTCCTGCTATGTTTAGAAATACGTCTTTATTGCTTATTTTTACGCCAACTTTCTTTTCCAAAACCGCAAGCAACATACTAAGTCTTCTAAGGTCAAATCCTGTTGAACTTTTCTGTGCAGAAGCATAATAAGAGTTTGCAACCAAGGCCTGAGTTTCAATAAACATAGGACGAGACCCTTCCATAGTTGCAGCAATTGCCGTTCCAGAAAGATATTGATCGCTATTTGAAAGCAGAATCTCCGAAGGATTGCTAACCTCTCTTAATCCATAAGACTGCATTTCAAAAATTCCTAATTCATTTGTTGAACCAAAACGATTTTTTACCGAACGCAATATTCTATATCCATAATTTCTATCTCCTTCAAACTGCAAAACCACATCAACTATATGTTCCAAAACCTTAGGTCCTGCAATAGTACCATCTTTTGTGATGTGTCCGACAATTATTATAGGAATAGAGTTTTGTTTTGCAAAGGCTGAAAGAACCGAAGTACATTCTCTGATTTGCGAAACACTGCCTGCTGTTGAATCAATAGCCGAAGTAGTCATTGTTTGAATTGAATCAATGATGATTATCTGTGGATTGACTTCTTTTGCTTTTTCTACAATATCCTCAACCTGCGTTTCTATCAAGACATAACAGTTTCCGTTATTTTTGTTTATACGTTCCGAACGCATTTTGATTTGTTGAGCACTTTCTTCCCCACTTACATAAAGCACTCTCTTGTCATTACAATTCAAAGCCGTTTGAAGCAAAAGCGTACTCTTGCCAATTCCAGGTTCTCCTCCCATTAAAACGACAGAACCTAAGACTAAACCGCCTCCTAAGACTCGATTAAATTCTTCATTCTTTAAATTGATTCTCTGTTCGGCTGTACAGACAATCTGACTCATTAAAATAATAGGAGATTGCCAAGAAAGTGAAGTTTTTTTTGCACTTCTGTGTAAAACCTCTTGCTCATAACTATTCCATGCCCCACACTGAGGACATTTTCCTATCCAAACAGCAGATTTTGCACCGCATTCCTTACAAAAGAATGCCGTTTTTTCTTTTGCCATTCTTAACTTGGTTTTACATTAACCTTGTATCGCATATCTTTTTTGTGAGAAAATCTCTTTTGATCCAAAAGATAATCTTTGTGATAAGGTCCAATAGGTAAATCTACAAAGACATATCTTTGCATTTTTTGACAAATACCAAGATAATGATTCTCTTTTTCGTCCTCAATTAGGCTTTTCTTATTCTTTTTCTTTGTAGGCATTTGTGAATCGTAGTTAAAATCAGCATGACGAGAGAAAAGATTTTCATTTGTCTTTGCAGAAATCAAATCATATTGAGCATTGATGTTCACATTTGTTGTCCACCATTCTTTTTTCATTGAATAAATAGTTACATACAAAACAGCATCAACCCCATACTTTTTTTGCAATTTCTTAGTGTCTTCTTTTTTATAATATTGTGAAGAAAAAAGAGTGTCAGCCTTAAATTCATCAAGCAAAGGCAAAGCTGGCAAAACATAATATCCCTTTAATGTCAATTCTTCGCATATAGAAGAATAAAACATCTCGTCTGCAAACTTTTCTTTACTTCTATTCCAAGGATAAACCACCATAATTGTCTTTGGTTTCTCCTTATACATTTCAGGATAAGTAAAATCTCTTTCTACTTTCTTTGGAAAAATCTTATACCATGTTCTTTGCACCCAATTAGGTTCCTTTTCTTCGCCCTCTTCCATGCGTTTTTCCAATTCTTTCTTATATTCGGCTTGTTCTTTCTCCCCTAATTTTGTAACAGTTGTATCTTGCGAAACAGGTTCTTGCTGACTCATTACCATTCTAATGACATCTTCTGTTGTTAATTGAGGACCTTGTTCTTCTTTTTTAAACTTTTCTAAAACAGAACAACTACTATTTAAAAGTGCAACTAAGAATAAAATATATAAAGTCTTCTTTTTCATAATCCTAATTTCTCCATTAAAGTTTGAACGTATGTTTTACTTTCGGGATAAGTTAAATATTCTTTTTCAAAGTAAGTTTTAGCTTCATCTCTCTCTCCTCTCTTGTATAAAAGGTAAGCATAATCAGCATAAGTGCCAGGAGGAGGTACAAGATTCTCTCCCTGAGGCTCTTTAACGATAGGAGAAAAAATCTTAGCCATGTTTTTAAAATCCTTATCTTGGAATTTCTCCATCTCTTTTGCGTAAGTATATACCACATCTTGGTAATCATAATGCGTATATAATACCTTATTGCAAGAAGAAAACATAATTGTTAAAAATAATATTGAAAACAGTTTCTTCATCTCTCTTATTTTTTCGTCAAAATTACTCTTTTTAGTATTATTTGCCAAATTTTTTACTTAAAGATTTCAGTTGCACGCTCAAAAATACCATGAATGTAGGCTATAACCAAGCCATAATTACTTACAGGCACGTTATTTTCCAATGCTGGCAAGAGTCTATTTCTTATTTGAGTCTCTGTCGCAACGCAACCACCACATTGAATTATCATAGCATAGTCTGTAAGCGGTGTTTCTATATCAGAAAGTCCTGAAACAGCACTAAATTCCAATTTCTTACCCGTATATTTACTTATCCACATAGGAAGTTTCACTCTTCCTATGTCTTCGCAAGTTGGTTGATGAGTACAACTTTCTAACATCAAGACTTTGTCTCCATCTTTAAGTTTATCCAAATACGGAGTACCTTTAATATATTGTTCAAACGCCCCTTTCATTCTTGCCAACACCACAGAAAAACTCGTAAGTTTTATTTGCTTTGGCACAATCTTATCTACAAAATCAAAAACCTTTGAATCGGTAATTACCAAATCGGGAATTATCTTTTTTTCTTTTAGTACCATTTCCAAATCCGTTTCTTTTACCACAACGCAAACGCAATCTTTATCCAAAACATCACGAATCAACTGAACTTGTGGCAAGATTAAACGACCCGCAGGTGCAGCACTATCAATAGGTGTTACCAAAAGAATAACATCACCCTTTGAAACAATTCCTTTAAGTGGGGTTTTAGTCTCTCCTTGCTTTGCTTTAAGAGTCTTTGACAAAATATCCGAAAGCAAAAGCATTGAATCGGAAGAATGATTCTTTAATTCAATATCAATTTTTTCTTTAATTTCCTCTTTCGCAGGGCAAATATCTGCTTTATTATAAACAATCACACAAGGAATATCGTACTTTTTACACTTTTCTATAAAGGATTCTTCCAAAGAATCAAATCTATTTTCGCTCACAATCAAGACTGCTAAATCCATTTGCGTAAGAGCATGCAAAGAAGCCTTGACTCTTTTTTCTCCAAGCAAGGTATCATCATCTAAACCAGCAGTATCTACAACCACAACCGCACCAAAGGAGAATAATTCCATATTTTTCTTTACAACATCGGTAGTTGTACCTTTTTCTTGTGATACAATCGCAACTTCTTGCCCTGTCAGAGCATTAACAAGAGTGCTTTTCCCTACATTTGTTCTTCCAAAAAAACCTATATATTTTCTATTTTCTTTTGTAGTATTTTGCATAACAAAAATTTTTCTGCAAATATAAATAAAAAAATTATGACAAATTGTCAGCGAAAAGCATTTGGAACAAATTTTTCCACTAAATTGTCGAATTTAAATAAAGAAAAACAAAAAAATATCAAAATATGAAAGGAACAATTAACGTAAAAACAGAAAACATCTTTCCTGTTATCAAAAAATTTCTCTACTCTGACCACGAAATCTTTTTAAGAGAAATTGTAAGTAACGCTGTTGATGCAACTCAAAAATTAAAAACCCTTGCTTCATTAGGCGAATTTAAGGGCGAATTAGGAGATTTAACAATTGATGTAAAGATTAACAAAGACCAAAAGACACTATCGGTTATCGATAGAGGAATTGGTATGAGCAAAGATGAAGTTGAGAAATATATTACACAGATTGCCTTTTCGGGAGCAGAAGAATTTGTAGAAAAATACAAAGGAAAAAGTGAATTAGAAGCCAATGGACTTATAGGACACTTCGGATTAGGATTCTTTTCTTCATTTATGGTGAGCGATTTGGTGGAGATAAAAACAAAAACCTTTAAAGACGCTCCTGCTGTGCATTGGACATGTGATGGAAGCACAGAATATTCTATTGAAGAGACTGAAAAAGCAGAAAGAGGAACAGAAATCATAATGCACATTGATGAAGAATCAGCAGAATTTCTTGAAGAGCACAGAATAGTATCGCTTTTGGAGAAATATTGTAAGTTTATGCCAATTGCAATTCGTTGTGGAGAGGAAACAGATTGGGAAGATTCTGAAACAGAAAAGGACGAAGAAGGAAAACCTAAAAGAGTTGAAGTAAAAAAAGATAGAATAATCAACAATACAAACCCTCTTTGGAAACAAAAACCAAGCGAATTAACAGACGAAGACTACAATAAATTCTTCCACGAACTATATCCAATGAATTTTGACGAGCCATTGTTCCATATTCATTTGAATGTAGATTATCCTTTCAACCTTACAGGAGTGCTTTACTTCCCTAAGGTTAAGAAAAACATAGATCCACATAGAGATAAAATACAATTATACTGCAATCAAGTCTTTGTAACCGACAGTGTTGAGGGTGTAGTACCAGAATATATGATGCTTCTTCGTGGAGTATTGGATTCACCAGATATTCCTTTGAATGTAAGCCGTTCTTACTTGCAAGCCGATGGAAATGTAAAGAAAATCTCTTCTCACATCTCTAAAAAAGTTGCTGAAAAGTTAGAACAAATGTACAAAAACGACAAAGAAGAATTTTTAAAGAAGTGGGACGACTTGTCAATCTTCATTAAATATGGTATGATCAGCGATGAAAAATTCTATGATCGTATGTCAAAGGTTTGTCAGTTGAAAAACACAGAAGGAAACTACTTTACATTTGAGGAATACAAAGCAAAAATCGAAGCAATCCAAACAGACAAAAACAAAAAAGTAGTTTACCTTTACGCAAACAACACAGACGAACAATTCTCTTACATAAAAGCCGCAAAAGACAAAGGATACGATGTGCTTTTAATGGACGGAATCTTAGATAATCACTTTATACAAACCTTAGAACATAAATTCACAGACGCAAAGTTTGCAAGAATTGACTCAGAGACAATAGAAAAACTAATAGAGAAAGATGAAGTAATTCCTTCTAAACTTTCGGCAGAAGAAACCGAAAAAATAAAAACATTAGTTGAAGCAATCGTTGATAAAAACAAGTTTACAGTTCAACCAGAAAGCCTTGAACAAAACGCAAAACCGCTAACCATAACTCAAAATGAGTTTATGAGAAGAATGAAAGAAATGGCGGAAATGGGCGGAGGCGGAATGGCTTCTTTCTATGGAGAAATGCCTGAACATTATAACCTTGTTGTTAATGTAAATCACCCAATCATTTCTCAAATTCTTGGAGAAAGCGACACAGAAAAGCAAACTCAAAGTCTATCTCAATTAAAAGACCTTGCACTTTTAGGACAAGGACTATTAAAAGGCGAAGCATTAGACAACTTTATCAGCCGAAGCATTGAGATAATCAAATAAAAAAAGCGAGTAAATGCTCATTTCTTTTCATCAAACGCAGAGAGCAAAAATGCTTTCTGCGTTTTCGTTTAATATTTCTTTGTTTTAGAAAAATATTTCTTTGTTTTATTTTTTTTATTCATAGAAATATTTTTCTATTTCTTAGAGTTTTTTTTCGCAGATTTATAAACAACGAAAAACAATAAAAAAAACTCTTGGCATATACATAATTTACAAACACCAAGAGTTTAATAGTTAAATATTTTCCTTATTTAAGATTTTTTAAATAGCGATAAATAGCTGCATAATATAATAAGAACCAAGCAAAAACAGGCATTAAAGAATAGATGTAAACATCTCCTGCTCTGTGAAGAGAGATTTTTATCACTATTTGCACAACAAAGTAAGCAATCAACAAGAAACTCCAAATTTTTCTTTTCTTTTCGTATCGTTTGATTTGATTTTCAATGTCTGTATCAGCAAAATCCCTTTTTTTTACTTTGTTTAAAACAAACTTTTTACCAAAAAGCCAGCCTAAAACAAAACATATTATTGTTAGAACAATAATACTCCAAAACAAATAATCTGTAAAATTTTCCATATCTTTATTTTTTTATTTCACAATTCTAAATCCTGTGCCTGTGCCTGTGCTTTCGGCTCCGCTTCCTCTGCGATGCGAGGGTTTCATCAAGTGATAATCAAAATTATAACAACCTCCGCGATTTACTTTGCCTAATCCTGTTGCGGGTCCTTTGGGATTTTTTTCTGGACTATGTTTGTAGTAATATATTTCATAATTATCTTCGCACCACTCCCAAGCATTTCCGCTCATATCATAGATTCCTAATTCGTTTGCAAGTTTTTCGCCAACGGGGTGAGTGGTTTTCTCTGCATTTTCAAAGCACCAACCTACTTCCAAAGGGTTATCGCCTCCCGAATATTTGAATCCTTTACTTTTATTGCCACCTCGTGCTGCAAATTCCCACTCTGCTTCGGTTGGAAGCCTACCTCCTGCCCATTTTGCATAGTCTTTTGCCTCTTGCCAAGTAACATTTACTATCGGAGCTTTGTCTTGCCAACCGAAAACGGGCTCTTGTGGCATTGATTTGCCTGTTTGCTCACAATAATATCTGTATTGTGCTACGGTTATTTCGTATTTTGAGATATAAAATGTTGATAAAGAAACTTTATGTTGCATTTCATCGGGATAACAGTCTTCTTCGCCTGCTTTACACCCCATAAGAAATGTACCGCCTTCTACTTTTATCCATTGAATACTTTCTTTTCCTTGACTAAAAGAGTAAAGACTTACCATTATACAAAGGAAATATAGTGCGATTTTTCTCATTTTTTTATTTATATCTTTTTGCTATTTCTATAATTTCTTCTTCGCCTTCTACGTAATAGTGCTTCATTACAAATTTTCCATCACACATTAGAGAATCTACGCAACTTGTATCGGCCGAATATATGAGATTTGAAATTATATTGTAGTTTGGTTGCATTTTTTCGTTGTCAATATTAACAAACATCAAGTCTGCTACCCCTCCTTCTTTTATTTCGCCTGCGTTTATGCCGACTGCCTCCGCTCCATTCTTTGTTGCCCAAGAGAAAACTGTGTTTGAATTTCCTTCTTCGCTGTCTAAGTAATGTACTTTGGCAAGAAGTGAGGCTATTTTCATCTCTTCTATCATCGAAAGGTTGTTATTTGAGGAGTTTCCGTCTGTTCCAAGTGCTATTTTGCAGTTGTATTTTCTTGCTTGACGAGAATCAAAAACGCCTGAGGCTAATTTCATATTTGAACAAGGGTTATGTACTATTGTTGCACCGTTTTGTGAAATTATTTCGGCTTCTTTTTCCGATAAATGAACGCAATGAGCAAGCAATGTTTTAGAATCTAATACTCCAAGGCTGTTTAAGTATTCCACAGGACGCATTGAGTTTTCTTTTAGAGAGTCTTCTACTTCTTTTTGCGTTTCGGAAAGGTGTGTGTGAAAGATTAAATCGTGTTTTTTTGCAAAAGAGTAGCATTCTTTGTACAAATCCTTATCGCAAGTGTAGATTGCATGCGGTGCTATTGAAAGACTAACCAAGGAAGGCTTTGTAATTGTTGGATTTTTTGCAAAGTCAAAGTTTTCTTCTATTGTTTTTCTACCCAAAGAGTTCATAAAACATATTCCGACATTGGCTCTTATTCCCATTTCTTCAACAGCCCTAATAATTTCTGAGTGATGCCAATACATATCTGCAAAGAAAACTGTTCCGCTTTTAATCATTTCTAAGATTGCAAGGCGTGTTCCGTTGTAAATATCTTCGGCAGAAAGTGTTGCTTCCCTTTTCCAGATATTGTTTAGCCAATCAAACAAAGGTAGGTCTTCGCAAAATCCTCGCAAAAGACTCATTGAAGAATGTGCGTGCATATTATAAAAAGCAGGAAGCACTGCAAGATTTGTTGCATCAAAGACTTCTGCTTCTTTGTCTTCTATTGTGTCGGATATTTTATTGATTAGGTTGTCTTTTATCAGTATATCAACAGTTTTATTGTAAAGATATACGTTTTTTATAAGGGTTTTCATCTTTTAAGTCTTATTTTTTGCCGATGTAAGAAATGAAATCAAGATCAAAACTTAGAGAAATAAACGCTGTAACTTTCCATTCTCTTGTTGTTTGTATTGCCCAACCATCAGGAAGCACATCTCCCTCGCTCCAACCATCTGCAAGCACTTCGTATTGTGCGATATTTATCCCTGCTGTGAGATGAAAAAAATCTAAAAACTTGTATGAAGGACCTACATAAAAGTTTTTAAAAAGATTATTACCACCAAAGCCAACGTAAAGTCCTACATCTTGTGAGAATTTACCATTTGGCTTTGTTAAGTCATAGAGCATCATTGAGGCTCCTACGATTAAATCAAAATCTACGCTACCTGAATTTTTGTTTAGTATGGTATTTTGTGTTACTCCGTTGCTTGCTACTCTTGGTTGTATGGTCCATTCTGGCGTTGGATACAATCGCATTGCCATTCCTTGAATTACACGAACTTTTTTCTTACGATTTGTTGCCAAAGTTACTTTTTCTTCGGCTGCTTCGGCTCTTTGACGAGTGTATTTCAACTCTTCTTCTCTTTGCATAATGACTATTTCAGCCGCTTTCAATTTTTCTCTTAGCGTATCGGACATTCTGAAATATTTATCCCGCTCTTCGGAAATATTTTGTAGTTGTGCGTCTTTTGTAGAAATGTAATTTTCTTTTTCGTTAATGTTTTTTTGAAGCAATTGTATCTCTCTGTCCTTGCCTTCAAGGTTTGCGTTCTTTGCTTCAAGCAATCCCTCTACTTTTGCTTTATCTACGTTTGAAGAACTAATTGCATCTTTATATACTTGTTCTTTTTCTGCAAAGAGAATCTCTTTTTGTTGCAAAAGTTTAATCTTATCTTCTAATAAGGTATTCTTTTCTTGTAATTGTTTTTGAATTTCGGAGTTTACAACCGTCAAAGTGTCGTTTGTAAGCAAGAGTTCTTTGTTTCTATTGCGTAATTTCTCATTTTTGTCTTTGAGGTTTGCGATTTCTTCGTGCAATTTATCTATATCAAGTCGCAAAACACCGATTTCAAACTCTAAACTATCTTCTACATACATCTCTTGCGATTTTGCAAACCAAGGTAGCAAAGTCAAAATTGCAAGTATAATTATGTTTTTTGTATTAAAATTCATTTCTTCTTTTCTATTTTTTAAACTAAACTTAGTAATCCTCCTACAACTGCAAATCTCACAAATCGTCCTACCGTCATTAAAAGACAAGATAAAAGAGGGGAAAATCTCATAAAGCCTAATGTTATCGCTATTACGTCTCCTATTATCGGCAACCAAGCAAAAAGTGCCGCTATTTCTTTGAATCGACTGATTTTGTTTTGGTTTTTTTCTATTTTTTCTCTCTTTACTTTGAAGAATTTCTCTAACCATTCCCATTTTCCTAAGCGTCCTAAGTAAAATGAAACTATTCCACCAAGGCTATTGCCGACCGCTGCCACAAAAACACACAACCAAATATTTTCTCCAAGGGCTACCGCTCCTAAAAGCAAGGCTTCCGAAGAGAATGGAATGATTGTTGATGCTAAAAAGCTACCTAAGAATAATCCCCAAAGTCCCCAACTTTCCAATTCTAAGAGTTTTTATTCTTTTACTCTTACATAATTTGTTGGATTGCGATATTTGTCGAGCAAAGTCATGGTTTCTTTGTTGATATGCTCGATAATGTATTTTTTTGTATCTCTTTTTTCGTCCACAATTATGAGAGTATCCAATAATATCGAATAATCGTTTTCAATTACTATCGGTTCGGGTATTTCTGCGTCTTCTGGAATGTCGCAATAGTTCACTTTGTAGAGTTTTCTCTCTGCATCATCGTATGTATACTTTGAAAATTCAAAGTATGCTTGCTTTTCACATTCCAAAGCGTTTGCATCATTTACCACACTCTCTAATTTCCATTTTCCTTCTATGAGATCATCTTGTGGAAATTCTTCTTGACAAGAGCAAAACACTAATGTAGTCAAGAATAATAATGCTACGTGTTTTTTTAAGTCTCTATTCTTCATTTTGTTCTTTATTTTTTAATTGTTTTTCTTCCTCTACTTGTCTTTTTGAAAGTTGATTTATCGTTATTGTGTCGAAAATCAAAAATAAAAAGAAGATTACGCAATACGAAACTGCAAATTTAACATTTGTTTCAATGTCTAATAAAAATATTATCACTAAAACAAATAGATAAACTATGAATTTCAGAATTTTTGTTATCATAAATGTTGGTACAAAGTTAGTTTTTCTGTTTTTGTATAAGAATACGTAACACAAGGCTGTGAAAACATAAAACATAACAATGTAATAAGGTAAGTTTTCGCTTAAAAACTCAACAGGCACAAAGAATCTTGCAAATAACGCAACGAAACAAATACACATTGCAAATATGCTGAGTTTGGAAAAATAGAATAATAAATAACTTTGCTTCATATCTTTTTTAATTTTTTAAATACATCAAACTAAAAAACTTTAAATATGCTTGAATATTTTGTCTATTGAAAAATGTAGGATAGTTTTGTGTTGTTATCACAAAGTGTTCAAAACTTTTTCTATCATAAACCGAAAGTGGCGAGCCTTCTGATTGCATTGCATTATAGTATTGCATTGCTTGTTCTTTGTTTGCAAACTCTTTTACTCTAAGCAATTGTTTTGTCATAGTAAAAAGCATTGCCATTGTGCTGAGATTTGCTCCTGCAAACACGCTGTCATTGTAAGAATTTATACTTTTTTCCAACTCAATTGCGTCAATTTTGTCTTCATCAAACAATAAAACATAGTAATGCTTCATATCTCGGTATCTAAACACTAATGTTTCGGCATCAAGTATATCTTCTTTGTTTACATTTTCGTCTTTTGTTTCTTTATCCTTTGTTTTATCGTCTTTTTTCTTAGAATCGCTATCGTCTTCTTGTTGTTTTGGAGTGTAGGTTAAGTCTATTTTCCCATCGGGATAGGCAGCGGCTAAGTGTTTTAACTGACTTTCTATCATAGGTGCTATTTCGCTTTCAGTATAATTATGAAGTATTAGATTCAAGTCCATAGCCAAGGTGTCTATTCCATAAATCCTTCCTTTCGCTAAGGCTTGAATGTAAAGCAACTTCGGAATATATGGACCAATCTTCAAACTATCTATTGCTTTTTCACTCTTTGTGATTGTTTCTTCGTAACTATGTTTTAGATAAGTATTGTAAACATCGGCGTACATCTTTTCTACGTTTTCGTTACTCTTTGCTAATTCTTCCCAATAGTCAGGATTGCTTATCATCATAGCAAATTCGCTGTCGGGATATTCATTTAGAATTTTGTTTTTATAGAAATTTGAATTTGGATACTGACCTATCTTGTCGTAAATGCGATATAAATGATAAGACGAAGGCAATACATTTTTGTGTGTCGGATAACGGCGATGCAATTCCAAGAATGTTTCTATTGCTTTGCCATAATTTGACAGTCCTTGATAGTAAATATATCCTGCTGCTAAGAGTGCTTCGGCTATTTCGGCATTTGCAGTGTCTTTTGCTCCCTCTGAAAACGGAATATCTTTTGTATAGTATTCTCTTGTGCCAGGATCGTTATTTTTTGCTTTCGCTCCGCCCTTTGAAGAGGTAGAATCAATAGGATTTCCTTCTTCATCTACCATTTCTGCCATTTGTTCAAAATCAAATTCACTTTCTTTGTGGCTTATTCTCCAATTATCTTCTAATTTTCTATCGCCCCAAATTCTTTTAAACTCCAATTGCCCAACTTGAACGGTAGAACTATTGTAGAAATACCAAGAATTTCTGTTGTTAAACTGCGAATAGTTTGTCATTCCTGCCATACTTGCCGCCAAAGCCTTTGCTTTCTTTGCTTCTTCTTCCTTTTCTTTTTGTATTCTGCGGTATTCTGCAATCCAAGAATCAATTTTTGCATTCAAATCCGCCTCACTCATAACGCTCATAGCAAGCAAACTATCCCATCTTTCCACACATCTGAGATTTGTAACTAAGTTTGTTAAAACTTTTTGGCGACTTTCTATCGTTTTATAACTTTCATGATTTTTGTCCATCACCGCAAGAGCCGTATCATAGTACATTTGTGCCTTTTCATACTTCTCTAATAAATCAAAATATGTGTTTGCAGCCCTTAGAGACGAGGTAATCTTTTGAATTTTGTTTGAAGTAGAAGCCGCAGAACTTGCTTCCCATTGCAAACAGGCCTTATCTACATTTTTATCTCTAAAATAAACTTCTCCTAATGCGTAATAAACTTGGTCTTTATATTCTACATTTTTCTTATCCTCCAACATTTTTTCTAAACGAGAGATAATCGGACGGCTATTGCTTGTCTTAGGATCGTAACACATTGCAATATTTAAGCGAGAAGCAAATTCCATTTCATATTCTCCTGCTCGGCGTGCAACTTTCTTGAATAATTTTGTAGCATACTCGTATTCTTCTGCTTTTTGATAGATTTGCCCTTTGATAAACATCAATCGAGTATTTAAATTCCTTTCAAACGAGAATTTTCTTTTTGCAAAATATTCCAAAGCCAAAGCATTCTTTCCTTGACTTAAAGCATTTTCAGCATAAACCAAATTCATAAAATTGCGTAACGACTTCGGAGCCGCTCCTTCGTCTATTTTATTTTTCACTTGGTCAAGTAAAATATCACATTCGCTATGATTTCCCATTTTGCTATTTGTCAAAGCAAGCCAAATCATAGGTTCGTAACTCTCTTTTCTATCTTTGTATTGAGCAATCAAAAGATTAAAAGTTGCCAAAGCAGCATTGTAATCACGAGAATAAAAGCAAGCCTTACCCATTAATAGATAAGCATCATCTATTTGAGGATTTTTCTCCACGCCAGAGAACTTCATAGAATATTTTTGAATGACTTTGCTCCCTTTTTCTAATGCTCTGTCAGTATTTGACTTGATTGAAGCAACGTTTTCTTGCGAACCAAGTTTAAAAATTGGCAAAATATTGGTGTAATCGTCCTTATGATTTTTCTCCAAAGTCTTAACAGCTTCTTTCAATGCTTCGTTTCCATTCCACCAAGCATTATAATGAGCCACAATACTATTATATTGACGATTTATCCACTTGTCCTTAGTGGTAGAACAAGAGGAAAAAGCCAAAAAAACCACCAACATCAATAGTAATATCTTGAATTTAAATTTAGTTTTCAATCTTTAAATACTTTAAATAAATTGCAAATGTAAAAAAAATGCCTATATTTGCAAAGTTTTTTTGAATTATTAACGATAAAAACATAAAGATATGTCAAGAGTAAAAGCATTTAGAGGTTTAAGACCACCAGTAGAAATCGCTGCACAATTAGCTTCACGTCCATACGACGTAATGAATTCAGCAGAAGCAAGAGTAGAAGCAGCAGGAAACCAATATTCATTACTTCACGTAACGAAAGCAGAAATAGACCTTGCAGAAGGAATAGACGAACACTCACAAGAAGTTTACGATAAAGTAGTAGAAAACTTCAATGACTTCAAACAAAAAGGTTGGTTAGTAAAAGACGACAAAGCAAAACTTTACATCTACGCCCAAACAATGGACGGACGTACACAATACGGTATTGTAGGTTGTGCACACGTTGATGACTATTTCAATAACGTGATTAAAAAACACGAACTTACAAGAAAAGACAAAGAAGACGACCGTATGATTCACGTAAACATCACAAACGCAAACGTAGAACCAGTTTTCTTTGCATATCCTGCACACCAAGAAATCGATCAAATGGTTGAAAACATCGTAAAGAACGAAAAACCAGTTTATGACTTCGTTGCAAAAGAAGATGGCTTTGGACACACATTCTGGGTGATAGAAGACGAAAAAACAGTTGCGAGAATAGAAGAAATATTTGAAAAAGAAATTCCAGCACTTTACGTTGCAGACGGACACCACCGTACAGCAGCAGCCGCAAGAGTAGGACAAGAAAGAAGAGCCTCTAATCCAAATCACACAGGCAACGAAGAATACAACTATTTCATGGCAGTAATCTTCCCAGACTCACAATTAAAAATCATAGACTACAACCGCGTTGTAAAAGACCTTAACGGATTAACAGAAGAAGAATTCTTAGCAAAACTTAACGACACATTCGTAGTAGAAAAAGTAGGAAAAGAAATCTACAAACCAGCAAAACTACACGAATTCTCAATGTATCTTGGCGGAGAATGGTACAAAATGACAGCAAAAGAAGGAACATACGATGACAACGACCCAATCGGAGTATTAGACGTAACAATCCTTTCAAACAATGTACTTGACAAAGTATTAGATATTAAAGACCTAAGAACATCTAAGAGAATAGACTTCGTAGGCGGTATCAGAGGACTTGGCGAACTACAAAGAAGAGTAGACAATGGCGAAATGAAAGTTGCATTTGCATTATACGCAGTATCAATGCAACAACTTATCAACATAGCAGACTCAGGCAACATTATGCCACCAAAAACTACTTGGTTCGAACCAAAACTTCGTTCAGGATTAGTAATCCACGAATTAATTTAATTTTTTCATAATTTTTTTATATTTACAATTAGGGCGGTTGATTCAGTTCAATCGCCTTTTATTATTTAATTCCCTATCCATAAATCACTTTCTACCTTACGAAATATCGCAATAAATACCATATCATCAACAACTCTCATTTCAATCCCTCAACAACATTATCAAATTTATGCAATAGAGATTATTTATTGATGATTTTATAAAATTTTTTCCTTGTTTTTCAAAATTACTTCAAAGAAGTAGAGCTTCTACCTTCAAGAAGTAATCCAATTACCATAAAGAAGTAATTTCCCAACTTCGCAATTTTCATCAATTTTTCGCAAAAAATTTCACAAAAATTCCAAAATGAAATTTCTTTAAAACAAAGATATTTGTCTGTAAATTTTGAGTTGTGAAAAATAAGAGTTTGTATAATGTTTTTTTGTGCTTTTAAAAAATTGTTATACATTTGTGGGCAAGTTATTAACCTTTGCAAAGGAAGATGAAAATGAATAAAATAAAGATTTTTAGTTTGATTGTGGTATTTACTTCGTTATTTGTTGGATTTGAAAAATTGAATGCACAAGATGTAAGTAAGTTTAAATGCCTAAAAACTTTAAAAGGACATACAGAATGGCTACGTTCTGCTCAATATAGTTTTGATGGAGAAAAAATAGTCTCTGCCTCATACGATGAAACCGTTAAAATATGGAATGCAAGCGATGGAAAATGTCTTCACACTTTAAAAGGACACACCTCTGTTGTTAGATCAGCAACATTTAGCCCTGATAACACAAAAATTATTTCTGCTTCAAATGACGGAACCATAAAAATTTGGGATGTAAATAGTGGTAAATGTTTACGAACCTTAGATGGACATAGCAAAGCAGTTAATTCCGTAACATATAGCCCCGATGGAAAGAAAATAGCCTCTGCTTCAAGCGATGGAACCATAAAAATTTGGGATTCTAATAATGGAAATTGTTTACAAACCTTAGAAGGACATAGCGATTATGTAAATTCAGTAGCATATAGTTTTGATGGAGAAAAAATAGTCTCTGCCTCAGATGACAGAACAATTAAGGAATGGAATGCAAATAGCGGACAATGTTTAAAAACTTTTGAAGGACACAACAATATCATCAATACTGTTCAATATAATCCTGATGCAACAAAAATAGTTTCAGCATCAGATGATAAAACCATAAAGATATGGGATTCAAATCAAGGCTTATGCGTATTAAGCATAAGAAGTGTTAATGATTTGATATACTGCGTAGCATATAGTCCCGACGGGAAAAGACTTATCTCAGCATCAAGAGATAAAATTATTAGAATATGGGATTTAGAAGCAGGAAAATGTCTTCAAACATTAGAAGGACACGCCGACATCGTTACTTGGGTAGCATTTTCTCACGATGGCAAGAAAATACTCTCTGCATCATGGGATAACTCCATTAAGATTTGGGGAGAGGAATAAGAATTGATTTTTATAATTCAAAGAAAAAACGCTCATAAGGCTTTTAGAAAAGATTGACTTACGAGCGTTTTGATTGCAAAATAAAATACTTTCTCCACAAGTTAAGCCCAAATGCTTGCGATATTTTCAACTTTAATATTTCTAATCGCAAATTTTAAAAATATAAGCCGTTATCAAAATACACTAAATCAATAACTTAACTTTTTAAAGTCTTGAAAACGCTAATTTTTACTTTGATTTAGCGTGATTTTTTCTTGATTTTAGAAAAATAATTCTTGATTTTAGAAAATTTTTTCTTGATTTTAGAAAATTATTTCTTTGCTTTTTTCAGATTTTTCTTTGAATTATTTTTCCAAAGCATAAATTTACAAAAAAACAACCTTAAATTCCGTCAATTTTTCGCAAAAAATTTCACAAAAATCCCAAAATGAAATTTCTGCAAAATAAAGGTTTTTCTCTGTAAATTTTGAGTTGTGAAATTAAGAGTTTATTTAATGTTTTTTTGTGCTTTAAAAAAAATGTTATACCTTTGGGGGCAAGTTATTAACCTTTGCAAAGGATATTGAAAATGAATAAAATTAAGATTTTTAGTTTGATTGTAGTATTTACTTCGTTATTTGTGGAATTTGAAAAATTGAATGCACAAGATGTAAGTAAGTTTAAATGCCTTAAAACCTTAAAGGGACATTCATATGGTGTCTTGTCCGTAGCATATAGTCCCGATGGCACAAAAATTATCAGCGGTTCGTATGATGAAACTATTAAGATATGGGATGCAAACGCAGGACAATGCCTTAAAACCTTGGAGGGACATTCAGATAGTGTCGTTTCCGTAGCATATAGTCCCGATGGCACAAAAATAATCAGCGGTTCAGCGGATGAAACCGTTAAGATATGGGATGCAAACACAGGAGAATGCCTTAAAACCATGAAGGGAGATTCAGAAGGTGTCTTGTCCGTAGTATATAGTCCCGATGGCAAAAGAATAATCAGCGGTTCAATAGATAAAACCGTTAAGATATGGAACGCAAACACAGGACAATGCCTTAAAACCTTGGAGGGACATTCAGATTATGTCTGGTCCGTAGCATATAGTCCCGATGGCACAAAAATAATCAGCGGTTCAGATGATAAAACCATTAAGATATGGGATGCAAACACAGGAGAATGTCTTGAAACCTTGGAGGGACATTCAGATTGGGTCAATTCCGTAGCATTTAGTCCCGATGGCACAAAAATAATCAGCGGTTCATTGGATAGAACCGTTAAGATATGGGATGCAAACACAGGAGAATGTCTTAAAACCTTAAAGGGACATTCTGATGGTGTCAGTTCCGTAGCATATAGTCCCGATGGCACAAAAATTATCAGCGGTTCAGGGGATAAAACCATTAAGATATGGGATGCAAACACAGGACAATGTCTTAAAACCTTGGAGGGACATTCTAATTTTGTCTTGTCCGTAGCATATATTCCCGATGGCACAAAAATTGTCAGCGGTTCAGAGGATAAAACCATTAAGATATGGGAAGAGGAATAAGAATTGATTTTCTAATTATAAAGAAAAACGCTCGTGAGTCTTGGTTTTATTCAGGCAAACGAGCGTTTTATTTTTTCAAAAAGCTTTTTAATTAAAATTCTAATATTGGTACTACGTTTATTTTATAGTCTTTCTTCTCTATAACTCTTTTATCATTATATGTTACTATAATAAGATTATTGCAATTCAATTCTTCGGCACATTCAACAATGCTTTCCACCTCACGTTTCTCTGTTTTAGGGCTACTCATATCATAACATACTTGAACAAGAGTTTCTACTTTATTTGCCTTACGAAGAACAAAATCTACTTCTTTATCATTGCGTGAGCGATAATAAAACATTGTTTTTTCCACATCATAGCCTCTGCGTAACAATTCTATGAAAACTTGATTTTCAAGCAATCGTCCAAGATTTTCACTCAAAGAAAAAGACTTAGAAGTGATAAATCCATTATCAACTAAATAAACCTTTCGTGGTGCTTTTTGCATCAATTTAAGCTTATTATTATAGCGTGATAGATAGTAAAAAAGGTATGGCTCGTGTAAATAATCCATATATTTTTTTGTTGTATTGACACTTGATAATCCAAGTTCGTTTGCCAAATCGTTTGCACTAATTGGATTACAGAAATTAGAGACAAGATACATCGCAAGATTATTTAAGTCTGTAATATTACGAACTTTATGACGCTTAGCCACATCTTTCCATATAATAGAATCGAATAAAGTATCAAGATAACTATGAGATAATTGACGCAAAGCAACAACCTCTGGATAACCTCCATGTTTTAAATAATCATCTGTTAGTAGTATAAAATCTGTTTTTTGTTCCGATTTTGGCGAATGTAAATCAAGTTTATTCCAATCGAAAAATTCTTCAAGACTAAATGGCAACATCTCTATTTGAACATACTTTCCTGTTAATACAGTTGCCATTTCGCTACTAAGCATCTTTGCATTACTACCTGTTATCACTAAATTCTTTCCCATTCTATATAATTGACTAACCCACAAATCCCACGATTCAAGATTTTGCACCTCATCTAACAATATATATTCATAATCGGGATAAACCTCATCTAACATTCTCATTACAAGTTCTGAATTCCAGGCTTCCAATAAAGAATTATTATCAAAATTAAGGTAAGCGAAATTTTTATTACGCAACATCAATAATGCTTGTGTGGATTTTCCAACACGGCGAGGACCTGTTATCAACTTAATCAAAGGACTTTTCAATAACACCTCTACATTTTGATTATTTCTACGCATCAAATAAGGACGCGAAACAAGTTCATCACGTTCCTTTCGCTGATTTAAAATAATTGCTTTCATCTTTCAACTCGTTTTTCAGGTGCAATATTACGAATTTTTATGCAAAAAATAATCTGTATTGCATAAAAAAGTATGTTTTTTATGCAATACAGATTATTTTTTGCAGATTTTTTACTCTTTTATCTCTCTTTTACCAATCCTTCATTGAAGGCGTAAATAAGTTTCTTTAAGTTGGAGATTTGTTCTCTTAATTCGTCTCCGAGTTCTGTGTCGCCTATTAGAATATTTTCTGTTCTTTGTTCTATCAAATAGTTCTTTGAAATAATATCACTTTCATTCTCTATTGATTCTTGTGGAGATGAGAATGGTTCGTGTTCAACTAAGAACAAACGGCTTGAACCCGACACCAAAGTATAGCCACCTATTCCTGTTTCTTTTTGATATGCTTTTGACATTCCGCCGTCTATGACAAGTAATCTGCCGTTTGCCATTATTGGACTTTCGCCTTTCTTCACTTTAACTGGCACATGTCCATTTACAATTCTTGCTTTTTCGTTATGAAGTCCAAATTCGGCTAAAATTCTTTCGCAAAAGGCTACATCGTTTCTATAAGTGTAGTATTTATCTAATATTTCTGCTTGTTGTTCTTTTGCATCTATTAGGTAGCGTTCAAAGGTTGCCATTCGGTGTTTACCAAAAATTGGCGAGCAAGCACCACACCACAAGTACCAGAAATAGTCTCTGTCATCGTTTGTTTGATTAAAACGATTCACCCACACGTTTCTAACGGTTTGTTCTAAGCAATCGAGCAATTCTTTGCCTTTTACCATTTTACCTTTGTGGTTAAATTCTTTAAACTCGGTTTCATTCTTCATTGGAATGCAGCCATGTAGCATCAAAGTGTTGTTACAAACCGAATAAACGCCACCGTTTGAGAACAAGAACGATACATCGCTTTGCAAACGGCGTGAGTTAAGGAATGATTGTCTTATTTTTTCTATTACTTCTTCCTCTTCTTCGGTTAGTTTGTATGGGTCTTTTGGATCAATTGTTGGATAGTACACATCTTTTAGTTCATAATCTTTGCCGTCAAGGTGAATTGTTCCTTTTTCGTAGTTGATTTTATCAAGCAAAAGACGATGAGACATATCAAATTCAGGATTTCGCATCACAAGTTGTCCTTCTAATTTGAAACTTATTACTGCTATTGCTTTATGTATTACTGTCATCAAACGCACATTTGCATCTTGATAGTTTTCTTCTTTTGTTCCTTTTGGCACAAATGGAATTGCGGGATCGTTTTCATAGGTTTTGATTGCGAAAGTAACAAGTGGCATAAGATTTATACCATAATCGTCTTCGATTGTATCAACTGAGCCATATCTTGCTGTCAATCTAATTACTTCTGCTACGTCAAATTTATTTCCACAGGCTGCTCCCATCCAAATTATGTCGTGATTACCCCATTGAATGTCGCATGCGTGATGAGATTTCAAGAGTTCCATTACATCAGCCGCTCTTGGCCCACGGTCAAATATATCTCCTATTACGTGAAGTCGGTCTATCAACATTCTTTTTATAAATCCGCATATAGATTCTATAAACTTATCCGAACGTTTCAAAGCAACTATGTTTTCAACGATTGAATCGTAGTAGGCTTGCTTATCTGAGGTTGTTTCATTTAGCAATTCTTCCATTATAAATGCGTATTCGCTATCCATTGCCTTGCGAACCTTTGAACGAGTATACTTCTTTGCAACTTGACGTGCGACTTTTACCAATTTATTCAAAGTAAGTCTATACCATTCATCATTTACTATTCCTTTATTCTTTAATTGACTAAGTTTATCCATAGGATAGTAAATGATTGTAGCTAATTGATTCTTCTCAGCTATTGAAATTGAGTGTCCAAACACCTCATCAATTTTTCTTTTTACTGATCCCGATGCGTTTGAAAGGATATGATTAAACGTATCGTACTCTCCGTGAATATCTGTTACGAAGTGTTCTGTTCCTTTTGGCAACAAAAGAATTGCTTTTAGCTTAATAATTTCTGTACTTGCTGCTTGTAAGGTTGGAAATTGTTTTGCTAATTGATTAAAAAACTTCAATTCTTCATTGGAAATCGTGATATTGCTTGTATTCATATTGATTTGTTATTTTAATTGCTTTACTAAATTTGAAAATACCTCTCCGCGGTGTTCAAAATTCTTGAACATATCATAACTACTCGCTGCCGGCGATAGCAAACATATCTTTCCTTTTTCTGTATTGAGACTACACCATTCTACTATATTGTTATAATCATCAGAAATAAGGATATTAAATTCTTTTGCTTTATTTTGCATTTCTTTGTACATTCTTCTGCCTGCTTCTCCTACAAATACTATGTTTTTCAGCTCAAAATCTTGAATTTTTTCTATCAAAGGGCTATAATCTATTCCCCTATCCATTCCGCCAAGTATTATAGTTTGCACTTTTTTCAACGCTTTTAGTGCTTCAAGGCTTGCTTGCGGAATTGTACTTATACTGTCATTGTAATAAATTACGCCATTTTTTTCGCAAACCAACTCTAAACGATGAGCAAGTGGCAAAAAAGTTTTTGCAGTCTTTAATGCCAAAGATTTTTCTGCACCAAATCTTTCACAAGCGAGCATCGCAGCATATATATTTGCCTTATTATGTTCACCTTTTAAGTAGTCTGCTTCTATTTGCGAGTAATCTTCTTTTGAAAACGCATAAAGATTTGAAAGAATAGGCTTTTGTGAAAGCAGAGTATTGATTTGGTTAGAATCGGAGTTAAAAATAAAACTATCGTTTACCTTTTGCTTTGTTGCGATATTATACTTTGCGTTTTTATATTCATCATATCCGTTGAAATGATCAAGATGCTCTTCAAACAGGTTAAGCAAAATAGAAACCTTTGGCGAAGAATGCACAAATTCTAATTGATGTGCCGAAAGTTCTGCAACGATTATTGTGTCTTCTTTTATATTTGGAATAATTTCTAAAAGAGGCAAGCCAATATTACCTGCTAAAAGAACATCAAAACCTTGATCTAAAAGAATTTTATAAACCAAATTACTTGTAGTGCTTTTACCTTTTGTACCGGTTATGCCTATTGTTTGATTAGAATATAGTTGTAGGAAAATATCTGTTTGAGAAGTGATTTTTTCTCTATCAAGTCCTTGTAATTTTTTCATCGAAATACCCGGAGTCTTAATGTATAGAGTATAGTCTTTCAAGCATTCATCTTGCAAGGTGCAACCGGCCAAAGGAGATTTATCATCTGCTATCAAAACTTCTTTCTCTGGCAAAAGTTCTTTAATAAGTTTGTGGGTTGATTGCCCTTCCCTGCCGTAGCCAAGTATTGCAATTTTATGAGGTTTTAAGAGCTTTATAAGTGCAGCACGCTTAGTTGCAAGGTGAGTATTTGAAAAAATTTCTAAATCTCTTTCAGGTAAATTATGATTGTTTGACAACTCAAAAAAAACTCTTTCATTTATTTTGCTAACTCTTTCATTTATTTTACTAATTCTTTGAAATATTTTCATCAAATAATCATTTTCAAAATCCTTTCTTTTATTTCTCAAACACAAAGAAAGAGCCACATTCACCTCGCTTACAGTTCCTACGCATTCAAAAGGTTTTGTTTGTCTTTCTCCACAGAGTTGTAAAAAATATTCTTCTAAATCTTTGTCTTCAAAAAGGTTTTTAGAAAATATTGCAATCAATTCTTCTTTTGAAACAAAAGGCGAGAGAATTATAAAAGCAAATAAACATTTCGGACACTTGCCACACCAAATGTTTTGTTTGCTTCCTGCATTGCAACTCTTGAAAACAGACTTGTAATCAAGCTTTGAAAACAGTTTTGCAATATGTAGTTCGCTCAAAGGGCGAAGAAATGAAAAGTAATAAAAATCTTGCGAGATAAATTCTGAGACATAATTTCTGAAATCGTTTTCAAATTCAAGGCTTTTAGAGTATTGATGATTTACCTCTGAGCCTTTGACTGTGGATTCTGAGGCTGACTCTTCGTTACTAAGGGCTATATATTTTCTTTTGCTGATTGCCGAAATCAAAAGCGTAGTAAACGCCAACATTGCAGAGAAAGGAGTGTGTCCATTTAAGCAGCCCTGAGAATTTAACTCCAAAAGATGAGCATCAATCACTCGTTTGCAAGTCAAAGTCTTCTCTTGGCTAAATCCTGCTATTGCACAACAATCCACAGTTGCTCCTCTTGGATTGATAATAAAAGGAACGACATCTCTATTTGCAGAAAGCAATAAATCCATTGTAACAACAGAATCTTTACCTCCACCTATTGGCACGATATATTGGTCAAATGTTTCAAATTTTTGTGGACAAGTAAAATTCTCTGACTCATTTTCTATGTTTAAGAACTCTTCTTGCGAGATGTTTATGCCGTTTACATAGAAAAATTCGCCAAGTCCGTTATAGTAAAGTTTCTTATAGAAATCTATTTGTTCTTTTTTCAATGCAAAAGGCTTAATAATAACCCTTGGAGAACAAAAAGCCTTCCAATAAGATATTAACTCCACCATTCCCATATTGAAAACAAGCAAATCAAGTTTCTCTTTACTCAAATGAGAAAAAGAAAAGAAATCTTTTTTCTCTACCAAAAGAGTTGGAGAAAAAGTATGCTCACCGTTAACGAAAGTAAATTCTATTTTCAATCCCTTTTCGTCTATTGAATACTTAAAATCCTCATAAACAAAAAGTGGATATTGTTTTCTAAAACTATTGAATTTTTCAGTATTGTTCATTTTAGTTCTAATAATCTTGTCCTTTTTCAATTGCTTGTTCTAATTCTTCGTACCATTTCTCAGAAAAGCGTCTAATTAACGGCTCTTTAAGTGTTTTATACAAAGGATTCTCTCCTTTTTTGCATACAGCGTCCTTGCAAATCTCCCAACGATGATAGTTTAAGGCACGAAATTCTCCATAATCCTTTACTCTAATTGGGTAAAGATGACAAGAAATCGGCTTAATGAAGTCAATATCTCCATTTCTGTATGCCATTTCTATTGCACACAAGGATAAACCGTCTTGAAATTTAACAAAAACACATTCTTTATTGTCTATAATGTTTGTACACAAATCTCCATCATCATCTTTTAGCCAAAAACCTTCTTTTTTCACTATTTCAACAGCCTTTTCCTCCATATAGGGCTCTATTTTTGGTAAAAGATTTTCTATTATCTCGATTTCCTTTTTTTCAAGCGGTGCACCAGCATCTCCTTCCACACAACAACAACCCTTACACTTGGTTAAATCGCAAGAAAATCCTTCATTTTTTATATCTTCACTTACTAAACAATTGCCAACTATTAACATAATATTGCATTTTTATCGTTGCAAAGTTAAAAAATAAAAAATCATTTTCGTACTTTTGCAACTAAAATCAAATAAAAATAGTTTGACGTTATGGAATTAAAGGAAGAAATAGCAAAAAAAACAAGTCTTAATTTTATAGAAGAGATAATAGAAAACGATTTAAAGAGTGGTAAACACAAAAGCATAATAACTCGTTTTCCTCCTGAGCCTAATGGATATTTACACATAGGACACGCAAAGAGTATTTGTCTTAATTTTGGTGTAGCAAAGAAATATGGTGGTAAAACAAACCTTCGTTTTGACGACACTAACCCTGTGAAAGAGGATACTGAATATGTAGAATCTATAAAGGAAGATATTAAATGGTTAGGCTTTAATTGGGCAGAAGAACACTATGCTTCTGATTATTTTGAACAACTTTATCAATGGGCAATTGAGCTTATAAAAAAAGGATTGGCGTATGTGGACGACCAAACCTTAGAAGAAATGAGAGAAAACAGAGGAACAGTTCAAACACCAGGGAAAGATTCTCCTTATAGAAACAGAAGCGTTGAAGAAAACCTTGATTTGTTCCAAAGAATGAGAAATGGTGAGTTTGAAGACGGAAGTAAAACTCTTAGAGCAAAGATTGACATGGCTCATACTAATATGCACATGAGAGATCCTATAATGTATCGTATTCTTCACACACATCACCACAAAACAGGAGATGTTTGGCCAATTTATCCTATGTATGACTACGCTCATGGCGAGAGTGATTCAATCGAAAACATAACTCACTCAATCTGTACCTTAGAATTTGACATTCACCGCCCACTTTACGATTGGTTTATCCAACAATTAAATATTTTTCCTTCACATCAATACGAATTTGCACGTCTTAACCTAAATTATACAGTGATGAGCAAACGTAAACTTTTACAATTAGTGAAAGAAAACTACGTTTCAGGTTGGGACGATCCGAGAATGCCGACTATTTGCGGTCTAAGAAGAAGAGGATACACACCAGAAAGTATTAGAAACTTCTGTGAAGACATTGGAGTTGCAAAAAGAGATAACGTAATTGATTACACACGCCTTGAAAATGCTCTTAGAGATGACTTAAACAAAAAAGCACAAAGAGTAATGGCTGTTTTAAATCCTGTAAAAGTAGTTATTGATAATTATCCAGAACAAAGCGAAGAACTTGACGCAGTAAACAATCCAGAAGACGAAAGTGCAGGAACAAGAAAGGTTAGTTTCTCAAAGACACTCTTTATAGAAAGAGATGATTTTATGGAAAACCCACCTAAAAAATACTTCCGTATGGCAATAGGTCAAGAAGTTCGTTTGCGTTATGCTTACATTGTAAAATGCACCTCAGTAGAAAAAGACAGCGAAGGCAACATCACAACAATACATTGCGAATACGACCCAGCAACACGCGGAGGCAACACACCTGATGGAAGAAAAGTCAAAGGAACTATTCATTGGGTAGATGCAAACAACTATGTTGAAGCAGAGGTTCGTTTATTTGACAGACTATTCCAAAGCGAATCACCAGACAAGGTTGAAGAAGGAAAAACATTCCTTGACAATCTAAATCCAGATTCATTAAAAGTTTTAAAGAATTGCAAAATGGAAAAATTCCTTGCTAATACCAAGCCTTTGGATAAGTATCAATTTGAACGCCTTGGCTACTTCTCAACAGACTATGACTCAAAAGAAGACAGTCTTGTATTCAACCGTGCTTGTACATTAAAAGATTCTTGGAATAAGTAATTAAAACAAAAAAGAATTTTATGAAAAAACACATTTTAATATTAGCATTGATTCTAACAAGTCTTTGTGCATTCTCGCAAAGACACCGATTGCCTAATGGAGAGCCTTATGATATATTTATGCAAATAAAACCTATGGGAGGAATAGCCTTAGGAGATTTTGCAAAAAACAACACTTATATCTACGGAAGCCACTTTGCGTTGGAATTTCAATTGCAAGAAACAAAACTTGGAATAGGTTTGGAATTTGGATATAACTATTGCGTTCCTATGGCAATAAAACGTCCGTTTCTTCAAACAAAAAACAATTGGGCCTCACACCAAATACCAATGATTTTAAACTTTAACTATTATATCTTTAACGAAAGAATTAAGCCATACGTAGGTTTAGGAATTGGAACAATATGGGGACGATATGATTATTCACTTTCTACCGAGGAATCAACAGATGAGTACTATCTAAGAGACTTTGAAGGACAAAACGGTTGGAGATTTGGACTCACACCAAAAGTTGGCTTAATGATAAGCATGGATCACCGCCACGGATTTGGAATAGAATTTTCACTTCCTTACCAATTTGGTTTCAATCGACTTGAAACTCAATACACAATCAATCTTGGATTAAATTATACCTACATAATAGACTAAATAAATAAGCGAAATATTAAATATTTCGCTTATTTATTTTTTTATTTCTCTTATTGCACAATCATTTTCTTTGTCGTAGTGCCTTTTTGCGTAACTATGTTTACTAAATATGTGCCTTTATTATAGTTTTGCACGCCTATGTAATATTCATAATCATTTACGGCAATTTCTTCTACCTTTTTGCCTTGCATATCAAAGACTTCTAATCTTTCTATCTTATATCTGCTTAATACTTTTGCGTATGTTGTGGCAGGATTTGGCAATATATTGCAATGTTCTGATAATTCTTCGGATGTTAAATTTGAA